>NZ_JBJDPS010000001.1:0-557836 GCF_044901685.1 Micromonospora sp. NPDC050397
CGGCGACGATCGGTGGCCAGTAGAAGTCGAGCGAGGGCACGACCATGCCGATGGTGAAGCGGACGGGGACCCGTCGGGGCTGGTGGAGGGTGTTGCTGTGGGTGTTGTTGTGCGACGGCAGTGTCGCGCCGCCGTGGACCCTGGACACGAGGCCACGCTCGGCCAGGGCGACGATGTCACGGCGGATCGTCAACTCACTGACCCCGAGGTCACGGGCGAGGTCACGGACCCGTACCGCGCCGTGTCCGCGAAGTTCCGCGAGCAGCCGCTCCTGCCGCTGCGCGCTGAACAACCGATCTGTCCGCACGGAACGCACACTCCTAACGAGCGAGCCAGCCCCCGTCCACGGCCAGGACCGCACCGTGCACGTACCGGGCGGCGTCAGAACCGAGAAAGACCACCACACCCATCAGGTCCCCGGGCGTGCCCCAACGACCGGCCGGAATCCGCTCCCGGATCACCTGTTCCCGCTCTGGATCAGCACGCAGCGCCGCGGTGTTGTCGGTAGCGATGTACCCAGGAGCGATCGCGTTGACGTTGACCCCCTCACCCGCCCACTCGTTGGCCAGGGCACGGGTAAGGCCGACGACGGCGTGTTTGGCGGCGGTGTACGACGGCACGCGGATACCGCCCTGGTAGGAGAGCATCGAAGCGACGTTGATGATCTTCCCGTGACCCTGCCCGAGCATGATCCGCCCAGCCGCCTGGCACAGGTGGAACACCGCGTCGAGGTCCACCCGCAACACCGCGTCCCAGTCTTCGGCCGAGTGTGCGACGGCGGCGGCGCGGCGGATGATGCCGGCGTTGTTCACCAGGATGTCGAGGCGGCCGAGTCCGGCGACGGCCGCCTCGACGGCGTCAGCCAGTTCGTCCGGGCCGGCGGTGGACAGATCGACCGGTATGGCCAGCGCCCGCCGGCCCAGCTTCTCGACCACGGCGATCGTTTCGGCGGGGTCGGTGCGGCTTAGCAGGGCGACGTCCGCGCCGGCCTGGGCCAGGGCGGTCGCGATCGCTTGGCCGATGCCGCGGTTACCGCCGGTGACGAGAGCGACCCGGCCGTCGAGGCGGAAGGTGTCCAGGACCATCGCTAGAGGCCGACGCTGCGCAGGGTCGGGACGGTCTGGCCGACCCAGGCGAGGTCGGCGTCCTCGCGGGCGCCCTGAGTGCGTTGGGTGCCGGCGAGGAACCACAGGAAGTAGGTGGTGTAGCCGGGCGCGCTGACCACGGTGTGGTAGCCCTCGGGCATCATCTGCATCACGTGGTCGCGGATGGTGACGTTTTCTTCGTACCCCTCGTCGGTGTAGACCCGGCTGATGCCGAACCCGTTCGACGGGTTGACGCGGTAGTAGTACATCTCTTCGTGTGCGGCTTCGGCGGGCAGGTTGTCGACCTTGTGCCGGTGGGGTGGGTAGGTGCTCCAGTTACCGGAGGGGGTGTAGGTCTCGCCCACGATCAGCCGGTGGGCGGGCAGGTCCGGTTGGGAGATCTCGGTGAGGATCTGGTGGTACTCGCGGCCGAAGTTGGCCGCTCCCCAGCGGCCGCTGGCCACCCGTGCCGGGGGGATGACGTACGGATCGGTGGCCAGGTCGCTGGGAGCGCTGGGCAGCGCGATCGACACGGCGGTGAGCGCCTCGATGCTGACGGTGGCACCGGCCGGGATGTACACCGAGTGCGGCTTGCCGGAGAACACGTCCGCGCGTCCACCGACCTCGGCGAAGCGGTGCCCCGCGACGGTGAAGCTCGCCGTACCGCCCAGGACGACCGCGAGGATCTCCCGGTCACCGGACTCCCCGGTCCAGGTCTGGCCCGCCGGAAGGTTCAGAAGTGTGAAGTCCAGCAGGTGGCACGGGTTGAAGGGCAGCTTGTTCTGGCCGTCGCCGGCCGGGATGCGGCAGTGGTACCGGTAGTCCATGATCGCCTCTCGCGTGGTGGTGTGGAACGGGCTTGGTCGGGCTTACCAGGGGTTGGTCCAGCCGGGAGTGGTGGCGCGGGTGAGGGCTTCCAGGTAGAAGTAGTCGCCCCACAGGTTGCCCTCGTCGACGCCGACGCCCTTGGGCTTGTCGTAGACGCCGTGCAGGATCAGAGAGTTCGAGACCAGGTGGCCGGCCGTGGAGTAGTTGTCGATGAGCGAGCGCAGGATCAGGGTGGCGGCCTCGCGGTAGCGGTCGGCACGCGCCGGGTCGGTGAGGTTGTCGGCCAGCTCGACCAGGCCGCAGGCGGCGATGGCCGCGGCCGAGCTGTCCCGCTCCTGATCTTTGCGGTCGGCGAATGCCAGGTCCCAGTACGCGACGTGGTCGTCGGGCAGGTGGGCCAGGAAGTAGTCGGCGCAGGTCTGCGCCGCCACGAGCAGAGACGCGTCGCCGGTGTACCGGTAGTTGATGCCGAACCCGTAGATGCCCCAGGCCTGCCCGCGGGCCCAGCAGGAGTCGTCCGCGTGGCCCTGTTCGGTCTCGCCGCGAAGCGGGGCACCGGTGGCCGGGTCCCAGTAGAAGGTGTGGAAGGTGGTGCCGTCCGGGCGCAGGATGTGCTGGCGCAGTTGGGCGGTGTGCCGGCGGGCCGCGGCGGCGTAGCGGTCGTCGCCGGTGGTCGCGCTGGCCCAGAAGAGCAACGGGGTGTTCATGAGACTGTCGATGATGGTGCGGCCACGTTGGCGGGGATCGTTGAGGTCGCCCCAGGCCTGGATGATGCCGGCCGGTTCGAGCACACGGGTCATCAGGTGGTCCGCGGCGGCCAGGGCCGCCTCCTCTGCCCGCCGGTCGCCGAAGCGGCGCGCCGGGGTGACGCAGGACAGGGTGTAGAGGAAGCCGAGGTCGTGGGTGTCCAGGTCGATGCCGTACGCCACCCGGTCGGCGAAGCTGTTGACATGCGACAGCGCCGCCCGCAGGTGGCGTTCGCCGCCGGTGAGGTCGTGGGCGAGCCAGAGCATCCCGGGCCAGAAGCTGGTGGTCCAGCCGACATTGGCACCCTCTGGCTGACCGGCGGCCGGTGGTCGCAGCGGGTAGTGGTTGGCGGCGGTGGTATCCGCGGGGTACCGGTCGCCGAAGGTGTCGATGTTCGCATCGACGGTACGTAACGCGGCGGCCACCGCGGCCGCCATCGCTTCGGCGTCAGGGCTGGGACGGACGTCGGTCGCCGTCATGGATGCTGTTCTCCCTCGTGTGTCCCGGGGTTCGCCCGGCGATCTGTCATCGGCGTCCCGGCTCAGCCGCCGGGACGTCGTGGTGGATCCGTTCAGGTGGTTTGCGGCGCGGTCGTCGGCGGGTCGAGCGCGGCGCGCAGGCTGAACCGGCTGTTGGCCCAGACCACGTACAGCAGTGGCGCGGCCGCCAAGCCGAGCGCGATCGCGGGGCGGGCCAGGAACAGTTGAGCGAGCAGCGCGAGCACCAGCAGCGACGCGGCGGTGAGGTACCAGCGGCGCACCGCCAGGTACGCGCAGGCGCGGGCCACGTCGCGTAGCGGCGCGGTGGGTCGCTCGGCGATGGTCACCAGTCCGAGCAGGGCGGTGGCGACGGTGAGGAGGGTCAGCGTGGCCAGCACCGGCAGGGTGAGCGCTCCGGCCCGGTGGCCCCAGGCGGCGCGGGCGTCGACGGCGAGCACGACCAGGGCGGCCATGGCTGCCGCCGTCCAGAGCATCGCGGGCCGGGCGCTGGCCCGCCAGGCGTGGCCGAATGTGCGCAGTATGCCGCCGGGGTCGCCGGCGGAGTAGGCGGACATGACCGCGAAGACTCCGCAGAGCGCGGGCGCGCAGAGCGGCGCGGCCAGCGCGTACAGCGGCCAGGACCGCGTGGCGTCGGTGGTGAACGCGAGCAGCATCAGCGGCAGGCAGCCGACGACCAGCAGGATGTTGCTGATGAGCGCGAGGTATACCCCGTCGAACATGGTGTTGATGGTGGTGTGGCGCAGGCGCGCGGTGTTCATCGTCAACCCTTCAGTCCGGAGGTGGCGATGCCTTCGACGAAGTGGCGTTGGCCGAGCAGGAAGATGACCGCGACCGGGAGCACGGAGAGCACGGAGCCGGTCATGATCAGCGCGTACTCGGCGTTGTACTCGGAGATGAAGGTGTTCAGCCCCAGCTGGATCGTGCGTAGTTCGGGGCTTCGTAGGTAGATCAGCGGGCCGAGGTAGTCGTTCCAGGTGGTGACGAAGGTGAGCAGGGTCAGGCTGGCCAGCGCGGGACGGGACAGAGGCAGCATGATCCGGCGGTAGATGCCGAACTCCGTCAACCCGTCGACCCGCGCCGACTCGCTCAGCTCCTCCGGGATGGTCTCGTAGAACTGCTTCATCAGGAACACACCGAAAGCGCCGAATGCCTGAAGTGCGACGATCGACCACAGCGTGTTCGAGAGCTGGAGCTTCGACATGAGGATGAACTGCGGGATCATGTACGACTGCCAGGGCACCGCGATCGTCGCGACGTAGGCCAGGAAGAGCGCGTTGCGGCCGGGAAAGCGGACCCGGGCGAAACCGTAGGCGGCGAAGCTGCCGGTGAACACCTGCAGGAAGGTGACGGCCACCGACAGCAGCAGCGTGTTCCACAGCCACGTCGCCATCTCGGAGCGCTGCCAGATGTCGAGGTAGTTGCGCCACACCACCGGGTCGGGGAGCCACGTGATCGGGATGGTGAAGACGTCGTTGTTGGTCTTCAACGACGCCACGACCATCCAGTAGAACGGCAGCAGCAGCCCGGCCGCCGCGAGTACGAGGGCGACGTACCCGACGATCCGCCAACCCCGGGACGCGACACGTCGGGCGGACGGCCCGCTCTTGCCGGGCACGGTGATGGCCGGGGCGGGCGCGGAGAGGTCGGTCGCGGTCATCAGCTGTTCCTCCGCTTGTTGACCATGAACTGGATGACCGTGATGCCGAAGCAGATGGCGAACAGGACGATGGAGACCGCCGAGGCGTAGCCGAACTGGTTCTCCTCGAAGCCCTTCTGGTAGATGTACTGCGAGAGCACCAGTGTGGACTGACCGGGGCCGCCGTCGGTCATCACGAGAATGAGGTCGAAGACCTTGAAGCTTTCGATGGTGAGCATCACCGTGACGAAGAAGGTGGTGTGCCGCAGTCCGGGAAGGGTCACGTTCACGAACCGCTGCCAGGGTGTGGCGCCGTCGATCTGGGCGGCCTCGTGGAGCTGGGCGGGAATGGTCTGCAGGCCGGCCAGGAAAAGCAGCATGTAGTAGCCCATGTACCGCCAGGTGCCGACGATGATGACCGCCGGCATGGACCAGTTCGCCGATGTTGTCCAACCCGGCGGGTCGTCCACCCCCACGGCGCTCAGGAACGCGTTGACCGGCCCGTACTCCGGGCTGAACAATTGGTTCCAGACCACGGCGATCGCCACGATCGAGGTGATGTAGGGGAAGAAGGCGACGGTGCGGAAAAAGCGCACGCCGCGCAGCTTGCGGTTGAGCAGCAGCGCCAGCCCGAGGGACGCCGCCAGGGTCAGCGGGATGTGGAAGACGGTGTAGTAGAGGGTGTTGCGCAGCGCGGTCCAGAAGCTCGTGTCGTCCCACATCCGGCGGAAGTTGGCCGTGCCGGTCCACTCGGCCACACCGAAGACGTTCCAGTCGGTGAAGGCCAGGTAGAACAGCACGACGACGGGTACGAGGGTGAGCGCGGCGAAGCCGACGAAGTTGGGCAGGATGAACGACCACCCGGCGATGGTGTTGTGCCACACCAGCCGCTGGTACCTGGGCCGCGTACGCGGCGATGTTGCCATAGGGATTCTCCGGGGGCGATCGGCTCGGAGGCGGGTCCGGCGTGCGGCAGGAGACGCGCCGGACCCGCCACGGGCTCACTGGTTGAGGACCTCGTTCTTGGCGCGGGTCTGCGCCTCGCTCAGCGCTGCCTCGACGCCCTTGCTGTCGGACAGGATCGCGGAGTGTGTTTCGTCGAGCAGGTTCTGCAGGCCCGCGGTGTGCTTCGACACCGGGTTCTCCGGCTTGACGACGTGAGTGGCGTACGTGAACTTCGACAGGTCGTCCTGTGGCACGCCGTCCAACGCGAACAGCGCAGCGGTGGCCGCGTCGGTGATCTGGGCCGGGGTGGTGCCGATCCCGGCCAGCGCCTTTCCGGCATCCTCGCCGGCCACGTATCCGAGGAACGCCTTGGCCGCGGCGACCTTCGACTTGTCGATCTTCGGGTTGATCCCCATCCCGGTCGGGTCGCCGAACGTGACCGGCGTGGCGGAGGTGCCGGTGGTGGACTTGTCGAACTGTGGCGCAGGCGCGATTCCCCACTGGAAGGTGTCGGCGTCACCGCTCTTGCGCTGGTTGAGTAGCGCGGCCATGTACCAGGTGCCCATGAGCAGCATCGCGGACTGCTGTTTGCCGAACTGCGCCTGGTAGGTGAGTTTGTTGGTCTTCGCGGTGCCGAAGGTCGGCTGCGCGCCGGCCGCCTGCAGGTCCAGCGACCGCTCGTAGTACGGCTTCAGGTAGCCGAAGTCACCGGAGAGCAGGTCCGCGTTCGGGGTCTGGGCGAGCGCGAAGCCCTGCACGGTCGACTGGAAGATGTGCTGGTAGCTGCCGGTCGCGTTCGAGCCGGCCGCCTTCAGCCCGGTGGTGACCCGCTTCGCCGCGTCGGCGTAGTCGTCCCAGGTCCAGTTGCCGTCCGGCGCCGGCACGTTCGCCTTCGCGAACAGCTCCTTGTTGTAGAACAGCACCCACGAGTCCTGCCGGTACGGCACGGCGTACGCCTTACCGTCCACCTGGTACGACGCGAGCGCGGGGACCGATCCGAGGTCGGCGGCGACGTCGGAGACGTCGAGCAGCTGACGACCGCTTTGGTACGTGTGGAAGTTCTTGAGGTTCTTCATCACGTAGACGTCCGGGGCGGTGCCGGCGGCCAGGTCTGCGGTCATCTGCGTGTCGTAGTTGGTCGTGTCGTACTCCTTGAGTTCCACCGTCACGTTCGGGTGGGTCGCCTTGAAGCCGTCGGTGAGCGTTTTGAACTCCGGCGTGGAGGACAGACTCCAGGCAGCCAGGGTGATCGTCACAGGGGCGTTGGGGTCGGCTGGCTCGCTGTCGCCGCAACCGGCGAGAACAAGTGTCAGTGCCGTCGCGGCACCGATGACGGCTGGTATCGCACGCTTCATCCCTTTCTCCTTATGTCAGGGGCCCGGGCGGGCCCGCACTGCTACCAGGCCCCTTGGTGGCGGACCTGGCATGCTTCGTGTCCAGGCGGGTCGCGGTGCTGACCCCGTCGGGCCAGTCGACCGCCACGTGGAGGCCACCGGCGTCCTCGTCGGTCACGGCCTGGCACGCCTGCCCGGCCGTGGCCGCGGGTTGCTTGGACAGTTCGGTGAGCGCGGCGATCCATGTGCCCGGCCGGACGGCATAGTCCAGCCAGGGCACCACCAGCTCGCCGGCCAGGGGCCCGCCCTGGACAACGGCGGTGGCGCCGGCCGTTCCGCCGCCCTGGATGCTCTCGATCCAGCTGGTCAGGCCGCCGCCGGTAACGGCCGCCACACTGCCGCCGAAGCCAGCCGTCGCGTCCCCGGCAAGAGCCCAGCCGCCGATCCGCAGCCGCAGCGCGGCCGCCTCGACGCCGTCGGCGAGGCCGTCGACGCGGGTCAGGCGTAGCTCCCAGGGGCCGCGGACCAGCGAGTAGACGGTGAGATGTCCGGCCGGTCGGGCCTGCCCCACCCGCCCGCCGCCGTGATCGCGCTGGCTCGGATCCGGGTGGACCCAGTGGGCGAGGGTGTGTGATCCGGCCACCCCCACGCCGTCGGGGTCGACGCGAGCGGTCAGTAGGCGCATGCCGGCGCGGTGGGTGGCCCGGCCCGCGTCGTCGACCAGAGCGACGGACTGGTCGAGCGGATTGAGCCAGCCGCTCTCGTTGAGAACCGGGCTGGTGGCGGTGGAGTAACCAAGCCGGGCGTAGAGCGGGGAGTCCCCAACGGTCGCGCCTTCGACGGCGTGGTCGGTGCCGTGGTTGACGACGCGTACGATGCCGTCGGCACGGGTGCCGGAGACCAGCCAGCCCGGCGCGCGGATGGCCCGCACCGCGTCCCGCTCTTCGACGGGCAACGGCTCCTCCGGCGTCGCCCACACCGGATGGTCGTCGGGTAGCGCGATGCCGAGCAGGCCCTTACTGGCCCAGTACGGCGAGCCCGGCCCGGAGTACGACTGCGCCAGCCGTCGCCACGGCCCGTGCCAGCCGAGGCTGAGCAGCCCTCGGTCGTCCAGGGCGCCGCGCGTGACGAAGTGGCCCACGACGCGGGTGGCCGCGCGACGCAACTGGCCGAGGCTCACCGAGGGCACACCGGCGATGGCGCCGACCCAGAACGGCGCCGCCGCGGCGAAGCGGTAGACCAGGCTCCGCCCCTGGATCAGCGGTGATCCGTCGGCGCCCACGAGCGCGACCGCGTCGCGCAGGAACCGGTCGAGGCCGGCAACGTCCCGCTCGCGGCGCTCCGCGGCCAGGTCCGCGGCGCCGTCCATCCGGCTCCACAGTGTCGGGTACATGTGCAGGGCCCAGCCCACGTAGTGGTCGTAGGCGCGCTCCGGTCCGTCGGACATCCAGCCGTCCGCGCGGGCGAAGCCGTCGTGCGTGGCCAGATCCTCAGCCATCTCGTCGAGCGAGTGTGGTCCGCCCACCGAGCGCAGGAACGTCTGCACGACCAGCCGGAACCAGACCCAGTTGATGCGCGGGTACGTGTCGTCGCCGACCGCCGGGCGCAGGTAGTCCACCACCCGCTCCCGCACCGGGGACGGCAGCCGGTCCCAGATCCAGGGGCGGGTCATGTCCAGGATCAGCGCGATGGAGGCGGCCTCCACCTTCGCCTGGGGGTGTTCGTCCAGGCGCACCCAACGGTCCGGGGAGCGCGGGTCGGTGCCGGCGGCGATGCCGGCCGTGTACCGGTCGACGAGTTCGTCCACGCCCACTCCGTGCGCACCGGTGATCCGGAAACCGGCCAGCAGAAACGTGCGGGCGAATCCCTCCAAGCCGTCGACGGCGCGGCCGTAACCGCCCTCCGGGCCGGGAAGGGTGACGAGGGCGTGTCCGGGCGAGGCGAACGGCCGGGTGGCGGCGAGTATCCGGTCCGCGAGAGCCAACCAGTCATCTCGGCTCCAGGTGGCGGCGGTGGCGGCGTCCGAGCCCGTCCCCGACGCCATCCGGCCGGTCGCGCCGAGCATCATCCGTGTTCTTGTCGCCTGTCGCATCGATCCATCTCCCTGGGAAGGGGCGAGCGGGGCGTTGCCCATCTATGTGACGTACAGGCAACGGCGAGGTTTCCGAAGTAAAACGCTCACAACCGAGCAAGTCAATGCTGTTCTCAAACCAAGATGAGCACATACGATCAAAAGAGCGCACGTTGCTACCCCGGGTGGCAAAGCTTGTGCCGCTGGCGTCGGTCGTAGGCTCGATCTTGTGGGGCTAACAAGCCAATTCGGGCGGCTGGTCACGCCGGTGGTGGGGTCTGCCTCGGCTACGTCGTGTCTCACCCGTACGGTTTACCGCCATAACCGCTCTGATACGATCACAAGCGTTCACAGTTGCTCTACCGTCCGAGGGGTCATGGCCGTCGCAGACAACTTCGCGGGCCCTCTGGCCGCGGCGTGGCCGGGTGCCAGAAGGCAACTGCTGGCGCGGGTGCTCGCGCCGCCGGACGCCTCGCTGCCGGTGCCGCCGGCGCGGGAGCGTGACGTGTGGGCACGCCCGCACGCCGCCACGATGCGGCAGCTGCGCTCCCGGGCCGAGGGTGATCTCACCGCTCCTTGGCCGCTCCCGTTGGCCCATCAGTACGCCCGGTACTTCCGGGACGGGGACCGCGACGCGTACGAGAAGTTGGTCTTCGCCCGGCAGCGGCGCCTGACCCGGGCTGCCGTGCTCGCCGCCGTCACCCTCGACCCGGCCTGGCTCGACGAGGTGGTCGACGGCGTGACGCTGCTGTGCGAACAGAGCAGCTGGTGCTGGCCCGCCCACGACGACACCCACACCGCGCACGGCGCGGTACTGCCGACCGTGCCCGACCCGTATCTCGACCTCGGCGCGGGGGAGGTCGCCGCGCAACTGACCTGGGTCGACCACCTGCTCGGCGACCCACTCGACGCGTACGTCCCCGGCCTGCGCACCCGGATCCGGTACGAGGTCGACCGGCGCGTGCTCACCCCGTTCGCCCGGCGCCGCGACTGGCACTGGCTCGGCCTCGACGGTGACGTGCACAACTGGAGCGCGTGGATCCACGGCAACGTGCTCGTCGCCGCGCTCTGCCTGGTCGACGACCCGCACCGGCGCGCTGCCCTGGTCGACCTGGTGGTCGAAGGGCTCGACCGATACGTGGCATCGTTGCCCGCCGACGGCGCCATCGACGAGGGCTACGGCTACTGGTGGAACGGCGCGTGTCGGGCGCACGAGGCACTCGACCTGCTCGCCCACGCCACCGGCGGCACGCTCGACGGCATACCGGGCGACGCCCTGCGCCGTACCGTCGCCTTCCCGCACGGGATGCACCTGGGCGGCGACTGGTACCTCAACCACGCCGACGGGTCGGCACGGCCCTCCGGGGGTCAGGCGTGGCACGCCCTGCACCGGGCCGCCCGCCGGGTGGGGAACCGGGACGCGTTGGCGCACGCCGCCGCGCACCGCCGCCCCGACGCACCCGTCGCGGACGAGGAGCAGGGCCTGGGTCGGCTGCTACTGGCGTTGACCGACCCGGCGTGGACCGCCGCCACCCCGGTGTCGCCGCCGCTGCCACGCGACGTGTGGCTGCCCTCCACCCAGGTGCTGCTGGCCCGCCGAGCGGCCGGCAGCTCTGCCGGGCTGACCCTGGCGGCCAAGGGGGGCCACAACGGCGAGCACCACAATCACAACGACGTCGGTGGCGTCGTGGTGGCCCTCAACGGGGTGCCGGTAATCGTCGACGCCGGACGTCCCACCTACACGGCGCAAACCTTCGGACCTGGTCGGTACGACATCTGGACCATGCGCAGTGACTGGCACAGTGTCCCGCACATCCGAAACACCGCACAGGCACCTGGTCGTACCCACGCCGCCCGGCACGCGACCGCGACCGTCACCGCCGACGAAGCCGAGTTGCGTCTGGACATCGCCGGCGCCTATCCGCGCGCGGACGTACGGCACTGGTGGCGCAGCGCCCGGCTCGAGCGCCAGGGTGGACGGGTCGTGATCGTCGACGACTGGGAGTTCGACCCGGACCCCACGTCCCCGCCGACCTACATCCACCTGCTCGTCGCCGGCCAGGTACGGCTCAGCGACGGTCGCGCCGAGGTCACCGCGCTGAACGGCGCCGGCCGGGTCGGGCTCAGCTGGCAACCGGCCTCGGCCCCGTGCGTCGCGACGGTCAGGCGGATCACGGATCCTATGCTCTTCGACGTGTGGGGAGAGCAGCTGATCCGGCTCGCGATCGACGTCACCGCGTTCGGTCCGGTCGGCGAGCTCGTCCTTACCGTGGAGGAGCTTCCGCCGCACGAAGCGTTCCCCGGAGGTGCTCCATGAGCAAGGACAGTCGTGCAGTCGGAACGGCGGAGGCCCGCGGACCGCTTCAGGTCGCCCGCCGCCAGCAACTGCTGGAGGCGCTGCAACGCGACGGGGCGATGCGCATCTCCGACCTGTCCCACGCCCTCGGCGCGGCGCCGGTCACGATCCGACGTGACATCGCCGAACTCGCCGCCGAAGGGCTGGTCCGCCGGGTCCACGGTGGAGTCGCCCTGATCATGCCGGAGGATGTTCCGGCGGTCGACGAGGCGTCCGCCGTGGGCGTGGACCCGCTGGGCGGTCGCACCCTCGGCATGCTCGTACCCTCGCTGGACTACTACTGGCCGGAGGTGGCCCGCGGTGCCGAGGAGGCCGCCCGCGAGCTCGACATGCGGGTGGTGCTGCGAGGCTCGTCCTACGACACCGAGGACGACCAGCCGCAACTGGCCCGGATGGTGGAGCGGATGGGCGTCGACGGGCTGGTCATCGCGCCGCGTATGGACGCGGCGACCGCCGAGCGCACCATCGAGTGGCTCGACCAGGTCGGAGTCCCGGTCGTACTGCTGGAACGCACGGCCACGGTGGGCAGTCATCACGCCGTCATGGAGTCGGTGGTCACCGACCACGCGCTCGGCGCGGCCATGGCGGTGCGCCACCTCGCCTCGCTCGGACACCGCAAGGTCGGACTGGTGCTCGACGCCAACAGCCCCACCAGTCGACACGTGCGGCGCGGCTGGCTCGACGCGATGACCGAGTGCGGGCTGGATCCCGAGGCCACGGCGGTGGCCGTGGTACCCGACGTACGCTCACCGGAGCGAGACGCCGTGCTCGACGGCGTCCTCGACCGGTGCCAGGCCACCGGGACGACCGCGCTGCTGGTACACGCCGACGCGGAAGCGGTCGCCCTGGTGCAGCACTGCGAGGAGCGGCACCTGTCCGTTCCGGGCGATCTCTCTGTGGTGGCGTACGACGACGAGGTCGCCGGGCTCTTCAGCCCGCCGTTGACCGCGGTTCGGCCGCCGCGACGCTCGATCGGCCGGGCCGCCGTGCGCCTCGTCGCCGACCGGCTCGCCGACCCCGACCGCCCCACCCACCGGATCGTCATCAGCCCCTCACTGCGAATCCGGGAGTCGACCGCGCCGCCACCCGCATGACGGGCCGCGGCACCCGTGCCCGCCGTCACGATCCGAACGTTTCCACAACGTCACCGAGGTGGAGGGTGGGACGGGCAGATCAAGTGGGGCTGACCCGGTCCCGTGCGTCGCGGGCGAGCAAGAACCCGGTCCCCGCGGGCGGAGCCCGCCGTAACCCGGACACCGCGAGCTTGTCGTACCGTCCGGCTAGTCTCCCGGGACTATGGATGAGCTTGACTACTACCGGAGGCACAGCAGGTTGACCGACCCAGGATCCCAGCGGCACCTGTTCGGCGCTCTGCCGGCCGACGTCGCCGCGATGGCAACCGTGGTCGGCGGGCTGCTGATCCACCGCGACTGGACCTGGCGGTTCGGGTTCGACCTTCCCGAGCAACGCCGCGACGAGGCGAACACCCGACACGTCGAGGCGATCCTCACCCACCTCGGTGCACTCGACGCGCGCCGTCCGGAGGACCGCTTCGCCGGCACCTGCCGCGACTTCGCCGTACTGCTCTGTGCGATGTTGCGCGAGGCCGGCATCCCGGCCCGAGCCCGCGCCGGCTTCGCCGGCTACTTCACCGACGGCTTTTTCGACGATCACTGGGTGGTCGAGGTCTGGAACGACAAGCACGGCTGGCACCTGATCGACGCCCAGGTCGCCAGCGCGCCCAAGGGCACCTACACCGACGCCGACATCGACCCGCTGGACGTGCCCCGCGACGCGTTCCTGGTCGGCGGCCAGGCCTGGCAGGAGTGCCGAACCGGCGGCCGTGACCTCGACCGCATCGGCACCAGCGCGGCAGGCTTGAGTGGAATGTGGGAGGTCCAAGGCAACGTCGTTCGCGACCTCGCCGCCCTCAACCGCGTCGAGACGCTTCCGTGGGACAACTGGGGCCTCATCCCCGTCCACTACGACCAACTGGGCCCCGCCGACGTCGAACTGCTCGACGATGTCGCGGCGGCCAGCGCGGCGGGCGGCCCTCTGCGGCAGGTCGCCGACGCCTACCGCGGCGACCCGCGCCTGCCCGTCCCGGCCCCGCTCATCGACGGCGCCCGGTCCTGGCAATAGCCTCCAAGTCCAGCGCCTTCCGCGGAGAACGCCTGCTGGACCGACCCGGCCGGAACCCGAACAGCAATCACAGAGAGGGCAGAACGAGCGCCTGTCGGGATCAGGGCAGGCGGGGCAGGATCTTCGCTGGTGCGCGTCGCGACGCCCTCCGCATGGGTCTGCCGGACTGCGGCCTGGCGGTGCCGCGCATGCTGCCGTCGTCCACAAAACCGCACCTGCGCCGGCCCTGGGAGAAACCCGCGCCACCCGAGCGTCTCCCGCCCGCCCGCGTCCGCCGAGGGTTTCGGCACCTCCGCGCGAATGCCACCTGTCCGGCCGGAGCGCCCAAACCTTCCCGGCCAGGACCGGGGCGACCACCCGGCCGCCGCAACAACCACCCCACCCCGCGCTACGACGTCCACACCGCGACCACCACGAACGCCAAGAAACCGGCCGCAAAGAAGCCGAAATCCGTCAATCCCCCTCCACGCCGCACAGGTTAAAGATCAAGCTAACGGGGAACTGGCTCCCGGCGCCATCCGGTGCCCGACGGCCCGAATTGCCACCCACTGACCGGCCTGCAGTCAGTCCGCAGCGGAGTGGGTCTGTTGGCACCGGGCCCGGGCGTGGGCGCCGAGCCCGGCTTCCTGGCGTTGGTCGGACCGGTCGTGTAGGTCCTCCATGAGGTCGCTGTCACGGCAGCCAGATATCCAAAGCGAAACACCGGTGATGCCGGATCGGCATGAACCTCGTGGATTAGGTCTTCGACAGCATGCTCGATTCCTGTGAGGGTCGATTCATGCCCGGCTGGCGCTGTTGGCGGTCGGGCCTCCGGATGACAAGGAGTGACGATGGTTTTTTCGACACGACGTCTGGTGGTCACCGTGACGGCGGTCTCGGTGTTGGTTCCCCTGGCCGCACGGGGCACTGCCGACGCCGCTGAGCAGTTGGCCCGCGCCGGGGAGGTGACCGTCACCGTGTCCGCGGCCGGGGATCGGGACTGGGAGTTCCGGCGGCTGGAGGAGAGGTTCGACGCGCGGTTGGGGATTTACGCGATCGACACCGGTACGGGTCGGAGTGTTGGGTACCGGGCGGAGGTGAGGTTCGCGTACGCCTCGACGTACAAGGCGTTGGCTGCTGCCGAGGTCCTTGACGAGACCACGAACGTCGGGCTGGATCGTGTGGTGCGGTATTCGGCCGATGATCTGGTGACGTATTCGCCGATTACCGAGCAGCACGTCGCTGAGGGGATGACGCTGCGTGCTCTCGCCGATGCCGCCGTGCGGTACAGCGACAACACGGCCGGTAATTTGCTGTTGCGGCATCTCGGTGGTCCGGAGCGGTTCGAGAGGGAGTTGCGGAAGATTGGTGACAAGGTCACCGACGCGGCGCGCTACGAGACTGAGCTCAACGAGGCGACGCCGGGTGACAGGCGGGACACCAGCAGCCCGCGGGCGTTGGCCGGTGATCTGTGGGCGTATGCCGTGGGGGATGCCCTTCAGGCTGGGGACCGTGATGTTCTCAACGGTTGGTTGCGGGGCAACACCACCGGTGGCGCGTTGATCCGCGCTGGTGTCCCGGGCGGGTGGGTCGTCGGTGACAAGACCGGGGCAGCTGGGTACGGCACCCGCAACGACATCGCGGTGATCTGGCCGCCGGATCGCGCGCCGATTGTCCTCGCCGTGCTGTCCAGCCGCGATGAGAAGGACGCCAGCTACGACGACGCCCTGATCGCCCAAGCCACGGAGGCGGTCATCGCCCAGCTGTGACCGGGCAGGTGGCCTGGAGCCCGGCGATGCCGCCCGCAGGCCGGTGGTGCCAACCAGTTTCGTTCTGCGGCCGGATGAGAACTGACTGCGACAGATTTCGGGTGTTGTGTAACTGACCGGCGTCGCCGACGCGAGCCCCGACTTCCATTGGGAGACCAGAGGTGTCCGGTGTTGACCCCTCGGTCGACGTCCGGCAGCCGCCGGGAACGCCCAGACATCGCGGGATGTCCGCATGCAGGACCGGGCTCTGTTTGAGGTCCTCGATGCGCTCGACCTGGCTATTGGACGTAGCGGGCCGCTCGGGCTGGCCGGCGGCAGAGTCGCACGTCGTCATGCTGCGGCGTCGCGGCCACCCGTCAGTGACGCCACGTCACACGGGGCCCGTGACGTGGCGTCACTGACGGGTGGCCGCGAGGGCTGCTGTCATTGAGGTATGTCCGCTACGCCTACCGATCCGAGCCCGAAAGGAACTTTCCCGGTGAACGCGCCAAGGTCCGACGGGCCCCGAGACACACGACGAGTCGCCCAAGCCCTCCTGCCTCGAACAGCCCGACCCCCCTGACGCAGGCGCATTTTCGGCCAGCCGTCGACAGGTCCCGGCCGTTCGGTGCCCACCTGCGCATGAGTTGGTGGAAACCGCTCGTGGTCATCAGTGTGCCGCCGGTGGCGATGGTGGTCCTGCAGATTCTGCTCTACCAGTTCGCACTTGGACACTGCCATCCGCGCCATCGCGGCCTGCTATCCGACCACCAACATGTCGATCGCAGCGAGAACACCAATCCACTCAAGGCTTTACCAGCTGTACCCTTTTGTCGATGAGGTGATTGGCCCCCGGCAACGGTGCGCGAGGCCGTAAGGGGCGTCCCGTGACTCGGTCATGCCGCAGCATCAGTGGCCGGGTCTGCGATTGGGCCAGGGCCCTCGACGCTCTGATCCTCGCCTCCGGCGACGGGATCGCTTTCTAATACTCGCGCGAGTACCGGCTTGTGTGCTGTTGATGATGGCGGGTGGACGGGGCCGGGACCGCGTATCTGTGGTTCGGGTGAACAAGCGACCACGCAATCCGTTGTGAGGCGAGCAACTCTCCTCGGCGCCTCACCCGGGCGACGCTGAACGGTAAACCGCGATCGTCGAGACCTGAGCGTCAGCTCAGTCCACTTGCCACGCTTTTCGAGAAAGGCTTGATGTCATGACCGGAGTATCCGCGTCCGCCTTTGGCGGGCCACATAGCCCTGTCGACCCCTGGTCCGACGATGTCCTGAGAAGCCCGTTCAGGACCTACGCGGAGTTACGGGATGCCGGCCCCGCGGTCTGGCTCGATCGCTACGATTTGGTTGCCATCCCCCGATTCGCGGAGGTGAAGTCCGCTCTGGCAAATTGGCACGCCTTCTCCTCGGCTTCTGGCGCGGCGGTCGAGCCAGAGGTCAACGCCGTGGTGTCCCGTGGCGTGCTGGGTACCGATCCGCCGGAGCTTGCGCCCATGCGGGAGCGGATCTCGCGCGACCTGACTCCCCGGCGCGTCGCTGCACGGTCAGAACTGATCCGGAGCACTGCCGAGGCGGCCGTCACACAAGCCCTCGCCCGCAGCGAGATCGACGCTGTCGGCGAGCTTGCCGGCCCCTACGTCGCTTCCCTCGTCGGCAGCTTGCTCGAACTGCCCGGGTCGGCTGTCGCTGACCTGCCCAGCCTCTCCGCGACCGCCAACAACCTTTTCGGACCGGCGTCTGACCGGCAACGCGAGGGTCTCGAGGCGTTCGCCACCATCGGCTCCCGCGCCGCACAATTCGCTGTGCAGCGAGTACCAGCGGGAGCGACCGAACAAACGATCGGCGAAAAGATCGAGGACCTGGGCATTTACATGTTCCCAGGTGTCGAGACCATCATCCAGGCGTTGACGAGCGCCCTGTATCTCTTCGCTCGTCATCCCGAGCAGTGGGACCTGCTGCGTGAGGACCCGTCACGCATTCCAGATGCGATCTCTGAGGCGCTACGTCTGCACTCACCCATCCGGCACTTCACCCGAATGACGACGCGACCTACCGACGTGGGGACGGTGACCGTCCCCGAAGGAACCCGTGTCCTCATCATGTACGGCTCAGCGAATCGGGACGAACGGAATTTCCCGGACCCCGATATTTTCAACATCACCCGTGAACCTTCGCAGAACATGGCTTTCGGTCACGGCGCGCACCATTGCGTCGGAAAGAACCTGGCCCATCGCGAGATTCACACCATACTCGAACTGCTTCTCCCACAGGTGCGCCGAATCACGTTGAGAGAAGAGCCGAGGTGGGGAACAAATCTCACGGTCCATGGACTGGAGCGGCTCGACATCGCCTTCGAGCGTGACTGAAGGCCGACATCAGCGCCGCGTCCTTGAAGGTTGACAAAGTTCACCGGTCTCGAAGGAACTTGAGGAGGTCGTCGTTGGCATTCTGTGATACGCCCGGGTGGGCCAGTCGATTTGAGGAACTGATGGCGGCCCTGGTTTTCAGACGTACTGGATCAGCTGCCGTTCCGGCGATCGATTCGTCGGGCGCGACCAAGGACTGCTCATTGATCAATGCGGCGGACGTGGAACCCGGCCGATGCTTTCAGGCGTCTGGCCGGGTTCCGGGCCTAGTTAGCGGCGCGGCCATGGACATGCTCGAACCCCACGACGACTGCGTTGCTGGTGGGCCGACATAACTGTTCCGTGTCGAACCGGGCGCCGCTCCGTTGGAGGGGCTACCGTATCCGTCCCGTGCGTAGCGGGCTCTGCCTCGGCGTTCGTGGCGACAAGACGGTCAGTGGTGTCGAGATCGTGCAGGAGCCATGTACCGGCGAGAGCGACCCTGCGTTGGCATTCCGCGTTGATATCATCGGCCCGCTTCTTCAACTCGGCGAAATCCCACCGCTTCCCGAGAGCAGCGCTCCGAGGGCGGCGACCTTCTACACCTTGACGAGCACGGCGCGAACGTCGGGAAGCACGTGAAGGTGACCGGTGCCGCCGTCCTGCATGCCTTCGTCATGCCTCTCTGCCGCGACGAGCCGGTATCCGTACGGCGGCCGGCCGCCGAGGTGACGGCCTTGCTCGATCACCTGGGCGCACATGGCCGCCTTTGCCCGAAACCGCGAACGCTGGACCGCCCGCCTGGAGTGCACGCCGAGCAGGGCCAGTAGTGACAGGGAAGCTCGTTGCCGGCGTCGACCGGGCCGTTGAGCTCGGGCAGCCACAGCTGCACGCCGTACAGCTTGAACAGCGGCGCGAGGTCGCGGAGCTGGTTGCCGTAGAAGGCCCGCTCGAACTCTCCCACGACCACCGCGTCGAACCCGCGGCCAGGGTCGGCCAGGGCTGACAGCAACCGCGCGGCTTGCGGGCGACGTGGCCAGGGCACCTGCCGCGAGACACCGACGTCGAAGAACTCGGCCACGATCACGCCCCGCCCATCGATCACCTCCTCGGCGAAGTCGCGCTGCCACCGCGCCGACGACAGCCGATCCTGGAACTCCCGGGTCGACATCCGCCCGTAGAAGGCGAACCGTATGCCCATGTGACTTAGTGCCGGCGGGCGCCGTGTCCGTAAGCGGCCTCGCTGGTCCGGCTGCCGGAGCCACCAGCCGAGCAGGTCAGGACCGTCCAACTCCGGCGCGTACCGCATCAGGAGACTCCCCATGTCGAGGCTTCGTTAACAGCCACCTCCGTTGATATGGATAGACAACGATTCAGCCCTCTGCGGGACTCGGCCACTCGCACGATTGTCGGCCTGACCTCCCCCGATCAGAGGGGGTTGCTGTGGATTGAGGGTGATGAAGGAAAGGCGCGAGGTATCTCCGGCGCGGCACCGGCTCGCCCACTACGCCGTCAGGACCCCTGCGTGGGCCGCAGACGGTGTCGAAGGCCGGGTTGACGTCCCGGCGGTGCCCTGCCACAGGTCGTGCCACTCGGAGTCCGCGGCCACGATATCCGGTCGGGGGTCCGCGCAGCCAGTGCCGTCAGGTCGTCGGGCAGATCGAACCGGTCACCCCCGTAAGCAGGCTCTGACCTGCTAATCAGCCCTCCTCGCCGTCAGGGGGAAGCTCAGCCCGACAGCACGCTACATCTTCTAGAGACTTCGCCTGGAGACCAGCAAGTTGGCGGTCAGCGTTGTGTGAGAGGTTCAGGCAGTGGCTTGCTGTGCACCACGACAAGTTCCCGGTTCGCCCGGGTCAGGCTCGTGTACAGGGTCCCGGCGAATTCCTCCTGTCGCACGAAGTAGCGCGGCTCCACGACCACGACCCCGTCGAACTCGACACCCCTTGCCGAGTCGGGCGTGCGGACGGCCAGCCGACGTCCCTCCCTGGCCCAGTCGCCCGCACCCGCTGCCATGTCTGTTCGTCGCCACCCGTCGCTGAGAAGCAGTTTGTCGATAGCGTCCGGATCGGTGGTGATGATCGCTGCCGTTCCTCCGGGGTACGAGTCCAGCAGTCTGCTCGCCTCACCGACGGCCCGAAGGTCGCGCTTGCCAGGTGTGCTGGCTCGGATGATGGACGGTTCCGGCCCGTCGGTCTGAAGTGAACAGGGTTGGTTCTCGTTGGGCGGCAGTAGGCGGTTGGCGAAGTCGAGAATCGGCTGGGTGGAGCGGTATCCCCGTTCCACGACCTCGGGCTGGAACAGCTGGGCATCGGGAAGTACGTGCAGTCGCTCCGCCAGTTCGTGCCAGTCGAGGTGGCTGATGTCCAACCGGCGGCGTTGGTTCAGATCGCCGACGATTGTCCATCGTCCGCCGGCGTTGTGAGCCTGGATGATCTTCCATTCGAGTTCCGAGACATCCTGGGCCTCGTCGACGACGATGTGTTCGTACCTGGACCGTTTGTCGCTGAGCAGCGTGCCCAGTTGCGCGAAGAGAGGAAGGTAGCGACGTTTCCCCCATGCCTTCGTGAACGGTGGGAGCGCCTCGATCCACCGCTGTTCCGCCTGGCTGGTCGGCGGTCGTCTGTGTGGGTCGTTGCTGCTACGGATGGCCTCGTAGGTCATCTTGATCAGGTCGGTCAGACGGCTCGCCTTCCATTCCGGTCGGTCCTGGCTCTCCACCACCGCGTGTTTTGCCAAGGCCACGATGAAGCCGCCGACGTCATCGGCCGTCCCCTCACCCGGCTGTACCGTGGTGCCCAGACCGGCGAGTTCGGCGAGCCATTCGGGAAGTGACTTGACCGTTATGGCTCCGGTCGGGTCGAGTTCCCTGACTGTCCGTGACACGTGGCGAACGTACTGTTCGGTGGGTCCAAGCAGGAGCACCCGTGGGATCTGGCCCTTCTTTGTCGTCTCCTCGTTGACCAGATATCCCGCACGGTGCACCGCGATGATCGTCTTTCCTGTACCCGGATGTCCCTGGATGATCAAGGGCATCGTCGGCGGTTGGGTCACCAGGCGGTACTGGTCGGGTTGGAGAGTGGCGAGCACGGAGGTCATCGCCTCCGTCCGGGGCGCGTGCAGGGCGTAGCGGACCGCGTCGACGGCACGCATGCCGTTTTCGAGGTCGACGGCCGCCGAGGGGGACTGCTGTCGGTGCTCGGTCGGTTGTGGTCGGCCGTCGGGTGCCCGGTCGTTAACTCCGGGCGGCGTGGCGGGAGCGGCTTTCGGTATTGGCAGGGCGACGGTGTGTCTGATCAGTCTGGCGCGGTGGACGGCGATCACGTCGACTTCTCCGCGGTTGTCCGTGACGCCGAGGCGTTCAACCATGCCGACCAAGCGGCGACCGTCGATGGTCGGTGATCCGGCGCTGGCCAGTTCGGTGAGGACCGTCCACTGGGCGGTGGGGTTGTTCGCTCGCAGTACGGCGCGGGACAGACTGGAGAAATCGTGTGCGCCGTGGACGATGACGTGGCCAAAGGGCCTTTGGCTGTCGGCGCCTTTGACCGAGGTGACCAGTTGGGCGAACAGTGCGAGATAGCGCAGTTGCCCCCAGGCGGCTCCGAACGGCGGTAAGGTCGCGATCCATTCTGCAGAATACCTACCGAGCTTCAATGGTTCCGTGGGCACTCCGCCCATTCGGATCACCTCGTAGACGACCTTGAGCTTCGCCGACAGGCGTACGTCGCGTTGCGCCCACCCCAGGCGTCGGTGACAGATCGGTACGGCCTGCTCCACGATGTCCTTGACGTACCGGCCAACGTCAAGGGTGTCCGGCTCTCGGGTGTTCGTGAAGCGGGGGTATCCGGCGATTCCGACCAGCCACTCGGTCTCCTGCACGATGCTCAGGATCTTGGGTATGTCCGCGGCGGGCAGTCCGACGAGTGCCGCCGCGCTGTGGACTCTGCGGACGATCTTCGGGAGTGGGGTGGTCCATGCTGACACGATCAGCACGCGCCGTCGTTCGCGGGCCAGGTGCCGCACCATGTCGACCGCGCGCACGGCCGCGATGCCTTCGGGATCCGCCCGGGAGTCCTCCGAGAAAGCGACGACGAGCGGTGCGTCCGGTTGCCATGTCGCCAGGTCTGCCGGTTTGTCCGGCAGTGGCAGCCGGCCCGCGGTGCCCTTTCTCGCCACGGCGGCCCGACGCGCTGTAGGGGCAACCGGTAACGGTGGTTCCTTCCTCGGTGTGCTCGGACCGGGTGGTGTGGTCTGCCGGGCTTTCGGGACCTGCTCCGCGGGATGGTCTTGCGGCGCGGCGGTGCGGGCAGATGACGACGTCGAGCCGGCGGGGCGCCCCGCCTGCCGGCGTGGCGGTGCCAGGGGGACGCGCAGCTTCCCTGCCTTGAAAGGCGACTGGTCGGCCGGCACCGCGACAGCCCAGTCGTCGGAGCCGTGTACCACCTCTACATCACGCGCAGTGAGTGTTCGGCGCACCACCACATCTGTGTCTAGTTCATGGGCGGCGTTCGGGTCGAAGAACACCCTCGCTGTCCGTGCGGCCCAGTTGATGACCGGATAATCCCAGTCCGCGCTGCTGAGGTACCGCGTACCGACGTAGAAGGCGATCCCGAGATCCCGGTCCGGACCGGCAAGGCCGACTCGGCCGTAGAGGGGGCCGACGCTTGCCCGTTCACCCCGAGGGACGTTGTCGACGTAGCGCTCGTTCGCGGTGACGGAGATTTCAGGATTCTTCCGGGCGAGCCGTCGCTCCAACGCCCGCAGGTAGCTGCGGTTGGTGGCGATTTCGTAGGCGAGTTCCTCGTCGCTGATCTTGGCCACCTACCGCACCTCCACTACGCAGACGGCCAGGTCCTCGGTACTGAGCATGGCCGTCGATCGTGCCGTTATGTCCTGGAGGAGGCCCGCGTGGCGGTTGTCCTCTCGACGCTGTTGGGCCTGGAAGAGCGGCACCATGCGCTCCCTGCCACGGGTCCGCAGGGTGGCGATGCGCGACTCCAGCGACTGTGTCCGCCGTTGATGGACCTGCTCAACGCTCAGTCGTCGTGAGGCGAGGAACGCCTCGTTCTCGGCGGCCAACGTGTTCTGGCTCCGGAGCTGCCTTTGGACCAGCAGGTCACTGCTTACGCCGAGCGCGGGCCGTAGGTCGATCGACCCGTCGAACCACGCGGGTTGCAGGTTTCCGGCTGCCACAGCCGCCATCAACCGGTCACCCAGGTCTGGGGCGACCTGTAGGGTCCGGGCGTCAACGGTGACGGTCCATACCTCATGCAGTGGCCTGACACCGTTCCAGTTGGCGATGCACAGATGGACGAGATAGGTGCCGGGAGCCACCCCGGCGCCCCGCGCCGGCATCGTAATCGCGGAGAACCTGGTCTGCCGGTGCCCTGGTACGTCCAACGCCGCCCGTACCAACGGGTGGTTGGCCGTCAGGAGCGGCACCCCGGTGGTTCGGGACGCCTCCTGGTCCAGGGACAGTTGAACCGGCAGTTGGTGAGTCAGGTCGCTGAGGATCTGGTCCACCTCGGACCTCGTCTTCTCACCGCGCCGTGCGAGGTCACGGACGTGACCGGCGAGCTCGCTGTTGCCGATCACAGTCACGTGGTCGCCACGGATCTGGCAGTGTCCACCGTAGCTACCCACCCAGTCGCTCACCAGCAGGGCCAGTTCCTGCTGTCCGACATACCGGCCCGATGCGAGTAGATCGGGCTCGAGGCCCTCGATGTCGACGCCGTCACTCGATAGGAGGTGGGGCGCCGCCGACTCGATCTCGTCCGCGGCCCGCTTCTGTTCCGCGACCGCTGCCAGGAACTCCCGAGTGCGCTGCTCTCGTTGAGCTGGGGTCAGGGCGAAGTTGAGCAGGGCCGACTCGACGTCGGGCCAGATGCTCTCGATGATCGGTTCCAGCGCCCCGATGGCGTGTTCGAAGATGCCGATCCGGGTGAGCAGCCGCTCGATGATGTCCGATTCGATCGTCCCGGGCGTCGTGAAGTTGATGATCACGACTTTTTGCTCGGTCTGGCCTATCCGGTCGATCCGACCGATGCGCTGCTCGACCTCCATCGGATTCCATGGCAGGTCGTAGTTGATCAGAACGGAGCAGAACTCGAAGTCCAGGCCTTCGCTCGCGACCTTGGTCGCCACGACGATGTCGTAGCCACCTGCCCGGAAATCGGCCATGACCCTGGCCCGGTCGTCCTTGCCGACACCACCGTGCAGTACCGCGGTCCTGTACCGGCTCTGCAGATGCCGCTCGAGGTAGGACAACGTCCTTCGGGAAAAGGTGAAGACGAGTCCCTGCCTGCCCTGGCTGATCAGATCGTCGACAACGCGGAGCAGCCGATCGAGCTTCGTGTCCACGTCGATGCCGGCTGCCAGATCCCGCAACCGTGGCGACGGCGGCACATCCGGGCCGAGCACAGCCGCCGACTGCTTCGCCGTGGCGTCCACCTCATCCCGCACGCTCGGTGTCTGCCACGAGGTCAGAACGAGTGCCGCCGCCTCGGGGAGACAACTGCCCGCGAGGCGGAGCGGCATCTGCATGCCGAAGTGCAGTGGAGTGTTCTTGACCCTGGCCCGCTCGATGCACCACTGCAGGTATGCCTGATAAAAGTCGTGCTCCCGCTGAGTCCAGCGCACCTGGACGGGGCGCGGCTCTCGCACCGCCTTGTCCTCCTGGACCTCGATCTTGCGGGTGCGCGTGACCTGGGCCGAAAGCCCGCCCAACTCGCTACAGATCCGTTTGACCTGGACCACGTCGGTCGGGGACAGGTGAGGTCGCTCCAGGATCTCGCACAACAGTAAGAAATCGGGCCGCATGGCGATGACGCGGCCGAACGTGCTGTCGGACAGGTTCGACAGCCACCGCGTACGTGTGGCGTTGCTGACCGAGGCGTCGAGCAGCGAACCCATGATCCGATTGAGGACTGCATTGGGTTCGATCCGCTCCTGCAGGTCCGCCAGGTCCTGAAACTCGCCGGGCACCAACAGCTCAAGGAGGTTGTACAGATCGTTGTTGCGCAGGTTCACCGGGGTGGCGGAGAGGAAAACGTACGCATCCGCCCAGCGGGACAACAGCTCACCCAACGCGTGGCTTTTGGTGTTCGAGTTGCGGAAGACGTGGGCCTCGTCCACGATCACCAGGTCCAACTGGAGACCCAGTTGCTCGATGTCGGCCAACCCCTTCCACGCCCGTAGCCGCTCGACCGAGCAGATCCAGGCGATCCTTCTGGGCAGGCGATCCGATTCGAGACGGTCCTTGAGGTCGGCCAGCCCCGTACCGGTGAGCTCGGTCAACTCGAAGCCGAACCTTTCACGCATCTCGTGCTGCCATTTGGTCAGCAGTACGGAGGGACACACGACGAGCACCCGGTCCGCGTGCCTGCGGGCATCGAGTTCAGTCCACAACAGCCCGGCTTCGATGGTTTTGCCGAGACCGACCTCGTCCGCGATGAGCAACCGCAGGGACCCTGTGCTCAGCAACTTCATTACCGGCTTGAACTGGTACGGCCGGAAGATGGTGCGCGTCGCCCGGAACGAGAAGATCGTGTCGGTGAACTGCTTCTCCAGCTTCGCCCTGGTCAGGGTGGCGGCAAGGCGCTCGGCGGGGGCGGGCTCGGTGCATACCCATGCGTCGGGGGAGTCGACCGTCGGCCTCGGCAGCAGGACGCCCTCTTCGACACGCTGGATGCGGCTGCCGGCAAAAACCTGGTAGATCCATCGACCGTGCACGAATTGACGGGACTTAATCATGCCGTCCTGCCCGGCTCGGGTGATTACCTCGTCGGTGACGTCGAATCGGGGCAACGGCACCTCGTGGGCGCTGTCCCAGAGGTGGTCGAACCAGCCCAGTGCAGAGGCCACGGGTGAGTCCTCGGCTACCTCGGCGGCCGGCTCGTGAATCCCCGCACCGGGCATCGCGCCTGAGGTGACCACGAGCAGCGGAGCGGGGTCTAGGCCCCCGAACCAGTAGACCCCTTCAGGCAGGCTGACCGTCGGGACGACGATCTGTTTCACCCGCTCAACCGATCCCGCAGGATCGGGCAGATCGGCGCCGAGAGCCAGTACGTCAGTGAAGAGCCCGGTAGCGAGCATGGCGGTCGCATCCGTCACCAGCGGGTGGTATCCATGTGTGACCGCGAGGACACCTGGATCGGGAAAGATCCTCCGGCCTGCTCCGCCAAGCGCGCGCACTGTCATCCTCCATGGTCGACTCGGACTGTTCCGTAGCCCTGCCCGTCCTGCGGCAACGCCGTCAGGTGTTCTCCTCCGAGCGTGGGGACCGGCGGAGGCGGAGCCACCGTATGGGGCCCCGGTCTCCGTCAGTGGTGGCTGTCGTGGGGCCGGATCGACGGCCCCGGCGGACGTGGCGGAGGGTCGAGGGGCGGCTTGGCGTGCAGGCCCCCGTCCGGCCGGGGCCACCGTCCGGCCTGCCCTGATGGCTCGGACGCTGCTGATGTCCGGACGGGCTCGTCGTCACCGCGCGGTCCAGCCGTTCGACGGCGGATGCGTGCCTGTGGCCGAGAGATTGAGGCATTGGCCGACACCGCACCAATCTAGGTGCGCTTCCGGCAGTAGGAAAGGGCTTGATCGACGAGGGTTGGAGGACGTTCAGGTGTGTGTGACTGACCGATCTGGTGGGCCGAAGGTGAGGTTCCCCCGGTAGCTCGGAGATTTTGATGATCCCCAGCTTTCATGGAGTCGTCGTGGTTGGTTTCATGCCACGGACAGGGATATCGGTCGGTCTCTCTCATACTCGATCGGGGTGAGCATGCCCGGTGAGGTGTGGCGGCGTTGCCGGTTGTGGAAGATCTCGAGGTACTCGAAGATCGCGTTGGCGGGTTCGATGCGGGTGCGCCACCGCTGCCTGTCGAGGAGTTCGGTCTGGATGCGGCCCCAGAACGATTCCATCATGCCGTTGTCGTAGCAGTCGCCGATCGAGCCTATCGACGGTGCGAGGCCGGCGTCGTGGACCCGGCGGGTGAAGACCCAAGAGGTGTACTGGACCCCGTGATCCGAGTGGATGATCGTGCCCGGCTGCGGTTGGCGGTTGCTGATCGCCACGCCCAACGCGTTGGTGACCAGTGTGGCGGTCTGGCTGGCGTCGATCGACCAGCCGACGACCTTCCGCGAGTACGTGTCCAGCACGACCGCGCGTAGACCTTGCCCTCCCTGGTCTGGTGTTCGGTGATGTCGGTTACCCACAGCCGGTTGGGCTCGACACGGGTGAAGTCACGGTTGACCAGGTCCGCCGCGGTCGGAGTTTGATGCTTCGGCCGGGGACGCCGCCGGTGGGGAAGGCCTTTGATCCCGGCCCGCCGCATCATCTCCACCGTGTTCTGGCCGACAATGATGCCCTTCCCGAGTCGCAGCTCCGCGTGGACTCGTCCCGCGCCGTACATGCCTCGAGACGCGGCGTGGACCGCCCGGATCCGTTCGGTCAGCCACGCGTGTCGCAGCGCCCGCGCCGACGGCGGCCGGTCGAGCCAGGCGAAATAACCCGACACGGACACCCGCAAGACGCGGCAGCCCACGGCGACCGGCAGTCCCTCAGCGGCCATCCGTTCGATGGCCGTGTACCGGCCTTTTGGGGGCACCGCCTCCTTGAGCAACTCAGCGGCACGGCGGTGCACCGCGAGTTCGGTCTCCAACTCGGCGATACGCCGCCGCGCGGCGACCAGCTCGGCCTGGTCCTTCGAGCTGATTCCGGGTAGCTGCCCGGTGTCGATCAACTCCTGGCGGCGCCAGGTATAGATGGTCTGGTCGCTGATCTGCAGGTCCCGGACCAGGTCGGCCGCCAATCGGCCAGCCTTAGTAGATGAAGGACCTTGCGGCGGAACTCGGGTGGATAACTCCTCGGCACGTCTCTCCTCAACGAGCGAAACGCACGAAAGTCAACCAAACCGACTCCATCGAACCCGGGGAACATCAAACCCCTCCGAACTATCGGGGGAACCTCACTCCGAGCGCCAAGGCGAAGGCTGTCTCTGATTGACCGTGGTGCGTCGGGACTCTACTGTTCAACGCTTGAACACCTGTTTCGGCAGGCGTGCTGGATGCGTGTGGCCGATCAGATGCAGCTACGTTTGCCTCCCTGTGGCGTGGCGAGCCATGGACGAATCGAAGGACAAAGATGAGCGCGAGCGGGACCCGTACTTGCTCCTGATGCGGCGCAGAAGGGCACGACAAGCGGTCGTGCCAAGTTTCTCCCAACGCTGGGCAGTGCAGCGTCTGTTTCTACCGGGGGCACGACAAGCGCAACTGCCCGCGCAAGTGAACCAGGTACGCAGGGTCATTGCGTAGTGGACAAGAAATGCCCTGCCGCGTCCGGGACACGCGATCCCTGCCCTGACGGCTGCGCCATAGACTTCGCCGGTGCTCGTAGCGCACGGCGAGTTTGTCGAAGCGGGTCGCGACGGCCCGGTTGCGCTTCAGGCGGTTGATCCCGCACTCCACGGCATGGCGCTGCTGTACCGCTCGGGGTCGAAGGCCGGTGGCCGGCCACCCTTGGAGCCGGGTTGGCGTCCTGGTCAGCCTTGGACGGGATGGTTGCGGCGATCCCGCGTCGGCGCACGTAGCGGCGGTTGGATCGGGACGTGTATGCCTTGTCCGCCAGGACGCGGTCCGGGCGAGTCCGAGGCCGGCCCGTGGCCAGCCGGGGCACCCGGATGCCGTCGAGCACCGGGATGAACTGCGGGCTGTCCCCGCGCTGCCCGGCGGTCAACACGATTGACAGCGGCTTCTGCCCTTGCTCGCAGGCCAGATGCAGCTTGGTCGTCAGCCCACCGCGTGACCGCCCCAAGGCGTGATCGTCCGGCTCGGTGGTGACGCCACCCGGCGGTTCGGCCTGTAGATCCCCCTTTTACGCGCACCGGCGGCATGCTGGTGTGCCCGGGCGGACCACGAGTCGACCGACACATCCCACGTGATGCGCCCAGCCGCGTGGGCCATCGCCTGCAACTTGGTCAGGATCTTCGCCCAGGTTCCGTCGCGCTGCCAGCGGCGAAACACCGCGTACGCCGCCGCCCAGGACCCGTAGCACTCCGGCACGTCCCGCCACGGGGCACCGACTCGGATCCGCCACCGGATACCGTCAATGAGCTGCCGCTTCGTCCATGTCGGCGGCCGTCCCGGCCTACGCCCCACGGGCAACACCGGCTCAAGCGCCGCCCACTGCGCGTCGGTCAGGTCGTGCCGCCTCGTCACCGCTACAGTGGCCACGAGGTCTCCGTGCTGATGGTCTTCTTCGTCGATGAACCATCTACCGGAGACCTCGCTACGTATCGGTCACCGACGCGCCGGGTCCTCATCACCCCGCTACCGCCGAATTCGACCCAAGGCCCGAGTTGTACAGGCGGGCGAGGGCCGCACCCGGTCGAAATGAGGTGCTTGATGATCCCGAAGCCTGCCAGGCTGCGCGGCATGGACGTTCGTCTTGAGCCTTGGTCGGAATCCGCGCTCGACCTCCTGCGCCGGATCAACACTCCGCAGATGCGTCGACACGTCGGCGGTCCCGAGCCGGAGGAAAAACTGCTTGCCCGGCACCGCCGATACCTTGCCATGCCTGCGACCAGCTGCGGTTGCATGTTCGCCGTACTGCTTGGCGACGAGATGGTCGGCAGCATCGCCTACCACCAGCGTGACTGGCAGGGCGAGCAGATCTACGAGACCGGCTGGAACGTTCTACCGCCCTACCAGGGCCGAGGCATTGCCTCCGCAGCCGGCACCGCCCTGGTCACCATCGTCCGCGAGGCTGCCCGCCACCCCGACGCGCCCCACAGCCTGCACGCGTTCCCCTCAATCAAGAACGCCCCCTCCAACGCACTCTGCCACCGCCTTGGCTTCACTCTCCTCGGCCCCTGCAATTTTGAGTACCCGCCGGGCAGCGGCTCCCTCATACGCAGCAACGACTGGCGCATCGACCTCGCCAACTCCGGCCACCCACCCGCCCACCGCGTACCCAACCTCACCGGACAGAACAGCTGTCAGGCCCTACCACGTTAGGGGCGTGATCAGGCGGACATCCACAGCCAGCCCGGTTACCCACAGGCTGGAAAGTCACGGATGGCGCCGCCCGATCGTGTCCAGCAAGCTGATCGGTGTCGGCGAGATCGCCGCCGGGCTGCTGGCCACGGCGACGTGCAGGTGGAGCAACCCGGCCACGGTCAGTGGTCAGGTGTGGATCAGCTCGATCTCGATGGCGAGCACGCCGAGGGCTTCCTTCTCCGGGGCGTAGATGCGGCGGATGTTGGCGAGTTGGTGGTGGCGGGGGCTGTTGGGATTGACTTGGCTGGGCCTTCGGTGTCGAGCATCTGCTCGAAGGATTCGTACCGTGACACCCGTTTGACCTTGGTGAGGGCTTCGTCGCGGCCGCACGCAAACCGGATGTGTTGTCCCGGGGCGAGGTTGCGCAGGTTCGGGTACTGAACGCGGACCTCGATGGTCTTGCGGCCGGCGGCGAGCAGGTCGAAGTAGCGGCGGTAGAGGTTCATCTCCCGTGCCCTCGGCGGGGCTTCGGTGACTGGGTGGGCGATCATGATCCGATTCAGCTGCTGAGTGGTGTAGCTGCGGTAGAAGTGCTTTGGGTCGGACAGGAATTTTGATACCAGCCACACGAGGGTGTCCACGTAGTCGTCGATGCCGCCGGTCCATGCGGTGCTGTCGAGCATCCACGGCTGCGTACCGGGCGGGAGCGCGACGCGGCCCTCGTGGATGAGGCTTTTGGAGAGTTTCGCGACGGTGTCGGTGAGCACCATCGGGGTGAAGATCCGCGGTGGGGCGAGCAGGCCGCCGAGTTGCTGGTGGGCCTCGTCGACGAGTTGGCAGCCGTATGCCCAGTCGCCGCCCTTGACCATCACCGACAGGGTAACCGGGTCGCGGGCCAGGACGCGTTCCTTGACGAGGTTGCGATACAGGGTGGCCGGGTCCAGGTAGCCGCCGTCGGCGGCGACGTTCACCTTGTAGGTGCCGTGGTCGGTGCAGACGGCGGCGAAGGTGGCGTCCATCCGTCGGTGCATGGCCACCAGGCCGGCAGCGGCTAGGGCACGGCGTGGCGGTGGTCGACAACTGGTGAGGTCTCCGGTATCTGGTTCTGTGACCAAGCAAGAAACTTCATAGAGGAGACCTTGTGCCCACCGTAGCGGTGACGAGGTGGCATGACCTGACCGACAGGGGGCGTTCTGGCCCCGCTGCCGCCTGCCGCGCCGAGGACGGGTCGTCTGCCGAAGTGGGAGAAACGGCAGTCCTGGACGGACGGTCCCCTGGGCTGGCCCGGAGGCGGCCGACCCGACCGCCCGTCGGTCTCACCGGCGCCGGAACTGCCGGTGACCAGGCCGGGAAGCGCGGCGGCAACGCCGTGATGATCGTCACCGCCGCACCCGCCCCGCCACCCGGGCGAAGACGACTCACAGATTGTCCGCCAGAAGCAGTTTGCGCGTGTCGTCGGCGGTGACGGAAACGTCCCTGGGAATCGGTCGCCTGCTCTTGCTGCCACGGTTTATCAATGCTTCTTTCCGGACCAACCTGGGTCAGTCGATATTGTCTCGACGGCCAGCGCCGGTCGCTGGTCGCCGCGCCTCGGAAATGTCAGGACGCAGCCTCGACCGTGGGCTTTCGTCACGCATTCAGACGCGGTTTCCCGGGTTCGTGACTGACCTCGGCTGTCCCCAGTGGACCCAGCGAGGTGGTCGGCCGGGTCGGCGGTTTCGCGAGTAGCTGACGCATTCCAATCAGGGTGGAGTGGGTGATAGGCGGTTGACACATGTAGATCTTTCGGTGTACTAGTAGATCTCGGGGAGGCTTCATGCAAGGGACGAGTCTGAGGCGACATCAGGACCGCAGCCGGAAAACGACACGTTGGAAGAAGCGCCGGGGTGTTCGGAGATCGCCCCGACGTGCGCCCTGGTCGGTAGCGGCGTGGGCAGGCGAAACAGGGTTCCGCGACGCCGGGTGGGCGTGGTGTGCCGGTGACCTGTCGTACGACACGATCGGCATCTCCGCCGTGCGGTCGCCGTCGCCGTGCGGGAGGGCTCGCTGGGTGTGCGACGCTGCGGTGTGCGCCGGATCCATTCGGCCGGCTGGGGACGCTTACCGCCCGGTCGATCGGCCCGGACCGGGAAGCGGCCGGCCGGCGGCCGGGCCGGCGGTTCGAGTGCCCGGGCTGATGTCCAGACCCCATTTGCTCGGTCGAAGCCGGTCCGCGTAAAACGCTGACGCGTATGTTCTTCCTGCCGTCCTCCCGGTGAGCTGAAGGAGTTGGCAAGCCGGTTTCGTTTGGTCGTTGACGCCGCGTGAGAGAGCGGGCGGCGTGCTTGCGCCCACTGCTCAAACGGCGACGATGAACGCTGCCTATCGTAATCCAACGAGCGCCGATTTGTCACGGGGTAAATCATGCCATTGCCGGTTCGTGTGCTCAGGTGGATTCCTCGATGGTCGCCCAATGTGACACCGCCCTTCCTGTGACCGCAACCGTGCCCGCCGTCCTCATTGGATATCCAGCGTCGAAGTCGCCGGAGGTGTTGGGTTGCGAACCCAGACGACAAGAAGTCCACGCCCGAATTCGTCGAATAAGCCTGCCGACCAGAGGGAACCTGGCCAGCGACTGCCGGTATCCTCTCTATTGCCCGGCGACTCACCACGGCTGGACGGGGAGAACGCCGAGTACACCCGGGTGCTTGCCGATTCGGAGGACCCGCTGCCGCCAATCCTCGTCCACCGCGCCACCATGCGGGTGATCGACGGCATGCATCGGCTGTATGCGGCCAGACTGCGCGGCGAGTCGATGATCGACGTGCAGTTCTTCGACGGCACCGAGGACGAGGCGTTCATTACCGCGGTACAGGCCAACGCCTCACATGGTCTGCCGTTGACGCGTACGGACCGGGAAGCGGCCACGGCGCGGATCATCGCGGCGCGTCCCGGGTTGTCGGACCGGTCAATCGCCTCGATCACCGGGCTCGCCGGGCCGACGGTCGGCCGGATCCGCCGCCGAATGGGTGTGGACGGACGTGACGCGGGGACGCGTACCGGGCAGGATGGGAGGGTCAGGCCGCTCAATAGTGCCGACGCCCGGCGAGTGGCAAGCAAGGTGATTGCTGAACGCCCGGGTGCCTCGCTACGGGAGGTCGCGGAGATAGCGGGAATTTCGCCCGCGACGGTGCGCGACGTTCGCGAGCGGGTGCGGCGTGGGGACGATCCTGTCCCGACCGGTCAGCGCACGGGGCGGGGGAAGCTGTCGAAGTCCCGCCAACGTGCTGGTTCCCTGGCTGCCTCGTCCGGACCGGGTGAACTGGATCTCAACGGACGGGACCTGACCACGCTGCTGCAGAACCTGAGCAAGGATCCGTCGCTGCGCTACACCGAGTCCGGGCGGGCTTTGCTCAGGACGCTCTTCTCCGGGGCGAGCGGTCCGAAAGGCTGCCACGACCTGATGGACGGTATCCCCACACACTCCGCCTACCTGGTGGCAACCGTGGCCCGTGCCTGCGCCCAGGAGTGGCTCGAGTTCGCGGCCCGACTGGAGAACCAGATACAGGAATCAGCATAGTCCTGTTCAACTGATCATTCGTTTCAGTTGAACGGGGATGCCGGATCTTGACAGCTGGAATTCCGGCGGCTTCAGTAAATGTTAGTCTCAGTCCGTTACCCATTCGGAGGGTACGATGCATCAACGTTCGGCGCGAAAAATCTTTTCCCGGGCCGCCGCAGTGGTTATCGTCTCGGAGCGCTCCTGAATCCCGGCGGTCCGCGACTGCGGAGCAGAAGACATTGAAGGGCTGCGGCTACCGGCCCTCGGACGCGCACGGGGACGCTCTGACGCAGATGCAAAACGTACGGCGCGACCGGTCAGGAGATCGGCACTGCTCACTCTCCGGCCGGATCGTCGCACTACTGAAAGCTCCCTGACGACCGAATGTTAACGAGATCGAGGTTCTTGATGAAGATTGCGGTTCTCGCTCCGCTGAGCAACCCTGTGCCCCCCGAGTTCTACGGTGGAACGGAGCGGGTCGTCAGCACCCTGACCGAAGAACTGGTGCGCCGGGGGCACGATGTCACCCTGTTCGCCAGTGGTGACAGCCAGACGACGGCCCGGCTGGTGCCGGTCTGCGAAAAGGGGCTGTGGAAGGTCGCCGACCAGGGTGCGGACCGTCTGGGTCGGGTCGAGGTCCTAGCCATGTTGAGCGACGTGTACAGCCGAGCCGACGAGTTCGACGTGATTCATGCGCACACGGATGAGGAATACACCCTGCCGATCGCCAAGCTCACGCGTACGCCCACCGTACTTACCCTGCATGGCAGGTTGGACGTCAACCCGCACCTGTGGGAGTGTGCGCGGTTGCAGGTCACGCCCCTGGTGAGCGTCAGCCTGGCCCAGCGCGCCCCGCTGAGTCACCTCGACCTACCGTGGGCCGGCGTGGTCCATAACGGTATATCGATCGAGCGGTACCAATTCAGCCAGGACACGGGGAAGTATCTCGTGTTTGTCGGTCGGATCACCCCGGACAAGCGTCCGGATCTGGCGGTCCAGGTTGCCCGCGAGGCCGGGCTCCCGCTGAAGGTGGCTGCGGCCGTTCATTCGGTGGACCGGGAGTACTGGCAGAACAAGATTCGCCCACTCTTCCTGGCCAACGACGTCGAATTCCTCGGCGAGATCGGTGACGAGGAGAAGCCGGAACTGTTCGGGGGCGCCCTGGCGACCCTGTTCCCGAGCGACTGGCCGGAGCCTTTCGGACTGGTCATGCCGGAGAGCATGGCTTGCGGAACACCGGTCATCGCGCTTGACCGTGGTGCGGTGCGCGAGATCATCGAGCCCGGTGCGGGCGGATACATCTGCCGGGATGGCGCGGAGATGGTCCAGGCCGTGAGCGCCGCCAGTCGGCTCGACCGCGCCGTCTGCCGTGAGCAGGCGTTCCGCTTCAGCGCGGAGCGCCTAGCGGTCAACTACGAGAGCGTCTATTCAACGGTGATCGAGGAAGCCCGTACCGGTGTGGTCGCGGCGTAGCTGCCGCCGCCCTGCCACATCCGGCTGATGCCGTCGCGCAGATCCGTGCTGGGCCGCCAGCCCAGCACGGACGCGGCGAGGTCCACATCCAGGACCGCCTCGAACTGGTCGACGCCGCGACCCGGCACCGCCTCGACGGTGACCTCCCGCCGCACGGTCGACACCACGTGGCCGAGCAGGCGGGACAGTGAGGTCGGCCGCCCCGAGCCAATGTTGATCACCTCGGGCCAACTGGTCCCGTTCCTGCCGTAGGACGTGATGCGCCAGAGCGCCTCGGTGACATCGGTGACGTAGACGTAGTCGCGGACGGCGTCGGGATCACCGAACAGCCTCAGCGGCGCACCAGCGGCCGCCGCCGCCAACCAGTGCGCGACCACGCCGTGTCCGGGCCCGGCGCGTTGGCCGGCGCCGTAGACCGTGGCGAGCCGCAGAATCAGGCTGGGCACCGCGGCACGTCGCGCGGCCAGCTCCCGCTCGAGTCGAAGCTTGGCCCTGCCGTACGCCGTCCTGGGGTCGGTCGGCGAGTCCTCCCGGAAGGGCACCGGTGAACGTTGATCGTAGAGATAGACGCCGGTGCTGGCGAAGACGACCAACGGCGGGCGCTGCAGTGTCGTGAGGGCGTCGAGCACCCTGGTGAACTGGTCGCGGTCGGCGTCGACGCGGGCGGGATAACGCTCGGCGCTGGCCGCGTGGACGCTGGCAGCCAGATAGAAGATCACCTCGACGCCGGCCAGTTCGGGCCGGAGGTGACCGCCGGGGGATAGCAGCGGACTGCTCCTGGTGAATTTGGCGACGGCCGCGCCGTTGGATGCGAGTTTCGCACTGAGATGTGATCCGATGAACCCCTCGGCACCGACGACTGCGATGCGGGAGCGCTTCGGCGAAATCCTCATGGGTGCCTCCCCGGGGTGGCAAGAAATCGCGAGATCTGTATAGCAGATTGTCGAAGGGGGGTGGAAATGTTGACATGAACATCGACCGCCGGAACGCTGACAGCATGAGGATCGCCCATCTGGCACCGTTGTTCCTGCCGATCCCGCCAAGGCTTTATGGCGGGGCTGAAAGGGTTATCAGTCTGCTCGTCGAAGAGCAGGTCCGCCGCGGACATGACGTGACGTTGTTCGCCAGCGGCGACAGCGTCACCGGCGGCCGTCTCGTTCCCGTGGGCCGGCACGCACTGTGGCACGGTGGCGAGGAGTCCAATACGGCGTTGACCAGTTTTTTGCACACCGCGATGTTCAGCGAGGCGTACCAGCGGGCCGACGAGTTCGACATCATCCACTCGCACTACGACTACTACGCCCTGCCTTTTGCACGGTCCACCGCTAGACCGACGGTCTCGACGCTCTACGGCCGGCTGGACGAGGAGCATTTGACGGACATCTACCGACGACTGTCCGGGCCGGCGTTTGTCAGCATCAGTCGCGCCCAGTGGGCGCCACTGAAGGACCTCGGTCTGCACTGGGCGGGTTGTGTCCCGTGTGCGGTGCCGGTGACCAGCTACCAATACCACCCGGAGCCGGGCAAGTACCTGTTGTTCGTTGGGCGGATTGCGCCGGAGAAGCGACCAGACCTGGCGGTCCAGGTCGCCCGCGCCGCCGGCCTTCCGTTGAAGGTCAGCGGAGTTGTCCACCGGCCGTATCGCGACTATTGGGACAACGAGATCCGGCCGTTGTTCGAGAGCAACGATGTCGAATATGTCGGCGAGATATCGGACAGCGAAAAATCGGAACTCTACGGCGGGGCGTTGGCGACGCTCTTTCCCAGCGACTGGCCGGAGGCGTTCGGCCTAGTCATGGTGGAGAGCCTGGCCTGCGGGACGCCGGTCATCGCGCTCGACCGGGGCGCCGTGCGGGAGGTGATCCAGGACGGCGTGCATGGTTTCATCCGCGCTGACGGCCGGGGGATGGCCGCCGCGGTACCGCGCCTCCGAGAGATCGACCGGAGCGTCTGCCGCCAGCGCTCGTTGGACTTCACTCCGGAACGCATGGCGCTGGCGTACGAGTCCATCTACAGCCGCCTACCGGATCCGCGGTGATGCTGACCTTCCTGCGAAGCAACCCGGCGTACGGACGGCTCTGGTGCGGGCAGACACTGTCGACGTTCGGTGACACGCTCTACAACGTCGCGGTGGTGTGGTTCCTGGTGAGTTCCACCGGGTCGGCGACGGCGGGCAGCGGGACAGCGATCGGCGCCATGGTGGGCGCCCTGGCGGGCGGGTTCGTCGCTGGCGCGGCGCTCGACGCCTGGCATCCGCGGCGCGTCATGATCGTCACCGACGCGGCCCGGTTTCTCGGCACCCTCGTCGTCGGGGTGGTCTGGCTCAGTGGCACCGCCCCGTCCCATCTCGTGTTGTACGCGCTGGCGGCCGGGGTGTCCTTCTGTGGTGGATTTTTCCAGCCGGCTCGGTCCTCGGCGATCCCCGAGGTCCTGTCCCGCGAGAAGCTAATCCAGGCCGGCGCGACGGAGGGCTTCGGTTCCGGCCTGGTTTCGGTGCTGTCGTGGGCGGCGAGCGGCGCCATCGTCGCGTTCGTCGGACTGCCCGGCATCCTGCTGATCGACGCCGGGACGTTCCTACTCTCGTTGATCATGGTCGCGATGACCACCTGGTCGCGCCCACCCGGCAGCGAGGCCTCCGCCGGCCCTCGTTTCACCGCAGGCGTGCGTTGGCTCCGACGCGACCCGCTGATAGCCCGACTCATCATTGTCGAGTCCGCCCACGCCCTGTTCACCGGGCTGCTCTACGCGGCCATTCCGCTTTACATCCTCGGCCTCGGCGGAGACGCGGTGATGTTCGGTCTCCAGGGCGGCCTGTCCGCGTTGTCCATCCTCGTCGCATCATTCGTGCTCGTGCAGATCGCATCGAGCAGCACCGGAAAGGTCTACTTCCTGGGCATCGCGGTGAACGCCGTCGGAACGGCGGTGATGGCCCTCGCGCCCTCGGTGGTTCCCTTCCTGCTGGGCGTGCTCGTGGCTGGTCTCGGTGTGCCGGCATGGACGTCGGCGCGGTTGGTGATGATCCAGACGAGGGCGCCGGAGGCAGTACGCGGCCGGGTGTTCGCCGTGCTCGACGGCGCCATCCACGTCGCCCTGCTGCCGGCCTGGGCCGGTGGGGCCTGGCTGGCCGACACCTTTGGGGCGCGCGCGGTCATGCTCGCCGCACCAGTCGGATATCTCGCCATCCTCATGGCGATCAGGCGCGGCGGACTGAGCGGATATCGGATCGATCCCGTGATGACGGGTGCGGCCCCTTGACCCGGCGCCGCCCGATCTCTGCTACGGGCGCCTCACGCACCGCGCCGTCGTCGGCACCTCGGGAGGACGAGCGATGTCCCCGTTGCGCTATCCGCTCCTCCGGGCCACGATGCGCGGCTGCAGCAGGACGCGTCGGGCACCCGGGCGGTCGCCGTCGGCAGGTTCCGTGACCATGTCGATGCAACTCGCCGCCGCGTGCCCGACCCGCCGGTCGACGGAGGTCAGACCGACGGCCGCGGCCACCGGGGTGTCGCCGTAACCGGTCACGGCCGTTGACGGTGCCGTGCTGGAACTCGCCCACATGGCGCCGAGAGCCAACAGGTCGCTGCCGCACACGAGAGCGGTCGGGGGATGTGCGGTGCCGAGAAGATCGGCTGCGGCGCGCTCGCCATGATCACGGTCATTGCTGACCCGGCGCTCCAGGCCCGCGAGATCGGCGCCGGCATCCGCCATGGACTTCATCCAACCGGCCCGTCGAGGGCTGTCCGGCTGCACGTCGCGGGGCCAGTCGATGAAACCGATTCGACGGTGTCCGGCGGTGAGTAGCCGGCGGGTCATCTCGGCCGTGCCGAAGGTGTCGTCGATACTCACCTGGTCGTACTGATCTTGTACGAGGCCGCCGAACACGACGAACGGCATGTTGTGGTCGGCCAACCAGGTTGTCCGGCGGTCCCGCGCGCCGATGTTCAACAGGACGAACCCGGCCGGCTGATAGGAGACCTGAAGGTCCTCGTAGGCGCGGATTTCGGCCTCCGCGTCGACCGCGTCGTAGAGAATCAGATGGAATCGTGACCGGGCGGCGGCTTCGGTCAGGCCTCGTAGGAACGTGTGCGAATCGAAGTGGTCATCACCGTGACGGCTCGCGTCGATCCGGGCCGCGAGCAGACGGGAACGACCGATCCGGAGGGTGCGGGCCGCCTGGTTGGGTCGGTACCCGAGCAGCCGGATCGCGCCGCGTACCCTGCGGCGGGTTTCGGCTCTGACCAGGTGCGGTGCGTTGAGCACGTTCGACACGGTCTGTCGCGAGACGCCCGCCTGGTCGGCAACCATGTTGATGGTGACCCTAGGCGGCACTGGTGGCCTCGGTACCAACCTCCGCGAGGTCACCAGGGGCATCCGTCGGGGCTACATCCGGTGCGGGCCGGATTTCATCCGTCGCCCGCGATGGATCGATCGGCCGCCGCCATGGTCGGGACGCTGGTGGGCGGATCCCCGGGGTGTTCAACTTCCGGGCCTCCTGGGGCGGTCGCTCCCGTCGAGCGTCGACAATGTTCGGCATCCACACAGCCTTGTGGTCTACCGGGCGCCGTCTCTGTCCGCAAGCGACATACCATCGACGCGCCGGAGTGCGGCGCGTGCCGTTGCCGGCGCCACGGCCCGGAAGCCGATGTCCACCGTGCGGTCACCGGCAATGCCGCGCGGCCGGTCGTGCCGCCGCACCGGGGGAGGGACGGCGACCGCGACCGCGACCGCGACCGCCTGATTCTCGTCACCCGCACGGCGCCCGGGTATCTCGAAGGCCACTCCCGCCTCGGCCACGTACGACCAGGCCGGGTGATGGTCGCGCCACGACCGGCGGCCTGCCCACTAGGAGGTGGCACCCGTGTAGCGCCTCACGCCGCGCCGGAACAGGAGCCTCGCGACGCTCACGAAGATGCCGGTGAGACCCACTCCCGCGACCACCAGGTGCGGGGAGGACGTTCCCGCGAGGGTGCTGGCAGGCAGTGTGATCATCCCAGCCACGGGGACGACGTACGTCACGACGGCGCGCAGTGGCTGCCGGTACACGTCGCCGGGATAGCGTCCGACATCCCACAGTGAACCCACCAGGGGACTGAGTTCGAACCGGGCCGCCCAGAAGCCCATACAGGCGATCGCGAGCGACACCGACCAGGTGATCACCAGCGAGCAGACGACGAGGACGAGGGTGACCGCGATGTCGAAGAGCCGTGGCGGGGACGGCAGATTGACGACTCCGGCCGTGGCGATACCTACACCCAGCAGGGACTGCCCGAGAGCCAGCGGTGCGTGCTCCCGGCACGTCGTCGTGAACCAGCTGGGAGCAGGACGCAGCAGATACTCGTCCAGGGTTCCGTCGCGGACGCATCCGACGAAGGTGCTGAGGCTCGGATCGATGAGGGCGACACGTAGGCCACTGACCACGGCGTAGATCCCGGTCAGGACGAGAGTCTCGGCCTGCGACCAACCGGCGAGCAGGTCCGTGTGCCGATAGATGGCGGCCGTGGTGGCGAGGACCGCGCCGATTCCGAGCAGCGACTGTGCGAGGTCGAAGGCCAGGTTGATCCGGTGGGCCATGCTTCGTCGAAGCGAGAGTGCGAACGTGACGGCGAAAAGGCCCAGCAGCTTCATCTCATCCCCCTGCGGACGTGTAGCGCCTGAGCCCGCGCCGCCAGAGCAGGACGGCGAGCCCGCCCATCAGTCCCAGCCAGGCCAATTGCACGAGCGCGCCCCGAAATACCTGCGTCGGCGGGATACCGGCGGACGTGTCGGCAGGTAGTCCAACCATCGAGTAGAACGGCAAATAGCGCAGCACGGATGTCAGATCAGGGGGGAGAAAGCTGATCGGCACGGCGTTCCCGCCGAGTAGGAAGGTGAGTGTCGTCCCGAAACCCGTGATGGCGTGCACCCGTTCACTCCAGAAGGCCGACATGGCAAGGCACCACGTGAAGAGGAATCGCAGCATGCCGGCACCCAGCCACAGTGGGGCCGCCTGGGACAGGCTCCCCAGGTCTGTCGAGACCCGGGTCGCCAGGGCAACGAGCGCCACGACCGGTAGCGCGAACATCGTGATCCATACGCGGATCGCGGTGTTCTCGGCGAGGGGAGCGAGGACGACGGGCTGCGGCTCCACGAGTCGCTCCGACAACGTTCCCCGGTAGATGCTCTGGGAAAAGATGTGGTTTTCGTACGACGCCGTCGTCGCCACGGTGAACAGCAGGGCGAGGTAGTACGTGGAGACACGACTGGAGTCGGGAAACACCGTCATCCACACCGCCATGCCGATCAACGGAGCGAGCAGCTGACCAGCCGCGAGGGCGACGATGAACCACCACGACCCCGACCAGCCCAGGATCTGCCGTTTGACCTGCAGTCCGAAGAGTCCGAGCAGGCGCGTCATGGCGAATCGAGAGAGCTTTGCCGGTAGATCTGGTCGATCACGACATCGAGCGGCGCGTCCCGGACCGTCAGGTCGAGAACCTCCGCGTTCGACAGAATCTGGCCGGCGACGGTCGCCACTTGGTCCCGCGCCACACGGAGCGCGTAATGGCCATTGGTCAGTGTCGCCTCGACCGGCAGCGTGCCGCCCTCGGGAATCCACACGTTGATGATTTTGTCGCCCTGGAACCGGCTCGTCAGGTCGACGAGTGACCCGTCAAAGAGTTTCCTGCCCCGATTGATCAGGACTACACGTGGGCAGAGTTCGGCGACATCGGCCATGTAGTGACTCGTCAACAGCAATGTCGCGTCCGTTTGTGCCACGTACCGTTTGAGAAACGACCTGGTCTGCACGGCCGCCGACACGTCCAGGCCGATCGTCGGCTCATCGAAGAACAACACCGCGGGTCGGTAGAGGAGCGCCATCGCCAGACCGGCACGCATGCGCTCGCCGAGGGACAGCGCTCGTACCTGACGGTTGAGGAGGCCGTCGATGCCCAACAGTTCGATGAGCTCGTCCACGTTCGTACGAAACTCTTGCTCACTCAGGTCATAGACCAGGCGTTGATACTTCAACGAGTCCATCAGGGTGAGTTCCGGTGCGCTCCCGAGCGGCTGACTCCCACGGACCAGGGCGATCCGACGTAGGTAGTCCGGGCGCCGCTCGAACGGATCCTGTCCAAGCACCCGAACCCGGCCGCTCGTGGGCTTCAGAATGCCGGCAAGTATCTTCATCAGGGTGGTCTTGCCGGCGCCGTTCGGTCCGATCAGAGCCACGGACTCGCCAGGACACACGCGTAGGTCCACCGATGCCAACGCCTCGATGTCCCTGGTCTCCCTACGCCATATGGATTGTATCGCGGCGCGCAGGCTCGACTCCCGCACCGGAACTCGATAGGTCATCGAGAGCCCGTCTGCCGCTATGTACCGACCGCTGGAAGACATGCCAGCGGGCCTAGGACCGCACGCAGGGTCGGCGAGCGGGAGGGTCACCACAGCACCGCTTTCCGACGGGCGGGAGGCCCCACGACATCATGGGTGGCCACCCGGCCGCCGCCGGGTCGGGCACCCGCGCGGTCGACGTGCCGACGACCCGTCCCGTGTCCCGGTTCGGCGCGGGTGGGAATCGACCGGCCGGCCGTGGGATGACGTCCGCCTCCTGGTCCCCGTCGGTCGGTGCGGGAGGTGTGGCGTGCCGAGTCACTGCGTCTCTCCGGGCATAAGCCTTACCTTGCATCCTCGCCTGATCGGAGTCCACTCGAGGTACGTAAACATCGCCGGTTCGCATAGACTCGATGTCGATCATCGAGCGTATGCGACCGGGGAGAGTCGAATGCCGCGTCTCGAGCCCGGTTCGAGCCGACCCGTGCACGGCTAGAGCATCTTTGTATCTCCGGCGCCGACAGGCCCTCGGAACTGGCGATTGTGGATTACCCGGCGGAACACCATGACCGTGGCGACCGGTCGCGCGATGACTGACGGGAGTGTCGAGTTGGCGGGCATTGTGGAAATGGTTCTGGAGCGCGATACCGATGATCGACCGGCGATCGTCGAGAACAACCGAACGACGTCGTACCGGGAATTGGCAGACCTCACGATGCGTCTGGCCGGTGGCCTCCGGCGAAGGCTCGGCGAGGAGCCCGACAGCCGTCTCGTCGTGGTGCACCCGGGCATGCCGGAGTCGGTGGCGTTGACGCTCGCCGGGTGGTCGATCGGGACGACCGTCGCCGTGCTGCCGTCCTACCTCCGGGCCAGGGAGTTGGATCGCCTGCTGGGCGCGTCCGGCACCGCCCTGGTCGTCTCCGACGGCGCGGTGGCCGGGCGGCGCTCCCTGCCCATGTCGGGTCTGCTCGATGTTCCGCGGCCGTCAACCTCCGAGGCGGCACCAGGGGCCTGGTTCGCTGCCTTTACCAGCGGGACAAACGGCTATCCGTTGTGGGTCGACCGCCGGGTGGACCGGCTGCACGCCGACGTGCGTCAGGTCTCCCAGGCTATTGGTCTGGCGTCGACCGACCGGGTTGCCGCGATGGCGACCACGCCGTTCACGACCTCCGTGTTACCGGCCCTGCTCGCCGGTGCCACCGTGATGTCGATGCCGATGACATCCGTGGGCCAGTTCTGGCGGGACGTTCGTGACCGGTCCGTCACCGCGATATCGGGCACCCCCTATGTGTACGAGTTGGCTGTCCGCAAGCCGCCCGCGCGTGGCGACATCGCGAGGCTTCGCCTGGCGCTGTCCAGTTCGGCGCGACTGCGACCGGCCACCGCGCGCAGCTTCGCACAACACACCGGGACTTCCATCCACAACCTGCTGAGCAGTACCGAGGCCGGTCATATCGCCTACAACGACGCGTCAGCGCCGGAGGCGTCCTCGCACTCGGTGGGAAGACCGCTGCCACGGGTCGAGGCCGAGATCCGTGACGAGGATGGCGTCGGACTCGCGGCCGGTCATGAGGGACAGCTCTGGGTCAGGAGCCCCTACGCCGCCACACGTTATCGCAACGACGCCGGAGAGACCGGCACCGTCTTTCGGGGTGAATGGGTCGTGAGTGCCGACATCGGCTACCGGGACGAGCGGGGATACTTGTACCTGGTCGGTCGCAACGATTCCCGAATCCACTTCGGGGTGGCGAAGCTGGACCCACGGGAACTCGAGGGCGTACTGCGTGAGCACCCCGGAGTGCGGGACGTGGTGGTCGTCGGGGAACCACACCCGCGTCTCGGTCAGCTACCCGTCGCGCGCGTCGTGGCTGCCCGAGGTGTCTCCGCAGAGGATTTGCTGGCGTTCTGTCGACTTCACCTCAGTCCCACGAAGGTCCCGCAAAGGATCGAGTTCGTACCGCAGATTCCGAAGAGCGCGGAAGGGCAAGCGACGCGGCCCGGTTCCGTGCGGTTCGAGCCCGGTGACATCCGAGGCCAGGATAGATCGACCGAATGATCGCTTGGGCGTACCGCCGGCTATGCCCCGGGAATAGAGAGGAACAGGTCTGATGGCAAGCGCGACCGACGAGGGCGAGATCCGTACGCGCACATTGGAAGTTCTCACGAAGGTTCTCGGTTACCGACCCGATCCTGAGCTCGATGATTTGCGCGGGCTCGACTCACTCCAGGTCCTCGAGCTTCTCGTCTCGCTCGAAGAAGAGTTCGGTATCGACTCGGACCGGATCATCGAGGCCCGTCCGGACTGGTGGGTGTCCTTGAACGATCTCGTACAGATAATCAGCGCACTGAGCGTGGAAGAAGATACGTCCAGCCGAACTTAGGGTTCAGTGATGGCATTTGTGCAGCAAGATTCCCTGGTCGACCTGATTCGCTCCAGTCGTGGCGTCGTCGTTGTCGACCACCGCGGACTCGGCGCGGAGGACATGGAAGACGGAGCGCGCCGCGCGGCGGCCTACCTACGTGCTCGCGGCGTCTGCCGGGGGGACGGCGTCGTGCTCGTCGACGACGGCGGCGGCGCCGAACTCCTGATGACACTGCTGGGGGCGTGGTGGCTCGGAGCGCGGGCCATGATCGTCGCGGCTACGGACGACGCTCGTGAGGTGGACTCCGCCGTTGCCGCGACGGACGCGTCGGTCGTGGTGCGCGGCCAGCCCACCGGACAGGGGAGCGAAGTCGCGTATCGCTCGGTGCTGACCGGCTCGCAACCACTGACCGCTGCCCCCGAATGCGGTCCGAGTGACGTTGCCCTCGACATCGCCACCTCCGGGACCACCGGCACACGAAAGTACGTCAGCTTCACCCACGGTGCGCTGTTGGCCAACGTCACCGGGATTGCCAAACGGCTCTCGCTCACTCGACAGGATCGCCTCTACACACCTTTACCGATGTCGATCGCAGGGGTGATCGGAATGCTGCTGCTCCCGGGAATGTTGGCCGGTTCGTCCATTCACCTGGGGCGACTGGGAGGCGTGCGGATCGCTCAGTCCCACCGGCAACTGGAGGCGACCAGGCCCACCCTTGTCTACGGAGTCCCGTACATGTACGAGCTGCTTTCCGGTCAGAGCCGTAGCGTCGACTTCGACGGACTGCGGTGGCTGATTTGCAGCTCCGCGCCGTTGCCGAGTTCGACTTTTGACCGAGTGTGGCAACGCTTTGGCGTCCCGCCCCGGAGTTCCTACTGTCTGGCCGAGGCGGGAACCGTCACCCTGAACACCTCCGACGACCTGGAAGTCGTACGAAACACGGTCGGCGAGCCGCTGGACGGAACGACCATCCGTACCGAGCCGGCCGACTCCGCCAGCGCCGGCAGAATCGTCGTGTCCGGACCGAGTTGTGGCCTTGGCTACCGCACGGGCGGCCAGGTCGACCTCTTTCCCTCGGGCGAGGTATGGACCCGGGATCTCGGGATGCTCGAACGAGGTCTGCTGACCGTGGCCGGCCGCGTCGACGACGTGATCCAGGTGGCTGGCACGAACGTCGACCTCGCGCACGTGCGCTCCGTCATCGGCCGGTGTCCCGGCCTAGGGGAGTTCGCGCTGGTGGCGGCCGACCACGGGCGCCTCGGCCGGGTGCCTGTGCTGCTCGTGGTGGCCGGCACGATGTCGACCACGGTCCGCGACGTGCTGCACTTCTGTCGGACGGCCCTGCGTGATGTCGAGGTGCCGCGGGAGGTCCGCGTCGTCACGGAGATCCCGAGGACAGCCACCGGCAAGGCTCGGTTGCGCGAGGAGTACGGACGATGAGGTCCGACGCGCCGGTGCTCGTCATCGGAGCCGGCATATGTGGACTCGCGACGGCTCTCGGCCTGGCCCGGAGAGGTTTCCGGGTCCGGATTTCCGAGCGCAGGGCCAGGCCCGACCGTCTCACCATGGAACGCCCGTCGATCAACCTCACCCTTGGCAAGCGGGGGCTGGCCGTACTGGCGGAGCTCGACCTGGCCGACCGGGCTGTCGAAGCGGGTGTGCGAGCACATACCCGCCACATCCACGAGAGGTCGGGAGAATCCCGACTGCATCCCTACGGCCGGCACGGTGAGGCGGTCCTTTCGATCCGGCGGCGTGATCTGGTCCGCCTCCTCCTCGAAGAGGCGCTGTCGGACGACAGAATCACGATCCACTTCGATCAGCGGACACTTTCCCTCGACAGCGACGGGACCGCGGTCGTACGCCACGGTACCGGTGATGACGAGAAAATCGAGGCCTATCTGGTCGTCGGGGCGGACGGCCTTCAGTCAACCGTGCGACGGGCGATCTGCGCACACACCGGGTCCGCGGGCGGTGAACCCCTGGAGACCGGCATTCGATGGCTCGAACTCGCCGTCCCGGAGCTGTGGCCAGGGGCGATCCCACACGCCGTCGACGTGTGGCCACGTGATTCGATCATGCTCATCGCATTCCCCAACCGGGACGGGGTGAAGACCGTCCTCCTGTTCGTGCCGCGGGGCGAGGAGTTTCCCGACCATCAGCAACTTCGTCGACTCGCGCCGGAGCTGCCCGTCACCGAGGCCGGCTATCAGGCGTCGTTGCAGCGACAGGGCGGGGTGCGGGTGGTCGACTGCCCGGTGTGGCACCACGGGCGGCTCGTCATCACCGGCGACGCCGCGCACGCCGTCACACCGTTCCTGGGCCAGGGGGCGAACGCCGCGCTGGTCGACGCGGGACAGCTTGCGAAACTGGTGTCGGAGTGCGCAGACGCGGAGGAGGTCGGTCCCGCCTTCGCCGCCACGCGGCAGCCCGAGATGGCCTGCCTCGCTCGACTCGCCGAGGCGCACTTCGCGGAACTCGCGAGCGCCATGGGCGACCGGCGTCAGTCCCTGCGCAGCGACCTGCGGCTTCTGCTCAGTTCCTATTATCCGGGGCAGTTCCAGCCCATCTACAACCGTGTCGCTTTCTCGGAGAAGGACCTGCGCGTCGCGGAGGCCGAGCACGAGGCCGAAAAGCCGAAAGTCGATGCGGTTCTACTGGCAATGACCGAGCTACTTGGGGAGCCCAGGGGAGACCGGGTATGAACGAGATGACGAAGGACGGTCAGGTTGCCGAGCAGTGGGACCGGACGGTACGGCACGGCGGGCGGCTGCACAGTCCGCTGGCCACTGACGGGTGGGCATGGCGGCTGATCCCACCAGACCACCCCGCCCTTCAGGGGCGGCCGAGCGCACTGCGCATGAATGACCCGGGCGAGGCGCTGGAAATCATCTCCGAACAGTACGGTCAGCCGGAGTACTACTGCGTGCTGGGCGGTAACGTGGCGTCCGTCAGTGGTTGGACCGGGATCTCCTTCGACGAGCAGTACCAGGCACTCGCGCGCGGCACGGGGGCATTTCCGTGCGGTGGCATGTACTACTGCTCGGTCCGTGGGCCGGACGCCGTCCGGGTGCTCGGCGCGCTCACGCCGCGGCGGGTCGACCTGCTCGACGTGGGTCAGGCCGCCTTCGCCGTGTTCACCACGCCCGAGGGGACCGTGGACACCGAGGGGGTCGTACTTCGGGACGGCGAGGATTCGTTCCAGATCTCCCTGGGCGGTGACACGCGCCCTCCTCGCTGGCTCCACGACGCGCTCGACAGCTACCCACGGGCCTGGGCCGAGGAGACCGACCTCAGCTCCTTCAATCTCAAGGGACCCCACCGGGACCAGGCGATGTTACGGCTCCTGGCCGACGACGCCGCAGCACAGGTCCTGCAACTTCCCCCCTTTCACGGCGCACGTGTGGGCATCAGGTGGGGAGGGGAGGCATGGGTGCTTCGAACAGTCATCGGCATCGAGATGTGGGGAGGACCCGATGTCATTCGCGAGGCGTGGAAGCGGATGGTCGCCGACCCTCGTACCTTCACCCCCTGTGGTTGGGAGGTGCTGGCCACCTATCGGCTCGAGTGTCGCGAGTTTCGCTTTTACCTGTGCCCGCTGGACATCCATCGCGGCACCTACCTGCTGGACGCCGGGCTGGGGCATGTCGTGTCCCGAGGCAAACGGGAGCCGTACGTCGGCCGCGGGGCACTGGAGAACCCCGAGTACTTCTCCGGCCAGATGTGGGTGGGCGGGCTGACGGCGTTGTCGCCTGGAGCACCGCGCCGAGCCGTGGGCGAGATGCTGACATCCGAGGCACGGGACATCCCGTCCGGATATGTCACCTCGGCGGCGTACTCACCGCGAGCAGGCCGGGAAATCTGCTTCGCGCACCTGTCGAACCGGGTGGCGCCAGGCAGCACGGTAGGTTTCGGCGACGGCTCGACGTGGCGGGCGGTCTCCCTGCCGCTGCAACTACCCAACGTTGTCCCGGGTCGCGGGTACTGAGCATGCCGACATCCGAAGCGGTGCGGCGGGCAGACATCGTCTACGCCACCGACGAGCGTTACGTCGTCCCACTGACCGTGTCGATTCGCTCATTGCAGCACCACACGGCCGACCCGGGGGTGGTCACCCTGGTCCTGTGCGACGGTGTGTCCGCACGGAGCAAGGCCCGGATCCTGGCGTCGCTGGCCCGGCCGGAAGAGGTCCGGCTTGTCGACATCGACGGTGACGACCTTCCCGACCGAGTGGTTCGGGGGGTGAGCACCGTCATTAACCGAACCGCTCTCGCCCGCCTCCAGATACCCGCCGATCTGGTGAACCAGTTGCGGTTTGTCTATCTCGACGCCGACACGGTCGTACGGACGGACATCCGCCGGTTGCTGGAGACGGATCTGAACCACCACCTGCTCGGTGCGGTCTATGACCACTACTACACTCTCTTCGAGGCCCGCACCCGCCGGCTGGCCCGGGCTGGTACCAAGCCGGGGCGCCGCTTCAACTCGGGCGTGATGCTCATCAACAGCGACCAGTGGTTCCAGCGCCGGTGCGGCGAGCGTGCGATGGCGATCGCCGTCGCCGAGGAGGTGATGGACCAGGGTGCGCTCAACGTCGTCTGCGCCGACTCCTGGCTGGAGCTGGACCCCGGCTGGAACGTGACCACCCAGCAGCTTGGCCGGCGCCGGGAGTTCGGGACAAACCCAGAGCAGGTCCTGATCAGGCATCTGACGGCGATCAAGCCGTGGCAGGACCGGCACACAACGGTCGATGACGCGAAATGGCTGCTGGAGGACTTCCACCGGCACCTGGCGCAGACGGTGTGGCCGACATCCACGGCGGACCCGCCAGCCCGGTTCTGACCATGGGCGGGCGAGGGGGGCGTCGGCCGCCGCCGGGTTACCCGTACGGGGTGACACATTCCTAGCGCGAACCGAACCGCTCGGCAAAACGGGTCAGGTAGGCAGGCGACGGGGACCGGCCGGCGCAACGAATAGGTGGTGCCGTGATCGAAAAGCGATCCAGACCGCGATAGTTCGCCAGCACGTCGGCTGCGGACGCGCCCTGCCCGATCGTCGCGGGCAGGTCCGGCTCGTGTGTCATGAGCAGCGGCGACAAGGTACAACTCGTGATGTCGCTGACCTGTCGGGTGCCGGCGTCCCAGCCGAGCCGGCTGTGGAGCAACCGGGGTGCGAAGGCGTGCGAATCAAATTCCGACGCGAACCTCAACGTCCCCCCGTTGGCGAGGACAAGGTCGGCCGACTCCGCGACGCGGCTGAAAGCGCGTTCGACGTTGAAGCAGTGGGGCACCGAGTCGTCCACCACGATCGCCCCGGGCCGCAGATCCTCCACCTGGAGGACGTACGGGGTGCTGGTGCAGCCGATGATGAAAGTCGCACGGTACAACGGGCTGTCTGGCCGCCGCGTGGCATCCGCGAAGGACACCTCGAGGCCCGGGTGTCGCGCGCGAAGTTCCTCGGCGAACCGCATCGTTTCGTTCTGCTTCGCCACGAGGTCCGCCAGCACGAGGCTTCCGGGGAGTCCGAGCAGGGCGAGTAACGCGGAGGTGCTGGCCTTCCCGATCGAGCCCGCGCCGAGCACCGCGACACTCTCTGCCCTCCAGTTCCGTCCACAGGTCAGCAGCACCGCCTCCACCGTTTTGAGGATGGATGCCGCGGTCGTGGCGTGTCCGGTCGTGAGCACCCCGTCCTGTGTCTTCAGCAGTTCGCCGTACCGCAGTGCCGAGGCCAGGAGACCGGCGAGGGACACGTGCCGGGCACCCATTCCCAGCGAGAGTTCCAGGGCAGCCTGCCCGTACCTTACCGTCAGGTCGGGGTCCTGGATCATCTCGACGAACGTCATCGGCAGTACGACGACCGCCGCGTTGCCGAGTGGTGTCTCCATGAGGGATGAGAGATAGGGTCCGTCGGCAAGATGCTGCTGTAGTTCGGAAGAGGTCGTCCCGAGTTGCTTCGCGACGCTGTGCGCGAAATAAGAAAGTGTCGAAGATCGGGCGGTGAGTTGTTCCGCTGCGACAACCTCAGACGTGAACGTACGCGCATGGCGGGGTAACTCGGGATCGGTGACCGGTACGTGACTCACGTGGAATTCCTTTCACTACGGACTGTATCAAGCACCGCTGATGGCTTCCAGCATAGGTGTTTTGTGGTTACGGTCGCCCATGCGGCAAGTGTGGAAGGGACGAGGGGGTGCAGTGGAGACGTTCGATGTCGTCGTGGTCGGCCTGGGGGTGCACGGCAGTGCCACCGCCCGCGAACTCGCCATGCGCGGCCTGCGGGTACTCGGCGTGGAGCAGTCGCCCGAGACGGAGGTGTGGGGTGCGTCGTGCGGTCCGGCCCGGATGGTTCGCGAGGTGGATGTCCACCGCCCGAAGCTCACGGCGTTGGCGATCGAGTCCGTGGCGCGATGGAATGAGCTTTCCCTGGGCCGCACCACGGCCATTCTGCGACCCGTCACCGGGATATTCGTGGGCATCGACCAGCCGGCACCCGGTCAGGGGTTGACGGAGCACCTCGCCCCGGTCTCCCCGGACAGCCCCTGGCTCATCGGTCTCACCGACGAGCGGCGCGACGTGCTGGCCGACCTCCGTTGTGGACTGCTGGACGCCCCGTTGGGTGTCCGGGCGCTGCGCAGCGAGGCCAGAGGGGCCGGGGCTGACCTGGTCTTCGGCCGGAAGGCGGTGTTGACCGCCCCGTCGAAGGACGGGAGGCCGGTGACGGTGCGCGTGGGGAGCACGGTCGTTCGCGCCGAACAGGTGTTGATCTGCACCGGCGCCTGGGCCGCCGAGGGTCCCGCTTGGGCGCGGCCGGACCTCCGTGTCGTACCCGCCTTTATGCAGGTCGCGACCTGGAGTGGCGGCCTCGGCGGTCTCAGTCCCGATTGTTTCTACGTCTTTTACGAGACGGGACAGATGTTCTGCGTGATTCCACTAGTCGATGGACAGCGCTTGCAGTTCGGACATTTCTCGCTCCCCGTCGACGCCGAGGATATGAGCGCCGCAGCGTTGGCACGTGCCACATGGCTCCGCGACTCGGCGGTTCTCAGGCGCTACGTCCCGAACATCGGGCACCCGGTCCGGATGGAGACCGTCCATGCCGCGTACTCATTTCCCCCGGCGGACGAGTTCGCGCTCCGGTGGTTGGCTCCGGGGATCGCGACCCTGACGGCTTGTTCGGGGGTGGGCTTCAAATACGCTCCCAGCGTGGCCGCGCGGGTGGCCTCGGTACTCGGCCAGCGAGGGGAGCCGCGCGGTGATGTGGTCATCGCACACCACGACGAGTCGACGTTCGGGCGATGACTCACCGGGCAACACTTTCGATGATGTCCACGGCGCCCGCGCTACCGGGGAGCGAACGAAGATCGGCGCGTGCCGCGCTGGCGTTGAGGCCGAAGTTCGGATCTGTGACGATCCGGTGCAGCGACTTCGACAACCTGCCTGGTCGGAGGTCCATCACCGAGGCGTGCACCCCGCAGCCCAGCTCCTGCAGGCGGTTGGCGTTGTACCGGCGCTCGTAGTGCTGGCCGGGACAAGCAACGGACGGCACCCCGTGAAAGAGCGTCCCCAGCGCCGTACCTTGCCCGCCGTGAAAGAGAATTCCATGGCTTTCCGGAAGAAGCGCGTCGAGGGGGAGATAGTCGAATAGGCGAAGCCGATCGCTGACCTGGGTCGTCCTGCCGTTTGCGTTCGTCACGCACCAGATGTTCACGTCCGCCAGCTCGGCGCTGTGTGCCAGCGAGCGCACCATGAGGTCGGAGTTCCATCCGACCGTACTGAGGTAGGCCAGCACGAGGCGCTCCGGCCGAGGCGGCAGCCCGTCAAGACCGTGCGCGCCCACGTCCTCGAGATAACCCACGTAGCCCAGGCCGGGCACGTCCTGAAGGCTCGGCTCGAACCGGGCGAAGCTTGGCGAGACCTTCCGGTCGGCTGTCCAGAACAGCAGCTCGGGAAATGACTCGACCTGGATGTCGGAGTGCTCTCCGGCGATGCGGCGAGCCAGGTCGTCGAGCATGTGTCCGCCGGATCTCTGCCGCCGTGGATCGGTTCCGACGCAGGCCATGGCGACCAGCGGCACGCCGCAGCGGCTGGCCGAGACCGAGGCGGTCGGACGCATGTCCACCACGACGGCATCGGGACCGAACTCCCGGATCAGGGACACCTCGCGATCCATCAGGTAGTCCCAGTAGGAGGTTTCGGCAAGGCCGAGGGTGTCGAAGACATCGTATATGTCGGTGATGGCCGCCGGTGTTGTCGCCGCGACCGCACCCTCGAACTCGCGGACCGAGAATCCGTTCCCGGTCAGTAGCCGAGCGCCCGGTGGACAGGCGTCGAAGAGAACCTCGTGACCACGCCTTCGCGCCTCCTTGGCGATGGCCAACATGTTGACGACGCAGCCCCACGTGCCGGACTTCGAGGCGTAGGGCATGAACAAGATTTTCATGTCAGGGCACCTTCTCGTCGGTGGTGGCGCGCAGCCATCGGGTTGCGAGTGAGCGGACCCTTCGCCGCGCGTGCGCAACTCCCGTAGCGGTGTTCAGGGCGGCGAAGGGTGGCCAGAGGAAGAGAAAAATGGCCAGTTCCTCAGCCAGGAGGGCCCGTCGAAGATTGTCCCGGTCGTATCCCGTGTGGCTGCGGTAGGCGGCGACGAGATCTGGTGGGACGGTGATCCCCGACGGTGTCGCACGCACACTGAGAAAAGCGATGTCGGCGGCGGGCCGACCGACGACCACCGATTGCCAGTCGTACAGAGCAGGCTGCTGGTCGAGAAAGGCGACATTATCCGTATGGCAGTCACCGTGGGTCAGGACAGGCTCAAGGAGATTCAGGTCGGAGAGGAGATCCTCCGTACGGGCGAGTATGCCTGGCAGTTCAGGAATGGTGTCGGCCCAGCAGGCGGCCACGCGCCCGGCGTCCGGCGCGGCGATCGCGGCCAGGAGGGGATCGGGTCGGAACCAGTCCGACCCCGGCGGCGGGGGCGCGCCGTGCAGTAGGGCGAGCTGGTGGCCGAGCGCCGTCCACATCGTCGGCGACCACCGCCTCGGCTCCACCGGGTGACCGGACGAGGTGAGCAACACCGCGACGCCGTCCCCGGAGTCGTGCCAGGCCAGCAGTGAGGGAGTCCGAACCGACACCCGTGCGGCGACCTCGCGGTAGAACGTCAGCTCGCGTCGCGCTGCGGCCACCGCCGCCGGCCCCAGGCCGGCAGGTGTGGTCTTCAGGTACGCGTTGCGTCCGGTCGCGGTACGTACAGGTCGTGCGTCGGAACCGGACAGTGAGTGACCCTGCCGGCCGGGGTCGTCCTGCGCGGTCACGTCGAACTCGAGCAATATGCGACTCAGAAGGGATGTGGGCACCTTGGCGACCTTACTTTCGCTTGTGCCCGCCGAACCAGTCGCGGCGGGCGCCGTGGTCGATGGGTGATTCGACCAGACCGTCCCTCCGGGCCGGCGGGATGCGCATGGCCACCGCAATCGTGGTCGACCGGAAGGCCAGTTGCAAGCGGCCGGCGCCATCGCGCCCGCGCTGCCGAAATGGGGTCGCCCGCGTCGTAGGGCGCGGTCCGTCGTGCGGTTGTTGATCGTGGCACGTCGATGGTAGAACCTCCACTGACCGGTACGCCGATGGAGACTGTCGCGCCCGAAGTGCGGCCAACGGAGGTCGGAATGCATCTCTTCTACTGTGCCAACGAGCCCTACCTGTTCCCCATGGCCGTCTCTCTCTTCTCGGCGATCAGGAAGGCGGGATCGCCGTTGTCGGCCACGTTGGCGGTCGAAGCGATCGAGCCGCGCTCCCGGGAGGCACTGTCCGCTCTGTTTCCTGCTACGGACCTCCGGGTCAGGAAACTGCCTCCGGCGAAGGCGAGTTCCAAGTACCCGGTCGCGATGTTCGCCCGTCTCTTGATCGACAAGATGGTTCCGAAGGGCACGGAGAAGGCCCTCTACCTCGACAGCGACACCCTCGTTCTCGAGGACGTGCACAAGCTCGACGAATCAATTCCGGCCGACAAGATTGTCAGCGCGGTGCAGGACGATTTCGCGAACCGCATGCACGGCTGGGAGGACTACTTCAATTCTGGTGTCATATGTGTGGATGTGTCGGCCTGGCGGAACGCCGGTATAGGATCGGCGGCGATGTCGCTCGTCGTGAACGAGGGAATGAGTGACCAGCACGCACTCAACACTGTGTTGGCGGGTCAGTGGACCCGGCTCGATCCGAGATGGAACGTGATGACGCACCTCTACACGCCCAGCGCGCGCTGGGCGTACGCGACCTCGGCACGTCAGCACACCGCCGTACGTCACTTCACGATGTACAAGCCCTGGCTCTCGTCGAACCAGGGGCTCGGCGCGGCGAGCTTCCATGCCGCGGCAGCCGAGCTTCGCGAGGTCGACCGCGACGCGTGGGAGGTGCTCAAGGCGGCCGCCGTAGGCTAACGCCCGCCACCGCCGGCCTGGGCCGGTCAGCCCCCACGCAGGTCCACCATGGGGGGACCGACCCGGCCTCTCCCGCTTCCCGGCAATCCTCTGACCCGGGTTTATCCCGGACGGTTGGGTCCACCCCCGGCCGGGCTGGCCCGGCGACCTATCGGACGTGGACGAAGACCGGGTTGGAGTAGAACCAGAGGTCGCTCCACGGGCTTTCTGGGCCGTCGGCGAGGGGTTCGGCCTCGTCGGTGCTGGTGCCGCGTACCCGGGCGTAGATGTCGCTCTCGACGTTGCCCAGGGTGTGTCGGATCACGTAGTCGCGGCCCTGCCTGCGCCAGTCGCGCGGGCCGAAGCGGGCGACTACCGTGGTGGTGGGGTTGGTGTCGGCGTCGAGGTTGCTGTTCGGACCGGTGATCCGTCCGATGATGAGGTCCACGCGACGGACCTGGGGGCGGTCGCCGTTGGCGTTCTTGCCCGCCAGGGGCCGGAACGTGATTTCGATCTCGACATCGGTCCGGTTACGCCGGTTCAGTGTGATCGTCTCACCCACGGCCGCAGCGCGGCCCTGACCGGAGGCGGTGAGGTCGAGGCTGGTGACCAGGTCGCCGGTGGTGACGAAGATCCGTCCGTTGCGCAGGCCGTCCATGATGTCGGCGTAGTCCTGGCGGGCGTGGACGTAGGTCTTGCTGTACTCGCCCGGCCAGAAGTCGGAGCCGCCGCGGGTCCAGTGGACGTGGGAATCGGAGCCGGCCGTGATCCACCAGCGGCGGCCCTCGCCGAGCAGGGAGTCCCAGAGGCCACCGACGCGGGCGGTCATCTGGTCGAAGCCGCCGTGGGTGGGGTGGCTGACGTAGCCGCCCCGGACGCCGCCGGTGAGCGGACCGGCCTGGCGGCCGGGGGCGCCCTCGAAGCCGACGTAGATCTCCGGCGCGGCGTTGTTGCCGTTGCGGAACTCGCGCGGGGTGTCCTGGCCGTACACACCGAGGCCGGGCGCCGACCGGGAGGTGTGGTGGGCGATGACCAGCGGACGCTGTTCCAGACCCCGGGCGTATCTGAGGAACTCGACCATCTTGGCCTCGGTGTCGCGGGTCGGGTCCGCCGGCCAGCCCTCGCGGCTCGCGAATCTGCTCTCCAGTTCGAAGAGCAGCCTCGCCTCGTCGTCGTGACGCGGGATCATCAGGGTGTGGTGGTCCAGGGCCGGGGCGTCGAACTCCATGCCCCAGAACTGCAGCACCTCGGGAACCAGTTTGCGGGAGCGCAGCAGGTCGGGGTACGCCTGCTCCAGGTTTACCTTCGAGTGCGTCGGCCCGCCATGGTCGGTGCACATCGCCCAGGTCAGACCGAAGTTCTTGGCCATGATCGCGTTGGTGACGATCGGGTAGACCGCCTCGCCGCCCTTGATGAACCGCGGAGGATTCGTCGAGGTGTCCCAGCCTCCGCTGTACTCGGAGTGGACGTGGTGGTCGCCGGCACGCCACACACGACCGCCGGAATCCCCGCCGCCCTGCCTGCCGAAATGGCCATCGCCATCGCCATCGCCGTTGTCGTCGGCGATCGCCGATCCGGATCCGGCCAGCGGGCTCGCCGTGGCGAGGATGGCCCCGACGCCGACGTACTTGACCAGTCGACGCCGAGAGACCTGCGATCGTGGGATGTCTGCGAAGTCTTCGTCTTTCAAAGGTCACCCTTCCCTCCGTGCGGCGGGGTCGCCTCATCAATCGATGACCTTAGCCGTGATCGGTCCTCTTGGCCGGTGAGCGCCTTGAACCGTCAGCCGTCACCCTGTCCGTGGGCATCAATGCCGGCGTCCTGGCCGCCGTTCGGTCGCTGCCGGGTTGTCGCGGCTCGGCAGCGCCCACCGGTAGGCGTGGAGCACGTCGTGGACGCCAGACCCGTGATGAGACAGAGACTGCGAGTCTGCGGCGGATGCGCGTAGTATCTGCGCATGCCCGCAGCCAAGGTGCGCGTCAATGCGGACGGCGCGGGTTCAGGTCCCCCTTCACACCCCGGGTCAGGGTAGCTGCACTGGATAGGCGCCGGGCGCGTGCGGCATGGCGCTCGCCTGCGTCGGTGGGGTGTCCCGACGCTCGATCTGGCCGAAGCCGGCGCCCCGGTTGCTCTGCTGCGGCCAGCCGCCGGCCTCGTGGAACAGGCGCAGTGCGGTCCGTACGACGCTGTCGAGTGGCTCGTTCGCCTCGATCTCGATGGCGGCCCCGGGCGTGTCGATCCGTACCTTGGTGGCGGTCGGTGGGGTGGTGATGGCCAGCGTGGCCGCCGGTTCGGTCTCGGTCCGCTCGTTTGTCACAGTTCTACATTCTGCGGTTGTGTGGCCGCCGCTCCGCCACCGCCTATCCCGGTGGCCAGGAAGGCCCGGCCGGTGGGCGATCAGACGCTCGCCGTCGCCGGCCGCGCGCGCCAGCCGCGGCCCGCAGGTCGGTACGCCAGACGTTGCGCCCATCGACCAGCCCGGCGACGATCGTCCTTCCGGGGATCGGGCCGTAGCGAGCGAGGTGCGCCAGGTCCGCCGGTCCGGCAACCAGGTCAGGCCCGATCGCCTCGACCGAAGTTGGCTTCGGGCCCGGGCGCCGGCCCCGAGGGTCGCGTCGTCAGCGTGGACATCGACTCGGAGGTCACTGACCGGGCAGCGGGCCTGCTGGAGCAGAACGGCTACGGCGACCGGGTACGGGTCCTCGTCGCCGACGCTGAGCATGGTGTGCCGGATGAGGGTCCGTTCGACGCGATCATCGTCACGGTGGGGGCCTGGGACGTTGCCCCAGCCCTGCTCGACCAGCTTCGGGAGAACGGCGTCCTCGTCTTGCCGCTGATCATGAACGGGGTCACGAGGACTATGGGCTTCCGCCGGCAGGCCGACCATCTGACCAGCGCGTCGATGGAGGTCGCCGGGTTCGTGCCGATGCGATGCGACGACGATCCCACGGCTGCGTTCCCGATGCGAGCGAATGGAATTGAGCGAGCCGCGTACAAGTCGTCGGTACGTGAATGGACACGTTACGCGATTGAGTCGGCAGTGTCGATGATTCTCGATTTCTTGGTGACGGGGTGTCGCTCGCTTACTTCCCGCACTCTCGTAAGCCACGAGCAGTAGTGGCTGGTGCCCGATCTGCTCAGCGACAGGGCGGGAACGATCAAATGATTCCGGCCGTCGAGAATCGGTTGCCCGGCGAGGTGATCGGGTAATTGACGGGGGAAGGTTGGTGGAGCCGGGCGACCTGCGGAGGTTCATCCGGGATGACCGCTGCGGACGCCGGCAGCCTTCCGCAGATGACGCGGCGAAATTCTGGAGCAGGAACGCGCATTTGGCGCCGGCTGCCGAGGGCGGGCCTCAGGCTGAGTCGGCGTCCTGGTCGGTCTTGCTCGGGATGGTCGCCGCGATGCCACGTCGAGGTAGGTAGGAGCGGTTCGCCTTCGAGGTGTACGCCTGGTCCGCCAAGATCCGGTCCGGACGGGTGCGCGGACGGCCGGTGGCCAGGCGGGGAACGCGGATAGCGGTTAGGACTGGTACGAACTGCGGGCTGTCGCCCCACTGTCCGGCGTTCAATACGATGGCAAGGGGTTTTTGTCCCTGCTCACATGCTAGGTGCAGCTTCGTGGTCAACCCGCCACGGGAACGACCCACGGCGTGGTCGTCCGGCTCGATGCTGACACCGCCGGGTGGTTCGGCCTGCAGCGCCTCAGTGGCGAGTTGGCTGAAGATCCATTGTTCGAGAGTCTGCTCGCGGGGTTCCATGCGGGCAGGCGTACAGCACCGGCACCCGGGCTTCTGGGGTGTGTGCCTTGCGGAGTCGCAGGGCCTCGCCTAGCAGCAGTGAGGTCTTGCCCGCGCCGGGCTAGCCCGAGGACGACGACCCGGCCACGCAGCCGTTTGTCCGTCAGGATCTGGTGCATGGCGTCGGGGTGACGCAAATCGAGGCAATCGTTTAGGTTCATCGGTGTCGGGTCGCCGTCACTGCGGATGTTGCTCCAGTGATCAGCGATCGGCGGGCCCGGGTTCTTTGAGGTGTTGCAACACCGGCCCGGCCAGGTGCGGCTGATTCCATCGGGTGCCGGTACGCGAAGTCGTCGAACCCGCTTCTTTCGCTGGTCGGGCGAGGAATGGGCCGCGATCACGCGACGGTACCCCGAGGGCGGCGTTGCCATGGGAACCGCCGCCAACGTCTTCCCGGGCAATCGCCAGTACACAGTCGCGTTCGACGATTGCTGGTCGGTGGTCGAGTATGAGGACAGACCGCCCTCGGTCCGGCAGGACCGGTCCGTTCCACGTGACCCGCCTGCTGGAGTAGGCCCACCGAATCCTGCTAGCGCCGGCGACTTAGCTGCCGAGGTCACCGATGGTGACCCAAGGTCAGGCCGTACGGTGCTCGGCGATGGTCGGTCATCGTCGTGGCTTAACGAGTCCTGCGTCGTACGCGAAGACGATCGCCGCAGCTCGGTCGCGCGCGCCGAGTTTGTTGAAGAGGGTGCCGACGTGGGTCTTCACCGTGGTTTCCGCCAGGAAGAGCTGTTCGGCGATTTCCCGGTTGGAGGCCCCGCGTGCCATCAGGCGGAGGACGTCGAGTTCGCGGTGGGTGAGTGCGTCGAGGCGCTGCTGGTGAAGGGGCGTCGACCGGGCCGACTGTCGGTAGGAGTCGAGGATCGGGCCGAGGAGGGTGCCGTCGATCCAGGTGCCACCCGAGGCGACCGTGCGGACCGCCTCGATGAGGTTCTCGGGGGTGGCGGACTTCAGTTCGAACCCTGCCGCGCCGGCGTCGACCGCGGCCCAGAGCACCTTTTCGTCGCCGAAGGTGGTGAGGATGCAGACCGGTGGTCCGCCGGCGGCCCGTAGCCGGCGGGTCGCCTCGACCCCGTCCACCACGGGCATCTGCACGTCCATGCAGACGAGGTCGGGAGTGCACTCGGAGACGGTCCGGACGACGTCGCCGCCGTCGCCGCATTCTCCGACGACCTGGATGTCGGGCTGGCTCCGCAGAATCAGACCGAGGCCGGTACGGACCATCGGCTGGTCGTCGACCAGGAGTACGCGGATCACGCGGACGCCCCGGCGAGGCGACGGGGCAGTTGCGCCCGGACCACCCAGTGTTCCCGGTCTGTCCGGGTCTGGAAGGTTCCGTCGATGGCGGCCACCCGGTGCTCGAGCCCGGCCAGTCCCATGCCGCTCCCCGTACGCGAGGGAGTCGGACCGAGCGGGCTCTCGACCCGTACGTCGACCCGGTCGTGGTCCACGCCGATCCGAATCGTCGCCTCGGGGGAGCGGGCGTGTTTGGCGACGTTGGTGAGGGCCTCCCGGAGCACGTCGTGCAGGACGATGCGGGGCGCCGCCGACACGCCCTCGATGTCTCCGGCGATGTCGATGTCGATGCGCATCCCGGCGTCGCGGTACCTGTCCAGCAGGTGTTCGAGTTCGCCGGATTGCAGCGGTGCGAGCGAGTGGGAACCCCGGTGCATGAGCATCAATGCCTGGCGAAGTTCGTCCATGCCCTTGCGGCCCACCAGCTCCGCCTGCCGCAGGGCCTCCGCCGCCTCCGTGACCTCGGTGGGGGAGGAGGTGAGGATCATCCGCGCTCCGGAGAGGTGAAGCAGGACCACGCTGAAGCTGTGCCCGACCAGGTCGTGCAGGTCGCGGGCGATGCGTTGCCGGTCCTCGGCCACGGCGGTCTCGGCCAATCTGTCGCGGGTACGTTCCAACTCGTCGATCAGCGCGAACTGCCGGCCGACGACGTGGCCGAAGCCCCACCCGATCAGCAGGCCGCCGAACCAGAGCCACGCGCCGAGACCCCGGTGCCAGTCGTTGGTTTCGAGTAGCCAGATCAGGAACGGCGACAGCAGACAGAGGAACATCACCACGGTGTCGACCCGTTGCCGGCGGCCGGCCGCGACCACCGCCAGTGCGGTGACGACCACGAGGTAGGCGCTCCGGGTGACGACCGCCGCGTCGCCGACGACCGTCGGGACCGTGACCCACGACAGCAGCAGCCAGCCCGGCATCGATCGCCAGAGCGCCCGCACGATCAGCGCCGGAAGCATCAGCAGCGCGAGAATCCAGCCCCAGTCCGACGTGTAGTGAAGGTTGAGTACTCCCAGGCCGGTGCCGAGGACGGCCGCCCCGATCACGAACTCGTCGCGGTCACGCAGCAGTGCGGGCATGCCAGGAATATAGGTCAGTACCGGTGCGGTCGGTTCCCACCACGGGCCCCGGCCTCTCCTACCGGGGTAGGAGCCGAGCGCCGTTTTCCTGGCCCGGAGGGGGTGGGTAACGGCACCGGACTCCGAGGACACCGGGGGCTGCCGGCTCCAGACTTCATCGGCAGGCGTCCGGACCGACCGGGCCTTGGAGGAGGTCGTCATGTTCACTGCGCTCGGGAGGCTGGTCATCCGACGTGCCCGGCTGACCCTGTTCGGTTCGCTGGTCGTGTTCGCGCTGACCGTGATCCTCGGCGGAGGGGTCTTCGGCAGCCTCTCCACGGCCGGCTTCGACGATCCACGTTCGGATTCGGCACGGGCGACCGAACTCCTCGCCGACGAGTTCGCCGCCGGCACGCCCAACATCCTGCTCGTCGTCACGGCGAACAGTGGTGACGTCGACGCCCCGGACGCGGCAGCCGCCGGCCGGGCCCTGTCCACCGAACTCGCCGCCGTGCAGGGCGTCGACGAGGTGACGTCGTACTGGCAAATGGGCTCACCACCGTCCCTACGCACCGACGACGGGGCGTCCGCGCTGGTCCTCGCCCGCGCCGGCGGCGGCGACGACGCCGCCGAGGTGACAGTCCAACGGGTACGGGAACGGCTCGGCGGAGACCGGGGTGCGCTCACCGTCGAGATCGGCGGCGCCGCGGCCATCGGCGAGGCTCTCGGCCACGGTCTGGAGCAGGACCTGCTGCTCGCCGAGATGATCGCGATCCCGCTGACGCTGCTCCTGCTCCTGGTGGTCTTCCGTGGCGTCGTCGCGGCGCTGTTGCCGATCCTCGTCGGTGGTGCGGCGACCTTCGGTTCGTTCTTTGTGTTGTGGGGAATCGTCCAATTCACCGACGTGTCGGTCTTCTCGACCAACCTTGTCATGGCACTGGGGCTCGGCCTGGCGATCGATTACTCGCTGCTCATGGTCTCCCGGTTCCGAGAGGAACTGGACGCCGGACACAGCGTCGGCCTCGCCACGATCCGCACCGTGGAGTCCGCCGGCCGGACGGTGGTGTTCTCCGGAGTGACGGTGGCCGTGGCACTGCTGGCGCTCGCCGCCTTCCCGCTCTACTTCCTACGCTCGTTCGCCTACGCCGGGGTCGGTGTCGTCCTGGTCGCCGTACTCGCCTCGGTGGTCACCCTTCCCGCGATGCTGATGCTGCTGGGCCACCGGATCAACGCGTGGCGGCTGCCGGGCATGCGGCGGGGCGAGGCGAGCGAGTCCCGCCGGTGGGCGGCCCTCGCCGAACGGGTGCTGCGCCGGCCGGGCCTGGTCACCGGTGCGGTGATCGCGCTGCTGGCGCTGCTCAGCCTCCCCATCCTCAACACTCAGTTCGGCAATCCCGACGCCCGTGTACTCCAGGCCGACGTTGCCGCACGGCAGGCGACCGAAAAGGCGCAACGCGACTTCGGCTTCGCCGCCGAGGCGCTCCCGGTCGTGATCAGGGGCTCGGCCACCCCGGCCGACGTCGAGGCGTACGTCATGGCCGTGTCCCGGGTCGAGCACGTCGCCGAGGTCGTCACCGCTCAGGGCACCTGGGCCGACGGGCAGCGGGTCGGCGATCCCACCCCAGACTCGGGACGGTACGTCGCCGACGCGGGTCAGTGGTTCGAGGTCGTGCCCTCCGTGCTGCCGAGCTCGGCGCAGGCCGAGGAACTCGTGCACCGCCTGCGTGCCCTCGACCCACCCTTCGAGGCTCTCGTCGCCGGCAGCGCCGCCCGACTCGTCGACACCAAGGCGGCGATCTCCTCCGTCGCCCCGTGGGCCGCGCTCTGGATCGCCGTGGCGACGTTCGCCCTGCTGTTCCTGATGTTCGGCAGTTTCCTCGTACCGTTGAAGGCGATCGTCCTCAACATCCTCAACCTGACGGCCATGCTCGGCCTCATGGTCTGGATCTTCCAGGACGGCAATTTTTCCGGCCCCCTGGCATTCACCCCGACGGGTCTCACCGACACCTCGATGCCGCTGCTGATGTTTGTGGTCGCCTTCGGCCTGTCGATGGACTACGAAGTCTTCCTACTCGCCCGGATGAAGGAGGAGTACGACCGCACCGGCGACAACCACACCTCGATCGTCACCGGACTCGCCAGGACCGGACGGATCGTCACCGCTGCGGCGCTGGTCCTCTCCATCACCTTCTTCGCCGTCGCCACCAGCGGGATCACCTTCATGAAGATGTTCGGCCTCGGCCTGGGTATCGCCGTGCTGATCGACGCCTTCATCGTCCGGGCGACCCTGGTGCCGGCGCTGATGAAGCTCGCCGGGGCGGCGAACTGGTGGGCACCGCCGTGGGCCCGACGCCTGCACGCCCGAGTCGGAATGAGCGAGACCGGCAGAACCCTCTCCACCGAACCGCCCGACGCACCGGCGGCCCGCGAGGAACCCCGCCGCCTCCCGGAACACATCTCCTGACCCGCCCGTCGCCCCGCCCGCCCGCCTGCCCGCCAAGAAGCATGGGGAGCCCCGGAATGCAGTCGTACGACGTCACTGCCGAATCGACGGCGCCGCCAGACGTAGTGTGGACATTACTGTTGAACCCGAAAAGCTGGCCCGATTGGTCGCGCATCGACGCGCTGGAATCCGAACTGTCGCGAGACCTCTCACCCGATGGGCGGGACAACGTCGGCGCAACCCGTGCCTTCCGCACCGGGAACGTCGTCACCACCGAACGGATAACCGCCCTAGAGTCCGGACACCGGTTCACGTACGAGGGTGTGGAGAACCCGCAAATGGCCGACTACCAGGCCGTTGTCGAACTGCACGAACTGCCCGGCGGCGGGACGCGAATCCGCTGGCACGGCACGTACGCGGCGCGCGGGGATTCACCTTGGGTCTTCCAGTGGTATCTCCGCCGCTTCATGCAGGCCATGGTGACCGGACTCGCGGAGCACGCCGCCGGCCTGGACACCCCACCCGCCCGTCGTGGTTGAAGAAACTGTGTGACTTTGCAGCACCCGTCTCCGGCATCCGTGCGCGGCTGGTCGAGGAGTCGGTCGTCCACTTGAATACCTTGAGAGCTGACAACGCAGAAAGGTAATTGCATGCAACTGTCCGTCGAGGCGATCAGCGCCATTCCGGCCCGGATGAACGAGGCCTGGAACCGCAGTGACGCCACCGCATTCTTCGCCGACTTCGCGGACGACGCCGAGTTCGCGGACTTCGAGGGAACCATCTACCGGGGACGCGAGCAGATGATCGCCACCCATCAACCCATCTTCGACACGGTGATGAAGGGTTCTCGACTACTGCGCGGCGAAGTGCCATTCGCCCGCATCATCGGGCCGGGCTGCGGCGTCGTACACCACCGCGTCGGGATCGCGATGCCAGGAGAGAAGGAGCCGCCACCGAGCCGCTACTCCATGCAACTGTTCGTCATGAACTGGCAGAACGACCACTGGGAGGTCGTCGCCCTACAGAACTCGCGTCTGATCTCGCTGGAGGCCGTGGCGGCCCTGGAGTCAGCCGATCTGGGTCCGGCAGTGGGAGGGACGCCGTGACTCGATGACGGTGACCGCAAAGCCTGCGGTGTGGCCCGGTCGGTCTCGCCTGCGAGGTTCATGGGTGCTGGCGACACCGACCGGGCCACCTCCGGGTCAGGTCTCGGGCGGTGTGGCGGCAGCGGCGGCCGGGAGCGGTGACAGGTCCCGGGGACCAGGCGGTTCTGTGGAATGGCCAGTCGTCGCCGTTGGCCGGGGAACCGGACTGGTACGGGCACCGTCATCCCGGGCCGTCCACAAGTGATTCCCCGGTCACGGGGCCGTCGTGCCTGAACCCCTCCAAACAGCGGGGGTTGGATTCGGGAGCGGGCGCGGCATTGCGGCCAGCCACGCCCGATCGACCGGCATGAACCGGATCGCTAGGCGAAGCCGGAACACGACCATGACGTGTTGGACGAAGCGGCTGACCGGCTCCGCGTCGCGCTGCGCGAGTTGGGTCACGCCGCCACCGTCCCGCAGCCCGGGGGACGCTAATGTGCAACCCGTGAACACCTGTTTCCGGCAGGTGTGCTGGGTGCGCGTGGCCGAGTCCTCCCCCGGAGGCAGTTTTTCGCCGCGATGCGCCGTTTGGGTGCGACTGCGTTGGTGCTGGCTGTCGCTCCGTGAGCGGTGGCACGAGCGTCGGCTCGGAGTAGCCAGCCACCCGGTGTGGTGCAGGACGATGGCGGCACACGGATCGACCGAACGGCCCGCACGCCAACCCGAACGCCGGCACTTCATCGGCGACTGCGGCGTCGCGGCGGCCCATCCTCACGCTCCGCCCGGTCGGTGGGAATAGAGTCGTCGCCAAGATGGCCTCGAACGTACCGGTATCACCGACGCTCGCCGAGGCGATCTTCCCGCTGACGGGGCGCCCCGATCTCAGTCATGCTTTGATCGTGTCGGCCGGCGGCGCCACGGACAGCTCACCTGAATCCGTTGGTAGGGCTCTGTCGGAACTTGAAGGCAGCGAGCGTCAGCAGCCGCGACGCGGGGTTGGAGGCAGATGTGGATCACCATTCCCACTTCGCCGTCCTCGGACCGGTACGGGCGTTTCGTGGCCGCTCCGAGCTTGACCTGAGCTCTCGTCAGCTGCGGCTGATTCTGGGCTTGCTGCTGGTGCGGCCCGGGCGAGTGGTGACGCCGTCGGAGATCTCGGTACTGCTCTGGGGCGACGCCGCGCCGGAGCATGCGGCCAGCATCATCCACCGGCACATAGGTACGTTGCGGCGCCGGCTGGAACCCGCGCTGCCGTTTCGCGCCGAGGGCCGGTGGCTGCGGCGAACCGGTGGCGGCTACCGGCTCGAAGTCGGACCCGAGTCGCTTGATCTTCTGAAGTTCCGTGAGCTCGCCGAAGAGGGGCGGGCCGCAGCCGAGGCTGGCGACCGGTCGATCGCGCTGGCTCGTCGGACTGCGGCGCTTCGTCTGTGGCAGGGCCGCTGCGGTGCCGACCTCGACCCGAATCCGGAGGTTGCGAGGGAGTTTTCGTCCGTCGACGAGGAACGCCTCGCGGTGGTCTGCGCCGCGGCGGAGGACGCGCTTGTCACGGGAGAGATAGAAGATCTGCTGCCGATCGTGCAGGAGCTCGCCGAGCAAGCCAGGCTCGACGAGGCCCTGCACGCCCGGCTGATGCTGTTGCTGGCGGCGAACGGCAAACAGGCGGCAGCGATCGCCGCCTTCCACCGGTTGCGAACGCGGCTGGTCGACGAGCTAGGGGTAGATCCGGGTCACCAGCTTCGTGCCGCCTACGAACGAGTACTGCGCCAGGGATCCGGCGAGCCGGCACAGCCGGCCGTCGCGCCGCGGTCCCACCTGCCACTCGGCACGCGGTTCTTCAGTGGCCGCGCGGCCGAGCTGGAGGGGCTGTCGAAGCTTCACGCCGAGGTCGGCCAGGACCGTTCGGCAACGGTAATCGGCGTCATCGACGGGCTTCCCGGGGTCGGCAAGACCAGCCTGGTCCTGCACTGGGCCGCTCGGGCAGCCGACAAGTTTCCGGATGGGCGGCTCTACGTCGATCTGCAGGGATTCGATCTCCACGACGCCGTGCTGGACAGCAGCCAGGCGTACGCCCGGATGTTGACCGGCCTGGGTGTGCCGTACTCGCAGATCCCGGCCGGCACCGAGGACATGGCGACGCTGTTTCGGGCGACGGTGGCCGACCGGCGCATGTTGATCGTGCTCGACAACGCTCGTGACGAGGAGCAGGTCCGCCCCCTGCTGCCCGCCTCGTCCGACGCCCTGGTTCTGGTGACGAGCCGCAACCGGCTCACCGGACTGATCCTGAAGGAGGGCGCCGTCCCGCTGAGCCTGAGCACGCCCTCGGAAGCCGAATGCCGGCTCGCCATGTGTGAACGCCTCGGCGCCGCTCGCGTGGCCGGCCAGCAGGACGCGATCTCCGAGATCATCAGGCGGTGCGGCAAGCTGCCCCTGGCCATCGCGGTCGTGTGCGCCCGCGCGCTGAACTACCCGGACTGGTCACTGGGGGAGATCGCCGCGCAGATGCGGCAGTCCGATCCGTTGGACTTCTTCGACGGTGAGGATCCGCGCACCGACGTACGCAACGTCTTCTCCTGGTCCGCCAGGATGCTCAGCGAGCCGGCCGCCCGGCTGTTCAGGCTCCTGCCGGTTCATCCCGGACCGGATATCGGCTCTGCCGGGGCGGCCAGCCTGGCCGGGCTTCCGGTCGGTGAAACCCGGGACCTGCTGCGCGAGTTGATGCGCACCCGGCTGATCACCGAAAGCCGTCCTGGCCGGTTCGCCTTCCATGATCTGATCAAGGGGTACGCCGCCGAGCTGAGTGTGGAGCGCGACTCGCCGGAGGAGCGCCGACGAGCGCGGGACCGCATGCTCGACCACCTGCTGCACACCACCTACGCCGCCAACAAGATGTTGAAGAGTTCGGTCCACGTCGCCGCGCTCGACCCGCCCCGACCCGGGGTCTCGCCCGAGCTGATCAAGGACCTTCCGGCGGCCATGGCGTGGATCACCACCGAGCTTCCGGTGCTGGAGGCGGCCATCGAACCGCTCGGCGCAAGGTCGTGGCGACTGGCCAGCGCGCTCACGCCGTACTTCCTGCGCAGCGCCATGTTCCAGCGGTGGGAGGCGATGGCCGGTCAGGCCCTCGAACAGGCGACGATCGGCGGCGACCTGGCCGGCCAAGCCGCCATGCACCGGATGAGGGCCGGCGCGAATGTGAACGCCGGGCGGAACCTGCTTCGGGCCGGGGTGCCGGCGGGCGAACTGCAGATCCGGTCGGCCTTCGACGACCTGGAGCGGTGCAAGGAGCTGCTGTCCGAGCTGGAGCTGCCGCTTCAGGAGGCGCACGTGTACCGCAATCTGGCTCAGGCGTATTCGGATGTGGGTGAGCACGGAGAGGCGTTGCGGCAAGCCGAGCGCGCACTCGCGCTGTTCGAGTCGGCCGAGCATCTTCCGGGCATTCTCCTGGCGTTGTTCCAGCTCGGATATGACCGCTGCGCGACCGGCGATGTCGAGGCTGGTTTGGCGTTGCTGCGCCGGGCCGAGGCGCTGGCGCGAGAGGTCGGTGACATCAACACGGCCGCGGAGGTGGCGAGCGAGACCGCCGGCGTGTTGGCCAGGATCGGCCGCACCGACGAGGCGATCGCCTGTCACCTGCGGTCCCGCGAGGGCATGCTGGCGGTCGGTAACACCCTGGAGGTTGCCTCCTGCGAGCGTGACCTCGGTGAGGTCTTCTTTCAGGCTGGTCAACGGCATGAGGCGCTGCGCTTCTGGCGCGCGGCGCGGAAGGGCTTCGCCGACATCGACCAGACCGACATGGTGGCCTTCCTCGACGAACGAATCGGCCAAGCGGCTGAGCCGGTGCGCCCGGGTTCTGACTTCACCGGCCAACGCTGAGACGACGACCGACGACAAGCCGGCTGCTTGAGCAACAGGTAGCCGAGAATCGATAAGCCAGGGTGTCGTGTGAGGTGAATCGCTGCCGGCCCTGACCCGGCACGGTAGGTTCACGGGCAGGTGTGCCGGGAAGCCTGGTCGGCGATGTTCTTGCCGTGCCTTGCTGAAGGAGCCCCGTGACCGGAACACCGTCTCGTCCGCGCCGTTTCCTGTTCGGCCGCGGCAGCTGGCCGGAGACCCGCCGGATCGGCGACGTGCTGCGCACCGAGACCGTCGGCGGCATGCTGCTGCTGGGTGCCGCGGTGCTGGCCGTGTTGTGGGCCAACTCGCCGTGGGCGTCGGCCTACCAGGATCTGGGCGCGTTCAGGGTCGGCCCGCACACGTGGCATCTGGACCTGACCCTCGCGCAGTGGGCGGCCGACGGTCTGCTGGCGATCTTCTTCTTCGTCGCCGGGCTGGAACTCAAACGCGAGTTCGTCGCCGGTGATCTGCGGGACCCACGGCGGGCGATCATGCCGATCGCTGCGGCGCTCGGCGGCATGACCGCACCCGCCTTGATCTATACGGCGATCAACGCCGGCACAGCCGGCGGCGCGTTATCCGGGTGGGCGGTGCCGACCGCCACGGACATCGCGTTCGCCCTCGCGGTGCTCGGGGTCATTTCCACTCACCTGCCTGCGGCGCTGCGCACGTTTTTGTTGACGCTCGCCGTCGTCGACGATCTGCTCGCCATCGTCATCATCGCGGTCTTCTACACCAGCTCGCTGCACCTGCTGCCGCTGCTCGCCGCGCTGGTTCCGCTGGGCCTGTTCGCGGTGCTGGTGCAACGCCGGGTGCGGTCCTGGTGGCTGCTGTTGCCCTTGGCCGCGGCCACCTGGGCGCTGGTGCACGCCTCCGGCATCCACGCCACCGTCGCCGGCGTGCTGCTCGGGTTCATGGTGCCGGTGCTGCGCCGCTCCCAAGGTCCCGGGCCCGGACTGGCGGAGCACTTCGAGCACCGGTGGCGGCCGCTGTCGGCCGGGGTCGCGGTCCCGGTGTTCGCGTTCTTCGCCGCCGGGGTGTCGCTGTCCGGGGCCGGCGGTCTCGGCGCGACGCTGCGCGACCCGGTGACCATCGGCATCGTCGCCGGCTTGGTGGTCGGCAAGTGCGCCGGTGTGCTCGCGGCGACGTGGCTGGTGCAGCGAGCGACCCGCGCGTCCCTCGGTGAGGGGGTGAGCTGGTGGGACGTGCTGGGCCTGTCGCTACTGGCAGGGATCGGGTTCACCGTGTCGCTGCTGATCGGCGAGCTCGCGTTCGGTAGCGGCAGCGAGAAGGACGAGCACGCCCGTATCGGCATACTTGTCGGCTCGCTGATCGCCGCGCTGCTGGCCACCGTGGTCCTGCGCATCCGCAACCGCCATTACCAACGGCTGTGCGCCGCCGAGGAGCTGGACACGGACGCCGACGGCGTACCTGATGTCTACCAGCGGCAGGATGCTGGCCCGCCGCGCTGACCGCAGCTGGGGCTTCCCGCCGCGTGCGGGCGGGAGTACGGTGAGTGACAGGTGTGCCGGGAAGTCTGGTCGGCGGTCATTGATCCATGCCCGACCGAAAGGCCTCCCGCGATGACCGATCCCGCGCTGCGCGCTGTCGACCTCACGAAACGGTACGGCCGCCTGACCGCCCTCGACACCCTGAACCTGGACGTCGTCGCGGGTGAGGTGTTCGGGTTCCTCGGCCCCAACGGCGCCGGCAAATCCACCACCATCCGCGTGCTGCTCGGCCTCGCCCGCCCGACCGCCGGCCGGGCCGAGGTGTTCGGCGTCGACGCCGCCGACGTGGCCCGCGCCCACCGGCACCTGGCTTACGTGCCGGCCGATGTGGCGTTGTGGCCGCAACTGACCGGCGCTGAGATCCTGCACCTGCAAGCCCGCAGCGGCCCGGGCACCGACCTGGCCTACCGCGACGAGCTCGTCGAACGCTTCGCCCTCGACCCGTCGAAACCGGCCCGCACCTACTCCACGGGCAACCGGCAGAAGGTCGCCTTGATCGCCGCGTTCGCCACCCGGGCCCCGCTGCTGGTGCTCGACGAGCCAACCAGCGGCCTGGACCCGCTGATGGAACACGAGTTCCGCACCGCGGTCCGGCACGCCCGCGACCGCGGGCAGACCGTCTTCCTGAGTTCGCACCAGCTCGCCGAGGTAGAAGCCGTCTGCGACCGGGTCGCCATCCTGCGCGCCGGCCGACTCGCCGATGTCTCCACGATCAGCGACCTGCGTGGTCTGCACCGGGCCGAAGTGACGATCAGCTACACCGGCAACGCACCCGATTTGGACGTGATCCCCGGCGTCGGGGCGATCGAGCCAGCCGGAGAACGACGTCTGCGGTTCACCCTGACCGGCGAGCCCGCTCCGGTGCTGCGGGCCCTCGCCGCCGCACAGGTCACCGCCCTGACCATGCGGGAGCCCAGCCTGGAGGAGATCTTCCTCGACTACTACGGGACGGAGACGGCCCGATGAGCCTCGACACCCGCCCCGCCCCGGCCAGCTCCCGAATGACATCGGAACTCGCGCCGGGCCGGGCTGTCACGTGGCTAGCCGTCCGCCAGATCCGGCGCGGTGCACTCATCGTCGTCGGGCTGGCCGCCGGGATAACCGCGCTGGTCGCCGCCACCTACGCGCAGGTGATGGCCGACCCGGCTGCGGCCGGCAGTCTGCAGGCTCTGGCCGGCAACCCGGCGATCCGGACGCTGTTCGGCGCACCGATCGGCCTCGAGACCGCCGGTGGGTTCACCGTGTGGCGGGTCGGCACCGTCCTCACGGTCCTGCTCGCTACCTGGGCGATCCTGGCGACCACCCGGATCACTCGCGGCGAGGAGGACGCCGGCCGATGGGACCTGCTGCTGTCCAGCCGCCTACCCGCCCCGGCCGTCCTGCTGCGCCACCTCGCCCCCGTGATGGCGGTCGCGGCCCTCACCGCAGCCGCCATCACGGCCGTTCTGCTGCTGTCCGGCACCGAACCGGCAGGCGCGGTGCTGCACGGCGCCGGCACCGGCCTGCTCGGGGCGTTCTTCGTCGCGGTGGCCGCGCTGGCCGCCCAAGTCTTTCCCACCCGCCCGCCCGCGACCGGCGCAGCCGTGGCGGTGCTGGGCGTCGGCCTGCTAGGCCGCATGATCGGTGACGGGGTCACCGCACTCGACTGGCTGCACTGGCTGTCGCCGTTCGGGCTGCTGTCCCTCAGCGGACCCTACGTCCACAACCGTGTCCTACCGCTACTCTTGCTGGCCGCTGCCACCGCACTCATCACGGTGCTGACCCTGACGGCAGCTTGCCGTCGCGACGTTCGCGACGGTCTGATCCCCGCAGCGGCGGGACGGCGCCCCCGGACCCTGCTGCTGGCGAGCGTCGCAACGTTCGCGATACGCCGGGTACTGCGGCCACTGACCGGTTGGACGATCGGCATCGGCGCCTACTACCTGCTGATCGGGCTGACCGCGGTGTCGGTCACCGACTTCCTGCGCGACAACCCGGCCCTGGCCGGCGAGGCATCCCAGGCTGGCTTCGAAGGACTGGGCAGCATCGCCGGCTTCGCCGCGACGCTGTTCGCGATCCTCGCCATGCCAGTCGGTGGCTTCGTCACCGCTCGGATGACCGCATTCGTGGCGGCAGAGTCCGACCGGCGGCTGACCTTGCTCGCGAGTCAGCCGACCACCCGGATCGGGCTGATCGGTGCCGAGATCGCGGTCACCGCCGCGGCCGCGGCGGTCCTGGTTACCGGTGCCGGCCTGTCGACATGGCTGGGTGTCACCGCCATCGGTGGTGAGCTGGCCGTGGACGACGCTCTGCGCGGCACCTGGAACGTGCTGCCGATCGTGCTGCTCAGCCTTGGCGCGGCGGTGTTCGCGGTCGGTTGGGCTCCCCGCTGGACCGGGGCCCTCGGCGGAGTTCCCGCCGTCGGTGGATTCCTGCTGCTGGTCGTAGCCGAGAGCGTCGCAGCACCGGAATGGGTAGGCGACATCTCACCATTCGCTCACCTCGCGCCGGTACCACTTGCTGAGATCAGCATGTCGTCCTCAACCGTCATGCTCGCCATAGCCACCCTCCTGACCGTGTTAGGCGTCGCCGCTTACCGCCGCCGCGATCTGCTCTCCTAGAGACGGACCCGTGGCACGGCAGCCCCAAGGAAGCGGGTCTGTGTCGGCAGGTGATCGAGGTCCTGGTCGCTGAGCTGGCGCCCGCCGGCAGGCCCGTCACCACGACCGCCTCGCCGCGCGGGCCGTCGTCGTGCTACCGGTGGCGGTGCGAAACACCGTTCCGGGTTCGCCGACCGGCTGCTGGCGAGGCTGGTGCACCTGGGCTGGATGGGTGGACATCCCTCACCACCGTGGTGTGGGGGGCCGCCAATGGGACGTGAAACTTATGCGCGCCGATTCCTCGGGGAGATGGGTCGGCTGGACCACCCTAACCGGCGCTGGTACGTTTATTCCCAAACCCTCCGAAAACGGCGGGGTGGCCGAGGAATTATTCGATAGTTCATCGGCCCCTTGCTCGCCGTGTTCCATCGGAGCGGGCGCCTCGGGCCACGGGTGGAGTGGGAGTTGGCGCGTCCGATCGACAACCATGGTCCCGCAGTTCTGTCGATCCGGATGACAGTTATTACCGGGAGTTGTGTTCCTGGGCACAGCGATAGCGAGGCAATGGATCCTGGTGGACGCGGCATGCGTTAATCAGGAGATGAATTCTGACGCTCTCGCCGAACGACTCTTTCAAGATACCATCGGCGCGCTGGAAATGTACGCCGTCTATCTGGGCGACCAGCTCGGCTATTACCGGGTGATGGCCAGTAGTGACTGGTTCACCGCGGACGATCTCGCCGAACGGAGCGGCACCGCGTCCCGATACTGCGAAGAATGGCTGAGTCATCAAGCGGTCCGGGAGATCGTCGAGGTCCAGGACGTACGGGCGCAGCCGCGCCGGTACCGGCTACCGGCCGAGCACGTGCCCGTCCTGGCGGATCCCGACTCGCTTCTCAACAGCACCGGAAATGCCCTGAACCTGGCGCGGTTCGGACGGCGGCTGCCGGAACTGGTGGAGGCGTACCGTGCCGGGAACGCGCCCCCGGCGATGCCCTGGGGACCCGAAGGCCGGGCCGAGGCGAACCGGGCAGTCTTTCTGAACCTGCTCGGTAAGCAGTGGCTGCCCTCGATCCCGGAACTCGACCAGCGGTTACGGGTGCCGGGAGCGCGGATCGCGGACATCGCCTGCGGCACCGGCTGGTCCAGCGTCGCCATGGCGCAGGCGTACCGGGAGGCGTCGGTGGACGGCATCGACCTGGACGGCGATGCGATCGAGGAGGCGAAGCGGCACGCGCGCGACAGCGGCGTCGCGGACCGGGTGCGTTTCGTGGCGGGCGACGCGGCCGGTTTCGGCGCCGGGCAGCGCTACGACCTGGTGACGATCATCGAGGCGTTGCACGACATGGCGCAGCCGGTGGCGGCACTGCGGGCGGTCCGCGAGGCGTTGGCCGACAGTGGCTCCGTACTGGTCATCGACACCCGGACCGAGGACGAGTTCACGGTTCCGGGGACGGCGTACGAGCAACTGGAGTTCGGCTGGAGCCTCCTCGCGTGTCTGCCCGACGCGATGGAGCCGGGGTCCGCCGCCACCGGCATGGTCATGCGTCCGTCGACGCTGCGTCGGTACGCCGCCGAGGCGGGCTTCACCGAGGTACGGGTGCTGCCGATCGACACCCCGTACTGGCGGTTCTACGAACTCGTCGCGTGAGAGGGCATCCAGTTCGGCACGTGGTCGGGTGGTGGCGACGCCACACGCGACGCCACACGTGACGCCACGCGTGACGACGAACCAAAGCGGCAGCGGCTCGGTGTCCGCCGCCAGGTGCCGAGCACGCCAGCCTCCGGTAACCGTTGGGCGATGGCCGCGCCCGCGCCACGGGCGCCGCCGGTGGCCAGCGCGCTTCCTTCGCCGACCGCCTTGGCATCACACCGTATCCGCTGTTCGCATAGTCGTCGCCGTTCTTGCGCCGGTAACGCTACCGACCCAATATCCGGCCGATCGCCGACAGCTTGTCGGCGTGGATGCGTTCCCCAATCGACGTTCCGGGGATCGTATGTGCCAAGTGAAAGGCCCCGGCGTAGTGATGCATTTCCGTTGGTACGTCGGCCTGGATGAGCCGGTTCGCGAACGCCAAGACCTCGTCGCGGGTCGGGTCAAGCTGGTAGGTGGCGACCCACGCCGGAGGGAGTCCGACCAGGTCTTTGACGGTGGCCCGGGCCGGGGCTGCGTAGACTGGCGTCTGGTCGGCGCCGCGCTCGATCCGGCCGAGGTAGTACTGCCAGATGATCGGAGTATCCGGGGCGCGCCACATGGGTGTGTCCGTGAACTGCTTCATCGAAGGGGTGTTGCAGCGGTCGTCAATGGTCGGCGCGTCGAGGAATTGGGCGATAAGGGTGGGACCCTGCCGGTCGCGGGTGAGCATAGACAGGGCAGTTGCAAGACCGCCTCCGGCGCTGTCGCCGAGAACGGCGACCCGGCTTGGGTCGATCGCGAGGTCAGCAGCCGGTGAACTCGTGGCCCACTCAAGTACGGCGTAGCTGTCGTCGAGTGCCGCAGGGTAGGGGTGCTCCGGTGCCAAGCGGTAGTCGACGGCGATCACCGCGACGTCCAAGTGGTCGGCGATCCGGCTCGCCGGGGTATCCGCGCTACCAAGGCTTCCCAGCGAGAATCCGCTGGACCGCAAATAAATCAGACCGGGGAGCAGCCCACTTCGCTTCGCGGGGGCGAAGATCCGGATGGGGACGTCGGGTCCGCCATTGCTGCCAGGAACCAACCTATCGCTGATGCTCAGCTCACGGTTGGGCTCGTAGGGCGGACGTTGTTCCAGAAACTGTCGGGACAGCGCACGTGCGCCGGGCAGGTCGGACAGATCCGCCTTGGGGAGCATGTGCTGGATGGCGGCCAGTTCGGGGTCGACGGTGTACGCCACGGTTACCTCCTCATGTGCGCGGCACGGCAGCCAAAGGGTGAGGTGATCACCCCCTGGCAGGCGCCTTGCAACTGCTGTTGATCGATCTGACCACACCGGTGCTTCGGGAGGTACGGCGTTTCCTGCTCGTCGTGCGGCCATTTCCGTCCGCTGCCGCTACGGCTCCGGGCCGTTACGGCCGTTACGGCCGTCAGGGCCCGGCAGTGCCGTGACAGGTCAGGTCAGTCCGGGTCCAGATTCGGTGGCACGGTGTTGCCGGCGCCAGCCACCCGGGGCCATCCCGTACTGACGTCGGAACGCTCGCTCGAACGTTCGCGGATCGAGGAACCCGGCCGCTTGGGCAATCTTGGGCACGGTGAGCCTGTCGTATCTCGGGTCGGTCAACATGCTCGCCCCTACCCGCAGTCGTTGCTCTCGGATGAACGCACCCGGCGTCGTCTCGGCCAATTCGAACAGGGTGTAGACATGCCGCACCGACATGTGGTGCCGTCGCGCCAGTTCCTCGACGGTGAGCAGTGCGTCGGCGAAATGGTCTCGTACGTGCGCCTGCAGCATCTCCAGCAGCACCTTCGTCGAGCCATCACCGATGGATACGGTGGGAGCCACGTCACGCAGGGCCATGACGAGCAGATCGATCGCGGCTTGGCCAGCATCGATCCGCTGGTCGCCACTGAGATCATCGGCAAGACCGTCCAACCGGTCCAGGTACTCCGCGAGTATCCCCACGGCGGGCGACGCCGGACTCAATTCACGCGCACAGCTTTCGGTGATCTTGCTGCTGCGAAGCGGGAGCAGGTCGCGGGAGAATTGCAGAGCCAGGCTCTGGCTGTCGGCCGGAGACGCCAGTTCCCAAGGGCTGCGCGCCTCGTACAACACTGCTGAGCCGTGGGTCAGCTCGGCGAACCGCCCGTGCTGGTGGACGTAACCTCGACCGCTCACGTGTACGCAAAAGGTCATCAGGTCGCTCCCTGATGCCCTGGCGGCCATCCGATCTGTCCTGATGGTCCGCATCGGCCCCGAGCGTGCGCGGGTGAGCGTTACCGCTGCTCCGAGCCTCTGTTGGGTCATGCGTCCCCGAAAGCCTGCACCCGTTCGGGCGATCACCGGCATGAAACTGTCGCTGGCGACCTGCTCCAGCTCCTCGCCCGAAAAGTTACGAACGTACATAGTATTCATTTTAGCCAGTCTGGTCCCAACCTCGATCGTGACCGCGCCTGAAACCGGGCGACGAGCGCGAGTGGGAGTGGGAGTGGGAGTGCTTCGGGTGCCGGCGGTGTCGATCGCCGCGGTGTGCCGTGTCATACAGCATGCTCTCGGTCGGCCCGGTGACCTCGCCTGCTGAGTTACGAGTCAACCGGACGAAGTCGCACTCTTCGAGCGACCCGAGAACGTGGTCCCAGGCGTACGCCGGACGGACCACCGCGCGCGGTCAGCGGATGAGACGCCTGCCGAGCCAACGCAGGGCAGTGGCGATGTCCGCTGGCCGGTCGAGTCCCCGAGCGGCCGGCGGAGGATCCGGCTGGCCGCATGCGTCCCGTGCGAGCGCGGCGGTCACGGTTGCCAGTGCACCGGTTGTGCTCTCCCGCGACTTCGGCGGCGCCCGGCCACTCCATGTCGATGTACCGCCGGACGAAGCCGAGCCACCTCACCGACTCCTCGGGCAGCGCGGAATCCATGTCGAGCGCCTCGCCCCGTTTACCGCCCGGTGCTGTCCCGCGTGGGGTTACGGTATCGATCTCCCCTCGGGTCCAGCCCATCCGTCGCCGGGGCGATTCGCGTGGACGACCCGGACCGGCCGGTGATCGTCTGGCCGGTTGTCCACTGTGCTCCGTCCAACCGAACGGCTAGCTTGCTTGCACGGGACCCGGAGGTCGAGCGGTTCCCGGACCCCTTTCCAACGACCGTCGGGAGCAAGCATGAAGCGATCCCTGCCGCACCGGCTCGGGCTGGTGCTCGCTCCGGTGCTCGTCGGCGTGTTGGCCGCCGGCATCCCGGCACAGGCGGTGGAGGCCACCGGTGCGACCATCACCACCAGGCTTGTCGCACGCGCCACCGATCTTCCGGTGGCGGGCGTCTGTGTCTTCGCCACCCCGGTGCTGACCTTCGGTTGGCCGGACCTCTGTCCGGCCCGCAGTGACGCTGACGGCCGTGTTCGGCTGGAGGTGCCGGCCGCCGGGACGTACAACCTGTTTGTGTTGCCGGATTCCGGCAGCCGCTACGGCGCCCAGTGGGTCGGCCCGGACGGTGGCACCGGGTCGCAGAAGACCGCCCGGCGAGTCACGCTGGACCTCGCCGAGACGAAGCCGGTGCCGAAGATCAAGTTGGATGACCGAGCCACCGTTGTCGGACAACGGCGCCCTGGTCCGGGGCGGCAGATCGTGAACGGCACCGTCGGCATCGTCAGCCCGACCCCGGACAACAACCGCGACCTGCGTTACTCGCCGATCGCCGACGACGGCTCGTTCCGCATCGACTGGCTGGGCCCGTACGAGTGGCCGTTGCTGTTCAAGTCCGACCAGCATCCCTACCAGTGGAGCGGGCAGGTGGGCAACCGGCTGTTGGCCGACCTGGTGCCGGCGACGATCGACGCTGCCGAGCCCTACCTCTTCGGCCTCTCCAACGGTACGTACGTCGGCGTACACGTCCCGGACGAGCCACCGGGGCCGCTCCGGCTGGTGATGCGCAACGTGGCGACCGGGGAGGTGGTGGCCTTCGGTGAGGACGATGACGCCAACCACCACGTTCGGCCCATGATCCTCGGCGGTCAACAGGTCAAGTGGGAGTGTCTCTGCCCGAGTGGCGTCCGGTGGCACGGCGGCACCGACTTCGCCAGTGCGACCCCGGTGGTGATCAACACCATGACGCTGCCGTATCTGACCTTCGAAGGGCCGTAGCGCGGCTCGCCCCTGAACGAGCCGGAACCGCCAGCCGCGCTTTGACGCGCGTCGGACAGCCGGCAGGCGACATCAGTCGCCTGCCGGCTGATCCGAGTGGGTGGCTGGAACCCTCACGTGTCCGTACTCGCGAAGACCGGAGGTTTGGCTTGAACTATGTCCGTCACGGATATAGTGTGGATTCATGGCGAGTAGCAGAACCGGCGGACCCCTCACCCCGGCGGTGCTCCACATCCTGCTTGCGCTCTCGACCCAGGAGCGTCACGGCTACGGGATCATGAAACAGGTGGAGTCCGACTCCCGGGGAAAGGTCAGGATGGGCCCAGGAACGCTGTACGGCTCGATCCGCCGGATGAGTGAGGCGGGCCTGATCCGCGAGAGTGACAAGAAGGTCGACCCGAACCTGGACGACGAACGTCGCGTCTACTACGGCATCACCGCGCTCGGTCAGCAGACCCTCGCGGCGGAACTTCAGCGGTACCGCCAGGTCGTCGCGGTCGCCCATGAGCGGTTTCTGCTGCCCGACCCGACGGGAATCTAGCCATGACTGGACAGGCACGGTACCGGCGTTGGTACCGGAGGTTGCTCGGCCTCTATCCGCGCCCGTACCGCGAACGCTTCTCCGAAAGCATGGAGCAGACCTTCACCGACCTGTGCGGTGAACGGACCCGAACCGAGGGCCGTGGATCCGCCGCCTTCATTCTCTGGATCTTCATCGACACGTTCGCGGGTGTCGTCCGGGAGCGTGCAACGGACATGGTGAGGTCAACGATGGACGGGAACGCAACCAACGTCTTCAGGATCGTCAAGTACGCCGCGCTGGCCATCGGCGGCCTGACGGTGGCAGGAATCGCGACGGTCATGGTGCTGGCCCACGGAACCGGGGAGGACATCACCGGTGTCGTGGCGCCGGCCCTGCTGCTCACACTTCTTTCGGTGGTGGCCGCCGCCGTCGCAGCCCGGTTGCAGGCGGCGGGTGATCGCCGCAGGCGCACAGCGGGCGATGATCTGGCCGGGTGACGGTGCGTCGGGCTCCGTGACGGGCGAGCCCCGACCCATGCTGGGTGAGCCACGGTGAGACCGATGCACGTCTATCGGCAGCTCCATTGTGGCGATGTATCCGGCCCGGTCCTGTCGCTTGATGGCGAGTGCGCAGTCGCCGCCGATCTCGCCAACGGTTATCTATTCAGTGCACAAAAGAGAGATCGACTCCCGCTCGCCGCTGATCCTTGACACGTTTCGATCCGCCCGAAATTCAGGTGTTGTCCGTCACGTACCCGTTGGGTTCCGGTCGCTGTACCTCGCCTGGTGAATGCGCGAAGATCGCTCACATGATCGACCCTGGGACTGACCTCTCCATGAGGAAGACGACGCGGGTTGGCATCACCGCTTCCGCCGCAGTCCTGCCGCAACAGGTGATGACAAGCGCAGAGCTACAGGAACATATCCAACTGACAAGTAACCTGACGCTCCCGCCGAGAACGTTCAACCGCTTGACCGGAATCGACACCCGCCACGTCGCCGGCCCAGACGAACACCCCTCCACTCTGGCCGTACGCGCCGGGCGTGCGGTGCTCGACAAAGCCGGGATCGCACCGTCGGACATAGACCTGCTGATTTTTGCCTCCGCCTCGCGGGACGTGGCCGAGCCCGCGACCGCACACCTGGTCCAAGCCGATTTGGGCACCCGGGCCCACACCTTCGACCTGGCCAACGCGTGCAACAGTTTCCTCAACGGCATCGACACGGCGCGCGCGTTCATCCTGGCCGGACGGGCCCGGCGGGCCCTGGTGGTAACCGGCGAGACACCAACCCGGGCAATGCGGATGCGGGTGTCCGGTGTGGAGCAGATCCGGTCCTCGTTCGCCGGCTACACCTTCGGCGACGCCGGGGCGGCGGTGCTCGTCGAGGAGGTGCCGGCCGGCGGCATCCTCGATGTCCACACGGCCACCTTCTCGGAGCACTGGACGGCGGGCGGAATCGCCGGTGGCGGTGCCCGCCATCCACGGGACGAGGAACACACCTACTTCCACGGCGACGGTCGGGAGTTGCGGGCGGTCTTCGAGCGGATCGGTCTGGACGTGCTCCGCGAGGTGCGCGACCGTACCGGCTTTTCCTGGGCGGACTACGAGAGAGTGCTCGTACACCAGGTCACGCTCCCCTATCTGACCCGCTTCGTCGAGCTGACCGGCGTGCCGAAGGAGAAGCTGGTGGTGACCGTGCCCCGGCTCGGGAACATCGCCAGCGCCACGATGGGAGTGCAGCTCGCCCAGATCGACCAGGAGCTCACCCGAGGCTCCCGAGTTCTCTTCGTCGGGCTCGGTGGTGGCGTCAGCATGATGACGATGGTGTGGGAGAAGTCCTGAGGTCATGGCAACCACGTCACCGGGGCGGCGCCGGGACCGGCAGGTCTACCTGCGCAGCCACCCACTGCTCTTCGCGATCATGGCCGCCGTCCGGCGCTGGCCGGTGCTGCGGCTGGGCCGTACCGTGCTGGTCAACGAGACCGACGCCTATGTCCAGGCGATGACCGGCCTGGTGCTGGACCGCACAGCGGCCGGCACGACCGGCGGCAGCGCCCGCCGCCTCACCGGCGGTGAGCTTCTGTTCGACCAGGAGGGCGCGGCACACCGCCAGGCCCGGCGCGATGCCTCCTCGATGCTCAACTCCGCCGGGGTCGCCCGGATACGTCCGGTGTGGCAGGAACTCCTGCGGCAGCGGTTGGCGCCACTGGCGGCCGGTGGGACCGTCGACCTGGTCCAGATCGTGGCCGAGATGGCCGGCACGACAACGGTGTCGCTGCTGGACCTGGACGTCGATCCACTCCTGGTGGCGAGCGCGGCTCGGGCCGCCGCCGCCGAGGCGGCCCGGGAGCAGCTACCGGGCTGGCGCAGGGCGGGGCAGGACCGGAACACCCAGGTCGCGGTCGACCGGCTCGCCGACCTGCTGCGCGGCGCCAACACCGGCGACGGCCTGGCCAGCATGATCGCGGTAGCGGCGGTCAACACCACCGTCGCCACGATTCCCCGGGCCGTCGCCTGGTGCGCGGACGACCGGCTGTGGTCCCACGCGGCCGACCCGGAGCTGCTGCCGAAGCTGGTCACCGAACTGCTGCGGGTCACCGTCGCCAGCCCGGTACTGCCGCGTGCGGTGGCGGCACCCGGAGAGATCGGCGGCTGTCCGGTACACGCCGGGGACCGGTTGATCCTGGTCGCTCGGCACGCGGCCCGCGCACACCTGTCGGGGCCGGACCCGGTGAACCCGACCGCGCCGAGGATCGCCCAACTGGTGTTCGGGGCCGGCACCCACAGTTGCCCCGGGGCCGGACTCGCCCGCGCCCAGCTCGCCGACACCCTCGCCGCCCTGGCGCCATACCGGCCGACGGTGGTGCGGGCCCGGGCGGACCGGCGGGCCGCCCTACCGGCCTGGGCGACGTTGCGGGTACGGGCGGTCGCGCGGTGAGCGACGGTGCCGAGGGCTGGACGCGGGGGAGGACCCGATGAGAGCCCTGCTCACCGGAGGTTCGGGCTTCCTCGGCGGGCACCTGGTCGACGAATGCGTCCGGCGAGGCGACCGGGTACGCGTACTGGTCCGGCCGAACAGCGACCTCGGTCACCTGCGCGACGTACCCGGGGTGGAGTTCGCGCTCGGTGACCTGGGCGACTCCGCCGCGCTGAGGGCGGCCTGTCAGGGGGTGGACGTGGTCTACCATCTCGCCGCCCGGGTGCAGGACTTCGGCACCCGGCGCCAGTTCTGGACCACCAACGTCACCGGCACGGAGAACCTGCTGGCCGCCGCGCAAGGTCGCGCCGTCCCGCGTTTTGTCTACGTGAGCAGCCCCAGCGCGGTCATGAACGGCGAGCACCAGTTCGACACCGACGAGCGCGTCGGCTATCCGGAAACGTTCCTCAACCTGTACTCCGAGACCAAGGCGGCGGCGGAGCAGATCGTGCTCGGCGCGAACAGCTCCCAGCTCACCACCTGCGCGATCCGGCCGCGCGGCGTCTGGGGTCCCCGGGACCGGACCGGCTTCCTACCCCGGCTGGTCGCCAGGTTGGCGCAGGGCAGCCTGCCCGACCTCTCCGGCCCGGAACCCGTGTACGCCTCCCTCTGCTACTGCCGCAACGCCGCGCTGGCCTGTCGGCTGGCGGCCGAGTCCGACCGGGTCGGTGGTCGGGCGTACTTCGTCGCCGACGCCACGGGCGTCGACGTCTGGGCCCTGATCGACCGGATCGCCGAACTGTTCGCACTGGCTCCGCCGTCGCGCCGGGTTTCTCCGGTACTGCTCGCCGGCATGGTCGGCCTGGCCGAGCTGCTCTGGCGGGTGCCGCTGCTGGCGGCCCGTCGGCCGCCACCGATATCCCGCTACGGCCTGACCCTGCTGACCCGGACGTCGACGTACGACACCAGCGCGGCGAGCCGGGACTTCGGTTACCGACCCGTGGTCGACTTCGAGAGCGGGTTGGCGCAACTCGTGGCCTGGGTTCACGAGATCGGCGGGGTCGGGGAACTGGTCCGGGGCGTACGGCGATGAGGTTCACCCGCTCCGTCTCCCCGATCGAGCGGGGCTACCTGGCCACCGCGCCGCTGGTGTCGCCGTTCGCGATTCAACTCGTGGTCGAGGGGGAGGGCCGGATCGACCCGGCCCGGCTACGTCAGGCGGTGGCGGTCGCGTCGGAAGCCTGCCCCGGTGCGCGGCTCGTGAAGCGCGCGGGGCTCTGGGTCGACAGCGGCCGTACGCCACCGGTCACCGTCCTGCCCTCGCTCGATCTCGACAGCGACGCCCTGCGCCGTCCGTTCGACCCGAGCGTTGGTCCGCTGAGCGAGGTGCTGCTGGTCGACGGCGTGCCGCCGGCCGGCGGATCGGCCGGCGGTACGGGGACGACGACGGTGCTGTTGCGAGCGGCGCACGTGGCCATGGACGCCTCGGGCACGCTCGGCTGGGCCGCCGACATCTTCCGGGCCCTGCGGGGCGAGCCGCCGGTCGGCGCCCGGTCGACGTTGACCGACAACGGGTTGCGGCACCGGCTCACCCCGTCGCCCGCCCGGCTGTCCACTCCACTGCGTTCGCGCAGCCCCCTCGTCGGGGTCACCGCGCGACGCCGTCACCGCTGGCGGCGTACCACGGTCGAGGGTGACCGGCACGCGCTGGTCGCCCGGATGGCCACCGCGACCGTCACGGCGATCGGCGAACCGTCCCGGGTCATGGTGCCGGTGGACCTCCGCCGGCACCTCTCCGGCCCGGCCGCGCCCACCGGGCCGACCTCGGAGAACGGACCAGCCCTCAGCACCGAACCGCGCTCGACCGGCAACCTGAGCCTGCCCGTCTTCCTCGACGTGGCTCCGGGGCAGCCCTGGGAGGAAGTTCACGAACTGCTCCTGTACGCGCTCGCGCAACGTCGGGAGCTTGCGGTCTCCGCCGCCGAGGCGTGGGCCACGTGGTTGCCCCGGCCGCTCCTGCGCGCCGGCCTCTCCGCCGCCGAACGGGTCAGCCGGCGCTGGAACCGCGCGCTCTGCTCGGTTGCCGTGTCGGACCTCGGCCGGGTCGACCCGACCGAGTTCAGCGCCGACACGTTCACCGCTGGCACGGTCTACAGCCTCCCGGCGTACGGACCCTTCGTCCCCGTCTCGTTCAGCACCACCCGGTTGCCCGGCCGGATCGAGTTGACCATGTCGTATCCGGCCGGTGTCGGTGTCGGTGCCGGTGCCGGTGCCGGTGCCGATCGTGCCGCCGGGGCGCTGCTGGAAGCGGTAGCCGTCGGGTTGACCACGCGGCCGCCGCGGCCGTCGGCCGTTGCCCGTACCGCACCCGTCGACCGTGGCCGGATACCGGACGGCCCCACCCGTACGCCGCCACCAACCGTGGGGCGTCCTGCACCGACGGTGGTCGAACTCTTCCTACGCCGTGTCCGGCACAGCCCGGACGCGGTCGCGTTGACCGGTCCGGCGGGGGCGGTCAGCTACGCCGAGCTGAACCAGCGCGCCGACGTGGTGGCGCAACGGCTGCACCTGCTCGGGGTGGGCCCGGAAACGGTGGTGGGCCTGTTGACGGACCGCACCCCGGAGGGGATCGCCGGACTCTGGGGCATCCTCAAGGCGGGAGCCGCCTACCTGCCGCTCGACCCGTCGTACCCACCGAAGCGGCTCGCGTTCATGCTCGAGGACGCCAACGCCGCGCTCTGTCTGACCCAGCTTCCGTACGCCGACCGGCTCGACGGTTGGTCCGGCAGCCCGGGTGGGGGCTCCGTCCTGGCGCTGGAGGATCTGCCACCGGCCGGTGCCGCCGTGCCGCCGACCCTGCCCGGACCGACGGATCTGGCCTACGTGATCTACACGTCGGGGTCGACCGGACAGCCGAAGGGTGTCCAGGTCGAACACCGGAACCTGACCGCGTACGCGGCCTGGGCGACACCTCGTTACCGGGTGAACTCCCGCACCCGCTTCGCCCTGTTCACCTCGCTCGCCTTCGACCTCGCCGGCACGGCACTCTTCCTGCCCCTGCTCGCCGGTGGCAGCGTGGAACTGGTGCCCGGGACGCCGACCCCGCCGGCCCTGCGTCGGATGCTCACTCGCGGCGACGTGAACGCGCTCAAGCTCACGCCGACCCACCTGGACCTGATCGACCGTCTCGGCGTGCGGGCGACCGGCGTACGGACCGTGGTGGTCGGCGGCGAACAGCTCAGGACCACCGTGGCGGCCCAGGCTCAGCGGATCTTCGGTCCGGAGTGTGTCATCGTCAACGAGTACGGCCCCACCGAGGCGACGATCGGGTGCGTCACCGGCACCTTCGAAGCCGGTCGGGACGACCCGACCGGGGCGGTGCCGATCGGTGAGCCGGTCCCCGGCACCGGCGTACTGCTGCTCGACGCGGACGGGACGCCGGTGGCGCCGGGAGCGGTCGGCGAGATTCACCTGACCGGGGAGCAGCTCGCCCGTGGCTACCTCAACCGGCCGGAGTTGGACCGGGACCGCTTCGTCCGGTTGCCCGACGGCGAGCGGGCGTACCGGACCGGCGACCTCGCCCGGCTGCGCACCGACGCGCTACTGGAGTACGTGGGTCGCGTCGACGACCAGGTGAAGGTTCGCGGCTACCGGATCGAGCCCGGGGAGATCGCGTCCGGACTGGAGGAACACCCGGCGGTGACGCGTGCGGTGGTGCTCGCCGACGCGAACCAACTGCACGCCTATCTGACGTCCCGGGCGCCGGTCACCGAGGCCGAGCTGCGTACGCACCTGGTCGACCTGCTTCCGCCCTACCTCGTGCCGGCAACGATCCTGGTTGTTGACGGCTTCCCACTGACTCCCAACGGCAAGATCGACACCGTTCGGCTCGCCCAGGCGGCCGGGCCCGGTTCGACCGGCGAGGCGTACGGCGTTCCCGGCGAGGCGTACGGCGTTCCGGTCGAGCTGTCGTCGGAGGCTCCGGATCCGACCCTCGCCGCCGTCGCGGAAGTCTGGTCCCGGGTGCTGCGCACAACCGTCCACCCGGACAGCCCGGACGCCGACTTCCATCACCTGGGCGGCGACTCGTTGACGCTGCTGAACATGCTGGACCAGATCTTCCGGAGCGTCGGTAACGTCTCCGACGAGGAGTTCGTCTCGGCCATGCGAGCCGTGATCGCCGCCCCCACACTCGGCACGGTGAGCCGGTTGCTGCGCGAGGCACGCCACGCCCATGACCCGGCGCCACTACCCGCGCGATCGACCCCGACGCCCTGAGGACCGGCAGACAGCCCGCTGCTCAGCCCCGGCGGCTGTCCGAGGTCCGGAAGGCGGCCTCCACCTCGGCCCGGCTCAGACCGTAACGTTCGAGTGGATAACGGTGCCGGCCCGGTACGCGGCGGCCGTCCACGCCCGCCTCGGTGATCAGCCGGTCGACCGAGGCCGCGTCCGCGTCGATCCCGAGACGACGCCACAACTCCCTCGTGACGCCCACCGGGTCGGCGCTCAGGGACGCATGGGCCACATCATGGAAGCGGTCCGGAAACCGCTGCCGTACCCGGGTCGCTCGTGCGGTCGCGTCCGCCCAGATCGGCAACCAGGTGGCACCGATCTCCGCGCGGTCCACCCGCTCGTTGTACATCAGCATGTTCGCCTCGATCAGGCTGCACCACGACGCCAGCGCCACCGCCGGATCGCGATGGGTCCACACGACGGTGGCGTCCGGGAACGTGTCGAACACCGGGTCGAGATTCGCCAGGTGAAACGGTGACTTGAGGACCCACCGCCGATCCGGACGCCCGTGTTGCAGGACCTGGAGCTGCTGCTTGAGGTATCGATAGTCCGGGCTCGGGTCGCGTTCGGTGTACCACTGACGATAGGCCGGTATCGGTCCCATCATCTCGTACATCAGGGTCTGCGGCAGCAGGAACGTGCACTCCTCGACCGACGTCGCCGACGACGGGTGGATGTCCCGGGTGGCGGGCACGCTGGCGTGATACATCCGGCTCATCCACCGCGCGGCTCGTAGACTCTGGCGCTTCCCCCGCGCGCCCGCCTCCGGACGAAGCAGTTCCCAGAGCATCGGCGCGCGCACCGCCGTCGCCTGTGCGAGCAGCCGGTGCGTGAGCGTCGTCGCGGTACGGGGCAGACCCGTGACGAAGACCGGCGCCCGCACCGGCGCGGCCTCGATACTCGGGTCCCCGTCGAGCAGGTGCAGCACGCTCAGCCGGGTCTGCATCCGACGAGTGATCTCCGACTGCGCCGCGAGACCGCCCAGCGGTGAGAGCGCCGGCTTGGCCAGCAATTGTCGGTGCAAGACCCGCAGGTCGGCCCGGTACGCCTCGTCGCCAGCCGGAGCCAACCCCGTCCGACGACCGGCGGCCCGCTCCGCGGCGGCGAACGGATCTCCCGAGACCAGCCTGCGATACACCGGTCGGAGGAGGCTGTTGAACGGTCCCAGCCACCACGCCGGCATCGGCCCCCTCGGCTGAGAGTCCACTTTCACCCCGTCCAGATCAGGTCGGCGACGCTCAAGCAGTTGATCATAGTCAAGGGCGGATTCTCGATGCGCGTCGTCACCGGCCGGCTTGCCATCACCGGCGGCGAACGCCTCCGCCGACGGGCTGTCCTGCGGCAGACGGCGCCCGGTCGAACTCGTCGCGGTTTCCGGCGATGTCGCCCTGATGGTCGCGGATCCAGCGCACGAGTCCGTCCACGGCCTCGCTCAGCGAGCGGCCGAGTGGCGTCAGGGCATACTCCACCCGCGGGGGTACTTCCGGATATGCGGACCTGGTCACCAACCCGTCGCGGGTGAGTGCGCGCAGCGTCTGGCTGAGCATCCGCTGGGAGATGCCGGCGACCTGCTCGTGCAGCGCGGTGAAGCGCAGCGGGCCGGACGCCAGGACCGTGATGGTCAGCAGCGTCCACTTGTCGCCGACCCGCGCCAGTACGTCACGGACGAGTTCGATCGTCCGTACGCAGTCCGGTGCGACCCCGCGCTGCGCGAGTTCGGCCCCCGGGAAGTTCGCCATGGCTGTCTGTTCCTTATCCGTCAGTAGCTGACTTCAAAGTGCGTATTGGAAAGCCGGACTAAATCCGGTGGACGCACGTTTCTTACTGATCGTAACTGGCGTGCGGCCACCCCCTCGGTGGCCGTGACAGCGGAAGGAACAGCATGGTCCGGCACGACATGTTCACGATCTCGCGGCACCTCGACGTGCCGCCGGGTGAGGTTTTCACCGCGTTCGCCGACTCCGCGATCCGGCGGCGGTGGTTCCGGCTGCCCGGCAGCGGAGCCTCGTACGAGCACGACTTCCGGGTGGGCGGTGGTGAGACGGCGCACAGCACCTTCACCGGCCCGGACACCGCGCCCGAGCGGCTGGAGTACCGGTCGAGGTACATCGACATCGCGCACGACCACCGGCTCGTCTACGGCTACGAGGCCGTCGTCGACGGCGAACTGCGATGGACCTCGCTGGTCACCGTCCGGTTCGACGCCGAGACGGACGGTACCCGCCTGGACTGGACCGAGCAGGTGACCTTTGTCCGATACACGGGCGACGGCGGTGCGGACCTGGCGCACCTGCGCGGCGGGAGCGCGCTGCGGCTGAACGGCCTTGACGCGGCCCTGCGATCCGGACGTACGGGTCAGCAACGGCGGTGAGAGTGCGCATCGGATTCCGGTACCAACCCGCGCGGCACCACGTTTCCGACCATCAGCAATCATCGGAAAGGCAGAACGGACCACGCATGACGAACATCGGAATCATCCTCGGCCGCCTCATCACGGCGGGGCTGCAACCGCCCGGCGTACGCACCCAGGTCAGCCGGTCACTTGCCACCGACTTCGCGGCGTTCACCACGTTCACCCCCGGTGACCGCCACAACGTGCTGCTCCGCCAGCTCCTCACCGAGCTGACCGCCTGGGCCGACGCGCACGCACCGCTGCGCCGCCAGCCCGGGCGTTGAGGTTGGTCCAGACTGGCGGGATGCGGATGAATGAACGCAGAGCGCGGGTTCGGGAGGTTCGCCGCCGACTCGCACAGGACGGTCCGCCGTGGACCCGCCCGCACGAGCGGGACTTCGAGACGGTCACGCTGCCGGAGCGGGACTGCGACCTGCTCCGAGATCTGTTGATCTCAGAGGGGGTCGAGACGGTTGTCGAGGTCGGGCTTGCGTACGCCAGCTCTGCCCTCGCGGTCGGGGAGGCGTTGATCACGGCCGATCGAACGCACCCCCGGCACATCATCATCGACCCCTTCCAGGACCACGCGTACTCCGACGTTGGCTGGGATCTGCTGCGCGCTGCGGGACTGGGCTCCAACGCCAGGCTCCTGCGGACGTGGTCCTCCAGTGCGCTGCCAGAGCTGGTCGCCGAAGGTCTTGTCGCCGACGCGGCGTTCGTGGACGGTAGTCACCGCTACCACGAGGTGTTCGTGGATCTGTACTTCCTGCGCAAGATCGTCCGGCCGGGCGGGTTGATCGTGATGGATGACGACTGGACACCCTCGGTGCGAAACGCGGTCCGCTACTACGAGCAGAACCTGGGCTGGAAGGCGATTCCCGACGCCTTCGCTGGCGGAACCCAGCGGCACGTCGGCGACGACCCGACGGCCGAGACAGTGCCCCGCTGCCGCGCCCTCCGGCTTCCCGACTCCCTGGTCGAGCCGCCGTTCGAGCAGTTTCACTGACAGATCCGGGATGGATCGGTGGGGGTGAGGCGAACGCGCGGGCCGACGATTGGGCCATTCTTTGGCTGTGCCGGCCCCGCGCGTCGGTGGGAACGTGTTGCTCCTGCGAATCCGCTGATCGACCGAGCGTCGTGCGGGTGGGCCTCCGGTGGCCGTACTCAGCGTTGGCCTTCGGCGCCGATGATGTCGAGCCAGTGCACCAGCAGAGCCTGCTCGGGTTCGCTCAGGGAGCTGGGACGCTCGCGTAGCAGCGCCGCGAGTTGCAGGGCGATCAGCGAGGCGGCCGGGCCGTCGGGCACCTCGGCCGGTCGGTGGGCGGGAGAGACCAGGATCCGGGCGTGGATCGCGTCCCGGACCCGGGTCGACAAGCCGGGGTCGTGGTACGTCTCCGCCTGGGTGACCAGGCTCAACGCGACCCCGATGTTGGCCGACAGGATGGCCTGTGCCGCCGCGTCCGGGCTCACCGCCAGTTTGCCCTGGGTGGCGCAGCGCGTGAGAACCTCGCGGAGCAGATCGAAGGCTTCCTGCGCGGCGCTGGGCACCGTGTCGAAGCCGGGGGAGTACATCAGCCGGTACACCGCCGGGTGCGCCAGTGCGAACGCGATGTGGTTGTCCCACCCGACGCGAAGGTCCCGGACCGGATCGTCGGAATAGCTGACGGCGCGCTTGCCTGCCAGATAACGGTCGAAGCCGTAGTCGACGAGGGCGCTGAGCAGACCTTTCTTGTCGCCGAAGAGTCGGTAGAGCACCGGGGCAGCCACGCCGGCGGCTTCGCACACGGCGCGAGTCGAGATGTCACGGTCCGGCGACGCATCGAGGAGCTTCTCGGCGGCTTCGAGGATCTGCGTTTGCGTATCCATCGCCCCATGTTACGGACGGCGCGTGTCGGTGGTGCCGCGGCGGACCGGAGGGCGGTTGCGTCGCACCCCAGGTGCAGGAGTCGGTGGCGGAACGTGGGGCTGGTCGACGAACTGTGTGCGAACACACACCGTGACCGGCGGCAGTGGTGCGGCGCTCTTCGGCACGGGGCTGTAACGTCGTTCTCTGTTGACCGTAGCGTTGTTACACCTCCGGGGGTTGTCATCATGTCTTCGATCTCGGGTTCCGCGACTGCCTCATCGGCGGCGGTGCGGCGAGACGTGCCGCGGCCGGGCGTCCTCAGCCACGGTGGCGGGTTCTGGGCCGTGGCGTTCGCCTTCCTGGTGGCGATCGGGTTCGGCACGGTAACAACACCGTTGTGGGAGCTGTACCAGGCAAAGGACGGCTTCTCCACGTTCATGATCACCGTGGTGTTCGCCGTCTACGCGGTAGGCGTGGTGGCGGCACTGTTCTTCGTCGGCCATCTCTCCGACTACCTAGGGAGGCGGCGCGTCGTCCTGGCCGGCCTGCTGATCGAGATCGTCTCCGCCGTGATCTTCATCGCCTCGCCGGCCCTGCCGGTCATCCTCGTGGCGCGGATCGTCTCCGGCGTGGGCGTCGGAATGATCAGCGCGACGCTGACCGCGTACGTGGCGGAACTCAACGGCGTGGCCCGTCCCGGGGCCGGCCGTACCCGCTCTGACGTCGTCGGCGCGGCAGCGAACATGGGCGGGTTCGCCATCGGCGCAATGGTGTCGGGTGTGCTGGCGCAGTGGGTCGCGGCTCCGCTCCGTACGCCGTTCGTGGTCTTCCTGGTGCTGATGATCCTCGGCGCGATCGGTGTCGCGCTGTCACCGGAGACGGTCCGCTGGGAGGGTCCGCGGCCCGCCTACCGTCCGCAGCGCGTGTCGCTGCCGCCCGCCGCCAAGCCGGCGTTCTGGGCCGCCGCCGGTGCCGCCTTCGTGGTGTTCGCCGTCAACGGGCTGTTCAACTCGGTCGCTCCGGGATTTGTCGCCGGCACCATGGGGCACCCGTCGCGGGCGCTCGCCGGTCTGGTCGCGTTCATCGTGTTCGGCGCGGCTGCCTTGCTGCAGATCGTGATGCTGCGGGTCAGCCTTCGCCGCCTGCTGATCACAGGGCTCACGCTGCTGATCGTCGGACTGGTGCTGGTGACCGTCGCGGTGTGGGTGCCCAACCTCACCCTGTTCCTGATCGGTGGATTCGCGGCCGGTGGTGGCGGTGGTCTGCTGTTCAAGGGCGCGGTGACGACCGTGGTCAGCATCGCGGTGCCGGCGAAGCGGGGCGAGGCGCTCGCCGGTCTGTTCCTCGCGGCCTACTGCGGGCTGATCGTGCCGGTCCTCGGGATGGGTATCGCCAGCCAGTACGTGGACCCACGCGGCGCGCTGGTTGTCTTTACGGCCGTACTCTGCCTGGTCTGCCTGGTGGCGAGCCCCAAGCTGGTCCGCAACCAGAGGTGAGGACGTCGGAGGAGGCCGGCTCGCTGCGAGGGGGCGAGCCGGCCTCCTCCCATTCCCGCAGTACGTGTTCGAGTGGGGTGTCAGTCGGGTGGGTTGAACGTGCGTCGTTGGTTCCGGCGGGCTAGCCCGCCTCGGACGAGTCGGCGGACCACCCGGTAAATAGTTACCAACCGTTGCGAGGTACTGGGCGCTAGGTTACGGTGATGAACATGAATGGGTGGGCGTGGCGCTCATCCAAAGTGACGGGGAGGTCTGTACGTTGCGTACAAAGCAGGCGATCGCGATGATTGCAACGCTGGTTGCGGGACTTTCCGCGCTGGCAGCCACACCGGCGGTAGCCGCCTCGGCGGATGATTCAGTACGGCCGGGCATTCACCGAATCGTCGGTGATGCCGCCCCCTCGCCTTCCCAAACCGTGGCAAGCTGGCTCGGCGAGTGTTACCCCGACGTTGGTTACAGTGGTGGCTGGGGTGGCGGCTGGTGCGATGGTAATGGTCCAAACTGGCGATACCGGGGCTGGGTCCGCTGCGCCGGCGAGTCCTACGATCGCTACGGACCGTGGAAGTGGGCAGGCGACCGTACGGAGTCGATTGCGTACTGCGCTTCTGGTACACCTGCCACCAGTGGAGGCTTGGAGACCGCGCGCTTCTCCTAACAACTCCTAACTCAATGAGGTTGGGCGTTACCGCAGGGACCTGAGGATTGTTCTGTCGGAACGTGAGGAGGGGTGAGCAGCCGCCGTGGATCGTCTCGGGCGAGTTGTGGGCCGGGTTCCAACTGCTGCTGCCACCCCGTCCCCGTCGCGGTTCCGCTATCCCGGACGCAAGCCTCTGGATGATCCTTCGACATCGACGTGGCCGTCCAACTCCGCGAGCGCACGCTGGATTTTCTGACGATCGCTTGGACGTTGCTGACCGGTGACGGCCGGGAGCGGGATCCTGTTCGTGCTCTACACCGCGATTCTGTGGGAGTACCTGCGTTCGGACGTGCGGCTTCTTCGCCCCGGCCACATTCGCGCCTGACCGGCTGCTTCCGGCTGGCCAACCGCGCCCGGACTGCGGTGCCGGGCAGAGCCGGCAGCAGCGGCGACGGCCGGCTGTCTCGCCGCCGCCCCGACCGGGCCGGTGCCGATGTGCCCGGCGAGGGTGATCAATGCCTTCCATGGCCCCAGCCCCATTCGCAAGGCTTCGTGGATGTCATGGGCGAGCCGCCGGTACGAGGTGAGCCACGCCGGGTCCGCTCAACCGCCCACCGCCTTGGACGGACCACGAAGCCTTCCTGGTCAGCCGGCTTCCGAACAATCTCAAGATGAGTACGGAGAACGTCTCGACACCAGCCGACCAGGCGTCCGGCGAAGCCAGCGGATCCCGGCCCTCGACCAGGCGGACCTCCTCCCGCAACAGGTCAAGGATCCGCTCGGTGACCTGGCGTTTCTCCCACTGCTTGAACTGCCAGTACACCGTCTGCCACGGCGGGAAGTCCACCAGCAAACTGCCGACACGAACAGCCAGTCCGCAGCACGTACAAGATGGCGTCGACTAGGTCCCGACGTGGGTGCTTCGGCACCCGATCAGGGCTCCTTGACCAACGGCAACAACGGCTCGACGATCTCCCACTGGGCATCTGTCAGGTCCGAGTCATACGTCCGCGTCCGCTCCACGCGGGAACTGCCTCAAGTACAATGATTTTGGGAAGTGACGTGGAATTCATCGATCTTTCGCCTTATGAGTACAGGGCCTTTCCGATTCCGATGCGTTCGGTTGGTTGGCTGGGACGCAAGTATGGGCTGCAAGGGTCTCGTGGGCCGCACGTGAAGAGCGCTGATTTGAAGCGCCTCAAAGCTGCGTCCCGCCGGTTGGGTGCCATTACCCTGGGTACGCACGAATGCGAATTTTGTTCGGATGGACCTGCGTTCGAAGGTAATGGTGAGTACCGTTACTATATGCCGAACGGAGATGCCTACTCTGCGCCGATGATGATCCTGCATTACGTTGAGGAGCATGGATATCGGCCGCCGGACGTATTTTTGGATTGCTTGGAAGATGTCGGAGGATTGGTGTGGGATTGGCGCGCTGCCCGCCTCCGTCGGGTGCTGTTGGATGCATCTGAGGACCTGGATTTCCGATGTGAGGCCATTATCGACCTCGCGAACTGGAAGGATCCTCGGTCGCTAGAGGCATTGATCAGCGCGATCGAAGATGAAGACCTGATCGACGTCGCCGGGGATGAAATAGGCCGATCCCTCGGGTCGTTTCTGGGCTGCGAGTTCGCAGGAGATCTTCGCGTTGAAGACTTTTCCGGTGAAATCAGGCGTGGTATCGATGAGGCTCGCTGGCATTGATTCGTCGGACCAGGCTAGCCCGGGCAGTGGTTTGCGGTCTCCCTCCATCGTCTGCACGACGTCGCCGACATCGGCACCACCGCCCTATCTGTAGCCGCGGAGGAGCCTGTTCTCCGTGTGCCCGCCCAGTCCGACGTGGGCATCTGCCGCAAGCCGCACCCGGCGCGGTTCGGGTGTCGGCACGTGAATCCGGACGGTGTGGCTGGCACGAGAACGGCCCCCGGTCATCATTTCGAGACCCCCGGTCAGGCACGCAGGAAGGTCACCCGCTCGGCCGTCTCGGTCAGTTGCAGGGCAAGGTCGTCGGAGCCGAGCCGGGCCGGCTCGACCCCGAGCGCGGCGGCGATCACCGACGCCAGCTTCGCCACCGGTACGACCCGGAGGTCGCCCAGCGGCAGCGGGTCGATCGGCGCGGGGACCGTCTTGGCGCCTCCCGGGGTCCGCAGGGTCTTGCCGATCGTGCCGTCGTCGGGCTGCTCGACGGCCAGGTGCTGGCCCTCCGGCGGCTGATGCAGGTCCAGCCGGGCGAGTTCGCCCTCGAAGAGGCAGAGCAGGATGTCCGGGGCGAGCCGGGCGGTACGCCACGGCGCCAGTCGTTTGGTCCCGCCGGTGTCGGCGTACGCGTCGACCAGCAGGCCGGGGTAGCCGGGGACAACCGCCGAGCGGATCAGTGCTCCGGTGACGGTCGGGAAGTCCACCGGCAGCCGGTCGTTCGCGTCCCGGTCGGTGTCGGCCGGGCCGAGGCGGCCGATGCTGGTCGCGCCGTCCAGGAGGTGGCGTACCCAGCCCTGGTCCAGGCCGACGAAACGGACGCTCTCCACCGGCAGCAGTCGTTCGTCCGGCAACAGGTAGCTGAACGGGACGCCGTCGAGCCGGGCGAGGTTGCGCAGCCAGCCGAGCAGGCTCTCCGGCATGCTGGTGTCGACCGGCGGCACGGCGAGTGGGTAGTCGGCCGGCACGGTCTGCTTGATCGCCTGGTCGCGACGCCGCCGCCAGGTGTAGAGGTTCGTGCTGATGTCGGTGCTTCGCAGCGCGAGGAGCCGGCCGAGTTGCCACGCCGCCGCCTGGCTGACGTCGAACATGCCGACGTCGGGGTGCAGGCGCAGCAGGGCGTCGGCGGTACGTTGCGGAGCCACCGGGCCGTTGTCGGTGGCGCCGGTGGTGAGTGGCCCGCGATACCAGCCGATGCTCCGGCCGCCCTGGCGCAGCCGGTGTCGCAACGGCACCAGCCCCCGGTCGAGGTAGCGGTCGGCGGTCGGGTCGCCGACGTTTGGCAGCCGCAGGCTTCCCCGGTCCGAGGCCAGGTCCCGGACCAGGGCGGCGAACGAGTGCTCCCGGCTGACGCAGGCGAACCGCCAGCTCGCCAGGCTGACCAGGGGCACGATCGGAACCCCGGTCGCGTCCTTCCCGAATCGCGGCGAGTCGATTCGGAGGTTGCCGTCCGCGTCGGCACGGAACCGGTGTTCGAGCGACACCAGGTGCACGGTGCTGGTCGCGCCGGGCGCCGGCAGTCGGTTGCCGACGACCACCGCCACGTCGCCGTCCGCGCCGCTTCCGGTGTCGCCGCGTACGTGTGCCAGCAGGTGGAGTTCGGCGTACCCGGGCAGCACGTCGGTGATGAGCGTGGCGGGTACGTCGATCACGGTGACCGGGTCACCCGTCGAGTCGTGCTGCTCGCGGGCGGTCGCGGCGGCCGGCAGCAGTCCGCTGTCGGCGAGGTCGCCGAGGGTGGTGGTACGCGGCTCCGGCTTCTCGGTCTCGTCGAACAGGAGCAGGGCGAGCCACGGCGGGCGGTCGGCGCCGCCGCCGCCGGGGTCCCGCTCCCAGGGCAGGGTCGGGCGGGCCAGCACGACGTGCGGCAGCACGTTGCCGTGGTCGCCGAGACTGCCGTCGGGTGGGAAGACCGCGCGGATCGCGGTCGGCGGCAGGACGAACCGGTCACCGCCGACGCTGAACCGCCGCAGGGCGGTGAACGACTCCGTGTTCCCCTTCGCCGCGACGGTCTGGGTGACGGTGACCTGGTAGTCGCCGTTGTCCAGCACCGGCCGGCGGTACGCGGTGAACGTGACGGTGTTGTCAGGCATTCGCGGCCACCCTGGGGATGCTGTGGAACTGGCTGGTGTCGAAGCCGGTCAGGTCGACCGACGCGTGGGGCAGCAGGGCGGCCAGCACTCCGGCGCGGGCCGCGGCCACGGCCGGCGACCGGAACGTGTCGGTGACCTGCTTCGTACGTTCGGGGTCGGTGCCGGGCGCGTCGGGTACGGCGGCCGGCGCGGCGAGCCGGATCGCGTTCTTGACCTCGAACAGCGCGGTGTCGGCCTGCAACGCGGCCCGGTCCAGCCAGGCCGGCTCGGGGTCGGACACGGTGCGCGGCGTGACGGCGTAGCCGGTGACCAGTTCCGGGGTGAGGGTGTTGTCGGTCGCCGCCGGGGTGAGCCGGCCGCCCCAGAGCGCCGTCGGCAGGCTCTTGAACACCGGTGCGTAGTCGAACTGGTTCTCGACATTCTTGCCACCGAGGGTGATGACGATCCGGTGGGTGGCGCTGCCGTCGCCGACGGCGATCTCCATCGGCCCGATCCCGAACCGGGTGGCGCTCGCCGGTCCGGTTCCCAGAGCCGTCTCCTCGGTGCCGCGTACGGCCCGGCTGATCGGGATCCTGCTGTCGGTGCTCAGCACGAGGCTGGCCGGGTCGACGATGCCGAGGTCGTCGGCGGGGGCGTCCGGTGCGGCCCGACGGCTGTCGGCGCGCAGCGTCACGCTGGTGATCTCGGACGGGGCCGGCAGCAGGGTGTTCCGGAAGGTGGTCCAGTCGAGCGCCTGTGGGCCGCCGCCCCGGCCGGCGCCGAACGCGATGTGGATCGACGTGACGTGCAGGTCGACCTTTGCGGTGCCGCCGAAGTCCGGGCCCCAGAGGTTGACCTCGGTACCCACCCGGACGTTGATCGTGTGCGTGCCGAAGAAGTGGTAGGTGTACGAGGCGCCGACGCTGACGTGCAGCGACGCCTCGTAGTGGTACGGCTGCCAGGCGATCAGGAAGTCCATCGAGGCGTCGAACCAGGCGCGCATCGAGCCGTCCTGCCAGACCGCGCTGAGTCCGCCGCCGGCCATCAACGCGCCCGGGGTGAGCGCGAAGTAGGCCGAGCCGGCGACCCGGAGTTGTGGTGAGACCTGCCAGTTGAAGCCGAGCCGGGGCACCGTCGGGTAGTGCGCCGGGACCGGGAAGTGCGGGTGGTAGCCGCCCGCGGTGAGGACGAAGTCGCCGCTGTGTGGACCGGCGAACCAGGTCGAGAAGGCGATCCCGCCGGTCAGGTGACAGGCCCGGGAGAGCAGGAACGAGTCCCGGGTGAGCTGCGCGAGCACCGTCAGATAACCGTCCTCGGGGACCAGGCTGGCCCGCAGCGCCAACTGCACCTCGGCGATCGGGGTGACCACCGCGCCGACCTCGGGCGACGGCAGGACCAGCGTCGACAGCCCGAGTACGTCGAGTTCGAAGCGGTGCCCGAACGTCGCGGCGACCAGTACGAACGAGTCGACCATCTCGAACGAGGTGAAGTGCACCCCGGCGGTGAGCAGGATGTCGCCGACCGACGGGGGGATCCACTGGGTGAGCGCCCGCAGCTCGGCACCGAGGTCGCTGTCCCGGGTACGTGAACCGGTGACCTCGGCGATCAGCGGGAACGAGGCCACGTTGTCGATCGGCGGCAGGACCAGCCGCCGGTTGTAGCCGAAACCGGCGGCGATCCCTCGGACCAGGAAGAACGGTGGCCCGCCGATCGGGTAGTCCAGCCAGGCGTAAACAAAGACGGACGGCCCGGCCGGCAGTTGCGTGTACGACCCGATCGCGGTCAGCGACAGTTCCCCGCTGCGTAGCTGGGCGGTGCCGCCGTACGCCGGGTACGTGACGCCGTCGTACACGATCTCGCTCTTGAGGAAGGCGCCGGTGATGCTGACCGGGCCCTGGCTGTAGGCGAGCCCCATCCCGGAGAGCCCGAACGACGGTGTCGAGAGCGGGTCGGTGAGCGAGATCCCGACCGACAGTCCCTGCAACGAGAGGGTGAGCCCGCCGAGGCCGACCGAGGCGTCCAGCAGCAGCGCCAGCCGTGGATCGCCGGAGCCCTGCCGGAAGGCGACGCCGACCCGGGACAGCCGCACCGGGCCGAAGGCGCGCTGCACCGGCAGCCAGGCCGCGTTGTCGCCGGTGGTGGTCTGGTTCGGTGGGGTGGGCACCGGCCCGGCCGGCGGGGTTGTCGTCCCGGTCGCGCCGCTGACCGGCAGTGTCACCGGCTGCTCGAGCGGGCCGAGCCGGAGCGTGCCGTCGATGGTGAAACCGGCGGGCAGGCCGGCGGCGGGCAGCGCCGGGATGGGCGAGGGGAGCAGCTTGTTCAGCGCGACCACGTCGGCGGCGGTGAGCGCGGTGGTGGCCGCGAGGATCCGCAGCAGGTCCATCCCGATGGTGGTGGCACCGCTGAGGTGTTCGCCGACCACCGGCAGCCCGGCCAGGTCGACGGTGAGCTTGAGGTCGACCCCGAGGACGTACGACGTGCCGGTGCCGCCCACCGGGCGGTTCTGCGCGAAGATCAAATGCCGGACGTCGACCACGACCCCGGGTGGAATGTAACCCGCCGCGGTCGGGGAGAAGGCGCCGACCAGTGCCCGGACGTCCGGCACCGGGTCGCTGTCGGCGTGCGCGTACGAGGCGGCGAGCCGGCGCGCGGTCGGGTCGTCGTCCAGGTGCACGTCTAGCCGGGGGTGGAAGGTGCTGCCGTCGCGCAGCGGTACGGCGAGTTCGACCAGCCCCTCGAAGGAGCGCTGGGCGGTGTCGATGGTGACGGTGATCGCCACGTCGGTGCCGTCGACCGGGAAGCGGGCCTGGCCGGTGACAAAGAGCCGCTTGGTCCCGGTGGAGACGTCGACGCCGAGGTTGTCGACGGTCAGGTCGGCCAGCGGTGCCGGCAGGGTGAGGCCGCCGAAGCGTTCGGCGAGCGAGTCGACCGCCGGGCCGATCGGGATCGCCTCACCGGGACCGGTCTCGCCGGAGAAGGTCCAGCGCAGGTCGGGGGACGGGTCGTAGGCGGCCCGCAGCACCACCGTGACCTGGTCGACGCGGAAGCCGGCCATCGCCCGCACGTCGGTGCCGGTGGGTCCGTGGTGCAGGTCGAAGGAGAGGTCGAGCAGTTCGACCTCGTCGCTCAGCATCCACTCGCCGCTGACCACGATCTCGCCGCCGAAGGTGGTACCGGCGCCGCCGGACGGCAGCGTCACGTCGGCCTGGAACCGGTTCACGTCGAGGTCGGGCAGGTGGCTCGGGTCCTCGCCGGTGAAGTGCTGGTAGACCTCGCGGATGCGCAGCGGCGCCTCGCCGTAGAGGCTGCCGCCGACCCGGCGCGTCGCCGAGTCGGCGACGAGTTGCAGGGTGCCCTCGTCGCCGATCGCCAGCAGCCCGTTGACCAGGATGGACGTTCTCGGGCTGGCGGTCGGCCGGTCCACCCGTACGGTCAGTTCGAGGGCCTGGAGTTCGAGCAGGTTGTCGATGATGACCCAGTTCGTATCGGCGCGTACGGTCAGCGCCATGTGACCGATCGCCCACGACCCGGTCGAGCGGGTGAGCGAGACGACCACCTCGCCGAGGCTGATCCCGGCGCTCGCGTCGATGCCGAACGGCAGGTCGAGGCTGTCCAGGCCGGCGAGGCGGGCGACGTCGTCGAGGGTGAGCGCGCCGAGCCCGCTGAAGTCGGCGGCGAGGACGACGTCGTTGTCCCAGCCGACGATCTGGGCGGAGAGCAGCACCTGGTGCGTCTCGGTGCCGCCCTCGGCGGTGCTGACCCGCACGTCGATCGCGCCGGTGAGGACCAGGATCGCCGAGACCTCGCTGTCGACGGTGCGGTAGTTCAGCCCCGGAACGCCGAAGATCTCGTACCGCAGGTCGGTCACCTGGAAGAGCCCGAGGCGCAGGCTCTCGCCGTCGGCGCCGTAGAGCACGATGCTCGGTACGGTCGGGTGGGCCAGCGGGAAACCGTCCGGGGCCAGGGTGACCATGGTGATCTCGCCGCTGACCGGGTGGCTGTCGCCGGGGAAGAGCAGCGCGACGGCGGTCATCCCGGCGGTGATCCGCAGGTCACCGACGAAGGTCATCGGCGCGTCGGCCGGGTCCGGCGTCGGGTTGTCGACGGTCGGGGCCAGGACCACGGTGTCCAGGGTCATCGTCGGGTTGTCGAACCGCAGCGTGCCGAGCAGGGTGCCGGCCAGCGCCGGGAACGCGTCCGCCAGCGACCAGGTCGGGGTGGCGGACGCGGTGACCCGTACGCGGGTGACGGTGTTGTCGGTGAGGGTGAACCGGACCGTGACGGCCAGGCCGGTGAGGGGCGCGGCGGTGCCGGTGCCGGTCACCACCGCGTCGCCGGCCTCGTCGGCGCGGCGGCAGCCGCTCAGGGTCAGCCGTCCGGTGGGCAGGAACCGACCGAGGTACGTGGCGTGCGCCGGATCCAGGGCGGACACGGCCAGGTCGAGGCGCCCGGCGGGTACGTCGGCGAGCAGCCGCTCCAGGGTCTGCCGGTCCGTCATCAGCGCGTCCAGACGATGTCGAGGCTGCCGTGCGACCCGGTGATGTACACCGGTGCCTTGATCTTCATCTGCTGCACCACGTACATGCTGACGGTGAGGTCCCAGCACCAGCCGTCGTGCGCGGCGGTGATTTTCCGGGCGGTGAAGTTGTCGACGTAGTTCGACACGGTCGGCCAGGACGGCAGGTGGTGCGACTTGCTGCCCTTACGGGCCGCGCTGATGATCGCCTCCGTCTTCGGCTTCACCACCTCCAGCCACTCCCGCGCCCCCGACGTCGTCATGCTGCCGTGGTGCGCGATGTGCATGACGTCCACCGCCGTGACCCGGGCCTTGGTCTGGGCGGCGTACTTTCCGGCACTGATCATGTAGTGCTCGGTGCTCCGGGTGGCGTCGCCGCAGAGCAGCAGTTTCTTGCCGTAGACCTCGACGAGCAGCACCAGGCTGGCCCGGTTCTTGCCCTTGTCGGTGTCGTTGTCCTTGGCGTAGTCCTCGGTGACGCCGCCGGCCAGGATGGTGACCGTGCAGGCAGGGGCGGCCTCGGCGACGATCGTCAACCCGCCCCCGGCGTCGAGGCAGTCGACCTGACCAGCGACGGTGCCGGGCACCATCGCCGTCCCGTTGAGGGATATCTCGCCCCGGACCACGGACCCGTCCGGCTTCGTCTCCAGGTTGTGCGTCACCTTGAAGATCTTGGTGTTGTCGTCCATGTGTGTCGTGAGCCAGTCGATGGCGCCGACGTACTCGTTGGAGTCGCCGCTGTGGTAGACCCGCCCGACCTTCATCTTCCGCCCGGTGCGGGCGTCGTCGAGCACCGACGCCAGCCGGTTGTAGTGGTCACCGTCCGGGTGGGTGAAGACCATGATGTCGATCCGGTCGCTGCCGCCGAGATACCAGGCGACGTCCAGACTGTTCCAGATGAACTGGTCGTGCGCCTTGCCGCTCGCCGCGTCGAACGTGGTCGAGCCGCAGTCGATCAGCACGACCTTGCCGCCCGGTGTCTTGAACACGATGCAGTCGCCCTGACCGGAACGGAGGAACGTGGCGTAGAAACCCGTGTCCGCCCGGGTGCCGACGATGGGCACCACCGGTCGCGCGGTGGGCTCGACCGCCGTCACGAGCCGCAGCACCTCCGCGTCGAGCTTCGCCTGTTCCGCCGCTGCCTTGTCCACCTTCGCCTTCTTCTTCGGCACCTCCTCGCGGCTGCTCGACGTGGGGGTCTTCTTCGAGGAGTCGTCCCCCTCGCGGCTGCGCTTCTTGCTGTCGACCATGTGCGCCGGACTCCTCGCTGCCGGGGGTGGGACGGTGGACGGGGCCCGGGATCACGAGGGCCGGCTGGCCGTACGGCGACCTCGCGCTCCCGGGACGGCGCTAGATCGGGAAAGCGCGGGTCAACCTGATCAGGTGGGCCAGTTCGTGCTCGGTGAGGGTGGTGCCGCCCAGGCGCAGGGTCGTGAGGTTCGCGGCCCGGGCGAAGATGTCCCGCAACTCGTCGGAGTTCAGATTCCCCTCCTTGATCAGAAGCCCCTCGGCCCGAGCCTCGATCCGGTGCCAGAACTTGCCCGCGTGGTGGAACCGGAGGCTCGGGTACGTCACCACGTTGGCCGCGGTCTCCGACTGGTACAGCTCCAGGAAGAGCTGCTTGCCGCCGCTCTGGGTCTGCCGGCGCAATTGGAGGTGCTCGGTGACGGCGTCCACCGTCAGGCGGAACAGTGGATCCGTGGTGCCGATGCCGACGTTGTTGCCGATCGGATTGATCGCCAACGGCGTACTGCCGTGCGACTGCACCCAGGAGTACCGCAGGGCGTGGCCGAGCCGCAGGTTCGGGGCGTTGGTCGCGCCGAGGATCAGGGTCCCGTCGTCGGCGCCGTTGGCCGGGGCGACGATGTGCAGCCGCGCCTGCGGGGCCGAGGTGCCGATCCCGAGCCGGCTGCCGGAGAAGAGCAGCGGGGTACGTTCCACCGCGACGCTGACGAAGCCGTCCTGGAACCCGGGCACGTTGCGGTACGACAGCACCAGCGGCGAGTGCCCCGGGGTGGGCAGTGGGTGGATCGGACCGATCGCGAGTTCCAACCAGCCGTCGGCCGGGATGCTGGTGTCGGCTTTCGGGGTGAGCGTCCAGGTCCCCCGCTCGTCCTCGTCGAGGCGCTCCACGTCCCAGTCGACACCGGTGGTGCCGCTCAGCGTCACGTCCACCGAGTCGACCTGACCGGACGTGGTCAGTGCCCAGTCCCGGGTCTCGTTGGCGAGCTGCAGGTCGAAGGAGACGACCAGGGCCGAGGCGCCGCCCCGGTTGGTCGTCCCGGAACCGGTCAGCGGGATCGCGACCTGGCGGGAGACGTTCGACACCCGCAGCCGCAGGGTGCTCGTCTCCGTACCGGTGCTGAGCACCTGGTTGCCGCCGACGAATCCGATGTCGAGCGGGATGTCCGGCCGTCCCCGGTGGTTGACCACCTCCAGCGACTGCTGGCGAGTGCCGACGAGCTCGCTGTTCCCGCCGGGGTGGGCGAGGCGCCGGTACCCGAGTTCGACCCGGGTGGCCCGGGTGCCGTCGGAGCCGTCCGGGCGCAGGCCGGTCAGCGGCAGGTCGATCGAGGCGCCGGCCGGGATGACGGTGTCCGCCGGCCCGAGCAGGTGGAACGTCGTACGGTCGGGGCTGACCGCCATCGTCCACCCCGGTGCGGCGATCCCGACCGTGCCTGCGGTGGCGAGGGTGCCGGGGCGCCAGGTGAGGGTGAGGTGCCGGTTCGTCGCGGAAACCGGGCCGGGAACCGACCATGTTGTGACGTCGTGGCGGGAGGTGTTGGTGACCCGCAGGGTGAGGATCTGGTCGGTGGCGGCGTCGTTGATGTAGAGCACCGGCTGGTCGTCGGCGTTGGCCAACGCGAAGTCGAGCGGATGGGTACGGGCGAAGGCCGCGACCGTCGACCCGTCGGCGGAGACCAGCTCGGCGACCTGTCCGGGGTCGAGCGCGGTGTCGAAGAGCCGCAGCGCCGACACCGCCATCTTCCGGTGACCGCTGCCGATGCCCGGCTCCCGCCCGACCACCACGGGCCCCTCGACCGGCAGCGGGCTGGGCACGTTCACGTTCGAGACCTCGACCCCGTCGAGGTACGTCCGCAGCGTGCCGGTGTCGCGTACCACCGCGACGTGGTGCCACTCGTCGAAGGTGAAGATGCCCGGCCCGGTCTGGGCGCGCAGGGCGCCCTGGACGGTCCGGGTGTCGGTGGCGAGCGTGCCGTCGGCGCTCAGGCGCAACGCGGCGGAGATCCGCCCCAGCACCGGGGTGACCGGCCCGGTCGGCCGGGTGACCCGGACCCAGGCCGCCATCGTGTACGTCGGCGTGGGCGGCAGCGCCGGGGAGACCAGTGCGTCGCCGTCCCCGTCCAGGACCACCACGGCGCCGAACCGGTCGTCGGCCGCGACGGTCGGGTTGCCCTCGGTACGGCCGTCGCGCTGGGCGGGCGCGTAGTCGACGATGACGTTGCCCGGTGCGATGTCGTCGAGCTGCCAGTGCAGCAGCGGCGCCGGGATCATGCCGACCGGGCCACGGAGAGACCGGAACCCTCGTCCCCGGCCGGGGCGGACGCGGTCTGCACCTGCGCGCTGGCCTGCCGACCGATCGTCTCGACCAGCTCGTACACCCGGGCGTACGGCATCTGCCCGAGCGCCTCCAGGATCGTGTTTGTCTGTTCCAGGGTCAGGCTGAGGGTGATCTGGGGCATCGGACGGCTCTCTCGACGAGGGGAGGGGCGTGGGGGAACGGCGACGGGTGGGTTGTCAGTCGGCCGGCTGTCGGCGCAACGTGAGCCAGCCCTCCCGGGCGGTCAGGTCGACCGGGAACGCGTCGGCCAGGTCGGGCGGCTCGGCGACCTCGACCCAGCCGTCGGTCTCCCGTTCCCGCCACGACCAGCTCCGGTGCGGGTCGGCGGCGGGACTGACCAGGGCGAGCGTCGCGGCGTCGGTCAGCACCGGCGCCACGAGGAATCCGGTCTCCAGCCGGGCCAGCGCCGCCTGGTGGTGGTCGGCGTCGAGCCGGGTGGAGACGGTCGGCAGGACGCCGGAGGTCGCGTGGATCGCCCCGGCCGGCTCCAGCAACACGGTGAGGGTCAGCGCGGACAGGTCGACGCCGACCGCGAGCGGCGGGTCGACCTCGTCGGCGGCGAGCGTGACCACGTCGTGGTAGTGCTCGTCGAGCTCGCCGTCCGGGCCCTCGCGCCAGTAGCCGAGCGTCCCGTCGCCCAGCCGACCCCGTTCACCGAGCCGGACCGGGAACCGGACCAGGGGATAGCCGTCGCTGTCCCGGTCGGTGCGCCCCAGGTCCTGCCGGAACACGTTCCAGTCCTGGTGGACCAGTGGTACGCCGGGGGCCTCCAGATCGAGCCGTAGCCGTACGACCGCCACCGGCCGTCCGACCAGGGTGGCCCGCCCCGAGTGCTGGCCCGGGTCCTCCGGCTCCACCGCCTCCAGCGTGTCGTCCAGCCGGGACATGAACTCGGCCAACCGCTGAACGCCCAGGTCACGTAGCCAGGTGACGACCCGACGCAGCTTGCCGTTGGCGATCATTTCGGGCTCGGTGACCAGGCCGTCCGGGGCGGCCTCCCACCGCACCGGGGCCGCGCTCAGGTAGAGCGTGCCCAGCCACTGCCCGTCGGTGGCGTAGACCCGCAGCCCGTCGTCGAGCGGATCCGGCAGCAGCCACCCGCAGACCGGCGAAGAGTCCGGCAGCCCGCTGAGCGGACGGTCCGGGTGGTCGCCGTCGAGCAGGTCGAGCCGAATCCGCGCCGGTACGGCGAGTCGAGGCGGCATCGCCACCCAGGTCGGCCGGTTCGGCGTACTCAGCCAGGTGGTGGTCCCGGGCCGTTCGACGTCCACGTCGTACCCGATGCCGAAGCTGTCCACGATCCGCAGCCGTCGTACCCGCAACGCGCCGGACCGGATCGGGTTGAAGTCGCTCATCGGCACCGGCGCGTACCGGCCCTCTCCCGCCACCGCCGCGTCGACGACGGTGGCCAGCGCCTGACCGGCGGGAAACCCCAACGGGTCGGTGATCGGCAACTGGCGGACCATCCGGAGCATGACCAGGGCGTCGTTGAACCCGCCGAGGCTCTGCGCCAGGTTGCTCCCTTCCTGCACCGCGAGATGCCGGTACGCGGCGGCGAGGACGGGCAGCCGCTTGTCGTCGGCCCGCGCGGCGCACCAGTCGAGCAACGGCCCGGGATCGGCGTCGAGCTGTGCCGAGGTGAACGGCGGCAGGCCGGAGGCGGTGCGTTCGTCGTTCGCCCGGGCCAGTGGCGTACTCCGCAGGTAGCGCAGGATCCGGGTGGAGAGCACCGGCCGGGTGGCCGAGGAGAGCACGGTGCTGCCGGTGTAGACGTTCGCGCCGCTGTCCACCAGGTCGCGGCCGGGGCGTGGACGCAGTTCACGGTCGCCGTCGGCCAGCGTGTAGTTCGCGGTGACGAAGTCCGGAGCGAAGTCGTGACCCGAGGTGCCGAGGTTGTTGCCGGCGCGGGTGGGGAAGAACTCGACCTCCCAGTGCAGCAGTACCGGGTGCCACGGCTGTCCGGTCCAGGCACGTAGGCCGGGATGGTCGGGCTCGTCCTCGGCCAGCTTCGTGGCGAGCGCCCCGGCGAGGTCGGCGAGCCGACTGACGCCGGCCGGTCCGGCCAGGTCGGTCTCGCCCAGGTCGGCGAGGTCCAGCGGCGTGCAGGGCAGTAGCCCGTCGGGCTGGTCGGCGCCGTCCCGGCCGTACCGGTCCGACGGGGTGGCCGCCGCGCCGGTGAGCAGCACCACCGGCTCGTTGGGCAGATGGTACGGAGCGTCGGGCACCTGTTGCAGCACAAAACGACTGCGGGCGGTGGTGCTCACGACGACGTTGACCTCGTCGAGCGCCCGCTGCGTCTCCTGCCGGGCCGCGAGCAGCCGGTCGGCCAGACTGGTGCTGGTGCTGGTGCTGGTGCTGGTGCTGGTGCTGGTGCTGGCCGGGGGCCGACCGCCGAGCGCCGCGAGCCGGGCGGTCACCGTGTCAACCTGACGTCGCAGGTACAGCGCGACCAGGTCCGGGTCGGGGAAGTCGGAGCGAAGGCCCTCCGGGGGGTACGCGCAGACCACGTACCGGTGCCAGTCGGCGAAGAGCCGGCGGCGCAACCCGGTCACGACGGCTGCTTCCGCGTCGTACCCGGACTGCGCCTGGTTCAGCGCGACCAGCAGGTCGCCGACGTGCTCGGGCAGGGAGAGCCGCTCCCGGGCCTGGCGCTGCTCCGCGGTGACCGGGTCGCCGCCGGCCCCGTCGGGGGTGAGCGGGTCGTCCTGCCGGCGTACGGTCCAGACGGTGCCGGCCGCGACCGGTCCGAACGAGGCCGTGTGCCGGGCCTGGGCGAGGCGGGTGGGCAGGTCGAGGCTGGTGTTCTCCAACTCGTCGGCGACGGTGAGCGCCTCCAGCAGCTCCTCCGTGGTCGTCTCGGAAACGTCGGGCAGCACCGCGCCCAAGTGCGCCGCGAGGGCTTCGGTGGCGGTGTTCGCCACCCAGACCCCGCTCTCGGTCCCCACTGCCGGGCCGGGCGTCGGCGGTGTCTCGGCGCCGCCGGCAAACGTCAGCCGGCCGTAGCAGAGCATCCGGGTGGGGGCGTCGCCGCCTTCGATCGAGACCGACCAGTCGAGCGCGTCGGCGACGGTGTCGGGCCACGGCCGGTCGCCGGCCGAGGTCAGGACGGCGTGCAGCTCGTCGTCGGCATGATCGGCATACCACCCGACCACGTCGTAGCGCAGCCCGGCGGCAGGTACGTCCGCCCCGTGGTCGGCGTCGTGAAATCCGAACACGCTGGACGAGTTCGGATAGAACGCTGCGAACGTCGGCTCACCGTAACCCAGCGCGGTGAGCGCGGCGACCCGATCGGCGGGCGGGCCCGGCCACGCCGACAGCGGCAGCCGACGGCCCAGGCGGCGCCAGGGCCGGCCGGTCGGGCCCGGAGGGTCGCCGTCGAGCAGCGGATAGCCGACGGCACCCCGGTCGACGTCGGTGAGCACGTCGCTCTCCACCACCCAGCGGTCCGCGACGCCGTCCGCGCCGGTCCGGGTGACCAGCCACCGGTTCGGGACCCGGGGCAGGTCGATGGTCGGCCCGGAGTCGCCGGCAGCAGCGGTATGGGTCAACCTGGTCAACGCGTCCGGTAGCGACCAGTGCAGGTGGACCCCGGCCGGGAGGAGCAGGTCCTGCTGGAACGGGGTGGGCAGGATCGTGTCGCTGAGACTCGGCTCCCCGTGGTCGACGTCCCGGCCGGTGATCGCGTCGACGTACGGCAGTCGGCTGAAGTCGGCGGTCGATCCGGTGACGGCCCGGTCGGTGGCGAGCCAGAGAGCATCCACCCTTACGGGCACGGCGAGTAGGCGCATGAGGCGTCGGTTCCCCAACTGCTGGTGACGGTGTCGGGCCTGCGGGGGCGATGTTCGTCCACCATAGACGGTCTGTCGGCGAAGCGCTTCGAGGATCCCACCGCGCCGTAGCCGTCGTGAGTACGCGACCCCGCCGCGACACCAACCGCAGCTTCCGACCGGAGCATCACGTCCCTCGTGATGGGTCGCGGGCTCGGTCGACCCTCAGCCTGTCGCGCCCTCGGGCGTCAAGAATCTGCTGGTCAACTTGCTGATCACCGGGCGTCGGCATTGCCTGAAGCGTAACCTCTTGGTTACGCTTCAGGTGTGGACAAGGTAGCCGGCGCGGTCGCCGACCCGGTTAGACGGGAGATCCTGCTGATGTTGCGCGACGAACCACTCTCGGCCGGCGAGATCGCCGACCGGTTCGTGATCAGCCGGCCGGCGGTCAGCCGTCACCTGCGCGTGTTACGCGAAGCCGGACTGGTCCTGGACGCGGCCGACGGACGCCGACGTGTCTACACGCTGGTCACCGCGCCACTCAACGAACTGGCCGGCTGGCTGGCACGGCTGGCCCGCCCGTCCGGCTGGCAGCACCACCTCGACGCACTGGAGACCGAGGTTTACCGCACCCGCCGGGAGCGGCAGACAACCGCCGCACCGCACCCATCACAGAGGGAGACCGCATGAGCCCGACACCCACCGGCCGAGTCTTCGGCAACGACCTTGTGCTGACCCGTACGTTCCGCGCGCCCATCGCCGACGTCTGGGCAAGCCTCACCGATCCGGGTCGCACGGCACGCTGGTTCGGCCCCTGGGAGGGCGACGCCGGGCCGGGCCGCACCATCAAGGTCCAGTTGGTGCAGGAGGAGGGCGAGCCGTGGACGGACATGACCATCGACGCGTGCGAACCGCCGAGGCGACTGGCGGTCTCCGCCGTGGACGAGCACGGCAGTTGGCTTCTGGACCTGGTGCTGGTCGAAGACGCCGGGGTGACCGAGCTTCGGTTCACCCAGCACCTGACCGAAACGGAGCGCGTCGGCGATACCGGCCCCGGCTGGGAGTACTACCTGGACCTGCTGGTCGCCTCCCGCGACGGTCAGCCCGCACCGAAATTCGACGACTACTACCCGGCGATGAAGGAGTACTACGAGGCGCAGCGGTAGGCGTACCTCAGCGGGCCCCGTGACGCGCGATCGGAGGTACGAGCGCGCACGGGGCCGCCGCTCCGTACGAGGAAGGCATCGACCCCAGCGGTCCACCCGCCGGTGTCGAGGCAGTGGATCAGCTCATGGCCTTCTTGACGAGGGCGGTGATCCTCTGCGCGGCTTCGTCGCTCAGCTCGGTGACGGCGAAGGACGTGGGCCACAGGCCGCTGTCGTCGGCGAGGTTCGCCTGGGCGGTGAAGCCGAAGGTTGAATAAGGCTAGTTGTCCAGGTGCCCGCTACGGAAGAAGCACACGACCTTCCCTTTCCGAGCGTAGGCCGGCTGTCCGTACCACAGCTTGGGTGACAGCTCCGGGGCGTTCGTGGTGACGATGGCGTGGAGGCGCTCGGCCACCGCCCGGTCCGACGTCTCCATTTCCGCGATCTTCGACAGCACGTCGAGTTCCTCGGCGGCAGCCTTGTTGCCGCGACCGCGACTCGTCCCCTCTTTCAGCTCCGCGGCGCGCTGCTTGATGGCAGCACGTTCCTCCTCCGAGAACCCGTCGGCGCTCCTTGTGGTCTTCGCGTTTCCGGTCGCGCTCATCGCCACCTCTTCCCTGGTCATCGCCGCTGGATACTGGCCGTAACGCTAGCGGTGCCGCAGAGGCTGGCGCTTCTCGAATCATGACTGATGCTCGCCGAGTTCATCTTGACCGCACCTCGCCCGCACAACCCACCACTGTTCGAGCGGGCACCGGCCGGTGCGGATCGGGCAGAGCTCGATCCTCGCGCTTCCTGCTGTTCTCCGCGCCACCCGGACAACAGCTCACGTCGCGACGACCAGGTCGGTGTGTGTGGCAGCGCGGTTGAAGGGGGGCGTTATCCCAGCATGGAGTCGTATTTGTTGCCGTCGTTGTTCACGGGGCGGAAGTGGTCGTTGGCCGCCGAAGCCTGTAGCGACGCCAGCAGACCGTCAGCGGCGGGCAGGTCGAGTGCGTCGCGTAGCCGGGTCCGATCGGCGTCGAGATCGGGCCAGTCCTCGCGTATCTCGTCGTCCGCCTGCGCCAGCCAGGCCCGCAGCGGCGCGCCCCCGTCCTCGGCCGCCGGAATGGCGGTGGCGTCGTGCAGGCTGGGGAGGCCGACCACGAGCGCCAACGCGTCGCGCAGCCCGGTGGCGATGAGGCCGCCTTCTCCCTCGGAGCCGACGTACACCACCGGGCGCGTCTCGCCCACGGTCCCCGCGAGCATGAACGCCCCGCCGGACGCGTCGCCGGCAATCATCTCGAGGGACTCGCCGTTGGCCAGGTGCACCGGCTCAACCGGGCCGTTGACCACCCGGGCGACGTCGAAATCGAATTCGGCCAGCAGGTCGGCGATCCACGGGCTCTCCTGGATCAGCTCGAGCAGGTCCACGTCACGCATCCCGGCACCCTACCGACCCAGCGCCCCGGACGGGCACTCCAGGCCGGGTCGGCGGGCAGCCAGCCTGGTCAGACTGGCCGGATTCCTCCCTGTCGGCGGTGGGATCAGTCGGGCTCGGCCGCCAGGCCCTGCTCGCGGAGTTGTTGCATCAGCAGTGCCGGTGGTAGATCCGAGTCGGGGTCGGAGGTGCGCGGGCCTTCCGGCCCGTCCGGGCCGACGCGGATGAACGTCTCGATCCGGGTGACCCGGCACGGCACGCCCCGTACCTCGAAGTTGTCGGTGCGCGGAGGCTGGTGCGCCGCGCGGGCCCGCTGGTACGCGGCCATGAAATCCTCCACCGAGCCGTCCTGGTCCGGCAGCTCCGGCATGGAGAAGGATCCCGCGTCCCGGGCGGCCTGCGGCGTGGCGTACGTCTCCGACGACTGGGGTCGCCAGTTGCCGTCCACGTGCTGCCCGATGGTGTAGCCGACGGGGAGTAGCACCACGTTCGGGTGGGTGGTCATCGCCCGGCGGGAGTCGGCGTACATGTCCTCGGCGAGGGTCTTCGGGTAGGACGCCGAGATCATTTCGAGCCGGACCAGTCCGTCGGTGAGCCCGGTGCCGGCGGTCGGATCAATGACAAAACCGTCCATATGTGATGTGTCCCGGGTCGCCTGGCCCGGGGGATACGGGTCCGGATCGGTGGGCCGGGGCGGCTCCGGACCATCCGGGCCCATCCTGATGAACGGTTGGGCGCGGATGATGCGGTAGCGGCGGCCGTTGACCGTGGCCTCGTCGATCGCCTCCCAGTCGAGCTGCTCGTACACCGTCTCGTACTCTGCCCGCTCGGCGGTGTGCTTGGCGGTCTGCGGTGTCTCGCTGTGCAGCCGGCGGAAGTGGGACGCGAGGCCGTCGCGGGCCGCCTGTGGCGCGTCGGCGTTGAGCTGCAAGATTCGCCATCGGCCGTCCACCTCCTCGGCCGAGCCGAAGACCGGGGCACCCCACATGATCGTCGGGTAGGCGAACGAGCGGTGTTGAGCGTCGTGCTCGGAGACCGCCGACACGGGGTCGTCCCGCTGCTCGATCCTGATCAGCAGGTGTTCGGGAACCCGCTTACCGTCATGGGTCATGTGCGCATTGTGTTCCATCGGCCGCAAAAACGCAGCCCCGCCACCTCCACATTCTGTCCGTCGGCATCAGCAACCCGGCCTCAGGATTTGTCGGAACGCCCAAGCGGCCGGGCGGGTAGGGCCAGCCGTTGCCACCGGTGAGACGAACGCGCCGTCCGATCACCGCCAGACGACCGAGCCCCTGTCGACCAGGCTTCCCGTCATGAACAACGCACTTGACGGCAAGGTGGCCCTGGTCACCGGTGGCAGTCGTGGCATCGGCGCCGCCGTGGCACTGCGCCTGGCCGAGGAAGGCGCCGACGTGGCGCTGACGTTCCAGCGGAATCAGCAACGCGCCGACGACGTGGTGGACCAGATCAAGGCCGTGGGACGGCGGGCGATCGCCGTACGGGCGGACAGTGCCGACCCGGCGGCGGTGGTCGCCGCGGTGGACCGGACCGCCGGTGAGCTGGGTCGTCTCGACATCCTGGTCAACAACGCCCACGCGTTCCTGGTCGGACCACTGGAGCAACTGAGCCTGGAAGATTTCGAACAGAGCGTCGCGGTCAACGTCCGGGCGCCGTTCGCCGCCTCGCAGGCGGCGGTGCCGCACATGTCGGCGGGCGGGCGGATCATCAACATCGGCAGCAACATGGCCGAGCGGGCGCCCTTTCCCGGCTTCTCCCTGTACTCGACGAGCAAGACCGCGCTGATCGGCCTGACCAAGGCGCTCGGACGCGAACTCGGCGGCAGGGCGATCACCGTGAATCTGGTGAACCCAGGACCTACGGACACCGAGTCGAATCCGGCCGACGGCCCCAATGCCGGCACGATCACCGGGTTCACCGCCCTCGGTCACTACGCGGCGCCAGCCGACGTGGCCGCGGCGGTGGCGTTCCTCGCCAGCCCCAACGGCCGTTACATCACCGGCGCGACGGTCAACGTCGACGGCGGCTTCACCATCTGAAGACCCTCCGCCGGCAACGAGTCCTGCCTGGCCCGCCGCAGGCGAGCGGGAGAGCGGGACTCGTGGCCGGCGGAGGGCGGACGGGTCAGTTCTGGATGGAGAACGTCGCGACGACGCCGTTGTGGTCGGAGTTGGTGCCGGTGACGATGTCGTAGCCGGTCATCCACATGAGCTGGTACTCCGGCAGCCGCTTCCAGAAGTAGACGTAGTCGATGTGTCGGTTGCCGTGCGTGCCGGTCCCCTGCTCGCCGTACAGGTTGTAGTTCGAGCGCAGGTTCGGCAGCGGGTTGGCCTCGAAGACCTGCCACGGGAACTTCGCGTACCCGTAGCTCCGGTCGGCGCTGAAGTCGACGTTGAGGTCACCGCTGACGATGACCTGGCCCTCGTCCTGCTTGTCGACCGCAAGATCCTTGAGCCCCTGGAACTGCGCCTCGGCGCACCTGGTACGCGGCAGGTCCTCCGGCCGCCCGGCGCTCTCGATGCTCGCCACCGCGTGGGCGTTGATGTGGGTCACGTTACGGCCACTGGCCTTGTGCCGATACTTGACCCAGTTGTTGTACCGCGCGGGCGGCACCTCGCCCGGACCGTTGGTGTCGCAGACGAAGATCGAACCCCTGTCGACCACGTCGAACATGCTCTTCTTGGCGATCAGCGCCTCGCCAGCCTGGTTGGTCCCGCCCGGCGCGTACAGCCACCAGCCGTTGTCGGCGGCCCAGCCCTCCAGGAAAGCCTTGCGGTTGCCGACCTCGTTCAGACCGACGAGGTCCGCCCTGGACGCGATGAGGTTCAGGTCGTGCACGAAGTCGGCCTGGCTCAGGCCGTTGTAGATGTTGAGCGTCGCCGCCTTGAAGGCCACGTTCGCGGCGACCGCCGGGGTGGCCGGCAGCAGGGCCGCCACCAGCGCGACCGCGCCGGCGAGAGCGCCCAGGGCGCGGGCCGACCAGTGTGTTGTCTTGCGCATCGACTTCCCTTCGCACACGGAACCGCCGTCGATGGCGGCCAGCGCACGCTAGCGATCCGAGTCGACGCGACACCGAACAACGGGGAACGAAAGATCGACAGGTCGCCCGCCAGCCGAGGCGGGTGGGAGGTTCACGATCAGCCGGCAACCTGCTCGGTCGTGGAGGTCTCGGGCAGGTTCACCACCAGGTCGTAGGCGTCGAGCAGTTCCACCTCCTGGTAGGTGTCCATCACCCGGATGCGGTCGGGACCGGCCAGCCGCCCCCGCGCCCCGCGCAGGTCGAGCGCGCGCAGCCCCGGCACGGCGCCGAACGCCGCCTCCACACTGCCCTCCCGCGCCGGATCGAGGTCGACCCCGACGATCTCCACACCGCCCGGCCGGTCCGGGTTCGCCCGGCGCGTCACCGTACGGCCGGCGCTGCTGGTCACCGCCACCGACACGTAGTCGCCGCCCAGCCGGTCCGCCAGGTGGTGCCCCATCGCGGAGAGCGAGAACGCCGGCGTGACGACCGGTGTCCGCTGGATGTGACTGTTGTGTGCCGCGACGACGATCTTCGCGTCCGGGCCGAACCGGTCGAGCAGCCAGAACACCGTCTCGGCCATGCCACGGTCGCGGGCGGCCACCTTCGGGTGCGACGTGTCACCGGCCATCCGCGCGGCGACGCTCCGGGTCGACTGGTCCAGCAGGCACACCAGCCGCAGCTCGTGCCGGGCGATGCGGTACGACTCGACGCCACCGGCCGACACGTACTCCGGCTCCAGCGCGTCGAACCGGGTCGCCAGCTCCGCCAGCATCGCCGTGATCCCGTCCCGCTCCGCCGGGGCGAGCTGACCGTAGGCGGCGTACGCCGGCAGCGAATGCTCCCCCGCGTACTTCTCCATCAGCGTGACGAGCCGATCGACGACGGTCGTCGCGTCGCCGTCGACCGTGCCCAGGTAGCGCCCGATGTTCTGCATCGCGGGTAGGGGAGAGGCCGTGGAGCCCGGCACGTCGATCCCGAAGAACCGGACGGGGGTTGTGCCGGCCGCGTTGGCCTCCCGCATCCACTCCAGGTGCGCGCGCATCTCCGCAGACCGACCGAACGTGTACGTGATCCCGTTGTCGGCGATCGTCCGCAGGTCGCCGGGACCGCCGCGCACCCACGCGTCCACGGCCAGCCCCTCGCTGAACCCCGACTCCAACCCGTACACGGTGAACCCCAACCGCTCGACCAGGAACCGTGTCAGCCGGTGCCGGAGCAGACCGAATTCGCGTACGAGGTGGGAGTTCTCACCGATGGCCACCACCTTGGCCCCGGCCAGCCGTACGGCCAGCGGCTCCAGATCGTCGAGCGGGGCTTCCGGGTCCAGCGTCGCCAGGGTCATCGCCTCGTCGGCAACGAAGTCAAGGAAAGCGTCGGGCATTCGGCCACGCTACCCGGCACTTCCCCGGAAGCCCGTCGAGGACACGTCGCGGCTGCTGTCCGGCGATCCGGCGCCCGGAGCTCCTCGTTCGGCCCACGGCCGATGGGCAGCTAGGCGACCGTCGGTGTGTGGTCGGCGAGTTGCGGCGTCGGCAAGCACTGGAGGAGCGTGGTGAGAACCTGCCGGCGGTCGTCAGCGCGCCACGCCACGGCCAGCTCGGCCGGTGCCAGACCGCTCACCGCCCGGCATGCGACGCCCGGCCGCCGGTAGAGGTCGACGTTCCCCTCCGCCAACAGCGCCACGCCCAACCCCGAGGCGACCGCCTCGAACACCTCGTCCGGCGAGGCGGCCTCGCCGCTGAGGACCGCTTCCCGCCCGAGGCGGGCGTCCGTGGCGAGCCAGAAGTCGCGCAGCGGCCCGGCGGCAGCCGGCAGGGCGATGAACGGCTCCCCGAGCAGATCGGTGAAGGCGACTTCCGTACGGTCGCTCAGCCGGTGTCCCGAGGGCAGCGCCACCCACCGCCGCTCGCGGGCCAGGACACGGATACGCAGCCCGTCGCCCGGGACCGGCAGCCACACGAAGGCGACGTCGCTGGTGCCGTCGGCCAGCCCGGCGGTCGGTTCCTCCCAGCCCACCAGCCGCATCGAGACCGTCCAGTTCGCGGCCACCTCACGGAACCTCCGCAAAGCTGGCCGTTGCAGGTCGCGTCCGACGGCGGTCTGCATGCCCACGGTGAGGACTCGTCGGTCGGCGAGGGCTCGGGCGGCTTCGACTCCACGGGTGAACACCGAGATGGCCTCGCGGGCGGCCGGCAGCAACGCCTCGCCCGCGGGGGTCAGCCGTACCCCACCGGTCTCGCGGCGGAACAGGGGGAACCCGAGCCGTGTCTCAAGGACCCGGATCTGCTTGGACAACGCCGGTTGAGACACGAACAACCGTTCGGCGGCCCGGGTGAAGTGCAACTCCTCGGCGACCGCTACGAAATAGCGCAGCTCCCGTAGGTGCGCGTCCATCATCCATCGCTATCACAGTTGGCTTCTCCCGCCCAACCCTGGCGCGCACAGTTGGCCTGTGTCCCGCCCAACCCTGGCGCGGCCGGCCATAACCACCGGTTATCGCGACGGGTCTTGGCGCTTACCAGGCCGACGTGGCGAGACTGGCAGCCAACGCGGATCACAACGGAGGAAGACAATGTCCGAAAGAATCGGGCGGACGTCGAGGCGTGGCCTGTTGGCGGCGGGTGCCGCCGGCATTTCGATGGCCGGTCTCGCTGCCGGATCAGCCAGGGCGAACACCCAACATCCACCGGAGCCCGGGCGCGGCGCGGCAAACCCGAACGGCCGCTTCGCCGACAAGGTCGTGTTGATCACCGGCGCCACCTCCGGCATCGGCAAGGCCACGGCGTACGCGATGGCGCGCGAGGGAGCACGGGTGTTCTTCTGCGGTCGCCGAACCGCGCTCGGCCAACGCAACCAGCGTGAGATCCGGGACTTCGGCGGCGAAGCCACGTTCGTGCGGGCAGATGTCCGTCGGGAGCAGGACGTCGCCGCGTTTGTCGACACCTGCGTACGCCGGTACGGGCGCATCGACATCGCCTTCAACAACGCGGGAGTGGAGACACCCCGCCCGGCGCCGCTGCACGAGCAGTCGATCGAGGTGTTCGAGGACGTGTGGCGGACCAATGCCGCTGGCGTCTTCCTGGCCATGAAACACCAACTACCGCACATGCTGCGGCAGGGCGGTGGCGTCATCATCAACACCGCCTCGATCTCGGCGGAGGTCGGCTTCGCCACGATCGCGCCGTACAACGCGAGCAAGCACGCCGTCGCGTCGTTGACCAAGGTCGCCGCGCTGGAGTACGCCGACCGGAACATCCGGGTCAACGCGCTGGCACCCGGCGCGGTCGACACCCCGATGCTCGAGCGTGCCGCCGCCGGGTTCGGTGTGACGTACGAGCAGATTGCTCAGGACTACCCGATAAAGCGAATCGTCAACCCGGACGAGATCGCCCGGGTCGTGATGTGGTTGGCCTCCGACGATGCCACCGCCGTGATCGGCACAGACATCGACGCCTCGGGTGGATACCTCACCGGCTGATCGGACCGACCACCTCGGTCGGTATCCCGAGTAGAAGACCGAGCCCTCGTCGGGGCTCTGGAGCGTGCCTTCGACAGTGGTCTGATCCACCCGCGCTACCGGACCCGCTGAACCGCCACCGCCCACCGCCGCGTACGGCGTCCCGGTCTCTACTCGCTGAACTCGACCACGGGGAGCGCTTTGTCCAGCCGACCGGCGACCAGGTCGTCGTGGCGGATCACAAAACTGCCGTAACAGAATTCGTCGGCTACGGGAAAGCGGGCGAGTGACATCCACTCACCCGTCAGACGGTGCTTCTCCAGCTCCACATGGGAATACCATTTGGCCACCGGAACGACAATCTCACCGGACCTCTCGCGTCCCGCGAGGGTCTGCTCGGCAATGCTCGTCATCACCTCATCGTCGACGTAGCCGCCGAGGTAGGCGCTGGCGAGCCCCTCGTCGGGCGGCCAGAGGTCATCGGCCAGAGCGCGGAGCCCGTCCAGGTGCGGCATGTCCCGCTCCAGGTCACGACCCAGTTGCTGCTGGAAGGGCGACAACTCGTCCTCGTCATCGTCCCGGTCCTCGTCGTGGCGGGTCGCGAACCATTCGGGCAGCTCGGCCAGGAGGGTGGCGCTGACGTCGTACCGCTGGCCGATGATGTCGGGGTCGAGGGGTTCCGCGACCGCAGTAGCGGCGTGGGCCGGTACATGGACGACTCGCGCGTACCTCTGCTCGCCGTCGGCACTGGCCAGGTGGTCGTTCTCGTGGTTCAGGAAGAACAGCAGCGAGCCGGCTGCCGGCAGGCCGAGACCATCGACCCTCGGCAGCGCGGCGCAGTCGACGGAAAAGATGAAGGGCAACTGCTTGGCCCGATCGGACGGCCAGTCCTCGCCCACCGGCAGCCGGGGCAGCCCACCGAACTGTCCGACCGGAACGCCGCCGGAGCCTCCGCTCAACCGGATCGACAACCGGAGCTGCTTGACGAACCTGCTGATCTCGTCGTCCGGGACGCCTAGAGCGAGCGCCGCAGCACGAAACCGCCCCTGATGATCCATGGCTCAGCATGATGCCACGAAGGGATCGCGCTCGGACCGCGGAGGCGCCGATCCTCCTTCACGTCCGAGGTCGACACTTGTCACACTCGGGCCGTGGAGATCACCAGGACAGTGGTTGCCGGAGGAGGCTTCGCTCTGTTCGGCTGACGTCGATTGTCATCGGCCCGCAGAAGGCCCTCCCCGGCCCGCTGTCGGCCGGGCCACGTACGATGTCCGCCCCTCGGGCGCGGGCGTAGGCCGGTTACCTCTGGCTCCAGCGTCGTTGGCGGAAGGCGGCGTCGGAGATCGGAGTTGGGCGGCGGAAGCGAACCCGTAATCGTCGAATGCGAATCGGTTGCCGTACACCCACGCATTGTCGTCGGCGCCACCGGCCCGCTCGACCAGGCTCTCTTCCCGGGTGACATGGTCTTCTGATTGGCTTTCTGTCCGCCTGCGAGGCGGCCTCGGTGCCTCGGCCCCGATTGCGATGGAGACGCCGGTGATCTGCCTGGGAGTCGAAGCCGCCGCAGACGGTGCCGGTCCCGGAGCGGGCGGAGCAGCGGGTGGAAAAGCTGCGCCTCGCCCTGGGCCAGCCGATGGCATCCCGGGCAGATTCGTTCGCTGTGCCGGTGGTCGTCGGAGGAGCTGCGCCAGTTGTGCTGCTTGTGCGGGTGACACCGTGGGGCCGCTCAGGGCGGGGTCCAGTGACGGCGTGAGTGGCACGCCAAAGGGGCCACGCACACCGGAGGCTCCCGGCTGAGACGGCAGGTCGTTCACCCGACCCGGGGCAGCCGGAGGGATCCCGGGCGGATTCGTTCGCTGCGCTGGTGGTCGTCGGAGGAGCTGCGCCAGTTGTGCTGCTCGTGCGGGTGACACCGTGGGGCCGCTCAGGGCGGGGTCCAGTGACGGCGTGAGTGGCACGCCAAAACGGCCACGCGCACCAGCGGTTCCGGGTGGAGTTGGCAGGAGGCGCAGCTGCGCGGCCGTTGACGCTGTCTCACGCTCAACCTGTACGCTGTGGATGAGGTCAGCCATGTTGTCCATTGGCCCCGGGGTCGTGCCTGTGGCGCGTGTTTCTCTCGATTGCGATGCCATCGGGTCTCGCCTCCCAGTTGTTATGACTCAAGCATTGAACGGGCAACGACCAGGACTGGTTCACTGACGGTGTACAGGCAACGGTCTCCAGTACTCCAGCGGTAGCTGGTACGAGGTGGCGGGCCGTAGATTTGAAATCGTACGACCCGCCAGCCGGCCTAGCCCTTTTGATCAGCTTGGATCTCTGTCGTCAACAGACCCTGACTGCGTCGACGATGTTGTTGAAAGAGGGTGCGGACTGAGCCATGGGCGCTACGCTGTCGCCCACCGGGATCCATGCCGAGCCAGACCAGTTGTAGAAGGTCGCGTGAACGTGGCCGACCTGGTTGTTGAAGTACGAGGACATTTTGTCGTTCCAGTAGCCGCCGGCCGGAAAGGGTACCTTCCCGAGGTCTTTGAACTCACACCGGGAGAGAGACAAGAACTCACCCTTGTAACCTTGCTCGCTGTATAGGCACAGGTAGTACGGCGGGCAGTAGTGATCTTGAGTGTCGGGTAGTTGTGACCCTCCGCTAATGCTGAATTCCGCGCCATTGGGTGGCGCTGCCTGGGCTGACGCGCCGAGTGGTGTGGCGAGCATGCTAAGCCCAACGGCGATGGGTAGCACGGCTCGCATGGACGTGGCGAGCATTCTGGGCAAACTCTTCACGGCGATCCCTCCGTAAACCCATTCTCTCGGGGTTCTGGTGAACGCATGCGCGGAAATGCGACTGCGTTTAGACGTCGGCTGTGACACGTTGCCGTGCCGGGGCAGTCGGAATAGCTGACGGAGTGCGGCTGTGCCCTGTCGGCTGCCGAACGGGTCCTCGCCAGCCGGAGGCTGCGGTCGCATGTCTCGTCGGCAACTCGCTTCTGTCGTGCTGGCACAATCCGCCCCTGCTCGGCTTGCGACTCGCGCGGCATGTCCCGTCCGAGGCCCTTGTCAACCAACCAACGTCGAGATCTACGATAAGAGGCCATTGTGGACAACGACTTTATTGAAGAGCGTAAGTTTGATTGGTCACCCGGTTGAGCATGCTGGCGCGTCCGCTGGGAGGCGAGGACTCATCTCGCGGTCTCTGGTGAGTGGCGACAGGGCTGCGGCCTTCGGTCGATCGAAGAGATGGGCGGGGGGCCGGTCAGCCGAAAGTGGTTGGTGCAAGAGCCTGGATGATTCCATGAACCGCGCGGGGCCAGGGTGCGTTACCTGATCGAACCCGCACACTTGGAGGCCAGTCTGAGATGTCCGTCGATCGATATGAGCACGGACAGGGAGATCGCGAGAGCGATCGATATGTCGATCAGGCAAGCGGTCCGGGCCCCCGTGCTCCCGAATCTCCGTCGTTGTTGCCGTACCTTCGGGGAGAGACCGTCGTCCGGTCCGCACAGCAGCGGCACGCCGACCGGCAGGCGCAGCTCGACCTGGCTTACACCGCCAGCGTCCTTCCGGCGGTAACTGGCGTCCACCCGGCGATCGAGGTTACCGCGCCCCGCCCCGAATATCGGCCTCCGGCCGCTGGTGCGGCATTCCAGGTGGCACGGCCGAGCAACTTGCATGACGCGTCCGCAATGTTGAGTCCCAATCGCTCGACCCACGGTAGGAAGGCTGCGTCGTCCGTCGCCGGACAGCCGGATCGGGGTGGAACTCGTGCCTCGCGAAGAGCCGCGGCGACCCGGGAAGACAACGGTGGCCGCTCCCGGGCCAGGTGAAGTGGACCTGGTGGTCGGGGGCATCGGCGTCGTAGGCGGGTGATGCCGAGGGAGAGCCGCAGGCGGGTGCGTCATCGGTGCGACGTGGGCCGGTCGCGGTGTCTGTGCCACCAGTCCCGCGCAGGTCGGCAACGATGCTGTTGCGGGTCGAGCGCCAGCGCCGGGGTGGATCCGGGGCCGGTCGTCGTCCTGGTACGTGACGGCGGCGGCGCTGGGCTCCGTCTTGGCCGGAACCGGGATGGCCGTGATCGTCGTACGCACGCGGTCAGCCGCGCGATGGCCTCGCTCAGCGCAGCCCAGCGACCCAGCGAGCGTTGCGGACGAAGGTATGGCGAGTGACGTCGGGACTGTCGAGAAAACAGCCGACCATCAGCGCGTCGCGCAGCATGGTGAGGGTGTCCGCCTTGGCGTCGACGTCATCGCGGTCGGCTTCGGCGAGCAGGCGTCGCAGCTCGGTGCGGAGCCAGGTGCGGTGGCTGCGGATCACCTGGCGTGCCGGGCTTTCGGGGTCGGGGTACTCGCCGGCGGCCTTGATGAACGAGCAGCCGAGGGTGTGGTGCCGGTAGGCGTCTTCGGCGATCCCCTCGATGGCCATCTCGAGCGCGTGGTCGGGAGATACGGCGTGGCCGAGCCCTTCGTTCCAGATCGCCTTGATCATCTGGTCTTCCCGTTCGAGGTACGCCACGACCAGGGCCTCTTTGCCGGCGAAGTGCCGGTAGAGCGTGGCGCGGGTCACTCCAGCCTCCTGGAGGATGCGGTCGACCCCAACGCCCCTGATGCCGTCGCTGTAGAACAGGCGGCTCGCCGTCGCAAGAAGGTGTTCTCGGGGTGCCGAGAGCCTGGTGCTTGCCATCGGGTCATCCTACACCGCAGACCGATCGTTCTTTCTGGTGTCGCTTGCTGACTTGCCTATGAGGCGCAGCCATGGTTTTCTGGAGCAGAACAGAACGACCGTTCTTTTCTCCTCTCTCTTTCAAGGAGCGCTCGTGAGGGCTCGGGTTCTCTTCGTGCACGGCCTCTGGATCCACGCTCGCGCCTGGGACCCGTGGCTTGACCTCTTCCGGACCGCAGGGTTCGTCACGGAGGCGCCGGGCTGGCCCGGCGACAGCGAGACCGCGAATCAGACACGCCAGCAGCCGCAGCGCGTCGCCGGCTACGGGGTACGCGAGGTCGCCGACCACTTCACCCGTATCGCGCAGCTCGGCGAGCCACCGGTTGTGATCGGGCACTCGTTCGGTGGGCTCATTGCCCAGAAACTGCTCGCCTCAGGTGTCGCCCGGGCTGCGGTGGCGATCGACCCAGCCCCGATCAGGGGCGTACGGGCACTGCCGTTCTCGCAGGTCTGGTCGGCGCTTCCGGTGCTGCGCCGCAAGGCCAACCGCGACCGTGCGGTGATGCTGAGCCGTCGCCAGTTCCGCTACGGCTTCGGCAACGCGGTCAGTCGAGAGGAATCCGACCAGCTTTACGACCGTTGGGCGATTCCCGGCCCGGGCCGGCCGATCTTCGACCTGACCGCCGCGAAGAACGACCCGGCGTCGCCGGTCGCCGTCAACCTCAGCGACCGTGCCCGGGGACCTCTGCTGATCATCGGTGGCGGCCGCGACCACACCATCCCCGAAGTGGTGGCACGGCAGGCGGCCGAGCTCTACCACCCGGGCGGCAACACCGAGTATCGGAAGTTCGACGACCGCGGCCACTCCCTCGTTTTCGACAGTGGTTGGCGGGACGTCGCCGAGCCCGTCCTCGACTGGGTGCTCACGAAGACGGCCTGAGCGCGCTCCAGCACTCCACCGTCCCCGCGCTGGCCCCGGACCGGACATTTCAGTGCTGTCCCGTCCAGTCGTTGTCAACCGGCCGTCCACTGATCGTCACTAACCTCCAGTCTTATTAAGGATCTTGAATTGTGCCAGGGCTCTTGGTCGCGGCCGAGGTGCGTTCCCTGCGGCCCAGCAACCGCACGCGGGGATTCGTACGGAGGATCGGGCGGCGACCGGTGACTCACCACGGCGGTTCGGGTACGTCAGCCCTAAGGAAGAGCACGTGACCCCTGCCCGTCACCTCCAAGCCCGTGGGGAAGCGGGGCCGGCGGGCACGGAGGCGCTCCGTCTGCAGATCATGGGCCCGCTGCGGGTCTGGCGAGGCGCCACCGAGCTCGACACGGGCCCCCCACAGCAACGCTGCCTGCTCGCACTCCTGCTGGCCCGCGAGGGCCAGCCGGTCAGTACCAGCGACCTGATCGCGATGATCTGGGGCCCGATCTCGCCGCCCAGCGCGGTGAACGTCATCCACAAGTACGTGGGGGTGCTGCGCCGTCTGCTCGAGCCGGACCTACCGTCGAGATCCCCCGGCTCGTACCTGTTCCGCAGTGGCAACGGGTACCGCTTCACCGCCGGGCCGGAGACGCTCGACCTGGTGGCGTTCCGTTCGCACGTCGGCGCGGCGAAGGCGAGCATGGGCCGAGGCTGCCTCGACGATGCGTTGGACCACTACACCAGCGCGCTGCGACTCTGCCGTGGCTTCGCAGGGGACTTCCCGGCGGACAGCACCGGGGCGGCGGCGATCATCGCGGGTATCGCGGGCGAGTTCTTCGACGCGGCCATCAACGCCGCCGAGATCGCCGTCCAGGTACGCCAGCCGTCGCGGGTCCTGGCACCGCTGCGGCTGGCAGCCGAGATGGACCCGCTCCACGAACTCGTCCACGCGAGCCTGGTGACGAGCCTCGCCGCGAGCGGCCAGCAGGCGGAGGCGCTCATGGTGTACCAGACAATCCGCAAACGCCTCGCCGACGAGCTGGGCATCGACCCCGGACAGGCCCTCCAGGACGCTCAGCGGCGGGTGCTCACCCAGACCACGTTGCCACGCGCCGAGGAGGCCGACCGGATCGCCCCCCTCGCCTGGACGGCCGGTGACGTACCGCTGGCACCACTGGTGCGTCCGGCGCAGCTACCTCCGGACCTGTCCCAGTTCGTTGGTCGCTCGGCCGAAATCGATCTTCTGAGCGACCTCGTCGTCGGCATGTCCGCCGTCGGAAGGACCAGTCCACTCGTGGTCGCGATGGACGGCATGGGCGGAGTGGGTAAGTCGACCCTGGCCGCCCACTTCGCGCGCCTGGTCGCCGACGAGTTCACCGACGGTCAGCTCTACCTCGACCTGCGGGGCGACCACGAGGACGAGAGTGTCCGCGCCGGCGACGCCCTGCACTCCATGCTGTACGCGTTGGGCGTCCCCGCGTCCCACGTCCCCGACACGTTCGACGCGCGCGTGGGCACCTACCGCAGCCTGACCGCCGGAAAACGCATCCTGGTGCTGCTCGACAACGTGCGGGATCCGGCACAGGTGCGCCCGCTGCTGCCGAACTCCGCCGAGAGTCTGGTGCTGCTCACCAGCCGGCGTCCACTTCTCGGCCTCGCCACCTTCGACGGCGCACACCTGCTGCGGATCGAGGTTCCGGACCTCCGGTCGGCCCGAGAACTACTGAAGCGCCGGCTCGTGCGCCTGCCGAACCGAACAACATGCCCGTACGACGTCGAGATCGTGGACGAGATCATCGAGCTCTGCGGTCGGTTGCCGCTGGCCCTGGCAATCCTGGCCGCTCGCCTGAACGCCCACCCCACGCTCTCGCTCGCCGCCGTCGCCGCCGACCTCCGCGACGGCGCACGCCGGCTGGAGGTGTTTCCGGGTGGTGCCGACGCGTACGACCCGCGTACCGCGTTCTCGTGGTCGTACCGACAGCTCAGTCCCGGCGCGGCACGTCTGTTTCGACTGCTGGCCGTCGCACCGAGCCTCGGAATCACGGCCGCGGCATCGGCGAGCCTGTCGGGCCGGGACGCGGTCCGCACTCGTGCCGAGCTCGAGGAGCTCACCGAGGCCGCGCTGGTGACCGAGCACGATGACGGGCGCTTCTCGTCGCACGTGCTGGTCAAGGCGTACGCGGAGGAATGTTTCGAGAGCGTCGAGCCGCCACAGGAGCGCCGCGCCGCAGTCAGTCGCCTGCTCCAGTACTACCTGCACAGCAGCTTCAATGCCCAGGTGTTGCTCGCACCACATCGCGTGCCAATCGAGCCCCCACCGGCGCTTCCCGGTGTCGTACCCGAACAGCCGGCGGCTTACGACGAGGCCATTGCCTGGTTCGCCGCCCAGCGGGAGGTGCTCAAGGAGGCGGTCCGGCTCGCCGACGACCTCGGGTATGGCATCGTGCCATGGCAGCTCGCCATCACGATGCAGCAGTATCTGCAGTGGGCGGGGCATTTCCAGGACTGGGAAGATGTCATGCGTACGGCCCTGCACGCGGCACGTCAGAGCGGCGACGAGGTGGGTGAGGCACACAGCCTGCGCAGCCTGGCCGGGGCCCGGTGGTCGTTCGGCGCGAACGTGGAGGCGCTCAACCTGCTGGCCGCCGCCTTGCAGATCTTCGAGCAACGGGACATGCGCCTGGAGCAGGGCCTGGTGAACACCAACCTCCACTGGGTGTACGAAGCGCTCGGCCAGGACGAGCAGGCGCTCACGCACGGGGAAAAGGCGCTGGCTCTCTACCAGGAGATCGGTTATCGCCGCGCGGTGACTTTCAGCCTCATGTCGAACGGCAGGTCGCTGGCCCGTCTGGGGCAGCTCGAGGAATCGGCCCAGGTGTTGGAGCAGGCGCTCAAGCTTCACGAGCAGATTCAGGGCGAGCGGGAGGTCGGCTCCGACGCGACGCTGCTCGCGGTGGAGGGCGAGACACGAATGGCCATCGCCGCAAACCTCGCCGAGACGGGCCGTTTCGGCGAGGCGGTGGAGCAGCTCGAGCTGTCGGCCGAGACGTCACGGCGGGTGAACCACCGGCCGAACCAGTTCGAGGCACTGCTACAGCTCGCCAAACTGTTGAACTTGATAGGTGACGCCGCTGCGGCCCGTGAGGCGTTGGAGCGAGCAGAGGCGGTGCTGGCCAGCTTCCCGGGCGGCGGCCCCGAACGGCTCAGGGACCGCTTCGCCTGCCTCGCCCGGAGGCTGCCGCCGGCACAGAAAGCTTGAGAGTCGGCCGAGTTGCCCGACCTGCGCCAGCGCGGCGGTGGCAGTCGCGTCGTGAACGCGACCACCACCGACGTACCGAAGCCAGCTCGGCTGTTCGACACTTCCCGCTGGCGGGGCATGCCAAGTCACCAGCAGGAACTGCGCGCCTTGCTCGCGATGTCCGGCTGGCGGTGGTGGACGGTGGACCGGACGCCGTTCCGGGTCCGGCTCGTGAACTCCGTCATGACGTGGGCGAACCGCTCGGCCTCCTCGAGATGAGCGAAGTGACCGCTGTTCCCGAACACCGCCAAATCGGCGACGGGGATGCCGAGGTACAGCATCGCGGCGATCTCCGGGCCGGCCACGAAATCGTGCGCGCCCGTGACGACCAGGGCCGGCACCGTGATCGAGGACAGCATCCCGCGTACGTCGAAGACCTCGTCGAACTCCGTCGCCGGTCGCGGCCAGCACCAGATCGTGTCCCGTAGCCGCACGAATTCCGCCTCCCTGCGCCAGTAGTGGGCGAAGTAGGCCGGGAGGATCGTCCGCATACGACGGGTGGCGGCAGGCATGTCGCAACCCACGGGGCTGTCGAACGCCGCGACGGTCGCCGCGACGTCGCGCTCGTGCTCGTTCGCCGCGGCGTACCGGTGGAGGTTCTGTCGGGCAGCCGCCGTGGTCCGCACATTCGCTAACGGGGCCGTGGCGTACAGGATCAAGCCAGCGACGTTCTCCGGCCGGCGTAGCGCGTAACTCTGCGCGACAAATCCGCCGTGCGCGTGCCCGAGAACGAAGACCGGCCCGTCGGAGAGTTCCCGGACGACCGCGTCCAGATGCTCCACATAGGTGGCGAGGTCGTATCTGTGATCCCCGGGAAGATCGCTCGAATTGCCCGTTCCGGCCGGTTGAAGGTAAATCACCGTGTGGTCCCGTTCGACCAACGGCATCCTCAGATACTCCCAGTGCATCCCGGGGCCACCCGGATGTACGACACACAGCGGGCCCCGGCCGCGAACATGACAGACCAGGGACACTCCGGCCACCCGCACTGTGTACTGGCTACCAAACGTACGACTCATGGTGTGCAGGCTCCTCAAAAACCCACGATCAAACGCTCTTCGACTGCTCCTCAAGCATCGATCATCTCTGAACGAACTTGATTTCCAGTTCCTGTCTCGACCGACCGGGAACGCGGCGCGACGCGGCTAGAAGGTCGAGCGGTCGGGTCCGAAGACGTCACCGCGCAACCGGCTGGTCGTCCACCGGTTCGGGGTGACCACGAGACCAATACCAGTCTCTGACCGGCTGGCTCCGGTCAGGTCGCCACGCTCAGAAGCAGTGATCCCGTCGGCTCGGCGACGCCCACCTCCGCTCCGGTGGACAAGGATGCGCTGCGTCCACAGCTTCGGCTGGACATGACCGACGAGGAGGAGGAACGGTTGTGGAAGCCATGGAGGATATGTCTTCGAGACCACGGCGCGAGAGAGATTCCGGAGCGCAGGCATCCGGACGGGGAGTACAGCCTCGACATGAACACCGTGTCGGACGAGATATTCGAGGCGTGTCGCGGCAAGTGGCCACTCCAGCCAGTGGAACTGGACCCGGACAGAAACCCCGACTACGGGAGGCAGTTCAACGACTTCCTCCAGTGCCTCCGCAAACTGGGGTGGAAGGTCCAGGAGGTGGGCGACATCCACAGCGACGACCACGGTTACAACTCGTACGGCGAAAAGCCGAGTGGCCGAGATTTCGATCAGGACGGAAAGCAGTGCACGATCGAGGTGTTCGGTGGGCAGAAGAAGTGACGAAAATTGCTGGCATGACTGTCAGGGTTGCTGGTCGCCTCGCTGTGCGGCTGCCGGAGGCTGTTCTTGCTTTGGATCCGCGATGGCCTGAGATTTCACCACGTGCCGCAACGGCAGCAGGATCGCCAGGCCAGGTGGTGTCTGGCGATCCTGCGACGCCCAGAAGAAGGTCGACCGGCAACATGTCACGGCAGGCCGGGTACTACGGCTCAACCGGGTCAACCGCAGGGTTCAGAGCAGCCACGTCACCGCCTCGACAAACGCCTCCGGTTCCTCGATCTGACCGAAGTGGCCGCTTTCCTCCAGTACCACCAACCGGGATCCGGGAATGCCCTGGTGCAAACCTTCTGCCCAAACCGGGCCACAGATGAAGTCGTGCCGACCAGTTATCACAACCGTACGAGCGGTGATCGACGGCAGCTCCGCGCGGTAGTCGATGGTCGTCGACGCGAACGGCGTGAGCCATGCCCGTACGCCCTCCCGAAGTTGCTTGAACTCGGCACGCCGGCCCCAGTAGTCGGCAAAGTACACCGGCAGGGCCAACCTGAGGTTCGCGGTCTTCTCGTCGTCGGTCTCCGGCCGGCCCTGCCCGAGGCCCTCGACCGCCGATGTGGCATCCGGTACGTCCGGGTGGCGTTGCGGGTACGCGGCCACCGCCGCTCGCTGCGCCGCCCAGAACTCCGAGGTCGTTGTCGCGGAGGTGCTGTAAAGCGCGAGACCGGCGACCCGATCCGGGTGAAGCATCGCGAACCGCTGAGCCACGAAACCGCCGTGCGAGTGCCCGAGCAGGTGCACCTGTGGCACGGCCAAGTGTTCGACCAGGGCATAGAGGAGGTCGACGTACGTTTCCACGTAGGTCGCGCCCTCGGGCAGCGGCCCGGATGCGCCGGTCCCGGCAGGTTCGAGATACACCACGGTGAAGAGCTTCTCCAGCGCGGGAGAACGCAGGTAGGAGTATTCGACGCCCGGCCCCCCGGAATGAGTGATCAGGACCGGTCCGGCACCGGCAACGTGGTAGACCAACCGGGTGCCGTCCGCATCGAAACTGTGGGTGCCCGGTCTGAGATTCCTCATTGAATGTTTCCTCCGGCATAGCGACGGTGATATCTGCATGGTTCGGCGGGACGGCTTCCGAGCCGGAGGACGCCAGCGGCCCGTGCCCTGGAGTCGAGTTTCGCCGTGCCGAGCCGATGCGATGGACGACGGATGATCCGGCGGTTGTTCTTCGGCTCGATCGAGGTCACCCGCCGAGGATGTAACGCGGACAGCCGGTTTCTGGTTCAGCGAACCAGGCGTGGGCATCCTGGCCGGGGACCGATCGATCGGGCATCAGCATGCGGTGGAGGGCGGCGTGCGCCAGCTCGCGGCTGTGCTGCTGGATGGTCGCGAGGTTTTCGGGGCTCGCGGCAGGGGGCGGACGAAACGTCGCGCGATGATTCGCGACGACCGGAACCGAGCGGCCTGTCGCCAGTGATGGCTGCCGATCAATTGCCAGTTCAGCTTTCTTACATTCGCCCGACCTAGCATTCCTGGGCGGGTGTGGTCGTTTGGCTCGGGTTTCTACGTGCAATCCGGGGCCCGGCCTTCGTCACGAGGCTTCCCCACCCCGGGGTGCCCGGTTCGCGCGGCAACGGGCCGGGCCGCTCGCTGGCCGAACAGGACCAATAGGGCCGCAACAGATGGCGGTCGAGAGAGGAAGCGATGTCTGTCCAAGTCTATTACGACGCGCAGGTGGATCTGTCAATCATCCAGCGAAGGAGGGTTGCCGTCCTCGGCTATGGCAGTCAGGGACACGCACACGCGCTGTCATTGCGGGATTCGGGCGTCGAGGTCGTCGTCGGGCTGCCCGCGGGTTCCCGGAGCCGCGCGAAGGTGCGGGAGCAGGGGCTGACAGTGCTCACTCCGGCGGAGGCGGCGGAGTGGGCAGAGGTGGTCATGATCCTCGCGCCCGACACCGTGCAGCGAGCGCTGTACGAGAGCGAGGTCGCCCCTCATCTGCGAGCCGGTGACGCGCTTCTGTTTGCCCACGGCTTCAACATTCGCTATGGGCTGATCAGCGCGCCGTCGGGTGTGGATGTCGCGATGATCGCTCCGAAGGCGCCGGGGCATCTCGTACGCCGGCAGTTCGTCGACGGCAAGGGCGTCCCGGTCCTCGTCGCGGTCGAGCAGGACGCGACAGGAGGAGCCCTCGGGTTGGCTCTGTCCTACGCGGCGGCGATAGGCGGCACCCGGGCCGGTGCCATCCTGACGACCTTCGCCGACGAGACCGAAACCGACCTGTTCGGTGAGCAGGCGGTCCTCGCCGGCGGCGTGACGGCGCTGGTACAGACCGGATTCGAGGTGCTCACGGAGGCCGGATACGCCCCCGAGATCGCGTACTTCGAGTGCCTCCACGAGCTCAAACTGATCGTGGACCTGATGTACGAAGGTGGTATCGCCCGAATGCGGTACAGCATCTCCGACACCGCCGAGTACGGGGATTACAGCCGTGGTCCCCGAGTGGTGGACGCTCGCGTGAAGGAGGAGATGGTCCGCATTCTGGCGGAAATCCGCTCGGGCGAGTTCGCCCGTGAGTGGATTGCCGAGGACGACGCCGGCCGCCCGAACTTCACCAAGCACCGGGAACAGGCGGCTGCCCACCCGATCGAGGAGACCGGCCGCGCTCTGCGGTCGATGATGAGCTGGGTCGACCGACCGCTCAGCGACACTGTCTGACGGGGACGTGAGGGAGAGTCTACGGACCTCGCCCGGACGGCAGGACCGTGACCTGGTGACCGGTCACCCACAGGGGGCCTCCCGGGAGAGCCCGACTGGTTCGCGGCCGTGTGTCACCGGGCTCCCTACCGTCCTGAGACGCGACCGGTGGCGGTAGTGGGGGTTCGCCACGCGAACGGATCTGTAGCGATTGCCGGCCGGCGTTCCATTGTCAACAGGAACGCCGGCCAGCAGCGTTGGTGTCAGGAGTAGCCAGTCCTCCGCATCCACAGTCCTTACCTGGATCGCCCAGCCGGTCCGTGAACCTCCGGACTGGGCCGCGCGTTTCATTCAGGAGGGAGGGTCGACGCGGCTTTGGCGGAATCGCGATCCCGGCAGCGTCGGTTACCGTGCGGCGCCATCGCGACGGCGGCCGGGTGCGGGCCTGGCCACGCGAGGCTTGCGCGGTCGGTCTCGATGCGAAGTAGGTGTTGGGCGACACCAACTCTGTCAGTCTTGCGTCATCCTACGAGGGGTGTCAGATGGAACCATCATTGGAGCGGAGTACGGATGCGAGGATCAGGCGAGCTGCCCTCGCTCTTATCCGGCGTGATCTGAAGGACTACGGTGGGGATCTCCGGGACAGTGCGCTGCGTGAGCTGGAGAAACTGCGTGCTCTCGACACCGAAAATTACAAGGACATTGCCAGGGACAGGAAAAGGGAGGGCCAGTCAAACATTCGCAGAGCCTTTCGTCTGCTGCGAGGTCATCGCCGCACGATAACTTCGTCGAAGAAGGCGGAGGCGTTTCTCTCGCAACCCGGTAATAGTCAAAGGGCCCGTGTTCACATGAACGCGATCTTTGCGAAGAATTCGGCTTTGCGGCAGATCTGGCAAACCGGAGACATGGCAAAGGTGAACGAGTGCTTTCACCCGAGAAATGGGCTGCTCCCGGACAGTTCGCCGCCCGGACAGCCCGTGGCGGCGCAGGATCGAGGCCCGGACCTCCCCACCGTCAACCCTGCTGTGCAGGTGTGGGTGTTGCCCGTGCAGCAGTACCCCGGTGGGCGGGAGGGTCCCCAGGCGTCGCTGGCGATGGTTCCCCCCTCTGTCCTGCACGCGGCCTACATCGCCCCGTCCCACTACCCGGTCTTACCCCCGACACCGGCCGTCCCTGGCTTGCCGCCGGTCCAGCACCAGCCTGACGTACCCCAGCCGCCTCAGCAGGGTACGAACTTGTCGTTCCCGAGTGGCTATGTCCATTCGTCGGCCAATGTTGTCTCGCCCTACGGACCGGCTGCCCCATCGACGCCATCCGGTAGGTCTTCGCCAGCCGTTCCCGGCCCTGCTGGTCCCCAGAGGCCGCAGCGGCAGCCAGGGCGGGAAAGGTGAACTGATGGCTGCTCCTGCTGGCGGTTCGTGGCGCCCGGGACGCGGCTGCGGCGGTCGGATCGACGGTTCGTCGAACCATGGCGCCGACTGGTCTATGACGCGCTATCACAGACGGGATGATCAGGCGTGGATAGCAGTCTGGAAGAGCTGAAGCGGCGGCTCGCCGTGCTGGAGACGCGGCTCAACGTCGAGTCGGGACTGCACGACAGGGATGAGCGCGCCCTGGCCGACATCACGCGGACCCAGCAGTACGTCCTCCTGGCCTCGATGTCGTGGTCGCCCTGTGTTGGGCGAAGGGCCCTGACCATCAGTCAGGCCGCTGCCCTCACCGGCCGGATCAGGGCCATGACCCGGATCCTCGCCGAGCGCGCCGCCACGATCACCCAACTCCGCGCGGACTTGAACAGCGCTCGGGCTGCGGGAGCGGCTGCGGAAGCGAGCGCCCGGATCGAGCGCGAACGAGCCGAACAAATTTCGTCGTCATCGAGCTTGTAAGACCGGCGAGACGTACGGCGCCACCGCGACGCGTACGGCGGCGACGCCATCCTCCTTCCCCTGCGACAACGCGTGCTGTCGAACGGGAGGGGAGGATGGCGGACCGACGCCCGTCGGGCCTCTACCCGGCTGCGACGGCCGACGCAGCCGGAAATTACGCCTGGACGGGGTTGAGCGGCTCGATGGGCGGCGGCTGCTTGGGACGGTGCATTCCCGCCCTGCAGCCCGCGAAAGGACCCTCCGGCGAACGTAGGACGGCCATAAGCGGGTGGAGGTAGTCGCGATGCCACATCGCGGGGCCTACCCGGTCCGCGTCGGGCCCGGTCAGATCCTGCCATGCCAGCCACAGTCCGTGTAGCTGGGCGACCGCTGTCAGGTGCTGCCACCACTGGGGACACCACGGCTCGTTGGATGTCGGCTCCGCGCCGTAGGCCGGGAGCAGGAGGCCGTGCACCCATTGAGCGAGCAGGTCCAATTCGGCCAGGAACTGTGTCTCGGGCAGATAGAGAATGAAGAACGGCTGGGCGGGGTCCGCCGGCACGTCCTGCTGCGCGCCCGCCTCGGCCTCCGGCCCCGAGCGCACATCCACACCGTCACTTGCCGTCATCAGTTCCTCCAACGTTCGACCGGTCACACGCGTTCGTGTCACCTGCTTTTCGACGGCGCCCAACAGCTCCACCGAGTTCATGACGAGTCACGCGGTACGCGGGCGCCGGTGACTGTGCGGCGGTCAGCACCTCAATCGGTCTCCGGGGGTTACGTTCAGCATGGCGCAGAACTTCAGATAGGCGCTTACCCGGGCATCGACCGCGCTCGGGTTACCACCGTTGCACTCCAGGACACCGTTGATGCTCCGGATGGTGCCGGCGAAGCCGGCGTCGCCGGTAATTGCCGCGTGCGAGGTGATCGGCCCCGCGCCGGACTGGGTCATCCAGAACCACAGCGCCGTTCCCCACGCGATACTGGCATCCGTGCTGACCAGGTCGGGACGATGTAGTAGGTCCACTCCGAGGGAGTCGCCCGCGGCCTTGTAGTTGGTGTTCCAACTGAGCTGGATCGGACCTCGACCGTGATACGCGGTACGGCCAGCGGGGCAGCCGTACGACACTCCGGTGTTGCAGTAGTTGCCCCAGGCTGACTGGTTGAGTTCCTCGACGTAACGCAGTCCACCGGACTCGCGGTCGACGTTCGCCAGGAAGGCGGCGATCTCACGTCTGCCGACATCGCCTGCGCCACTCGCGAAGGCTGGGTACTTCGCCATCGCCGCGGTCATCGCCGAGTAGGTGTAGAAGGACTGGGCGTTCGGGAACATCTTGTTGAAGACGGCCTGGTCAAACGCCGTGTTGACCGGCTGAGCCGGCGGTCCCGGCGTCGTGACCGGCGTCGGAGTCGGAGCCGTCGTAGCGGCCGGATCGTTCGACGTGAACGTAGCGAACTGGGCACGGACCGCGAAGGGATAGCTCTCGACGGGGACCGGTAGCAAGCCGAGGGTCTTGACGCTGTCGATTCCCAGGTCCCAGGCCCACAGGGTCAGCGTGAGCCGGTCTCCGGCGAGCTGGTGGTCCGTGAGAAGCTGTTTGACCTCCTCCCCGAGTGCGCACAGATACCGTGCCTGTGCGTGGATCGAATCCACGGGGTCCTGGACAGCGGCCTTGCCGCTGTCGTCGTCGTCCTCGCCATGCTGCTCGAAGACGCCCACCGGCAGTTGCGAGATGCCCTGCTCGCCGTTTGACCCAACCGCATCCGGGTTGAACTGGGACTCCACCTGGATCTGGGCGGCGAGCACGATCGGACTGATCAGGTCGCACTCCGTACCAGCGGCTTCCAACGCCGCCACCAGATCCGGGCGAGGGACGGCGTTCGCCGCGAGTTGCCCCTTGCCGTTGCCGCCGATCAGGGCGCTCGGGATGTCGCCGATACCGTCACCGAGCAGTCCCGGACTGCTCGACGGGCCGTCCAGCGGAATCGAGGAAATGCTGGACGAGAAACTCGAGTTCCCGGTGACGACGACGATCCCGACCAGGCAGATCAGCACGACAGCCAACACCGGCAGGATGCCGAGGAGGCTCACCACGATGCCAACTATCTGGCCGGCGTCCGGTGGCTTGGGCGTCTGACCAAGCCCTGGCCGGGCCAGCTTGCGTGCGTTTACCATCGGCTCCTCGCGTCGGTCCGGTTCGCCGCCTGCTCCGGTCGGGACGGTTTGGTCAACAACCGCTGCGACGACGATCTGCTCCCTGCTCAAGGAACGGCCAGATTCGAGGCTGGTTCAGCGCCTTCGTGAGCGGCCGGGAAAAAGCCGTGAACCACTTTCGAGTCTCGCCGTTTCTCTGTTGAGCGATCGTTGGCACGGTGTAGAGCAGGGAGTGGAATGGGCGTCGATACACGCTGGGTGTCCCGGCACCCGGCCGGCATCGAGAGCGCCAACAGCGTCGGGGAATGGGCGCGGGGTGCCTCGCCTGCGGGTGGTCTGGCACCGGTCGGCCAAACGATGTCGAGCGGGTCCGGATCGGCCGGATTCGCCTGGGTCGCCGCCCACGGTGGGTGTGGTGCGAGTACGTTGTCGAGTCTCCTCGGCGGCGTGGACCTCGGCTGCCGGTGGCCGGACAGCGACCGGGCCGAGCCCGCGCGAGTCCTGCTGGTGGCGCGTACCCACGCACACGGTCTCCAGGCGGCGTCGCGGACGTTGAACGCGATGAGGGAGGGTCGGCATCCGTCGGGCATCGCGCTTGTCGGCGTGGTCCTGGTGGCCGATGCCCCCGGGGCACTGCCCCGGAGCCTGGTGAACCGGATTCGGGTGATGCGGTCCATCGCATCGGTCCATCGGATTCCCTGGGTACCGCAGTGGCGGCTCGGCGAGCAGCCGAAGCGTCTACCCAGGCAACTGGAGACGCTGGAGGGGCGACTCCGTGAACTGGGCGCCACTCTCCGTGGTTGGGGCTGATGGGACTGCTCGCCGTCGCCAAGAGGGGCCGGGCGACGTCTGATCGTCCGGTTGTCCGATGTGGGCAAGAAAACAGGAGTGGGTGGATGAGTGTTGGGACACGCGCGCCCGTGTCACTGGCCGCGTCGCTGAGAGCCGCGAGCCTACGCGCCGCCGCTGTGCTGGCCGTGCTCCTGATGGGCTGGGCTGTGGCGGGACCACCCGCCGCGGCAGGTTCAGGGTGGATGTCGGACGGGGGGTCCAACGGCAGCACGGAGGTGGCTCTCGAACCGGCCGCGCTGATCGAGCCCGCCCCCTCGTCGCCTCCGGCTGAGGGAGAGGGACCGATATTGGAATGGAAGATCCGCTTCAGCCTCGACGCCCCGTACGCGATACGGATCTGTGTGGACAGTCCCGTCACCATCGCCAGAGGAAAGGGTGGTATCTGTAGGGGGAACGTACTGACCGGCCAGGATCCCACCCTCACGATTCCGTATCGGCCGGGTGATCGTCTAACCGGTTTCTTCGGAGTTTCGGCGGGTCCGGACATCAAGGACGTCGACCTGACGGGGGCCACGCAGTGTAACCTCGGCGGGCACCTGCACGGTCCCAAGTTGGTGTGCGACAGCTTTCACAGCAACGTGGCGCCGTCACCACCACCCCTGCCGGAGATCAGTCCGTACAACCCGGCGGGTGCCTTGAGAGTGGATGGCAACGGAAAATCCGCTCAACTGAACCTCTTGAACGTCCTGGCCTGGTGCGTCTCGGCGGCCGGCGTGGCCGGGCTTCTCCTTGTCGGTATGCAGATGGCGCTTCAAGTACGTCGTGGTGTACCGGGCGCGATGGCCGAACTGCGGCAGGAGGCCACGATCGTGGCGATCGCCTGCATACTCGCGATGACGGTCGGGCCGATCATCGCGTTTCTCAATATTCCCTTGTGGTAGTGGATCAACCCTGGGCGCGAGACTCAACCGAGCCCGACGTCGTTCGGAGGAAAAATGTCCCTGTACGTTCTGTACTTGAAGTCGTTCCTGAGGTTGGTCCAAATGGCGGAGGTTCCTCAACCAGATCAGGGCGGCGATGCCCCCGATGCCCTGAAGGGCCTGATCAAGCTTGCTCTGAACATCGTCGCCTGGGGCGGTACCGCAGCCGGCGTCGCCGGCGTGCTTATCACCGGCACGATGATGGCCCTCGCGCACAAGCGTGGGGAAACATCGGAGCACATGGGTCGTCTCGGGACGGTCCTGGGCGGATGCATCCTGATCGCCGCGGCTGGCCCGCTCGTCCAGTTCGTCTTCGACTTCAACACCGCTCCGCAGTAGCCGGCGCAGTCAGGAGTCAAAGCTTTTGCGGACCCGTACCTGCTGTTGCCGAGCGAGTGAGATGAGCGAACAATGCCACGATTCCTGAGGTCCGGTCGAAAGGCCGACTTTGCGGAGCAGCCGTTCTGGCGGCAGCGAGGTTGGCGGCTCTCGGCCGTCTTTCTCGCCGTCGCACTGATCGCGGGCGCGGTTGTCGTCACGCGGGGTCAATCAAACGGCTCGGGTGAGCCCGCAGCAGGAATCGGGATCGAATTTGTGAGGATTGACGCCGCGCCGGGTCTTCGACCCGAAGGTTGCCGGACCGACGACTCCCCGCAGAACGCTCCAGTCCGAGCGCCCGACGACGTGACCTGGCGGCAGTTGAACGGCGCGCCGGTCCCGCTGTCCAGGTCAGCCGGGCCGCAGATGATCGATGGTCCGTTGCTCTGGTGCTTCGCGCACACACCGATGGGCGCCGTCATGGCGGCCAACGTCATCCCTCGGCAGATGAGTGGCGCCGGCTGGGCCCTTGTCGTGGATCAGCAGGTCGCGAACGGTGAAGGGCGGGACATCTTCGTCGCGATGCGGTCGACCGTGCCGGAGACGACCCAGCAGCACACCGTGGCCTCACTGGCTGGCTTTTCGCTGCTCTCCTACACGCCTGAGACGGCGACGGTACGACTTCTGATCAAGTCGGCGCAGGTCATGGTCACGGCCGACTACACGGTCGTGTGGTCGGGCGGCGACTGGAAACTTCGTACGCTTCCGTCCGGAGACCTGCACACGTCGGTCATGCCGGTCGCGAACCTTGACGGCTTCATCGTGTGGAAGGTGTGAGATGGCGAGTTGCAACACCGGCGATGCCATTTACTGGGGGAGCCTGGGCGGTGCGACCGAGTTCTTCGACTCGGGAATCGACGGCATCCTCCGAAAGATCGCCGGCGCCATCATGACCGCGGCGGCAAACCTCTTCGAGGGTGCCGCAAAGAGCGTCCCGACCCTGTCGCGAGACTCGGAGGACTTCAACCACAAGCTGGGCCTCCAGATCAACTGGCTGGTTCTCACGATCGCGGTGGCCTCGCTGCTCTTCGCCGCGGCGCGTATGGCGCTGGATCGCAAGGGTCAGGCTGGTATAACGGCGCTCAAGGGAATCCTGCGGGTCGTGCTGGTGGCCGGTGCCGGCTCCTTCGTCGTCATCGAACTCGCGACGCTCTCCGACAACTACACCTCGCACCTCTACGAGGCGGGCGTCAAAGAGCAGCTCAAAGCAATTTCCAGCTGCGGGAACGCCAACATCGCCACGTTCCTCCTCATCATCATCGGCCTTCTGCTGGTGGTCTCCGGCATCGTTCAAGTCATCATGCTCTACCTGCGGCTCGGCATCATGACCCTGCTCTTCGGCACGCTGCCGATCGCAGCCTCGGCGTCCATGACCGAGTGGGGATCGTCCTGGTGGCGCAAGCACATCGCCTGGATGGTGGCCTGGTTGGCCTACAAGCCGGCGGTGGGTCTGGTCCTGTACGTCGGCACCACCATGATCGCTGCTACCGGTACGGATGCGACGCAGCAGCAGATCGCCGGGTGCGGAGTTCTGATCTTGGCGGCGGTTGCGATGCCGGCCCTGCTTCGGCTGATCGTGCCCGCGATGGGCGCGTTGGGATCGGGGGACGCCACGGGAGCGGTGCTCGGCGCTGGCGCCGCCGCGACCGGTGCGGTGGCTTCGGCCGGCTCCCGGCTTGCCAACGTCGGTCGCGGCGGGGGTGGTGGCCGCGGCGCCTCCGGAGCCGCCGCCGGTGGTGGTGGCGGTAGCGGTGGTGGCAGCGGAGGTGGTGGCAGCAGCGGTAGCGGTGGTGGCAGCGGCAGCGGCAGTGGCAGCAGCGGTGGTGGTGGCGTCGGGCGAGCGCTGGCCGGCGCGGGCCGGGGCGCGGCGGGAGCACTGGGGGGCGTCGCAGGTGTCGCGGCCGGCGGTGCCAGGGCGGCCGGCAGCGGGATGCGGCACGGCTCGAACATCGCGCAGAGCGCCCTACCGGGTGTTCACGACGGCGCCGACCACTAGCCGGACATGACAACGAGAGCGGGACAAGGTGAGTACTGAGGTCATCAAGACGCGCACCTACGGTAACTGGCGTCGGCCGCGAAAGGCCGGGCTGGGCTCGTTCGGCCTGGTCGGCACCGTGGGAGTTTTCGGCGGACTCGTGGTGGTCCTGCTCGCGTCCATGTTCTCCATAGCGGCTGCGATCATGATGGCTGTGCTCGGCGCCGTCGTCCTCGGCCCGCTGGCCATCCGCACCCAGGACGGCCGCAACATCTACGACATGTTGGCGGTGCGCCTGGGCTGGTCTCGTCGGCGGGCCAACCGAAGCACCGTCTATGTTTCCGGCCCGCTGTCCAGCAGGCCGGGCGGCCGGTTCCGGCCCCCGGGAATGCTCAGCCGGGTCACCATGCTGGAGGGGCTCGATCCGTACGACCGTCGCTTCGGGGTGCTGCACCATCACCACCGCGACCTGTACACGATCGTGCTCGGCTGCGAGCCGGACGGCGGGTCGCTGGTGGACGAGGACCAGGTCGACGTCTGGGTGGCGCAGTGGGGCGACTGGCTCGCGCGGCTGGCTCACGAGCCGGATCTGCGTGGCGCTTCGGTGATCGTGGAGACCGCACCGGACCCCGGCACACGACTGGCCAGCGAGGTGCTGACGCGAATCTCGCCGAGTGCACCGGCAGCCGCCCGGAGGGTGATGGAGGAGGTGGTCGAGCGTTACCCCGACGCCTCGTCGGAGATGAACACCTACGTGACCCTCACCTACGGCCTGCGCGGTGCGTCGCGACGCGGCTCCGGGGACGTGCTCACCGATCTCGCGCTGCGTATCCAGGGACTGGTCAGCGGCCTGGTCAGCGCCGGTGGCGGCGCGGCGGCTCCGCTGTCCGCCGAGCGGATCGCCGAAGTGGTGCGGGTCGCCTACGACCCCGCGGTCGCCGCCGACGTGCTCGACGCGCGTGCCGCGCACGGCGGTACCGGCCTGGAATGGTCGGACGCCGGACCGGCCGCGGCGGTCGAGACGGTCAACGCCTACCACCACGACTCCGGGATATCGCGCAGTTGGCTGTTGACGCTCGCCCCCCGGGGAACGGTGCGTTCCAGTGTCCTGCGCGGGTTGCTCGATCCGACCTCGAGCATCCGCCGCAAACGGGTCGCGCTGCTCTACCGGCCGATCGACCCGGCCACCTCGGCGAAGATCGTCGAGGGGGACCGGCGGGCGGCGCAGTTCATGGCCAACTCGGGCAGGGGCCCGGTGCAGGCGCGGGCGATCTCCGAGGTTGCCGCCGCCGAGCAGACGGCGGCCGAGGAGGCGGCCGGCGCCGGTCTGGTGGAATTCTCGATGATCGTCACCGTGACGGTGGACTCGTTGGAGGAGATCCCCGACGCCAACGCGACGATGCGCAATCTTCTCGGAGCGACCCGCCTGTCCATGCGCCCCGCCGACCGAATGCACGCCGCCGCATTCAGTTGTGCGTTACCCGTGGGGATCCTGCCCTGGGAGCAGACGTTGATCCCGCGCGAGTTGCAGGAGGCGCTGTGAACGCCGAGAACGACCAGCCGTACCGGTCGGACGGCGACGGCGCCGCCGCGCCAACGCGCCAGGGCGGTGCCCTGGACAGCCTCGTCGTTCCGCCCGTCGAAGAGCAGCACCGGGAGCCCGACGAGTTGGGCAAGCAGACGCCGTGGGCGCTGCGCCGGCTGGCCCGCCAGCAGCGCAAGTCGGACCAGACGGAGCAGCGGCGCAGGGCGTACGCCGCCAAGCGGAACCAGGAGGACAGCGTTCCCCACCGAGGTTCCTACGCCCCCGGTGGCGGCCGGGTCAGTCCGATGGACCCGCCCGCCATGTGGCGCGCCACCACCGTCCAGGCATGCGGCCTGTGGCCGTTCGCCTCGGGCTCCGGCGCGCCGACGATCGGCGTACCGCTGGGCCAGCACCTGTCGACCGGCGCGACGGTGTGCGGCGATCCGCTCAACTGGTTCACCCGCGCTCGGTACATCTCCAACCCCTCCCTGTTCATGCTCGGCATGCCCGGCCTGGGGAAGTCGACACTGATCAACCGTATGCTCATCGGGCTCTCCGCGCAGGGCGTGGTCCCGCTGGTGCTGGGCGATCTCAAGCCCGACTACGCGGACACGGTCCGAGCCCTGGGCGGCCAGGTCATCTCCATCGGGCGGGGCATGGGCGGCCTGAACGTCCTCGATCCGGGAGCGATGGGCGCCGCCGCGGCGGCGATCGGCGGCCACGCCGGACAGACGCTCGCCGCCGAGACCCATGGCCGCGTACTGAACATGGTCGCCGCCCTGTTGACCATCGTCCGTGGCCAGGCGATCACCGACCACGAGCAGTCGGTGCTCTCCGCATGCCTGCGTCACCTCCGTCAGCGGATTCCGGTGGGGCACGCGGCCCACCTCGGCGACCTCCTGGCGGTGCTCCAGGACGGGCCGGACGAGGTCCGCCAGTTCACCCTCGACCGTGGCGAGGAGTCGAGATACCGCGACGCGGTGGACCCGCTGCACCGGTCGCTGATGGGCATTCTCGACGGCCCGCTCGGCAACACGTTCGCCTCCACCACCTCCACCCACATCGACCCGGACGCCACCGCCGTCTGCATCGACATCTCCCGGATCGGCGAGGCGGACAGCCAGCTGACGGCGGCGGCCATGCTCGCGGCATGGTCCGACGGGCTGGGTACGGTGGCCGCGTCCCACGCGCTCGCCGACGCCGGACTGGCTCCGCGACGGTGGTTCTTCACCGTGTTGGACGAACTGTGGCGGCCCCTGCGAGCCGCATCCGGCATCGTCGACCGGATCGACGCGTTGACCCGCCTGAACCGATCGCTGGGGCTGGCCGACGCGAAGATCACGCACACGCTCAAGGACGCGGAGGCGCTGGGCAACGAGTCGGACAAGGCCAAAGCCCGTGGCTTCGTCGAGCGGGCCGGCATGGTGGTCTGCGCCGGTCTGCCGCGCGCCGAGATGGAGGAGCTCGGCAGGGTCGTGGGCCTGTCCCGTCGTGAGATCGACCTGGTGTCGTCGTGGTCGTCACCGCCGGGCTGGGCGCATGGCGGCGAGAACGAGGCGCCCCCCGGACGCGGTCGGTTCCTGATCAAAGTCGGTGGACGACCGGGGATTCCGATCCAGGTGGCGATCACCGAGACTGAGCGACACCTGCACGACACCAACACCCGCTGGGTGGACAACGGTCACGCGGAACGAGTGCAGGCCGCGCGTGGCGCCGCTCGGACGAGGCTCACCTCGGGAGACGGCCTACAGCCGCCGGCCCCCGGTGAACCACTCCACACCCCGCCCGATCGCCGATGAGCACGGCACGCTCAAGCGGTGCCGGTGGTGACCTCCTGCCGTGGCTGATTCCCGGGCTGGGCCTGCTGAATCTCGTCGTCTTCGGCATCATCTGGCTGGGCGGCACGGCCGGCTACGCGGTCACCGGGCACGGCTGGCACCCACCGCCGTTCACCGGTGGGGTCTATCGGCTGATACTGACCGGCGAGGCCACGTCGATCTGGCCGGGGGCCTCGGCATACACGGTCTACGGCGGTGCTGTCGTTGTCCTCGCGGTAGCGGTCGTTCCGATACTGCTGTGCGCCTGGATGGTGGTGCGGAAGCTGTCCAAGCGGTCGGACGGCCTGGCCACCCAGCGGGACGTGCTCGGCATGATGCCCGAGCAGGCGGCTGCCCGCGCCCGAGACCTGCGTCCGTCGCTCAAGGGACTCCGTACGCTCGAACCCGACGACACCGGAAACCTCCTCGGCGACCTCGAGCCGAGCGGCCCGGAGTTGAGATCCTCCTTCGAGGACGTGGAACTCGACCTGATGGCCCCGCGCGCCGGCAAATCCACCGGGATCGCGATTCCGCGGCTGCTCCGCGCACCTGGCGCGGTGCTGTTGACCTCGAACAAGTCCGACGTCTTCACCGTCACCCGGCAGGAGCGGGCCAAGGTCGGAAAGGTGTGGACCTTCGACCCGCAGGGAATCGCCCACGCCCCACGGGACATGTGGTGGGACATGCTCGCGAGCTGCGACACCATCGAGGGAGCACGGCGGCTCGCCGGGCACTTCGTCAGCTCGGTCAACGACGACTCCGCCAAGAAGGACTTCTGGATCTCGGCGGCCCAGAACACGCTCACCGCCCTGTTCCTGGCAGCCTGCCGGGGTAACAGGTCGGTGTCCGACCTGCTCGGGTGGTTGGCCGACCCCGCCGATCGGACACCGATCGACCTGCTGCGCGACGCCGGCATGCCGGCAATGGCTGAGCAGTTGCAGGGCACCGTACGCGGTGCCGTGCAGACCCGCGACGGCATCTACGAAACCGCCCGGCAGTGCGTGTCGTGCCTGCTCGACCCGGAAATTATCGCGTGGGTCAGCCCCGACCCCAACCTGCCCGAGTTTGTTCCCGCCGACCACGTCGTCGGTCGTGACACCCTCTACCTGTTGTCCAAGGACGGGGGCGGATCGGCAGCCGGAGTGATCGCCGGGCTTGCCGACATGACCCTGCGGGCCGGAGTGGTGGCAGCCGAACGCATGGGAGGCCGGCTCGACCCGCCCATGACCGCGGTCCTCGACGAGGCGGCCAACGTCTGCCGCATCAGCGACCTGCCCGACCTCTACAGCCACCTCGGATCCCGTGGTATCAACATCGTGACCCTGCTACAGAGCTACCGGCAGGGCGTGCGTGTCTGGGGGGAGCCGGGCATGGACGCCCTTTGGGGCGCGGCCACCATCAAACTGCTCGGGGCGGGACTGGACGACGCGGACTTCGTCGACAAGATCTCGCGCCTTGTCGGCCAGAAGGATGTCGAGACGAAGAGCCGGTCGCGGGGACGCGACGGTACGACATACTCCATGTCGTACCGGCAGGAGCACGTCCTGCCTCCGGACAAGATCAGGGCGCTTCCGAAAGGGACGGCCCTTCTGCTCGCCACCGGCATCCGACCAGCGCTGATCCGACTTCGCCCGTGGTACAAGGAGCCGGAAGCCGCGCGGATCTCCCAGGCGGCGAAGGAAGAGGTCGAGGCGATCACGAGGCGGGCCGTGTCGCGCGCCGGACAGCCGATCCGGCACCGTGGACGGCCAGGAGACCTGGGCGGTTCGAGCTTCGGCGAAATCGGATAACCAGCCCGCTCGCTTCCCATTCCAGCGGGTGAGGGAACGGGTCGAATGAACCACGGTCCATCTCGGGCCGTTGCATGTGCGACCGGATCAATCGTGGCAATAAGGTGCGTCGATGACCTCATCAAGTCAGAATCCCCGAAACATTCGATGGCGGTTCTCCCGCAACGGCCGCCGGGCGGCGGTCGGCGCTCTCGGCATTCTCATTCTGGCCGGCGCCGTGTCACCGGTGGCGGGCGACGACCCCGCGGTTGCCGCCCGGGGACAGTTGACCGCGAAGGCGGTGCCGTCGGCGCTGTCGGAGGCGATCGTCGCGGCATCGTTGTCCTGCCCCGCGTTGAACCCGTCGCGGCTGTCCGCCCAGATCATGGAAGCCTCGCACTTCGCCACGGACGGGGAGCGAGGTGTCGCGGGCCTGAGCGACGACGAGTGGAGGCGTTGGCGTCCGGCCGGGGACGCGAACCGGGCGGACAGCGAGGCGAATGTCTACGCGTTGGCGCACCGGACGTGTGACGCCGTGGGGCAGTTGCGTGGGTCCGGCCTCAACGGCGACTTGTGGCTGCTCGCGATGGCGGCGAACAAGAACGGTATCGCCGAGGTGGAGCGGGCCAAGGGCATCCCGGCCTCGGCGAGGTCGTACGTCGACCGGCTCGAGGCGTACGCCCGGTGGTACGCCGACCAGGAGGTGTTTCGTGTCGACGTACGGGCGGGCACAGCGTCGCAGCCGTTGCCGCCTGCGGTTCGGGTCCCGGAGGTTTATGTCGGTGCGATCCGTGAGGCGGGACAGGTGTGCGAGGCCATCACCGCACCGCGCGTCGCGGCGCAGTTGATGGCGATGTCGGCGTTCGACCCCAACCTGCGCTCGCCCGACGGGGACCAGGGCATCGCTCAGTTCAGTCCCGACTTGTGGCGTCAGTACCGTACCTCGGAGTCAGCTTCCGAGTGGAGGCCCGACGACGCCATTCCGGCCCTGGGGATGGCAATGTGTGATCTTGAAGCTCAGCTACGCGATCTGGACGGCGGAGATGCGTACCGGCTGGCACTTGCCGCGTTCCAGTGGGGCGATTCGGCGGTGCGGGCAGCGAACGGGGTGCCGCGAGTGAACCTGCCGCAGCTCTCGGAAACAGCGGTCCGCTACGTTTCCGCCTACGGCGACGACGTTCGGCTGTCCGGTCGCCCGACCAGCCCCCCTTCTGCCCAGCCTTCCCCGCAGACCGGCTCGCCGACGAGTGGCGGACCCACGAACATCCCGGTCCCCGCTCCGAGTGACAGCCCCTCGAAGCAGGACCCGGTGGGCGGTGCTCCCACCAAGCCCGCGGCACAGGATCAGCCCCCGGTAGCGAAGCCGGTCTCCGAAAATCCGCCGCCCGCGCCGGCGTGCACCGGGCGATTCCCTCTCGGAATGAATTATCAGCTCCTCAACGAGTGGACGAACGCAATCGCGGAGCTTCCGAAGCTGGATGTCAACACCGACGTGGGCGCGCACGTCCAGCTATGGCAGAACAGGCGGCAGAAGGACCAGTACTGGCGACTGACCGCTGCCTCCGACGCCGGCTACGTGGTGTTCGTGAACGCGTTCAGCAATCTCGCGCTCGGCCTGGAGACCGGTGGTACGTGGAATGGCGCGAAGGTTCTACAGGTGAGATTGAACCCGGCGGACCGCACCCAGCAGTGGTGTTTGGAGGAGGCGGGCGGCGGCACCGTACACATCCGCAACCATGCGACCGGTAAGGTGCTGGAAATTCTCGGGTCCGACGTGCCGCCGACAAAGGATGACGGCACCTGGAACGGCCATTGGGTCGAGCAGTGGGACCTGAAGCCGGCCGAGCGTGACCAGAGGTGGCGCCTCGTACGCTGAGTTCGGCCCGTATGCCAGGTGGAGTCCATCCGGACCTTGATCAGGCGCCTGCGGCGGGAGGACGCCGTGGTCCACGATGCTCCTCGATTCGGGGCCTCCGCTGGCGCGTCGAGGGTGTACGCGGGAACCGGAAAAGCCCCGGCCGCCAGGACCGTTGATTCATGGTCCTGGCGGCCGGACGCCTTCAGCGCTCTCTACTCATGGACGACACTCGACGATCGCCGCGCTGACCATGGCTGGTGTGGTGGTCGGCGGCCGTTCACTCAACCCCGCCCGGCACACCGTCGGTCCAGTGCGAGGTATCCGTGTTCTTGGGCACGTCGCCGGTGGGACCTGTCGTGCTCTCCGCCCAATGCCGCGCCGCGCTTACCGGTGCCCGTACGGTGGACACCGGCTTTCGGTCCGCCGAGCGACGGTCCCGCGTGCCGTACGTGTCGTCCGCGCGCCACCTGCGTCGAAGGCGCAGTCCCAGATAGCCCGCAGCCGTCAGCGCCACCGCGATCACAACTGTGACCAGGACAGGATGCCGCCCGGACCGGGACGCCTCGGCTGTCGCCGTGCCACCGTTCTCCGTCGCGGGTGTGCCCGCTCCCGGCTTCACCTGCGCCACCGCCCGGCCCGGGTTGATCATTCCCCAGCCGAACGTACGGTCGGGCGGTGAACCATCGCCGATCCGGTCCGCCGTCACCCGCATGCGTTGGGTCACCTCAGCGGCGGTGAGAGCGGGATCGGCGGCTCGGATGAGCGCGGCCTCTCCGGCGGCGAAGGCCACGGCGAGGTAGGAACCGGGTCCGGCCCGCCCGTCGTCGCCCGCCACACCCAGGCTGGTGACGTTCACGCCGGGTGCCACGGCGTCGACGCTACCTTCGCGGTAGGAGTCCGCGACGCGCATGTCAGCGCTGACCCCGCCCATCCGCACCACACCCGGTCCGGCGGGAGGAAGGCCCGCCTTGCCGTTCGGCGCACCCAATATCACGACGGCGTTCCGCTCGACCGCGAGCTTGACGGCCGCCGCCACCTCGGGCGCGGCGGTGTTCACGCTGGCACCCAAAGCGATGACGCTCGCACCGGCCGTTACCGCATGGGCGATCGCCTCGGCCTGGACGGCCGGGCCCACGGTGGCGCCCTCGGTCGACACCCGAATCGGGAGGACCGATGCGTCGGGAGCGACTCCCGTCAACTCGCTGCCGGGTGTCTCGTGGGCCACGACCAACGCGGCCATGGAGGTGCCGGTGCCGAGGCAGTCGATGTCACCGGCGCCGTGGCCATCCGACATGTTCCGTCCCGGGAGCACCCGGCCCTTGAGCTGTGGAAGATTTCCGTTGACGCCGGAGTCGACGATCGCCACGACCTGGCCCGCGCCTCGGCTGCGTGGCCAGGCCCGGTCGGCGGCGAGGCGCGACGCCGCCCAGTCCCGTCGCGTGCTGGGCATGACCTCGGAGCATGTCGTCGCCGGTGACGGGGAGTTCGCGGGTGCCGCCGACCCGCTCGGGCGGGCACCGGCATCCGGTGTGCCCGTCGCGGGCTCTCCCGTCGTGCCGCTCGGCTGGTTTGCGGCAGGCGTGTCGCTCGGTTGGTGCGAGCCGGGGGGACCGCTCGGCTGGCTCGGCGCTGCTGGGCCGCTCGGCTGGCTCGGGAGCGTCGTTGGTGTGTGATCAGGGAGTTCCCCGTACCGGATGTCTGCACCGATCGCATCCCAGGGCATCACCAGGGACCAGCCGGCGGTCAGCCGCTGCGGATCGGACAACGCGCCGCCGCCCGGTTGTCTGCGGCCGACATTGAGGTTGAAGATCTCCGTCGAGCGGGCGTCGGTGCCCAGGAAACGCGTGGCGATCTCGGTCAGGTTCTCCGGTGCGCCCGCGTAAGCCGAGGTCACCACGTAGTACTTGACGTAATCGACGGTTGTCGCACGTGCCTGTGCCGCATCCGGCCCGAGCGGCACCGCGGCCACCGCGATGAGGCACCAGACGACGCCGCGCGCCGCCCGGGGTGTCGTAGGCCCGCGATCTCGAACACCCGGGTGGCCGGTCATCGCGTCAACTCGGCTTCCTCGATGTAGCCTTGCGCGATCAGCGCGTCGCGGAGCGCGCGGAGCGCGTAGAACGCTCGCGATTTGACCGTGCCGAGCGGAATTCTCAGGATCTCCGCTGCCTCGGCGGTGGAGCGTCCCATGTAGTAGATCTCGACCAACGTGGTACGCAGTCGCTCTGGTAAAGTCGCCAGGGCCTTGCGTACCTCGCTCGACTCGAAGTCGCGGCAGAATTCTTCCTCTATGTCGCCGCCAACGACCTTGAGGTCTTCGTCGGTGTACTCCACCGGTCGGATCTGCGCCGCACGGATGTTGTCAATGGTGACCCGTCGAGCGACCGTGAACAGCCAGGAGCGGTTCCAGTGCCCCTCCTTGTTGCGGGCCTCGAGATGTCGCCACGCCCGCATCATGGTCTCTTGCACGATGTCCTCGGCCCAGTAGCTGTCACCGTTGGTGAGCCGACCCACGTACGCGAGTAATACCGGCCGGTCCACCAACTGCAAGTGGCGAACGGCCGTAGCCTCGTTCGCCACCACTGAATCCCTCGGACAGGCGCCCCGCCAATCGGACAGGCGAGCACTGGACTTTCTTCGGCTTTCGACGACTTCGGCTAACTCGTCAACCGTACCCATGTGTTGCTTCCCCCCAGGGTTCCTGTACGCCTAGCGCGGCTTCCAGGCCCCCGGCGCCCACCCGCCCGGTGCCCGACGAGCCGCACCTTCAGCTCGCCGAACCAGTCAAATACCGGCAAGTGGACATCTACTTGAGGAATGCACTACTCCGATCCAGAGTGGTTCTTCCAGCCTCTTCGAACGGTGAGTGCGGGCGTCAGCGGCTCGGGCTCATGGCGGCGTCCGTGTCGGTGATCACCGTCTCCCACCGCGACCGCAAGTGCTGCATGGCGATCGGCGCTCCCGTGTCGATTTTCAAGAGGCAGGTGCCCTGTGGCAACGCCATCAGGTCGTCGACCAGGTGCGAAGGCAGCGAGTACAGTTCGACGCACCGACGCGCGTCCGCCTCGCGGCCCTGGGCGTACAGATATACGGTTCCCGACTCCTGAAGCATGCTGATCGCGGGCGAGTCCGGCGGAATATCGGACACGTGGTGCAGGGCCACGACGTTGGCCAGGCCGATGCCCCGGGAAAGTTTGCTGTTGCGTTGAAAGATCTTCGCCCCGACGCCCTCGGCCAGGTGCCAGCCCTCTTCCGCCACGAAGGTGGTCTGCCAACCGCGCTCGTGCCGCAGGAGGTTCGTCAACCAGGTGTTCAGTACCGTCATCACCAGGGGAATCGCGGGCCCGTCGGCAGGAAGCTGGGAGAGGTCGAACGAGGTCAGCCGCTCCGAAAGCGTCACGTCCTTCGACGTCGGACCGTCGAAGAGTCCGGCCAGGTCGTCCCCGAGCAGTCGTTCGAGGTCGAACCGCATCGTCAGTGCCGCGTCCGCCCAGCTCTGCCGAGCACCCGGGGTGTCGAGCCCGCCGAACGTGTCGGCCGGTGGGGGCTCACCGAGCGCCCGTACCACGTCCTCGAGCACCGGCGTCCGGCCGTCCGCCTCGGCCACCCGCAGGGCGCGGAGATGCGCGGCCCGGAGTGCGGCCCCCTGCCAGGAGTCGACCGGCCGCCCCGAAGCCGTCTGCACCACGGCGCGGAGCAGTTGCAGTTGCCCCGCCAGGTGCGTCGACGAGGCGGCCGACACGTTGATCACCGGGTCGAGCAGATTGAGCCGGCTGCCGGCGCCGCCCAACTCGAAGCGGATGGGCTTGCCGCCGAGCTGGCGGCAGATTTCGCTGAACTCGCCCTCGCCACCCTGATCCTTGCGATCAGCCACGACCGCGCGACGTTTGCCGAAGGTCAGCTGCCGCACCACGAACACGGTCTTCAGCAGACTCGACTTGCCCTTGCCGAGATCGCCGAGCACGACGACATTCGGCGAGGAGACAATCTTCTTCTCGTACGCCGTGAAGGGATCGTGGTAGACCGGCTGCCCGGTGGTCAGGTCGATGCCGTTCACCAGCCCTTCCACCCGCGTCGGTGGGGCGGAGATAGCCGTGCACAGAACCTCGGCCTGTCGGGTGGTACTCGGGATGCCCGCCGTGCGCGGAGCGTAGAGCCCGAGCCGCCCGAGCAACGACGAACGCCGCCAACGCCAGGCCCGAGGTGGAAGATCGGTCGTCACGTGCTGGTCTCCATCCCTCTCCACACCGGCCAGGTAGCGGGCATGCCCTCGTCGTGACGGCAGGTGAGCCAATCGAGCTGGGCGATGCCACACTCGTCGGCGGCATCGCCGATCCGGGTAGCCGCCCGCATCACCTCGGCCTGACTCGGCGCGCTGACCGCGACCCAGCCAGCCCAGCGGGCGCCATGGATTCCCGAGCCCGGTTGCAGGTCGGCGAGCCGCTGGGCCGAGGCCGACATCTGGACCGCCTGACTGCCGTCGTCCACCGCGCCGCGCCGCGCGCTCTCCTCGTTCTGCCCCAGGTCCAACGTCAGATCCTGCCGGGCCTGTCGACGTGCCAGCGCCGCCGGTTCGACGGCCACGCTCAGGCTGATCGTGCGGTGCACGGGCGCGGTCATGCCGTACAGCAGCGGCGCGATCCAACGCGTGCCGACCGGCTCGGCCGTCACCGCCGAACGCGGAATCGCCGCCACCCGGTGCCACCAGCGGTCGTCGACAACGGCCGCGTGTCGCTCCGCCCGCTGGGCACGTAGCCACGTGGTGGGGGAGACGTCGACCGTCTGGTCCAGGGGAAAATCGGGGTTCTGCAGGTGCCGGAACAGTGCTGCCAGGTGGTGAGCGGAGAGAATTCGCGGATTGAGCAGGCCGGCGTACGCGGCAAGGGAGGCGACCCAGCGCGCCTGGACGATCGCCAGGCGGGCCATGCCCTCCTCGCCCGGCCCGGACGCGGCGGCCTCCTTCGCGTACCCGGCCGTCAACGGCAGCCGGATCGCCAGATAATGCCGTACCATCTCGGCCGCTCCGGCGGTCATCTGGACGAGTTCGGCGTAGGAGCTGAGCAGTGGTTCCGGGGCATCCGGGTCAACATGGCTGGCCGCCCACTGCTCGTGCGCGGCCGAGTCGAGCGGCATGATGCGGGTCACCGACTGGATCCCGCTTATCAATCCGTTCTCCCGGGCCAGGCGGCCGAGGAGGCGCCCGTACGCGGCTGCGGCCTGGTCGTAGTCGCGGTCGGTGCGTAACCCCGGCGCCTGCCCGTCCACCTCGATGGCCACCGAGAGGTACGCCGGCTCGCCGGGCGGATGGTGCAGCAGGACGGTCCCGTCCTGGCCAGCGACGCTCAGCCACGCGACACCCTCCAGCCCGGGCGCCTCCGTGCGGATCGACCGAGCCCAGGCACGGACCTCGCGCCGTTGCCGCCGGTTGCCCGGAGCGGCGACCGGCTGAGCCAGGTGCAGCGGCAGCAGCGTGGTTTCGCCTCGTCCCTGCCGGATCTGCCACCGCACCGCCAGCGCGAGATCGCGCCCCGGCGACCGCCCGGTGACCGGGTTCTGCCGGGTGAGTGTGATCAACGCGGTGAACAGCAGCAGCGCTGACCCGATCCCGACCAAGCCGCCGACGATCACCGCGAAGAGCAGGGCCATCGCGAGGCCGCAGCCGAGGATCAGATTGCCCGCCCGGCTCCGGGAGCCGCCGAAGAGTGTCCGGCGGCGTAGCTCGCCACCCAGGCGGGACGTACGAATCTCGGTCACCGCGGCTCCCCGTGACGTACGAGTACGGGTGTGGCCGGCGGCGCGTTGTCGATGGCCTGTTCGCCGAAGGCCGCCAGCGAAGTGGCATCCACCGCCTGCTCGCGGCCCGCGGGCCCGTCGTCCCGGCCCCTGTCCCGCGCGGTGGCGTCGTGCCTCGTCACGCCGGGACGAAACACCGCCGCTCGTGACCTCTCCGGCTGTGCGGCGGGAGCCGTCGGTGCCACCCCCACGCTGGCCTGCCGCGCGACGTAGCCGTGCATCCGACGGTAAGACAACTGCATCATGGTCGAACTGCCACCAGACGCCCCGACCGAGTCGGCGCGGCGCCCCCTGGCCGACCGATCACTTCGCGGCTGCGGGAGCGTGGCCCTCACCAGGGACCAGGGCGCGAGGCCCACGAAGAGCAGGGCCAGCGCGCCCAGCAGCGCGGGCATCAGGAGTTCCCAGCCCTGCGCGTCGGCCTCGACCGACGGGCCGCTGATCCGGGCAAACGCGCCGATCAGGAAGAACAGCAGCGGCTTGGCGAGTAGCAGCCCGAGCCAGGTCGACGGCAACCGCGCGGCGCGGCCACGCGTCGCCGGATCGATCATCGCGACAAAGGCGATCGCCATGACGGCACCCGTCAGGTACAGCACCAGGGTCTGCATGACCAGCCCGCCGACCAGTCCGCCCACCCCGACGAAGGCGACGGCCATGATCAATAGGGCGACGATCGGGCCGCCGGGAAGCTCGCCCGGGTCGTCGATGACGACCATGGACGCCAACCGGTCCGGCAGCGAGCCCAGATCACTACCGAAGTACGTGACGATGCTCTCGGTCGCGGCGTCGATCAGTTGCACGGTGAGCTGTCCCAGAGCCGGCCCGAAGAGAACGAGCATCATCGCGCCCGGCGCCCACCCCCACAACGAGTGCGCCAGTGCCTGCCCGCTCATCTCGCCCGCCGAGGTGCGGTAGAACAGCCGCGCGAGAGTGACGACGAGGACAAACATGGCAATGCCCGAACCCGCCGCGTACGTCGACAGGAACTGACTGGAGGCGATGTCCGGTGACGTGATGCCCGACAGCTCGGCGAGGGTGGTGCCCAGGAAGGAGGAGAGACTCCGCGCGAAGAACGCGGTCGCGTCGGTCATCGCGGCGTCGAACGAGGGCGTGCCCACGCCCACGACGGACGCGGCCGTCGACATCCCGAGGTTCACCGTCGGGCCTCGGCATAGGTGTGCCAGCCCGATCCGTACGGACCCAACGCACGCGCGCGGCTCTCCGAGGACGGCCGTTGCGCTCCCGGGTCCGGACCGTCGCTGAGGGCGAGGTCCGAGGTGAGCCGCCAGTCCTGGCTGTTCGTGTCCCAGCGCAGGGTGATTCCGGCGCGCATCCACCGGGCGGCGACACTCGGCTGGACGCCGGCCTCGAGCACGGCGAGCTGGTACGGGTACCAGATCTGCACGGTCGCGGTGTCCGGGGTGCTCGCCAGCACGCGATAGGCACCGAGTTCGGGTCGGACGACCGCGGCCACGTACCCGAACTGTGGCGTACCGGTCGGTGGAAGGCCGAGCGCGACGAGGCGGGCCGCGATGCGCTCCGAGGCGGCGGTCGCGAACCGCTGATCGCCGATCGCCGACAGCACGGCGAGTCGCCGTGTCACGTCGAACACCCCGCTGCCCTCGATCACGGTCAACCATGCCGTGCTCGCGGCGACGGCGCCGCCGGTGGAGTGGGCGAAGCCCAGCGGTACGCCCGCTGGACCGGACCGGGTCGAACCGGAACCGGCCGCGACGTCGCCGACGGGTACGAAGGTCGGCTCGGGGTGGTCGATTCCCACCGGTGCGGAGTCCACGCGCGACGTGGCAGCCGGCGACCCGTGCCCGGGATGCTGGGCCGGGCGGAGAACAAACAGCAATGTCGCCAGCCCGGCGGTGACGAGGCAGACAGAGATCGTGGTGAAGGTACGCACGCGTCAGCCAACCACCGTGATGATCGCGCCGACGATCACCGGAAGTCCGACCAGGCCCGCCAAGGCGGCCGCGCGTATCTTCACGTCACCGGTCGCGTCGGTGACCAGGTGGGCGTTGCCGAGCCGCTTGGCCTGCGCCATGGAGAGGAAGGCGGCGGCGAGGTAGAAGACCGAGGCGGCGATGAGAAGAGCCCAGACGGCGCCCGCAACCCGGATCCAGGTCTGCCCGAATGCCGGACCGAGGATTCCCAGGTCCGGAGTCACCCCCTCCAACGGGTTGGTGATCTTGTCGCGGGTGAGATTCTGAAACATCTTCCGTTTCCTTGGACGATTGATCAGTCGGTGTGTGAGGCCCGCACCACGGCGGCGGCCAGTTCGAGGTAGGCACCCTGGGCCGGGGCGCCGAGTTCGTCGTACGCGACCGTCTCGCCGCCGCGCAGTGACTCGTCGAACGGGATGACCACGACGTCGCGTACGTATGGGCGGTAACGCTCGGCAATTCGCTCGACGGTGTCGGAACCGGTATCCGGATCGGTGCAACAGATCACGGCGATCGCCGATCGGGCCGCCGAGGAGAGGTTCAGGGGCGCGAGGTACTTGAGCGTCCGGAGCCCGGCGTCGACGCCTTCGGGGCGAAGGGTGGTCGGAACCACCAGGTGGTCCGCGATGCTCGAGGCGGCTCGCCAGCCCGGCGCGGTCACGTCGTTCCCCGTGTCCAGCAGGAGTACGTCGTAGTCCTGCGCCAGACGTCTGCTCAGCGAAACGTAGCTCTTCGAGCTGGTGAGCCGGGCAGCGAGCAGGTCATCGGCCGAGAGGACGTCGAAGTCGGCGTCCGGCGGGTCCGCCGACCCGCCCCGGGTCCGGTGCGTCCCGCTCAGGTCCCAGGCCAGCACGGGCACCTTTCGCAGCCGCCCGAACGTGGCCGCCAACGTGAGCGAGACCACGGTCTTTCCGGTGCCACTCTGCGGATTCGTCACCATGATCTGCGGGCCGCCGTGAAGTGGACGGCGTACCTCGGACCGGAGCGTCCCAATATTGGCTGACGGAGCGGGCGGGACAATCCGCGTCGGAATGTCGCGGCCAATCGTCGACAACGGGGTTGTTTGGCCGTCGGGCACGGGAGGCCCGGACGGTGGCGGCACAGGCGTGGCAGTGGATGCGGGTCCCGGTGGTGGGATTCCGTAGTGCCGGGCACGCTGCGCATTGGGGAAGAGCTCCGCCGTACGTCGTCTCATATCGCTCCTCCTGGGCCCGCGCGGACCGAGCACACGGTCGCCTCGATAGAGCAACGGCGCCCGGCCGTTCGCGGTTCACGACGGCGAAAGCGCCCGCACCAAGGACTTCCCGGCATGCCGCACACGCGGTGTACAGTCCACGAACTGTGGCATCACCAATGACCAAAACGCCCGTGGTCCACGCGCTGTGGGTGCGAGCATGAAGCGCGGTGCAATGCTGGTCGTGGGCGCGGTAATCACCGTGCTCGCCCCGGTCGTTCTCATCGCCGTCATGCAAACCGCCGCCCCCGCCGTCACGGTAGGCGCGGCGGATTGCCTCACGCCGGAAGGCACGCCCTGGGACCTGGATCCCGAACAGCGGGCGAATGCACAACTGATTATCGACGTGGGCCGGGAACGGGCGATACCCTCTCGTGGCTGGGCGATCGCCATCGCCACGGCCGCGCAGGAAAGCGCCTTGCACGCGCACCCCGATCCCGACGCGTTCGGCTCCTCGGGCATCTTCCAACAGACACCACCGGCATGGGGCACCCGGGCACAGGTCAACGATGCGCGCCACGCGGTCGGGTCGTTCTACGCGGCACTGGTGGAAGTGGGCGGCTGGCGGACCCTGGAGCTCACGGTCGTCGCGCAGACCGTGCAGCGAAGCGCCTTTCCCGACGCCTACCGGAAACACACCGCCACGGCGATCAGCGCCGTACGTGAACTGGGCGGCGAGGAACTCGACTGTGCCAACGTGTCCCTCACCACCGGCACCGTGGACCCCGCGCCGCGCAACCCGGACGGATCCTGGCCTCCCGAAGCCTGCGGCGTACGCCCCGACCCGACCACCGGCCGAGGGTGCGTGACCCCCAGGACCGACCACATGGTCAGGGCCGCCCGAGCCGCGGGTTATCCGGAGCCAGGCTGCTGGCGCGTCGACGACCACGGCGAGCATCCCAGGGGGCGAGCCTGCGATTTCATGGTGACATCAGGTGGGGAGGCGCGTGACGCCCAGCGAGCTCAGGGAGACATGCTCGCGAGTTGGGCGATCTCGAACGCCGACCGCCTGGGCGTCATGTACGTCATCTGGTTCCGTCGCATCTGGACTCCGGGCCAGGGCTGGCAGGCGTACAACAATCCGTTCGGCGGCAACGACCCGTCCGGTTGGCACACCAACCACGTCCACATCTCTGTCTACTGAATCAGCCGGCCTCGGCGACCACCGGGGCGTTCGAAGCAGCATCCGACCCCGAGTGGTCCACAGCTCGGTTTCCAGAAGTTGTCAACTGGCCGCCGCCATGATCTGGCCGCCGGGTGTCTCCTCGAGGAACGGGTGCGATGGCTACTCCAGGAAGCGGTACCTACCGGGTTCTAGCTCGGGTGGGCATGCACACCAAGGCGTACGAGGCCCAGTGTGCCGCCGAGCAAGGCCGACACCCGGCCGCCGCACCACCCACTCCCCGGAAGGGACTGACCCTCCTCGCGCTCGCCCTGGGCACCTTCGCCATCGGCACCGGCGAGTTCGCCAGCAGTGGCGTGATTCAGCTCCTCGCGTCCGGCATGGACGTCTCCGTACCGGTCGCGGCGTACGCGATAACCGGCGATGCGCTCGGTGCCGTCACCGGCTTGCTCGCGACAACGCTGCGCGCGGCCCGAGCCAGCCGGCGTACCGTGCTGCTCGGCGCGATCGGGCTGTTCCTGATCGGCAACGTGCTCTCCGCCCTGGCCCCGAACATCGCGGTGCTCATCGTCTCCCGGTTCGTCACGGGCAGTGTGCAAGGCGCCTTCATCGGCGCCGGTGCGGGTGTCGCGGCGTACGTCTACGGTCCTGGCGAGGGCGGAAGGGCGTTCGGCACGGTGATGAGCGGTCTCACCGTCGCCACTGTCATCGGGGCGCCGCTCGGGACCCTTGTCGGCCAGCACGCCGGATGGCGGGTCACCTACTGGGCGGTGGTCGTCGTGGGCCTGCTGGCCGGTGCGGCGCTGCTGGCGTGGCTCCCGCGTACCGACGACCTTCGCGTTGGCCGCGTGGCGCCTGAACTCGGCCCCCTGCGCCGGCTCGACGTCCGGCTGATGGTCGGGGTCGCCGCGCTCGGCTCCGCCAGCCTCTTTGCCGTCTACACGTTCATCGGACCGCTCGTCACCGACGCGGCGGGCGCGAGCGCCTCGTTGATCCCCGTAGCCCTCGCCGTCTTCGGTCTCGGCATGGCCTTCGGCAACTACCACGGTGGCCCTGCCGCCGACCGGTACGGCAACCGTCCCATGATCTTCGGGTACAGCAACGCCCTGGTGCATCTCGTGGCGATCGGCCTCACCGGCAGCAACATCCTCATCCTCCTGCCGGCACTGTTCGGTGTCGGCGCGAGCTTGATGTACGCCCTACCCACCGCCCAGGTGCTGCTGACCAGGCTCGGTCCCGACGCGCCCAGCCTGATGGGCGCCCTCAACCTGGTTGCCCTCGATCTCGCCAGCTCACTCGGCGCGACCGGTGGCGCTGTTGTGCTCGGGCTCGGTTGGGGGACTCTGTCAACCGTGTGGGCGGGCTCGGTCCTGACCGCCGCGGGGCTGATCCTCTACGGCGCCGTGGCGGCCAGGACGAAGCGAGCCGACACGGTGCGGCCCGGTCCGCTGCATTGCGAACCGGGCCGCTTCCGGAGACGTGGTCGGACCATTACGTACCGTCGGGGATTTCGGTGACGCATGGGAATCCGACCCGCGCTCTCCTTGGTTTCGAACAGTAGGCCGGGCGAGTGTAGGAACACTGGAATGCCACTTGACCGGTGGCCTTTTTGTGCCCCCGTGATTTGGCACCTGTGGGTAGCCGGAGGCGAGGAGGACCACCCGGTGAACCCTGGTCGCAGCTTCGCCGTTGTCTGTGACGAGAGTGTCCGAGCCGGGGCGATGCGTACGCCGGACCGGAAGCGTTCGGTAATGCCCGCGTTGAGGATCGTGAGAGGTGCGCGTATGAGTGGGAACCGGCTTACCTTCGTCCCCAGAACCCGGTCCATGAGCTGTCTGTACCTCCTCGCCGGGCTGCTCCTGGTGGTGTCGACCGGGTATCAGTTGGCGAGCGACGGTGTGGCGGTCGTGCCGGTGGTAGGGCTCCTGGCCGCGCTGGCGATGATCGTCGTGGCCGCCATCGGACTGGTGGCGCCGCCACGGGAACGCTGAGCTGAACCGCGCCCACCACGCCGCCCGACCACACGCGTGCGCGGATCACGTCCTCAGTCGGCCAAGCGGACGTATGAGTTGGTTGTGGTCGCCTCGATTTCCCATCGTGTGTCGAACGCCGACACGTTTGTCATCCGGATCCGTCCGATCTCGGGCGGGATCTTGGGGTCGAGGGTGAGTTGACGGTTCCTGGGCTCCGTGCCGAGCATGGTGCGGATGAAGAGAATGGGAGCCGCGCTGGCCCAGGCTTGTGGATTGCACGCGGTCGGGTAGGGGACGGGGGCGCGCCCGAACGATCGGTCGTAGCCGGAGAACGCCTCGGGCAGCCGATACGCGGAGGACCGCGACGCTTCGAGCATGGCCAGGATGATCCGGTTGGCTTCCTCGCGGAATCCGTACCGGGCCAGACCGTGGGCGATGAGTGAGTTGTCGTGCGGCCAGACGGTGCCCCGGTGGTAGCCGATGGGGTTGTACGCGCGGTCGTCGGTGGAAGTGGTGCGGACGCCCCAGCCGGAGAAGAGGTGGTCGGACATGAGGTGGCCGGCGACGACGGCGGCCCGCTCGGCGGGAACGATGCCGCTCCAGAGAAGCTGGCCCATGTTGGACGTCATGGTGTCGATCCGCCGGCTGTCGCCGTCGAGCCCGAGGGCGTAGTACCCGCCCCGGTCGTCGATCCAGAAGTCGTGGTTGAACCTGGCGCGTAGCTCCGCGGCTTCGGTCCGGAGTCGCTGGGCGAGTGTGGGGTCGTCGAGCGGACCGTCGGCCAGCTCCGCGAGGCGAAGCTTGGCGTCGTAGGTGTAGCCCTGGATCTCGCAGGTGGCAATGGGGAGGACCGGCATGGCACCACTCGAGAACAGGATCCCGTCCCAGGAGTCGCGCCAGCATTGGTTGCCGAGTCCCTGCGACGAACGGGTGGCGTAGTCGACGTAGCCGTCGTTGTTCCGGTCACCGTGTTCGTCGATCCAGCGCAGGGCGGCGTACGCGTTGTCGCGGAGATTCCGTACGAACTGGTCGTCGCCGGTCCAGCGCCAGTACTCGGAGAGCAGGATCAGCCAGAGTTGGGTGGCGTCGGCCGTGCCGTAGTAGGGGTTGTGGGGTTTGAGGCCGAGCTGAGTCAGCTCGCCGGAGCGGTATTCGTGCAGGATCTTGCCGGGTTCCTGGTCGGTGAAGTCGTCGAAGACGGTGGACTGGTACTTGGCCAGGGCGAGTAGCGCGCCTCGCGCCAGGTCCGGTCCGCCACCCATGGTCTGGTACGCGGTGATCAGTGTGTCCCGGCCGAAGAGGGTGAGGAACCATGGCAGCCCGGCCGACAGCAGTACGAGGGTCTCGTGCTTCAGCCGGATCTCCGCCCGCAGTGCCGTCAGGTCCAGGGTCGACTTGTGGTACACCTCGCCGAGCAGGGCAGAGTCGGTCTGCAAGGCGGGTTTGACGTTCTGCCATCGGGCGAGGAAGTCGTCCTGGTCGATGTCGAAGGCCTCGCCGAAGTTTCGCCTTTCCGCCGCGACATCTGTCTGGTCGTAGCGGAGGGGGACCCGCAGGTCGCATCTCCATTCCTGGTTGGGCGCGAGGTGCAGTTCCCACACCAGTGCGTCACCGTCCACCTGATCGGCCGGTGGTTCCGTCAGGACCAGCGTACGGGCCTCGAAGGTGTCGTTGCGGTAGGTGAAGTCGAGCTGCGACCCGTCCGGAGCGTGTGACCGGGTGATTTGGTGGGAGCGATCCCGAACCACATCCTTGATCTCGAACAGGTCCGCGAAATCGGTGCCCACCGCCAGCCGGAGCTGGATCGAGACCGGTTCCCCGGCGAACGACTGGAGTTCGATGCGTTCGTGCAGGCCACTGCCGATGAATCGTTGTCGGCGGACCCCGATGGTGTTGGCCTGGAGACCGGGAAGCTCGGGATTGGTCAGGAAGAACGCGGCCGAGTAGTCCTCGACCTTACCCGAGCGCAGGACGAGCAGCGGCGCCCCGGAGACCGTAACCTCCCATCGGTTCAGGAAGCGGGTGTCGTCGTGCACCAGCCCTCCGATCGAGCCGGCGGGTATGTCCCCTGCGGCGTTGGAGGACATGAAGGTGCGGCTTTCGAGTACGTCAACCGCGTCCGGCCCCAGCTCCGGGGGCAGGTTTCGGCCTGTCTCAGCCGGTACGTCACCGGCACGCGCCACCAGAGGCATCGGATTGGCCGGGGTCGGCCGAGGAGCCTCCTTCGCCACAGCACACCTCGCGACCGGGTAAGGGTGATCGGGACAGTGGGTAGGTCGCTACTCACCGTAACCTTACCGGGGTGGCGTGAGTGCTCGAACCGCCTCGCCGTGCTCTGGTCGGTGCGGTCGGCAGGGGCGCGGCGACGCGCGAAGGGGATTGGACCGGTGTGGTCCGGCATCGGGCGGGACCACACCGGTCGAGCGGAACAGGCGGTCAGAGCGCCGGCGGTGCCTCGCTCGCGGAGATGTCCTCACGGCCGGCTCGGACGAGAAGGAGGACGATGCCCGCTGCCAGGGCGGTCACCGCCGCGCCCACCCAGAACGTCACCCCGTAGCCGTGGACCGTGGCCACCCCCTGAAGTTCGCGCATCTGATCGGCGTCGGTGGCTTCGCCGCCGTGGTCGGTCAGGTAACGGGTGACGGCGGCGGTGAAGATGGTGCTCAGCAGCGCCGTTCCGAGTGAGGCGCCGATCTGCTGGCTGGTGTTGACCAAGGCGCTCGCCACGCCGGCATCGTGGTTGCCGACACCGACGAGAGCCATGTTGGACATCAGCGCGAACGTGACGCCCATGCCGAAGCTGATGACGAGCTGGGCCGGCAGGACGTGCGTCCAGAAGCCGCTGGCGACCCGGAGCAGCGTGAGCAGCGCGATGCCGACGGCGGTCACCAGGAGGCCGCCGCTGATCAGGAAGCGCGGTCCGACGCGGCTCTGCATCTGGGTCGCGAAGGTGGCACCGGCGGCGATGAAGACGGTGAACGGCAGGAACGCGACGCCGGTCATCAGAGCCGAGTAACCGAGGGTGAGCTGCATGTAGAGCGCGAGGAAGAGGAAGACACCGAGGGTGCCGGCACCGATCAACAGGGCCGCGACGTACGCTCCGGCGCGGTTGCGGTCGAGGATGACCCGCATCGGGAGCAGTGGGTGCGCACTGCGCGACTCGACCGCCACGAACGCGACCAGCAACAGGACGGCCCCGGCCAGCCAGCCGATGGTGACCGGCGACAGCCAGCCGTCCTCGCCTGCCCTCGTGAAGCCGTACACCAGCGCGACGAGACCGGCCGTGGAGGTCAGGGCGCCGGGCAGGTCGTAGCGGGTGTTGCCCTCGGCACGGCTTTCGGGGATGAGCCGGCCGGCGGCGATCGCCGCGACGATCGCGATCGGGGTGCCGATCAGCAGCGTCCAGCGCCACGAGGCGTATTGGGTCAGGATGCCTCCGAGGAGCAGGCCCAGCGCGCTACCCCCACCAAGGATGGCGCCCCAGATGCCGAATGCGCGCGCCCGCTCCTTCGCCTCGGTGAAGGTGACCGAGAGCAGGGCGAGTGCCGCGGGCGCCATGAGCGCACCGAATGCGCCCTGCAGCGCGCGGGCGGCGAAGAGCGTGATGGCGTTGGTCGCCAGGCCGCCGAGCGCGGACGCGGCGGCAAAACCGATCAGGCCGACGATGAGGGCCCGCCTGCGCCCGGTGAAGTCGGCGATGCGACCGCCCAGGAGCAGGAAGCCGCCGAACGTCAGGGTGTACGCGGTGAGCAGCCACTGCCGGTCGGTGTCGGTGATGTGCAGGTCGGCCTGGGCGGTGGGCAGGGCGATGCTGACGATCGTGGCGTCCAGCACGAGCAGTAGCTGAGCCAGCCCGATGACGGCCAGCGTCAGCCAGCGGCGCGACCGCCCGGAATCTCGTGAAATATCCGGCGATGTTGCGACGTCAGAGGTCTCGATGTACACGGAGCATCTCCTTTTGGGCACACAAGGGTGCACCCAGGTCGTCGACCTGGGTGTTGCTGGGCGGAAGCGGGGTCTAGGGCCGGGGCTCGCGGGTCAGCAGCGGCAGGATTATGTCGTCGACGAGGTGATCGATGAAGGCTTCGTCCACGGGCTCGCCGAGGGCGAACCGGCGCATGAAGACCAGGGCGGGGACGATTTCGTCGATCAGCCGAGCGTCGTAGCCGGGGGTCAGTTCGCCCCGTGCCAGCGCCCGTTCGCAGATGATCTCCGCGAGCGGAACCCTGGACTCGCGCATCTGACGCATCTGTACGGCGAACTCGCTGTCGTGCTGCAGGGCCGTGGCCACGCCGGCCAGGAGCGGACCCTCCTCGCTGATGATGATCCTGGTGATGTCCCAGAACCAGGCCACCAGGTCGCCGTGGAGTGTCCCGGTGTCGGGCAGGGGCCCGTCGGCGGCCTTGCACGCGCGAACAGCGTCGGTGACCAGCTCGGCCTTGGTCGGCCAGTGTCGGTAGAGGGTTGCCTTGCTGGCGTGGGCGCGAGCGGCCACCGCGTCCATCCGAAGCCCTTCGAAGCCTGTCTCGGCGAGCAACTCGTAGGTGGCGCGGAGGATCGCCTGCTCCCGCTCGCTGCCAAGCCGCCTGGCACGCTCAACCGCCTCGACCATGTGACTCCCATCAAACGAAACGAAACCGTTTCGTACAGTACGGCATTGCCGGCCTCCTCGCCATCTCGGCGCGCCGACGCCGTCCAGGTGGGCCGCAGGGGCCACGGAACGGTTGGCCGTGGCGTGACCCGTTCGAACGGCGACGGTCGTGGTGGACCGCCTGCCAGCGGTTTTGTCGGTGAGAAGACGGCGGCACCCGGGTCATCCGCAGGCTCCACTGAGGACGACGGGCCGGTGACGCCCGCTGGTAAAATCGCCGCGCGCCGATCCGCTCTGCGCGCAGGGCAGGCCCGTGGGCCTTGGTTGGTGGGATGACGGCAGCCGGAGACCGCCAGGGAGAGGACTCGTCCGATGATCCCTGGCCGAGGACGTGGGCTATCCGGCGCCGCCGTGCCATCACCGATGGCCGAGAACGCAAGGAGCAAGGGGTGTTGGGCGACCTCCCGGACGCTTCGGTGGACGAGACGGAGAACGAGGACGCGAGCCGCCGGGGCAGGAAGGCGACACCGCCGAACCCGGACCGTGGCCCGGTCGCGGCGTTCGCCCGCGAACTGTGGGATCTCAAGCGCCGTGCCGGCGACCCGTCGTACGCCGCTATGCGTACCAGGCTCGGCGCCGCGGTCTCACGGTCGTCCCTCTCCGCGGCGACTCGCGGAACCGCACTCCCGAGCTGGGAGACGACCTGGGAGTTCGTCCGGGTCCTGGCCGTCGACACGCTCGGCGCCGACCTGGAGGACACCAGACGCGAATGGTGGGCTCGCTGGAAGGCCGCCGGTGCCGTCGAACCAGACGGCGTCGGCGAACCTCCCGAGCCGTCGTCCGAGCCTCCCCAGACGTCCGAACCTCCTCGGGCGCCCGAGCCTCCCCAGGCGCCCGTAGCGCGCGGGGCGCCCGAGGCGGGCTCCGCAGTCCGGCAGGCGGAGACCTCTCCCAGACCCGTTATCCGGCTGACTTTCACCCAGTTGATCGCGGCCGTCGTCGTGGCCCTGGTCGCGATCGCCAGCGTCGGACTGGTGGTCGGTTGGTCCTTCGCGCCGTCTGCCGAGCCGGTACCGGAGTCGACGGTCGACAACGCTCACCTCGACGACGCCGCCTTCGAGGGCGACATCACCATCCCGGACGGCACCGTGGTGGCTCCTTCCCAGGTGTTCACGAAGGTGTGGCAGCTTCGCAACACCGGGCACGTCCGGTGGGAAGGCCGTTACCTGACCCGGATGAACACCACCGAGTGCTCGGCGCCCGCCATGGTGCCCATTCCGACCACTGATCCTGGCGAGTCGGTGCGGATCACGGTGCAGGTCACGGCAAGCCCCACACCTGCCCACTGCAAGATCTACTGGAAGGCGACCGACGCCTCGCGGCGGCTGCTCTTCCCTGACAAGAATCCGATCTTCCTCGACGTGACCGTCCAGGAGAGATAATTCGCGCCGAGGAGCCGTACGAGATGGGCAGCGAAGCCCCGTGAGGAGTCGTCGGACTCCTTCACCCGGCGGAGCTTCGCTGCCCTTTGATCCCGACCCGGGCCGACCAGGGCACGTCAACTCACGGGCCCAACCGTCCGGGGGTCTGGTGTGCCGTACCGATCAGTCGCCGTGAGGGTTCTGCATCGAGACGTGCACGTGGTCGTAGTGACCACCGGTCACGCCGGACCCGGCGGTGTACGTGCGCCAGCCCTCGGACGAGCGGGCGACGCTCCAGATCATGCCGTCCCAGATGACGTACCGGACGTCCAGCTCGGTGGCGTACTTCTGTAGCCAGCGGGCCAACTTCCAGCCCTGCGCCTCCTGCGCGGCGTTGGGGTAGGAGCCGATCGCGTTCGAGATCGTGCAGTCCAGGGCGTTACCGGTGTTGTGGTTGCTCGTCGAGGGCTCGTAGCTGCGGTAGTCGCCCACCCAGCAGTGGGTTTCGCCCGTCAGGTTCGCGATCTGGTTGTCGACGAATTGGGTGCGCTCGGTCGCGCTGGGCGCCCGGCTGGTCGCCGACGGGTACGGGTTGGACGGCGGTACCGGGTACGGACCCGGGTCGTCGCCGCCCCCACCGCCACCGCCGCCACCACTGCTTCCGCCGATCCGGTGGGAGGCGTTCTCGTTCTTGATGCCCGCGTTGAGGTTGACCTTGCCGCCCGCCGCGATCGTCTGGCTGGCGCCACCGTACCCGCTGTTGTAGAACACGGTCACCGACTGGCTGGTGCGGTTCCACACCGACGCGGCGTTGTTCTTCACGCACAGGCCCTGGCCGTTGCCCGCGCCCTTGAACTCGTAGCAGGTCGGCTGGCTGTCGCCGTAGTTCGAGACCGACGTCGAGAAGTCGGAGACCGAGCCCTCGTGGTTGCTGTTGTAGTACAGGCAGAACTCGTCGTCGTGGCACACGCCGTCACGATCGGCCGACGGGGAGCCGAACCGGTGGGAGGCGTTCTCGTTCTTGATGCCCGCGTTGAGGTTGACCTTGCCGCCCGCCCCGATCGTCTGGCTGGCGCCGCCGTACCCGCTGTTGAAGAACACCGTGACCGACCTGTCGGTGCGGTTCCACGCCGCTGCCGCGTTGTTCTTCACGCACAGGCCCTGACCGTTGCCGGCGCTCTTGAAGTCGTAGCAGGTCGGCTGGCTGTCGCCGTAGTCAGAGATCGATGTCGCGAAGTCCGACACCGAGCCCTGGTGGTTGCTGTTGTAGTACAGGCAGAACTCGCCCGTCTCACAAACCCCGTCACGAGCCGTCGCCGCGTAGGCGGGGACCGTGCCGAAGAATGCGCTGATCAGCGCACCTATCAGCGCCACGAAAGCGAATCTCTTTAACACTGCGCGCCCTTCCTGATCTGCGCGGAATCCGGTGATGAAGGCACCGACCGCCTCTTCGGAGAGACGATTCCGCCCCGGAATCCCACACGTCGGGGGAGCCCGGTCTCGGCAGGAGGGACACTAGCGGCGAGTTTCGGCCAACCCCACGATGCAATGACCAAACATTCGCTTTGGTCATTTGGCCAAACGTTTCCGCAGGTGCGGGCAGGTCGGTGCGTGCGGGGGAGGGGTCACTGGTCCAGCCCGGTATCGCGGACCAGCTATCCGCTCCCGGGTCGGCGGCCCCGTCCGAACCGGGCCTCCAGCCGATCACCCCACTGGACAAGCACCGCCAGCGCGCCCCCGGCCGTCGCCACCGACAGCCCGAACGGAATGCCGGCGGTCGAGTTGAAGAAGAAGACCGAGTCGTCGGTGACCCCGTTCGAGGTGACGAACTCGGCCGGTTTTGCCGGATCCACCCGCAGCACCACTTCGCGCGGTGGGGTCCGGTCGCAGCCGAATGAGCCGGCGCAGAGGATCCGCTTGCTGTACGGCTCACCCCGGTAGGTGTAGTGCACCTGGACGGTGTCCGTACCGCCACCGCGCCCGGTGGTGTCCCGCCGTTCGGTGACCACCGCGTTGACCGGCACCCCCTCGGCCCGCAGCCGCTCGGCCTTCGAGGAGAGGTGCCACTTGTAGCCGCCGGTGATGCCGGCCCAGGTCAGCCCGAACACCACCGCGACCAGCCCGATGATTGCGGCGTGTCGCCGGCCGCGCTCCTGCTCCGCGGCGTCGCGCTCGGCCGCCCGCCGCCTCCGCTTCCACTTGCGCTGTCCCACGGTCGCCGCCCCTCTGGCCCGAATCAGGCCGGAGGTTAGTACCGGGCCGCAAGCGAGCCAGGCCGGCTACTCGACGAGTAGTTCGACGAGTGTGTCGTCAGCCTGGGCCAGGAGCGACGGGCCGGACAGCGGTGTTGTCAGGATCCGGCGGCAGTGGTCAAGCTCGACGTAGACCTCACCGCCGCTGTTGTTGCCGGCCCGCAGCACGGCGAACCGGTCCGCGGCGCCGGAGCATTCCCGTGCCGGTGGCATCGACAGCAACGTCCGCACGACATCCTCGCGTCGCTGCTCTGGAAGGAGCAGACCGTATTCGAATGTGCCGAAGACGTCTGGTGCGCCCTGTCGACTGACCGGCACCCCGAACACGCACAGGCGTAGGGGCGTCGTGGACTCGAACGGAAGCGATACCGGGCCCGGACGGACACGACTTCCCGGGTCGCCGGTTCCGATCGCCACCATGTCCTTCCAATCCTGGTTGCAGCCGGAGATGGCGGCCCCCGATGACGTGATTTCCCGTACGACTTTCTCGCTGACCGTGGTCAGCCGCAGGGCACGCACAGCGGTTTCCGCCTCGGCGCGTACCTTGCCGCAGCCGGTTGTCGGCAGGCCCGGCCGGACCCAGCGTCCCTGGGCGTCGAGCAGGAGCAGGTTCGGTACCCAGGGCATGGCCAGGGGGCACATGTCGGGAACAGCAGTCTCGTCGGGTAGCCGTAGCGCGGCGAGCAGCGAGGTCAGATCGGTCGTACGGCCTTCGCTGAGGACCAGGTCCTCACCCTGGTCAGCGCGTCGCTTCGGTTCGAGTTGACAGTGGACGGCGACCGTGGCCGCGAACCCGGTGCCGAGGAGCGGGAGGATGAGCGCATCCGACGGTGGCTCGCCGACCGTCATCGGGGCGTCGGTCTCGCAGGAGGTCCACGTCGCGTTGACGGCTGGCGTACCGCTCGGCCTTGTCTGTGGCAGTGCCCGTGAGTCGTCGGCGGCTGGCCCGGCGACCTCGCCCTGGCCTTCGCAGGCGGTCAGCGCTGCCAGGGCCGCGAGTACGACGAGCCCCTTGATGATCACGCGCATGTCGCTCCTCTCTCGGCGTGCGGTCCGGCCTCTTTCGTACGTCTGGTCAACGAGTGCCGCAGCATCAGGTGGTGTCCGGGCCTGTTGGTCGGGTGGTGTCACGAGATGGTCCGGGCTGTGATAGTTCACACGTTGGACAGTCCAGCTTTTGGACTAATCTGACCCGTGTTGGACCACACAGCAGTCGGATCGCACAGCAGGAGGCGTCATGAGCGGGTACGAGTCCGCCCAGTCCACCGAACCAACCATCGCGGCGGCCGTCGCCGAGTTCGAAGCGGCCTGGGGCGACCCGCGTACGACATCGGTGGAACTGCCGCCGGTTGACGTCAACCGGACGCTCGCCGAGCAGTACGAGGCCACCCCACAGACTCGGATGACCGGTACCCAGGTGTGGGACATGGAGGTGCGGAAGGCGTGGGACCCGCTCACCTACATCCCGTACGTGGCCAGCGAGGGCGAGTCGTGGGCGGCCACCGACCTGCCGGACGGCCGGCGCCACCTGCGCTCCTCGATCCAGAGGGCGTGGCTGAGCGACGAGCGGGGCCGGGTCCTCGAGGACGTGTTCACCGACTCCGCCGCCCGACGGGTCATCTTCCTGGGCCGGGACCGGATCACCGGTCCGCGCGGCGAGACCCTGCGTGCCGATCCGTACCAGCCGCTGTTCCACGTCGAGCACGGCGTGAGCGGCACCGAGGACGAGCCGCTCAACACCTGGCGGATCGTCATGCTGACCGAGTCGGCCGATCCGCGCTACGCGGACGCGTTCGCGAAGGCCGCCGCGGCCGGTGGACTGCCCGGCTTCCTCGAGATCTACCTGGGCCATGACCTCGGCGTCAGGCTGCGGCGACGCTGACCCGGGGCGCCACGCCGGCCCGGTGCCGTGGCGGAGAGAGGGGCCGAGGTCGGTGGGAACACCTGTCTCGGCCACTCGGCGTTGCCGCTGACGCTCGGGTGCGGTTAGCACGGGTGGACACGGCCCCACGGGTGGTGCCCCTGGAGCCGTCTCCGTCGTCGTCCGCAGCCTTCGATCGGCCCCGGGAGTTCAGACCGAGGTTCCCTCCTCGGCGCTGACGAGCGCGTCGATCGCGTCGAAGAATGCCGCAATCCCGGGCAGGTTGGCGCCCTTGGCCCTCGACGCGGCGAAGTCCTCGGGCGTCTCCCAGAGCACGATGTCCAGCCACTCGTTGTTCGGCAGTCGTACGAGACGCGCCTCGACGAAGCCGGCACGGTCGGCCTGGAACTCGGCCACCATTCGGGGTCGGGCCTTCAGCAGGTCGTCCTCGCGGGTGGGGTCGACCCGGAAGCGGGTGAGTTCGACGGTGGTCACAACAACCTCCAGTGCGTGATCTTGCGAGCTGAGTCCGACAATCGGGTCGTCCGAGGTCGGACTACTGTGATGAGGGGTTACCGGGTCCGTACGTTGACGTGCTTCGCGGGTGCGGGTCTACCGGTCGAGCCGTGCGCGCAGCATGGGTGCGACCTCCTCGCCGAAGCGGCGGATCTGCCTCTCGTCGGCCGTTTCCGGCCAGAGGACAAACGTGGTGAACGGCTGTTCGGTAGCGAGCCGTTCCAGCACCTCCACCCAGCCGTTGACGTCGGCCCGGATCGGTGCGGCGCCGACGAGTTCGGGACGACGCTGCGGGTGGTCGGTGATCGTGCCCACGATCTGGGCGACCCGCGTCACCGACGCGGGCGACCGGCCGGACTCCTGTGCCGCCCGATCGATGGTCGCGTTGGCCGGCGCCCACCGCTCGTACGGCAGGTAGGACGGGATCGGCGCGGCCCAGCCGTCGGCGAGCCGCCCGGTGAGCCGGAAGCTGTGCGGCCCCTGGGCCCCGACCCAGACGGGTACCGCCGGTCCGTGGCCGGCCAGCCCGGACACCGAGGCGAATTCACCGTCGCGGGTCACCTCGCGCCCGGTCTCCCACAGCTCCCGCATCAACTCGACCGCCTCGGCCAGCGCCCGGAGCCCTTCGGCGGGGGTGCGCCGGGGCACCCCCATCGACGTGATCGCGTCCCAGTAACCGCCCGCGCCAAGACCGAGCACGAACCGGCCCTCGGAGACGCGCGCGAGCGAGGACGCCGTCAGGGCGAGCATCGCCGGTGGTCGCAGCGGCAGGTTTGTCACGTCGGGAAACACGCTGATGGTGTGGGTACGGGCGAGCAACTGCCCGATGAACACGAAGGCGTCGACGTACCTCGAGACGTACGGGTGGTCCTGCACCCCGATCAGGTCCAGACCGGCGAGCTCGGCCGCCGCGGCGAGCCGGAAACCGTGCTCGACGTCGGACGTCGGGGCGAGTGAGACTCCGAATTGGATGGTCATGACTCCGCCAGGGTGTGGGTGCGGCTCTGTTCGGTGGAGCGCGACAGCGACGCGCCGGTCGCGGGAAGGGACGTGTCCGTCGCGGAGAGGGACGTGTCCGTCGCGCTGAGGAGGGGGCGGGGCCGCCGTCCGAGGGGCGAGGCGGCCTCGGCCACCTCGATCGGCGACTCGGGAACGATCACGTCCGACGTTCCCGTACCGGTCGTCGCGGGCGTGGTCGAGCAGTGGCGAACGGTGATTCCCAAAACAACAGACCCCAAAGTAGTCCAGCTTTTTGACTGTCCAATAAGATTACTAACAGGGTGTGGTGTGCCGGGTCAAGTGGGGGGTGATCCGCGTTACTCCGCGAGCGGTAGGTCCAACCGTCACATGGTTCCCGGGCGAGGGGGCGTGGATTGCCGGATCGGCCGGTCCGTGACGCCGGTCGCGGGCGGTGCCGTCCGGCCCTGGTTGGCTGCCGTTCCGTCGGCGGGTAGATTCTGCGGTCGTCGGACTCTGCGTCCGATAGCCGCGAACGCGGCAAAGGTTGCAAACTTCTTGCGATGGAGCGGGGACATGGGATCTGAGAGCAGGGCGTACGTGCTGATACCGGGCGCGTGGCACGGTGGCTGGTCCTGGCGACCGGTGGCCGAGCGTCTGCGCGCGGCCGGTCACGCGGCGTATCCGGTGACGCTGCCCGGGTTGGGTGACGGCGACGACCCGAGCGGTTGGCGACTGCGGGACGCGGTGGAGCACGTCGTACGCCTGGTCCGTGAGCGACGGCTGGGGCGGGTGACCCTGGTCGCGCACAGTTGGGGCGGCTACCCGACGGCGGGTGTGGCGTACGAGCTTCGGGGCCAGGTCGACGAGGTGGTGTACTACAACGCGCACGTACCAGTACCGAACCAGTCGATGATCGACAACGACCCGCCGGAGGCGGCGGCGTTCCTGCGCGGACTGATCGAAGCGTCGCCGGACCGAGCGATCCACCCGACCCTGGACTTCGTCCGGAACATCTTCATGCCCGGTGTCGCGGAGGAGATGCAGCGTCTGGTGGCGGACCTGCTCACCCCGCAGCCGGGTGGCTACCTCCTGGACGCGCCCGCCGTGCCGAGCGTCGACGAACTCGGCATTCCCGCCCGCTACCTGCTCGGCGAGGACGACCGGGCGATGCCCCGACCCGGTGCGGAGTTCGCCGCCCGGATCGGCCTCAGCCCGATCATGGTGCCCGGTGCCCACGAGGGTCTGCTGACCCACCCTGACGGCGTGGCCAACGCGATTCTCGGTAACGCTACGGGGACGAAGATCTGATTCCCGGACTTCGGCCGGGTGACCGGGGGGTTAGCTGTCCGAGGCGGGAGAATGTCGACGGCACGGCGGGGCGGTCATGCTGTCCATCGAACAATTGAAATCAGATTCGGTCGCGCCGGTATAACGTGATCACCAGGTCTCGAAAACGAATGACGAAGGAGCAGGCGTGGGAGCCCTGGACGAAAAGACAGCCGTCCTCACCGGTGCGACCAGTGGTATCGGGGCCGCCATCGCCCGTCAATTCATCAATGAGGGCGCGCGTGTGGTGCTCGCCGGTCGGCGGGAATCCGAGGGTGCCGAGCTGGTTGCCGAACTCGGCGAAGCCGCGAGTTTCCGGCGGACCCTTCTTCTCGGGGCGGCCATCTCTTTCGGCGATCGTCGCGATCTCCAATTCTGACGTGTTGGAGGCGGCGGGTTCGCGTCGGGCATGAGCCGTGAACCAGAGGGTGTTCTACCTAACACTCGTCGGTCGGAAGTTGGCCGCTTTCGCCGGTATGGCGATACCGTACTGCCATACCGGCCACTCGTACGAGACTGGGGACAACCCACTCAACTTCACGGATATTCACCTGCGACGCCGATCGGACCGATGGCGTCGTCCGTTTGTTGTCGGGTTACCGGCCGGTGTCGCGACGAAATCAAGGAAGGCTCGACATGTCTGATTCTTTCCGCACCCCGTCCGTGCTGGCCCCCGTGCGAGGACCCGTTCTCTTCGCGGACGACGAGGGTTTTGCCGCTGAGGCGGCGGTGTTCAACACGGCTGTTGCCCATCGGCCTTACGTGGTTGTGGGTGCGAGTGACGAGGCTGATGTGCGGGCGGCGGTTCGGTTCGCTCGGCAGGAGGGGCGGTCGGTCGCGGTGTTGAATACCGGGCACGGTCCCTCGGTGTCGGTCTCGGACGGGGCGGTGCTCATCACCACTCGTCGGATGGCGGGGGTGGAGATCGATGCCGGGCAGCGGGTGGCTCGGGTCGAGGCGGGTGTGACCTGGGGACAGGTGGTCGAGGAGGCGGCCAAGGTCGGGTTGGCGCCGTTGGCGGGTTCGTCGCCGCAGGTCGGGGTGGTGGGTTACACCCTGGGTGGGGGTGTGAGTATCGCGTTGGGTCGGGCCTTCGGATACGCGGCCGATCATGTCCGTGCGGTGGAGGTGGTGACCCCGGACGGGGAGCTTCGTCATGTCACCCCGCAGACGAGTCCGGATCTGTTCTTCGCCCTGCTGGGCGGCAAGGGAAACTTCGGTGTTGTCACCGCGATGGTGTTCGATCTCTTTCCGGTGACGGAGGTGTACGGGGGTTTCCTGCAGTTCGCGGGTGAGGACGCTCGTGCGGTGTTGGAGGCGTACCGGGTGTTCGCGGCTGGGGCGCCGGACGAGGTGACGTCGTCGGTGGTGTTCCTGCGGGCGCCGGATCTGCCTTTTGTGCCGGAGTTCATGCGGGGACGGTTGACGGTTCTTGTGCGGGTCGCGTATCTGGGCTCGGCGGCCGAGGGGCAGGCGTTGGTGGCGCCGTTGCGGGCGGCGGCCACGGCGTTGGTGGACACGGTGGGGATGATGCCCGCCGCCCAGGTCGCGGCGATTGGCAACGACCCGACCGATCCCGGTACGGCGGTGGAGCACTTCGCGATGGTGGGGGAGTTGTCCGGGGAGGTGGTGGAGGCGATCCTCGAGTTGGCGGGTCCGGACTCGGGTGGGGAGATCACGTTGGTGAACCTGAGTCAGCTCGGGGGTGCGTTGGGCAGGCCGGCGGGGCGGCCGAGCGCGGTGCGTCGTGATCTCGCCTTCGCGGTGTTCGCGTTGACGGTTGTCCCGCCGGGTGTGCCGGGGTTGGAGGTGGATCGGGGTGCGGAACTGGTCGGTCGGCTGGCCGGGCTCGACGGGCGTAAGCACCCCGGTTACCTGTCGCCGTCGGACGCCGCGGTGGAGAGTGTGCGGCTGGCGTACGACGAGGCGACCTATGAGCGGCTCCGTACGGCGAAGACCGAGTGGGACCCGCAGAACATGTTCCGCTGGAACTTCAACATCCCGCCCCGGGCCTGACGCCCGTGCCGATCCGGAGAAGGTACGCGGGCGGAGCGAAACGCGTCGCCGTCCTCGACGCCGTGACGGACGTGCTCGCCGCTCGCGGCTACGAGAACACCCGGTTCGCGGACGTGTCGGCGGCCGCCGGCGTCGCCATCAGCACCCTCCAGACCTACTTCGGCTCACGCGAGAACATGGTCATCGAGGCGATGGAGGTCTTCGTCGACCGGGAGGTGGACGCCCTGCGGGCGGTGGCCGCCGCCGAACCCGACCCATGGCACCGGCTGGTCGCGATGGTGGACCGGAGTCTGCACAACCCGCAGGTCGTCAGGCAGATCCTCGTCGAGTTCTGGCGATCCGCCATGCGCGACGACGACCTCCGCGACTACAGCGCGGAAGTACGGACGCGCTATCGGGCGCCCTTCCTCGCCGCCGTACGGGAAGGAGCCGACCGGGGTGAGTTCACGCTGACCCACGACGCCGAGGCTGTCATGGACCTCCTGCTCGCGATCCTGGTCGGGTGGATTCTCGCTCGCGTCCAGCACCATCCCACACGACCGCCGGCGGAGTTCCGCGACGTCCTGCTGACCCAGCTCAGGCCGATGCTCGGCGTCAACGACTGAAGATCCGGCACCCACATCGATCCGAAGCGACGACCGCCGCCGACGCCCCGATCGGCGGCGGTCATCGCTTGGACGTGGATGGGGCGAGGGGGCACGGGCGGCCCTAGGCATGCAGGGTGGGCCGGTAGGTGAGCTCCTGGGTGCGGCCGTCGAGTGTCCGGCTCTCCACCAGCTCCAGGTCGAAGTCCGCCGCCCCCTGGAAGATCGGCTCCGTCCCGGTCCGACCGGTGATCACCGGGAAGAGCGTCACCTGGACGAAGTCGACCAGACCGGCGGCCATCAGCGCCCGGTTCAGCGACAGGCTGCCGTGCGATCGCAAGGGCACCCCGGACTCCTTCTTCAGCCGGGCGACAACATCGACGGCGTCACCGTTCGCAACGGTCGCGTCCGGCCAGTCGAGGGGTTCTTCCAGCGTGCTCGACACCACCGTCGCCGGGAGATTCCTCATCCGGGTGACCCAGGCGTCGCGGACCTCGGATTCCTCGGTGCTCGCGGCCAGCATCCGCGCGAACACCCGGTACGTGTCGGCCCCGAAGACCATGCGCTGCTCCTCGCTGTACCGGCCGAGGCGGTGTTCGAGCAGCTCGGGACCCTGCTTGCCCCAGTAGCCACCCCAGTTGCCGCTGGTGGTGCCGAAGCCGTCGAGGCTGGAGAAGACGTCGAAGGTGTAGGTGGCGGTCATCGGGTTCTCCTCGTGGGCGTGAGTCCGGTACGACGGGCTTGTAGGAAGGCGCGCTCGGTCTCGTTGGTGGCCAGTGCGACGGCCTGGTCGTAGGCGGCTCGGGCCTCCGCGTCGCGTCCGAGCCGGGCCAGCAGTTCGGCCCGGGTGGCGGGCAGCCGGTGGTAGTTCGGAAGGTCGACGTCCGCCAAGGCGGCGAGGGCCGCCGCCGGCCCGTACACCTCGGCGACGGCGACCGCGCGGTTGAGCGCGACGACCGGGGTCGGCGCCAGCGCGAGGAGCTGGTCGTAGAGCGCCAGGACCTGCGGCCAGTCGGTGGCGGCGCCGTCGGTGTGCACCGCGCTGATCGCGGCCTGGATCTGGTACGGGCCCGGCCGGTTGCGCCGCAGACAACGCCGAACCAGGTCGTGGCCCTCGGCGATGAGTGTCCGGTCCCACAACGACCGGTCCTGGTCGGCCAGCAGCACCAGTTCGCCGGCCGGGTCGAGTCGGGCCGGGCGACGCGCCTCGGTCAGCAGCAGCAGGGCGAGCAGTCCGAGGACCTCGGGCTCGTCGGGCATCAGCGCCGCGAGCTCCCGGGCGAGCCGGATCGCCTCGGTACCCAGATCCGTCCTGATCAACGGCCCGGTGGTGGACGTGTACCCCTCGTTGAACATCAGGTAGAGCACGGTGAGTACGGGCGGCAGCCGGGCCGGCAGCTCGTGTTCGGCGGGCACCCGGTACGGGATGCCGGCGTCGCGGATCTTCTTCTTGGCGCGCACGATCCGCTGGGCGACGGTCGCCTCCTGGATCAGGTACGCCCGGGCGATCTCCGGTACTTCGAGACCACCGAGCAGGCGGAGCGTGAGGGCGGTCCGCGCGTCGGGGGCGAGCGCGGGGTGGCAGCAGGTGAAGATGAGTCGCAGTTGGTCGTCCCGCACCGGTCCCACCTCCTGGGGCTCGTCCTGCTGGTGCAGCAGCAGTGCCTGGGCGTGCCGGGCCTCGCGGGTCGATTCCCGGCGGAGCCGGTCGATGGCCCGGTTGCGTGCGGCGGTCACGATCCAGGCGCCGGGGTTCGGCGGCGGCGTCTGCCACTTCTGCAAAGCGGTGGTGAAGGCGTCCTGGACCGCTTCCTCGGCGAGGTTGATGTCGCCGAGGAAGCGGGTCAGGGTGGCGACGCAGCGGCCGTACTCCGCGCGGTAGACGCTCGCCAGGTCCATGTCGGGAGACCGGGTCCTGTTCAGGCTCGGGACAGGTCGTCGAAGGGGCGCACCTCGATCGGGCCGCAGGCCGCCGCGCACCTCTCGGCCCAGGCCAGCGCCTGGTCCAGGTCCGCGCACTTGATGATCCAGAATCCGGCGATGTGCTCCTTTGTCTCGGCGAACGGTCCGTCGCTCATGGTGGTGGTGCCGCTGCCGGTCCGGACGACGGTGGCGCTCTCCGGTGACCGGAGTCCTCCGGCGAAGACCCAGGCGCCCGCGGCCTGTAGCTCGTCGTTGATCCGATGGGTCTCCCGGAACATGGTCTGCGCCTCCTCGTCGGTCGGCGCCGGTGCGCCCTCGACGAGATGTACGGAGAGCAGGTAGTGCTTCATGGAGGTCCTCCGGCGGCTCGGCGTTGGGATGGTGACGGGTCTCCCACCAGGGCAACGAAGAGGACCGACCCGGATCGACGAGCACGCCGGGATTTCTCGGAGACAATCGACCCCGACGTACCCCGGGCCGGTCTCCCGGCACAGCGGACGAGACCGACGGTACGCCGGCCCGGTCCGTCTCAGCGCGCCCGCTCGGCGGTGGATGGGTTCACCGCGACTGGAGCAGCCCACGTTCGGCCATGTAGGCACGCAGTGTTTCGGCGTCCTCGGCGGACATCAGGCGACGCGGGATCACGGTCGCCGGCATCCGGCCGACGTACACGATCCAGAACTCGGGAGTGTCCTTCACCTGGGCGACCCCGTCCCAGGCGATGCCGCCGGACTCCGAGCCGCTGCGCATCATGATGTTGTCGTCGGTGATGTCGTAGGCGCCCTCGACCGCGTAACGATCGGAGCGGCGCCGGGCGCGCGACCGCACCCACGGCGAGTACAGCATCGACAGCACGCCGGCCAGCAGCAACGCTATGCAGAGCGGCGAGACCTGGTCGCCCCACGCGAACCCCTGCGAGACGGCGAGACCGATCGCCCCGACCCCGGCCAGCACCACCCCGATGTAGCCGTACCTGCGCAGCCGGACAGTGCTCAGCGCGGCGGCCACCCGGCCCGGGTAGGCGGGATCGGCGGGGACGTCGAAACGAATGTGCACGCCCAAACGATAATGCCCCCGCCCACCTCCGGGGCGACGTAGAAGACGTCGAAGAACAACTCCAGCAGTGTCGCCCGATCCGACGATCCGGGGGTACGTCGAGGCCCGGTCCGGTCCGTGCTCGTCATCGATCAGCCGTCTCCGCTGTGCCTTCCGTTGACCCTTCCGGTCCAGGTCGTGACGTTTCCGAGGCGGGGCTCGCCCACCCGAGAGCCGACGATCCGCGGCACAACGCGACCAACGACCGGATCGCCGCCGGGTTACCCGCGCGGAGTGGTCGGACGGCGTCGACCAGGCATCGCCGTACGCGACGAATTTGCCCTTTTTGTCGCGTGACCTAGGTCACTTTCTTGCTCGTCGACGGGGCGCCGTTCGGCTGCCGGGGGTGCCCCCGAAGCGGCCGGACCTGCCGACTCCCGCAGATCTGGCCCTCCCTGTTCCACCCGGTCCGACCCCGGTACGCCCACCGCCGCCCGCCGACGGACCCGGTCGTGTCGGTCACTACTGTTAGCGTCCCTACGTCGTCGATCGCAGCCGATTTATCTGAAATCTGGCTGATTCTCCACTACGGAGGGTATTCCTGATGGGCTGGCTACCGGTGGGAGACTCGTACGAGATTTCCCTTGTGGACGGAAGGGTGGCCGCTCGGTCCACCGGCCTGCGGGCTACCGGCCGCCCACTGAAGTCCCTGCCGAAGACGCTGCGCGACCACCCCGAGGTGGACCGGCTACGCCAGCTCGCCCAGTGGCTGGACCGGCACACCGCCGAATGCCTGGCCCGGATCGACGCCTGGGTGGTCTCCTCACTGCCGGTGCCGACCGCGCTGCTGGCCCGAATCTGGCCGGACCCGGGCTGGCAGGACGCGCTGCGCGACCTCGTGGTGCTCGGCGACGACCCGACCGAGCCGGGCTTCCTGCGCGACGTCACCGACACCGGTGACCTGCGCGTGGTCAACCTCGACGGGGAGACCATCCGGCTCTCGTCGGCCAGCGCCACGCTGCCCCACCCGGTGCGCCTACCGGACCTGACCGACCTGCGCGAGTTCGCCGACGAGCTGGACATCAACCAGCGGATCGAGCAACTGCACCGGGGCACCTGGAGCAAACCCACCGACCTGAAGGACCGCGACACCACGATCAACGACTTCCGCGGCACCAGCGTCCCCAACCGGCTGGCCGCCCGGGCCGCCACCCTCGGCTTCCGGGTCGCCGGCTCGCAGGTCACGTGCCGGGTCTGGGAGGCCGGCCGCACGGTCGAGGCCGCCATGTGGTTCGACGAGGACTACTGGGACTCGGAGGCCACCCTGGGCACCCTGTCCTGGTCGGTGGTGGACGGACCGGCGCTGCGGTTGACCGAGGTCGGGCCGGTCGGTTGGTCGGAAGGAATGCGGATGGCGACGGAGCTGTCCGGCGCCGCGACCAAGACGGAGAAGAAGGCGTGACCGGGATGACGAGCATGTCGGGTGAGCACTCGGCCGAGAGCCTGCTGGCCGCCGGCGCGGTACTGCCGGCCGACACCGCCGGGGCCGGCGCCAGGGCGGTGCCGCTCACCGCGCGCGCCTACCGGCACCCGGCCCTCGGCGACCGGCTGGTGGTCCGCGTGGTCGACGCCGTACTCGGGGAGGGCGAGGACATCGCCGTCGGGTTCCTCGGCCTGACCACGGCGGCCGACCCGGCCGTCGTCGGGCTGGGCTCGCGCCGCCCGCTGGCGTTTCCGGAGTGGGTGCTGGTACACCACCCGGCGGACGGCCGGCACGCGTTGGCGGTGGTGCCGGAGTTGCAGAAGCTCGCCAAACAGGCACGGTCGCGGCCGAAGGCCGCCCTGGACGGGCACCAGGTGATCGCCGACCGGTTCGCCCGTACGCTGCCACACCTCCTGCCGACCTTCTTCGAGCAGGCGGCACGGGTGTTCCTCGCCGCCGGGCAGGACGCGTACGCGACGCAGTTGCTGAACAAGGCGCGCAAGGCGGAGGCGCAGCACGGCCTGCCGGTGGACCTGGACCGGTTGGACGAGGTCTACCTGGAGTTCGCGTCGGCCAAGGTGGTCTCCGCGACCGGATTGGCCGGCTACGCGAAGGAGCTTGCCGCCCAGTTGCCGGCCGACGAGGCGCTGGACCGGTTCTGCCGGTTGGCACTGCGGGCCGCGGCGGCCGGCGTGGTTCCGTCCGCGCAGTCGGCCAACGCGGTGAAGCGGCTGGTCCGGGCCGCCCAGCCCACCGGTAAGACCGGCGCCGCCGATCGCGAGGCCGCCTACCTGACCGAGCTGCTCCGGTTGCCGGTCGTCGCAGAGGCGCCGGCCGGCTGGTGGAAGGCACACCTGCCGGCGGTGAAGGCGCTTGCCGGCCGCGACCCGGCAACCCGAGGCAACCTGCTCGACCTGATGCCCGCCGATCGGGACAACCTGGTCACCTGGCTGACCCTGCTGTCCGACACCGGCGCGCTCGCCGGACTGTCCGACCCGGACGTGCCGGACCCGGCCCGGCCACAGGACGGCTCCGTCGGCTGGCTGCGCCGCTTCGTGGGCCGGAGCGCATCCGGCCACTACCGCAGCCGGATGCCGCAGCTCTACCCGCTCGTCGAGCGGATGGCCGACCGGCTCCGCGGCGAGCTGGCCGCCAGCGGCGAGACATTCGTCGCCGACGGCGACCTGGACCTGTGCGACCTGCTGCTCGTCCTCGGCGTGCCGGTCGCTCCGCCCAAGGGCGACTCGGTGGACCTGGGGCACTGGGTGCAGACCGACGGAGAGCGGGACCTGTCGGCGGTGGCCGGCGACGACCGGTTCGTCGGGGCTCTGCGGCGGGGCCTCGACCAGCTCGACGGCCAGGCACGCGCGCTGCGCCGACTGGCCGAGACGCCGGGCATCCGGCCGCTGCTGACCGAGTGGCTGCGGGCCCGGCTCCGCCACCGCTTCAGCACCGGGCTGCCGTACCTGCGGGAGTCGGTGCAGTGGCTCGGCAAGCTCCCGGTCGAGGCGGTGCGACTGGTCTCCGCCGAGCTCGGCCTTGCCGGTGACCCCGGCAAGGGCGTCGACGTCGGGCAGGCACTCGGCGTCGACCTCGCCGAGCACGTCGCCCGCAGCCTGCGCGGCGGGATCATCGAGGAGCTGGGCTGGCCGGAGTGGGAGCTGGCCTGGCAGGAGGTGACCGGCGGCGACCACCGGGTCGAGTGGACCTGGCAGGAAGCCTGGCCGTACGTGATCCTGGCCGGACCGACCACCGTACGGGTGCTCGGCGCCGAGGGGATCGTGCTCCGCCACGACCTGCGCATCCCGGCCGACGACATGTGGGGCAAGCCCGACTACCACTACGTCGACGGCCAGCTCCTGGTCTACTGGAGCTCCGAGTCGCTCGGCTACAACCCGCGCGGCTACTGGCACACCTCGCCCGACCAGTCACAGCCCATTCGCGACGGCCGCCGGCAGGCGCAGGAGATCAGCCTGCCGCTGCCCGGTGGCGGGCGGACCACCGGCTACGGTGTGCTGCACGCCGGTGACACCGTGGTTCCGTCGCAGCGGCCGGTGATCACCGACGGCACCTCCCACTGGGTGCGGGAGCACAGCGCCGACGACGGCTGGGGCTGGCGCGAGTACGACCCGGCGAGTGACACCCACGGCCGGCGGAGCCTGCCCCGGTTCCTGGCCGACCTCCCGGCCGACGGTGGGAAGCTTCGCAGCTCGGACAGTTGGCTGCGGCCAGCCCTGTCGGACCGGGCCACCCCGGCCGCCGTACCGGTGGACGGTCTGCTCGGCTGGCGGGTGGTCACCCTGCCCGACGGCTCCGTACGCGGCGAAGACCTGGCCGGTCGCACCGTCACCGTCGAGCCGGGACAGGAGCCGGTCGCCGCCCTGGTGCTGCCCGGCGACGACCGACCTCGGGCCGTCCTCAAGGGCTTTGTCCTGGTCGACCCGGACGGTGTGGTGTCGGCCGCCGCCGGCCAGCCGGCCGGCCGGGCCTACACCTCCGGCGCGGTTCCGCTGCCCGGACCGGCGTTCCTCGGCAACATGCTGCCCCGGGACCCGGACGGCTCCAGCATTCTGCGCCGGATGGACCAGGACACCGCCGCCGCGCTGTTCGAGGTCGCCCTCGAGGAACGCCGCGCCGCCCTTGCCGAGAAGGCTGCCCGAGCCGAGGCGGCCACCCGGGCCGCAGCCCGGGCAGCGACCCGCTCCCGCCCGACCGGAGCCCTGCTCGGCACCATCAGCCTCTCCACCCCCGGCGGGACACCCATGGTCGGGGCACCGGCCGGCGCCGCCGGACCAGCCACCGCCGACGGGGAGGGGAGGGACACGCTGGTCGAGTTGGTCCGCTCGACGTTGCCGGCGGTCAGCCACGACGCGGTGCTGACCGGGGTGGCCGGGGTGCTGCGGCTCGCCGCCCGGGTCCGCACCGACCTGGACGCGGTGACCGAGCAGTTCATCACGTCACTGTCCGCCCCGAAGACGGTGCCGCCGGTGGCGACCGCGACCGGGCCCACCGACGAGCAGCTCGGGACGGCGCTCGACGGGCTGCGCGGTTCGACGTACGGGACGAGCAACGCGACCAACGTCTTCACCCAGTTCCAGGCGTTCGCCACCCAGCGGGCCGCGACCACCGGGAACGAACCCGCCGTCCGGCTGCACATCGACGGACCGTCGCTGCCGAGCGCCCTGGACTGGTCGCCCCTGCTCGACGGTCTCGCGGCGGTCGCCTACCGGGCCGTCGCGGGAGTCACCCCGGACGACCAACGGGAAACGCTGCACGCCCTGCTCACCGAGCTCGACCGGCTCGAGCTGAGCGGAGCGGCCGAACCGCTTCGGTGGCGCCGGTTCACGCTGCACCTGCTCGACGAGGACCTGACCAAGCCCGACGGCACCCGTCCGTACCCCGGGTCGGGCATCCTGCCGGTCTCCGACGGGGCGTTTGTCGCCCTCCTCAACTGCGGCGGTACGTCCACCGGCTACACCTTCGGCGCCCTGTACCACGATCCGGCCGGTGTCTTCGCCGTGCCCGAGCCGTACACGGTGCAGTCCTCGGCGTCGATCGACAACGGCCGCCCGGCCGGATGGCTGGCCGGTTTCCTCACCGAGTGGGCCGCGCGGGGACCGCTGCCCTGGCGGCCGGAGGCGGCCGAGTCGTTCGCCGAGCTGACCGGTGTCACCCCCACCGCCGCGAAACTGGTGCTGGCCGGCCTGCCCTACGTCGACTCGGCGAACACCGTGCCGGTCGAGCTGCGCAAGGCGCTCGCGATCAAGCAGGTCGGCGAGGTCAAGCTGGCCTTCGGCATGCTGCGCGAGGCCGGGCCGGAACTGCGGCGGGCCGTGGTCTCGGCGCTGTTGCCGGACGACCCGGCCCGGCTGTGGACCGACGGTCCGGACGTGGCCGCCGCCGCGGCGGTCTGGAACACCGCCCTGGGACGCCGGGTGGTGGTGCCCGAACCGCTGCTCGCCGAGGCGGTCCGCGCGGTCCGCACCGGCTGGGGACCGGCGAAGGCCCTGCCGGCGCTGCTCGACCCGGCCCGCTCGGTCGAGCTGAGCACCGACCTGGCGTTCCAGATCAGTGGCGACCGGGCCCAGCAGGTCGACGGCCGGGCGTCGGGCTTCACCGGTGAGGTGCTGCGGTCCGCCGTCGCCCTGGCCGCCTGGGTCACCCACCACACGCCGGTCGGTGACCCGTGCCGGGCCGCGCTGCCGGGCGCGCTGGTCGCGATCCGGGACCGGCTGGCCAACCGCGATCTGCTGCTCGACCTCGACCGGTACATCCCGCTGCCGGAGTTCCGCCAGGTGGCGGGCACCCCGTCGGAGACCGGCCCGGGCTGGGAACGGTACGGCGCCATCGTCCTGGCCACCCACGACGACCAGCCGTCCCCGGCGCTGCGGCCGGACCTGCTCGACGCCGTCGGGACGGACCCGTACCTGCCCGCGCTGCGGGCGGACGCGGCGAAGCCGTACCCGACGGAGGTCGCGCTGCGCCTGGTCCGCGACCCGCGCTTCGCGGCGCTGCTCGACGATCCGGGCGAGCCGGCCGGCGGCGCGCGGACCGAAACCGGGACGTGGTGGCCGCAGGATCCGACCCGGTCGGTGCCCCACCTGGTCGCCGAGGTGGCCGAGGAACACCGCCTGGGCGTCGACGCCGCGGCGGTGTACCTGATGCTGCTGACCATGCCGGACCCGACCGACCGCAACACGGCGAAGTGGACCGGTTGGAAACCGGCTCGGCTCAAGGCGGCCTGCACCGAGTTGGCCGGCACCGACCTGGTCATCGCGGCCAGCCGGTCCCGGGCCGGCCGGTCGCTGTTCCTGCCCGGTCCGTGGCTGGAGCGCGGCAGCGGGCAGGCGCCGATCGAGGGCTGGAAGGTGGCCCTGTTCGACCTCGCACCCGACGGTACGTCCGGGCTCGGCGTCACCGTGCCGTTCGAACCGGTCGCGGAGCTCTACCGGCGAGCCTGGCAACGCACCCGCGAGGGCGACCGGCCCCGGTTCGACAACCTGCCCACCGGCGGCACCCGCCGCTGACGCCGATCCCTTGCTGCGGCGCGACCGCGACGACCGGACCGGCCGTCGCGGCGCACCGTCCCGCCGCCGTTAACGCCCGAACATCCCATCCGAACCACACAGAGATCGAGGAATCCCGTGACCGTGACGGAACACGTCCGCCCCAGTGCGGAGCCGGAGACCGCCGCCCAGGTCCTCTCCGCCGAACAGCGGTACGCCGCCGAGCTGGCCTTCCTGGCCGCGTACGACGGCGGGGCCCGGCCACCGGGCTGGGCGCTGACCCCGCGTGCCGTGGTCACCTTCGTCCAGGGCAGCGACGGCGCGGCGCTGAAGCTGCCCGCCGACCGGCGCACCGCCCCGGACGGCACCGAACTGCCGGCCACCATGACCATCCCGGCGAAGTTCGTCGGCGAGCGGAGCCTGGTCGAGCGGTGTGTGGTCACCCTCGCCGGTGAGCGGGGGCTGCTGCTGGTCGGCGAGCCCGGTACCGCCAAGTCGATGCTCTCCGAGTTGCTCGCCGCCGCGGTCTGCGGCACCAGCGCGCTGACCGTGCAGGGCACCGCCGGCACCACCGAGGACGCCTTCCGGTACGGCTGGAACTACGCCCTGCTGCTCGCCCAGGGCCCGACCCCGCAGGCGCTGGTCGACTCGCCGGTGCTGACCGCGATGCGCTCCGGCCGGGTGGTCCGGATCGAGGAGGTCACCCGCTGCCTGCCCGAGGTCCAGGACGCGCTGGTGTCCATCCTGTCCGACCGGCGGATGAACGTGCCGGAGCTCTCCGGCACCGACGACGGCCTGATCCGCGCGATGCCCGGCTTCACCGTGATCGCCACCGCGAACCTGCGTGACCGGGGCGTGTCGGAGATGTCCTCGGCACTCAAGCGCCGGTTCAACTTCGAGACCATCCACCCGATCGCCGACGCGGAGACCGAGACCGACCTGGTCCGTCGGCAGGCCGTCGCCGCCGTGCAGCGCGCGGGCGCGGCGTACACGGTGGACGACGCGGTGCTCGACGCGCTGGTCACCGTGTTCCGGGACCTGCGTTCGGGCCGGTCGGGCGAGAACTGGGACGTGGAGCGGCCCGGCACGGTGATGTCGACCGCCGAGGCCGTCCAGGTGGCGGTGTCGCTCGGACTGGCCGCCGCGTACCTGCCCGACGGGGACGCGCTCGACCTGCTGCCGGGCCACCTGCTCGGAGTTGTCCGCAAGGACGACGAGGAGGACCACGCCCGGCTGCTCGGCTACTGGGACGGCCCGGTGCGCCGCCGCGCCGAGGACGGTTCGGCGATGTGGCGTCGGCTCTGGGACCTGCGGGCGAGCCTGCGGTGACGACCCTTTCCAACACGTCGACCGGTGGGGCTGCCCTGACCGCTGCCCCGCCGACGGTCGACCCGAGCCGGGCCGATCCGCGAACCGTGGTCGACACGCTCGCCGGTTCGGTCCGGCCGTACCTGATCGGGGTGCGGCACCACAGCCCGGCCCTCGCGGCGACGATTCCGGCTCTGCTGGAGGCCGCCGGGGCCGAGGTGGTCTGCGTCGAACTGCCGGCCGACTTCCAGCGCTGGCTGCCGTACCTGTCCGACCCTGCCGCCCGGGCCCCGCTGGCCCTGGTCGGCAGCCACGGCGCGGACGGGCCGATGGGTTTCTACCCGTTCGCCGACTTCTCACCTGAACTGGCCGCGATCCGCTGGGCCCGGCAACGCGGCGTCGAGGTGGTCTGCTGCGACCTCCCGCTGGCCGACCCCGGCTGGACCGCCGACGCCACCGACGCGATGACCGACATCGACGCGGTCACCGGGAGCGACGCGGTCACCGGCAGCGACGCGATGACCGACATCGACGGCGCGACCGGCGGCGGCGCGGGCACTGGCGACAACGTGGGCAACGACACCGGCCCGACTGCCGGGTCCGGATCGACCGCCGAAGGCGATCCCGACCCGAATGGTCGTGGATCGGTGTCCGGCCCGCGCCGGTCCGGCTACGCCGCCGCGCTCAGCGCCAGCAGCACCGGCCGGGACGGCGACGACCTGTGGGACCGGGTGGTCGAGGTGCGTGCCCCGGGCTGCTCGCCCGAGTCGGTCCGCCGAGCGGCCCTCGGCGTCGGCTGGGCGATGCGTACCGACAGTGCCAGCGGCGACGGCGTGCCAGCCCGGGACCTGGTACGCGAGCGGCACATGCGTCGGGTGTTGGCCGAGGCCGGCTCGACCGGTCGCCGGGTCGCCGCCGTCGTCGGCGCGTTCCACGCCCCGGCCCTGCTCACCGCCGCCGCGACCAACGCCAACGCCGATGCCGATGCCGATGCCGACGCCAACGTCGATGCCGACGCCAATGCCGATGCCGATGCCGACGTTAGTGCCGACGCCGGTGCCGGCCTGGCGCGGGACGCCAGCACGGTCGGCAGCGCCACCTCGCCCCGGACCGTCGCCGCCCCGTCCGCTCCGGTCCGGTCGGTGACGACCCAACCCCGACCCGCCGCCACCGACAGCGGCAACGACGGTACGGCGATCACCTCGTTGGTGCCGTACGCGTTCGACCTGCTCGACTCCCGTTCCGGCTACCCGGCCGGCATCCGCGACCCGCGCTGGCAGCAGTCCGTGTTCGCCGCTGCCGGCGATCCGGAACGGATCCGGGTTGCCGCCGCCCGGGCGGTCACCGACCTGTGCCGGGAACTCCGTTCGGCCGGTCACCCCGCCGGTACCGGCGAGGCTGCCGAGACCGTACGGCTGGCCGACGACCTGGCCCGGCTGCGGGACCTGCCGGCCCCCGGGCGCGGCGAGGTGATCGAGGCGGTGACCACCGTGCTCGGTCAGGGTGAACTGCTCGGCCGGGGTCGAGCGCTGGCCACCGCGCTGGAGACCGTCCTGGTCGGTGCCGAGCGGGGCCGAATCGCCCCCGGCACACCCCGGTCCGGGCTCGGGCCCGCGGTCGAGGCGGAACTCGCCGCTATGCGGCTGCCCAACCCGGACAGCCCGAAGTCCCGCGAGTTCCGGCTGGACCCACTGCGCACCGAGCTGGACGGGCGGCGGGAGATCCTGCTGCAACGCCTCCAGCTCTGCGGTGTCGGCTACGGAGAGTCGATCGCGGTCTCCGGCACCGGCGACGGTGCCGCCCTGACCACCCGCTGGCAACTGGCCTGGACGCCGTCCGTGGCCGCCCGGCTGGACCTGGTTGGCGTACGCGGGGTGACCGCGGCGCTGGCGGCGGCCGGTACGCTGCGCGAGCGGTTCCGCCGGGAGGCGGCCGACGGTGGCCCCACCGCCGGACAACTGCTCACCGGGCTACGCGACGCCGCCCGGTGTGACCTGCCCGAGCTGGTCACCGACCGGCTCGACCTGGCCGCCGGGGTGCTGCCGGACACCGGGACGTTGCCCGAGTTGCTGGCCGCACTGGACCTGTTGGAGGCGCTGTGCCGGGAACACCTGCCCGGCACCACCCCCGCCGGCCGGGCCCGGGCCGCCGAACTGGCCGTCGTACTGCTCGACGCGGCGGTGCGCGGGCTTCCCGGCCTGGCCGGCAGCGAAGCCATGACCGATGCCGCCGCGCTGGTCGACCTCGCGGTCCGGGCCGGCGGCGAGCGGATCGGTCTGCGACTGGACGAGGCTCTCGGTCACCTGGCCCGGACCGGTTCGTCGCTGATCCAGGGCGCCGCCCTCGCCGCCCGGGTGCTGCTCGACCTGACCGATCTGGAAACCCTCGGCACCCGGGTGGCCGGTTGGGTCGACGCGGCGACCGGGCCGGACACCCGGCGGCACCTGCGCGGGCTGCTCGGTGGTCTGCTCACCGCGGCGCACCCGCTGCTGCAGTCCGCCCCGGCCGCGCTGGACCCGCTGCTGGAGCGGATCGAGCGGCTCACCGACAACGAGTTCCTGGACCGGCTGCCGGCACTGCGTGGCGGGTTCGACGTGCTCACCCCGGCGGCCCGGGACCGGCTGCTGCACACCGTCTCCGATCGGCTGGCCGATCGGCTCGACCTGACCCTGCCCGCCGCGCCCGAACTGCTGGCCCGCTGGGCCGCCGCCGACGCGGCGGGCCGGGCCACCCTGGTCGCCCGCAACATCCCGATCCCGGGTACGCCGACCGGCTCCGCCGCCGCAGCCCGCGGCTCCGACGCCCCCGGCTCCACCGCCACCAACGCCCCCGGCTCCACCGCCACCAACGCCCCCGGCTCCACCGCCGCCAACGCCGGCACCGACACCGGGCGCGGGTCGGAGCCGGTGGACGTTCGGCTCACCCCCGCCGATCGGTGGCGGCTGCTGCTCGGCCGCCAGTCCGAGCGGTTGCCCCCCGACGCCCGCCGCTACGCACACGCCCTCGACGAGCTGTACGGGGCGGGCCAGGGCGAGGGCGTCACCGACCTCGGCCAGGCGGCCGGCGGTGGTCAGGAAGCCTCCTTCCCGACCGCCCGCGAGTGGGCCGACGAACTCGAAGCCCTCTTCGGCACCTCGGTACGTGAGGAGGTGATCGCCCGGGCAGCCGAGAACGGCCGTACCGACGTGCTCACCGAGCTCGACCCGAACGCGGTACGCCCCTCGATCGAGCTGCTGACCTCGGTGCTGTCACTGGCCGGTGGCCTGCCCGAGGCGCACCTGGCCAAACTGCGGCCACTGGTCCGGCGGCTGGTCGAGGAGCTGGCCAAGCAGTTGGCGACCCAGATGCGTCCGGCGTTGACCGGGTTGACCAACCCGCGTCCGTCCCGCCGTCCCGGCGGCCGGATCAACCTCGCCCGGACGTTGCGGGCGAACCTGGCGCACACCCAGCGGCTCGGCGACGGCCGGACGGTCGTGGTACCGGAACACCCGGTCTTCAACACCCGGACCCGGAAGGAGGCCGACTGGCGGCTGGTGCTGGTGGTCGACGTGTCCGGCTCGATGGAGGCGTCCGTGGTGTGGTCGGCGTTGACCGCCGCCGTACTGGCCGGGGTGCCCACCCTGTCCACCAACTTCCTCGCCTTCTCCACCGAGGTGGTCGACCTGACCGACCGGGTCGACGACCCGCTGTCGCTGCTGCTGGAGGTGCGCGTCGGCGGCGGTACGCACATCGCCGCCGGGCTGGCGGCCGCCCGCTCGCTGGTGACCGTGCCGAGCCGCACCATCGTCGCGGTGGTCAGCGACTTCGAGGAGGGCTACCCGCTGGCCGGACTGCTCGGCGAGGTGCGCACGCTCGCCAGTTCCGGCGTACACCTGCTCGGCTGCGCCGCGCTGAACGACCGGGGAGTGCCCTGCTACTCGGTACCGGTCGCCAAACAGCTTGTCGCGGCCGGGATGCCGGTCGCCGCTCTCAGCCCGCTCGAACTCGCCCGCTGGGTGGGCGACCGCGTACGCGGAGGATCACGTTGACGCATCGTACGTCCATCGCCGCAGGGACCGACCGGTTGCCGCCGGTGCTGCCGAGGGTCGCCGCCGCGGCGGTGGCGTCCCTGCCATCCCGGCTGCACAAGCGGCTGGACGCCACCGTCGAACGGCTGGCCGGCGTACCCGTCGACCGGGTCGACGGCGGCCTGTCGGTCGACTGTGGCGCCGAGGCCCTGGTCACTCTGACACCCGGACCGGCCGGTGCGGTCACCGAGCCGCACCAGGCGCGGTGCAGTTGCCTGCTGGCACCCCGCTGCCTGCACCGGACCGCAGTCCTGGTCGCCTCTCCGGTCGCCGACCCGGACGCCCACCCCGACCCGACGTCCAGCACCGCCGCATCGCCCACTTCGGGCGGCAGCGGCTCGGCCACCGGGCGAACCGGCGGGTCCGGGCGGGGAAAGCTGGCTGGTGCGGACGGGGCGTCCGCCGGCCGTACCGGCCGGGGCGCGGCGCCGTCGAAGGCGCAACGGGCCGCCGCCGGCGCGTTGTGGCGGGCCGCCAGCGCGGCGCTCGCGGCGGGTGCGCCGGCCGTCGGCGCGGTGCCCCAGGCCGAACTGCTGCGGGCCGCGCACAGTGCCCGGCTGGCCGGGCTACCGCGAGCCGAGAGCACCGCACTACAGGCGGTACGCGGCCTGCGCGCCCACCGGGAACGACAAGCCGGCCACCGGCTGGCCGAACTGGTCGAGGTGCTGCACGACCTGCTGTACGTGACCGGCCGGCTGGCCGACGGCGACCCCGATCCGGCACTGGTCGGCATCCTCCGGCGGCCCTACCAGCCGGACGGCACCCTGGAGGTGTACGGCGTCTGCCGGGAACCGGTGATCAGCGCGACCGGGTACGCCGGGGTGGTCACCCACCTGATCGCGGCCGACGGGCGCCAACTCTCCTTCGGTGACGTGAAACCGGGCGGCCCGGACCGGGCACGGGACTCCGCCCGCGCGGTCAGTGAAATGGGCGCGGTCGCGGTCAACCACGCGGTGCTGTCCCGTGGCGGCCTGCGGATCACCGGCACCACCGTCTCGCCCGACGGTCGGCTCGGAGCCGGCAAGGGGGTCCGGGCCACCCCGCTCGCCGGGACCGACTGGTCGGTCGGTCCGCTGGCGGAACTCTTCGCCCGCCCACTCGCCGAGGTGGTGACCGCCCAACTCTCCGCCGACGACCCGGAGGATCCGGCCCGCGCCGGCACCGCGCTGGTCGGCGGTGACCTGATGGTGATCGGTGCCGTCGGTGACCAGGTGCTAGCCCGCGAGCTGGCCCCGGGCACCGGGGCCGGTCCGGACCGCGTGCCGGTGCCGGACGGGCCGGTGATCCGGCTGGTGCCGGTCAACTCCCACCCGGTGCTCGCCCACGTGGCCAACCTACGACGGCTCGCCTCCTGGCCGGGGCTGCGGATCCGGGTGGTCGGCCGGCTGGACCCGGCCCGGCCCAGCACGTTGCAGCCACTCGCGGTCGGCCCGGTGCCCGGTGCCGTCGCCACGCTGCGGCTGCCGGCGGACTGGCACGGCCGGGCGGACCTCGGTTACGACCAGATCCAGGGCAACCACCTACCGCCGCGCGACCTGGCCGCGATGGTCGAACCGGTCCTCGCCGCCGGTGTCGACGCGATTGCGGAATCCCCGCTGTGGCGGGTCCGCCGGCTGGTGGAGCTGGCCGTCTCCGGTGGTCGGCGCGCGGTAGGCGAGGCGGCCCGCAGCGAGGGCGACGAACTGGCCGGTCCGCTGCGCCGGGCCGGCTTCACCACCGCCGCCACGGTGACCGCCGCGCTTGCCCAGGAGTCCGACCGGCGGGGCCGGGACGTGTTCGGCCGACTCGCCGATCCCGACCCGGACCGGTACGCGTGGGCTTGGCTCGCCGCGACCGCCCACCTCGCCGCCACCGAGCGGGAGCTGATCCGGTCCTCCTGGACCGCCCCGCCCGTCGGCTGACCAACTGCGGATCCGGGGTCGCTCCTGCCCCGGATGCCATCCGGTCGGGCCGGGTGGTCGCAGGTCGGATCCCGTGTGGTCGGGCCGTGTGATCGCGACCGGGACCAGGCCAGCCGCGCCCCGGCGCCCGCTCGAATTTTTGGGCGAGCACCGGGGCGCGTCGTTGGAGGGCGATCCAGGAGCCCGGAGCGGGGCGCTGCGATCGTGACTACCTCCGACGCCGCGACGGGGGACGGACCAGGGTCCGGATCTGCCGCCAACTCCGATATCCGCCATCCGGATCACCCGTGCGGGTCCGCGCGACGAGGCACTGGGCCGGTGCGGCGTACGACTTGTGATGATCTTGTTCCCCGGCCGGCGGCGCGGAGCGGCCGAAGGCCCGTCGGCGGGGCCGATCCGCCTCCAGGGCCACGGCACCCCGATCCGCTACCGCAACGTCTGGATCGGGCCGGCGTAACCCCCTTGCGAGCGCCGATCCCGAACACGGGATCGGCGCTCGTCGGCGTCGTGGCCGCCGCCGGATCAGTCCTTCAGGTTGACGATGACCGTGCCGGTGTCGGTGAGGCCGTCCTGGCTGAGCCGGTAGACAAAGCTGTCCGGCAGTCTGTGGGTGGCGGTGCGTTGGTAGACCACCTCGTACCGCGGGTCGTGGTTGGTCAGGATGCCGTACCGGGGTGGTACGACGATGGTCAGGGCGGTGCCTGGGCTCGCGACGTCGTTGTCCCGTACCTTGATCACCTTGGTCGTGGCCCGGTAGGCGTGCGCCACGTCGTCGTTGGCGATCGGTCCGGTGCCGAAGGTCCGGTCACCACGGTTGAGAAAAGTGACCGCGCCGCCGCCGGTGGCCCGTACGTCGGGGCGGCCGTCCGCGTTGACGTCGAGGACCTCGACCTCCCCGCTGTGGTCGTCGCCCTGCTGCAACCACACCTTGGTGCCGTCGTCGAAGATGACCACCACTGCCCTGTGCGGCGGGCTGGGGGCGGTGTGGAAGGAGACCACCACGTCCATCGCACCGTTGCCGTCGAAGTCCGCGACCTGGTGGTCGCCGACCTCGCCCTCATCCTGCTGGATCGGTCCAGGCACCAGTTGTCCGGACGCCGTGTTCAGGTAGGTGCCGAATCCGGCGCCCTGGTTGGTCCACCAGAAGACGTCGGTCCGGCGATCGCCGTTGAAGTCGGCCGTCCCGATCTCGTTGAGCTGGATGTCTATCGGCTGTAGCACCTCGGGCACGAAGTCGCGTAGGACGAGAATGGAACCGTCGGCGCCGGGTGAGCCGCCCTCGAACGAGCCGACGACCAGTTCGACGCTTCCGTTGCCGCCCAGGTCGGTCGCCACGCCCATGTCGGGGCAGTGTGAGACCGGCACCTGTGCGCCTGGTGGCAGGTACGGGTGCTCCTCGGGCGTACCGGTGCCACCCCACTGGACGCTGATGGCGCACCGGGTACCGTCGCTGGACGCGTCGGGATAGATGCGGTCGAGTCGCCGGTCACCGTTCAGGTCGGCCCAGATCGGATCACCGGACTCTCCGGCGTAGCTGGGTGGTACGGCGATCGTCAGCGATCCGAGCAACACTGCGGTGATGAGCGCGGCAAGCCGTTTTCTCCACATAGGGACTCCTGTCGGTGCGTGGTAGGACGTGGTTCGGGAACCGCCCGGAGCCTATGGTCACGCAGGAGAGTCAAGTGACTGCTGATAGTGATCTGACAGCTACTTTCGACCTTGGGACGAACCCGAGTCGGCCACCTGGGCGGCGACGGAGCGATGGCGATGACGTCGCGTGGAACGAACAGGCGCTCATCCCGACCGGCGAGGCGGCGTGATGCATGCGCAGGGGTTGGTCGCGCGATCGGTCGCGCCTTCATCGTCACCGGAACGGTCACACATTCCAGGGACCCGGTCGACCCGCAGGTCGAAGAGCTGCACGAGCTGACCTCCGGCCGGACGGGGTACGCGGTCCGCGCCTCCGGCCAGCCTCGGGCCGGGTCGACTCCACCCCCTCGCGCGTCCAGGATGATGAAGAATGTCGAGAGCGGGCCGGCGGTTCCGTTTCAGCGGTGGAGATGGCTGCCGTGGCCGTACGACATCTAGGAGACCGGGTATGACGATTCAGCGGATGGACAACGTACTCATCGTTGTCGAAGACCTTGACGCCGTTATCTCGTTCTTCGTCGAGCTTGGCATGGAGTTGGAGGGCAGGGGACCGGTCGAGGGGCGTTGGGTGGAGCGCGTCATCGGGCTCGACGACGTGCGGCAGGACGTCGCCATGCTCCGTACGCCGGACGGCCACAGCCGGATCGAGCTGGCGATGTTCCACACGCCGAAGGCGATCGGTGTTGTGCCGAAGGATGCGCAGGCGAACACACTGGGCATTCGTCGCGTCATGTTCGCTGTCGACGACATCGAGGACGTGGTTGCCCGGTTGCGCGCCCACGGCGCCGAACTCGTCGGTGAGGTGGCGCAGTACGAGGAGGTCTACCGGCTCTGCTACGTCCGCGGCCCGGAGGGCATCGTTGTCGGACTGGCCGAACAGCTCACCTGAAACGTGACGAACAGGTGTAGCCCGACGCCCGCTGGTACCTCGAGGACCACGCCGGATGGCGGGTAGTAGCCAGGCCACCGCCATACCGCGAGGCTGACGGCGGGCAGGCCAGTGCGCGTGCTCGACGGGCTTGCCGTCGGAATGGCGATCGGGGCCCAGCCGGCGTGGTGGGCGACCGGCCGCCCGGTTTACGGCATCAGGCGGCGTTGATGAGCTGCCCGACGCGTTCGGGCTCGTCCACCTGTACGTAGTGACGCGCGTCGGCTAGCAGGTGCAGGTCCGCGTTGGGGAACAGCTCCGCGAACCGCCGTGCCACCCGGGGGTTGAGATTCCGGTCCCGCGCGCCGAAGACCACTCGTACGGGCGGGGTGAACCGGCGCATGTCCGGCGTCCGGTGACGCCTGCGCGGCAGTGTGCCGAACAGATCCTCGTTGAGGCGCCAGAACGCGGGCTGGGTGGACGGGAAGTCTCCTGACAACCGCGGCACCAGTTCGCCGCGTACCGCAGGATCACTGATGAACGTGCCGACCTGCCAGCGGTAGATCCGGCTCTGCACCGAGGGGCGACGGCGGGCCAGGGCGCGGGCGACGGTCCTCAGTCCCGGCGTGGAGAAGAGCGCGATCGCCGCCGGCAGGCGCAGGGCGGGCTGCCACTGGTAGTACGTGTTGAGCAGCACCAGCGCCGCGACCCGGTCGGGATGGCGCAACGCCCAGTCGATGGCGGGCGGCCCGGAGGCGTCGTGTGCCACGAGGACCACCCGGTCCTGGCCCAGTCGGTCCGACACCGCGTCGAGTACCGAGGCGAGATCGAGTGTCTGGTTGTCGGCCGTGTACGGATAGCCGGCCGGCTTGTCGGAGCGGCCCCAGCCGAGGAAGTCGAACCGCACCACCGGCCGGAGCTCGTCCAGGTGAGGCAGCAGTCGGTCGTACAGGTGGAGATTGTCGGGAAAACCGTGCATCAACACGATGGGCACCCCGATGCCCGGCCTCACCTCGGCGTACAGCCGGTGCTCGCCGCGCATAACCGATAGCTGACTCACGGTCACCAGATGACCCTAGCAGCGACAACGCGCCGGATTGAGGCTAGTTGCGGTAGTTTGTCTGGCCACCGATCCGGTCACCATCGGATCGCGGGTCGACGTTGCCATCCGTCGATGTCAATGTTAGCGATAACCTCAGGGGTTCGCGGATGGAGCTGGTGGCGGTCGGGCGATGGCCGCGAGACGACCGTGCAGGATTGCTTGTGCCAGGCCGTGGTCCGCTGACGCGCGATGTGCCTGCGCGGCTACGACTTGACGAATGACATGTTATCGCTCACAGTCGATGGTCGAGGACAGCGATACCCGTGGCTTACCGGGCAGGCCCGCTCGTTGGACCTCTGATCGGGCGCGCGAGGGCACGCGACCGCCTTATTGACGCTGACAACTTCGACGCAGCGCACGGCCTCGCGTCGCGGCTCCGCCCAGCCCCGGGTAGACCGTTCGGCTCCTGGCCGTCGAAGGAGGATCATGTCTGCCCTGGCCAGCTCTCCGACAACCGCCCCGCCGTCGCGGCCACGTGGGTGGTTGCCACGAATCGTCGCCGCCGGCGCGACGGCGGTGGTGCTCGGTGCCGCCGCTGCGGTGGTGGCCACACCCGCCGCCGCAGCGGCGGTCGACACGAGCGCGTGGTATGTGTTGATCAACCGCAACAGTGGCAAGGCCCTGGACGTCTACAACCTGGCCACGAACGACGGCGCGCGGATCGTGCAATGGGCGCGCAACAACGGCAACCAGCAGCAGTGGCAGTTCGTGGACTCGGGTGGTGGTTACTACCGGTTGCGGTCGCGGCTGTCCGGCAAGGTGCTGGACGTCTACAACTGGTCGACCGCCAACGGCGCCAGCATCGTGCAGTGGGCCGACGGCAACGGGGCCAACCAGCAGTTCCGGTTGGCCGACTCCGACGGTGGCTACGTCCGGTTGGTCAACCGGCACAGCAACAAGGTGGTGGAGGTGCAGGGTGCCTCGACCGCCGACGGCGGCAACGTCGTGCAGTACGACGACTGGAACGGCGGCAACCAGCAGTGGCAACTGGTCCGCGTCGACGGCGCGGTCAACCCCACCACGACGCCGCCGGCCGGCACGTGCGATCTGCCGTCGACGTACCGCTGGACATCGACGGGTCCGTTGGCGACGCCGAGGTCGGGGTGGGTCTCACTGAAGGACTTCACCACCGCGCCCTACAACGGCCGGCATCTCGTCTACGCGACGACCCACGACACGGGTACGACCTGGGGCTCGATGAACTTCGGCCTCTTCACGAACTGGTCCGACATGGCGTCGGCGAGTCAGAACCCGATGTCCTCGTCCACCGTCGCGCCCACGCTTCTCTACTTCGCCCCGAGGAACATCTGGGTGCTCGCTTACCAGTGGGGCGGGACCGCCTTCTCCTACCGGACGTCGAGCGACCCCACCAACGCGAACGGGTGGTCGTCGCAGCAGGTCCTCTTCACCGGAAGCATCTCCGACTCCGGTACGGGACCCATCGACCAGACGCTTATCGGCGACAGTACGACCATGTACCTGTTCTTCGCCGGGGACAACGGGAGGATCTACCGGACCAGTATGCCCATCGGGAACTTCCCGGGTAACTTCGGCTCGTCGTCAACGGTGATCATGAGCGATACGACGAACAACCTCTTCGAAGGGGTTCAGGTCTACAAGCTCCAGGGCCAGAACCGGTACCTCATGCTCGTCGAGGCGATCGGCTCGCAGGGACGCTACTTCCGCTCGTTCACGGCCACCAGTCTCGGCGGTTCGTGGACGCCACAGGCCGCCACCGAGAGCGGTCCCTTCGCGGGCCGGGCCAACAGCGGTGCCACCTGGACCAACGACATCAGCCACGGCGAGCTGATCCGCAGCAGCGCCGATCAGACGATGACCGTCGACCCCTGTCGTCTCCAGTTGCTGTACCAGGGGCGTTCTCCCAGTTCCGGTGGCGACTACGGACTCCTGCCCTACCGGCCGGGTCTGCTGACACTGCAGCGCTAGAGATCCTGAGCCTCCGGTTCGCCGATGTCCGTGGCGTCGCGTCTTCGTGACGCCGTGACGTCGGTCGACGGGGCCCGTGGGCCGAGACCTAGCCTGTCCTGCGCAGGTAGGTCTCGGCCAACTGGCGAAGGCGTGTCCTGTCGAAGCTGTGCCCGTGGCCGGGATGGACGACGGAGACGTCGAGGTCGGCGAGGAACTCCATGCTCCGCCGGTAGGCGGCCACGTCGGAGTTCGGCAGGTTGTCGATCAGGGCACCGTCGTAGACGATGTCGCCGGAATACAGCGTGCCGGTCCGCTCCTCCAGCACGGCGATGCTTCCCGGTGTGTGGCCGGGGAGGTGCAGCACGGTCAGCATCCGCCCGCCCAGGTCGATTCGGTCGCCGTCGTCGAGCAAGCGGTTCAGGGTAATGGGTTCGACGCGGTAGGTGGCCGGGTCGTAGCCGGGGTCGGGCAGGACGTCGATCATGAGCTCCGGGACTGGTTCTCCCGCCGCGTCGATCCCCAGTCTGTCGTAGAGTTCCGGGCCGTACAGGCTTGCCGGCACACCTGCCACCAGGAGTTCCGCCTCGGCGGCATGGGCGGCCCGGTCACCGAATTCGGGTGCCCCACCGACGTGATCCAGGTGCGCGTGGGTGAGCAGGACCATCGGATCGCGCTCGAACATCTCCGGGATCGCCTCCCGGAGGGCGACAACACCGAGCCCGGCGTCGACCACGATGTCACGATCGTTGCCACGCAACCACCAGAAGTTCGCCGACAGCAGCTCGTTGACGTGCGGTTCCGAGATCCGGATGACGTCGCTGCCCACTTCGGCCCGCGTATACCAGTCGACCATGCGGGCAAGTCTGCCAGCGCGACGACGCCGTCCCGATCGTGCCGGCCCCGCCCTCCGTCAGTACCGCGGAAGATCGATGCCGGGGACGGGCTGCCTCGCGTCCCGTGGGGTATGCCACCGCCGCGACAGGGATCGCGTCACGCAAGATATGCGGATGGATGAGGTGCGGCCGGAGTCGGCGCGCGACGTAGCGGAGTTCGTCGGGTTGATGCGACAGCTCAAGGAGCGATCGGGGTACCCGTACCGGCAGTTGGAGGAGCGGGCGGGGGCGGCCGGTGACGTCCTGGCGCGCAGCACCATCGCGGATGTTCTGCGCCGGCAGAGTCTGCCGAGGCCCGAGGTGCTGGCCGCCTTCGTACGGGCGTGTGACGGGCCGGAAACCGTCGACGCCTGGCTGGCGGTGCGTGACCGCCTTGCCAGCGCCAGCGCCAGTCCCAGTCCCAGTCGCAACGCGAAAACGATCGCCGAGTCCGAAGCCGAGTCCGTGCCGGTGGCCTCGTCGATCGAGCAGGCACCGTCCGAGCCACAGCGGCAGCGGGAGGTGGAATCCGCCCCGGCGCGCCCGTGGTGGCCTCACTCGCGCCGGGTACGGACTCCGTTGGTGGCACTGTCCATCCTCGCGCCGATCGCCCTGACCGCCTGGGTTGTCGTGCCGGACGAGTGGAGGGCAACGTTGTCCCAGCACGAGCCAGCCGGTGGTAGCCCCGACTCCACGGTCACCGCAGGTTCTCTTCTGCTCGGCCGGTCGGGCAGTGTCGCCCGCATCCGTCCCGCCCGTACGCCAGACCTCTGTCTGACCGAGGGGCGCGAACGCACCGGACAGTACGACTCCGCGGTTGCCGTCCAGCGGCCCTGCGGCGAGGCGTCGCCACCCGAAACGGTCATCGAACCGGTCGCGGATGGGCTGCACCACATCAAGTGGGTTCATCCGCAGCAGGGCGTCGGGTGCCTGACGATTGTCGCCAGCGGCCCGGCGGCCGACATGCTGGAGCCCTGGAACGACTGCCGCGACGACCTGCCGACCCAACTGTTCCGGATCGAAGCGGTGGACGTACCGGTGCCGGGCGGCTTCAGACTGCGTCCCGCAACCGGAGGGCTCTGCGTCGGTATCCGGGGCAACGAGCTGACGCCGCAGGCCGAGGCGGTCCAGGAGCCCTGCACCGGCGACGCGGACCAGGAGTTCCTCGTCGACCTCGTGGGCTGAGCAGCCCCGGCCCGCCCGGCCAGTTCGCGGATCTCGACGACCCGCAACTCGTACGGCTCTACCGGCTCGGGCCGGAACTCCACCCCGACGAGATGGCGCGCCGGGACCTACCGTTCGATCTCCCGGGCACCCTCGCGGTCGAGTCCGATCCGCACCTGCGGCGGATGCTGGACCTGATGCGCGAACGTGGCTGGGCGAGTTGGACCCGGACCTGGCCGAAGCGGCTGGGGGAGCCGCCCGGGTGACCTCCGGGTGTCGAGGGGCGGCCGTGGGGGTCGAATTCGGTTGCCACGGCGAATTCCGAAGTGCCAGGCTGCCGCCCGTGCCGATGCATGACGACGAGCTCAGCGTCTCCGTCGAGACCGTACGCGCGCTGGTCGAGGCGCAGTTCCCCCGGTGGCGGGGTCTGCCCGTCGCCCGGGTCGCCTCGCAGGGAACGGTCAACGCCATCTTCCGGGTCGGCGACGGGCTCACGGCACGGTTCCCGCTCCAGCCACGGCCGGTCGAGGCGGCTCGCCAGTGGCTGGAAGGCGAGGCGGACGCGGCACGCGAACTGCTCGGCCGTACGCGATTCCCGACCCCCGAACCCGTCGCCATCGGCGAGCCCGGCGCCGGCTACCCGCTGCCCTGGTCGGTGCAGACCTGGATACCCGGCGTCGTGGCGAGCGATGCGGATCCGGGCGAGTCGGTCGGGTTCGCGCACGACCTCGCGGAGTTCATCAGCGCTGTACGGGCCATCGACACCCGGGGGCGGATCTTCGGTGGGCAGGGACGCGGGGGTGAGCTACCGGCCCACGACCCGTGGATGCGTACGTGCTTCGAGCGGAGCGAGGTGCTGCTGGACGTTCCACGACTGCGTCGGGCCTGGGCCGTGCTGCGGCAACTGCCCAGGAGTGGGTATCCGGACACGATGAACCACGGTGATCTCATCTGTGGAAACGTCCTCGTCGCCGGGTCGCGGCTGGCCGGGGTCCTCGACGTGGGCGGTCTGGGGGTCGCGGACCGGTCTCTCGACCTGACAGGTGCCTGGCACCTGCTGGAGCCGGGGCCACGTCAGGCGCTGCGTGATCGACTCGGCTGCGACGACATCGAGTGGGAACGCGGCCGGGCCTGGGCCTTCGTGCAGGCGATGGGCCTGGTCTGGTACTACGAGCGGAGCAATCCGGCGATGAGCTGGATGGGCCGCAGGACCCTGGCCCGCACCATGGCCGATCCGTCACCGGCCTGAGCGGGTCGGGTGCCCCGGCGCGGCTCCCCGACGTAGTGGTCAGGGTGTGGAGGCGTCGTTCCCGGTGGGATCGTCGTGCCACTTGCCGAGGGCGTCGAGGAGTTGATCGATCAGGCGCGGGGAGATGGCTTCCGCCAACAGCGCCGCGCGGTAGATGAGTGGTCCGACCAGTACGCGTTACGGCCCGAACGATTGGCCGAACGTGAACGACCTGCTCACCCCAGGTTGTCGCACCCGCGCGTTAGCATCGCCGCGATTGCCGACCGGTGGAGGATGCCATGGGCCAGGACGACGTCACGACGTTTGTCGACAGGGACCTGCGGGGCGCGCGGTTCAACAGGTCGACGCTGGCCGGCGCGGTGATGCGCGGCGTCGACGTGCGCGAGCTCGATATCGACGCGCCGTGGCTGGCCGACGGTGCTCTCCTGGTCAACGGCGTCGACGTCGCGCCGCTCGTCGAGGCAGAGCTCAACCGACGGTTCCCGGGGCGGGAGCTGAAGCAGGCCACGGATCCGGAGAGCCTCGGTGCGGCGTGGGCGGCGGTCGAGCGGGCCTGGGCGGCCGCCGTCGACCGGGTCGCGTCCATGCCCGAGGGCACGGTTGACGCGTCGGTCGACGGCGAGTGGTCGTTCGCGCAGACGCTGCGCCACCTCGCGTTCGCCACCGACGCGTGGCTGAACAAGGCGATCATGCGCGGGCCGCAGCCGTTCCATCCGCTCGGGCAGCCGCACGCCGAATACGAGACCGATGGCTACGACATGTCGGTATTCGTCGCCGAGCAGCCGACGTACCCGGAGGTGCTCGAATTCCGCGCCGAGCGGCAAGCGATGGTGCGCGACTTCCTCGCGGCGGTCACGCCGGAGCTGCTCGCCGAGCCTCGCCCCGCCGCATGGTCACCCGAACACCAGGTGCCGGTCCTGCACTGCCTTCACGTGATCTTCGACGAGGAATGGGAGCACCTCCGCTTCGCGCTGCGTGACCTCGACGCGCATGACCGGAACCCGGTCTCCACCTGAACCTGGGCCGGCGCCTGTGGTCAGGGGCGGAGCCAGCGGTCGAACCAGGCGCGGGTCCGGCGCAGGACGTCGAGTTGGTGGTTGCGTTCCCGGATCCGGTGACCCTCTCTCGGGTAGACCACGAACTCGTGCTCCGCGCCGCCGAAATGGCGTAGTGCCCGGTGGAGGTACACGGCCTGTCCGAGGGGGACGTTGGTGTCCTCGGCGCCGTGCAGGATGAGCACCGGAGTGCGGATGCGGCTGGCGAAGGAAATCGGGCTGACCGCGTCGTGGGGGTGCGGGCCGATGCCGGACCAGCCGGTGCTGCCACCCAGGGCGGCTTCGAACTGGCCGTTCTCCCCGGTCGCGGCGAGCATGCCCCAGTCGACGACGCCGGCGCCGACCAGCGCGGCGCGGAACCGTTCGGTCTGGCCGACCGCCCAGGCGGACATGAATCCGCCGTGGCTCCAGCCGGCGATGCCCAGCCGGTCGGGATCGGCGATGCCCTGGGCGACGAGCAGGTCGATGCCGGTCAGGATGTCGGTCCACTCCTCCTGCCCGACCCGGCCGGCGACGCTGGCGGCGAACTGGTGGCCGTGGCCCTGGCCGCCGCGCGGGTTGGGCAGGAACACCGCGTAGCCGGCGGCGGCCAGCCACTGCGCGCTGGGGAACGGGAACAACTGCAAACGGTCGGCGTAGCGATCGTAGGGGCCACCATGCACGATCGTGACCAGCGGGAACGGGCCGTCCGACGGGGCTTGTCCGACCGGTAGCACGAGCAGGCCGTCCAGGTCGAGCCCGTCGGCGGCGCGGTAGGCCAACGGCTGCTGGGTGCCGAGACGGACGGCGTCCAACTCCGGGCGGGTGTGGGTGATCTTTCGCAGCGGCCCGGTCGGCGGCCCGAGGTGGACGTTCGTGGATTGGTAGCGGCCCCCGGTCAGCGCCGCGAGCGTGTTTCCGGCAGGAGTGGTGGTGACACCGTCAAGGCGTCCCGGGTGCCGCGACAGGGTCGTGAGTCCGGCGGGGTCCAGCCGGGCCAGGGTCGTGTCCAGGCCGTCGGCGAGCACGACCAGCGGGGCGGCGTCGGTCTGGCACAGCTCGGTGGGGCACATGGGGAGACCGGCGGTGCGGTTGCGCAGGACGCGGCCGGTCAGGGCCAGGTCGAACACGGAGTCGCCGGCCTGGAGTACCGGCGGGGTGAGTGCGATGTGACCGAGGTGCCACCCGTCCTCGGCGGGCCACCAGGCCAGGCAGCGTGCCTCGGCCCCGACCGGTCCGAGGTCTTCCGCAGTTCCGGTGGTGGGGTCGAACAGGTGCAGTTGGCCGGTGCGGGGGCCGTGGTCGTTGTCGGCGCTGGCCCGGGTGAGTACGGCGAGCGGGCCGCCGTCGGGCCGTTGCCGCAGTTCCACGACGTGCCGGCCGCCGAACACGTCCGGCGTGGTGATCCGCCCGGTGCGCAGGTCGAGCAGGCGTAACCGGGCGTGTGGTTCGCGCTCGCCGACGACGACCGCGTCGTCGCGGTCCCGGGCGCGGCGTACGTCCTGGTCGGTCGGTTCGTCCTCGGCGAGCAGGACGAGCAGGTCGGGGTCGGCGAGTGGCCGGTGGTCGGTTATCCCGGCACCCCAACCGGTCAACGCGGCCACCGTGCGATCGGCGAGGGCGAACCGGTACAACTGTGGGATACCGCGTACGGCGCGGTCGGACAGGAAGAACAGCGTGGCCGAGTCCGCGGACCAGCGTGGCAGTGACTCCGTCGCGGTGTCGGCGGTGGCCCGGTACGAGCTACCCGCGCCCGCGCCCGCGCTTCCGCCATCGACACCGAGGCCGACGTCGACGAGCCAGACTTCGGTGTCGAGATGGTCACCGACCCGGCTCGCGGGTACGAGTACGTGGCAGAGCAGTTGCCCGTTCGGAGCGAGAGCCGGGGTTTGCGGGGCACGGCCGTCAACCACGAACTCGGCGGTCAGAGCTGTCATGCGATGAGTCTGCCAACAGCGCCGGACGGCGCCGAAGAGGGCGCCGAAGAGGGCGCCGAAGAGGGCGGCGAAGGGGGGCGGTGAAGGGGGCGGCGGAGCCGTACCTCGTGGGGGATGACGTCTGCCGGGGACCCGGCACCAGAACGGACCCGGGCGTGAGCCCGGGTCCGAGGTCTGGCGTCTGTCCGCCGAGCGGGACGCTGACCGTCTCGCCCGGGCAGTGGTGGCAGGGTCAGGACTCGCGGTTGAAGAGCCGTTTCGACCAGAGGTATCCGCCCAGCGCGATGACGGCGCACCAGGCGAGCGCGATCCACCCGTTGTTCCCGATCGGCTCGTCCATCATCAGGCCGCGCAGGGTCTCGATGATCGGCGTGAACGGCTGGTAGTCGGCGAACCAGCGCAGACCCGCCGGCATCGAGTCGGTGGGGACGAACCCGCTGCCGAGGAAGGGCAGCAGGACCAGTGGCATGGGCAGGTTGCTCGCGGTCTCGACGCTCTTGCTCACCTGGCCGAGCGCGACCGCCAGCCAGACCAGCGCGAACGTCACCACCAGCAGGAACCCGGCGGTGGCGAGCCACCCGACGAGCCCGGCGGTGGGCCGGAAACCAACCAGCAGCGCCACGCCGATCACGATCGCCAGGCTGAACACCGCTTGGATCATGCTGCCCAGGACGTGTCCGGTCAGCACCGAGACGCGGGCGATGTGCATCGTACGGAAGCGGGTGATGATGCCCTCGGTCATGTCCATGGCGATCGAGATCGCGGTCCCCTGGACCGTGGACGTCACGGTCATCAGGATGATCGCGGGGGCCACGTAGTTGGCGTACGCGGCACGCCCGCCGGCCACGCCACCGTGCACCGTACCGGCTAGTCCGGCGCCGAGCGTGCCGCCCAGCACGTAGACGAAGAGCAGCAGGAAGACGACCGGCATCCCGACCAGCATCACGGTCATCGACGGGTACCGCAGCATGCGCTTGAGGTTGCGACGCAGCATCGTCGCCGAGTCGCGTAACGGATGGAAACGCAGGCTTGCCGGGGCCGGTCCGGCGAGGGCGGGGGTGCTCATCGAGCGGTCACCTTCTCGTTCGTGGGGGTGGGGTTGCCGGTGAGGGCGAGGAAGACGTCGTCGAGATCGGGGGTGTGCACGGACAGTTCGTCGACCTCGATCGCCCGGTCGTCGAGTCGGCCGATCAGGGCCTTCAGCGAGCGCAGGCTGCCGTCGCTGGGCACCCGCAGGGCGAGGGCGTCGTTGTCGCGCGCGGCCTCGCCCAGCACGCCCAGGGCCGCGTCGAGGCCGCGCGGGTCGGCGAACCGCAGGCGTACGTGTCCACCGGGGATGCGGCGCTTCAGTTCCTCCGCGGTTCCCTCGGCGACGATCCGGCCGTGGTCGAGGACCGCGATCCGGTCCGCCAGCTCGTCGGCCTCCTCCAGGTACTGCGTGGTCAGGAAGATGGTGACGCCGCCGGCCACCAGGTCCCGGACGATCTGCCACATGTCCCGGCGGCTGCGCGGGTCGAGTCCGGTGGTCGGCTCGTCGAGGAAGATCACCTGAGGGCTGCCGACCAGTGTCATCGCCAGGTCGAGCCGGCGCAGCATGCCCCCGGAGTAGGTCATCGCCGGCTTCCTGGCCGCCTCGGTGAGGCCGAACTGTTCGAGCAACTCGGCGGCGCGCCGCCGGCCCTCACCCCGGGCGAGGTGGTGCAGGTCGGCCATCAGCCGCAGGTTCTCCTCGCCGGTGAGCAGCTTGTCCACGGCGGAGAACTGACCGGTGACGCCGATCGCGGCGCGTACGGCGTCCGGCTCGCGAGCCAGGTCGTGCCCGGCGACCCGGACCTCACCGCCGTCGGCGCCGAGCAGGGTGGACAGGATCTTGACGGTGGTGGTCTTCCCGGCACCGTTCGCGCCGAGCAGCGAGAAGACCGTTCCCCGGGGTACGTCCAGATCGAGACCGTCCAGCACGACATGGTCGCCGAACGACTTCCGTAGCCCGGTGGCGACGATCGCCGGCCGGGATTCTGTGCGGGTCATGATGTCCTTCCAGGACGGAGGTGGGTCAGGAGCGGCGGATGGTGATGTCGCCGTACGAGGTGCGTCCGCGTACCTCGACGGTCTGGTCGGCCTCTTCCGGCCGGGTGGCGTCCTCCAACTGGTTGTGTACGTGTCCGAACGCGGTGTTGACGTCGACCCAGGCGGCGGTGCCGTTGGCGACGCCGATGTCGAGGTCTCCCATGGCGGTGCCGAGCAGGGCCGAGCCGCGGACCACCTCGCCGATGCGGACGCTGCCGTTGGAGGTCTTCGCGTCGACACCGGCCCCGGCCCGTTCGACCTGGATGTCGCCGTTGGCGGCGCGGACCCGCAGGTCGCCGCTGATCGCGTCGATCGTGGTGATGCCGTTGGAGTTCTTGATGACCGCGGTGCCGTCGATCTCGCCGATCCGGATCGTCCCGGAGCCGGTCGAGATGTCGGCGGTGCCGGTGATGCTCTCGGCGGTGACGTGACCGGCCCCGGTGCTCAGGCGCAGCGGGCCGGTACGGTCGAGCGAGACGTTGCCGGCGGAGGTCTTGACCCGGCAGTCCGCCAGTTGTCCGGCGCAGCGTACGTCGCCGAGCTGCAACTCGGCCGACACCTCGGAATTGGTGGGCAGTTCGATGGTGACGTCGACCGACCTGGTCTTGCGGGAGAAGTCGAAGGCACGCGACTTCGGCCCGGTGACGCGCAGCGTGCCGTTGGTCAGGTCGACCCGGACCTGCCCGGCGGCCTTCACGTCGGACTCGTCGGACTCGTCGCTCGGGCGGACCCGCACGACGGTGTCGGTCCGGTCGCTGGCGACGACCCGCACCTCGCCGACGCCGAGGTCGAGCGTGACGGTGATCGGTTCAGGCGTTTCGTAACTGGGCATGGTTGTCCCCGATCCATCGGTGAGTGAGTCGTTCCCGCAGGTGGGGAACGTGAGTGAGAGAGAAGGCGTGCGGTGCGGCCGGGGGCTAACGCACCCAGCCGGTGAAGCGCTGCTGGCTGCGTTTCCCGCCGCTCGGTGCCTGCGGATGCGGGTCGCGGTCGCCGCCGCGCAGGGCGGAGGTGGCCGCCCGGACCAGCCAGGCGTTGACCGAGCGACCCTCCTTGGCCGCGGCTTCCTCGATCGCGGCCTTGAGCTGTTCGGGTAGCCGTACGTTGATCCGGGCGGCCGGGCCGTCCTCGCTGATCAGCAGCTCGCTGTCCGGGGCGCCGTCGGCCGTGGTGGCGGGCCCGGCGGTGGGGCTGACCGGCTCGGCGGGCGGCGGGGTCACGACGAAGTTCGGGTCGCGGCCACGCAGGCGCAGCTCCACCGAGCCGGGGGCCAGGTCGCGGGTGATCTCGTCGGCGGCGGCCGACAGCGCGTCCAGCAGCGTCATCCGGATCGCCGACTCGAGCGGGCCGGTCAGGCGCTCGACCAGCGCGCGTGCCTCCTCGCCGCCGGCTTCGGCAACCGTGGCGAATTCACGGCCGAGGTTGTTCACGTACTCCGTCAGTTCCATGGTGCCAATATGGCACACGGATGGCACGCGGGCAAGCCATCTTGGCTCAAGTTGGTGCCAAGTTGGCGCCGCCTTGGTGCCAGCCCTGTTCATCTGGCCGGAACGCGGTCGTCAGTTTGACCGCGAGACGTTCGCGCGATCGTGGTATCGGCCGTGGTGGCGACGGAGAAGACTCGACCAACAGACATCGGCAACGACGGATCCCCTCGGCCGAAGCACCCCGATGAACGGGAGGAATCTCATGAAGGTGGAACGGATCCCGGCCCTACGGCGTCACGTCGCACTCGTGCTCGCCCCCGTGCTCGTCGTCGCGTCCGCCCTGGCCGCCCGGGCGACCCTGGCGTCGGCGGACCCGGCACCGGTCACCTCGTACCGGCAGCTCGCCGGGGTCGGCTCCGACACCGGGCAGGACGTGATGAACCACCTCGGCAAGGTGATCGGCAACGGCACCGTGATCGCCTCCTGGGACGCCCGGCCCAGCGGTACGACGATCAGGACCAAGGCATCCGGTCCGAACGGGGACTGCGCGATGTTCCGCCCGAACGGCTCGGTCACCGGCCGTACGGCGCTGGAGCTGGCGCAGAGCGTCTCGCAGCCGACGTACGGCTGCGTCGACTTCGCCCGGTCCTACAACTATCCCGACCGGGTGAACCCGAGGGGCACCGGCACCTACACCTACATCCCGTTCGCGGTCGACGCGATGACCGTGGCGATCAACACGAACAGTGACCTGCCCACGTCCTACTCGCTCAACCTGCTGCGGCACATCTACCAGTGCCTCACCACCGACATCGCGGGCGTACCCGTGACCCCGCTGCTGCCGCGCGCGGGCACCGGCGCACGGCAGTTCTGGCTGCACACGATGGGCATCAGCGAGCAGGAGCTGGTGTACGGCGACTACCCGTGCGTCCAGGACCTGAACCACACCCTCCAGCCGAACGACGGCACCGCACTGAACGGCCACAACGACTACGTGCTGCCGTACTCGGTGGCGCAGTGGATCAGCCAGGGCCGGAACGGGCAGCAGGTCGGCGGGGAGCAGGTGGTGATCGAGGACCGGCGCGGCCAGTCGATACTGGCCTCGGTCGGCGGCGTCAACCCCCGCAACGGCGACGGCACCCTGAACGTGAACTTCCCGATCCGCACCGACGTGTACAACGTCGTACCCAGGGCCAAGTTGACCGCCGGCTCGATCGTCTCGAACACGTTCTCCGGTCCCAACTCGTCGGTCTGTCAGCAGTCGACGGTCATCCAGGCGTACGGTTTCGGGTTCCGTACCGCCGCCAGCCCGGACCTGCTGGCACAACCGTGCGGGTCGACCGCGTTGGCGTACTGATCGCACGGTCTGAGCGGGGCGGCTCGGGCCCGCCCGCCGTGACGGTGTGACGCACCGACCCGGCGGGCGGCCCCGCTCAGCTCCCGGAGCCGAGCGGCAGGGTGGGCCATGCCGCGAGGTCGTGGAGCAGCTGCCGGTCGTGGGTGGCGACGACCACCGCCGCCGAGGTCTCCAGCAGGGCGGCGGTCAGGTCGTCGACCAGGAGCGCCGACAGATGGTTGGTGGGTTCGTCGAGGATGAGCAGGTCGGGTCGTTCGGCCAGCCGCAGGGCCAGGTTCAGCCGGCGTTGCTGACCCTGCGACATCCGCCTGACCGGGGTACGGAGCGTCTCCCGGTCCAGCAGGTTGGTCGCGGTCAGGGGCAGCACGTCCCGTTCGCCGAGGTGTCCCCGGGACCGGAGCCGGCCGACGTGCTGGTCGTACAACTCGTGCGCGAGGACGGTCGCGGGCCAGTCCGGCACCTCCTGCCCGAGGTACGCCACCCGCGCCCGCGAAAGGTGACGGAGTTCCCCGGTCGACGGTTCGAGGTCTTGTGCCATCACCGCGAGCAGCGTCGACTTGCCCGCCCCGTTGGGGCCGGTGACGAGCAGACGGTCCCCGCCGTCGAGGGTGAGCGTGACGGGTCGGTGCAGACGCCCGGTCACGGTGACGCCGTGGCACCGCAGGACGGGCAGGCCGCGACGTGTGCCGGCATCGTGCCAGCGCAGCGGCAGCGGGGGCTCGGGCACGCTGACCCGGTGCGCGTCGAGCGCTTCCTGCCGGCGCCGCAGCGCTTGGACCAGGCCGGGCGCGCGAGACTGCCGCTGGTGCTTGCCGTGTCCCTTCTCCGGGCGCCAGCCGGTGCTGAGTCGCCCCTGTGCCTCGTTCACCGCTTCGGCCAGTCGCTGGTGCTCGGCCTGCTGCGCCTCGTAGTCCCGTCCCCAGCGTTCGCGCTCACGCCGACGCCCGTCCTGCCAGCCGGCGTAGCCACCGGCGAACAGGCGGGGCCGACCGTCCTGGCTGGGATCGAGGTCCAGGAACTCCGTGGCCACGTCCCTGAGCAGGGCGCGGTCGTGCGTCACGACCAGCACCCCACCCTGGTGCTGACGAAGCCGCGCGGTGAGGAAGATCAGGCTGTCGGCGTCGAGATGATTGGTCGGCTCGTCCAGCATCAGCAGGTCGTGGCGCGCCCCCAGGAGGCAGGCCAGCCGGACCCGGTAACGCTGACCGACCGACAGTGTCGACAGTGGGCGCCGCCGGTCGGTGCAGGCGTCGAGCCCCGCCAACGCCACGTCGACGCGACGCTCCGCGTCCCAGGCATCCAGCCGGGTGGCCGCGTCGAGTGCGGCGGCGTAGGCGGTGTCGGAGCCCGCCCCGCCCCGGGTCATCGCGGTCGCGGCGTCGTCGAGCGCCCGCAGCGCGTGTCGCGACTCCCGGGTCGCGCCCAGCACGAGGGTGCCCACCGTCTCGCCGCTGTACGCCTCCAACGCCTGCCGGGCGACGCCCACCGTGCCGATCCGCTCCACGGTGCCCTGGTCGGGCGAGATCATGCCGGCCAGTACGTGCAGCAACGTCGTCTTGCCGCGGCCGTTCTCGCCGACGACGGCCAGACGTGAGCCGGCCGAAACCGTCACGCTGACGTCGGACAGGACCACACGCCCGCCCAGTACGACCCGGACGCCGTCGGCTCGGACATGTGCCCGGTTCCCGGCCGGTAGCCGGCCGCCCCAGGTGTGATCGGGGCCCGAGGTCGTGTCGTGGAAGGGGATCTGTTCGAAATTCTTCACTGGTCTGCTCTCAGCTCGTCACGGAGCCGGACAGCACGAGTGGGCCGCCCGACGGGAACGCCAGGACGGCGGAGCAGAGTCTTGTCAGAGGAAGTCGGTCAACCCTGCCGCCGTCAGCGGAGGGACCAGGGCTTCATGATCGAGGCGGCACCGGAGTACATGGGCTGACCGTACCCGACCGGTGGGGCGTGTCCCCAGCGCATTTCCGGGTGTTGCTCCGTGCCGGTTCGGGGGTCGTCGTGCCGAGCTGGGGTCGACCGGAGATATGTCCGGGAGGGGGCATATCGTCGTCCCGCCCCACCGGTGGAGCGGTGCGACAGAGACCGCCCGCGATCCGGCTCGGGCCTGCCCGCCCACCGTCGCCCGAGCGCGCTACCATACCGGTGATCTCTCGGCTCCGGTCACGACTCCGTGCGTACGCGGGCAGGTTGGGGAGCCGGCTGGAACGTGTCGGTGTCCCGCTCCGGGACGGCCGATCACCAGCACCGCCGACCGGAGGCGAGTCAGACGCACCATGGGCGAGACCACCATCATCGCGCAGGGCGAACCATCCCGTACCCCTGACTCCGAGGCAGGCCCCTCGGTGCCGGCGACACCCACTCTCGTCACCCGGGCACGACACCTGATCCGCCAGCATCTCGCGATCAGCATCCTGCTGGCCCTCGGCGCGGTGCTCCGCCTGCTGTTCATGATCGCGTACCCGCCGGCGTTCTGGTTCCACGGCGACAGCGGCCAGTACATCCAGCTTGCCCACGGGGCGCTGGAGCCGCACCCGAACCGGCCGCTGGGTTACTCGGCGCTGCTCAAGCTGCTCCAGCCGACCGGTACCCACCTCGCCGTGGTGGCGCTACAGCACATGATCAGCCTCCTGTTCGCGCTCGGCATCTACGTCCTGCTGCAACGCCGGGGCCTGCCCCGATGGCTCTCCTGCCTGGCCGCCCTGCCGCTGCTGTTCGACTCGCTGGCCCTCACCATGGGTCACTACATGCTGCCGGACCTGCTCTTCACCGCGCTGTTCGCGGGCGCCGTCCTGCTCCTGCTCGGGCCCAACACCCCGGGCTACCCGGCGGTGATCGGCTCGGGTCTGCTGATCGTCGCGGCCTGGATCACCAAGCCCACCGCGCTGCCGGTCGCCCTGCTGCTCGGGCTCTACCTGCTGGCCCGTCGGGTCGGTTGGCGCCGCCTGGTCGGCTACGCCCTGGCCGTTCTCGTCCCGTACGTCAGCATGATCGTGTGGATCGGCGACCGGCAGTCCGTGTACGGCGCGCAGAGCGCCACCGCGCTGTACGGCCGCACCGCGATCATCGCCGACTGTGACCACCTGCGGCTGACCCCGGACGAGCGGATCGCCTGCCCGGACCAGCCGCTGGGCGAGCGCTGGGACCGGGCCGACGCGTTCTTCTGGCGCCGCCCGGCCCGCCTCGGCGACGTCACCAGCGAGGCCGGGTCACAACGGCTGGTCAACTTCTCGATGGCGGTGCTGCGGCAGCAGCCGCTGGACTACCTCGGCGTCGTGGCCAAGGAGAGCGCGGCGCACTTCGTACCCGGGCTCTACCTCGGCCCGATGAACGAGTGCCTGCGCGAACGCCTTGTCCCACCGGTCCAGTTCCGAGGGCCGGGTCGGGTCACCGACCGTTGCCCACCCGCCCAGGCGTCGCCGAACTTCGGCGGCGGCGCGACCTGGCCCGGGACCGCGCCCGGCGCGACCCCGCTCACCAAGGCACTGCACCACTACGGGGAGTTCTTCCGGCTCGGGCCGGTGGTGCTCCTGATCGGCCTGTTGCTGACGGTCGGGGCGTTTGTCGCCCGCCGCCGTCGCGACGTGGGCCGGGGCAGCCGCGCCCGGGTCGACGGCCGGATCAGGCTCGACCTGCTCCTGCTGGCCCTCGCCGGGCCGGGTCTGACCGTGCTCACCGTGATGGTCGGCATGTACGAGCCACGCTATGCCCTGCCGGCGCTGCCGCTCAGCGCGGTCGCCGCGGTGCTGGCCTGGCACGGACTGCGGACACCGCCGGGTGGCACCTCGATCGCCGCGATCCCCGGCCCACGCGGGCAGGGGATCACGGAGAGCGAACCGGTGCCAGCGGGTCAGGCGTCCTGACCACCGCCACCGCCACCGCACCGTCGGCGTCGGCGTCGGCGCGACGCCGACCGGTACGTTCGGCTACGACGGGGTGAGTCCCCGCACTCTCGATGCTCGGTGGTGGTTGTCGACCCCGGTGCATCCGTGTTGACCGATGAGTGTGAGTGCGTGGGGCGTCGCCACCGGTAGCCGTACCGCCGTGTCCGTCCCGGGTCGGGCGCGGCACCGGCTCAGGCGACCATGCGTTGCTCGGCCAGCTCGGTCAGGCGTACGGTGCACAGGCCGTTCCGCTCGGCCTTGACGTCGGTCACCTTGAGTTGTGTGCCGGGGGCGAGGATGAACTCCTCCTCCCCGGTGAAGGCGGAGAATCCACGGATGCCGACGGCCCGTGCGGGGCGCACCTCGAAGAGGGTCCGCTTGCCGCGCCCGCCGAGAAACGCCTGGGCCACGCTCAGCTTCGACGTGCACGAGGAGACGCCCCACCAGGTGACGGTCTGACCGACCGGGTACTGCGCCCGCAGGTCCAGCGACACCCCGCGCCACAACGGCTCCTCGTGGGCCGGGAGTCGTGACACCGCCGCGAACAGCAGTCGCAGGTACGGCAGGTAGGGCAGGATCTTGCTCCGGTCCGGGTCGCGCAGGGTGGCGTTGATCTGCCGGTAGAACGCCGACTCGCAGGTGTAGAGGTAGAGGGACGCCACCACGTCGGGGGAGAGGCCGTCGGTCGTACTCCCGCCGTGCCTCTCGCCGAACGCGCGGGCCTCCTCCACGTACCAGTCGAGCCCGGCGAGCAGCTTGGTCACCGGGTCGACCGCGGCCCGGAAGTCCATCAGCGGGGTGTCGAACACGCCGGTGATCGCGGGAAGGACCAGGCCCTCGTCCTTGACGCTGGCGAGCCGCTCGAGGTAGAGCTTGTGCAGCTCCATGGTGGAGGCGATGAACGCACCCATCCGGTCCGCGGTGCTGGTGTCGGTGTCGCCGGCCGCTCCGTCGGACGCGTTCCACCCCTTGGCGGGCAGCCAGTCGATCTCGTCCGCCCCGAGTGCGGCGAGCGCCGCGTTCACCGTGGCGAAGTGGTCCCCGTCGCAGAAGATGTCGCCCTGCGCGGCGGGGTTGGCATGGTCGATGTGCCTGACCCGCACCCCGGGATACTTCTTCTCCAACCGGAGCACGATCCGCTTCAGGTTGCGGGCGTGCGCTCCCCACCACGCGAACACGACACCCCGGTCCTGCTCGTCGGCCTGCTCCTTGGCCCGCAGGGTCTCCTCGATGACCTTCTCGGTCACCGGTCGCCAGAACGTCGTGTGCTGCTCCGTGGAGATCGCCCCGTCGCTGCTCGCGGTCAGGGACGCGTTGAGCAGCAGTACGCCCTGGGTGAGTATCGCCTGGAACCACTCCGGCGGCTGCACGGTGTCGTGCTGCCTCAACAGGGCACGCAGGTCGGCGATCGGCGTCTTCTTGGGGATGCCGTGCTTCCACATCGCGGCGGCCTTGATGATGCACCGGATGCTGACGACCCTGCCGAACTGGCTGTCCGCCCAGTCGTGGAAGGTGTTGTCGAACATGGCGATGCCGGTGGCGCTCTCGGTGCGCGGGTACGGGTTCTGCCCGAAGACGACGACCTTCCACTTGTGCGGCGGGTTGGGCTTGAGCGCCTGGAAGGTCAGTTCCCGGACGGGCACGACCTTCGGGCCGCGCCCCGAGCCGATGAACGTGGCCGCCGCCGGCTGCGCCTCGATGACCGGCCTGAGCAGCGGCAGCCACGGCTCCCCGCCACCGGTGAAAAGCTCGGCCAGGGCCAGCGGGTCGCTCGCTTCGGGCGAGGCGGCGGCGTGCGGTTCACTCATCGTGCGCTCCGGGGATGGCGGGCCGTGCCGGTGACGGCACGGAGGTTCGACGTGGGATGGTCGCCCGGGGGGGCGATCGGGTACGGGTGCGCAGCATCGCAGGACCCTCCGACACGATCGTCCGGCCCGTCCGGGGCGGCGATGTCGGTGGTGCGCGCTAGCTTGCTCCACGTCGGAGACACCCTTCCCGCCATCGGAGTGAGCCATGTCCGTCGGAGTCGAAAAGCCGCTGCTCAAGGTTGTTCTGAGAGACGTCAACGCCGGGGTGGTGCAGTCCTGGCGAGCGGCGTTCGCCGACACGCCCGAAGTTGAGATCCACAAGGGATCGATCATCGGTCAGCAGGCCGATGCCTGGGTCACCCCGACCAACTCCCGGGGGAGGATGGACGGTGGCGTCGACGCGGTCATCAAACGGCACCTCGGGGCGGGCATCCAACTGCGGGTCCAGCGGGCGATCCGCGACCAGTTCGAGGGTGCGCTCCCGGTGGGCAGCGCGGTCTGCGTCTCCTCCGGGGCGACCAACCCGAGATTCCTGATCTCGACGCCCACCATGGAGGAGTCGGTGCAGGACGTCAGCGAGACGTTGAACGTCGCGTTGGCCTGTGCCGCCGCGTTCCAGGCCGTGCACGTGCAGAACGCGAGGGAGCCGGGCAGCATCCGTTCCGTGGCGCTGGTCGGGATGGGCGCGGCGACGGGTCGGGTGCCGGCGCGGGTCTGCGCCAACCTGATGTGGACCGGCTACACCCTCTTCAACGACCACCGCTTCCGCGACTACGACGACCTGCGACACACCATCCGTGCGCAGCTCGGCGACATCGACAGCCGGCCGGCGGAGGAGCGGGTCCGGGTGGTGCCACCCATGGCGCCGGGCACGCGGGGCTGACGACTCCCCTGCTCGTGTTGTCGTCGCGCCGGGTGATCGAGGAGGTCGAGACCGAGGACCGGGGTGGGGCCGGGCTACCCGCCGAACAGTCCCGTGAGCGGCGCCCCCGCCCCCCGTCCCCCGCCCCGTCTCCTAGTCGATCATGAAGTTGTCGAGGTCTCGACGTCCATCACGAGGCGACAACTCCATGATCGAGAGGCGGACCGAGGGCCGGGGGAGGGGAAGGAGGCAGGCAGGCAGGCAGGCCGGGCGGGCTGGGGGGATGGTCAGTGTGTGTCGACCGTCTGACCGTCGACGGAGGGCTTGGCGTTGTCGGTGCGGGTGGCACCGAGCCGGGCCAGCAACCCGGTCAGGTCGACGCCGGTGAGGTCGGTGCCGAGTTGCAGCCCGGTAGCGACGTTGGAGGCCACCGACTTGGTCAGTGAGGACGCGCCGTCGGTGGAGATGACGGTGATCTTGTCGATGGCGCTCACCGGTGCACTCGCCGCCTCCACGACCTGCGGAAGCACCCGCACCAGCAGGTCGAGCACGGCGGCCTCGCCGTACGCGGCAAAAGCCTCGGCCTTGCGGGACATCGCCTCCGCCTCGGCCTGGCCCTTGGCCAGGATGGCGGCGGCCTCCGCCTGGCCCTCGCGCTCGATCGCCTCGGCGATGGCGGTACGACGGCGCTGCTCGGCCTCACCCTCCTTGGCCCCTTCGATCGCGTTGGCCTCGGCCAGCGCCGCCCGACGAGCCCGCTCACCCTCACCGGTCAGCCGGGACTGCTCGGCCGCCGCCTGGGCACCGGCGATGGTGGCCTGGCGCTGGGCGTCCGCGTGCATGACCGCCGCGTTCCGTGCCGCCTCGGCCTCCTGCTCCACCTTGTACCGCGCGGCGTCAGCCGGCTTGCGCACCTCCGTGTCGAGCTGACGCTGCTTCAGCTCGGCGTTGCGCTCGGCGACCTTCTGCTGCTCGGAGAGAATCACCTGGTCCCGCTCGGCCTGGGCGAGCGGCCCGGCGGCGGCGGACTTCGCCTTCGCCGCGTCGATCTCCGCCTGGATGTCGGCCTGCTTCAGCGACAGGTTCCGGTTCGCGACGGCGATGGCCTCCTCGGCGAGCAACCGCTCCTGCTCGGCGACCTGTCGGGCGCGCGCCTCGGCGATGGCCGCGTCCTTGAGCACCCGGGCCGCCTCCGGTCGACCGAGGTCCTGCAGGTAGGTGCCCTCGGTGAGGATGTCCTGGAGTTGGAACGTGTCGAGCACCAGACCCTGGTTGGTCATCGAGTGCTCGGCCTCCTCGGCCACCGCGCTGGCGAAGGCGGCCCGGTCCCGGATGATCTCCTCGACCGTCAGTCGCCCGACGATCGAACGCAGCGCACCGGCCAGCACCTCGCGGGTGAAGCTCTCGATCTCCGACTGCTGGTGGAGGAAACGCTGGGCAGCCGCCCGGATCGCGTCCTCGGTCCCGCCGACCTTGACGATCGCGACACCGTGCAGCTCGGTACGGATGCCCTGCTTGCTCACCGCGCCCTTGATGCTGACGTCGATCCGCCGGCTGGACAGGTCGAGCGACTGCAACTTCTGCACCACCGGCAGGACGAAGACCGAGGCGCCGAGCACGACCTTCTGCCCGGACATGTCGGTGGACCGGCTGCCGTCGGCGGTCTGGGTGGTACGCCCCTTGCGGCCGGTCACGATGAACGCCTCGTTGGGGCCGGCGACCTTGATCCGGGACAGCACGAACATGACGAGGATGATGAGCAGGAGCGCCGCTCCGCCGATGGCCAGGAGAATGAACATGTTCCGATCCGTTCCGGAGGGGGTGGTTGGGGGTGGTGGGAGAGCTGGTCGGGCGCGGGGGTTCAGTAGGTCTCGACCCGTACGCTGGTCTCGCTGAGCGCCTCGACGACGAAGATCCGGGCGCCGCTGGCGATCGGGGCGTCCGCCTTGGCGTTGAGTTTCACCGGTTGGCCGGCGACCCGGACCCGGACCTCGCCGTAGCGGCCGTCGGCGATCGGCGTCACCACGACGCCCATCGTGCCGACCAGGTCGTTGCGGGTGGGGGTGGCGTCGGTGGCCATGTTGCGGGCCGCCCGACTCAACCGCGACGCGATCCAGCCGGCGGGCAGCGCCGCCAGCGCGCCCAGGCCGACCGCCGCGGCGAACATCCCGGGGGTACGGGGTTCGAGCAGCTCGCACGCCACCGCGCCACCGAAGCCGAGGACCCCGAGGAATCCCGCGATCGCCTCGATCCCGATCGGACCGTCGAAGCTCGGTTGTCCGAGGTGGACCAGTTCGGTGCCAAGCAGTGAGAGTGCGAGCAGTACGACGCCGGCGCCACCGATGAGGAGGAAGGTCATAGTTCCCGTCGCCACGACCCGAACGGTAACCAGCCCGAGCAAGCAGGAGGGTGAACGCTCGTGGTCACGCGGAACGTAACGCCGGAAAGGGTGAACGACAGCGGTCCGAATCCTTGTCAGGATGGGCCCGTGGCTGATCCGATCACGCTGATCAATCTTGTGCTCGCCGTTGTCAGTACGGTGGCGGGCGTTGTCGGGGCCATCGTCGCGGTCACCCAGGCCCGGCGTCCGGGTCGGCCGGGTGACGGGGAGCCGGCACCACCCCGCCCACATGCTCCCGGGATGGCGGCAACCCCGCCCGACCAGCCACCGCCGACCCCGGTCACCGAGTACACACCGTCGTTCGTACCGGGAACACCGCCCCGGCCGTACGCGGCGCCGGTGCGTACGGCCCGGGTGCGGCTGACCTGGCAACCCGCCGCGATGGCGGTCGCCAGTGGACTGTTGATGGCGCTCATCCTGGTGGGGCAGGAGGCGTGGCCCGGGGGCCGGCAGGGCCTGACCGTTCTGGTCTGCTGGCTGCTCGGCGTCATGGTCGCGCTGCTCGCCACGAGCACCCTCATCCATTTGGTCGCCGAAGCCGGTCTGTGGCACTGGCGCTGGTCGGATGCGGGCGCGGCGCTATTGCTCCTCATCGCCGTGGCGGCGAGCCCGGCGGTCTCGATCACGTACGTGGTGGTGAAGGAGATCCTGGTCCTGCTCTAGGGGGGACAGGTAGGGCCGAGGATTCGGCCACCTCGGTGACCAGCCATTCAGCCAGATCGTTCGGCATCGCCGGCCCGAGGGGCACCACGAAGTCCTCGCACCAGCCGGGCCACGAGAACCGGGAGCAGGTGCAGTACGACCGCGAGCACGACGGCCAGCAGGGCGATCCGGTCGACCGACAGACCTTGCAGTGCCAGCACCACCGAAGCGCACCCGCCGGTGCGCAGCGCGTTGACCGCCACCCGCAGCATCGTTCCTCGGATCGACACGTCGTCCGGGGCCGCCGCTTCGGGCTTGCCAGCGCGCTGCCACACCGCCGGGAGCGCGGCCACGACCGCTATCAGGATCGCTAGCTGGAGCGCCCAGAGAGCGGTCCTCCCGATGCTGGCCCCGTCGGTGGCTGACGGCGCGACGAGGGTTGTGGCCGCGAAGACGACGAACGTCGGCGGCCAGGTGAAGACAAGGGCGAACGTCGCCGCCAGTGTCATGCTTCTCGGCAAACTGATCCGTGGCTGCACGTCCCGCTCGATCCGGCTGACCACCGCGTCGGGTGCCCACACCAGCCTGCGGGTCGGAGGGGAGTCGGGCGTCGGATGCGACACCTGGACAGACTAAGGCCGTCGGTCATGGCGATCGATGCCGGGCATACGTTCTGGCAGGAGCGGCGTCGATCATGGTCACTGGCCGGGCGGCCCCAACGCCACCGCCCGCCAGCGGTTACCAGACGTGAGAACCTCCGGCGCCGCGGCTGTCGCGCCCCCGGTTGGGTCAGGACCACGCCCGGTCGAGGGCGAGTGCCAGCCGGTGTCGCCAGTGTTCGGAGCTACCGGTGATGTTCGGGTACTCGTCGGTGAAGTTCTTCCAGTCGACGTCCCACGACAGCACCGTCTCGGCGGTGAAGTTGTCGGCCTCGGCGCCCAGTTCGGGTCGCATCAGCGTGCGGACGAGGTCGCGGCCGACCGTGGTGTGCTCGGCGAGTAGAACGGCGTCGTAGAGGTCCTTGCCCTGCGGATACATGTCGGTGGCCAGCCACAACAGTTTCCAGGCCAGCGACAGTTCGGCGGTGGCGGCCAGCAGGGGCGCGTCGACGTCGGGCAGTGTCAGCACGCCCGGTGGCACGGGTAGCTGTTCGCCGAAGACGATGTCGATCTGCACGCTGCCGTCGGGGTCGTCGGCCGTACCGAACGGGATGACGAACCGACGTCCGTCGGCCCGCTCGTACGTCCAGATTGCCGACTCGGTGACCAGGTCGGGACGGAGTCCCGCACCAGGTTTGGCGGTCACCGCGGCCAGAACGCCGTCGAGCAGGTCGCGTGCTTCGGTGCTGGCGCTGGTAACGGTGTGCGGGGTGACGACAAAGTCGAGGTCGCCGGGGTCACGCGCCGCACCACCGGCCCAGGCGGTCATCGTGACGCTGCCTCGGAGAACGAGATGTCCGGCCCACGGTGTCCCGGCGATCACCGTGAGGAGATGGTTCATCGCGGTACGCCGCGCGGTTGTCCACCGCTGACCGACCGCCAGGTCCAGGAAGACCGGCTCGCCGGGGCGGTACGCCCATGCGAACTAGGTCGACCACCAGGCTCTCCAGCCGCTGTTCGGCCGTTGTGAGGCCGATGCCGTAGCCGCGCTGGTTGACGAACCGTTCCTGCTGGCCGGAGGTGTGCTGGCGGCGGGCGTTCTGCGACAGCCGGGCGCCGTGTGGCGCGACCAGGTCGGTGATGGTCACGAGGTCGGCTACGGTCGGATTCGACAGCAGCACCTTGACGTGATGCTCGAAGTACCGGTCACCGGGCTCGTCTGCCGCGTCGCGGTCCGTCTGCGGCACCCCGGTGCACCAGGGCGCGGCCTCGATTTTGGCTCGGCACGCATGGAGCCCCGCCTCCCGCAACCGATCGCGCCAGTGCTCGACCAGCACGCGTTGTTGTTCGAGCGTGCCACTGCCGGTGAAGGTGAGCATCGGCTGCGAGACGTTCGTGCCACGATCGAGGAGGATGTGGAGGAACTTCACCCCGTGTTGCTCGGCGAACGCGGCCAACTGCTTGGCGTGATGGCTGTAAGTCGTGATGTGGATCTCGAAGTCCCCCGACACGTCGATCATCGGCGCAGCGTACGGCACGCACCCGAGGAGAGCGTTCCGATAACCAGCGGGGCGGGTGACACCACCGAGAAGATCGACATCTTCACCGCCCCGGGCGCCTCGCCCGAATCAGCCACCTGGCCCGACGGGCTCGGTGATGATCTGAGATGACGTGAGCTTTCGCCCGAGCGGTACGAGAGGAGTGACCTCGTGGTCGCCGTCCGGATTCCGCCGAACCTCTTCGGTATTCCGTTCGGTCTCGCCGGGCTGGGCAACACCTGGATCCTGGCCGGGCGCGGCGGCGCGGTCCCGGTCTGGGTCGGCAACACGCTGCTTGTCATCGCCGCCGTGACCTGGCTCGCGGTCGTGGTGGCGTACCTGGTGTCGGTTCGGGGAGCGATCGTCGACGACATGGTGAGTCCGGTGTCCGGGCCGTTTGTCTCGCTCGCCGTGATCACCCCGATGCTGCTCGCCGCCCAGGGCGTCGCCCCGTACGAGATGGGCACGGCCCGGGTCCTCGTCGACGTGTTCCTGGCGCTCACGGTCGTTTACGGAGGCTGGATCACCGGACAGTGGATCTACGGGCGGATCGACATCGACCAGATCCACCCCGGCTATTTCCTTCCCACCGTGGCCGGTGGGCTCATCGCGTCGGCCGCCGCCTCCGCCGTCGGGCAGCGCACCCTCGCCGACATCATGCTCGGCCTCGGGCTGATCTGTTGGCTGGTCCTCGGCTCGCTCATCCTCAACCGGCTCTTCACCCGCCCCGCGCTGCCGGCGGCGCTGGTGCCGACGCTCGCGATCGAGGTGGCACCGGCGGCGGTGGCCGGGCTCGCGCTTCTCGCCCGCAACGGAGGGAAGATCGACATCTGGGTGATGCTGGTGTCCGGGTACGAACTGCTGCTGGTCATCGCGCAGATCCGCCTGCTGCCGGCCTATCTCCGGCTGAGGTTCGCGCCGAGCTTCTGGGCCTTCACCTTCTCCTGGTCGGCGGTGGCGACGGTGACGGTGCACTGGATCAACGAGAACGAGGTGCCCGGCGCCCGTGTCTACACGTACGTCGTCCTGGCGGCGATCTCCGTGCTGATCGGTGCCATCGCGATCCGGTCGCTTGTTGCCACGGCACGTGGACGCTTCCTGCCGTCCGCCGCCCCACCTGCGAGCTGACGGCGCCAACCGGCCGTACCAGCCACCCGGCCCGCGGAGTCAGCGGGTCACGCGGTGGTCGTGCGGTGGCGTCGGTAGTGCCGCGCGGCCTTGGCGCGGCCGCCGCAGCCATCCATCGAGCACCACCGTCGGGTGCCGTTGCGGGAAGTGTCGTAGAAGTGCAGGACGCACTCCGGATTGCCGCAGCGCCGGATCCGGGCGGGCTGCTGGCGTAGCAGTTCCAGGTAGTTGTGCACCGCCAGCCAGGCGGGTAGCCAGCCGGCGTCGACATCGTGCTCCTTCCGCACGGTCGCCTGGCGCAGCACGTGACGCAGGGTGCCGTGGGCCAGGATCGCGTTGACGCCTTGCTCGGCGTGCTCGTCCGGGTGTTCGAGGATGCGGCGCAGTGCCGTACGGGCCTCGCGTAGCGGCGGCTCGACCGACGAGGGCTGGCCCGGGAGCCGGTGTTCGGCGAGCCACTCCCGCACCCCGTCGGGCTGGTCGAACAGGTCGACCGGGTGGCCTCGGTCGACCCACTCGGTGTTCACCAGGTCCAGACAGAGGGGTTCGTCCACCAGCGGCCGTCGGGTCACCCGGTGACCTTACCACCGTACGGCGTTTGACAGGTTAGTCTCGGGGGCGTAGTTTCTTACCGGTCAAACTGACTATGGTGGTTAGAAAGCCGTCCGGGAGGTATCTGCGATGCCGTACCGCTACCTACAGGAGATGACCACCGACTCGGTGGTCGCCGCACAACGGCGCTACGGCAGCCGGGCGGCGGTCGAACGTATGCTCGTCGGCTGGGACACCAACCCGCTGCTCGACCCCGCCGAGGCGGCCTTCGTCGCCGAGCGCGACAGCTTCTACCTCGCCACCGTGAGCGAGAACGGCTGGCCGTACGTGCAACACCGTGGCGGCCCGCCCGGCTTTCTACGCGTCCTCGACCCGGTCGACGGGCACAGCGTGCTCGGCTGGGCCGACCTGCGCGGCAACCGGCAGTACCTGTCGGTCGGCAACCTCGGCAGCTCGCCACGAGTGTCGCTGCTGCTGATGGACTACGCCCACCAGCGACGCCTTAAGGTCATCGGCACCGCCCGGGTCACCGACCCGGGTGACGACACCTCCGGCGAGCTGTTGGAACGACTGAGTGTTCCCGGGCAGCGGGGCAAGGTCGAGCGGCTGATCACCGTCGACATCCACAGCTACGACTGGAACTGTCCCCAGTACATCACGCCCCGTTACACCGAGGCGGAACTCGCCGGCGCACTCGCACCCGTACGCGAGGAGCTTGCCCGTCTCCGCGCGGAGAACCGCTCGCTGAGCGAGCAACTGCACGACCTCCGGTCGCCACGCCCGACGGCGTAGGCCCGCGCGACGGGCGGGTGGGGGACACTCCCGGGCTGACGACGACGCCGCTACCGGTCGCCGATGGCGGCGGAGAGGGCGGTGGCGATCAGGTCGGGAAGGTCGGATCGGCCGTCCTCGGCGGCCCAGCGGGTCAGCGCGACGTGCAGCGCCGCCAGGCAGGCGCCGGCCGACGCCCGGACCCGGAACTCGGTCTCGGCGTCGCTGTCGGCATCGCCCAACGCGTCGACGATGGCCTGCTGGAAGGCGTACTGACGGTCCAGGTGTCGGGCCCGCAGGGCGGGCGTGCTGATCATCAACTTGAGTCGGTCGAGCAGTAGGTCGTCGGCGCCCTCGGCGGAACCGGTGAGCGCGGCCGCGGTCTCGATCAGGGCGCGGCCGATCCGGTGCGACGGGGAGCCGTCGGTCGGTGTGGCGGCGATGTGGTCGGCGATGAGTTCGTCGAGTTGATCGACCAGGACCAGGTCCTCCTTGGTCGCGAAGTGTCGGTAGAGCGTCATCGGCGAGACGCCCGCTGCCTCGGCGACCTGGTTCACGGTGACCGACTGGTAACCGTGCTCGACGAACAGTCGCACCGCCTGGGCCTGGATCCCGCGTTGGGTCTCCGCCCTGCGGCGGTCCCGGAGGGTGGATTTGGTCTCGCTCACGTGGTAGACACTACCACCATGAGAGAGACTCGCAGCATCGACCGTGAGTGGGGTCTCGTCGGGCGCGTCGCCCTCGTCACCGGCGCCTCGCGGGGCATCGGGCAGGCGATCGCCATCCGGCTCGCCGCCGCCGGCGCCGCCGTGGCCGTCCACTACGGCTCCGACCTGGCCGGGGCGAGGTCGACACTGGCGGCGATCGAGTCCGCCGGAGGCAGTGGCTTCCTGGTCGGAGCCGAACTCGGCGTCGACGGCGATGTCGACACCCTCGTCCGGGGTCTCGATGCCGGGCTGAACGGCGGGCAACTCGACATCCTCGTCAACAACGCGGCCGTACCACCCGCCGGTCCGATCGACGTGACAACCCCGGAGCAGTTCGACCACCTGTTCGCGGTCAACGTCAGGGCTCCGTACTTCCTCATTCGACGGCTCCTGTCGTCGCTGAGCGACGGTGGGCGCATCATCACGATCTCGTCGGTCGCCACCCGGATGGCCAACCCGAGCCAGACCTCGTTCGCCATGACAAAGGGCGCGATCGAGACGATGAGCCGGACGCTCGCCAACGAGTTGGGCGTACGAGGGATCACGGTGAACGCGGTCGCGCCGGGTGCCACCCGGACCGCGACGAACGGGTCCCTGTTCGAGGCGCCCGGGCTCGCCGGGTTCATTGCCGAACGCACCGCTCTGAACCGCCTCGGGGAGGCCGAGGACGTCGCCGACATCGTCGGGTTCCTCGCCTCCGACGACGCCAGGTGGATCACCGGCCAGGTGCTCGACGCCAGCGGTGGCCTGTACCTCGGACCGCGCCTCTGACGGTTCCCGAACGTCGCCGGCGGGGCTGCCCTGATCGACCCGGTTCGGGCGGTGGCGGCGCCGGGTTACCTTCTGCTCGTGAGGCGTCGATGGCACGGATGTCGTGGGATGACATGGATGTCGTGGTCGGTGTGACCCTGGCGATCCTGGTGGCCGCCGGGCTGGCGTACACCGGTCACACCTGGCTGGGTCGACGCGAGCGTGCGGACCGGGATGCCTTGCTCGCCTGGGCGAGCAACGCGGGCTGGCGGGTGCTGGGTGCCGCCGACGTCGTCGCCGCCTTCGGGGCCGAGGGCCACGCCGTGACAACCGCTCTTTCGGGTACGCGCGACGGTCACGACATGGTCGTCGGCATCTTTGTCGACGCCGAGAACCCCCGCACGGTCTGCCGGGTACGGGTGCCGGGCGTCGGCGCTCCCCTCACGGTCCGTCGACGGCCGACGGTTCGCCTTCCGCTCGTCGGTGGTAACGGCGAGTTGTCGATGTTCGACCGGCGGTACGTGGTCGACGCGGGGCGAGAGGTGCTCGCGCCGCGAGCCGAGGCGGCGATCGCCGCGACGGATGTCAGCCACCTGAGCGTCGACCGGGACATTCTGATCATGACCGCCCGGTTCTGGGTCGACGCGAGCCGCCTCGACACCTTCACCGGCCGGGCCGCCGCGGTGGCGAGCGTGCTGAACCGCCCTCCGCAGACCCCGCCGGCCGGCTGAGCCGCCGGCCGCGGACCCTGCCGGCTGACCTGTCGGGTCGAGCCTCTCGGCCCCGGTGGCGCGGGTCGCCACCGGGGCCGGGCCGGGGCCTACGCGCGGTGACCCGGCCGCGCCGGCCTTCCCTCAGGCGCCGAGCGGCGGGGTGACGCCGTCGAACCAGTTCTGTGCCTCCATGGCCGACTGCCGCTCGCGGTCGCCGGTGACGGTGATGGCGTCCAGGGCGGCCAGCTCGGCGGTGGTCAGGGTGAGGTTGGCGGCGGCGCTGTTCTCCTCGAAGTACACCGGCCGGCGGGTACCCGGAATCGGCACCACGTCCGGGGCTTTGGTGAGCAGCCAGGCCAGTGCGACCTGTCCGGGCGTGGCGCCGTGCCCGGCGGCGATCTGGCGTACCACCTCGACCGTGCGCAGGTTCCGGTCGAGGTTCTCCGCCGCGTACCTCGGCATGTCGCGTCGGGCGTCGTTGTCGTCGAGGTCGTCGCGGGAGGTGATCGTCCCGGTCAGCGCGCCCCGGCCGAGCGGGCTGTAGGGCACGACGCTGATGCCGAGTTCCCGGCAGACCGGCAGGATGGTGTTCTCGATGCCCCGCTCCCACAGCGACCACTCGGTCTGTAACGCGGCGATCGGATGTACGGCGACGGCCCGGCGCAGGGTGTCGGGTGCCGCCTCGGAGAGCCCCAGATGGAGGATCTTGCCCTCGGCGACCAGCTCGGCCATCGCCCCGACGGTCTCCTCGATCGGCGTGTTCGGGTCGATCCGGTGCTGGTAGTAGAGGTCGATGTGATCGGTCCGCAGCTTCCGTAGGGACTGCTCGACCGCGGTGCGGATGTAGCCACGGCTGCCGTCCATCCGGGCGACGTCCCCGCCGAACGGAGCCGCCACGATCCCGAACTTCGTGGCGATCGTGATCTTGTCGCGTCGGCCGGCGATGACCTCGCCGAGGATCTCCTCGCTGCTGCCGTAGGCATCTGCGGTGTCGAACAGGGTGACGCCGAGATCGACCGCACGGTCGACGATCTCGCGCGCGGCCCGCACGGCGTCGTAGCCGGTCTGGCCGTAGGGGTTGGCGAAGCTCATCGCCCCGAAGCCGACAGCGCCCACCGCGAGCTTCTCCGGCCCGAGGTGGCGAACAGGAACAGACATGGTGTTGGTGCCTCCCAGGGGTAGCGAGGAACCTGATGTCCTCACCTGGGGACAGCGTATGTCTTCAAGTGAGGACATGCCAAGGGTGGGCGCTACGCTGGCAGCGTGAGCAACGACTCGGCAGGACCGGCGGCCGACGCGTACGCGGACGCGGCGGGCGTGCCCGCGAGCCCCAGGCGGGATTCGGAGGCCACCCGGCGCGCGATCCTCGACGCCGCGACCGACCTGTTCTGTGAGCGCGGTTACGACGGCGCCGGCACCCGGGACATCGCCCGCGAGGCGGGCGTGGACGCGCGGCTGATCACCCGCTACTACGGGTCGAAGGAGAACCTGTTCGCCCAGGTCGTGGACAAGGTGTTCCAGAAATCGCTGATGATGGGTCCCGGTCACAACCGGGAAGCCGCGATCGACCTGCTTACCTCCTCGGCACCGAGGCGGGACGGCATGATGCTGATGCTGCGCTCCGCGTCGAATCCCCGGGCCGCCGAGATCATGCGCGACCACCTGGAGCGCAACTATCAGCACCGGGTCGCCGAGGGCCTTCCGGGTGCGGACGCGGTGGGACGGGCCGCCCTGCTGATCGCCGTCTGCACCGGGGTGCAGGCGATGCGTAACGTCCTGCACAACTCGGCCCTGCCGGCCGGCGACGTGGCCCGTCTCAGCCCACACCTGGAGGCGGCGCTGGACGCCATCACCTACGGGACCGCCCCGCCCGCCCCGTGAGTCGGTGCCGGGCGGGGTTGACAGCGCGTGTCGACTGTTGGAAACATCCATGATCGTCACGGTTCACGAATCGACCCCCAGGCATCCGACCGGAGGGAACGATGGCGCAGCAGACGTCCACCAGGTCGGTCGCACTGCGCGCGGGCGAGGGCTGGACCGGACCGTTGACCTGGGCACAGCTTGCGATCTGGGAGGTGTTCCGGTGGTTGGGGCCCGATGAGGCCGCCTCACTGAACCTCTCCGCCGTACGTGACGTGCCGTCGGGGAGGACGGTCGACGACGTGGTGACGGCGCTGCGACGACTGGTGGAACGCCACGACGCGCTGCGTACCCGCTTCGCCGCGTCCGACGACGGCGAGCCGCGACAGACCGTGGAGCCGTACGGGAACCTCGATGTCACCGTCGTCGAGGCGGGCGACCAGCCACCCGAGCGGGCCGTCGAGGCACTGGTGGAGCGGATGCGGGCCGAGCCGTTCGAGATGGCGACCGACCTGCCGCTACGTGCTGCCGTGCTCGCCGAGGCGGGCCGACCACTGGTCGTCGTACTGGTGCTCAACCACATGGCGGTCGACGGCTACAGCCTGGAGATCGTCAGCAGGGACCTGGGGCTGCTGCTCGACGGCGCCGGTGAGCTGCCGCCTCCCGGGCAGCAGCCGCGCGACCGGGCCTCCTACGAGGCGAGCGACCTGGCCCGACGACGTGCCACGGCGGCCCTGGATTACTGGACCGACGGCGTACGCGAGCTGCCGCGCGCCCTGCTGGTGTCCGAACCGGGTCCGGTGCCCCAGCAGTGGGCCCGGATCACCTCGGAGGCCCTGCGTCTGGCGGTCCGGGAGCTGGCCGACCGGCACCGGATGAGCCTGTCGATGGTGGTGCAGGCACTCACCGGGCTGCTCCTGGGCTTCTACCGCCGCGAGTCGCGGGTCGGCATCCGGCTCATCGTGGCCACCAGGTTCACCTCCGAGACCAGGGACTACGTGGGGGCGTTCAACCAGAACGGACTGCTCCGGTTGACGGTCGGCACGGACCGGCTGGGCGACTTCCTGCGCCACTCGCGAGCGGCGAGCATGCGCGCCTACCAGCACTGCGAGTGCGACCCGCTGCTGCTGGAGGCGAGGATCGCGCAGGTCGGCGCGGAGCGGGGGATCGACGTCGGCGGCTACTGCTTCGTCAACGACGTCCGACCCTTCGCCGAGGTGCGTTCCGAGGTACCGGGCCGGGCCGGCGACGTTGTCCGGGACGGCGACAGCCCGGCCGACCTCCACTCCGTGATCGAGGCGGCCCGGCACCGTACGACGGTCGCCGACCTGGATCGCGACGGCCGGCAGAAGGGCGCCACGTTCTTCCTGTTCCTGAACACGCTGGGGGAGACGGCGAGGCTGACGCTCGCCGCCGACGGGCGGTTCCTCGCCCCGGGGTCCGCCCGGACCTTCCTGGCGGACCTGGAGTGGCTGGCGGTCGAGGCGCTCTCGGGCGACCCGCTCCTGCCCGAACTGGCCGAGGACTGGTCGCGACGGTAGCGGCGGCGACCGGACCGACCGGGCCGTCCCGCTGATCGGAACCCGACCGCCCCGGCGGGAAGCAGGTGGCGCTCAGCGGCGACGCAAGCCGATGCGGGCCACGAGGTCCGGGTCCAGCTCCAGTTCCGTACCGGAGGGCGCGAGTCGTACGGCCGTGACCGGCACCATCGCGAACGGCTGCGCCGGGCCGAGCAGCGGGGAGTGCAGTGGCACGAATCCCTGGTCGTGCAGGGAGATGTGGAAGTCGCAGGAGATCGTGCCCCGGGCGTCGACGACCCCGGTGGCGTGCCAGGGCGGGATCGACGCGCCACCGAGCAGGCTCAGCCCCAGCCGGTCGCGGGCCGGCCGGACGCTGAGGGCGACGGCACCGGGCACGATCCGGTCACGGTAGCCGAACCGGCGGTCGGCGTGCCAGGCCGACAGGTATTCGAGCGTGTCGTCCCAGGTGGTCCGCAGCAGTTCCCGGCGAGCCCGGCGAAGCTCGGTCGGCACCCGCTCGTGCACCTCGTACAGGTCGGCGTAGACGGACTGGGACCAGGCGAGCATCGGCATGCCGACCGGCGGCGGTACGGGAACCGAGTGCACGAGCGAGCGGAACAGCGACACGAAGTTGCCGTGTGGGTCGGCGGCCCCGGCCCGACGGAGTTCGGTCAGCGGGTCGGCGGCAAGGTCGAGCCCCTCGAACGCCCGGCGGTAGTCGTGCCGTACCCGCTCGGCGAACTCGGCGTGGGCCCGGCGGCGTACCGGGTCGATCCGTCGGTCGATCAGATCCTCGTAGTCCCGGATCTCCAGGAAGTCGGCACCGACCGCCTCGGCGTACCGGAACCTGGTGTCGAGGCCCTCCCGCAGTGGGAGCCGGGGATGCGCGCGGAAGTGCTCCCCGTCGATGACCAGGGTGAGCCGGGCTCCCGGCGGGTAGACCTGCCGCAGCGCGCCGACCAGTTCGGTGAGCCGGACCAGCATGGCCAGATCGGCCAGGTCGGGCATGGGACCCGGGGCCTTGAGCTGACTGTGGCTGAACTTCGTGGCGAAGCACATCAGCGTCAGCCGGATCGGCTCGCCCCGGCTGATCGTGGGCGCCAGGTCCCGGACGGCCCGCTCGGCCGGGTACTCGGTGCCGGAGCCCAGCTTGAACTGGCGGCGCCGGAACACGTGGTGGACGAGTCGGGCCTGCCGTTCCACGGCGGGCAGTCGCCGGTCGGCGTGGCCTCGGCTCGCCACCGCGTTCTCGGCGGTGCGGGCCGCCGACCCCTTGGCCTCGGCGAGGAGCCGATCGACCAGGGCGTCGGTCTGGGCGGCGGTCCAGCGGACCGCGTACCGGGCGGCGAGCGGGTTGCGGCGTAGCTCGCCGATCGGTAGCGAGGCCACCGACCTCACGTAGGACAGCGCCGGGGGGTCTTCCGGCTTGGACAGACGCCAGGTGTCCGGGGTCCGCTCGAACGTCGTCACCGCCGCGAGTTCCCGCAGGTCGCCCGTCAGTTCCCGCTGATCGCCGGTCAGCTCTCGCAGGTCGCCCGTGAGCTCCCGCTGATCGCCCGTGAGCTCCCGCAGGTCGCCGCCGAGGTGGAAGATCTCCTGCCGCAGCCGAGGCAGTCCGGCCGGCTCGGCGTCGCCGGGGGAGCGCGGTACGCGGACGACCGGCGGCGGGTGCCCGTCGCCTCCGGCCGATGCCCTGGTACTCCGTAACAGGTCGACGATCCGCCGGACCGCCGCCTGCATCGGCTCGGGGACGGCGTGCGCGTACCGGGCCCAGCGGGGGTCGGCGCGCAGCAGGCGTGCCGTCGCCGGCCGGAGGAATCGCAGCTCGGTGGCGACGACGGGCGCGATCCTGGAGGTCACCGAGGCCGGGTCGGTCCGTGCCACGGCGGCACCGGCGGTGGCCAGCGCCGTGACGGCGGCCGGAAGACCGGGACGGGCGTCGCGTCCCGGTGACGGCAGCGCGGCGGGTGGCAGGTCGGCGACCACGACGCGTCCGGTCGGCGCGCCGTCCGAGGCGAGTTCGAACAGTACGTCCTCACCGGGGTCGACCAGCGCCCACCCGTACCGGTCCAGCGACGTACGGAACACCCGCAGCATCGGCCGCAGCAGGTACTCCACGAGCGTGGAGACGGTGTCGGACGAATCGAGCGACGGGTGGGTCAGGACGGTCCGGGCGAGACCGGGCGTCCGCGCCAACGCACTGGCGCTGACCGTCCCCGAACCGCCGACCACCGAGGGGTGGTCCGGGACGAGTGCGGACGGCAGCGGCGTGCCGGCCGGTGGTCGCGTCGGCGGGCAGGTGGCGTAGAGCCGCAGCATCGGGTCTGCCCGCAGGATCCGTCGCAGCTCTGGCCAGGACGGGTCGGCACCGGTCGTGAGCACATCTTCCCCCGTATCGGTCGGCGGTCTGTCCCGGTGGCGACTCGCGCCGTTCATCGCCTGCCGATCAGCACCTCGGTACGGATCGGCTCGACGAGGACGCCGCTCGGCTCCACCCTGGACAGTTCCGCCCGCAGCTCCTCGCGGAATTTCTCGGCGCGGTCACCGAGCGCCCCGGGCGTCGAGTCGGGAATCGTCATCTGCAGGCCGACGAGCGACTCCACGTCGTGCCTGCGCTGCCAGCGCAGCTCGTACCGGTCGACCTGGGCGAACGCCGAGGCGGCCAGGACGTCCCGGTGCTCCCGTCGCACCTGCGCGTACGTGCGCGGGTCCGTCCGGGTGTCGCCGCGCCACCGGCGGCGGAAGGGTATCCAGCGTTCCCGCACCGCGACCACCGCGTCGGCCCAGGTGGGCCGGTCCGGGGCGTCGGCGGCGGTGCTGCTGACGCTGCCGGTGATCACCACCACCGCACCGGCCGGGCGGATCACCCGGTCCAGTTCGCGCAGGGTCGCCGCCCGATCCATCCAGTGGAAGGAGGCGGCCATCATCGCCAGGTCGAACGTGCCCAGCCGGAGTTGCCCGAGGGTCGCGGACTCGCCCTCGACCCAGGTGACGGCATCGCCGACACCGGCGGCCAGGGCCATCCGCCGCCCCTCGACGAGCATGGCCGGCTCGGGGTCCACCGCGACGACCTCGGCGACCCGGCGGGCCAGCGCGACAGTGGCGGTGCCCGGCCCGCAGCCCAGGTCCAGCGCGCGTTGCCGCCCGTCCAGGCCGAGTCGGGCGTCCAGCCAGGCGAACACCTCGTCGGGATAGGTGGCGCGGTAGCGCGCGTAGTATCCGGCCGCCCCGGCGAAGAGGCTCGTTGTCGCCTCGCCCACTGAGATCCCCCCGCCCCGTTGTATCGACGCCCGACGATCATATCCTGGTTGCCGTCGCCGTCGGTCGGTAGCATTCGCCGGGTTGAATGCCCATTGTGGGTCGATGCGGAGTCGGGGAGCGGTTGCCGATGTCGCTCGGGGACCCGGAGTCGGGGGAGAGGTTGTCGATGTCGCTCGGGGACCCGGAAGAGATCACCGTCGGTGAGCGGATCGGCCAGCTCGCGGCCGACCACCCGACCCGCCCGGCGGTGGTCGCCGTCGCGCCGGACGGCAACCGGCAGACGATGACCTGGGCACGGTTGGAGAGCGAGAGCAACGCGGCGGCACACGCCCTGGCGGAGGCCGGGGTGGGCCCGGAGAGCACCGTGACGGTGGTCCTGTCGGCCGGTGTCGACCACGTGGTGGCAACCATCGCGGTGTGGAAGCTGGGCGGCTTGGTGGTGCCGCTGGACCCGCACGCGACCCCGTCCGAGCGACGGGCGACCGCCGCCGCGATCGGGGAGCACATCAGCATCGGCGGGCCCGAGGAGACGGTGTCGCCCCTGCGGTGGTGTACCGGGAACTACCCGGAGGATCCGCTCCCGTCGCGCGGTGTGCCGCGATCGGCCTCCCTGACCGGGGGTACCACCGGCCAGCCCCGGGTGGTCCGGCGGCGCAAACCCTGGACGTACCGGCCGGACGCGTTGCTGTCGGAGAGCGAGCGGGCCCGGGGCATGCGCTTAGGCCAGGTGCAGTTGGTCGTGCTGCCGATGTACCACGCCGGGTTCAGCGCGCTCTACCAGGGACTCGTGCTCGACCACCAGATCGTGCTCATGGAGCGCTTTGTCCCGCGTCTGTTCCCCCGGCTCGTGCAGGAGCACCGGGTGAGCTACCTGCGGATCGTGCCGGCGCTGATGCGGATGGTCCTCGACGTCCCCGACCTCGCGGAGTTCGACCTGTCCAGCATCGAGGCGGTGCACCACGGCGCGGGGCCGTGCCCGGAGGAGGTCAAGCGCCGGTGGCTCGACCTGATCGGTGCCGAACGGGTCGTCGAGGACTACGCCAGCCAGGAGCGGGTCGGTTCGGTGCTGATCCGCGGTGACGAGTGGCTGGCGCACCCGGGCAGCGTCGGCCGTCCCAGCGACTGCGAGGTCAGGATCCTCGACGAGTACGGCACCGAGGTCGCCACCGGTGTGACCGGCGAGATCTACCTGCGGTCGACGGCCGCCCGGCAGCCCGAGTACGTCGGCACCGGCCCGGCGTTGCCCGAGCGCGACGGCTTCCTCAGCCTCGGCGACCTCGGCTACCTCGACGCCGAGGGTTATCTCTACCTGGTCGACCGAAAGAGCAACGTGATCAACGTGGGCGGTGCCAACGTCTATCCCGCCGAGATCGAGGCGGTGCTGTTGGGCATGCCCGCCGTGGCGGACGCCGTCGTGGTGCCCCGATCACACCGCTACCTGGGGCAGGTTCCACACGCGATGGTCGTGCCGGCGGACGCGGCCGGCCCGCCGTCGGCGGCGACCCTGTCCGCGTACTGCCGGGAGCGCCTGTCGCCGACCAAGGTGCCGATGTCGTACGAGATCGTCACGAGCGTGGCTCGCAAGACCTCCGGGAAGATCAGCCGCCGGAGCCTGGTCGGCCGGACCGACGGCCCCTGATCCGCTGGAGCATGCCGGCGACGCGGTCGGCGAACTGGTACGCCTGCGGGTCGTCGAACAGGTCGGCCGGGTCCACGCTGACGCCGTAGTCCTGCTCGACCCGCGCCACGATCCAGAACGCCGCGAGCGAATGCCCGCCGAGTGCGAAGAACCGTCCGTCCGGCGGGCAGGGGACCCTGAGCACCTCGGACCAGATCTCCTGGATCTGCTCGCGCATCTCGGCACCCTCGGGCGTCGTCGGTTCGACAACCGGATCGGGCATGGTTCGGGACCTCCCAACGACGGCGCGACCATCGAAACCTATCAGGATCGATGTCGGCCGTCGATCGATCTCGCGACGATCGACCAACACGGTGCACGGAGCCGCGACCGAACTGGTCCGGGCCGGCGGGGCGAACAACCCACCGCCTGATCCCGCGCCCGGGAAAAGGCGGTCCGCGCACCGTGCAATGGTCTCCCGTAATTGTCCTGAGCGATGTTGTGGTGGCGGTCCTCGGACGCATTGTGCGCCGATCCGTCGAGGCGCTTTGCCTGACGCGCCAGCCGTCGACCGAATGGAATACCCGTAGCGTCGAGCCGTGGCCCGTCGCCGTCGCGGTCCGTTCGTCGTTCGTACCGACCCGGCATGGCTGCGCGGTACCGGTGGCAGATCGTGGCATTGCTCCGGGCTTGCGGTGGCCCGATGGCTACCGAACAACCATCAACCGTACGACTGCCGTCGATCAGTGCTAACTGGACAGATGACGTGGATTCCCTGCAAACGGCCCGATGGATGACTCTCCGAAGTGGACCTTGCCTAGATCCAGGCATTCCCATACTCTGGCTCGCGGAAGTCGCCTGTTGAATGCGCGCCAACGGCGTCCGCCGGCTTTGGGGGCACAATTTGCCGCACAATTCATCCCCTGCTGGTCGCGTCAAGCGTCCGACCTCGGCAACAATTCACGCAGCCAAGTTCTGCCCGTGACTATCGCTGACCAAGGCATCGGCCGCACCCGGAACGGCATGCGACACTTCCGGTTCCTGGTGGTCGGCAATGCCGTCTCGGCGTACGGCAGCTACCTGGACATGGTGGCGCTCAACCTGTTCGCGTACTCGCTGACCGGCAGCGCGACACAGACCGGGCTGCTCATGGCGCTGCGCCTGGCCACCAGCTTCCTCACCGGGTTCGGGGCCGGGAGCCTGGTGTCCCGGCTCGACCGCAAGCGGATCATGGTGACCTCCGACGTCACCCAGGCGCTCGCCCTCGTGGTGCTGGTCCTCGCGCCGGCCGCGACCCAGGTCGGGCTGCTGTACCTGGTCGCCGTCGTCACCGGCGCCGGCGCCACCCTCACCAGCGTCGCGCTACGCAGCAGCATCCCCGAGATCGTCGGCCAGGACCAACGGGTACGCGCCAACGCCCTGCTCGCCACCGGTCGCTCGATCGCGATGGTGGCGGGATTCGCCTCGGCCGGCGTACTCATCGCCACGGTCGGCTACGAGGGCGCGTTCCTCATCGACGCCGGGGCGTTCCTCTTCTCGGCCGCGAACCTGGCCCGGCTGCGGATCACCACCCGCGCCGCCGGGACGCCGTCCCGACCGGACGCCGCGCCGCAACCGCCGGGGGTGCTCGCGGCACAGCTCACCGCCCTGCGCTACCTGCGACTCACCCCGATCCTGCTCGCCCTGATCAGCCTGCGCGCCATCGACGCGTTCGGGTCGGCGTCGCACAACGTCGGCCTGCCGGTGCTCTCCACCGCGCTCGACCCACAGCACCCGGCCACGTTCGTGTCCCAGTTCTGGGCCACCTGGGCGATCGGCAACATCCTCGCCCAGCGGCTGGTCGCCGCCTGGTCCAGCCGGACCGGCCGAACCATCGACGAGCGCGCGTTCGCGCTCGGCGCGGCGCTCATGTCGGTCGCGTTCATCCTCACCTTCACCGCGCCGCCGGTGCCGCTGGCCATCCTGGTCGCCGCCGTCGCCGGGATCGCGGACGGCTTCACCGAGATCGCGTACACCACCCGGTTGCAGTCCGCCCCCGACGAGCAGCGCGGCCACGTCTTCGGCTTCTCCGCGATGGCGGAGAACCTCGGCTTCGGCATCGGCATGGTGGCCTGCTCGTTCCTGCTGGAACGGTTCACCCCACTGACCGTGGTCACCACCTTCCACGGCCTCGCGGTGCTGCTCGCCCTGGTCATGGTGGCCGCGCTGACGATCCGGCGGGGGCCGACGAGATGAGGGACACGATGGACGGCCGCACCGAAGACCGACGGATCGCGATCATCGGCATGGCGTTCCGGCTGCCCGGCGCCGACACGCCCGAGGCGTACTGGAGCAACATCCGGGCCGGCGTGACCAGCGTACGGAGGTTCGGCCCGGAGGAGTTGGCCCGCGCCGGAATACCCGAGCCGGTACGCGAATCGCCGGACTTCGTGGCGGTCAGCGGGGTGCTCGACAACATCGACTCCTTCGACGCCGAGTTCTTCGGGATGAGCCCGCAGGAGGCGCGCACCGTCGACCCGCAGCACCGGATGTTCCTGGAGACCTGCTACCACGCGCTGGAGAACGGCGGTTACGCGGCCACGTCGCCCGACGTGCGGGTCGGGGTCTACGCGGGCGTCGGCTACCACCTCTACCCGCTCAACACGTACCTGCGCAACAACCTGCCCGAGGCCCGCTGGGAGGGCGACTTCGCCTCGGCGTTCCAGGTCGCCGTCGGCAACTTCAACGACTTCGCCGCGACCCGGGTCGCCTACCGCCTCGGTCTCACCGGACCGGCGATCACCGTGCAGACCGGCTGTTCGACCTCGCTGGTGGCGGTGCACCTGGCCGGACAGGCACTGCTCGCCGGAGACGCCGACCTGGCCCTGGCCGGCGCGGCGGCCGTGCACACCCCGCAGATCCTCGGCTACCGGCACGTCAAGGGCACGATCCTGTCCCGCTCCGGCCGGTGCCGGGCGTTCGACGCGTCCTCGGACGGGACGGTCGGCGGCAACGGGGTCGCCGCGGTGCTGCTCAAGCGGTACGACCGCGCGGTCGCCGACGGCGACACCATCCACGCGGTGATCCTGGGCAGCGGCGTCAACAACGACGGCGCGTCGAAGATGAGCTACCTCGCGCCGAGCGCGACCGGGCAGCGCGGAGCCATCCTGCGCGCGCTCGACGTGGCCGGCGTCTCGCCCGAGACCATCGGCTACCTGGAGACCCACGGCACCGGCACCTACAAGGGCGACCCGATCGAGTTCGACGGCATGACCTCGGCGTTCCGGGAGCGCACCGACCGGACCGGGTACTGCGCGATCGGCTCGGCCAAGCCCGCCATCGGGCACCTCGACGCCGCCGCCGGCATGGCCGGACTGCTCAAGGCGGTGCTGGTGCTCAGGCACGGCGAGATCCCGCCGCTGGTCGGCTTCGAACGGCCCAACCCGGCGCTGGACCTGGCCAGCAGCCCGTTCTTCATCCCCACCGAGGCACAGCCCTGGCCCGACCTGCCCGGCCCACGGCGGGCCGGGGTGACCTCGCTCGCGGTCGGCGGCACGAACGTGCACGTGATCCTCGAAGCCCCACCGCCGGCCCGGTCGGCGGCGGTCCGGTCCGCCGCGATCAGCCCGGCGGCGGCCAGCCCGGCGGCACCCGACCCGGTGACGCTGCCGCTCTCCGCACACCACCCGGAGAGCCTGCGCACGCTCGCCCGCCAATTCTCCGACCACCTCCGCGCCGACCCCGGGCTCGACCTGGACGACCTGGTCACCACCGCCGCGACCGGCCGCCCGCACCTGCGGCACCGGCTCGCCGTGACCGGGGCGACGCCGACGGCGCTCGCGGACGCGTTGGACGGCTACCTCGCCGAACCGGAGCGGCAGGTTCCCCACCGGGTCGCGACCGCCGCGCCGGTCCCGGCAGGGACGGTCACACCCGTCTTTGTGTACGGCGGACAGGGCACCCCGTACGCCGGGCTCGCCGTGCCGCTCTACCGGCGGTATCCACGGTTCCGGGCGGTGCTCGACGAGTGCGAGGCGTACCAGCGGCGTACCGGTGGCCCGAGCCTGCTCGCGTCCCTGCTGGGCGACGGCTCGGGCGCCGCCGACCCCCCGGTGTGGGAGACCGACCTGGCCCAGCCGGCGCTGTTCGCGTTCCAGACCGCGCTGACCCGACTGTGGCGGTCGTTCGGGGTGACACCGCACCTCGTCGCCGGCCACAGCGTCGGTGAGTACGCGGCCCTGGCGGCGGCCGGCGCCCTGTCGATCGAGGACGGGTTACGGCTCACCGGACTGCGCGGGCGGCTGATGCGCGAGTACACCGCACCGGGCGCGATGGTCGCGGTCTTCGCCGCCCGGCCGGTGGTCGACGAACTGCTCGCCGCCGACCGGCGACTCGACCTCGCCGCGATCAACACGGCCGACCACCACGTCGTCGGCGGCCCGGTCGAGGCGGTCGAGGCGGCCTGCCGCCGACTGGACGAGCGTGGACTGCGCTGGCACCGGCTCGCCGTCAACCGCGCCTTCCACACCGGCCTGCTCGACCCGATCCTCGCCCCGCTGGGCGAGGTGCTCGCCACGATCCCGCTCGCGCCGCTGGAAACGCCGCTGGTCAGCAGCGTGGACGGGACCGTGCTGCCGGTCGGCCACCGGTTGGACCCGGCGTACCTGGTCCGGCAGACCCGGGCGATGGTCCGGTTCGACCTGGTCACCGCCGCCCTCACGGCGGCCGGTGACGGGTCGGCCGGCGTCCCGGTGCTGGAACTCAGCCCCCATCCGAGCCTGGTCGGTCTGCTCCGCCCGGCGCTGCCCGGGTCGCCGGTGCTCGCGGCCCAGCGGCGGGGCGCCGGACTCGACCAGCACCACGAGGCGGTCGCCCGCCTGTACGTACACGGGGTCGCCCTGGACTGGGCCGCCCTGCTCGGCCCCGACGCCGGGCACCGGGTGCCGCTGCCCGCCTATCCGTTCCAACGACGGGTCCACTGGACCGGACCGCCGCTGGCCCCGACCGATCCTGGAGGCGTGATGGTTGACGTTGACACTGGCCGTGAGACCGGCACCGACGCTACCGCCGGCGGCCCGACGCCGGAACTCGGGCCGGTGGTCGAGCGGGTACGCGAGATCAGCGCCCGCCACCTCGGCTGCGCCCCGGCCGACGTGGACACCGAACGCCAGTTCTTCCAGATGGGCGCCGACTCGCTCACCATGATCAACGCGTTGCGCGAGTTCGAGGCCGAGTTCGGCGTACGGCTCGCGATGCGGGAACTCTTCGAGGAGGCGGACACCCCGGACAAGCTGTCCCGCCTGATCCTGTCCCGCCGCGCCCCGGTTGTCGCCCCGGCTGTCGGGGCGGTAGCCGAGGCGGGGGCGGCTGTGGTCGTACCCGAGGTGGCGGAGTTGGCGGCGGCGCCGGTGCCCCCGGCGGTGGCCGAGGTGCACGGGCCGAGGGTGACCGTGGCGCACACCGCCGGTCAGGCCGGCGCGGTCACCACCGAGGGCCAGCGGGCCCACGTCGAGGACCTGCGACGCCAGTTCGTGGCGAAGACCCGGCGCTCGAAGGAGATCGCCCAGCGCCACCGGGGCGTGCTGGCGGACAGCCGGGCCGTGGTCGGGTTCCGCAGCGCCACCAAGGAGATGCTGTACCCGATCGCCGGTGAGCGCGCCAAGGGCGCCTGGCTGGAGGACGTGGACGGCAACCGGTACCTCGACATCACCATGGGCTTCGGGGTGCTGCTCTTCGGCCACGAACCGGACTTCGTCGGCGACGCGGTACGTGAACACCTGTCCCGGGGCATCCGGCTCGGCCCACGCAGCGTCGACACCGGGGAGGCCGCCACCCTGCTCAGCGAGCTGACCGGGATGCGGCGGGTGGCGTTCGCCAACTCGGGCACCGAGGCGAACTCCGCCGCGATCCGGCTCGCCCGAGCGGCCACCGGCCGCGACACGATCGTCACGTTCCACGGGTCGTACCACGGGCACGCCGACAACGTGCTCGGCCGTTCACTCGGCACCGGTGCGGAGCGGACCACCGTCGCGGTCTCCACCGGCATCCCGGCCAGCGCCGTCGCCGACCTGGTCGTGCTCGACTACGGCACCCCGGAGAGCCTGGAGACGATCGAGGCGCTCGGCGAGCGGCTCGCCGCCGTGATCGTCGAACCGGTGCAGAGTCGCCACCCCACGCTGCGGCCGGCCGAGTTCCTGCTCCGGCTGCGTGAGATCACCCGGCGGTACGGCATCGTGCTGATGTTCGACGAGATGCTGACCGGATTCCGGCCGCACCCGCGCGGTGCCCAGGGACTGTTCGGTGTGGCCCCGGACCTGGCCACGTACGGCAAGCTGCTCGGCGGCGGCTTCCCGATCGGCGCCATCGCCGGCAGCGCCGACATCATGGACGGCGTCGACGGTGGCTTCTGGCGGTACGGCGACGACAGCCGACCCGAGCGCGAGACCACCTTCTTCGGCGGCACCTACATCCAGCACCCGGTCTCGATGGCGGCGGCCCGAGCCGTGCTGACCAGGCTCAAGGAGCAGAGCCCCCATCTTCAGCAGGCGCTCAACGCGCGGACCGACCGGCTGGTCGGCACGCTGAACGCGTTCTTCGAGGAGGAGGAGTACCCGGTCCGCCTCGGTCACTTCGGGTCGCAGTTCCGCTTCGAACACCGGGCCGACCTCGAACTGCTCTACCACCACCTGCTGCTCAAGGGCGTGTACGTCTGGGAGTGGCGCAACTTCTTCCTCTCCACCGAACACACCGACGACGACGTCGACACGCTGGTCGACGCGGTCCGCCGCTCACTGGGGGAGATGCGCGCCGCCGGCCTGCTCACCCGCCCGCGGCTCACCCCCGTACCCGCCCCCACCCCCCTGCCCGCCACCCCCGTACCCGCCGTACCCGCCACGCCCCAGGTGTTAGGAAGGGCCCCTTCCTCTACCGAATCCGATAACAAGGGGCCCTTCCTTTCCCGGGGGGCGCCGGAGTTCAGTGTGTACTTTTTTGGGGATTATCCGGAGGGGGACGGGGACGCGGGGGACGCGTACGAGTTGATTGTTGACAGTGCCCGGTTCGCGGACGAGCACGGGTTTCACGCGGTGTGGATACCCGAGCGGCACTTCCACTCCTTCGGTGGGGTGTTCCCCAACCCGGTGGTGCTGGCCGCCGCGCTGGCCCGCGAGACGAGTCGGATCCGGCTGCACGCCGGTTCGGTGGTGCTGCCGCTGCACGACCCGATCCGGGTCGCCGAGGAGTGGTCCATGGTGGACCGGCTCTCCGGCGGGCGGGTCGGGATCGGCTGCGCGCCGGGTTGGCACGCGGGTGACTTCGTGCTCGCCCCGGAGAACTTCGGCTCGCACCGCGAGGTGATGTACGACCACCTCGACCAGGTACGCCGCCTCTGGCGGGGCGAGGCGGTGCGGCGTACGTCCGGCACCGGCGAGACGGTCGAGGTGCGCACCCTGCCCCGCCCCGTGCAGGCGGCGCCGCCGATGTTCGTCGCGGTCGTCGGCAACCCGGACTCGTACCAGCGTGCCGCCGAGCACGACCTCGGTGTCGTGACGAACCTGATGAGCCAGTCGGTGGAACAGTTGGCCGACAACATCGTGCGCTACCGCAAGACCCGCGCCGCGCACGGACTCGACCCGCAGGGTGGCCGGGTGGTGGTGCTGGTGCACACGTACCTCGGCGAGGACTCACGGCGGGCCCGGTCCGAGGCGTTCGCGCCGCTGCGGGCGTACATGCGGTCCTCGCTCGCGCTGTTCGGGCAGATGACCAACAGTCTCGGCTTCCAGGTCGACCTCGAGGGTGCCCGGGAGGAGGATCTGGACTACGTGTTCCAGCGCGCCTACGACCGGTACTGCGAGTCCCGCGCGCTGATCGGATCGCCCGAGGAGGGCGCGCGGCTGATCGACGCGCTCGCGGCGGCGGGCGTCGACGAGGTGGCCGCGCTGGTCGACTTCGGGGTGCCGGCGGAGCGGCTGCGGGCGGCACTGCCGCAGCTCGACCGCCTGCGCGCCCGCTATCACGACGCACCGGTCACACCGCCCGCGCCGGTCGCTGTCACACCGCCCGCGCCGGGCGGTGTCACACCGCCCGCGTCGGTCGCTGTCACACCGCCCGCGTCGGTCGCCGGTCCGCTGTCGGTGACCGTGCGGACGCCCGCGTCGGATCCGGTCGCGGTGTCGGTCCCGGTGGCGCCGGATCTCCGGCACGCCGTTCGGGGCGAGCCGGAGATCCGGCCGGACCGGTCGGGGCCGGTGTCGCGTGGGCAGTCGCGGATGTGGTTCCTCGAACGGTTGAACCCGGGCCAGGGTACGTACAACGAGCCGACGGCGGTACGACTCGACGGGCGACTGGACGTGCCGGCGCTGCGTGCCGCACTCGTACGGCTGGTGGACCGCCACGGTGCGCTGCGTACCGTGTTCCGCGAGCGGGACGGGGGACCGGTGCAGGTCGTGCTCGGTCGGGGCCCGCTCGACTTCGCCGTCGAGGAGCGGGGCGGCCGGGACGAGGACGAGGCCGTACGGTCGGTGTTCGCCAGCGAGAGCCGGCGCGCGTTCGACCTGGCCACCGGGCCGCTGTTCGTGAGCCGGCTGCTGCGCTGGTCCGACGAGCGGCACGTGCTGGTGCTCTCGTTCCACCACATCGTGGTCGACGCGGCCTCGGCGGCCGTGCTGGCCCGGGACCTGTCGGCGCTGTACCGGGCGGAGCTGACCGGGCGACCGGTCGAGCTGCCGGACGTACCCCTGGACTGTCTCGACCTGGCCCGCCGGGAGGCGGCGGCGGACCGCCCCCACGCCGACGGTTCCGGCGCCCACGACGGCCCCGGCGCGGGTGGACCTGGTGCCGACGGCGGTGGGCTGGACTACTGGCGTGAGCGGCTGGCCGGCGACCTGCCCGTGCTCGACCTGCCGACCGACCGGCCACGGCCGACCGTGCAGACCGGCAACGGCGCGTCGGTGCGGCGTGGGCTGGACCCGGAGTTGTCCGAGCGGCTGCGCGGGCTTGGCCGCGAGCACCGGGCCACCCTGTTCATGACCATGCTGGCCGGGTACGCGGCCACGCTGCGCCGGTTCACCCGCACCGACGACCTGATCGTGGGTACGCCGGTGTCGGTCCGACCGGCCGGCGCGGAACAGGTGGTCGGGTTCTTCCTCAACACGATCGCGCTGCGGCTGGACCTCTCCGGCGACCCGACCTTCGCCGACCTGCTCGGGCGGGTACGCGGCACCGCGCTGGACGGGTACGACCACGCGGGCGTCCCGCTCGACTCGGTGGTCCGCGCGGTCCAGCCGGTGCGGGACACCAGCCGCAACCCGATCTTCCAGACCATCCTGGAGTTCGAGAACGACGACCCGTTCCCGTTCGACCTGCCCGGGGTGAGCGCCCGCACGCTGGACCACCGGGCCGAGCGCGCGGTGGCCGACCTGAGCCTCTACGTGACCAACCACCCCGACCGGATCACCTGCCGGCTGGAGTACAACACCGACCTGTTCGACCGCGACGGCGTCGAGCGGCTGCTGTCGTACCTGGTCGCGATCCTGGAGGCGGCGGTCCGCGACCCCGGCACCCCGATCTCGGCGCTGGTCGGGATTCTCGACGCCGACCGCGACACGTTGACCCGCTGGGGCACCGGGCGGCGCCGCGAGTTGCCGCCGGGCTGCCTGCACGACGCGGTCCGGCACTGGGCCGACCGGACACCGCAGAGTGTGGCGCTGATCGGCGGCGGCAGTGTGCTGACGTACCGGCAGCTCGACGACCGGGCGGCGCTGCTCGCCGACCGGTTGGCCCGACTCGGCGCCGGGCCGGGCGAGATCGTGGCGCTCTGGCTGCCCCGGTCGCCGGAGTTCGTCGTGGCGACGCTCGCGGTGCTGCGTACGGGTGCGGCGTACCTGCCGATGGACCCGCTGCTCAACGAGCGGCAGGTGCACTTCATGATCTCCGACAGCGGCGCCCGCGTGGTACTGACCACCGAGGGCAACGAGCCACCGGACCTTCCCGACGGGGTCCGGCCGTTGTACGTCGACACGGAGGTCGACGAGGCGCGGGTGCGGGGCGGCCTGGCCCGGGTCGCGGACGATCCGGACGCACCGTGCTACGTGATCTACACGTCCGGTTCGACCGGTCGGCCGAAGGGCGCGGTGATCACGCACCGCAGTGTGCTGAACCTGTGCCGGTGGTACCACGACAAGCTGGAGCTGACCGCCGCCGACCGTAGTGCCGCCGTCTGCGGGCAGAGCTTCGACGCCTCCATGCTGGAGATCTGGCCGACCTTCATGGCCGGCGCCAGCCTGGCGATCGCCGAGGACGCGGTGCGCCTGGACTCGATGGCGCTGGCCCGCTGGATGCGTACCGCCGGGGTGAGCATCGCGATGCTGCCCACGCCGATCGGCGAGGGGCTGCTCTCGCTGCCCGTCGCGGCCCAGCCACGCCTGCGCCACCTGGCCGTCGGCGGCCAGCAGCTCCGGGTACGCCCACAGCCCGACCTGCCGTACGTGGTGCACAACATCTACGGGCCGACCGAGACCACGGTTGTGGTGGTGGTGGACGTGGTGGCCGACGCGTCGAAGGCGGCACCGGGCCCGATCCCGATCGGTCGCCCGCTGGACAACATCCACGTCGAGGTACGCGACCAGCGGGGCAACCTGGCACCGGTCGGTGCCGTGGGAGAGCTTTTCATCGGCGGCGCCGGGGTGGGGCGCGGTTACCTGAACCGGCCCGAGCTGACCGAGGAACGGTTTGTCGTTGATCCCGGTGGCGGACCCGGTGCCCGCTTCTACCGCACCGGCGACCTGGTCCGCTGGACCACCGACGGGGTGCTCGTCTTCCTCGGGCGGGCCGACGACCAGGTCAAGATCCGGGGCAACCGGGTCGAGCCGGGGGAGGCGTCTGCCGTACTGCGTGGGCTGGACCTGGTCGCCGACGGCATCGTGGTCGCCCGCCGGGACCGCAACGGCGACGCGTACCTCGCCGGATACGTGGTGCCGGCGCCGGGTGTGGCGCACGACGGGATCGCCGAGCGGCTCGTCGCGGCGATGGCCCGCCACCTGCCCGACGTGCTGATCCCACGGGTGTGGGCACTCCTGCCGGTGCTGCCGCAGACCGGCAACAACAAGTTCGACCAGGCCAACCTGCCGGAGCCGACGATCCGGACCGGCATGCCCGTCCCCGCCACAGCGGCCGAGGCACCGGCACCCGCACCGGCTCCGGGACCACCGCCCGCGCCCGCACCGGAACCACCGCCCGCGCCCGCGCCGCCGGCCCCGCCGTCGGTCGCCGGGGCGGAGACCGTCGAGGAGACGGTACGGGCGCTCTGGGCCGCCGAGCTCGACCAGGAACCGGAGCGGATCGAAGCCGAGTCCTCCTTCTTCACCCTCGGCGGGCACTCGATCAACGCCCTGCGCCTGCTCAACCGGGTACGCGAGGCGACCGGCGTCGAGTATCCGGCGCTGGACTTCTTCCGCGCGCCGACCGTCGCCGCGATGGTGCGGCGACTGCGCGAACACTCCACGCCCGCTCCGAACGGGCACCCCGGACGGGTACGGGGCACGCTGTGACCTTCGACGAGTTGCTGGAGTACGTCGCCGTGCGCGACGTACGGCTCACCGGTGTCGACGGCACGCTGCGTTACGACGCCCCGGCCACGGTGATGACCCCGGATCTGGTGGCGGCCCTGCGGTCGTACCGGGACGAGTTGTCGCGCTGGCTGGCCGGACCGGCCGACGGGCGTGAGGTGACGCGGGCGCCGCTCTCGGCCCAGCAGGACCGGATGGTGCAGAACGTCGAGCGGACCGGCAACTCCAGCGGCTGGAACGTCGGGCTGCGCCTGGAACTCGTCGGCGACCTGGACGTCGCCGCGCTCGACGCCGCCGTCGACGGGCTGCTCGCCCGGCACCACGCGCTGCGGGCCCGACTCGGACGCGACGGCGACGACCGGTTCCAGCGGATCATCGCCCACCGGCCGGTCCCGCTGCCGGTTGTCGACCTGACCGGGCTCGCGCCGACGGGGGTCCGGGATGCCGACGGTGAGGCGGCCGAACAGAAGCGCGCGCGGGCCGAGGCGGCCTGCCGGGCGGTGGTCGAGCCGGCGTTCGCGCTGGCCGACGAGGCGCCGGTGCGGTACGCGCTGATCCGCCTCGATCCGGGGGAGTCCTGGCTGGTCCTGGTCGTGCACCACATCGCCTGCGACGGATGGGCCATCTCGGTGCTGTTACGCGACCTGGCCGCCGGCTACCGCAGCGCGCACGCCGTGGGCACGGCCGACTTCGGTGCGCCGGCCGCCCAGTGCACCGACTATGCCCGCTGGCAACGGGACCAGTGGGACGAGCCGACCCGACGACGACGGCTCGCGCACTGGGCCGCGCACCTCGGCGACGGACCGCTCACCCTGGACCTGCCGTTCGACGGACCGGCCCCGGACCGGCCCACCGGACGCGCCGCCACCCACCGGTTCGAGATCCCGGAGCGGGTTCGGCTCGCCGCCGAGGCGCTCGCCCGGTCCCGGGGTGCCACCGTGAACGCGGTGACAGCCGCCGCGATGGCGCTCCTGCTCGCCCGGCTCAGCGGGACGCGCGACGTGACGCTCTCGGTGCCACACGCGAACCGCTCACCCCGGGCGTACGAGGAGTCGGTCGCCGTGATGACCACGGCGCTGCCGTTGCGGATCCGTACCGGTGCCGCCGCGACCTTCGGTGAGCTGGTGGAGCAGACCGCCGACAGCCTTTTCGCCGGGATCGACAACCTGCTGCCCACCGCCTGGATCTACGGGCAGTTCCTCGGCCCGGCGGGCGGCGCGATGCCGCCCGGGGTGATGGTGAGCTTCGCCTTCCAGAACACCCTGGACATGCGGCTCGACCTGCCCGACCTGACCGTACGGGTGCACGACGTGCCGACCGACGCCGAGCGCGGTGCGTTGATGTTCGGTCTGGTGCCCCACCCGGACCGGCTCGACGGCTACCTGGAGTACCCGCTGGACCGGCTCACCGACGCCACCGCCCGCGACTGGGTGGCCCGTTACGTCGACCTGCTCGGCGACGCCTGCGTCCACCCGGACCGCCCGCTGCGCGCCACCTGACCATGCGGTCACGATCCGGGCATCGCCTCCAGCATCGCGATCACCTCGGCCACCTGGGCGGCGGCGCCGGTGTCGCCGACCCGGCGGTAGAGGTCGTGCTGCCAGCGGGAACAGCTCAGCGCGTCGAACCGCACCTTCGGGTCGATCATCGCGTACGGGGCGAGCTGCCCGATGATGCCGGCCAGCCACCCGGCGGCGTCGAGCGCGGCCGGCACCCGGTCGGACTCGAGCTGACGCTGGCCAAAGTTGATCACGGCGGCGGCCCAGTGCCGGCCGAACTCGCCGAACTGGTAGCGCATGCCGACCACCCGTTGCTGGGACGCCGCCGCGAACAGGGCGTGCGCCTCCAACCCGAACAGCAGCTCGTCCGCGTCGGGGGCGCTGACCAGCAGTTCGCCCAGGGTGGTGGCGTACGCCGGGGCGAGCTGGGGGGAGCAGCGCATCGAGGGTGCGAGAATCCTGACCTCGGTGGCCGGCGCGGTGAGGGTCTCGACCAGATCGTGCTTGCCCGCCGTGGCGAGCGCCCGCGCCAGCGACGGTTGGCCGTTGATCACCTGCTCGGCCACGTCGTTGCCGGGCAGGGGCTCGTCCGGGCTGGTGGTGGCGAGGAACCACTGTGCCATCCGGGCCAGCTCGTCCCGGCCGGCCGCGCCGTGCACGATGAAGGCGACCGCCGCCGCCGCGTGTACCGGGAGCGCGTGCGCGGCCGGTAGCGCGAACTGGTTACCACGGCGGTACGCCGCCAGGAACTCCCGCAGCGCCCAGTCGGCCGCGCTCGCCGCGACGTCGGGGTCGCCACCGATGGCCATCTGCACCTGCGCGGCCAGGGCGACCACCCGGGCGGCCGGCACCGCCCCCTCGGCGTCGGAGCGCTCCACGCGGAGATCGAGGCAGGTGGTCACCGCCTGCTGGGCGTCGGCGATCGCCGACAGCGGACGGCCGGCGCCGGCGTGCACCCGGGCCCGGCGGATCAGGACGTCGGCGACGAGCTGCCCGGCCGACCCGCCGAGGCGCTCGTAGGCGGTCTCCGCCTCGACCAGGGCGTCGACCGCGCCCTGGTAGTCGTCGGCCTGCCGGAGCCACTCCCCGAGGGTGTAGAGCATCGACCCGAGTTGCTGCGGGTTGTCGGCGTCCCACGGCTCGGCCTCGGTCGCCTCCCGTACCAGGGTGCAGGCCCGTTGGTACCGGTCGATCGCACCGGGGAGGTCACCGCGCGCGTGGCAGCGCTCCCCGTCCGCCGTCAGCCGCACCACCTCACGCCGGGAACCACCGCTCGTCATCGCCATCGGACCTCCCTCGTCTCGTACCGGTGTGCCGGATCGTAGGAGGTGGAGTCCACCGGACGGGCGAGCGGACGAGCCCCGCGACCGGGGAACTCGGCCGGGAACTTTTGTGCGACGGACATCGACTATTTGGACGGACGTCGGTGCCAGCACCGGGTCCGGCGACGTCGCGGCACGTGGGACCCGTGGGCGGCGCGTTCGACCAGGTTCACAGGCCGTGCGTCACGCCGGCCGCGAGTGCGATCGAGGAGCCGATGTCCATCACCTCCGTCCAGGCCGAACAGCCTGGGCCCACACCGTCCCCAGCCACCCCGGCCGTGCCCACCGTGGCGCGGCCCTCCACCGGGCTGGGCGCCCTCCTGCTCCGGCTGCACTTCTACGCCGGTGTGCTGGTCGCCCCGTTCCTCCTCGTCGCGGCCCTGACCGGGCTGCTCTACACGATCACCCCGCAGTTGGACGCCGCCCTCTACGGCACCGAACTGCGCGCCGATCCGGCGGGCCGGACGGCAAAACCGCTCTCCGAGCAGGTGGCCGCGGCCAGGGCGAGCCACCCCGACGGCACCCTGTCGTACGTCGCGGTCGGCGCCTCCGACGCCACCACCCAGGTGGTGTTCACCTCGCCGGAGCTGGGGGAGAACCAGCACAGCGTGTACGTCGACCCGTACACCGCACAGGTGAAGGGGCAACTGACGACCTGGTTCGGGTACACGCCGGTGCGTACCTGGCTGGACGACCTGCACCGCAACCTGCACCTCGGAGTCGTCGGGCGGCACTATTCCGAGTTCGCGGCGAGCTGGCTCTGGGTGATCGCCCTCGGCGGCCTGGCGCTGTGGTGGCGTCGCCACCGGGGCGTACGCGGCAGGGCCCGCCGGCTGCTGCTGCCGGACCTCGCCGCCCGCAAGGGGGTCCGCCGTACCCGTGGTTGGCACGCCAGCACCGGCGTGTGGCTGGTGATCGGCCTGCTCTTCCTCTCCGCCACCGGCTTGACCTGGTCGCGGTACGCGGGCGCGAACTTCAGCTCGGGGCTGGACGCACTCGACGCCCGTACCCCGCAACTGTCGACCGCCCTGACCCCCGGCGGCCAGCCGGAGGCCGGGGGAGGACATCACGGTGGCGGACCGGCCGCCGCTCCGGTTCCGGTCGACCCGGCCGCGATCGACCAGGTGCTCCGCGTCGCCCGGGACAACCGGCTCACCGGCCCGGTCGAGGTGACCCTGCCCGAGGACGCCTCCTCGGCGTGGACGGTGGCACAGGTGGACGACACCTGGCCGGTGCGGAAGGACCGGGCCGCGATCGACCCGAGCGCCGGTACGGTCGTCGCCCGTAGCGACTTCGGCGACTGGCCGCTGCTGGCCAAGCTGAGCAGTCTCGGGATCAGCGCGCACATGGCGATCCTGTTCGGCCCGGCGAACCAGATCCTGCTCGCCGCCCTCGCCGTCGGACTGATCTGCGTGATCGTCTGGGGCTACCGGATGTGGTGGCAGCGTCGACCGACCCGGGCCGACCGATCCGCCCTGGTCGGTGCGCCACCGGCCGCTCGTGGCGGGTGGCAGAGGCTCCCGTCCTGGATGATCCTCGTCGGTCTGCCGGTGGTCTTCCTGATCGGCTGGGTGCTGCCGCTGTTCGGCATCCCACTGCTCGGGTTCATCGCCGTCGACCTGATCGTCAACGCGGTACGCCGACGACGGGCCGACCCGTCGGTGCCGGTCTCACCCGCGCCCGCGGGTAGCTGACCGGCCGTTGTGTCGACGGTGACGCCTGGGTCACCGGTCCCGCCGCCGCGTCGGCGCGACGGACATGTGGGTCCGGACCGAGCGGTCCGGACCCACGATCGTGACGACGGTCAGGAGACCGTGCCGGGCTGGGCCGAGATGAGCACCTGGCTCCACCCGCTCGGGTCTGTCTCACCGGTGCCGCTGATGTCACCGCCGCTGAAGTCGTAGGGGTTGAGGTCGACGTAGTGGTTCATCGAGGTGGGCTTGTGTCCGAAGTAGACACCACCACCGGGCGAGACCAGGTTGGTGAAGACCTGCCAGGTGGATTCGCGGAGGTCGCTGCCGGTCCAGTTGTCGACTCCGTCGACCCGGTAGGACCGGAGCCGGCCGTCCGAGGTGGTCCCGAGCAGCCAGTCGGGGCCGGTGGCGGTGAGGGTCTTGAGGGCGCCGAAGCCCTCGTCGATCGACACGTAGCCGGTGATGTCGGTGATCTCCGGCTTGGCGACGTTGACGGTGTAACGGCGCAGCACGCCGTCGGCGATGCCGTAGAGGTGACCGCTGCCGTCGTAGGTGAGCAGGTCGTGGCTCCAACCGCTGTCGGCGAGGCGGGTCGGCGTCCGGAACGTGACGGTGTCCAGGTTGGTGCCGATGTCGACGCGCCAGAGTTCGTTGGCGGTGGAGGTGAACAGGATGGTGTTGTAGTCGAGGGTGGCCATGGTGCGCGGGGTGAACGGCAGGGACGCGTCGGAGCGCGAGGCGCCCCGGATACGGTCACCGGTGGCGGCGTCGACCGCGGTGAACGTCAGCCGGCCGTCGGCGAGTACGCCGTAGATGTTGGCGGTGCCGCGTACGCCGTCGATGATCTTGTTGTACCTGACGCCCTTGAAGTTCTCCGCCTCGTACCAGGAGCGGCTCTTGACCACGCGGCGTCCCTCGAGATTTTCCTTGTACTCCTCGTAGACCCACATCTGGGTCCGGGACGAGTCCACCCACTTCTCGAACAGGGCCACGTGGCCGTACTCCACGCCGAGGATCGCGTCACCGGGCAACAGGTCGCCCAGGTTGTCGAACGTCCTGGTGTCGCCGAAGGTATCCAAGGTCCGGGTCGAGCGGTCCCCGCCACCACTCTTCGGCAGGTGCCACGCCATCGACACGAAGCCCGAGCAGTCCGGCCGGTACGGGTGTCCATCCTGGTCCGGCTTCTGGTCGCTCTGGTACTGGCTGTAGATCGCGCCGTACTGGTCGATCCACCACCGGGCCCGGTTGAGTACCTCGTCCCGGGTGATCTGCCCGCCCACCGACGAGGCGGCCCGGGCCGGCGCGGGCGGGGCGGTGACGGTGTCGACGGCCACGACGGCCAGGCCGAGAGTGGCCGCGGCGAGCACGCTGGTCGCCGTCGCGAGGATCCGTTGGGGGACGATCTTCTGGAGCAGGGATCTGGGCACTCTGCGTTTCCGTTCTTTGTGGGAGCGGTTCCTGTCGCAGAGTGTTTGTGGGATCACTTCAAGATCGCTTGAGGTCGTCTGCAACCTGATTTGCAGCGTTTGTCGGGCGTTTGCCGTCAGCGGCCGTACGCCGTCCAGGCGGTGTGGGTGACCAGCGGCGACTCGTCACCTCAGCCGCGCGGCGAGTTCGCCGACCGTTTCCATCGCGTACCGCTGCATCCCGGGACCGAAGGTGATCCGGGTCGCGCCCAGCCGTGCCAGTTCGGCCACGGACCTCCGGTCCGGTCCGGCGGCCAGGTTGACCGGGCCGTCGACCCCGTTTCGCAGCACCGGGACCGCCTCGGGCGGCGCCAGCAGCGGGTACACGCAGTCGACGCCGGCGGCCACGTACAGCCGGGCTCGTTCCACGGCCTCCGCCGGGTCACCCGTGCCGTACAGGAAGGTGTCGACGCGGGCGTTGACAAAGAGGGCGTCGCCCGCCTCCGCGTGTACCTCGGCCAGCCAGTCCGCGTGCCGCCGGGGGTCCTTGAGCGTCCGTGCCTCGGAGTCCTCCAGGTTGCAGCCGACAACGCCGGTCTCCAGCAGCCGCCCGACCAGTTCCCGGGGAGCGAGGCCGTAGCCGCCCTCGACGTCGGCCGACACGGGCACCGACACGGCCCGGACGATCCGCGCCACCGCGGCGAACATCTCCTCGGGCGGGGTGGCACCGTCCCGGTAGCCCAGCGAGGCGGCGACGCCGGCACTCGGGGTGGCGAGGGCCGGGAAGCCGGCGTCGGCGAAGACCCGGGCGCTGCCCGCGTCCCACGGCCCCGGCAGGACAAGCGGGTCCCCTGCGGCGCGACCGTGGTGCATGGCGCGGAAGGCGAGCGCGGGGGACGTCATCGGCCGCTCGGCGTGTGGTGGCCGGGGACCATCCGGGTGGACACCCCGAAGCGGTTCCACGCGTTGATCGTCGTGATCGCGACGATGAGGCGGGCCAGTTCGGTCTCGTTGAACTCGTTCGCCGCCCGCGCGTACACCTCGTCCGGGACAAATCCGTCGGTGAGCACGGTGACCGCCTCGGTCAGCTCGATCGCCGCGATCTCCTTCGCGGTGTAGAAGTGCCTCGACTCGGTCCACGCCGCGAGCTGGATGATCCGCTCCGCCGACTCACCCGAGGCCAGCGCGTCCTTGCTGTGCATGTCCAGACAGAAGGCGCAGCGGTTGAGCTGGGAAGCGCGGATCTTGACCAGGTTGAGCAGGGTCGGCTCGACGCCCTGCCGCGCCACCGTGTCCAGCCGGACCATGGCCTTGTACGCCTCGGGGGCGAGTTTCGCCCAGTCCAGGCGCTGCGCGTGTTCCGGGAGGCGCCCACTGCCCGGCGTTCCATGCGTTGTCATCGGTGCATGCGTTGTGATCGTTCCTAGCGTTGTCATCGCGGCAACGCTACGCAGCCGGTGGCCTCGGCGTATGGTGCAATTCCATGACGGAATCGTGGGCCAATCCGGGTGTCGCCGGGCCGTCCGCGTTCGGTGCGGACCTGCACCTGCACCTGGAGCTGACCGGCCCCGGGCTGCGGGCGGGGCTCACGCAGGCCCTGCGCGAGGCCGTACGCGGCGGGCGGCTGGCGCCCGGCACCCGGCTGCCGTCGTCCCGGTCACTCGCCGCGGATCTCGGCGTCGCCCGTAACACGGTGGCCAACTCCTACGCGGAACTGGTCGCCGAGGGATGGCTCACCGCCCAGCAGGGCTCCGGAACCCGGGTGGCCCGGCGTGCCCGCCCGGCCCGTGCCGCCTCCGGCCGTGCCGCCGAGGTCCGAGCCGGGGCGAGCCGGCCCGGTCCAACGTACGGGCTGCTGCCGGGGTCGCCGAACCTCGCGGAGTTCCCGCGTACGCGATGGTTGGGCGCGGCCCGCCGGGCGCTGACCGCTGCCCCGTACGACGCCTTCGGGTACGGCGACCCGCTCGGCCGGATGGAACTGCGGAGCGTGCTCGCGGACTACCTGGCGCGGGCCCGTGGGGTGTACGCCGAACCGGAGCGGGTTGTCGTCTGTTCGGGGTTCCACCACGGCCTGACGCTGATCGCGCAGGTGCTCAGGGCGCGGCGGGTACGGGCGGTGGCCGTCGAGTCGTACGGGTTCGACGTCTACCGGAACCTGCTGGCCGGTGCCGGTCTGGACATCCCGCCCCTGCCTGTCGACGAGCATGGCGCGCGCACCGACGACCTGGTCCGACTGCCCGGGGTCGGTGCGGTGCTGGTGACACCGGCGCACCAGTACCCGACCGGGGTCGCGCTCAGCCCGGACCGGCGTACGGCGGTGGTCGACTGGGCGCGGGCCACCGGCGGGCTGATCCTGGAGGACGACTACGACGGCGAGTTCCGGTACGACCGTCAGCCGGTCGGCGCGGTGCAGGGCCTCGACCCGGAGCGGGTGGTGTATTTCGGCACGGTGAGCAAGTCCCTGGCGCCGGGGCTGCGGCTGGCCTGGATGGTGCTGCCCGGGGAGCTGGTCCGGCAGGTCGCGGCGGCCAAGGGAAGCGTCGACTGGTCGAGCGCGCTGGAACAGTTGACGCTCGCGGAGTTCATCGCCTCGGGTGCGTACGACCGGCACGTGCGCGCGATGCGGCTGCGTTACCGGCGCCGCCGGGACCAACTGGTCGCGGCCCTGGCGTCGAGGGCCCCGGGCGTCCGGGTGACCGGCCTGGCCGCCGGGCTCCAGGCGGTCCTCGAACTTCCGCCCGGGACCGAACGCGCGGTCGTCGAGGCGGCGGCGAGGCGGGGTCTGGCGGTCGGCGGCCTGGCCCAGTTCCGGTACGAGGTCGCGGACTCCGGTCGACGGCCGCCCGAGCGGGACGCGTTGGTGGTCAACTACGCCGCGCCCTCGGACAGCGCGTGGGCCGGCGCGCTGGACGCCCTGTGCCGGGTGATGCCGTAGAGCGGGCGAACTCCGGGGCACCACCCGGACCGTCAGGCGGCCGGCAGGGTGGATTCCGCGAGTTCGTGGAACACGGCACGGTTGAGGAAGAAGGCGATCACGGCCTCCTCGGCGACCCGGTCGAATTCGGCGCTGCCCAGCTCCAGCGCGTCGAGTCGGGCCCGGTACTCCCGCTTGAACCGGCCCCGGCCGGCGACGTCGAACTGGTAGAAGCGGGTGCCGTCGTCGGTGGTGAACCCGTAGCTGCGACGTACCGAGGCGGCGACGATCGCTCCGCCGGAGAGGTCGCCGAGGTAACGCGTGTAGTGGTGCGCGACGAACCCTCCCGGCCAGCCGAAGCAGGTTTCGCGCAGGCGTTGCCGGTACGCCTGTGTCGCCGCGTTCGGCCTGATCAGGCCCTGCCAGTCGGGGCCGAGCAGGAACGCGAGATCCTGGGCCAGCCGGGGGAGCCGGGTGAGTTCGTCGGCGACGAACGGCCCCGCGACCGGGTCGTCGCGCATCGCCTCGGCGGCCTGTTCCAGGGTTTCGTAGATGAAGTAGTGCTGGGTGACCAGTGCCGCGTAACCGGCCCGGCTGATCCGGCCGTCGAGCAGCGCCGTGACGAAGGGGGCCGACTCGGCGGCGCGGTGGGCCGCGTCGGTGGCCGCGCGCAGCCGCGCGGCGAGACCGTCGGTCCCGGTGGCCGGGGTACGTGTGTCGCTCATGTCTCGTCCTTGGTCGAACGGACCGGCAGCACCAGGGGCGCTCCGGTACGGGGGTGGGGAATGATCTCGATGTCGTGCCGGTAGGCCGGGCCGAGCCGGTCGGCGGTGAACACCTGCCCGGGGGACCCGTCGGCGACCAGGCGACCGTCTGCCAGCAGGGCCACCCGGTCGGCGTACGCGGCGGCCAGCCCCAGGTCGTGCAGGACCGCGACGACCGCGCCCCCGGCGCGCGCCCGGTCCCTGGCGACGCCGAGCACCAGCTCCTGGTGGTGCAGGTCGAGCGCGGCGGTGGGTTCGTCGAGCAGGAGGATCGGGGTGCGCTGGGCCAGCACCCGGGCCAGCGCCACCCGGGCCTGTTCTCCGCCGGACAGGGTGGGGAACGGCCGGTCGGCGAGCCCGGTCGTCTCGGTGAGCCGCATCGCCTCGGCGACCGCCTCGGCGTCCTGGTCCTGCTCCGGCCGCCCGGCCCACGGGGTTCGGCCCATGCCCACCACCTCGACCGAGGTGAACGGGAACGCCAGCGTCGTACGCTGCGGCAGGACCGCGCGCTGTCGGGCGAGCCGGACCGGTGTCCAGCGCCCCAGCGGGGCACCCTGGACGTTGATCGAACCCGCCGTCGCCGGGACGTCGCCGCAGGCGGCGGCGAGCAGGGTGGACTTGCCGGCACCGTTCGGACCCACCAGGGCGAGCAGTTCGCCGGCCCGGACCTCCAGGTCCACCTCGTCCAGGACGAGCCGGCCGCCGAGCCGTACCCGCAGGTTCCGGATCTCGATCGCGACGCGGTTCACGCCCAGCCTCCGGCCCGGGAGCGGGCCCGGCGCAGCAACCAGAAGAAGCAGGGGCCGCCGACGACCGCGGTCAGCACCCCCAGCGGCAGTTCCTGGTAGTCGATCAGGGTCCGGGCGGCCAGGTCCGCGGCGACCACGATGATCGCCCCGCCGAGCGCGCTGGCGGGTAGCAGTGTCCGGTGTCCGGGCCCGGCGACCAGCCGGATCAGGTGCGGCACCACCAGCCCGACGAAGCTGATCACCCCGGTGAAGGCGACCGCCGACGCCGCCAGCAGCGCGGTCACCCCGATCATCAGCAGCCGCAACCGTTCGACCGGGACGCCGAGGTGGTACGCCGGCCGCTCGCCGAGCGCGAGCAGGTCCAGCCGCCCGGCGGCGGTCAGCGCGGTCCCGATGCCGAGCACCGCGCACGGCAGGGTGACCAGGACACTGCCCCAGCTCGCCTGGGCCAGGCTGCCGAGCTGCCAGAACGCGATCGCCCGTACGGCGTCGGCGTCGCCGAAGAACATCACCAGACCGAGTACGGCACCGGCCACGGCGTTGACCGCGACGCCGGTCAGCACCAGGGTGACGACCTCGGTCCGGCCGTCCGAGCGGGACATCAGGTAGACGGCGAAGGTGGTGAGCAGCCCGGTGAGGAAGGCGGCGGTGGCGACCGTCCAGCCACCGAGGGCGGAGACGCCGGTGACGATGGTGACGGCGGCGCCGACCGCCGCGCCGGAGGAGACGCCGATGATGCCCGGCTCGGCCAGCGGGTTGCCGAACACGCCCTGCATGAGCGCGCCGGCGCAGCCCAGCGAGGCGCCCACGATCACGGCGAGCAGGACCCGGGGAAACCGCACCACCCAGAGCGCGTTCTCGCCCTGCGCGGCGCTGGGCAGCGGGCCTATCGGCAGGCCGAGCCGGTGCAGCACCGAGCCGAGGACCTCGGCCGGGGAGACGTGCACCTGCCCGGTTCCGGCCGCGACCAGACAGACGAGCAGCAGTCCGGCCGCCAGCCCGGTGAGCAGCAGCGGGCCACGGCCACGCCGTCGTCGCGTGGGCTCCGTCGGGCCGCCGGGGGAGCGGGTTCCCGGTCGGGGCAGGGCGGTGTCGGGGACGGTCACGACGGGGTTGTCCCGCACTCGTACACCGCCTTGGCCAGCGCGGCGACGGCGCTGCCGGTACGCGCGCCGAAGTTGAGCAGGATGCCGTCGTCCATGTCGACGATCCGCCGGTCCCGGCCGGCCGGCGTCTGCGCCACCCCCGGCATGGCCAGCAGCCCGTCGACGCCCTTGACCGAGTTGAGCCCCTCGGTCATCACCAGGATGACGTCCGGGGCCGCGTTGATCAGACCCTCGCTGGTCAGCGGTCGGAACTTCACCAGCCCGATCTCGGTCCCGGCGTCGACCGCGCCGATCGCCCGGATCATCTCGTCGGAGCCGGCGCCCCTGCCGCCCATCAGGTACACCCCGGCCGTACCGCGCAGGTAGAGGAAGGCGATGCGTGGCGACCGGTCGCCCGGGGCGGTGTGTCGGGCGGCTTGGATCTCGGCGTCGACCCGGTCGACCAGTCGCTCGCCCGTCTCGCCGACGCCGAGCGCCGCCGCGATCGCCCGGATGTGTCGGGGGACCGAGGCCAGCGTCTGCTCGTCGTCGACCAGCAGCACCGGGATTCCGGAGCGGCGGAGCTGCTCCAACACCTCGGGTGGGCCGATGCTGTCGTCGGCGACGACAACGCTGGGGTCCAGCCGCAGGACCGCCTCACCGGAGAGGTCGTGTCCGCCCGGCGTGACCAGCGGCAGGTGGGCGGCGGCGGAGAAGGTCGTCGCGGTGTCCCGGCCGACCACCCGGTCGCCGAGCCCGAGGCTGAAGACGATCTCGGCGATCGAACCGTAGAGGTTGACCGGCAGGATCCGGCTGGTGTCGGTGACCGTGACCGACCTGCCGTCGGCGCCGGTCACGGTCACCGGCAACGTGGCCGGCGGATCCTCCGCGACCGGGACGACCTCGGTGGAGTCGACCCGCGCGGTGGTCGGGCCGCAGGCGCCCGCCCGGGTCGGGGACGCGGGGCCGCCGCCGGTCGGGGCGGCGCAGCCGACGAGGGCGAGTGCCGCCAGCACGGCGACGGCGCGGCCGGGGCGGCGGCTCACGCGGCGCCGCGCCGGTTGCGCGCGCGGAGCAGCAGTACGCCGACCAGCGCGGCGGCGAGCAGTCCCAGCGCGACCATCCACCAGCGACCGGTGGGGCTGCTCTCGCTGACCCGGGTCACCTCGATGGAACCGGCCGCGACCGGTTCGGTGCCCGGGGCGGCGCCGGCACCCGTCGCCGCGATGCCGCTGGCACCGCCGGTCGCGGGCGCACCCGGTGCGACGGAGGTGTCGGCGCCCGGCGTACGGGCAGTGGTGGATCGGGCGGTTGTCGCCGGGGTCCGCGACGGGGTGGCGGTGGCCGGTCGGCGGGACGGTTGGTTCTGCGCCGTGAACGTCACCGGGACCAGGACGTCCTGCGTACGGTCGCTGCCCCGGGTGTGGTCGTTGCGGGTGGCCACCACGCACCTGCGTACGGTGCAGTCGGTGTCGCCGATGGTCGGGCTGAGCCTGATCTGCACCCGGAACGAGCCACCGGGTCCGTAGGGGATGGCCAGGCCCTCGCCGTACGAGGGCGGGTTCGACGAGATCCACTGGGAGGCGCCGGAACTGCCGCTGGTGTCCGCGCCACCGCCGCAGGGAGTGGGCAGGGCACCCGGTCCGTTGTCGACGCAGAACGCGACATAGATGCCCTTGCCGGTGTTGTACCCGGTGCCGGAGACGGTGACCGTCTCGCCGGTGCGGCTGACGGCGGCGGTCTTGCTGACGGTGAGTCGTTGTCCGTTCGGGCCGGTGCCGATGGTGTCGGCGTAGACGGGTGTCACGGAAAGCGCGCCGGTCGCCACCGCGCCGAGCAGGAGAGTGGCCCGGCGGCGACGACGGCCGCCCCGGCCACCCCTTGGACGAATGGACATCGGGGTCACTCCGAAGGATGGGAGACGTGGAAGTTAGGGTTGCCTAAGCTAAGTTCTGAGGGGTTGGGATGGCAAGTGTCCGACCGGTTCGTTTCTCCTAGATCAACAGCACCCACCGTGTCCGCCGAGTGTCGGATTGACTCGAAGTTAGCTTAGGCTAACCTAAGTCGTCCCCCCGGGGGTGATCCCCGGAACTTCTCGGAAAGGAAGCAGGATGGGCAGACCGAACGCCGGCAACGCCCGGCGCGCGTCGCTGCGATGGGCGGCGGTGGTCGTCCTCGGTACGGCCGCCTCGATCGTGGCGGTAGCTCCCGCGGCGGCGGCCCCGGGCGGCGTCGCCAGTGGCAGCCTCGACTGGGGTTTCAAAGCCTCGTTCCGCAACTACGTCTCCACCGGCAACGGCAACCCGCCGATCGCCGTGGCCGACGGCGCCGTTCGCAACGCCGACGGCACCTTCCGGTTCACCGTCGAGGACGGCTCGTACGATCCGGCGACCGGTGCGGCGACCGTCCACTACGGCGGTCGGGTGGTGTTCTCGTACCCGGCGCACTTCTTCACCATCACGATGGCCAACCCGACCGTCGTGCTGGCCGGCGACACCGGGTCCCTTCGCGCCGACGTCGACCTCGTGGTCAGCGGCGGCGGATTCGAACCCGTCTCGGTCGACCAGGCCGAGATCGCCACCCTGGACGCGTCGGCCGGCCCGCAGCCCTCGGGCGGGGCCGTGACCTGGACGGGCCTGACCGCCACCATGACCGAGGTCGGTGCCTCGGCCTTCGCCGGCTTCTACGGCGCCGGCACGGTCCTGGACCCGGTCTCGCTCAGCCTCACCCCGGCCGGAGCACCGGCCACTCCGGCGGTGACGGTGACACCGTCCACCGGGCTCGACCCGGAGCAGGCGACCGTCCAGGTCACCGGCTCCGGATTCAACCCCGACGGTGCCGGCGGCAACGGGATCTACGTCGCCTTCGGCCCGAAGAACGACACCGACTACTGGGTCAACGCCCGCCGCTACAAGTCGGTGAAATGGGTGAACAAGAACGTCACCACACCCAGCGCCAGCCAGGACAGGCTCAACGGCGACGGTACGTTCGGCACCACGCTCGCCGTCGCCGCGCGCTACACCGACGGCAACGGCAACGCGGTCGACTGCACCACGGTCCAGTGCTACATCCTGACCTTCGCCGCGCACGGGTCGGCCGACCGGAGTCAGGACACCTTCACCCCGGTCAGCTTCGCCACCGCCCCCGGCGGCGGCAGCGTCGACCAGGAGATCACCGCCTCGGTCCGCCAGACCGGGGCGCTGCTCCTGACCTCGTCCGGGTCGACGGTCGCGCTCGGTGCGGTCGACCCCGGCGGTACGGCGACCGGCCAGCTCAACAAGGTCACCGTCACCGACCAGCGCGGCACCGACGCGGGCTGGAGCCTGATCGGGCAGGTGGAGAACTTCGCCACCGCCACCGGCGGCGTGATCGCGGCCGACAACCTCGGCTGGGCACCGACGGCGTCCTTCGTGGACGACGGGCTCGTCGGTGCTCCCGGCGTGGTGGCACCGGGGGCCGTGGCAAGCCCCGGCGAGGGAACCGGCCTGGCCACGGCCAGGACCCTCTGCACCTCGGCAGCCGGCGCGAGCGCCGGCAAGTTCGAGTGCACAGCGCAGCTCAGCCTCGGTGTACCGGCGTCGACCACGCCGGGTGACTACACCGCGACGCTGACCGTCACCCTGTCCTGAACGGACGCTACGGGCACCCGGTCGACCGACCGGGTGCCCGTACCCGCCCGTCCGCTCGCGAGGAGCCGAGCATGACCGCCCGATCGCCGCTGGCGCTGCTGGCCGCCCTGATCGTCATCCTGTCCGCGTCCCCCGGCCACGCCGCACCGCCGGCCCGCGCCGACGACATCACCTGGGCCGTGCAACCCTCCAGCGCGACCGGGCCCACCGGACGCGGCTACCTCACCTACGACGCCCAACCCGGGCAGCGGATCGACGACCAGGTCGCGATCAGCAACCTGGGCGGCACACCGCTCACCTTCACCGTCTACGGCACCGACGCGTTCAACACCGGCGACGGCGGTTTCGCGCTGCTGCCGGCGAGCCAGCGCCCGACCGGCGTCGGCGCCTGGACGAGCGTCACCCCACGGGAGTACGCCGTCGCCGCCGGCCAGCGGGTGATCGTCCCGTTCCACCTCGACGTGCCGGCGAACGCCACCCCGGGTGACCACACCGGTGGCCTGGTCGCCTCGGTGGCCCGAATACAGACCGACGGCAGCGGGCAGCGGGTCAACCTGGACCGCCGGGCCGCCGCCCGGATCTACCTCCGGGTGGCCGGCCCCCTGCACCCGTCACTCCAGGTCGAGACGCTTCGAGTGGGTCACCGCAACCGCTGGAACCCGTTCGGCGGTGGCGCGCTCACCGTCCACTACCGGCTGCGCAACACCGGCAACGTACGCGTCGGCGGCACCGGCCGGGTGGAGGTGCGCGGCCCACTCAACTGGTCCCTCGCCGGCACCAGCCCGCTCGAACTGCCCGAACTGCTGCCCGGCTCGGCGATCGAGGTCAACGAGCGGATCACCGGACTCCCCGCCGCCGGTCGGTTGAGCGTGGCCGTACACGTGGCCCCCGCGACCATGGACGTGCCGCTACCGCTGGTCACGCGTACCACCGGGGTCTGGGCCGTGCCCTGGGTGCTGGTCGCGGCGCTCGCGCTGCTCGGCGCGGCGGTGGCGGCCCGCCGGTTCGGCCGGCGCTCCCCCCGGCGAACCCCCGGCCCGGAGGTCGCCGGGTCCGGACCGGCCGGGACAACCAGCGCGCCCGGACAGCGGCGGTGAACCCCGCCGGTGCCGTGCCCGCGCTGGCCACCGTGCTGGCCACGATCGTGCTGGGTCCGTCGTCACCCACCACACCTCCCGGCGCCGAGCCACCCACGATCGTGGTCGACCGGGCCCGTGCGGCGCCCGGCGACCGCGTCACCGTCCGGCTCGACCGCTGGCCGGCCGGCACCGTCTCGATCGAGATCTGTGGCAACGGCGGCCGGCGCGGCTCGGCCGACTGCGCGGTGCAGACGGCGGTCCAGACCTACGTCCGGCCGTCCGGCACCGGTGTCACCAGCGTGACCGTGACCGCGCCGCCGGTCGGCTGCCCCTGCGTGGTCCGGGTCACCGCGCTCGGCGGTACGACCAGCGGGACCGTGCCGCTGGCCGTCGCCGGTCTGCCCGAGCAGCCGGTCGAACCCGTCACGCCGGCCGGGTCGTCCGGCGTGGCCCGACTGCGGGTGACCGGAGTCGAGGTGATCGGCGGCCGGAGCTGGCCCGCGCTGTTCGGCGGCCCGGCGGAACGCGTCCTGTTCGTCACGGTCCGCAACGACGGCGTCGCGCCGGCGGTCGACCCCGCCGTGGCGGTCACCCTGGGTCGGGGAAGCCAACCGACCGGGTTTGTGCCGCCGCCCCTGCTGGGCACCCTCGACCCCGGGGAGCAGCGGGTGTTGCGGCTGCCGATCACCATCCCGGCACCGACGGCGGGCGGTTACACGGTCCGGGGCCAGGTCGACGGGGCGGACCAGCCGGCCCGGTTCGTCGTGACCGTGACGACCTACCCGTGGGGACTGGCCGCCATCGCCGCCGTGCTGCTCGGCGTACTCGTCGTCGCCGAGCTGCGCCGCGCGCGGAAGGTCCCCCGACGACCCGGGTGGACCCGGCCCCGCGAGGTCGACCCGCTCGCCGGCAACCCGTCCAGCGCAGGCTCAGGAGGCGTCCGGGGTCGGGTCCGCTGACCGGTATCTCATCAGGACGACCCCGGAGGCGAAGGACTCGGTGGAGACCAGCCTCAGTCGTACGGGCGGTTGGCCGCCGTCGAACAGAGCCTTGCCCCGGCGCAGGAACAGGGGGTGGACCAGGAGGTGGAACTCGTCGACGAGTCCGAGGTCGACAAGGGACCGGACCACGCCGAGGCTGCCGTAGACCACGATGTTCCCGCCGGGACCACGCTTGATCGCCATGATCTCGTCGGGGTCGACGCGGTTGAGTCTCCGGGTGTTCGCCCACGTCGCGACCTTTCCCGAAGCGGAGACGACAAACTTCTCCAGGGCGTCGACCCGCTGGGCGTAGCCCCGTACCTCCTCCGGTTCGTCGGGACTCTCGGCGGCCTTCGGCCAGTAGCCGGCGAAGTCGGAGTGTGTGATCCGCCCGAGCATCAGGCCGCTCGCGCTCTCCACCAGGTCCCGTTCGTACCGCTGCAACTGGTCGTCGACCAGAAGCCAGTCCATCTCGTCGTCGGTGCCGGCGACAAATCCGTCGAGGCTGATCCACATCGAAACGATGATCTCGCGCATCTTCCGTCCTCCGTCATGGTGCGTCGATCCTGTACGGCCCGGCCACCCCCCCGGCCGGTGGCGAGTGCGGGCCGGCTACCGGCCGGTGGTTAGTGCGGCCCGGACGATTTCGGGTGTCCGCCCCGGAATGCGTTCCTGGAAGTCGAGGACTCCGACCCAGGTCGGGCGCAGGCCGATCCGGACCATTCGCAGGCCGGGCTGGTCGATCGCCCGCAGGTAGGCGTCGCCGCTCCCGTCGCCCATCGCCGCGCGCTGCATGACGGCGTATTCGGGCAGGATGCCGTCGACCTCGGCCAGGGTGACCTTTCCGCGCAGCATGAGCACCTGTGGTGGGCCGTCGGTGGTGTCGACACAGATCGCCACGTCCGGCCGGGCTCGCAGATCCCGGACCTTGTACGTGCCGGCGAACGCGCCGACGACGACCTCGTCGCCGGTCCAGAGGAAGTTCACCGGGATCAACCGTGGTGTCCCGTCCTTGCCGGTGTAGGCCAGGCGCGCCACCAGGGGCGTGGTGAGCAGGCGCTGCGCCACGTCGGTGTCCAACAGTTTCACGTCGCCCTGTGGTAGGCCCGCCACTTCCGTGTCGCGAAGGCTCATGGGGCCAAGCTAGGGGATCGACTCCTACAAAACAAGCGACACTCCTGAATTAGGAGTGAGTGCTAGAGTGAAGATCATGAGCGGCGTACGTAGCTACGGTGACCCCTGCGGTGTGGCGCGCGGGCTGGATCTCATCGGCGAGCGCTGGGCGGTGCTGGTGGTACGGGACCTCCTGCTCGGCCCCAAGCGCTTCAACGACCTGCTCGGCGGGCTGCCCGGGGTGAGTCCCAACGTGCTGAGTCAGCGACTGCGGGAGCTGACCGAGCACGGCGTCGTGCGGCGGCGGGACCTGGGCCCACCGACGCGGGTCCGGCTCTACGAGCTCACGGAGTGGGGTCGTGGCCTGGAGCCCATCCTCCTGCAACTGGGACGCTGGGGAAGCCAGGGCCCGATGCCACCCGACGGCATCCTCGGCGTCGACTCACTGATCCTCGGCATCAAGGCGGGCTTCGACCCGGCCCGCGCCGCCGACCTGCGCGGCGTCTACGAGTTCCACGTCGATGCCGACACCTACCTCGCCGAGGTCGCCGACGGTTCGTTGTGGATCCGCCGCGACGCGACCTCGGAGCGGTCCGACGCGACACTTACCACCGACATCGACACCCTGCGCGCCGTCTGTGGACAGCAGATCACCCTGGTCGCGGCAACGGAGTCGGGTGCGCTTCGGATGAGCGGTGACAAAGACGCCCGGCAGCGCCTCACCGAACTCCTCCTGACCCCGTTCACCCCCGCGCCGCGGTCGACCGCCGGGGAGTGAGGGGAGCGTCGTCTCCCGTCAGCCTCCCGCCTCGGGTTCTCTGGTCACGAGCGCGAAGCGGTGACAGAACTCGACGCTGTCCTCGAAGGCCAACGCGGCGGTCGGCGAGTCCGCGAAGGGCGCCGTCTCCGTGACGGTCGCATAGCGGGTACGGACCACTTCCTCGTACGGGCCTTCCTCGTCGGTTTCGGCGAGGACGAACGGCGTGCCGGGCGCCCAGCGACCGGAGGCGGTCCAGGTCCACCGCAGCTCGACCTCCCCGTCGACCGGGCAGTCCCAGACGAGTTGGCTCACCGCCGCGCTGCCGAGGTTGGCGACCGCCGACCAGCCGGTGCCGTCCGGCCGGAGACAGACCCAGCTCGACTCCATCGCGCCGTAGTCGTACGGGGCGGTCTCCCAGAGCCCCACCAGGTTCTCGTCCCGCATACCCGGCATGATCGCAGAAACGCGGTACGGCCACCGTCCACCCAGCCGTTCGGCGTTATCCTGCGGCCGTGTCCGGTGCCGGGGAACGTCCGCTGCTCTTCCTCGACGTCGACGGACCCCTGATTCCGTTCGGTGCGCCGCCACCCGGCGGGCGCCCGGTCGGGTCGGCCGCCACCGCACCGGCGGGGGCGGGGGAGAACCCGCTGCTGGCCCGGCTGAACCCGCAGCACGGAAGGCGACTGTCCGGGCTTGCCTGCGACCTGGTCTGGGCGACGACCTGGATGGCGGACGCGAACGAGGTGATCGCACCCGGACTCGGGCTGCCCACCTTGCCGGTGGTGGAGTGGCCCGACTCGGACGAGGACGGGCCGCTGCACTGGAAGACCCGTGGCCTGGTCGAATGGGCGGCCGGGCGTTCGTTCGTCTGGGTCGACGACGAGATCACCGAGGTCGACCGGGTCTGGGTCTCCACACACCACCCGGGGCGGGCGCTTCTCCACCGGGTGGACCCCCGCCGGGGCCTCACGGACGCCGACTTCGACATTATCGGCGACTGGCTGGCCGGACGTGGACCCGTGGCGGGGCGGATCGCACCGGGCGTGTGTGTTTCCGGTGAACACGCGGTCGGGCCACCCGCGTGACGGTCGTCGGGCTGCGACAATCGCGAAATGGGTGACAGCGATCCGAGCGTTGGCCGTGCCTCCGCGGGCGCGGACTTTCTGGAATGGAACTTCTCCCTCAAATCGGAGAGTTCGCCCTGGTCGGTCGAGCAGGCGATGACCCAACTGCTCGCCCACGAGAGCGCGGAGGGCTTTACCTTGTCCCTGGCGGTCTCGGTGCGGTCCGACGCCGAGGTCATCCACGAACTGGGCCAGCGCAAGACCCCGACGGCCGTGGCGGCGTTGCGCGGGTTCCAGGCGATGAGCACCGTCGACACCCAACGCGAGCTGGCCCAGGTGCATGCCGACCGGCTGGTCGAGCAGGGGCTGCCCGAGCCGCCCTGGGCGTCCACCATCGGGCGGGTACGGGTGGACAGTTGCTGGTGGGCGCACGACCGGTTCGACGAGACCGCGATCCTGCTCTGCACGTTCTCCTACGACGGTGACGACGAACACGCCATCCTCGCGATGATCGACCGTACCCTCGGCGAGGGACTGTTCCGGGAGCTGACGCTCAGCATCGGCGTGGACTCGCTGTTGGACGTACTGCACGGGATCGGGGAAGGCGACGAGGGCCTCGTCGTGGAGCCGCTCGACCCCGCGTACGGGCGGCGGCTGCTCGAAGAGGCGATCGCCACCTCGGACGAGCTGACCGAGGACCGGGAGTACGAGCCCAGGCCGGTGCCGCGGGCGTACCGGAAGATGCGCGCCCTCACCCTGGCGCGGGCGCGGGCGTTGAGCGACGTCGTCGCGCCGGCGGAACCGTTCCCCGACAGCGTGGAGCTGGAGCTGTTGAAGCGGACATTCCTGGCCTCCGGTGCCGCGTCCGGACTGCCCACCGGTGACGTGACGCGTCAGGCCGTGGACCTGCTCGTCGCGCACTTTGTCGAGCAGGTCGGCTGCCATCCACTCCACCTCGGCCCGCGCCGGGTTCTGGCCGCGCTCGGTATGTCCGACCTCGCTCCCGACAATCTCGACAACCCGGACGTCCAGCGGATATTTCCCGACGTCGCCGAGGCGTGGATCTCCTGGACCGCGATGGAGCGTGCCCTGCCCGACGACGCCCGTGAACGTCTCGAACAGGCCACGAAAGAGGCCGGTGCGATCCTGCGGTCCACCGGGAACGAGGGTCGCGAGACGCCCTGACGGCCGACCGTCGGGCTCCGGAACGGGCCGGGTGAGGTGCGCCACGCACCCCGGTCCGTACGTCCTGAGCAGCGGTCGGCGGGCCAGCGTCCCCGGCGCGCCCGGCGTCGGCCTATGCTGTCGACGTCGACGATCCGTCGTCGCTGACCGTCGCGGCCCCGGGTCGCGGCGGCTCCGACCCGGTGTCGCGCGACATTTGTGTACCCGGCGGTAATCGAGCAGGGTGTAGGCAGGTGCAGGCGACGCTCCGGAACCCGGACGTCGCCTTCTGTGCGTGGGTGTTTGGGAGGCTTAGCGGTGTTCAGTCGTGTCGCCATAGTCAACCGTGGTGAGGCCGCGATGCGGCTCATCCACGCTGTCCGGGATCTTTCGGCGGAAACCGGGGCGCGGATCGAGACGATCGCCCTCTACACCGACGCCGATCGCAACGCGACCTTCGTCCGGGAGGCGGACAGCGCCTACCTGCTCGGCCCCGCCTCGGCCCGCCCGTACCTCGACCACGCGGTGCTGGAACGGGCCCTGGTCGAGACCCGGGCCGACGCGGCCTGGGTCGGGTGGGGGTTCGTCGCCGAGGACCCGATGTTCGCCGAGCTCTGCGAGAAGATCGGTGTCACCTTCATCGGGCCGAGCCCGGAGGCGATGCGCAGGCTCGGTGACAAGATCGGCGCGAAGCTGATGGCCGAGGAGGTCGGTGTCCCGGTCGCGCCGTGGAGCCGGGGCGAGGTCGCCACCCTCGAGGACGCACTCCGTGCCGGCCACGAGATCGGCTACCCGCTGATGCTCAAGGCGACCGCCGGCGGCGGCGGTCGCGGCATCCGCATGGTCGCCTCGGGCGAGGAGCTGACCGAGGCGTACGAGCGCACCAGCCAGGAGGCGCTGCGCGCCTTCGGCTCCGGCGTGGTCTTCCTGGAGCGCCTGGTCACCGGCGCCCGGCACGTCGAGGTCCAGGTCATCGCCGACGGCCAGGGCACCGCGTGGGCGTTGGGGGTGCGTGACTGCTCGGTGCAGCGGCGCAACCAGAAGATCATTGAAGAGTCCGCCTCGCCGGTGCTCGAGCCGGAGCAGGCCGCGGAGCTGAAGGCGTCGGCCGAGCGGCTCGCCGTCGCCGTCGGCTACCGGGGTGCCTGCACGGTCGAGTTCCTCTACCACCCCGGCGAGAAGCTGTTCGCCTTCCTCGAGGTCAACACCCGGTTGCAGGTCGAGCACCCGATCACCGAGATCACCACCGGGACCGACCTGGTCCGGCTCCAGTTGCACGTGGCCGGCGGGGGACGGCTGGAGGGCACCAGGCCGGTCGAGAGCGGCCACGCCGTCGAGGCCCGGCTCAACGCCGAGGACCCGGACCGCGACTTCGCCCCCTCACCCGGCCGCATCGCCCGGCTGTTGCTCCCCTCCGGGCCCGGTATCCGGGTGGACACCGGCGTCAGCGAGGGCGACAGCATCCCGGCCGACTTCGACTCGATGATCGCGAAGATCATCGCGTACGGCCACGACCGTGAACAGGCGCTGGGCCGGCTGCGCCGGGCGATGGCCGAGACCACCGTGATCATCGAGGGTGGGGTCACCAACAAGAGCTTCGTGCTCGACCTGCTCGACCAGCCCGAGGTGATCGACGCCAGCGCCGACACCGGCTGGATCGACCGCGTCCGCGCCCAGGGGCGCCTGGTCAGCCACCGCAACTCCGCGGTCGCCCTGGCGGCGGCGGCGATCGAGGCGTACCAGGACGAGGAGGAGATCAGCCGGCAGCGGCTGCTCGCCACCGCGCACGGCGGGCGTCCGCAGGTGCAGCACGAGAGCGGCCGGCCGCTGGACCTGAAGCTGCGTGGCGTCGGTTACCGGGTGAGCGTCGCCCGGGTCGGTCAGAAGCGGTTCCGCGTCGGTGTCTCCGGCGGTGGTGACGTGCACCGGGCCGACGTCGAGGTCGAGCGGTTCGACGAGCACAGTGGCCGGATCGTGGTCAACGGGCACCGGTTCCGGCTGGTGTCGGCCACGCACGGTCCGATCCACCTGGTGGAGGTGGACGGCACCACCCACCGGATCAGCCGTGACGAGGGCGGCGTCGTCCGCTCTCCCTCGCCCGCCCTGGTGGTGGCGACGCCGCTGTCGGTCGGGGACGAGGTCGCCGCGGGCGCCCCGATCCTGGTGCTGGAGAGCATGAAGATGGAGACGGTGCTGCGGGCGCCGTTCCGGGCCCGGGTGCGCGAGTGCCCGGTGTCGGTGGGCAGCCAGGTCGAGACCGGCGCGCCGCTGATGCGCCTGGAGCCCCTCGCCGACGAGGGTGCCGAGGAACAGACCGCGAACGCCGTCGAGACGGTCGAGATCGACCTGCCTGCCGAGCCGGCGCTGGTCTCGGCGACCGCGCGGGTCGAGCGCGGCCTGCACGACCTGCGCGGCATGCTGCTGGGCTTCGACGTCGACCCGCAGGACCGCAAACGCGTGCTCTCCGAGTACGTCGCCGCGCGGGCCGAACTCGGCGACCGGCCGCTCCCCGGCGAGCTGGACCTGCTGACGGTCTTCGCCGACCTGTCGGAGCTGAGCCGCAACAAGCCGGGCGGCGAGATCGAGGTCGAGCCGGGCAGCCCGGTGCACAGCCCGCGCGAGTACTTCCACAGCTACCTGCAAAGCCTCGACGTCGAACGCGCCGGGGTCACCGAGGCGTTCCAGGCCAAGCTGGAACGGGTGCTCGGGCACTACGGCATCACCGACCTGGACCGTACGCCGGAGCTCGAGTCGGCGGTCTTCCGGATCTTCCTGGCCCAACAGCGGATGTCGACCGACGTGGTGGTGGTGTCGGAACTGCTCCGTCAGTGGCTGGCCGGGGTGCCGCCGCTGGAGTCGATGAGCGAGCGCGCCGGGCTCACCCTGGAACACCTGGTCGAAGCCACCCAGGTGCGGTTCCCGGCGGTGTCGGACCTGGCCCGCGGTGTGGTGTTCCGCTGGTTCGCCCAGCCGCTGCTGCGCCGCAACCGCGCCAAGGTGTACGCCGCGATCCGCGACGACCTGCGTTACCTCGACCGCAACCCGGAGGCGCCGGACCGGGCCGAGCGGATCCAGACCATGGTGGCCAGCGCCGAGCCGCTGGTCCGGCTGATCGGCCAGCGGATCGGCCGGGCCGGGCGGGACCACGCCCCGCTGCTGGAGGTGCTGACCCGCCGCTACTACGGCAACCGTGGGTTGGCCGGGGTCACCACCCGGGAGACCGCCGGCTGCCGCTTCGTCACCGCCGAACACACCGGCTCCGGCGGGGTGGCCCGGGTGGTCACCACCGCCGTCGACATCGCCGCCCTGCCCGACGCCATCGGTGCCCTCGGTACGTTCGTCGGCGACGCCGAGCAGGGGATCGAAGCCGACGTCTACGTCACGTGGGAGGACCAACCGGACGCCGACGCGATGGCCGTACGACTCGGACAACTCCTCGCCGAGCACCCGCCGCCCGCCGCCGTACGCCGGATCACCACCACCGTCGCCGGCACCAGCGGCGCGGTGATGCACCACCACTTCACCTTCCGGCCCGACGGGGCCGGGCTCGTCGAGGACCGACTGATCCGGGGCCTGCACCCGCAGATCGCCCAGCGCCTGCAACTGGAGCGGCTGCGCGAGTTCGACCTCACCCGGCTGCCCTCCGCCGACGAGGAGATCTACCTGTTCAAGGCCGTCGCCCGGAGCAACCCGGCCGACGAGCGGCTGATCGCGATGGGCCAGGTCCGCGACCTGACGCCGCTGCGTGAGGCCGACGGCCGGCTGGTCGCGCTGCCGGCGGTGGAGGACGCGATCACGGCGGGCCTGGACGCGATCCGCAACATCCAGGCGCAGCGACCGCAGAACAAGCGGTTCGACACCAACCGCATCATGATGTACGTCTGGCCGTCGACCGAGCTGACCGTCGACGAGCTGAACATGCTGGTCCAACGCATCCTGCCGACCACCGCGGGGGCGGGGCTGGAGGAGGTCCAGTTCGTGGCCCGCCAGCGCACCGCCTCCGGCGAGCTGACCGAGGTCGCGGTCCGGATCACCCTCGACCCGGGCCACGGCGCGCACCTGCACGTCGGCGAGCCGTCGATGGAGCCGGTGCAGCCGTTGGACGACTACCGCCAGAAGGTGCTGCGCGCGGCCCGGCGCGGCAATGTCTACCCGTACGAGCTGACCGGGCTGCTCACCGGCCCCGACGGTGGCTTCACCGAGCACGACCTCGACGCCGACGGCGCGCTGGTGCCGGTCGACCGGCCGAAGGGGAAGAACTCGGCGGCGATCGTGGTCGGTGTGGTGACCACGCCGACCGCGCGGCACCCCGAGGGCATCACCCGGGTGGTGCTGCTCGGCGACCCGACCAAGGCGCTCGGCGCGCTGTCGGAGCCGGAGTGCGCCCGGGTGATCGCGGCGATCGACCTGGCCGAGCGGATGCGGGTCCCGCTGGAGTGGTTCGCGCTGTCGGCGGGCGCCCGGATCTCGATGTCCTCGGGCACCGAGAACATGGACTGGGTGGCCGCCGCGCTCAAGCGGATCGTCACGTTCACCCAGGACGGTGGCGAGATCAACATCGTGGTCGCGGGGATCACCGTCGGCGCCCAGCCGTACTGGAACGCCGAGGCCACGATGCTCATGCACACCAAGGGCATCCTGGTGATGACGCCGGACTCGGCGATGGTGCTCACCGGCAAGCAGTCGTTGGACTTCTCCGGCGGTGTCTCGGCCGAGGACAACTTCGGCATCGGCGGCTACGACCGGGTGATGGGCCCGAACGGCCAGGCGCAGTACTGGGCACCCCACCTGCCGGCCGCTCGCGACGTGCTGATGGCGCACTACGACCACACCTACGTCGTGCCGGGTGAGACGGCGCCCCGCAAGGCCGTCACGACCGACCCGGTCGGCCGGGACATCTCCGACTTCCCGCACACGGTCGCCGGCAGCGACTTCGGCACCGTCGGCCAGATCTTCTCCGCCGCGCACAACCCGGACCGCAAGAAGCCGTTCGACATCCGTACGGTGATGCGTGCCCTTTCCGACCAGGACCACCCGGTGCTGGAGCGTTGGGCGGGAATGGCCGACGCCGACACCTCGGCGGTCCAGGACGTGCACATCGGGGGCTGGCCGGTCTGCCTGATCGGGATCGAGTCGCGGCCGGTGCCCCGGCGCGGTTTCCCGCCCACCGACGGGCCGGACACCTACACCGCCGGCACCTTGTTCCCGCAGTCGTCGAAGAAGACCGCGCGGGCGATCAACTCGGCCTCGGGCAACCGCCCGCTGGTCGTGCTGGCGAACCTGTCCGGGTTCGACGGCTCGCCGGAGTCGATGCGCAAGCTCCAACTGGAGTACGGGGCCGAGATCGGCCGGGCGATCGTCAACTTCGACGGCCCGATCGTCTTCTGCGTGATCTCCCGCTACCACGGCGGCGCGTTTGTGGTCTTCTCCAAGGCGCTCAACCCGAACATGACCGTGCTGGCGCTGGAGGGCTCGTTCGCCTCGGTGCTCGGCGGCGCCCCGGCGGCGGCGGTGGTCTTCTCCGGCGAGGTGAACAACCGCACCGCGACCGACCCACGGGTGGTCGAGTTGCAGGCGAGCGTGCTCGCGGCCAGCGGCGCCGAGCGGGCGACGCGCAACGCCCAGCTCGCCGAGGTGCAGTCCGCCGTACGGGCGGAGAAGCTCGGCGAGGTCGCCGCCGAGTTCGACCGGGTGCACAGCATCCAGCGCGCGGTCGAGGTCGGCTCGGTGGACGCGATCGTCGGCGCGGCCGAGCTGCGGCCGCGCATCATCGAGGCGATCGAGCGCGGCCTGGGGCACTGACCGGACCGGCACCGGAGGACTGCTCCGTCGGTTCGGGTGGTTGGGGCGGCGGGGGTCGCCGCCCCAACCGGGCTCAGGCGAGCGTGAGCCGTATCTCGGCGGCGCCGGCCACGAGGTGACGCAGGGCCTGTTCGACCTCGGCGTACCCACGGGTCTTCAGCCCGCAGTCCGGGTTGACCCAGAGCCGGTCCGGCGGCACTGCGGCAACGGCGCGACGTAGCGCGTCGGTGACCTCGCTCTGTTCGGGTACGCGTGGCGAGTGGATGTCGTACACCCCGGGGCCGACCCCGCGGGCATATCCGGCGGCGTGCAGATCGTCGAGGATCTCCATCTTCGACCGGGACGCCTCGATGCTGGTGACGTCGGCGTCGAGAGCGTCGATCGCGGGCAGCACCTCGCCGAACTCGGAGTAGCACAGGTGGGTGTGGATCTGCGTGGCGTCGGCGACCCCGCTGGTGGCGAGCCGGAAGGCGGCGACCGCCCAGTCGAGGTACGCCCGCTGCTCGACCCGGCGCAGCGGCAGCCTCTCCCGCAGCGCGGGTTCGTCGACCTGGATCACCCGGATACCGGCCGCCTCCAGGTCACGGGCCTCGTCGCGCAGCGCGAGGGCGATCTGGTTGGCGGTGTCTGCCAGGGGTTGGTCGGTCCGGACGAACGACCATGCCAGGATCGTCACCGGTCCGGTGAGCATGCCCTTCACCGGTCGACTGGTCAGCGACTGAGCGTAGGTGGACCAGCCGACGGTCATCGGGCCGCTCCGGGCCACGTCGCCGTAGACGATCGGCGGCCGTACGCACCGCGAGCCGTACGACTGCACCCAGCCGTTGGCCGTGGCGGCGAACCCGTCGAGCTGTTCGCCGAAGTACTGCACCATGTCGTTGCGCTCCGGCTCGCCGTGCACCAGCACGTCCAGCCCGAGTCGTTCCTGTAGCGCGATGACGTGCGCGACCTCGGCCCGCATCCGTTCCGTGTAGCCGGCGTCGTCGAGTCGTCCGGCCCGGTGCGCCGCACGGGCCCGACGCAGTTCCGGGGTCTGCGGGAAGGACCCGATGGTCGTGGTGGGCAGCGCCGGCAGGTTCAGCCGGGACCGCTGCGCGGCGGCGCGCTGCGGGTACGGCCCGCGACGTACGTGTTCGGGGCGGAGCGCGTCGAGCCGGGCGCGAACGGCGTTGTCCCGCCAGGCCGCCGGTGCGGCGGGCACGGGCGCGGGGAGCGCCGCGACGCCGTCGCGCAGGGCCCGGCCGAGGGCGACCACCTCGTCCACCTTCTGCCGGGCGAACGCGAGCCGGGCGCGTAGGTCGTGGTCGAGGTCGGGTTCGGCGGCCAGGTCGACCGGCACGTGCAGCAGCGAACACGACGTGGACACCGCGACGTGGTCGGCCAGGCCGGTCAGCGCGGCACCGGTCGCGGTGGCGGCGCGCAGGTCGGTACGCCAGACGTTGCGACCGTCGACCAGCCCGGCGACGATCGTCCTGCCCCGCAGCGGACCGGCGGCGGCGAGCCGGGCGAGGTCGCCGGGCCCGGCGACCAGGTCGATGCCGACCGCTTCTACCGGCGTGTCGAGCAGGGCCGGCAGCGCGTCGCCGAGTTCACCGAAGTAGGACGCGACAAAGAGCTCCGGCCGGTGCTCCGTCGCGCCGAGCCGGCGGTACGCCGCACGCAGCGCGTCGATCTCGTCCGGGGTGCGGTCGGCGACGTACCCGGGCTCGTCGAGTTGGACCCAGGCGACCCCGGCGTCGGCGAGGGTGCCGAGGAGGTCGGCGTAGACCGCGACGAGATCGTCGAGCCGGTCGAACGGCCGGAACCCCTCCGGGGCGTCCTCGGTGGACTTGGCCAGCAGGAGGAACGTCGCCGGGCCGACCAGCACCGGTCGGGTCGGGACACCGAGCGCCTCGGCCTCGGCGTGTTCGCGTACCGATTTGTCCGGGCGGGCGGTGAAGACGGTGTCCGGGCCGATCTCCGGCACCAGGTAGTGGTAGTTGGTGTCGAACCACTTCGTCAGCTCCAGGGCCGGCTCCCGCGCCGTCCCCCGGGCCATGGCGAAGTAGGTGTCCAGGTCGTCGAGGTCGAGGCGACGGAAGCGGTCCGGCACCGCGTCGACCAGGACGCAGGTGTCGAGCATCTGGTCGTAGTAGGAGAACGTGTTGGACGGGACGGCGCCCAGACCGGCGTCACGCAGGGTGCGCCAGACGTCGGCGCGCAGGCCGGCGGCGGTCCGCTCCAGGGTGGCCGCGTCGGTCCGGCCGCCCCAGTAGGACTCGACGGCCTGCTTGAGCTCCCGGTGCGGACCGATACGGGGATAGCCGAGCACGGTGCTCAGCCCGAACGGTGTGGTCACGAGACGGGTGTCCTTCCCTCGAGGTCGGCCGACGGCCACCCGGGAGGACACGGCAGGGCACGGTACGACGACCGGCCTCGCCCTGGCCCTCCCGAGGGGCCGACGGCGGCGCACGCGGACGCGTACGCGGTGCGGGCAGGTCTTCGGACTCGCGGGCGCGACCGGTGCGACCCGGTCTCCTACTGGCCGTCGCTTCCCAGACGCGTACGCGTCCAGTGCGTATGACGGCGGTCGTTCCCACTCACCGCTGCGGGGCAGTCCCGGTTTTGCACCGGGTTCCCTCTTACGACGCCCCGCCGCGAAGCGGGGCGAACCAGCACTGTCGGCCATCGTACGGCGTCCGGTCGGTTCGCCCCACCCGCCACGGGTACGTGTCAGAAGTCGTCGTCGAAGCTGACCGTGCCGCTCACCCCGACCTGGTACGCCGACACCCGGCGCTCGAAGAAGTTCGACAGCTCCTGTACGTCCTGCAACTCCATGAACGCGAACGGGTTCTTCGACCCGTACAGCGGGGCGATGTCGAGTTGGGCGAGCCGCCGGTCGGCGACGTGTTGGAGGTATTCGCGCATGTCCGGCAGGGAGAGCCCGGAGACGCCCTGTTCGAGCAGGTCCTCGGCGAACTGCACCTCGCACTCGACCGCCTCGGCGAGCATGTCGCGTACCTGCTGGCGCATCTCGTCGTCGAACAGGTCGGGTTCCTGCTGGCGGACCGTGTCGACGACGTCGAAGGCGAACGCCATGTGCATCGACTCGTCGCGGAACACCCAGTTGGTGCCGGAGGCGAGCCCGTGCAGCAGTCCCCGGGAGCGCAGGAAGTAGACGTACGCGAACGCGCCGTAGAAGAAGAGCCCCTCGATGCAGGCGGCGAAGCAGATCAGGTTGAGCAGGAACGCCCGCCGGTCGTCGCGGCTCCTCAGCTCCCGCAGCTCGAAGACCGAGTCGATCCAGCGGAAGCAGAACTCGGCCTTGCGGCGGATCGACGGGATGCTCTCGATCGCGTCGAAGGCGGCGAACCGTTCGGCCTCGTCCGGCACGTAGGTGTCGAGCAGGTTCAGGTAGAACTGGACGTGCACCGCCTCCTCGAACAGTTGCCGGGACAGGTAGAGCCGGCCCTCCGGGGAGTTCACGTGCTGGTAGAGGTTGAGCACCAGATTGTTGGCGACGATGGTGTCACCGGTGGCGAAGAAGGCGACCAGCCGGCTGACCAGGTGCCGTTCGGCCGGGGTGAGCCGGGTCAGGTCGGCCAGGTCGGAGTGCAGGTCCACCTCCTCGACGGTCCAGGTGTTCTTGATCGCGTCCCGGAACCGGTCGAAGAAGTGCGGGTAACGCATCGGTCGCAGGGTCAGGTCCATGCCGGGGTCGAGCAACATCCCGGTCTTTTCCGTACGGGTCATCGGGTCGCCTTACCTTCCGTTGGTGGCCGGGATCGGGTTACTGGCACGCGTCGCACGACTCGGGGTTCTCCAGCGAGCAGGCGACCGCCTCGGGGTCGGCGACCGCGGGACGGTCGATCGCGACGGTGGCCTGCTGGATCCGGGTGGCGGGACGGGACCGCAGGTAGTACGTCGTCTTCAGACCCGACTTCCAGGCGTACAGGTACATCGAGGAGAGCTTGCCGATGCTCGGCGCGCTCATGAACAGGTTCAGCGACTGGCTCTGGTCGACAAAGGGGGAGCGGGCCGCCGCGAGGTCGATCAGCGCCCGCTGCGGGAGTTCCCAGGCGGTCCGGAAGAGTTCCCGTACCTCGGCGGGTAGCGCGTCGATGCCCTGCACCGACCCCTCGGCCCGCTTGATCTCGGTCCGGACCTGCTCGGTCCAGAGCCCGAGCTCCTTGAGCTGCCGGACCAGGGCGGTGTTGACCTGGAGGAACTCGCCGGAGAGGGTCTCCCGCTTGAACAGGTTGGACACCTGCGGCTCGATGCACTCGTAACAGCCGGCGATCGACGCGATGGTGGCGGTCGGGGCGATCGCGATCAGCAGCGAGTTGCGCAGCCCGTGCGCGGCGACCTCTTCCCGTAGGGCGGCCCAACGCTCGGTCTGGGTCGGGGTCACCCCCCACAGGTCGGGTTGGAGCTGGCCCCGGGCGGCCCGGGTCTGCGGGTACGCCGGATGCGGGCCGAACTGTCGGGCCAGCTCGACGGAGCTCTCCAGCGCGGTCAGGTAGATCTCCTCCGAGATCCTGGTCGACAGTTCCCTGGCCGGCGCCGAGTCGAACGGCAGCCGCAGCGCGAAGAACGCGTCCTGTAGGCCCATCAGGCCGAGGCCAATCGGCCGCCAGCGCGGGTTGCTCGCCGCCGCCTCGACGCTGGGGTAGTAGTTGATGTCGATCACGCGGTCGAGGAAGAGGACGGCGGTCCGTACCGTCTCGCGCAGCCGTTCCCAGTCGATGCCGTCGGCTGCCACGTGCGCGGCGAGGTTGATCGAACCGAGGTTGCAGACGGCCGTCTCGCCGTCGCTGGAGACCTCCACGATCTCGGTGCAGAGGTTCGACAGGTGCACCACGTTGCCCGGCTCGGCGGTCTGGTTGCACAGCCGGTTCGACGGGTCCTTGAAGGTCATCCAGCCGTTACCGGTCTGGGCCAGGGTGCGCATCATCCGCCCGTACAGGTCGCGGGCCTTGACCTGGCGCACGAACCGGCCGGCGGTCTCGGCGGCCCGGTACGCGGCGTCGAAGTCCTCCCCCCACAGGTCGGGCAGCTCGGGCACCTCGGCCGGGTCGAACAGCGACCACGTGCCGTCGGCCTCGACCCGCCGCATGAACTCGTCCGGGATCCAGTTCGCCAGGTTCAGGTTGTGCGTACGCCGCGCGTCCTCGCCGGTGTTGTCCCGCAGTTCGAGGAACTCCTCGATGTCCGGGTGCCACGGCTCCAGGTAGACGCAGGCCGCCCCCTTGCGCCGGCCGCCCTGATTGACCGCGGCGACGCTCGCGTCCAGCGTGCGCAGCCACGGCACGATACCGTTCGACAACCCGTTGGTGCCCCGGATCAACGCACCCCGCGAGCGCACCCGGGACCACGCGATCCCGATCCCGCCGGCGAACTTCGACAGCTTCGCCACCTGGGCGTACCGGTCGTAGATCGAGTCGAGTTCGTCGCGGGGCGAGTCGACCAGGAAGCAGGAGGACATCTGGGTGTGCGCGGTGCCGGAGTTGAACAGCGTCGGGGAACTCGGCAGGTACGCGAGCGTCGACATCAGCCGGTAGAACCCGATCGCCTCGCCGGGGGTGTGGGACAGGCCGCAGGCGACCCGCAGCAGCCAGTACTGCGGTGTCTCCACCACCAGCCGGCTGGTCGGGTGCCGCAGCAGGTACCGGTCGTGCACCGTACGCAGCCCGAAGTACTCGAACCGCAGGTCGGCCGTGGGGTCGACGGCGTCGTCGAGCTTGCGGGCGTTGACGGCGACAAAGCGCGCCGTCTGGTCGCCGACCAGTCCGAGTTCGTGGCCGAGTCGGATCGCCTGGCTGAACGACGCGATGCCCTGCCCGCGTACCTCCTTGTCGACGTAACCGGCCAGGAGCCGGGCCGCGAGTCGGGAGTACTGGGGCTCCTCGCCGATCATCTCGGCGGCGGTCTGGATCGACAACCGGTCCAGTTCGGCCGTTGTCGCCCCGTCGTAGAGGCCGCTGATCGTCCGGGTCGCGACCCGCAGCGGGTCGATGTCGTCCAGGTCGCCCGCCCAGCGTTCCACCGCCCGGACGATCTTGTTGACGTCGACCGGTTCGAACGCGCCGTTGCGCTTGCGTACCCGCATCTGGGTACGCCGCTGCCCCGGTGCGGACGTGTCGCCGTCCGTCGCCCGCTCGCCCGCAGCCAGCTCTGTGACCGTCACCTGTCGCTCCTCGTGCTCGTGTCGACGAGGTCCGGAACGCGCGCAGGCGGGCGGAGACGCACGCCCTGGCGTACGTCGCAGCCGTCGACCGTCCCACGCGGTCTCGGACCGCCGCGCGCGGTTGTCCGGCGCGGCGCGGCTGGCAGGTCTTCGGACTCGTGGGCGTGGCCACGGACCAGCCGTGACCCCCTACTGGCCGTCGCTTCCCAGGGCTTCCGGCCGGGCCGGTTGTCTCCCAGTGCTTCGTGACGGCGGTCGTTCCCACTTACCGCTGCGGGGCAGTCCCGGATTCGCGCCGGGTTCCCTCTTGCCTCGGCCGGGGTGGATGCCCGGCCGAACCAGTCGCGTCACGAACTATATATGGGGGAGGTCCGGTTGTTGAACACCACATGTCGTGCCGGCGTGTTGGCGTCGGAGAAGGTGATCCTGACGGTCGAGCCTTGTTGCACTATGTTGGCAACAGCGATTCTTATGCGAGAGGACGTACCGATGGCCGTGTACACCCTGCCCGACATGCCCTACGACTACGGCGCGCTCGAACCGGCGATGTCCGGGGAGATCCTGGAGTTGCACCACAGCAAGCACCACGCGGCGTACGTCAAGGGCGCCAACGACGGGCTCGACCGGCTCGCCGAGGCGAGGGAGAAGGGCGACTACAACACCCTGGTCGGGCTGGAGAAGACGTACGCGTTCAACCTCTCCGGTCACGTCCTGCACTCGATCTTCTGGAACAACCTGTCGCCGGACGGTGGCGACCGCCCGGAGGGCGAGTTGGCGGCGGCGATCGACGAGCACTTCGGCTCGTTCGAAGGTTTTGCCGGTCAGCTCTCGGCGGCGACAAAGGGTGTGCAGGGTTCGGGTTGGGGAGTGCTGGCGTGGGAGCCGCTGGGCCAGCGGTTGATCGTGGAGCAGGTCTACGACCATCACGGCAACGTTGGTCAGGGTTCGACCCCGGTGCTGGTGTTCGACGCGTGGGAGCACGCGTACTACCTGCAGTACCGCAACGTGCGTCCGGACTACGTGGACCGGCTGTGGAACCTGGTGAACTGGACCGACGTGACCAGCCGGTTCGACGCCGCCCGCGCCACCAAGCCCAAGATCTGAGCGTGGTGGACCACCCCACCCCGGCCGCCGCCGAGGCCGTGCAGCGGGCCGCCGGAGTTGTCGCGGCCCGGCACCGGGGCGACCTCGACGGCGCCGAGGCACTGCTCGCCGCGTTTCCCAGCGAGCAGGCCAAGACGCTCGGGTTCTACCTGCTCGCGGAGCTGGCTCTCGGCCTGGTCCGGGCGCAGAGCGGGCAGAGCATGGACGACCTGGTCCAGGAACTCTCCCTGCACCTGGCGACCGCGTCGGACCAGCCACCGCCCGCCCCGGACTGACCAGCCGGGCGACAACCGTTCCGCCGGGCTCGGCCCGGCGGAACGGTTGCTCCCCCGACGGTCAGAGCCGCGCCGCGAGTGCCACGGCGGTCTCCGGATAACGCGCGAGCAGCTCCGGCAACTCCGTCCCGAAGGGTGTGGCGGCCGGAGCCGCGGACGACCGCCAGCCGTCGTCGCAACCGAGCAGCCCGGCCACCGCGTCACAGGACTCCGGGTGCCCGGCCAGCAGTCGCGCCACCGGTCCGGTGTCGCCCGGGCCCGACCCGGCGGAGCCCGTACCGTCGGCGCCGGACCCGGCCGCCGGGCGACCGGCGCTCGCCGTGCCCGCCCCGGACCAGGGCGGCGTCCAGGCGTCGAGCGCCGCGAGCCCGGCCGGGAAGGTCCGGCCCGCCTCGCGGACGAGCCGGGGCACCTGGTCGCCGGCCTCCGCGCGCAGCGTGGTGATCAGGGTCGGCAGCCACGGCAGCAGCACCGGGTCGGGCAGCCGTCCGAACGCCTTCGACAGCACCTCCACCACAAACGGCGCCAGGGTCGGCACGGGTTCGAGCGCCTGGGCGAAGCCGATCAGGTACCGCGGGAAGGTGGGTATGACCAGCGGGTTCTCCAGCAGGCCGGTGGTCCGTTCGCGCAACTGGGCCAGGGAGAGCGACCCCAGTTGAAAGCGGGCCGCCCAGAGCAGGGCGACCTTGGCCGGCGCCTCGGGATGGGACTGGGCGACCGCGATCTCCAACTGGGCCCGGTCGCAGCCGAGCGACAGGGCCAGGCTCTCGATGCTGAACAGGAACCCGAGCATCGCCGCGACCTGGCGTACCCCGGTCTCCTCGGCCACGAACGCGGTCGGCAGCAGGGTGCAGTAGTGCGCGTACCCGGTGGAGCCGAAGTTCTCGCACCAGGCGGGCAGACCGTCCGGGGTGGAGCGGTAGTAGGTGAGCAGCCGGCGAATCCGGGTCAGTACCTCGGGCGCGTCGTCCGACGTACGTTCGCCGCTGAGCAACTGCACCGCGCGGGCGCCGAGTTCGTCGGTGAACCGAGGGTTGCGCAGGTACAGCAGTGAGTCCTCGACCGCCCGCAGCGCCATCGCCGCGGTGGCCTGCGGGGCCCACACGCCGCGCCGCAGCCGCTGCTCCAGCACCTGCTCGACGGTGACGCCCTCGTAGCCGAGCTCGATCAGCGCGCGCTGGTCGCGGCCGATCGCCAGGTCCCAGCTCTCCTGGATCGACGCGCCACCGAGCCGCCGCTCGCCCATCACCGGCCGCACGGTCTGCTCGGGCAGCAGCGCACGCAGCACCCAGAGCAGGTCCGAGGCGGGCCGCAGTTCCGGCCGGGCGGTGAGGTCGAGCAGCGCCCGCTGCACGGTGCGGCGCTCCAGCGGGAGGCCGAGCGGGGCCAGCCGGTCGTAGACGTCGCGCGCCAGCGGTGGCAGCGCGTCGTACCCGACCCGGCCGATCCGGTCGCCGCCCATCAGGATCTCGCAGAGCCGGCGTACGTCCCGCCGGCCCGGCACCACGTCCTTCTCGATGCAGGTCACGGCCGCGTCGGCGAAGTCGTACGGGGTGGGCCGGGCCCGGTTACGCATCCCGGCGAGCAGGATCGAGGTCTCGAAGACGGCGATCGCGTCCGCCGTGCTCGCCAGGTAGCCGTTGCGCCGGGCCAGCCGCACGATGTCGACGGACCAGCCCAGCAGTTCGTCCTCGTCCAGTCCGTCGGGAACGGGTGGGCGGGACAGGAATCCCGAGAGCTGGTCCGCGACGGTCGGCGCGGCCGGGCCGGTTCCGGTGCGCGCCGCGCCGGCCGGCTTACGGGTACGGGCCGGACGCCCGCCGTCCTGCTGCCCGGCCAGACGGTACGTCTTCACCCCGGCCCGCGTCACCGCGCGGGAGAAGGTCGTGGCGGCGATGGAGACACTGCCGGAGGCGAGCCCGAACTGGGCCTCGATGGCGGAGTGGCTGGACGGCACGAGGCCGTACAGCCAGGCGGTGCCGGTCCGTGGGGTGATCTCGAACGGCACCGTGGAGGCGGAGCCGAACTGCTCGACCCGGCTGGCGGCGTGGAAGGCGCCGCAGACGTACAGGCAGTCGGATCGGTCGACACCCGACGCCGCCAGGTGCTCGCGCATCCGGGTCCACATGTAACGCTCGCGGTCCTCGTCCCGGTCCAGCCGTGCCGCCTCGCCGGGGCGCAGCCGGCGGAACAGGCTGCCGACCAGCACCATCACCTGCCGGTAGGTGTCGTAGTCGGCGTTCACCAACGGCTGCTCGACGTACTGGTCCCACCACTCGGACCAGTGCCGTACCCGGCCGTGGTGCAGCAGGTGCTCCTCCAACTCGCGGAAGCCGGGACGCAGGTCGCCGATCTCGATGCCGACCGCGTCACCGTGCAGGTCGACCTCCTCGTCGTGCGCCGACGGATCGGCGCCGGGCGACCCCGGCTCGTCGTCGGTCCCGGTGCCGGGCCGGTGCCCGTCGCGCGGCTGCCACTGGAAGACGTGGTCGGTGGAACGGTCGACCAGCACCAGCTCGACCCCGGGCGTCTCCAACGCGTACGCGATCGCCTGGTACTCGGCGGACGCCTCGGTGACCGGCGCGACCACGCTGAGCGGACCCCACTCCTTCGGGTGCCCGTCCAACTCGCTCGCGAACGCCTGTAGCGCCACCGGCAGTTGGCAGTTGCGCAGCTCGGTGAGGAGCGGTTGGAAATCCTCGCACAGCTCCAGGTAGATCACTTTCGGCTGCTTCTCGCGCAGCCGGCGCACCATCGCCAGCGCCGAGGAGGGCGAGTGGTGGCAGACCGGGAAGATCTCGAGTTCCTCCCCGAGTGCCCGGTCGACGTCGTCGACCAGGCCGGCGAGGATCTCGGCCAGGGCGTCGGGGCCGTCGGCGAAGGCGCGCGCCGCGTCCTGGAGCTGCTCCCGCAGCGTCCCGACGACGGTCATGACAGCGTCACGATGGTCTGCCGGCCGCCTTCCAGGAACGCGGTCCACTCGCCGCCGGCCTCCTTGCTGCGCGGCTCGACCACCCCGTGCAGGTACTTGTTCAGGATGGCGAGATCCTCCGGGCTGCGCCGGGCCAGGGACCCGACCAGGGAACCGGCCAGGGTCTCCGCGCGCAGGGTGCGGTCGCCGAAGAAGTTGCTGTGCAGGATCGCGTCCTCCAGCACGCCGATCTGTTCGGCGGTGGACAGGGCCGACTCCAACTTCTCGTCGTCGCTGGTCGCGGCGGCCGCCGCGGTACGCAGGTCGGCGAACGACTGGAGCAGGATGTCGAGCAGCGTCGGCGGTACGTCCAGCTCGATCCGGTGCCGTCGGAGCAGCTCGGTGGTGCGGAACCGGACGATCTCCGCCTCGCTGCGCTTGTTCGTGACCACCGGGATACGAACGAAGTTGAACCGCCGCTTGAGCGCCGAGGAGAGGTCGTTGACTCCCCGGTCCCGGCTGTTCGCGGTCGCGATGACCGAGAAACCCGGACGGGCGAAGACGATGTTGTCGTCGTCCAGCTCCGGGATGGAGACGTACTTCTCGGACAGGATCGAGATCAGCGCGTCCTGCACCTCGCTGGTGGAGCGGGTCAGCTCCTCGAACCGGCCGATGACGCCCCGCTCCATCGCGGTCATGATCGGGGAGGGGATCATCGACGCCCGGGACTGTCCCTTGGCGATCACCATCGAGACGTTCCACGAGTACTTGATGTGGTCCTCGGTGGTGCCGGCGGTGCCCTGCACCACCAGGGTCGAGTTGCGGCAGATCGCCGCCGCGAGCAGCTCGGCCAGCCAGCTCTTGCCGGTGCCCGGGTCGCCGATCAGCAGCAGGCCACGGTCGGAGGCGAGGGTGACGATGCTGCGCTCGACGAAGCTGCGGTCGCCGAACCACTTCTGCGAGATCTCGCGGTCGAGGCCGTCGGCGCGTTCCGAGCCCAGGACGAACAGCCGCACCATCCGAGGGCTGAGCCGCCAGGAGTACGGCTTGGGGCCGTCGTCGATCGACTCCAGCCAGTCGAGCTCCTCGGCGAACTTGACCTCGGCCGGGGCGCGCAGCAGGTCAGGGGTGGTCATTTTCGCGGTCTCCTAGGTGAGGAAGTTCTTGAGTTCGAAGACGAGCTTGCGGATGTGGCCGGAGATCACCGGTGTGCCGAGGTCCTTGAACCGCTGCCGGAACCAGGGGTTCACCTCCGCGCGCCCGCTGCTGTTGACCGAGCCGACGGGGATCAGCTTCACGCCGCTGCGGTGCACCGCCTCCAGCCCGTCGAAGAGCGGTTGGGACCGGCCGAACTCGTAGAAGTCCGAGATCCAGACCAGTACGGTGTTGCGCGGGTCAACGATCTTGGGGCGGGCCATCGCCAGCGCGACCGGCCCGTCGTTCCCGCCGCCGAGCTTGGTACGCAGCAGCACCTCGAACGGGTCGTGCACCCAGGGCGTCAGGTCGATCGCCCGGGTGTCGAAGGCGATGAGCTGCACCTCCACCCGGGGCAACCCGGCGAAGATCGAGGCGAGGATGGTGCAGTTGACCATCGAGTCGACCATCGACCCCGACTGGTCCACCACCACGATCATCCGGGCCGGGGTGGTACGCCGGGCGGTGTGCCGGTAGAAGAGCCGGTCGACGTAGAGCCGCCCGTCCTCCGGGTTCCAGTTCGGCAGGTTCTTCCAGATGGTGCGGTCCAGGTCGATGTTGCGGAACACCCGCTTCGGCGGGACCGACCGGTCCACGGTGCCGACGCTCGTCTGCTCGACCTGCGTACGCAGCACCTCGGCGACCTCGTCGACGTACCGGCGGATCAGCGCCTTGGCGTTGGCCAACGCCACCCCGGAGAGGTTGTGCTTGTCCCGCAGCAACTGCTCGACCAGCGACATGCTGGGCGTGAGCTTGCTGGCCAGCGCCGGGTCGGCCAGCACCTCACGCAGGCGCATCCGGCGGACCAGGTCACCCTCCAGGTTGGCCAGCACGCCGGAGAGCCCCGTGCCGCCCGGTCGGCCGCGTAGCTGACCCGGTTCGTGCCCCAGGCCCTGCTCCAGCCAGCCCGCGTCGGACTGCCAGCGGGCGAGCTGCCCGGCGCTCACACTGCCGCTGCCCGTACCGAAGACGTTGAGCAGCAGCTTCGAGGCGAGGGCCGCGCGGCGTACCTCCGGTGGCCCGACCGGTTCGTCGCCCGTCTCCTCCTCGGGTGCCATCACCCCGACCAGCTCGGCGGCCAGCTCCGGGTGGCGCTGCACCACGCTGTCGACCGAGACGGACGGGTCCAGCAGGGCGGTGGGCAGGCCGAGGTCGTCGACGACGGCGACGCTCGCCGCCTCCAGCGCCGCCTGCTCGTCCGGGTTGAACAGTTGGGCCAGCAGGCGCCAGTAGAGCACCTGTCGGCGGTGCTCGGCCGCGTTGCTCTCGGGTTCGCTCATCGCCGCAGCAACCTTCCCGCCCGCTCCCGCAGCACCGAGACCGCGTCGGTGGCCTTCGCCGCCTTGGTCGCCCTCGGGCCGTCGGCCCCCATCGCCCAGTCGCCGGTCTGCGTGACGATGGTCTTCCGTTTCACGGTGGCCTGTACGGCCAGCGGCTGCACCAGCCAGCGACCCGCGTCCCAGCGCAGCAGGCCGATGCAGGCCGACGAGGCGGCCACCAGCTCCGGGGTGAGCGGCCCGCAGGTCGGCAGGCGGTCGGTCGCCACGCCGATCGTGGCGCCGTCGACGTCGAGGGTGAGCCTCCCCTCGCCGTCGACGCTGGTGGTGTATCCCTCCAGCAGCACCGGTTCGGCGATCGCCGCCGGGTGCCGGTCCAGCGGCGCGGCGGCGTCGGCGAGTACGGCGCCGAGCTGGACCCGGGCCACCGCGAACGGGTCGGCCGGTGCGTCCGGACGAGCGGACTCCTCCCGCCAGACCAGGTCGCCGCCGGGGCGCAGGAGGAGGTCGGTGACCTCGATGCCGACGCCGGCCGCGAGTGCCCCGACCAGCACCGGGTAGCCGCGCAGCAGTTGCCACAGCGTCGGCCCGACGATCGTGTCGACCTTCGCGGACGCGACCGAGGTGCGTACCAGCCGGGCCGGCGCGTCGCCACCGGGTTCGAGGATGGCGTGCACCTGCGCCTGCATCGCCGTGGGGTGCTCGTGCACGTCGACACCGAGGACCAGCAACCGCCCGGAGACGGCCTCACCCGGCCCGGTCATGCCGCCGGGCGTGGCCCCGTCGCCGGGGCGTGCCAGCAGCACCGCGCGACTCCACAGGTCACCCCAGCGACGTGCCGGCACCCGGTCCGTCACCGCGACCGGTGACGCCGCGCGTAGCTCGGCCAGCAGGCCGTCGAGCAGCACCGCGAGGCGACGGTGCGAGGTGGTGGCGAGCAGTCCGGCCGCGACCTGCCCACCCGCCGACAGCGACTCGGCGTCGATGCCGCGCCAGCCGACGATGGCGGCCTCCGTCAACCAGGAGCGTGCCCCGGCGAGCGGCCCGTCGGCCGCCGGCACGGTGCCGCCCGGCTCGGCGGTGGAGGTTGCCGGCGGCGCCCACGGCAGCCGTTCGCGGCCCCGCGTGTGGTCGAGCTGAGCCAGCAGCGCGTCGTGCACCGCCCCCATCAGCGCGGTCCGGGCACCGGCGAGCAGCGCGAGGGAGTCGTCACCGATCGAACCGGCCGCGATCTTCTCCACCGACTCGGCCACCCGGGGCCCGAGCGGGGTGGCCGCGACCGCGCCCGCCAGCTCGGTCAGCGCCGAGGTCTGTGCCGTGTTCAGTCGGCCCAGTCCCTGCGACAGGGCGTCGTCGAGACCGGCCAGCACGCCGAGCGCCGCCTCCACCCCGGCCGGGGTGGAGCCGGTCAGTTCGGCCAGTTGTACGCCCCGCATCAGTGGCTCACCCCGGACGGAAACCAGTGCAGCTCCGGCAGCGGCTCTGCGGTGGCCGGCACCTCCAGGTAGGACAGGTGCGCCAGGAAGCGGCTGAACACCCGGGCCGCGACGGTCGGTCCGTGCCCGGAGGTCATCCGACGCAGCAGGTCGGCGCCGGACGAGTCGCTCTCGTCGAGTTCGACCCGGAGATAGCGGGCGACCTGGGCGATGCCGTACTGCCCGACGGCCTCGTCGGCGAGTGCGCGGATGTGGCCGCAGCGTACGCCGCCGCCACCGCAGGGCCGGTTGTTGTTGGTGCTGCAGGAGGCCTCGTGGCTGCCGGCGGCTATCGCCGACACGTACACCCGGGCGATGTCCGAGCCGCTCGACACCACTCCCTGCAACGCCCCGTCGGCCAACTCGACGAAGGGCACCTTTCCGAGCTTGCGCGGTCGCGCGACGGGCAGCACCCGTACGACACTGCGCCGTTCCCAGTCGGCCGCACCCACCTTCGGGGCGACGGCATCCGCGTCCAAGACGTTCGACCTCCCACCGGCTGATCCGCGCAGCTCCGCCCGGGACATCGGCGGCCACACCCGCGGACAGGTGATCCGTGACGGGCAAAGTTCTACCGTGCCCGTCCGACAGGAAGGCGGGCGGACCCAACGATCCGACGCCGGAGCCGGGCGGACCCGACCGTGCGACGCCGAGGGCGGGCGGACCCGAAAACCGGTTGCCGCGCGCGGCGGGCTCCGGGAACCTGTCCGCATGACGTTCTGACGGACACCACCCAGCTTCCTCTCCCGGCCGTACGGCGCCGACCGGCACCGTGACGCCGTCCGTCCGTGTTCCCTCTCCGCAGTGGAAAGAGCGTCGTTGTCCCAGCACCCCTCGGGGTCGGCGTCCGCGCCGAACCCCATCCTCACCACGCCCTCGGCCACCGTCGCCGTGTTCGCCTCCCCGACAAGCTGGATCGAGTCCGACGCCCTGGCGCAGTGCCACCAGGTGGCCGCCTTCGACGGCATGATCCACGTCGCCGCCATGCCGGACCTGCACCCGGGCAAGGGGGCCCCGATCGGCGCCGCGATGGCGTCGAGGCTGCTGTACCCGTTCCTGGTCGGCTCCGACATCGGGTGCGGCATCGCGGTGTTCCCGATCCGGCTCAAGCGCGCCGTACCGGAGAAGCTCGCCGCCCGGTTCCCGAACCTCGACCGGGCGCTCGACCCCGAGCGGGACGCCGACGACCCGGCCTGGGCCGTCTGGGACGGCGACATCCCCGCCGGTCACGCCGAGGGTCTCGGTACGGTCGGTCGGGGCAACCACTTCGTCGAGCTGGCCCGGATCGGGACCGTCCTCGACCCCGGTCACGCGAGTCGTCTCGGCCTCGCGGCCAAGGATCTGGTCCTGATCGTCCACAGTGGGTCCCGGGGCCTCGGCGAGCGGATCCTGCGGGCCCACACCGAGCTCCACGGTGCCGGTCCCGCCCCGGATCCCGGCGCCTACCTGGCGGCCCACGACGAGGCCGTACGGTGGGGCTCGCTCAACCGGCGGCTGATGGCCGCCCGGGTCGCCCATGCCCTGGGCGCCGAGCCGACCGAGCCGGTCGTGGACCAGTGCCACAACCTGGTCGAGGTCCGCGGCGGGGTCTACCTGCACCGCAAGGGTGCGGCCCCGGGCGACGGCCGCGACGTCCTGATCGCCGGCACCCGGGGCACCCCCTCCTACCTCGTGGCCGCCCACGCCGGTCCGGAGGCCAACCATTCGGTGGCACACGGCGCCGGGCGCAAGATGTCGCGCGCCGACGCGCTGCGCCGGGGACGGGCCAAGCACACGGTCGAGGAGCTGCGCCGTACGCCGGTCGGCTCGCTGGTGGTGTGCGGCGACCGGCAGCTGCTGTTCGAGGAGGCGCCGACGGCGTACAAGCGGATCGAGCAGGTGATCGCCGACCTCACCGAGCACGGGCTGGCCACCGCCGTGGCCACCACGGTTCCGCTGGTGACGTACAAGACGCCCGACCTGGGCGAGCCCGCTCGGCGGGAGCAGCGTCGTGAGCGGGGGCGGCGGTGAACGTACACCTGCTCCTGTCGGCCGGGCGCGGTCCGGCCGAGTGCGCCTGGGCGTTGGCCCGGTTGCTCCGCCGTCTGGAGACCGAAGCCACCCGACGGAACCTGGAAACCCGTCGGGTGCGGACCGTTCCCGGCGAGCGGGGCGACACCTACCGGTCGGTCCTGGTGCAGATCACGGGGACCGAGGCCGAGGCGTTCGCCGTCTCGTGGACCGGCACCCTGTGCTGGCAGGCCCCCAGCCCCTACCGGTCCAGCGTCGGCCGGAAGAACTGGTACGTCACCGCCCAACCGTGCCAGGTCGACGTCCCGCGTACGGCGTTCGCCGAGGCGGACGTGGAGATCGTCGCCTGCCGTACCGGCGGTCCCGGGGGTCAACACCGGAACAAGGCCAGTACGGCGGTCCGGGCGACCCACCGCCCCTCGGGCATCGTCGTGGTGGTCGACGCCGAGCGGCAGTTGCGGGACAACCGCCGGATCGCCCTGCGGCTGCTGCGGCAGCGGATCGAGCAGGGTGACGAGGCGGCCGGGCGTGCCGTGATCGACGAGCGTTGGCGCCTGCACGACGAGCTGGTCCGGGGCAACCCGACCCGGATCGAGCGTCCGAGGAGACCGGGAGCGCCGTAGGCGGGCCAGGATTTGCCGCCGGCGGCGTCCACCTGGATTGCGCGCTCGTCATACCTAGAACTACTATGCATTGCAGTCCTAGGGTTAGGCGGTCACATGCACATCACCAAAGACCTCGTCGCGGCCTCGGCCACCCCGCTCGTGCTGGGGATCCTCGCCGACGGCGAGAGCTACGGATACGCGATCCTCAAACAGGTCAACGAACTGTCGGGCGGGCAACTGGAGTGGACCGAGGGGCTGCTCTACCCCCTCCTGCACCGGCTCGAGCGGCTCGGTCACGTCGAGTCGGACTGGCAGACCCCACCCGGGGGACGCCGGCGCAAGTACTACCGGATCACCGACCAGGGCCTGGCCGAGCTGGCCGAGCAGCGTCGCCAGTGGGAGGCGGTCGTCGACACCCTGCGGGGCGTCTGGCGTACGGCACAGTCCTTCACCCCGATCGTCACACCGGCCTGGGAGGTGGGGCGATGACCGGGGGTGACAACGATCTGGAAGGCCAGATCGACGAGTGGCGGGCCTACACGCAACGCCGCCGGGAGCTGCACCACACCGACACCGAGGAGCTGGAGGACCATCTCCGCAGCCGGATCACCGACCTGACCGAGGCGGGTCTGCACGACGACGAGGCGTTCCTCATCGCCGTGAAGCGGATGGGCAGCCTCGACGAGCTTTCGCGCGAGTTCGCCCGGGAGCATTCCGAGCGGCTGTGGAAGCAGCTCGTGCTGCCGGGGGAGCCGGACGCGCCGGCCGCCGCCCGGTCCCGCCGCGAGCTGCCGGTCATGGTGCTCTGCGCCGTGATCGCGGCGCTGGCGATCAAGGTGCCGAGCCTGTTCGGGCTCGACATCGGCGACGATGATTCCGGGCTGTTCTACATGCTCAACTTCAGTCTCTTCGCGCTGCCGCCGCTCGCCGCCTACTTCGCCTGGCAACGCCGGCTCGGGGGGCGCGTCATCGCGGTGCTCGCGTCGCTGTTCCTGGTCGGCGCGGTGGTCGTGAACGCCTATCCGCTGACCGAGGACTCGCACACCGCCGTGCTCACGGCGATCCACCTGCCGCTCGCCCTCTGGTTCGTCGTCGGTGTCGCCTACGTGGGCGGTGACTGGCGATCGGACCGGCGGCGGATGGACTTCATCCGGTTCACCGGGGAATGGCTGATCTACTTCGCCCTCATCGCGCTGGGTGGCGGGGTACTCCTGGCCTTCACGGCCGGCACCTTCCGGGCCATCGGCATCGACCTCGAGGGGGTCCTCGAATCGTGGCTGGTGCCGTGCGGCGCCATGGCCGCGATCATCGTGGCGGCGTGGCTGGTGGAGGCGAAACAGAGCGTCATCGAGAACATGGCGCCGGTACTCACCCGCGTCTTCACGCCGCTGTTCGCCGCCACCCTCCTGGCCTTCCTGGTGGCCATCGTCTGGACCACCAACGGCATCGACGTCGAGCGCGACGTGCTCATCCTGTTCGACCTGCTCCTCGTCATCGTGCTGGGCCTGCTGCTGTACGCCATCTCCGCCCGTGACTTCGCGGCCCGGCCCGGTCTCTTCGACCGGCTGCAACTCGCGCTCGTGGTCAGCGCGCTGATCATCGACGTCCTGGTGCTGGTGGCGATCACCGGCCGGATCACCGAGTGGGGTTTCAGCCCGAACAAGACCGCCGCACTGGGCGAGAACGTCATCCTGCTCACCAACCTGGCCTGGTCGGCGTGGCTGTTCCTCGGCTTCGTACGCGGCCGGGTGCCCTTCGCCCGCCTGGAACGCTGGCAGACCCGGTACGTGATCGTGTACGCCGTCTGGGCCTGGGTCGTCGTCCTCGCCTTCCCGCTCGTGTTCAACTTCGGCTGAACCCGAGCCGGCCCGAGCCCGGGGCGGTCCACCCGGTCCACCCAGCCCGGCCCGCTCGTCCTGCCTCTCCTCACGGGACAGGGCGCGGCGGTCCGGGCGGGCTGGGTGGACCCGGGCGGGCTGGGTGGACCTTGTCGGCGTCTGCCAGGCTCGGGTGGTGACAACCGGCCGTCCGAACCGCCCCCGTACCCACCGCCCGGTCCGTAACCGCGTCGGACTGGCCGTTCTCGCGCTCGGCGTACTCGCGGCCGTCCTCGTCGTCGCCGTGGTCGTCGTGCCGCTGCTGCGACCACCGGGCCCCCGACCGCTCTTCCAACTACCGGTCGCCTGCGGCGAGACCTGGCAGCTCGGCACCTATCCCGGTCACGACGACTACGACGTCGACATGTTCCCGACCGAGGGCGAGGCGTGGGGGCGGCCGGTGCTCGCCTCCTACGCCGGCACGGTGACCGAGGCGGGGATCAACGGCTCCCTCGGTGGTCGTACGCCCGACGATCCGGACGGTCCACGCGGCCGGGGCGGCGGCTACTGGGTCAAGATCGACCACGGTGGCAAGTGGGAGACGCAGTATCTCCACCTGCTCGAACCACCCCTGGTCCGGGCCGGGGACCGGGTCGCGCAGGGTGAGCAGATCGGGCGGGTGGGCAGCACCGGCAACTCGGGCGCACCGCACCTGCACTACGAGCAGCGTCAGGGTTGGCAGAAGGTGGAAGCGCACTTCGCCGGGGCACCGTCCGGCATCACCCACGACAACACCGAGTACACGGTCACCCGTACCAGTGAGAACTGCGTTCCCGGCCAGCCGTAGCCTCGCCGGTCGGTGACACTCGGCGCCCGAGTGGCGGCAAACACCCCCTGTTCCGGCCCCGCCCGTCGGATGCTCGATGGTGAGCGGAGCGGGGGCGAACAGCATGGAGAACACCCGACCGGCGGACCACCCCGGTGCGCGGGAGGATCTGGACCGGGCCGTGGAGATCTTCACGGGCGTACGGCCACGCCTGTTCGGCATCGCGTACCGCATGTTGGGCAGCGCCGCCGAGGCGGAGGACCTGTTGCAGGAGGTCTGGCTGCGTTGGCAGGGCTACGACCGGGGCAGCGTGGCCGAGCCCGGCGCGTTTCTCGCGACGGTCACCACCCGCCTGGCGATCAACGCGCTCCGGTCCGCACGGGCACGCCGGGAGACGTACGTCGGCCAGTGGCTGCCCGAACCGGTCGACACCAGCGCGGACCCGTACCTCGGTGCCGAACGCGGTGAGGCCCTCGGCCTCGCCGTCCTGCTGCTCCTGGAGAAGCTCACGCCCACCGAGCGCGCGGCGTACGTGCTACGAGAAGCGTTCGACTACCCCTACCCACAGATCGCCGAGATCGTCCAGGTCGGCGAGGCTGCGGCCCGACAACTCGTCAGCCGGGCCCGCAAACACCTCGTCTCCGAGCGCCGCGCCCCGGTGAGCGAAGCCGAACAACGCCGGTTGCTCACCGCGTTTGTCGCCGCCGCCCGCTCCGGCGACCTCACCGGACTGGAGGAACTCCTCGCGGCGGATGTCGTCAGTCACGCCGACGGCGGTGGGGCCGTCCGCGCCACCCGTATCCCCGTCGTGGGGGCACTCCCGGTGGCCAGGTACGTCCGGGCGTTCGCGGACCGGTTCTGGCCCGGGGTCGAGGTGGACTGGGGCGACGCGAACGGGCAGCCGGCCGCGTTGTTGCGCCGGGACGCGGGAGTGTTCGCGGTCCTCACGGTCGACGCCTCCGACCAGGGCATCGACCGGGTGTTCTGGATGTTGAACCCGGCGAAGATCGCGTGGTCGGTCCCCGGGAACGGTGGCCACGGGGGCATTCGGTGACGACCGGGGAACCGGGGGAGCCGCCGGCCCGGCGCCGACACCAGCGGTGAGCTGCTCGCCGTCGGCCGCGCGGGTCGGTGGGCGCCCGGCCGGGCGCGGCCGTTAGCCTGTGCGGGTGCAGCAGGCGGATTCCCGGAGCGGCATCGATGGCTGACGCCGACGACCTCCGTGCCCTGGCGCGGGCACTGCCACACGTGGCCGAGATCGACAGTGACGGCTTCGACTTCCGGGTCGGCGACAAGGGGTTCGTCTGGTCCTACCCCGAGCGCAGACCCGGCGCCTCCCGCGTCATCCGGACCGACATCGCCGTGCTGTACGTCGGCGACGAGGCGGAGAAGCAGGCGCTCCTGCTCGGCGAGCCCGACACCTTCTTCACCACTCCCGCGTACGACGGGTTGCCGCTGGTCATGCTGCGGCTGGTGGCGGTGGACGTCGAACGGCTACGGGAACTCGTCACCGACGCCTGGCGGATGCGGGCCCCGGACGGGCTCATCGAGGACGTCGACGACGGCGTCAGCAGGTTCGACCCGGATCAGCGCGGGGCCGTTCGGTAGGTCCAGGTGACGTTGATCGGCGTCGACCGAGTGCTGAAGATCATCTCGGCGGACGCGGTGGACGCCGCCGGTCCGGCCTAGGATCACCAGCGATGATCACGGAACCTATCGGCATCGACGGCGTGGCCGGTCCGATTGTCGTCACCACCAACGCTTTCTGGGGGCGTCCCGCCGTCACCGTCGGCGGGGTGCCGGCGCCCAGGACGGGCAGGCACCGGTACGCCCTGCCAGCGACGGCCGGCGGTGCGGTCGAAGCCACCGTACGCAGTGCGTTCGCCGATCCTTATCCGACGGTGCAGGTCAACGGCGTACCGCATCGGACCGGGCCCTCGGCGCCGGTCGTCCTGCGGGTACTAACCCTGCTGCCGCTCCTGCTGCTCGCCGTCGGGGGCGCCCTCGGTGGACTGGTCGGCGCGCTGGGACTCGGGGCGAACCTGGCTGTCGCCCGCACCCGGACGCCGACCGTCGTCAAGGTGCTGATCATGCTCGGCGTCAGTGTTGTCGCGTACGTCCTCTGGCTCGCCATCGCCGTCGCGCTCGCCGGGGCGATCAGCGCGGGTTAGGCGTGTGCAGGACGGCGCGGGCCTGTTCGGCGGCACGGGTGATGCTCTCGCTGATGAAGTCGAGGAAGCGGGCGATGTTCTCCAGCCGGTCGCCGGCCGGGGTGTGCGGGCCGAGGATGGTGACCCCCTGGCGCGCGGTCGCGACGAGCAGGTCGTTGGACCGGGCGCTGGCGATCGTCGCCTGGTAGAAGAGTTCGTCGTCGACGACGTACCGGTCGCGGCGGCGTTCGTCGCGCTCCCGGCGGACCAGGCTCTGACTCTCCAGGAAGGCGATCGCCTTGGAGATGGACGCCGGGCTGACCTGGAGGCGCTGGGCCAGCGCGGACGCGGTGAGGCTGCCCGCGTCGGTGGTGAACAGGCAGGTCAGCACCCGGGCTGTCATCTTCGGCAGACCCGAGGCCATGAGGACCGTGGTGAGCGTCTCCTCGTACTCGGCCACGGCCTCGGCGGCGCGTCCGTTCGACGCGGGCACCGGATCCGACCCTCGTGAGGAGACCGGCCTGCGCCGGTGGGCGCGGCGTTCGGTGGCACGGTGGGCGAGATCCGCGCGGTAGGCGGTGGGGCCACCGTTGCGCATCACCTCGCGCGTGATCGTCGAGGTCGGCCGGTCGAGGCGTCGGGCGATCTCGGCGTACGGGAGGCTGTCGGTCAGCCCCAGCGCGATCTGTTGGCGTTCCTGCTGGCTGAGCCTGCCTCCCGGCATCGTGATCTCCTCGCTGGTTCCCGTGCTGCTCGCTGACCCCTCGACAATAGCGTTCATCTCCTAGTCATTGCAATGCTCACCTGCTCGTCGTTGCGTTCTATTCCTAGCCGTTGCAACAGTTTCATGTCGTTGGCCTGGGAAAACTCTGGTCTAGTGCAACAAGCGTGTTGCCGTGATTTGGAAAGCAACGTAGCGTTTCCGGTGTCAGAAACAAGAGCGAGCACGGGAGAGCACGATGCAGAAGTTCGACACCCCCGCCCCGATCTCCGCCGTTCTGGGCATCCCCGCCGGACGCGTCCAGCTCATCGCCGCCGACCGCGCCGACACCACCGTCGAGGTCCGGCCCGCCGACCCGGGCAAGAGCCGGGACGTCCGGGCGGCCGAACAGACCGCCGTCACCTACGTCGACGGCATCCTCCGGATCCACACCCCCGAGCCCGAGAACAAGCTCCTCGGCCCCTCCGGATCGCTCGAGGTCACCGTCCAACTGCCTGCCGGCTCCCACGTCGAGGCAAAGACCGCAAGCTCCGAACTCCGCGGCGTCGGCCGCCTCGGTGACGTCGCGTTCGAGGGTGCGTACCGCCAGATCAAGATCGACGAGGCCGAGAGTGTCCGGCTGACCGCGATCGACGGTGACGTCGAGGTCGGCCGGCTCAACGGCCCTGCGGAGATCAGCACCGCGAGGGGTGACATCCGGATCGGTGCTGCCGTACGCGGCGAGGTTGTGCTCCGTACCCAGTCCGGCGACATCTCGGTTGCCGCCGCCGCTGGCGTCTCGGCCGCCCTGGACGCCGGCACCGGTTACGGACGGGTCAGCAACGCGCTCAAGAACGACGGCACCGTCGAACTCGACATCCGCGCCACCACCTCCCACGGCGACATCAGCGCCCGCAGCCTCTGACGGCAGCGCGACCGCAACTGGTCCGGCCACATGTGCAAGGAAGGGCCCCTTATTAACGCTATGCGTTAATAAGGGGCCCTTCCTTGCACTCAAGTGAGGCACGACCACGCCAACGTGACGGCGCACCACCGGGAACTGGCCGCCGCGCTCACCGACGAGCAGCGACTGAGAATCCTGCGCATCAAGGACGCCTGGCACCGCCGCCCGGAGTACCCGGGCGAGGTGAGCGGCTTCGAGATCTACACCGCCGTGCTGGAGCACGGCGTCGCCACGCCCGAGGAGTTCGGGGCGTGGCTCGGGCCGCCCGCCTGACCGACCGCGACGGAAATGCCGGTGCGTTCCCACGCTCCTCCCCGGTAGGGTCGCCGCCGGCCGTACCGGTCCCCGGACCGAGGTCGCGATGCCCAGTTAGAAACCGGAGGCACCAGCAATGGCCGAGAAGACGTACCAGGTGATCGTGCGTGGCAAGTTCGCGCCACTCGACGACGAGCAGCGGGCCGCGCTGCGCGAGAGGGCCGACGAGCACGACGTGTTCCGGGCGAAGTTCACCGAGGCGGGCACCGTGACCTACGAGCGCTCCCTGGCCGGCTTCACCTTCCGCTGCCTGGTGCCGGCCACCAAATACGAGGACGAGACGGCGGTGATCGGCAGGGCGGAGGCGCTCGCCGTGGCCGCCGTCGCGGGACTCGGCGCCGACTGTCGCGACCTGAAGTCGGTCTCGACCGACCTCGACGACATCAGGATCCGTCGGCGGGTCACGCCCGCTCGGTGAACTCCCATGCCGCCTCGACCAGGGCGGGGAGAACCTCGGCCGCGGGTCCGCGCAGGTTGACCGCGCAGATCTCGTCGAGTGGAGTCGGCCGCGGATTGATCTGGATCACGGTGGCGCCGAACCGTGCCGCGATCCGGGGAATCTCGGCCGCCGGGTACACCAGGCCGGCGGTGCCGACGGTCAGCAGTACGTCGCACGAGGCGGCGGCGGTGACGGCCGCGTTCAACGCCTTCTCGGGCAGGGCCTCGCCGAACCAGACCACACCGGGACGGACGAGCGCTCCGCAGCGTACGCAGAGGGGTGGCGTGATCCGTTCGCCCTCTCCCGGATCGGTCGCCCCGCCGTTCCCGGAGGGAAGGGGCGCGGGATGGGCGGCCTCGGTCACGCAGCGGGGCGCGAAGAGGCTGCCGTGCAGGTGGATCGGTGCCCGGGAGCCGGCCCGCTCGTGCAGGTCGTCAACGTTCTGCGTGATTACGACACTGCCGGGGACGAGGTCCTCGATGGCGGCGGTGGCGAGGTGCCCGGCGTTGGGCTGGGCGCGGCGTACCCGGGCGCGCCGCCACTCGTACCAGCCCCAGACCAGGTCGGGGTCGGCGTGGAACGCCTCGGGGGTGGCGAGTTGCTCGGCGTCGAAGCGAGCCCACAGCCCGGTGAGGTCGTCACGGAAGGTGGGCACGCCACTCTCGGCCGAGATGCCGGCACCGGTGAAGACGACGACCTGACGAGCCCGACCCAGAAGCGCGGCGACACCGGGCGGCGGCGCGTTATCCATCGAGGACATCCTGCCACGACGCCGAAGTCTCCCGGTGGAGCGGCTCCTTTCGGTGCCCACCCGTCCGATCCCGCCCGATCAGGGTGCTGAGGGTGCCCGCGCCGCTGCCGGCGACGGAGAACTCCGCTAGCATTGCCGCGTTCTGGGCAGGCTGACGAATCGAGGCGACATGCGGTGGCTCGGGCTTGTGCTGGGTAAGCGGGAGCAGCAGGTCCAGCACGATCCGGGCCAGCAGGCGGCGTTGCTCCAGGACGTCCGGCACCGATTCGGCGCGCACGCGCAGGTCCGCTTCTCCGACCAGGTCGACGCGATCACCCGGATGCTGAACAGTGACGACGGCCTGGTCGTGGCGGCCGGGATCGTGCGTGAGTTCGCCGAGGACGCCCAGACGGACTTTCTCACCCAGGCTTTCGAGCTGCACCGGCGTACGGGCATCCAGCTCACCGTCGACCGGCGCAACTACCGGCCACTGTGGCGGGCGGCCGGGCCGCAGCTACGCTGGCCGCTGTTCGGGCTGCCGTGCGGCTTCCACCCGTACGCGCAGGTCGCCGCCGCGGTCAAGGTCCTCGGTGCGCAGGCGTCCCGGCTCGCCCGGGTGACCGACCCGATTCCGGTCCTGGCCCAGGTGTTCGAGGTGCTCGACCTGACCGTCGTCGGCTGGGAGTACGGCCGGGCCCGGGTGGACACCGACGCCGCGTCCCTGGCCCACCAGCTCATCTCCACCGCCCGGGACATCCGGGGGACCATGGACGACCCGCCCCCGCTGCCGCCGCCGGTTCGGGAGATGATGCGGCGCAACAACGTCACCGACGTGTACGACCCGGCCGTGAACCGGGTGGTCGGTGCGATCAACCTGGGCGGGGAGATGAGGCCGGCCCTCCTGGTCTGAGGCGGCCCTCCTGGTCTGAGCCGGGTGTCGTCGGCGACCGACCGGCGACCAGCGGCCGGTGACCAGCGACCAGGCCCGAGCGGGATGAGCCCGGTCACAGACCGGCCGCCGGCTGTCACAGAACGCCGGGCTGCCCGGTCCTCCTGGTGAGTGTTCCGAGGAGGTTGCCATGCGCAGGATCCTGATCGTCGGGGGCGGCTACACCGGCTTCTACACGGCCTGGCGGCTGGAGAAGAGGCTTCGCCAGGGCGAGGCCGAGGTGACGATCGTCGACCCCCGGCCGTACATGACCTACCAACCCTTCCTGCCCGAGGTCGCCGTGGGCTCCGTCGAGGCGCGGCATGTCGCCGTCTCCCTCCGGCGCCACCTGCGGCGGACCACCGTCATCGCCGGCAGCGTGACCGCGATCGACCACGCGCACCGGACCGCCACCCTGCGGCCGGTCGACGGACCCGACCGGCAGCTCGGCTACGACACGATCGTGGTCACCGCGGGAGCCGTCACCCGTACGTTTCCCATTCCCGGGGTGGCGGAGGGCGCGATCGGGCTCAAGCACGTCGAGGAGGCGGTCGCCATCCGGGACCGGCTGCTGACCGCGTTCGAGCGGGCAGCCGGTCTGGAGCCGGGAACCGAGCGCTCGCGGCTGCTGACCGTCACGTTCGTCGGCGGGGGGTTCACCGGGGTCGAGGGCTTCGGGGAGCTGCTGTCGTTCGCGACGGCGCTGCTGCGGTCGTACCCGGAGCTGACCTTCCCGGAGCTGTCGTTCCACCTGGTCGAGGCGGAGGACCGCATCCTGCCCGAGGTCACCGGGGACGTGGGCCGCTGGGTGGTACGTCACCTCGAGCGGCGCGGCGGGCGCGTCCACCTCGGCACCCGGCTCGTGTCGGCCGAGAACGGGCACGTCGTGCTCTCCGACGGGGAGGAGTACGACACCGAGCTGTTGGTCTGGACCGCCGGCAACGGCGCCCATCCGGTCGTGGCCACCCACACCGACCTGCCCGTCGACGAACACGGCCTGCTCCGGGTACGGGCCGACCTGCGGGTCGGTACGGAGCACGCCCCGGTTCCCGACGCCTGGGGAGCCGGTGACAACGCCAGTGTTCCGGATCTCGCCTCGCCCGTCCCCGGCGCCCGTACGGTGCCGAACGCGCAACACGCCGTACGTCAGGGCAAGCGGCTCGCGGCGAACCTGGTCGCCGACCTGCGTGGCGGGCGGGTCAGGCCGTACCGGCACCGCAGCCTCGGTGTGGTCGCGACCCTCGGTCTCGGGCGCGGGATCTTCCAGTACCGCCGCCTGGTCGTCCGGGGGTTTCCGGCCTGGCTGATGCACCGTGGTTACCACGTGCTCGCCGTGCCGACCTGGGAGCGCAAGGTGCGCGTCCTGCTGGTCTGGCTGAGCGCCGTGCCGTTCGGGCGGGACATCGTCTCGTTGGCCTCGGTCCAGCATCCCCGGGCCGCGTTCACGGCGGGCGGCAGACCACGCCCCGCCACCGGATTGGTTGCCCGCCGGTCGGGCAGGACGGTGCCCGCCGTCTCCGCCGACCCGGTCACGGGACGGTCCTCGTCCGCCGGCCGCCCCGATCAGATGCCGCCGCAACAGCGAACCGCACCGCGTTCGATCGTGCCCTTCCGCCGAGCCCGCCACCTGCGGCGCCACTAATGCGAGAAACCTCCGTTTTCCGATGAAATCGGACGTAGCCTGGCGTTGGCGGACGCGGGCGCACGAGGGGGCGGCATGGCATCGGTACGGGGTGGACGGGCGTCGACCGGCCGGTACCGACGCCGCTGGCTCGGCCTGGCCGGTCCGGCCCACCTGCGGCTGATCGTGGTCATCGGGCTGGCGGTCGGCGCCCTGCTCGGCGGCGGGTACGTGCTCGGGCACGCGCTCGGCACCCCCGAGCCGGCCAGCGAACTGCTGGGCGGCCCGCCCTCGGCCCCGGCCGACACCGGGGCCGGCTCGCCAGCCCCGGCCCTGGAAGACCAATCGTCGTCGCCCGGCGCCCCGGCCAGCGCGTCCGCCCCGGCGGCCACGCCCGCGCCGACGGCGTCGGCCGGTTCCGATCCGGCGCTGGCCCGCGAGGACGAGCGTCCCCGACTGCGTCTGGCCGGCGGAGGGCCGTACACCAGCCGGGTCACCACCGGCTCGTACGGTGTCGCACTCACCTTCGACGACGGGCCGAACCCGCAGTACACCCCGCAGGTCCTCGCCGAACTCGACCGGTACCGGGTCAAGGCGACCTTCTGCCTGGTCGGCGAGCTGGCGCAGGCGTACCCGGACCTGGTGCGGGCGATCGCAGCCGCCGGTCACACCCTGTGCAACCACTCCTGGTCGCACGATCCGACCCTGGCCAGCAGGACGAGGGCGGCGATCCGTACCGACCTGTCCCGTACCAACGCGGCGATCCGCGCCGCGGTGCCGGACGCCCGGATCGCCTACTACCGGCAGCCGTACGGGTCGTGGACGGCCGGCGTGGTGGCGACCGCCTGGGAGCTGGGCATGACCTCGGTGCACTGGGACGTGGACTCGGTCGACTACCACCGGCCGGGCGCCGGCAGCATCGCGTCGAACGTCACCGCCCGGGTCGGCGCCGGCTCCATCGTGCTGATGCACGACGCCGGTGGTAACCGGCAGCAGACCGTGACGGCGCTGCGGACGATCCTGCCCAACCTGCTCCAGCGGTTCGGGCTGGAATCCCTGCCGACCGGGCCACTCGAGGCCGACCAGAGCCGTCCCGGCTGATCCGGGACGCCGTTCGGGGATCACGTCGGATGCGGGGAGCCCGCAAGGGCAAGCTGCCGACGCCGGTCAGCGCGTTGGTCCCCTGTGGAAGGCACGGGCGAGGCGGCGGACGGCCTCGTCCATCAGGTCCGGTGGCGCGGCGGCGTAGGTGAGACGCAGGTGCGGTGCCGGGGGTTCGGCGGCGTACCAGGGACGGCCGGGGAAGACGACGACGCCTTCGGCGGCCGAGGCGGTGGCCAGCGCGACGTCGTCGACGCCCTCGGGCAGTCGGGTCCAGAGGTGCAGCCCGCCGCGTGGGGTCGGCGAGGGGACGAGTTCCGGGAGATGTCGGCCGAGCGCGGTCAGCAGCGCGTCACGGCGGGCGCGTAGCGCGGTGCGCAGCGCCCTGCGGTGCCGCGCCCAGGCCGGCGCGCTGACGAACTCGAGCGTCGCCTGTTGCAGCGGTCCGGCGACGAAGAAGTCGTCGAGCAGCCGGGCGGCGCGCAGCCGGGCGCCGGCCGGGCCGCGCGCACCGATCGCCGCGACCCGCAGCCCGGGGGCGGCCGACTTGGCCAGTGAACGCAGGTAGACGACGTGCCCGTCGGGGTCGTCGGCGGCCAGCGGCGGCGGGGCTTCCCCGTCGATGGTCAGGTCGCGGGCGTAGTCGTCCTCGATCAGGAACGCTCCGGCGTCGCGTACCGCCCGGGCGACCCGGGGCCGGCGGTGGGCCGCCAACGTGCCGCCGTGCGGGTTGGCGTGCAGCGGCTGGCAGTAGAACAGCCGTGCCCCGGTATGCGCGAACGCGGCGGCGAGCTGGTCGGGTCGTACGCCGTCGGCGTCGGCCGGCACCGGCACCACCCGTAGCCCGGCCGCCCGGGCGGCGGCCAGGGCACCCAGGTAGGTCGGCGACTCGACCAGCACGGTGTCGCCGGGGGCGGCCAGCGCCCGCAACGCGGACGAGAGAGCGGCCTGCCCGCCGGGGCAGATCACCATGTCGTCGGCGCGCAGCCCGGTCCCGGCCTCGCGGGCGAACCAGGCGCGCAGGTCCTCCCGCCCCTCGGCCGGTCCGCGCTGCCACGAGGCGGGTTGGCGGGCGGCGCGGGTGAGCGCGGCGCCGAGTGCCGCGGCCGGTTGCAGGGCCGGCTCCAGGTAGCCGCCGGAGAGCGGGATCGCCCCCGTGGGTGGTAACGCCAGTAGCGCCTGCATCTCCTGCTCGCCGGCTCGGCGGGGGCCGAGCGCCACCGTCTGCCAGGACAGGTCGGGTGCCCGCCGCCGGTCCGGACCGGCGGCGACGAAGGTGCCCCTGCCGGACCGTGTCTCGACCAGCCCCTGGGCCACCATCTGCCGGATGGCCTCGGCGACGGTGACCGGCGAGGCCCGGTGCCGGACGGTCAGCTCACGCACCGAGGGCAGTCGTGTGCCGGGCTCGGCGCCGGCCACGAGCCCACGTAGATCTTGGACAACGCGTTCGGCAGCGTTACTGTTGTTCATGAAGGTACAGAGTAGCGCTACCGTGTCCAATGCGATAACGCCCGAACGGCTCACCGGGCTCGCCCTCGGCGGGCTGGGGGTGCTCGCCTTCAGCATGTCGCTGCCGGCCACCCGGATCGCCGTGCAGCAGCTCGACCCGTGGTTCGTCGCCTTCGGCCGGGCGGTCGGCGCGGCGCTGCTGGCCGGGGCGTACCTGCGGTTCACCGGCGCACCGCGACCCACCGGCGGCCAGTGGCGGCGGCTGTCGCTCGTCGCGGTGGGCGTGGTCGTCGGCTTCCCGCTGTTCACCTCGCTGGCGCTGACCACGCAGACCTCGGCGCACGGGGCGGTTGTGATCACCGTGCTGCCGGCCATGACCGCCGTGTTCGCGGTGGTACGGGCCGGTGAGCGCCCGCCGCCGCTGTTCTGGCTCGCCAGTGCCGGCGGGTTGCTGGCGGTGCTCACCTTCCTCGCCGCCAGCGGCGCGGTACGCGGTGGCCTCGCCCCGGCCGACCTGTTCCTACTGGTGGCGGTGGTGCTCTGCGGCCTGGGGTACGCCGAGGGCGGCGCGCTCGCCCGGGAGTTGGGCGGCGCCCGCACGATCTGCTGGGCGTTACTGCTCTCGTTGCCCGTCACCGGCACCGTCACGCTCGCCGCCGCCGTGGCGAACCCGCCGCACGCCGACGCCGGTGCCTGGTCGGCCTTCGGCTACCTCACCCTGGTCTCCATGTTCCTGGGCTTCTTCGCCTGGTACGCCGGACTGGCCCGGGGCGGGGTGGCCCAGGTCGGCCAGGTCCAACTGGCGCAGCCGGTGCTCACCCTGCTCTGGTCGGCGTCGCTGCTCGGCGAGACCGTCGGTGCGGCCTCGGTCGCGGCGGCGTTGGCGGTGCTGGTCTGCGTGGTGCTGACCCAGCGCACCCGAAACGGCGCCCCGCCCCCGGTGGTGGACCGGGTCTGATCGCGCAAGCCAATGTCGCGCGGAGGGAGTTCGGGACAGTGACGTACTGCGATTCTCGTCACTCGCCGGGCGGGTTGTTCGGGGCACGCACCCACCAATCCGGCCTGACCTGGTGCGAATCACCGGCCTCCCCGATGACCCGTACGGCACCCGGGGGACGGCGCGTTTCCGTGCGGCGTCGCCGATCCACCGACTGCGCGTACCGTCGAATCCGTCGGCTCTTGCCCGTCCGCCCGAGGTTCATTCGACGGCTGGTCGGTGTACGGGTCGTCTTCACGCGTCTTCGGCAGTTTCGGTAGCGTCTCAACGACAATCAGCACTCGCGCGGTCGAACGGCTCTCGCGCGGTCGGAGGATTCACAGACCATGGACAACGCCCCTCAGCTCACCCAGGAGCGCAGCGCCCCGCCAGCCACCCTGGTGATCTTCGGCGCTTCGGGGGACCTCACCCGGCGCAAACTGATCCCGGCGGTGGCGAGCCTGGCCCGCCACAACCGCCTTCCCCGCGAGTTCGCCCTGGTCGGTGTCGCCCGTACGGTGATGAGCGACGAGCAGTTCGCCGACTCCGCGCTCAACGGCCGGGGCCTGCGCGAGAACCCGCAGCTCGACGGCGGGATCAGGTACGTCTCCGGCGGCTACGACGACCCGGAGACGTACAAGCGCCTGGCCGAGACGCTGGACGAGCTCGACGCCCAGCGGGGCACCTCGGGCAACCGGCTCTTCTACCTGTCCACCCCGGCCGAGGCGTTCGAACCGGTCATCAACGGTCTGGCCGGCGCTGGGCTCAACCGGGCCCGCGAGGGTTCGTTCACCCGGCTGGTCATCGAGAAGCCGTACGGCCGCGACCTGGCCACCGCCCGCGAGCTGGACGCGATCGTGCACTCCAGCTTCGACGAGCCGCAGGTCTTCCGGATCGACCACTACCTGGGCAAGGACACCGTCCAGAACGTGATCGCGCTGCGCTTCGCCAACTCGATCTTCCAGCCCATCTGGGACCGGAGCTGGGTCGACCACGTGCAGATCACGGTCGCCGAGACGCTCGGCGTCGGCACCCGTGGTGGTTTCTACGAGAGCGCCGGCGCGATGCGCGACATCGTGCAGAACCACGTTTTGCAGGTGCTCGCGCTCGCGCTGATGGAGCCGCCGGCGTCGTTCGACGCCGAGGGGCTGCGCAACGAGAAGGTGAAGCTGCTCCAGGCGATCCGGTTGCCCACCGATCGGGACATCGCCGACCTGGCCGTGCGTGGCCAGTACACCCGGGGTGGCACCCGGGACGACCTGATGGCCGGCTACCGCGACGAGCCCGGCGTCGACCCGCTGTCGCGGACCGAGACGTACGCGGCGATGCGGCTCAACGTCGACAACTGGCGCTGGGCCGGGGTGCCGTTCTACGTGCGTACGGGCAAGCGGCTGCCGGCCCGGGTCACCGAGGTCGCGTTGCAGTTCCAGCGCCCCCCGCACCTGCCGATCCCGACCAACCAGCTCACCGAGTTGGAGGCGGACGCGCTGATCCTGCGGATCCAGCCCAACGAGGGGATCTCGCTGCGGTTCGGCGCCAAGGTGCCCGGCCACTCGTTCCGGGTGCGTACGGCCAGCATGGACTTCTCGTACGACAGGACGTTCCGCGAGGAGTCGCCGGAGGCGTACGAGCGGCTGCTGCTGGAGGCGTTGCTCGGGGACCCGACGCTGTTCATCCGTACCGACGAGGTCGAGCAGTGCTGGCGGATCGTGGACCCGATCATCGAGCACTGGGCGAAGGACCAGTCCCCGATCCCGACGTACGAGGCCGCCTCGTGGGGGCCGACCGACGCCGACCGTCTGATCGGTCGCAGTGGCCGCAGGTGGCGAAACGACCTCGGCGACTTCTGACGTACCAACCCGACCGACCGGTCCGTCCCGCCCACGGAGGGTGAGGACGGAGACGGATCGGTCCGGATTTCGAGCGGCCACAGTGGGCGGTGTCGGGCTGATGTTCCGGCGCCGCCCGTTGCCGTCCCGCCCTTCGGGATTGTGATCTGCGACGCTCCGCCGTCGCGACGGCGGAGCAGGGAAGCGTCCGAGGCGGTGCCGCCCGGGTGCTTCCGGCTTGTTTCGTGCAGGTTGCACCGTGGCGGCCGGGCCAGCTCAGGCGGCCTGTCGGTGGGATCGTCGCTGCTGCCCGGCGGGTGCGGGCGCCGGATGCCCGGCGCGGTGCGGATCGGGGACCGCGCCGGTGGCCCAGCAAAGAGATGTCGATCGATGACTAGACCGCGTTCGAAGATCGATCTACAGTAGCGCCGATCAGTGCGATGGATCTTCCACGGGGGTGGTGTCCAATCGGTCGTCACCGGTCGTCACCGCCGCCATAAGCGGTAGGGGCAAACCGGAGCGACGTCTTGGAGGTGGCCCCGATGTCCGAGTCGGCGTCCGGTGTCGCGGCCCGGAACCTGCCCTTGCGCAAGCTTCCGGGTCTGCTCCGTCATCCGTTGCGGGCGCTCGTGGAGGCGGGCAACGAGGCGAACGGTGAGATCGTAAGGCTCGGTGTCGGGTCGGTGGGTCCGTACCTGGTGACCTCGCCCGAGCACCTGGAGACGGTGCTGCACAACCCGGAGAGCTACGTCCGCGAGGGGCTGCTCTGGAACGGGGTTCGGCGAGCCGTCGGAGAGGCGATCCTGGTCACCGAGGGTCCGGTCTGGAGGTCCAGCCGGGATGTGCTGCGCCCGCTGTTCACCTCGGCCCGGGTCAACGCGATGACCGACCGGATGGCGGAGGCCATCCAGGACGCGGTCGACGCGTTGGAGGAGCCGGCCCGGGACGGCACGGTGGTCGACGCGGGCGCCGAACTGGCCCGGATCGTGTGTCAGGCGACGACCCGGGTGCTGTTCGGCGACAAGATCAGCGTGGCGGACGCGGTGCGGATGGTCGACGCGTTCGGTGTGATCGCCACGGAGATGATTCCCCGGATCGTGGCGCCGTGGGCACCGCAGTGGTTACCGCTGCCCGGTGACCGCGCCTTCGCCGACGCGGTCGCGACGATCGACGACATCGTGCTGCCGGTCATCCGGGCGGCCAGGCGGAACCCGGACGGCGGCGACGACATCATCTCCGCGCTCTGCGCCCCGCGTCGGGTCGACGGCGAGGAGGTCACCGAGAAGCAGATCCGGGACGACGTGGCGGCCATGGTGTCGACCTCGACCGAGACGACGATCGCCGTACTGTCCTGGCTCTGGCCGGTGCTGGCCGCCCACCGGGAGGTCGCCGACCAGCTCTACGCCGAGATCGACCAGGTCGTCGCGGGAGCACCGGTACGCCGGGCCCACCTGCCCGAGCTGCGCTACACCCGGATGGTGCTGGACGAGTTGCTGCGGCTCTGGCCGGCCGGCTGGTTCATTCCCCGGATGGCGGTCGGTGACCAGGTGCTCGGCGGCACCCGGATCGGGGCCGGGTCGACCATCCTGGTCAGCCCGTACGTCACCCAGCGGATGGCGGCGTACTGGTCGCGGCCGGACGATTTCGACCCGGGTCGGTTCGACCCGGCCGGGCCGAAGCCCGAGCCGCACTACAGCTACTTCCCGTTCGGCGGGGGCCCGCACCGGTGCCTGGGGCAGTACCTGTTCGCGGTCGAGGCCCCGCTGGTCATCGCCACGCTGCTGAACCGGTTCCGGCCCGAGCTGGTCGGGCCGGTGGACTTCACCCCCCGGATGGGCGCCTCCCTGCGCCCGGCGACCGAGGCGAAGCTGGTGCTGCGTCGGGTGCGGCAGGCGGCGTCGTGACCGTCGGGGCGCCGGTGGAGGGCGCGCGGTACCACATCCGGCTCGGTGGTGAACTCGCCGCCGTCGGTGCGCTGACCGTGGCGGGGCAGCGTGACCTGGCGGGCCGGGTGCGGGCCCATCCGGACCTGTTCGCCCCGGCGCCGTTCGACGCCGCCCTGATCGGTGGGGTCGCGTACGCCACCGCCTGCAACGCCACCGGGGCGACCTCGGCCGAGATACGGGTGGCCAACCGGGCGGCGCTCTGGGTCTTCGCGCTCGACTGGCAGGTCGACACGGTGGCGACCGCCGTCGAGCGGGTCGACGAGATCGTGGCGGGTTGCCTCGCGGTGGCGGACGGGGACGTACCCGATCCGGGGTTGCCGCTGGCCGGTTTCCTGGCCGAGATCCGCGACGAACTCGCCACCTCGTCGGCGGCGTACGCGGGGTACCGGTCGCTGTGGCGCGAGGAACTGCGCCGCACGCTGGTCGCGATGGCCCGGGAGTGGGACTGGAAGTCGGGCCGGGCAACCGGTGCCGGGGCGGTGCTGCCCGACCTGGAAACCTATCTCGACTGCGCCGACAACACCGGGCTCGCCTGGGTCAACCTCTGCCACTGGTTGCGTACCGGTGGACCGGACTGCCTGGACCGGCTCGACGAGCTGCGGGCGGTCGGTGGGCAGGTGCAGCGGGTGCTGCGACTGGTGAACGACCTCGCCACCTACGACCGTGACGTCGCCTGGGGCCCCGGCGACCTGAACGTCCTGATGCTCGGGGTCGACCGGGCCGAGGTGACCAGGCGGGTCGGCGACCTGGTCGACGGGTGCGTGCGACTGCTCGCGCCGCTGCGGGCCGCCTGCCCGGACCAGGCGTCCTACCTGGCCCGTCAGCTCGGGTACGTCACCCGTTTCTACGACAGCGGCGTCGATTTCTGGGGCGAGCTGTGAAGACGTCCGTCCGGTGCGGGCCGGCGTGGGACCCGGGCAACGTGCTGGCGGACGTGGAGCACCTGCTCGCCGGTCTGGTCCGCCAGCCGTGGGGTCGGGTCGAGCCGTCGGTCTACGAGACGGCCCGGTTGGTCACCCTCGCGCCGTGGCTGGACGGGCACGGGCGGCGCCTGCGGTTCGTCCTGGCGGCGCAGCGCCCGGACGGCGGCTGGGGCCCGCCGGGCGGTTACGCCGTCGTGCCCACGTTGAGCGCGGTGGAGGCGTTGCTGACCGTACTGGAGCGCGGTGGGCCGTACCCGGTCGGCGCGGCGGAGCTCTCCGTGGCGGCGGGGCGTGGGCTGGTCGCGCTCGCGGGTTGGCTCGGGGACACGACGCTGGTCCTGCCGGACACACCGGCGGTCGACCTGATCGTGCCGGCACTGGTCGAGGCGATCAACGTACGGCTGGGGTGCCTGTCTTCGGCCCCGTCCGGCTGGCGGCCGGACGCGCGGCTCGGGCTGCCGTCGGGTATGACCACCGAGCGGCTGCGCGCGGTCCGGCGTCTGATCAGTTCCGGTGCCACGGTGCCCGCGAAGCTGGCGCACTCGTTCGAGGTGGTCGGGCCCTCGGCCGGGCTGTCGTCGGCGGTCGGTCCGGGGCGGCTCGGCACGGTGGGGGCGTCACCGGCGGCCACCGCGGCGTGGATCGGCGCCGCCGGGGCGGCGGAGGGCACCGTGGAGGCGTGCCGTCACCTGGCGGCGCTGGCGTCGCGCGACGGTGGTCCGGTGCCCTGCCCGGTCCCGATCACCGTCTTCGAGCGGTCCTGGGTGGTGAGCGAACTGGCCCGCGCGGGGGTGCCGTTCACCGCGCACGGCGACCTGGCCGAGAGTCTGGTCCGGGCGCTCGGGCCGACGGGCGCGGCCACCGGGCCGGGGTTGCCGACCGACGCCGACACCACCGCCGTCGTGCTGTACGCGCTCGGGCATCTCGGTACGCCGACCGACCCGGCGGTCCTCTGGGGTTACGACACCGGTGGCCACTTTGTCACCTGGCCGGGTGAGGACGGTGCCTCGGTCACGACAAACGCGCACGTCCTCGACGCCTTCGGTCAGCACCTGGCGGTCCGACCCGGCGCGGGTCCGCGCTACCGGCGGGTCCTGGGTCGGTTGTCGCGGTGGCTCGCGGAGCAGCAGCGCGCCGACGGGGCGTGGCAGGACCGTTGGCACGCCTCGCCGTACTACGCGACCGCCTGCGTGGTGTTGGCCCTGCACGAGTACGGTCGCGGGCCGGTGGCCGCCGGAGCGGTCGACCGGGCGGTCGACTGGGTGCTCGGCAGCCAGCGGTCGGACGGTTCGTGGGGCCGGTGGTCGGGAACGGTGGAGGAGACCGCGTACGCGCTCCATGTCCTTTTGGGAATTGGCCGCCCGCTCGAAGGCGCACTGAACGACGCCGTCCTCGGCGGCTACGTGTACCTGCGGCAGACAGCCGAGCGGCCGTCGCATCCCGCTCTGTGGCACGGCAAAGAACTGTACGTTCCGTCGTCCATTGTAGAGTCGTTCAGGTTGGGTGCGATCCACCTCGCTGCCAGTAGAGCCGACCTGGAGGCATCTGCGGTGTCGTTCTGAGCCCATGCAATCTCATTGTGTGGGCTTGAGGTGACTTGTCCGAAACTGCTAGCGTGTCCGCGCACTCCCGGACAGCCCAGTCAGCGTATCCGGCACGCCGTATCGCTAACTGGTGAAGAGAAACCACAACCCGGCCTGGGACGGTGTCATGGCTCCCCGCACTCCGCGCGGAAGTAGCGCGAATCTGCGTACCAAAGTGGTCGCACTCCTGGTGTCACTCGCGGCCCTGTGGGTGTTCGCCGCGTGGGTGACGTTGCGCGAGGGGACGAACCTCCTCTTCGCCCAGGCGCTGAACACCCATGTCTACGAGCCGAGCGAGCCGCTGTTGCAAGGGCTCCAGACGGAACGCCGGCTCTCGCTGACGTACCTCGGCTCGACCAAGTCCTCCCGCGAGGAGTTGGAAGCCGCGCGGGCCGCGTCCCGGGACCGGGCGGGCGAGTTCCGCCGCTCCGCCCGGGACTGGCAGGCCGACCTCGCCGGCACGTCGGTGCTGCAGGACCGGATCGCCACCACGGTGGCCCAGCTCGACCAGTTGGAGACCCTCCGGACCCAGGTCGACGACCGCTCCATCGACCGGGCCGGGGCGGCGGCCGCCTACACCGACGTGGTGGACAGCATCTTCCACGTCTACGACGCGCTGGGCAGCCTGGACGACGAGACGATCGCCACCCAGGCCGCCGCGCTGATCGACCTCAACCGCCAGTACGAGCTGATCTCCCAAGAGGACGCGTTGGTCGCCGGCATCCTCGCGGCGGGAAGGATCACCCCGGCGGAGTACGCGGCCTTCGCCAAACTCGTCGGCGCGCAGCGGTTCATGGGTGACAAGACGGTCGGCGACCTGGAGCGGCAGGACCAGGCCCGGTATCACGCGATGCTCGACGGCGACGCGTTCACCCGGCTGCACGCCGCCGAGGACCGGCTGATCCTCGGCACCCGGACCGGTACGGTTCCGCCGGTCAGGGCCGACGAGTGGCAGGGCGCGGTCGAGCCCGCGTTGGCGCAGCTCCACGACGTGGTGATCACCGGCGGCGACGGCATCGTCGAGCGCAGCACACCGGGCGCCATCCTGGTCATGGTCCGGATCCTGCTCGCCGCCGTCCTCGGGGCGTTCGCGGTCATCGCCTCGATCATCGTCTCGGTGACCACGGCCCGCGCCCTGGTCGCCCAGCTCGAACGGCTGCGCGAGGCGGCCCGCCAACTCGCCAACGAGCGGCTGCCCAGCGTCGTCGAGCGGCTCGGCCGGGGCGAGGAGGTGGACGTCTCCGCCGAGGCACCACCGCTGGACTTCGGCAACGACGAGATCGGCCAGGTGGGCCAGGCGTTCAACGCGGTGCAGGAGACCGCGATCCGTACCGCTGTCGAGCAGGCCGAACTGCGGCGCAGCGTACGGGACGTCTTCCTCAGCCTGGCCCGACGTACCCAGGCCCTGGTCCACCGCCAGCTCACCCTGCTCGACGCGATGGAGCGGCGGGAGAACGACGCCGAGGAGCTGGAGGACCTGTTCCGGGTCGACCACCTGGCCACCCGGATGCGCCGCAACGCCGAGAACCTCATCGTCCTGTCCGGGTCCCGTCCGGGTCGCGCCTGGCGCCGCAACGTACCGATGGTCGACGTGGTACGCGGCGCGGTGGCCGAGGTCGAGGACTACGCCCGGGTCACCGTGCTCCCGATCGGGCCGGTGGGGCTCGCCGGCCGGGCCGTCGGTGACGTGATCCACCTGCTCGCCGAGCTGATCGAGAACGCCCTGTCCTTCTCGCCCCCGCACACCACGGTCGAGGTCCGGGGGCAGATGGTGGGCAGCGGCTTCGTCATCGAGATCGAGGACCGTGGCCTGGGCATGAGCGAGGAGGAACTCGCCGAGGCGAACCGGCAGATCGTCAGCCAGCAGGAGTTCAACCTCGCCAACGCCACCCGGCTCGGACTGTACGTGGTCAACCGGCTCACCGAACGGCACGGCGTACGGGCACAGCTCAAGGAGTCGCCGTACGGCGGCACGACCGCCGTGGTGCTCATCCCGCTGGTCCTGGTCACCGAGAACAGCACCGAGCCGGGCCGACCCGACGCGCCGGCCCGGCGACCCTCGGCCGACGAGGCGGCGACGGAGCGACGGAGCGGCCCGGCGAGCGCGACCGGCGTACCGGAACAGGCGCCCGCGCCCCAGGCCCCGGGGTCGGTGGCGGTGGCCGACCAGACCGACATGCCGCCGTTGCCGGCCCGGCCGGCGCCGTCACCGCTGACCACCCGGCGGGGGGAGAGCCTCATCCCGCAGCAGCGCTCCCGGTCGATCCTGCCGCCGTCCAACCTGCCACCGGCGACCCCGGTCGCCGCCGTCCCCGCGCTCCCGGTCGTCGACACCACGCCAACCGAGGCCCCGGTGGAGCCGGTGGCGGACCAGGCCGGTCAGACCCCGTCCGGGCTGCCACTGCGGGTCCGGCAGGCGAACCTGGCCCAGCCGTTGCAGCAGGAGAACACGGCGACCGAGGCCGGCGACGAGGCGCCTCGGCCGCCGGAGCGAATCCGCTCGATGATGAGCTCGTACCAGTCCGGCACCAGGCGTGGCCGTTCCGACGCCGCCCGGCTGCTCGACGCGGAGGGGCAGACACGCCCGGCGGCAACTGACGGCGAGGACGACGCGCCCGACCAGCCGCGTACGTGACCGAACCAGGACATCGACTCGGCGCCCCGGCGCCGACCGAGAACAGAGGACAACAAGTGGTGCAAAAGACAGCGTCGAGCGCCGACCTGACCTGGTTGTTGGATGACCTGGTCGGCCGGGTGAAGGAGGCTGAGCATGCCATCGTCCTCTCCGTGGACGGCCTGCTCGTGGCCTCCTCGAAGGGACTGGGCCGCGACGACGGAGAGCACCTGGCGGCGATGGCGTCGGGAATCCAGAGTCTCGCCAGGGGCGCCGGCAGACGGTTCGGCGGCGGTACGGTGCAGCAGACCATCATCGAGATGCAGTCACAGTTCCTGTTCGTCACCGCCGCGGGCCGGGGCGCGTGTCTGGCCGTACTCGCCGAGGAGGACGCCGACATCGGACTGATCGCGTACGAGATGGCGATGCTCGTGACCCGGGCCGGGAAGTTTCTCGCCTCTCCGGCGCGGGAGACCGGGCCGGCGTCACTGTCCGCTGAGGAGAAGTGACACACCATGACCGCCCCCGAGGCAGCATCCACGGAGGACCAGTGGGTTGACGACCACGCGGGGCCGGTGGTCCGTCCGTACGCGATGACCCGCGGACGGACCAAACCGGTCCGAGGCAGGTTCGACCTGATCTCCCTGGTGCTGGCCACCAGGGCCAGCGCCTCACCGGAGGTCGGTGTCGGACCCGAACATGTCGCCATCGTCGGCCTCTGTCAGCGGGCACTCTCGGTTGCCGAGGTCGCGGCGCACCTGAATCTGCCCCTGGGAACCATCCGCGTCCTGCTCGGCGACCTGCTCGAGCGGCACCTCGTCGAGGTGCGGGAACCCCGGCCGGCGACCGCCCCACCCGATGAAAGCGTATTCGAGGCAGTGATCAATGGACTACGAGCACTCTGACGCCCCGGCCGGCGGTCTTCCGCTGCCGACCGCCATCAAGATCCTGATCGCCGGCGGCTTCGGGGTGGGCAAGACCACCATGGTCGGCGCGGTCAGCGAGAGCCAACCGCTGCGTACCGAGGAGGTCCTCTCCGAGCAGGGCATCGGAATCGACGACCTCTCCGGCGTCGAGGCGAAGAACACCACCACCGTGGCGATGGACTTCGGTCGGATCACCATCAGCGACGATCTGGTGCTCTATCTCTTCGGCACCCCCGGGCAGGACCGGTTCTGGTTCGTCTGGGACGAGCTGACGCTCGGCGCGCTCGGCGCGGTCGTACTCGCCGACACCCGACGGCTGGCCGACTGCTTCCCGGCGATCGACTACTTCGAGCGGCAGGGCACACCGTTCATCGTGGCGGTGAACTGCTTCGAAGGCGCCCGTCAGTACCGGCTCGACGAGGTCAAGCTCGCACTCAACCTCGACCCGGACGTACCGGTGATGCTCTGCGACGCCCGCCGCAAGGAATCCGGCAAGCAGGTCCTGATCGCGCTGCTGGAGAAGGCGATGCAACGCCGCAAGCGGGACCACGCCCCGTCGCCGAACTGACCGGCGGACCGGCGACGCGCCGTTGGCGAAGGAAGGGCCCCTTGTTAACGCTATGCGTTAACAAGGGGCCCTTCCTTCGGGTTTAGGTGCCGGCGGTGGGCACCGCGCTGGCACCGGTTCGGCGGGAGTCGGTTTGGCCGGCGCCGCAGCGGGTAGCCCCCGTGGTCGAGGCGGAGCCGCCACCGGGGGTACCGGCGGCGTGGGAGCGGGAGGGCACCATGGGCGACACCGGAGCGGGGCAGCGGCCGGAGGACGCCGAGCGGGACGCTGTGCCGGTCGACTACCAGGAGACCCGCCCCGTGCCGGAGGACGGCGCCTGGCCCGACGAGATCAAGCCGGACGAGGTCACCGAGGACGACGGTTCGGGTGTCGCCGGCGGCAGTTCGGGCGGCAGCGGTGGCGGCTCCACGATGCCCGGCCACCCGGACGCCACGAGGTGACCGGTACGGCGACCGGCCGTCGACAACAGTGCGTACGCCGGTACGCCGACCCTGCGGCGCCGACCCTGCTCGTGGTCGCCCGGTAGTCCATCAAGGAAAGGGCTTGTCCCAGGGACTTCATGGTTGACCGGGCCGATCGTGGGCGCCTAGCATGACGACACTTCGCAGAGAGGTGTGTCGATGAAGAGGCGTACGTTGGCGTCGTTGCCCGTAGTGGCCCTGGCGCAGGCGCCACTGCCCGCCGCGCCGGTCGAGGCATCGCCGGCACCACACCCGGCCCCGGTCACCGTTCCGGTGCCACCGGTCGAGTCACCCGCCGTTGTCGAGGGCAACCTCCCGGTCTTCTTCGAGCGGCTCAAAGCCGAACTGCGCTACCCCCTCGCCTGGGAGAACTCCCGGATTCGCGATTTCCGCACCTGGCAGCGGGCGGCGGCGGCGAAGGTGGAGGAACTGCTACGGCAGGCACCGGACCACACCCCGTTCCGGCCCGAGATCGTCGACGAGCGACCCGCCGACGGATATCGCCAGCGCAGGCTGCTGTTCAACGTGACCCGCCACAGTCGGGTCCGGGCGAGCATGCTCGTGCCCGACGGGCCCGGCCCGTTCCCCGCCGTACTCCTGCTGCACGACCACGGGTCGAAGTTCGACATCGGCAAGGAGAAACTGGTCCGGCCGTGGTACGACGACACCCGCCTCGCCTCCGCGCGGGACTGGTCGGCCCGGTACTTCGGCGGCCGGTTCGTCGGCGACGAGCTGGCCAGCCGGGGTTACCTGGTGCTCGCCGTCGACGCGTTCGGCTGGGGCGACCGGTCCGGTCTCACCTACGACGCGCAGCAGGCACTGGCCAGCAACCTTTTCCACCTCGGCTCGTCCCTGGCGGGCCTGATGGCCCGCGAGGACGTCCGGGCGGCGGCACTGCTGCACAGCCTGCCGGAGGTCGACCGTGGGCGGATCGCCACGCTCGGCTTCTCCATGGGTGGCTACCGGGCCTGGCAGACCGCCGCCCTCTCGCCGCACGTGTCGGCCCTGGTCTCGGTCTGCTGGATGACCACCCTCAAGGAGATGATGGTGGTCGGCAACAACACCCTGCGCGGGCAGTCCGCGTACCACATGCTGCACCCGGGCCTCTACGACCACCTCGACATCCCGGACGTGGCGAGCATCGCCGCGCCCCGGCCGGCGTTCTTCCTCAACGGCGAAAGTGATCCGCTGTTCACCGCCGCCGGCACCACCGGGGCGTATGCGAAGATGCGCGCGGTCTGGCACGCACAGCGCGCCGACAACCGGCTTCGCACCACGATCTGGCCCGGGGTGGGGCACGTGTTCACGCCCGAGATGCAGGACCACGCGTACGCCTGGTTGGACCGCTGGCTGAAGCGTTGACCTCGGTGAGGCGCTGAGCTCGGTGAGGCGCTGAGCTCGGAGCACCCGTACCGACCGTCCGTCCGGAACTCCGACGGTCCACTCCCTACCCCTGCGCACAGATGGGTTCGCGATGACTGAACTTCCCCGACGGCAGGTCATTGCCGGTGTGGCCGGCATGGCCGCGAGCGGCCTGTTCGGCGCCCCGGCACGGACCGCGGCGTTGCCTCCGGCTCTGTTCGCGGTGGCGCATCCGGACGACGAACTCCTGGCCATGGGAGTCGCGATCGCCGAGCATCTGGCGTTGGCTCAGGACGTGCACGTGCTGTGGCTGTCCCGGGGCACCGCCTCCGGTGCTCGTCACCACATCAACGGCACCACGCTGTCGAGTTGGTGGGGGGTCGCCCACGTGCCGGCCGACGAGGGCTACCAACCCCTCGGTCCGGACGAGTTCGGGGCCGCGCGGATCGCCGAGGGCACAGTCGCCGTACGTTGCCTGGCGGCCGGCACTACCGGCACGCTCACCCTGCACGAGGCGGGCTTGTTGGACGGCGAGATCACCCAGGCCCAGGCACAGGCGGCGATCGTCGCCTGTGCCGACCAGATCGCGCCCGGTGGCCCGGTGCGGCTCAAGACCCACTCGCACGTCGTCGACAACCACCCCGACCATGTCGCGGCCGGTCGCGCCGCCCGCGCGCTCCACGACGGGAACCCGGGCCGGTTCGGTGACCTCAGGCAGTACATCCTGCCGCCGTACTGGTCAGATGCCCGGCTCGACCAGGTCAGCGAATCGTGGGATCTGCCCACCGACGCGGCCATCACGCAGCGGGTCCGCAACGCGAGTCGGGCCTACGGGGCGTGGTCGCCGACGCTCGGCTCGTTCGCGATCGGCTGGCACAGTGTCCCCACCTTCTTTTCCGCGCTCGAAACCAACCCGCGCTGCATGGTGCACACCTAGTCGGAACTCCCGGGCGACGCCGCCATAACGCATTCATTGGCACATATGTGGCTCCGGGACGGCTATCCGGAGAACTTCGTCGACTGGATGTTCGCGATCTGGGCCGAATCGGTCCGTTGTCCCGCTCCGCGCAACGAGGAGTGGGCGGCTGTCGTACCCCGGCTGACCGGCCGACCCGGTCGTACGTTTGCCCGGTGGGCCGCCGACCACGCGGCCGACTTCCGGTAGGTCCACGGTGGAGACGGCGGCCACGCGTCGCCGTCTCCACCCGGCGCACTGCCACGTCTGCCGGTGGATCGTCACCCGCTCGCCGTGGGAACGTACCGGCGGGTGGCGTCGCCGCGCCCGGTGACGGTACGCGCCGCCCGGATCAGGGCGGCGAGCGCGGGCTGGTCGCGGCGGTCGGGCAGCCAGGCCAGGGCGGCCGTGCACACCGGCAGGTCGGTGACGCCGACGTACGCGATGCCGGGGCGGGGGTAGAGCTGGCCGGCAGCGGCGGGCAGGAACGCGATGGCCTGCCCACGGGCGACGGCCAGCAGCATCGCCTCGATGTCCGCGACCGGTGGCCCGAACCGCACCGGTCGGCCGTCCGGTCGGGGGTTGACCGTCCAGTGGTCCCACCAGGCGCGGGCCTGTGGCGGTACGTCCACCACCAGGTGGTCGCGAAGCTGGGCCAGGGTGAGTGGTGCCTGCCGCACCAGCGGGTCGTCGACGGGCAGACAGGCGACGCTCGGCTCCGTCGCCAGGTGAATGCTGCGCAGTACGGGCGGCAGCGGTGGACGCAGGAAGGCGTCGTCGAGCTCCCCACGGGTGAGGGCTTCGACCTGGTCGGCGAAGCCGACCGCGCGGATCTCGACGGTGACCCCGGACTCCTGGGCGGCGAGTTCGGCGAGAATGGCCACGGTGTAGGGCATGGCCGCCTCACCGCCGATGGCGCCGATCCTCAGGTGGCCGTTGGCCTGCCGGGCGAAGGACGCGGCGAGTTCCCGCACCCGGTTCATGGCGGTCAGGAGCTCGCGTGCCTCGGGCACCAGGGCCTGACCCGCGGGGGTGAGGTCGACCCGGCGCGAGGACCGCTCCAACAGGTCGACCCCGAGTCGTTCCTCGAGTGCGCGGATCTGCTGACTGAGCGTCGGCTGGGTCACGAACAGGCGTCGGGCCGCGCGGCCGAAGTGCAGTTCCTCGGCCAGCACCAGGAACAGTCGTAGCTGGTGTCCGCTCGGCTCACGGAGCGCGGGGCGGGCCCGGCGGGGCGGTCGCTGCGCGGCGCCATCGTGCGTCATAGAGGAAAGCCTATTGATTTGCCGCAAGAGGCATTGATCGACCGTCCCATGAACGTTGGTGACTGGGTCAGGATGGGTACGGGCAAGCGATTGCCCGTACGGCCGTGCTCGCGACGAGCGGGGCCGGGGGAACGGGGGGCTCACCGGCGACGGGCTGCCGACCCACGGGGGGTCGACAACCCGTCGTACGCCACGTGATGACTCTTGTGCCCTGCGTACAGAATCCATAGGGTTTGATCGACGTCACGTAGCGACACGGGGGAGGGGCGCGTGGCTGAATCCTGGGCTGCCATTGTCCGTACAGGTCTGATCGCCGGCATGGCCGCGCTCACGGTGGTGGGGACACTCGCCGTGACGGGCGAGCCGGTCACCTATCTCGCCGCTGGTCCGGACGGTGTGACCGGCGGCGTGGAAAACCGCTCCGACGAGGCGGTCTCGTTGCGCAAGGCGCGCGAGACCGGCAAGTCGGTGCAGGTCAAGAGCCTCACGTCGGAGACGACGGAGGTCTGGGCACTGCCCGACGGGCAGGTCCGGGTCGACATCGCCGCGGGTGTGCAGCGATTCCGGCGCGGTGCGGACTGGGTCTCGGTCGACCTGACGCTGCGGACCGCGGCCGACGGTGCGGTCGAGCCGGTGGCACACCCCAACGGGCTCCGGATCTCCGGGGCACGCGGCGCGGGCGACCACGAACTCGCCGCGGTCGGCGTCGGTGACCAGCGGGTCGCGATGGGCTGGGCCGGCGCCCTGCCCACCCCGAAGCTCGACGGCCACCGGGCCACCTACGTCGAGGCACTGCCCGGAGTGGACCTCGTGGTGGAGGCGACCCGCTCCGGCTTCGAGCAGTTCCTGGTGGTCAAGCAGCGCGACGCGGTCGCGCAGGTGGAGAAGGTGCGCTTCCCGTTCACCGGACCGGGGGTCGCGACGGCCGAGCGCGAACCGGACGGTGCGGTCACCCTGACCGACCGGGCCGGTCGGGAGACCGCCCGGATCCCGGCGCCCCTGATGTGGGACGCGAAGAGGACCGTCATCGGTGAGCCGCAGACCCGCGAGCCGGTACGGACGGAACTGGTGAACCGGGCCGACGGCGTGGAGCTGACCCTGCTTCCCGATCCCGCCTGGCTCCGCAGCGACTCCACCGTCTTCCCGGTGACGATCGACCCGACGGTCAACCCGTTGACCACGACGTTCGACACCTACGTGCGGGAGCAGGTGAACACCGACCAGAACCAGGAGCCGGACCTGCAGATCGGTCTGCTGGCGACCACGCCGATGACCCTGGCCAGGTCGTTCATCACCTGGGACACCACGGTGCTGGTCGGCAAGCAGATCACCGCGGCGACGGTGTCGCTGTGGAACTTCTGGTCGGACACCTGCACCGCGACCTCCTGGGAGATCTGGTCGACCGGCACCTCCACGTACAGCACCCGGTTCGGCAGCCAACCGGCCTGGAACCACAAGGAGGCGACCTCGACGGCCACGTACGGGTCGACCGACTGTGCGGACGGCTGGGCGACGATCAACGGCAAGAGCTTCTTCCAACGGGCCGCCGACGAGAGCAAGACCCGGGCGGGCATGGGCATCCGGGCCACCGACGAGACCTCCAGGACCGGCTTCAAGCAGTTCCGGTCCCGCGAGGGTGGCAGCGCGGCGGAGGACCCGAAGGCGTCCATCACCTACAACTCGTGGCCGACCGTCACCGCCCGCGCCACCGTGCCGGCATCCACCTGTACGACCGGCGCCGGCCGTCCCCTGGTCAACTCGCTCACCCCGCAGTTGCGGGCCACCGTCTCCGACGGCGACGCCACCGCCATGTCGGTGAGCTTCGAGTGGTGGGCGCTGAGCGCGAGCGCGCCGATCGGCACCACCACCCTCACCGGTGTCGCGTCGGGGGCCACCGCCGCGGTGACCGTACCGGCGGGGGCCTTTGTCGACGGCGGGACGTACCGATGGCGGGTCAAGGCGGCCGACGGCGTCGCCGGCAGTGACATCTGGTCGTCCTTCTGCGAGATGGTCGTGTACGTCACCGCGCCCCCGGTCGCCGGCTGCACGGCCGGCACGGACAGCGACTTCAACGGCGACGGGGTCTCCGACGTCGCCATCGCCGATCCGGAGGCCACGGTCGACGGGCAGGCCCGGGCCGGTCGGGTCCACGTCAGCTACGGCGGCACCGGCACCGTGCAGACCCTGCACGAGAACAACTCCCAGGTCTCCGGTGGGGCCGAGGCGGGTGACGGCTTCGGTACGTCGATCTCCAGTTACGACGCGAACAACGACGGCTGCACGGATCTCGCGGTCGGTGTGCCCTACGAGGACCTCAACGGCCTGGCCGACGTCGGCGTGGTGTACGTGCTGCTGGGCACCCCGACCGGGCTGGCCGCGGGTCCCGCATCGCTGAACTACCACCAGGACGTGGGGGCCACCCCCGACGCGCTCGAGGCGGAGGACTGGTTCGGCTACTCGATCGCCGGTGGTCGTACCGCCAGCGGGGAGCCGTACCTGCTGATCGGCGTGCCCGGTGAGGACCTCGGCACCGCCGTGGACGCCGGTCTGGTCCACTACCTGCGCGGCACCGTCAACGTCGTCCTCGACCAGGCGGTGACCGGCTCCACCGACAGCAACGAGACCGACGACCGGTTCGGCTACTCGGTCACCGGGTCCACGAACCACCTGGCGGCCGGTCACCCCGGCGAGACAACCGCGAACGGGGCGGTGTTCGCCGGCGCGGTCACCATCTACACCCACGAGCTGGTCTCCGGTCGCCCGAAGTGGGTCAAGGACCAGACCGGCGGCGTGGGCTCGCCCAACGCCCAGTTCGGCAAGTCGGTGTCGATGGCCAGCTACCGGCCCACCGGCGCGCCGGCCGGGCAACCCGACTCGTTCATGGTGGTCGGCGCACCGGGTGACCACGCCGGAGGGCAGGCCGACGCGGGCAAGGTCCACCGCTACCACCTGACCCCGACCGCGGCCAACGGCGTCAACGGGGTCCAGCAGGGCTTGGAAGGGCTGCCCGGCGTCGCCGAGGACGGCGACTACTTCGGCGAGCGGGTGGTCGTCGTCAACACCGCGCCCGGTGAGGTCGCCACCCCGGCGACACTGCTGGTCGCCGTCGCGGCACCCGGCCAGGACCTCGACGGTACGACCGACGCCGGCACGGTGTACGTCTTCGGCGCCGCCGCCAACCCGATCACCAGTTCCGTCCTGCTCCGTCGTGGCGCGAACAGCCTGCCGGGTGGTGCGACCGAGCAGGAACTGTTCGGTCTGGCCCTCGGCGCGACAAAGCAGCACCTCTACCTGGCCAGCCCGTACGGGGACGACTCCGTCCACGCACTGGCCTGGTCCGACCTGGCTGCCGGCAACACCGCACCGGTCGCGCAGTGGCGACCCGGCGTGGGCGGTCTTCCCGCCGACGCGGTCGCGCTCGGCGCGGCGATCACCTGATGAAGAAGATGACGATGCGCAGCTCGACGGGGGAGGAGCGCACAGTGACTGTTGACGTACGGAGGAGGGGCCGGCTCTTCACACTCGGCCTCGTGGTCGGACTCGCCGGCCTCGTGTCCACCATGGCGTACGTGTCGGCGGAGCGGCCGGCGCCGGCCGCCGCCCAGGTAGCCGTGGTCGAGGAGGCGCCGGTCCGGGAGACCGAAGCGGAGGCGTTGGTGGCGGCGGCGTCGCTGAACCAGCCGGTGGAGGTGCTGGCGTACCGCAGCGAGTACCGTGACGTCTTCGCCCAGCCGGACGGCACCCTGGTGGCCAACGACCACGCCCGACCGGTACGGGTCCTCCAGGGCGACACCTGGGCACCGGCCGACGCGACCCTGGTACCTCGGACCGACGGCACCATCGCTCCGACCGCCGCGCTGATCGACGTACGGTTCTCCGGCGGCGGTACCAGCGCGTTGGCCGCGATGGACCGTGACGACCGGAGCATGGCCCTACAGTGGCCCTATCCCTTGCCGACGCCGGTGCTCAACGGCGACCAGGCCATCTACCCGGAGGTCTTCCCGGACGTCGACCTGGTGGTCAACGCGACGATCGAGGGCTTCTCGCACGTCATCGTCCTGAAGACCCCCGAAGCCGCGAATCTGCCGGAGTTGCAGGAGTTGGAGCTCGGTGTCTCAGCCACCGGCCTCACCATCCAGGAGACCGAGGACGGCGGCGTCTCCGCGCTCGACCCGGCCACCAGCAACCCGGTCTTCGAGGCGGACGCCCCGCTGATGTGGGACAGCGGCGAACCGCAGGACGCCAGGGCCGCCGGCGCCGAGCCCGCCGACGACCGCGACCCCACCTGGGGGCCGTCCGACAGCGCGACGGTGGCGCCGATCGACCTCAGTCTCGGCAACGGGACGCTCACGCTCACGCCGGACGCCGCCATGCTCGCCGACCCGAACACCACCTGGCCCGTCTACCTCGACCCGGTCTGGCAGTCCACCAGCAAGAGCTCCTGGGCCATGGTGGACAGCGGCTACCCGAGCGAGGAGTACTGGAAGTTCGACGGCAAGCGGCACGAGCGGGTCGGCCTCTGCCCGGAATCCTGCAACAGCTCCAAGGTCAAGCGGCTGTTCTACACGATCTCCACCCCGTACTCGGGTAAAACGATTCTCAGCGCGGAATTCCGGGTCACCATGCAGCACGCCTGGAACTCCACCGCCCGCGCCGCGTCGCTCTACCTCATGCCGAAGGGCATCAGCGCGTCGACGAACTGGGGCAACCAACCGGGCGGAACCAACTGGGACTCCGGCGCGAACCTGCTGGAGACCAGATCTCCGAGCAGCGTCCAGTCGAGTTGCACCTCGAACAACCAGAACGCGGCCTGGAACGCCAAGGAGGCGGTGCAACTCGCCGCCACCAACAAGTGGAGCTCGGTAACCCTGGGGCTGAAGGCCACCAACGAGACCAACTTCCAGCACAGCAAGCGCTTCTGCGACAACGCCCTGCTGTCGGTCCACTACAACCGCGCCCCGCTGATCCCGAACCAGGCCGACCTGAGCCAGTCCCCGGGCGGCCTCTGCGTCTCCGGCACCCCGCCGTACGTCGACACCCCGCCCCGGCTCTCCGCGGTGCTCCGCGACCCGGACCACTCATCCGCCCACGCCGAGCCGATCAAGGGTGAGTTCCGGGTCACCTGGACACCGACCGGGGGGACCCTGCAAACCCGCAGCTACACGACCGGACTCAAGTCCAGCGGCTCACGGTTCGACTACACCGTCCCCACCGACATACCCCAGAACGTCGTGATCTCCTGGGAGGTACGGGCCAGCGACAACACCACCTGGGGCCCATGGAGTTCCGACGGCACCCGCAACCCGTGCGAGTTCGTGTACGACCGCACCAGCCCCAGCGCTCCCGACGTCGACTCGGCACAGTTCCTGCCGCTGGACGCGGCGGACAACGGCACCCCCGAGGCGCACCAGTGCCTGACCGACGACGAGTGGCGTGGCTCCATCGGCGTCTACAGCAGCTTCACCTTCGACTCTGCCGCCACCGACGTGGTCGAGTACCGGTACGGCTTCAACATCAACCCGTCACCCACCAACGTCCTACGCCCGGCGACCGCCGGCGGGCCGGTCACCGTGCAGTGGCTGCCGGACAAGGAGGGACCGCGATCGGTCAACGTCCAGGCCGTCGACCGGGCCGGACGGTCCAGCAGCATCGCCTCCTGCACCTTCCGGGTGGGCAAGCGACCGCCGACCGCGCAGTGGTCGCTCTCCGAGGTCGCGGGTGACCGCAGCGTGGACGACGCGTTCGGCGGGCACGACGCCACGGTCGGCGACGGGGTGACGCTCGGGGTGCCAGGTCCCGGCGGCGCCTCCGACACGGCCGCCCGACTCGACGGCACCCCGAACGGCTACCTCGCCACCACCGGCAACGTCCTGGTCGACACCGCGCAGAGCTTCGCACTGACCGCCTGGGTGAAGGTCACCGACACGAGCAGGCGGCAGGTCGCGATCAGCCAGGACGGTACGGGTGAGACCGGGTTCAGCCTCGGCGTCGAGAACGGCTCGTGGGTGTTCCGGACCCCGGTCAGCGACGTTGTCTCCCTCGGCGAGTGGAAGGTGACCGTCCCCGGTGCGACCACCGGCTGGACGCACCTGGCCGCGTCCTACGACGGCACCCAGCGGACCATGTCGTTGCAGGTCGGGGACTCCGCCCCGGTCACCGCGAGGCGCGGCTCCGTGACCAAGTCACGGGGCTCGCTGCAACTGGGCCGCCGGGTCACCAAGAGCGGCTACACCGACCACTGGGCCGGGGAGTTGGCCGACGTCTCGGTCTTCGACCGACTGATCCAGTCCGCCGAGGTCACCGGGCTGCGCAAGACCGCTCCCCGGCGGGTCGCGTACTGGCAGTTGAACACCGAAGCGGGCCGGGTCAGCCCCGAGTACGCCGGCGGCATCGGCCTGTCGCTCGGCACCGGAACGTCCCTGTTCCGTCATCCGGTGACAGCGGTGCTCGGTGGCGGCCACCTCGCACTCAACGGCCAGCCGACCGCGTACGCCGGCACCACGGCCAACGCCGACACGGCGGGAAGCTTCACCATCGCCGCCCGTGCCCGGCTGAACAGCAGTTGTGTCGGCGCTCCGATGACGGCTCTGTCGCTCAAGGGCACGCACAACAGCGCGGTGGTCGTCCGGTGCAACACCGAGGGCCGGTGGGAGCTGGCGGTGCGGGACGGCGACGCGGTGGCCACCGAGCCGACCGTTCGCGACACCGGGGTGGCACCGAAGACCACCGGTAAGGGCGATCACCTGGCCGTGGTCTACAACGGCTACACCCGGGAGATCCTGCTCTACCTCAACGGCCAGGTGATCGACGCGATCGACCTGATCACCCCGTTCCAGGCCACCGGTGGGTTGCAACTCGGTCGAGCCTTCGTCGATGACGCCTACCGGGAGAACCTCTCCGGCGCGATCGACGACGTCCGCATCTACGACGGAGTCGCCGACCAGACGCTGATCCAGCGGATCAACCTCTCCACCAAGGAACAACCGAGCCTCTGAACCACCTCTCCACCAAGGAACAACCGGGCCTCTGAACCACCCCGTCGTCGGGCCGCCGAATCCTCGGCGGCCCCACGGCCCCTGCCCAAACTCCTTGCCCCTCCCTGACCCCTGGAGCAACCGATGTTCTCCCGAGTCATGGCCGTGTCGAGCGTGTTCCATCGCCAAGTCGTACGACCCGGTGCCTGGGTGGTGGCCGGTCTGATGGGCGTCACCCTTCTCCAGGCGACCACCACCCCCGCGTCGGCCGCCCCCAAGGACGGCAACCGGCCCGCCGTCACCGACCCCACGCGGGTTGTGCCGGCGCGGCCCGCGCTGCCGGTCGAGCCGCGTAAGCCCAACGCGGCCGTCGCGGCGGCGGCCACCAAGCCCGCCCCGGTCGTCTGGCCGGCACCCGGATCGGCGGAACTCGCCGTTCCGAGGCCGGACGCGGGCCGCTCGACCGCCGCGGCATCGTCCGACGCGGTCACCACCGGGAAGGCCGGCGGCCTCACCGTCGCCGTGTCCGCCCCGTCCACCCCGACCTCAACCGACACCGGCAACCGGTCGGCGGTCGCTGCCTCGACGCCGGGCACGGTCAAGGTGGAGATGCTCGACCGCAAGGCGTCCCAGACCGCGGCGGTCGACGGGCCGGTGGTCCGGGTCGGCCGCACCGATGGTCAACCCAGCGCCGGCCAGTTACGACTCAGCCTCGGGTACGAGGGCGTCGCCGGCATGTTCGGCGGTGACTTCGGCGCCCGGCTGCGACTGGTTCAACTCCCCGAGTGCGCGCTGACCACGCCGCACGCGGCCGGGTGCCTGGCGCAGCCGCTGCCGACGGTCAACAACGGCGAGGGCCGTACCCTTTCCGCCGACGTGGCCGCCACGAGCACCGGCGCTCTTTACGCCATGGTCGCCGCCGACGCCAGCTCACAGGGAAACTACGGCGCGACCAAGCTCGCCCCGTCGGCGAAGTGGTCGGTCAGCCCCTCCACCGGTGGCTACTCGTGGTCGTACCCGCTGACCACGCCACCGGTGCCCAGCGGCGGCGGTCCCGGCATCAGCCTCGCCTACTCCTCGCAGTCCGTGGACGGTCGCACGGCCACCACGAACAACCAGGGCTCGTGGATCGGCGAGGGGTTCAGCTACGAGCCGGGGTACATCGAGCGGCGCTACAAGCCCTGTGCCGAGGACGGCCACGAACTCTCCGGCGACCTGTGCTGGGCGTACGAGAACGCCACCGTGATGCTCAACGGCAAGTCCACCGAGCTGGTCAAGGAAGGCAACACCTGGCGGCTCGGCAGCGACGACGGCTCGAAGGTCGAATGGCTCACCGGTGCGACGAACGGCGACGACAACGGCGAGCACTGGCGGATCACCACGGTCGACGGCACCGAGCACACGTTCGGGCTGAACCGCCTGCCGGGCTGGTCGTCGAACAAGGAGGAGACCGACTCGGCGTGGACCGTACCGGTCTTCGGCGACGATGACAACGAGCCCTGCGAGAAGGAGACCTTCGCCGAGTCCCACTGCAAGCAGGCCTGGCGATGGAGCCTCGACTACGTCAAGGACCGGCACGGTAACGTCAGCTCCTACTTCTACGAGCGGGAGAGCAACCACTACGCCCGTGGCGCCCGGGCCGACCTCGACGGGGTCGAGTACCACCGGGCGGGTTGGCTCAAGCGCGTCGACTACGGCCAGCGCGACGGACAGGTGTACAACACCAACGCGCCCGCCCGGGTGCGGTTCGACACCGCCGAACGGTGCCTGCCGACGACGGGCGTCGACTGCGACCCCCAGGACCTGAACAACTCCACCGCGTCGCACTGGCCGGACGTGCCATGGGACCGCAACTGCGCGGCGAACACCAAGTGCAAAATCGACCAGGTCGCTCCGTCGTTCTGGACCCGTAAGCGGCTCACCACGATCACCACCGAGATCCGGGGTGCCAGCGGTTGGAGCCCGGTGGACCGGTGGAAGCTCGACCACCTGTTGACCGACAACGGTGACGGCAGCCGCACCCTGTGGTTGCACAAGATCACCCACACCGGTCTGGTCAACGGAAGCGCCGCCACCCCGCCGGTCGAACTCGCCGGTCTCCAGATGCCCAACCGGATCGACCGTCCGGACGACTTCATCGCACCGCTGATCAGGTTCCGGCTGACCACGATCTACACCGAGACCGCCGGCCAGATCGACATCTCCTACAAGGACCGGGACTGCGCGGCAGGAAACACACCGACCGAGGGCAACAGCACCCGCCGGTGCTTCCCGGTGAAGTGGAAACCCCTCGGCAGCGGCCCCAAGGTCACCGACTGGTTCCACAAGTACGTCGTCCACCAGGTCACCGAAACCGACCGGACCAACAACTCCCCGGACTCCGTCACCCGGTACGACTACCTCGACGGCGCCGCCTGGCGGCACGCGGAGAAGGACGGAATCAGCGACGACGAGTACCTCACCTGGAGCGACTGGCGGGGCTACGGGCGGGTTCAGGTAACCGGCGGCGACGGTCAGACGATGACCACCAAGACCGAGTATCGCTACCTACGGGGCCTGCACGGCGACAAGGACCCGGACGGCGGCACCCGCACCGTCACCGTCACCGACTCGGCCGGCACGGTGCACACCGACCACGAGGAGTTCTCCAGCTTCGAGTACGAAAGCAAGACCTTCGACGGCGCCACCGAGACCAGCAAGACGCTCAGCACGCCGTGGCGCCACACCACCGCCACCGAAACACACAGCTGGGGCACCAAGAAGGCGTACTTCGTCAACACCGCCTCGACCCGCAGCCTCACCTCCACCGGCGCGAACGCCTGGCGGGAGACCAAGACCTCCTCGGTCTTCGAGACCTCGTTCGGACGCACCACGCAGGTCGAGGACGAGGGCGACGTCTCGAAGACCGGCGACGAGGACTGCACCCGTACGACGTACGCCGACAGCTCCTCGGCGTACCTCTACTCGCTGGTCTCCCGGGTCGAGACGGTGGCGGTGAAGTGTTCCGCCACCCCGAACCGCAAGACGCAGGTGCTCACCGACAGCCGGACCTGGTACGACGGCAAGGCGTTCGGCGTCGCGCCCACCAGGGGCAACCCCACCCGGACCGAGCAACTGGCGAGTCACGACGGCACCACCCCGACCTACGTCCGGGCAGCCGAGGCCACCTTCGACACCTTCGGCCGCGCCCTGACCACGACCGACGCGGCGGGCTCGGTCGCCAAGACCGCCTACACCGAGACCAACGGCCTCACCACCAAGGTGGTGCAGACCAATCCGTTGGGACACGAGACCGTCACCGAATTCGCACCGGCACGGGGCAGCCCGATCAGCCAGGTCGACCCGAACGACTTCAAGACCCTCTCCGAGTACGACCCGCTCGGCCGGTTGACCAAGGTGTGGCTGCCGGACACCAGCCGGGTGCCCGGACTCGAACCGAGCATCAAGTACACGTACCTCGTCCCCGCCAACAAGGCGACGGCCGTCAAGACCGAGACGCAGCAGAACGATCTCAGTTACAAGGCCGAGTACCAGCTCTTCGACGGGTGGCTGCGGCCGAGGCAGATCCAGGCACCGGGGCCCGACGGCACCCGCCTGGTCTCGGACACCTTCTACACCCCAACCGGCGAGACCGCCAAGACGTACGCCACGTACCAGGCGGCCGGAGTGCCCTCGGACGAGGTGCTTCCGGTCGACAACGGCGACGTCGACGGACAGACGCTCTACGTCTACGACGGCGCCGACCGGGTCCGCGAGACGATCTTCGCGGTCGCCGGGGTGGAGAAGTGGCGGACCTCGACGACGTACGGCGGTGACTGGACCTCCGTCGACCCGCCCGAGGGCGGAACGCCGCGCACCACGATCACCAACGCCCTGGGACAAACCACCGAGCTGCGCCAGTACAAGGGCGACTCACCAACCGGGGACTTCGAGAAGACCGAGTACACCTACACCCCGGCCGGTCAGCTCAAGACCGTCAAGGACCCGGCCGGCAACCTCTGGGGGTACGAGTACGACCAGCGTGGCCGCAAGGTTCGCTCCGTCGACCCGGACGCCGGCACCACCACGTTCGCGTACGACGACCTGGGCCAGATGGTCAGCTCGACCAACGCGCTGAACGCGACGATCAGCTACACCTACGACCCGATCGGCCGCAAGAAGGCAACCTACAAGGGGTCGGCCGGCAGCGGGCAACTGTTGAGCCAGTGGGAGTACGACGAGGAACTGGTCGGCACCCTCTTCGCCGCCAAGCGCTACGTCGACGGAGCCGCCTACACCACCTACTCCACCGGCTACGACGAGTTCTACCGCCCGCACGCCACCCTCTACGAGGTGCCGGAGCAGGCGGGAGCCGAACTCGCCGGCATCTACACCTTCGGCGCGGAGTACAACCGGGACGGCACCGTCCAGGTCATGGGCATGTCCGACGGCGGTGGTCTGCCGTTCGAGAGCGTCGCCTACACCTACGACGGCGTGCAGCGCCCGGTCGCGATGACCGGCGACGCGCCGTACCTGACGGCGGTCGACTACACCGGAACCGGCGAGGTGCTCCAGAGCGAGGCAGTGCTCGGGACCAACCGGGTCTGGTCGACGTACGAGCGCGAACAGGGTTCCAAGCGGTTGACCCGGCAGCGGCTCGACCGCAGCGGAGCCCCGGTTGTCGACATCGACGCCCGCTACCGCTACGACCCGGCCGGCAACGTCACGTCGATCGTGGACACCCCGACCGGCAACCGCGACGCGCAGTGCTTCACCTACGACCACCTGCGTCGGCTGACCGAGGCGTGGACGTCGGCCAGCACCGCGGCCGAGCCTTGCGTCGGCGGGCCGCAGACCACCGGTGTCGGCGGGATCGCCCCCTACCACCACTCCTACACCTTCGACGCGGGCGGCAACCGCAAGACCGAGACCCAGCACCCGGCGGGCGGCTCGACGCTGGTCGAGCGGACCTACGAGTACCCGCAGCCGGGTCAGCCGCAGCCGCACACCCTGAGCCGGATGACGGAGACGACCTCCGTCGGGGACCGGCTCCACAGCTACGAGTACGACGACGCGGGCAACACCACCCGGCGTACGGAGGTGGCGGACAACCAAACCCTGGCCTGGGACGCGGAGGGCAACCTCGCGTCGGTGACCGAGGCGGGCGTCACCACCAGCTTCGTCTACGACGTGGACGGCTCACGCATGCTCCGTAAGGAGCCCGGCACCACCACGCTGTACCTGCCCGGAACGGAACTGCGACTCGATCACACGACAAGGGTCGTCAACGGCACTCGTTACTACCCGCTCCCCGGCGGCGGGACCATCGTCCGCAAGGTAAACGGTTTGTCGTACATCGCCGCGGATCACAACGGGACCGGACAGGCATCGGTCGACCAGGCCGGAGGCGTGGTCCACCGGCGCTCGACCCCGTTCGGCGGGCCGCGTGGCACCCAGCCGGGCCTGGGGGAGTGGCCGTCCGAAAAGGGCTTCGTCAACGGCAACCAGGACTCCACCACGGGCCTGGTGAACATCGGCGCTCGGGAGTACGACCCGGTCATCGGCCGGTTCATCTCCGTCGACCCGGTGATGGACCTGACCGACCCGCAGCAGATGCAGGGTTACGCGTACGCCAACAACAACCCTGTCTCCTTCAGCGACCCCACCGGTCTGCGACCGGAGTGTGGTGGAGGAACCGGCACCTACTCCTGCGTCAACCCCAACGGCAGCGTCAGCTCCAACGTCGAGCTGACCGGCGAGCAGAAGAAGCGGTACGACAACCACCTCGACGACATCCGAAAGCGCAACAAGTGCCAGGAAAGTTGGTACTGCCGCAACAAGAGCAAGATCGCCGGTGCCGTGGCCGGCACGGTTGTCGGCGTGGGCTGTGGGCTCGCGATCGGCTGGACCGGGGTGGGCGCGGTCGGCTGCGGTGCACTGGCCGGTGCGGTGGGAGCGGCGGTCACCGGCTGGATGGACGGTCAGCGCGGTTGGGACCTCGCGAAGACCACCATCATCGGCGGGGCCGTGGGCGCGGTGACGGCGGGCGTCTTCTCTGCCGCTGGCGCAGGTGTACGCGGCGCCGTCGGCGCCGGTGCGGGCAGCCGAGCGAGTGGATTCGCCAGCGGGTTCGGAAAAGAGGCCAGGAACATCGTCGGGCGTGGCTGTAAGCACAGCTTCGATCCGGAGACGCCGGTTGTCATGGCGGACGGTACGACCAAGCCGATCAAGGATGTCGAGGTCGGTGACAAGGTCCTCGCCACCGATCCGGCGACCGGCGAGACGGTGCCGAAGGAGGTAGTCGGCACCCACAAGAACCTCGACAAGGAGCTCGCCGAGGTCAAGGTCCTGGACCCGAAGACCGGGGTCACGGCCATCCTGAGCACCACCCAGAACCACCCCTTCTGGAACGACTCCGCGAAGGTGTGGAACGAGGCCAAGGACTTGGGCTCGGAAGACCGGCTCGCCACTGTCGGCCCGCGGGCACCGCCGGAGGTTCTCTCCGTCAAGGTCTGGGACGGCGCGGCGGAGATGCGGGATCTCACCGTCGCCGACATCCACACGTACTTTGTGGTCGCTGGTGAAATGCCCGTGCTCGTTCACAACTGTGGCGAGAGCTTTATTGCGAGCGCCAAGGGTGATCGACTTTATGGGCCTTACCACCGGTTGGAGTCACCTACGCAGAAGCCCGAAGTGGCCGATCAAATGGTCAAAAGCGGGGAGCTGTGGGGCAGAGTCTCACGGGTCTCGTTCCAAGATCGGCCTATGGTTCAGGCATATCGTGGCGCTCTGCCGGACGGAAAGCGCGGGGTTGAGTTCTACACACCGATCAAGCCGCTATCGCCGAGAAACTCGCCGCCTGGGGAAGCTAGATGGGTTGCTGGGATGCCAGGTGTGCGAGAGGAAGGTGACTTCGCAAAGATCCCAATTTTCATCACGCGAAACACGCAGAGGTAAGATTCGGTCATGGTTGGCGATAGATTCGGGACGCTTGTGGAGCGAAGTGATGGGGCCATACGCATTTCGATGGATCCGGTAACGGCCGAATGGTTATGGGAAGGTCTGTATGCGCTGGGTGAGCATGTCGCTGCAGGCGTAAGGGTCGAGACCATGCCCACGGACATGGCGGAAAGGCTGGGGTCGTTAATGGATCGTCTCTCGGAGGTCGTCCACCCAAAAGACGGCGACAGTTGATGACCGATCAGGCCGCGCACGTCGTGCAGGGCGTTTGGACCAAGTAAGCAACACGGTTACGTCCGGAAGCCGGGTCCCGGAAACGGGACCCGGCTTCTTGCGTACCCGAAAATGTGTCGGTGTTACTTCGCGAAGACCTGGCTCTCGTCCCGGAACGCCTTGAACTCCAGGGCGTTGCCGGCCGGGTCGCGTACGAACATGGTCCACTGCTCGCCCGGCTCACCGGCGAACCGCAGGTACGGCTCGATGACGAACCCGACGCCACCGTCCCGGATCCGCCCCGCCAGGTCGTGGAAGTCCTCCACCGACAGCAGCAGGCCGAAGTGCGGCACCGGCACCTCGTGCCCGTCGACCGCGTTGCGCCCGGCGTCGACCCGCTCCGCCCCCGGCACGACGTGGGTGACCAACTGGTGGCCGTAGAAGTTCCAGTCCACCCACACGTCGGTCGAACGGCCCTCGTCCAGCCCGAGCACGCCGCCGTAGAAGGCGCGTACGCGTTCCAGGTTGTCGACCGGGATCGCCAGGTGGAAACCGGGACGGGTCACGGCGTACTCCTTCGTTGTCATGAGTTGAGCAACCCTTCAGGACAGCGCCGCGCCGGCGGCCTTCACCAGGGTGATCGTCTGCTCGATGGTCTGCGCCCGGTCGGCGGCGAACGGGCCGTCGATGATGGCGAGCGGGTTCTGCGGGTAGACCAGCGCCGAGATGTGCAGGTGCCCACCGGGTACGTCGGTGGCGCCGAGCGCGGTCCGCAGCCGGTTCGAGCGGTACATGCTCTCGTTCGACAGGTAGTTGCCGCCACCGCCGGCCTGCGCCTGGGCGTCCGCCGAGGGGCCGTTGTTGTGGCAGGAGACCCGCGCCGGGTCGGGGCGGGTGTTCCCGGTCCACTCGCAGATCCGCGGGTTGAGCGCCACCGGCCACGGCGTCGTACCGGCGTCGATCATCCGCTGGTACGGCAGGGTGGTCTCGATGAACTCCGGGTTCGGGGTCGGCTGGGGCCAGTTTGTCACCTGGGGAACCAGCTCGGGCGTGCCCTCGTTGTTGTTGTCCGGGTTGCCACCGCGCCACGCGCCGGCCCACTGTTCGATCGCCATCTGACCGCGCAGGCCCTGGCTGATCGTCATGATCAGGTCGGCGCGCTGTTTGCCGCCCCGGGTCAGGTGCGGGCCGAAGCTGTCCTCGACGTAGCCGAGGTTGAACCCGCTCCAGGTCACCGGCAGCGACACCGCCTGGATCTGCACCGTACGGTCGTTGACCTGGTACTGCTGCCCGTCGAGTTGCAGGGCCGAGGCGCCGGACGGGTTCGACCGCCGGATCTCGCCGTTGAGCTGGTACGGGTCGAAGCCGCTGACCAGCACCCTGGTCACCGTCCGGCTGGTGGAGAAGTCGGTCGAGGAGATGCCCCGGGAGGCGTACTCGAAGGTCTTGAGCAGTGTCGCGCGGGCGGCGGGGGAGAGGGCGAACCGGGGCGTCCACTGTCGCAGGTCGCGGGTCAGGATCAGCCTGGACCAGTAGAGCGGACGGTCGTCGTACCGCTCGATGCTGCCCATCCAGCGCTTGCCCTGGGCCCGGTCGACGGCGGTCCGCCAGAGCTCCTCGCCACGGTTCTGGAGCAGCTTGTCGGCGTCTCGGACCGACCGTGCGCGGCACAACTCGCCGCTGATCCGCTGCACCAGGCCGGTGAAGCCGCCCAGTTCGACAAGCGTGGACGGAACCTGGTTGCCACCGGGGAGCGCGGGTGTGTCGATCCGCGTCTCCTCGTACGTCGTCGGCAGGGTCCGGTCGTGGCAGGGCCCGCTCGGCTGGACGGGTTGCGCGGTCGCCGGGCCGGGCAGCAGCACCAGCGACGCGGCGATGGCGGTGGCACCGAGCCACCGGGTCTTGCGCATGCTCACAGTTGTGCCTTCCTCGGTCGGTGCGCCGGCCGTGGTGGTCGGGTCGCTACCGGCGCCGCAGGGCCGGTGCGACAGGTACGGTGCCGGCGCTGCAACGGCGATGATCGGGCGTGAGTGTCGCCCCGACAGGTTGTCAGACTGATGATCAATCCGTCAATGTCGATGCCGAGATGCCGAGCGGGTGCCGGGCGGTGGCGGGGTGGCGCTGGGTGCCCCGTGCCGGGGCCGGTGGACGACAGCAGCGAGGATCGGCCGGTCAGGGGTCGAGGCGGGCGATCGCGCCGGTCTCCAGGGCCGCCCACACCACGCCGTCCGGGTCGACGACGATGCCGTGTGGTTCCGAGGCGGGGCTGGGCAGGTCGTGGTGGGTGAACTCGCCGGTCGCGCTGACATGTCCGATCCGGTTCGCGCCCCACTCGGTGAACCAACACCCGCCCGCCGGGTCGGCGGCTATCGCGTGCGGTCTGGCCGTGCGTACCGGCAGGGGGAACTCGTGGATGGTGCCGTCGGGGGTGAGCCGCCCGATCTGGCCGGCGGCGATCTCGACGAACCAGAGGGCGTCGTCGGCGCCGAGTGTGATGCCGACCGGCCCGGCGTCGGCGGTGGGCAGGTCGTGCAGCACCGTCGACCCGTCGAGGTCGATGCGGCCGACGGCGTTGGCCTGGTTCAGGGTGAACCACAGGCCGCCGTCCGGCCCGCTGGTGATCATCGACGGGAAGCCGCCCCTGACCGGGAGGGGGAACTCCTGGATCACCCCGTCGTCGGTGACGCGGCCGATTGTGTCGCTGTTCATCCCGGTGAACCAGAGGGCGCCGTCCGGTCCGGCGGTGATGCCGTACGGGGCGCTGTTCGGCGTCGGCACCGGGAACGAGTCGATCTCGCCGTCCACGCCGATGCGGCCGATGCGGTGGTCACGGGAACGGGTGAACCAGACGGCACCGTCCGGCCCGGCGGCGATGATCGTCGGCCCGCTCTCCGGCGAGTCCAGGGGGTGCTCGCTCACCCGGCCGTCGGGGTGGAGGCGGCCGATCCGCCCCGCGTGGACCATGGTGAACCAGAGGGCGCCGTCCGGACCGACGGTCATCCCGTACGGGCCGGAGTGCGGGTCCGTCACCTGGATCTCCCGGATCGCCATCCCGCCCGCCACCTGCCCCTGGCCTCGTTGCCGGGTCGGCCCCGCCCCGGTTCCGCCCGCTGTCGGGGCCACTGTTGTCGCTGTCCGGTCTCGGCGCAACCGATATGCCGGCGTACGGGGGCACGGTCTCGCGGACCGCGCCCCCGCACGCCACGTGCTCCCCGACGGGGTACGCCGATCGGTGTTCAGCCGATCGGGATCTCGTGGTTGGCCTGGAACAGGCCACCGGGGTCGACCGCCCGGCGGATCCTGACCAGCGTCTCCCAGTCCGAGGCGGCGAACCCGGTCGACGGGTCCACCGGCTCCTCCTGGAAGTTCAGGTACTGCCGGCCACGTGAGTAGGGTGCCATCGCGTCGAGCACCCGTTCGCAGTCGGCGATCGTCTGCTTGGCCATCTCGCCGACCATCATGCCGCCGCAGATCAACTGGAATCCGCCGTCGATCCGGGCGGTCACGCCCGCCCCGGGCTGCGGGCGCCCCAACGCCCCGCCGAGCTGCCGCAGCTCGGCCATCAGGAACAGCGAACTGCCGGAGTCGGCGCCGGCGGCCTCGACCAGGCGGTCCACCGCGTCCGGCGGCAGCTCGTCGAGCAGGGCGGACCGGCCGCCACCGGGGGTGGGCTGCTCCGGGTCCATGTGCAGCCGGACCAGTGAGCCGGCCGGCACCCGGGCGAAGGTGTCCAGCTCGGGTCCGAGCTCCCGCAGCGGCGCCAGGATCCGTTCGGCCTCGGCGTCGTCGCCGAGCACCGCCCCGTCGATGATGACCAGTTGGCGGCCCCGGAACGGCTCCGGGATCTCGGGGATCGGCGGGTACTGGAGGTGCCGGTACGACGTGGTGACCGCGTCCGGCGCGTCGACGGCCCACTCTGCCCAGCGGCGCAGCACCCGGTGCGCGTCGCGCAGGTCCCAGACGAGCATGCCGGCGTATGCGGTCCCGATCGGGTAGAGCGTGAACTCGATCGCCGTGACGACGCCGAAGTTGGCGCCGCCTCCGCCACGTACGGCCCAGAACAGCTCCGGGTCGTGCTCGGCGTCGACCCGGACGAGCGAACCGTCGGCGGTGACCAGCTCGACCGCGGTGACACTGTTGGTGGCCAGGCCCAGCGACCGGGCGTACCAGCCGATGCCGCCGCCGAGGGAGTAGCCGACCACGCCGGTGTCCGGTGACGATCCGTGCAGTGCGGCCAGGCCGTGCGCGGCGGCAGCCTCCACCACGGCGGCCCAGAGCGCACCCGCCTCGACCCGGGCCCGTCGGGCGTCGGGGTCGATCGTGACCCCGGCCATCCCGGACAGCCGCACCAGTACGCTGTCGGACAGATCGCCGAGCGGGTGGGCGTTGTGCCCGGTGCCCAGCGGTGCCACCCGCAGCCCGGCCGCCGCCGCGGCGCGGACCACCGCCGCCACCTCCCGCGCGTCGACCGGGAAGGCCACCGCCGCTGGGCGCAGGTCGAGGGCGAGTGCCCAGGTTGTCCTGGCCCGGTCGTAGTCCTCGTCACCGGGCAGGTGGACGCCTCCACCGGCCAGCCCCCGCAAGGACGACAGGTCGCGTCCGGTGCTCTCGGTTGTCACGTGCTGATCCCCCTGAAATAGGTTAATCCCCATCAACCTGCGAATTTTTGAACAAATGTCGCATTCGGTTGTCGCGCGTCAACTGTTGCCGACCGTGTCCGCCGTTAACAGGGGAGAGACTCTCCCCCGGAACCGGCCACGTACGGCGGCTCGACAACCGGCCGCCACCGGGGCGTGAATTCGTTCACACCGCACCCGCGCCGGTCCGCCTCCGCCCCGGTGACCTCGGAGAACGCCGGTAACAATGGTGGCGTGAGCTCCGACGAACTGGCCCAATTCCTCCGTTCCCGGCGCGCGGCGATCCAACCCGAGGAGATCGGTCTGGACGCCCGGTCGCGTCGGCGTACGCAGGGGCTCCGACGCGAGGACGTGGCCGACCTCGCCGCCATGTCCGTCGACTACTACCGGCGGCTCGAACAGGCCCGCACCGGGCCACCGTCGCCGCAGATCCTGGACGCCATAGCCCGCGCACTGCACCTGACCGCCGACGAACGCGACTACCTGTACCGGGTCGCCGACCAGGAGCCGCCACCGGCACCCATCACCAGCCGCCGGGTCGCACCCGCGCTGCGACAGGTCGTTGACGGGCTCGCTGACTCCCCGGCCCAGGTCATGACGCTGCTCGGCGAGACGATCGCGCAGAACCCGATGGCCGTCGCGCTCCTCGGCGACCACTCGGTCTACACCGGCGACGCCCGTAACAGCACCTACCGCTGGTTCACCGACCCGGCCTCACGCTCGGTCCACCCCGTCGAGGAACACGAGGAGGAGAGCCGCGCCCGGGTGGCGGAGCTGCGGGCGAGATCGGTGCGGTTCGGCGACCCGGAGGCCGACCGACTCATCGGTACGCTGCGCGCCCGCAGCACCGAATTCGAGCGGATGTGGCGGGAACAACGGGTGGCGATCTGCCGATCCGGCACCAAGACCCTGGTGCATCCCGAGATCGGCACGATCGACCTGGACTGCCAGATCCTGCGGGCCGAAGGCCCCGACCAACTGCTCGTTGTCTTCACCGCCGCCGCCGGCAGCCGCGCGGCCGAACAACTGCGCCGGATCTCGCCCGTACGCCCGGAGCCGCTGGGCGGGCGGCAACGGCTCCCCGGCGCACGGGCGAACCGCACCCGCGCCCTGGCCTGACGACCGGTGCCGCACCGACCGCCGAGGGGAACCGGGGGCTGGTCCGGACATGCCACGATCTTGTCGTGGACGGCTTGATCGTTGGCCGAGACGCGGTGCTCGACAAGGCATGGCGGCTGCTCGCCGTACCCCCGGCGGTGGCACTGGTGGACGGCCCGGCGGGGATCGGCAAGACCGCGCTCTGGCGGACGCTGGTGTCCCGGGCCGGGCGGGCCGGCTGGCTCGTGCTCACCTGCGCGCCGGCCGAGTCCGAGACCGGCCTGCCGTTCGCGGCCCTGGCCGACCTGCTCCGGCCACTGACCGGGCTGCTAGCCGAACTGCCCCCACCACAGCGGATGGCCGCCGAGGTCGCGCTGCTGGCCGCCGACACCGCCGGGCCGGTCGACGAACGGGCGATCGGCGCGGCCACCCGCGCGCTGCTGGACACCGCGGTCGCCCGCGCCGGGAGTACGCCGGTGCTGGTCGCGGTCGACGACGCGCCGTGGCTGGACCCGCCCAGCGAACGGGCACTGCGGTTCGCGCTGCGCCGGGTCACCCCGGCGATCACCATCCTGGTCACCTGCCGGACCAGCGACCCGGCCCCCGGACCGGTGCCGCTCGGCCTCGACCAGGGACCGGCCCGGGACCGCCTGGTCCGGTTCGGGCTCCCGCCGCTCGGCGTCGGCGCCCTGCACCACATCCTCCGGGACCGGTTGGACACCACGCTGAGCCGTCCGCTGCTGGCCCGGATCGCAGGCGGCGGTGGGTCGGTCCGTTCGGTCACCGACGACGGGCTGACCTGGCGGTTGGACCCGTCGGCCGACGGGGCTGACGAGTTGGCCGTCGGAAAGGTCATGTTCGTCACCGGGCGGGGCGTCGGACGGGTGGTCGACGTACGGCGCGAGGGGGACGATCTCGCCGTGACGATCGGTCCGGTGCAGATCACCGAGGTGATCAGGGACGGCACCTTCGGCAGCGACAAGCCGATCTCGTTCGAGAACGTGGTCACCTACCAGGTCGGTACCCCGTTCTGGAGCGCGGGCGACGGCGGCACCAGCGACTCCGGCGACGGCGGCACAGGTGGCGGCACAGGTGGCGGCGTGGCCGGCGGGTACGTGCCCGTCGCCGTACCGGCGCGACCGGTGCTGCCGGACCCGGGCGACCGGGCGGCGCAGCCGGGACCCCGGGTCGGTGGCGGCGCGTCCCCGGTGGACCTCAACGGGTTCAACGTCACACCGATCTGCTGCGACCACGGGGCGGGGGTCCGGTTCGGATACGACCGGGAGGGGATCCGGCTGCTCGGCGAGGCCGCGTTCACCTGGAACCGGCCGTCCGGAACGTTCAACCTGGACATCAGCGGCGGCACGGTCAGGACGGCGACGTTCCGGATCACCGGGGGAGCGGGCATCCGGTTGAAGATCGAGGGGGCCAGCGCGGTCGGCGCCGGTCACAACATCGATCCCGTACTCAAGCTTCCGGTCGACTTCACCGTCCCGCTCGGGGTCTTCCTCGGGGTTCCGTTCTCCGCCACCGTGAACCAGACGCTGAACATCAGGACCGCGTTCAGCGCCAAGAACGGCAACATCAAGGCCGAAGGCGAGTGGAAGGTCGACGGTGGGCTCGGGTTCGGGTACGCCAACGGCTCCTTCGGCGTCCAGCAGCCGACCCTCAACACCACCAGCAACATCGTCGACTCGATCGAGGGCATCTCGGTCGGGGTCAACGGGATCGTCTTTGTCTACCAGGCGCGGTTCCACGTCGGCATCGGCGCGTTCGGGTTCAACACCGGCCTCTACGCCGCGCTGACCACGAGTGTCGGGCTGACGGTCGGCTCGGCGGCGGGCTTTCCGATCACGTTCTGCCGCAGCGCCCAGGTCGGGGTCTGGCTGGACTACGGCGTCGGTTACAGCATGCCGCAGGTGGTCGCCGACGTGATCAACTTCTTCCTCCGGGTCTTCGACGCGAAACCGATCAACCGCCAGGGCGGCATCGGCGCCACCGAGAACATCTTCAACTCGTACACCGTCGACCCTCCGGACAAGCCCATCTGCCGCAAGTGAGCCGGCGGGTCCGCCGACAGTTCCGCCGGCAGGGGTACGGCAGCCAACTCCCCGCACTCAGCCAGGCATAACCGGAACAATGACCATGTGCCGGACTTTCTGCCCCCCGTACCGTGGCCGCTCGGCCCGAGCCTGGGCGTGTTCGCCCTCGCCGCGCTGGTCACCGTGGTGGGAAGCATCCGGCTGGTCACCCTCGGCGACACCCTCGCCGACCGGACCGGCTGGGGCGAGGCGGTCTTCGGCGTGGTCTTCTTCGGCGTCGCCACCGGCCTGTCCGGGATCGTGATCACCGCCGTGACCGCCGCCACCGAACACCCGGACCTCGCCTACAGCAACGCCGTCGGCGGGATCGCCGCCCAGACCACCGCCGTCGCCGTGGCCGACGCCTTCTACCGGCGCGCCAACCTCGAACACGCCGCCGCGTCGCTGTCGAACCTGCTCTTCGGCTGCCTGCTGATCGGACTGCTCGCCCTGGCCCTGATCGGCAGTTACACCCCGAACGTCACGCTCGGCGGGATCCACCCGATCTCGATCATCATCGTCGCCTGTTACGTCGGCGGCCTCCGGCTGATCCGCACCGCCGGAGCCCAACCCATGTGGCAGGCGGTCGGCACCACCGAGACCCGACCGGACGTACCCGAGGACCACGGTGCCCTCGACGGACACGGCAGCGTCTGGCTCTGGGGCCAGTTCGCCCTGGTCGGCATCGTGGTCGCGGCCAGCGGCTGGGCCACCGCGCTGGCCGCGGAGAGCCTCGTCGACATCACCGGGCTCACCGCCGGCCTCACCGGGGGTGTCCTGCTCGGCATCGTCAACGCCCTGCCCGAGACGGTCACCGCCATCGCCGCCGTACGCCGGGGCGCCGTCACCCTCGCCGTCGCCGCCGTCCTCGGCGGCAACATCCTCGACGTGCTCACCCTGGTCGTCGGCGACCTGTTCGATCGGGGCGGATCCATCTACCACAGCGCCAGCACCGACGAACTCTTTGTCACCACCACCGGGCTCTTCATGACCGCCACCCTGCTCGCCGGCCTCCTGGTCCGGCAGACCGGAGGATGGGGGCGGCTCGGGTTCGAAGGCGTCCTGCTCTTTGCCACCTACGCCGCGATGGCCGCGATCCTCGCCACCTGAGCCGACCCGCCACCCGAGCCGACCCGCTACCCGATTCGCTACGTGACGCGGGCCCGGGACCACCACCTGGCGGTCCCGGGCCCGAGTCACGTACGAGCGTTCGCGACGGTCGGCGTCAGCGCGCCGGAGGCGTCAGGATCCGCAGGTCGGTGACCGTGTAGGAGAGGGAGCTGCGGAACCCGAGCCCGGTGCGACGCGGCGCCAGGTCGGCCAGTTCCTCGCCCGGCGCGGGCAGGAACGTCAGGTTCCCGCCGCCGACCCAGGTGTTCGCCACCTGCGGCGTGTCGAGGATCGACATGGTCAACTCGTGCACGGCCGGGTTGTCGTGCTGACCGGCGGAGAGCCGGGGGAAGTGCCGGAGGTTGACGATCGGCCGGCTCAACGCGGGCAGCGTCGGGGAGGTCTTCTCCAGCGTCACCTTCGCCTCGGCCAGCCGGCGTCCGGCGGCGGACATGCTGGCCGCGAACTTGCCGCCGACGCCAACGGTCGGAGCCGCGTGGCTCGGCACCCCGAACGCCCGGGTCTGGTGGATCTCGCCCATCTTCTTCGGGAAGCCCTGGACCCAGCCCCGCGCCAGCGCGGCGTCGTTGTCGACGTAGATGAACGGGCACCAGGCGACCGGGGTGCCCTGCCAGACGGCATCCATCAGCACCAGGAACTCGCCGTACTGGCTGCGTACCGGGTCGAGGTACTCCTCGTGGTCACCGGAGAACTGCCAGTCGATGAAGAGGGCGTACCCGTGGCCCGACGACGACGGGTCCCGGTCGAGCCCGGTGGGCAACGACGCCTCGGCCGCCTCGGGCGAGGTCCAGAACTCGACCCCGACGATGTCACCGACGTAGTGCCACGGCGGCGCCGAGGCGAGATTGGCCGTACCCCGTGCGCTGAGCGGGTACGTGTAACCCTTCAGCCGCTCCGGGGTGGTCGTGGTGCTGCTGGTGCCGGTCGCCGTACCCGTCGAGGTCTCTCGCGCGGAGGCGGCCGCCGGGGCCGCTACGGCCGTGGTCGCGATCGCTGCCAGCCCGCCGGCGAGAAGGTGCCGCCGACCGATGTCCATTTGATCCACGATATTCATCCTTTGGGTCGTTCGTGCGAACGCTCCGACACTATGGCCCCACCGTTCACGTTCTATGCATAATTGATCTACATGCGGCGATGACCTGGCCAGATCACGTACGGTGAACCCGATCCAGCCAGGCCATCCGCAGTGGATCCGCACTTCACCGCGTCACCCACGGTGGACACGAGCCCGAATCCGACGGCCCGGCCCGGGGTCGGCCCCGGACCGGGCCCGTCGGACTGCCGGCGCTACCTGGTCAGCAGGAAACGCAACGCCTTGACGACCTCTGCCGGCGCCTCCTCGGCCATGAAGTGACCGCAGGTGACGGGCGTGTGGTCCAGGTCCGTCGCCCACTCCCGCCACAGGGCAGCCGCGTCGAAGCCGAGTACGGCACCCCAGTCCTGCTGCAACACGCTCACCGGCATCCGCAGCCGGTTACCGGCCGCCTGGTCCACCCGGTCGTGCTCCACGTCGATGATCGCCGACGCCCGGTAGTCGGCCACGATGGAGGTGACCGCCTCGCGCGACGCCCGCAGGTACGCCGCCCGCACGTCGGCCGGGATCGCCTCCGGGTCACGCGCCCAGATGTCGAGGAAGTGGCCGAAGAAGGCGTCCGGGGCGGCGCCGATGAGCTGCTCGGGCAGGCCGGGTGGTTGGGCCATCAGGTAGAGGTGGAAGCCGACGGCGGCCGTCGTGCCGTGCATCACCTCCCACATGTCCAGCGTCGGCAGTACGTCGAGGCTGGCCAGGTGGGTGACCACCCCGGGGTGGTCCAGGCCGGCGCGGATGGCGACCAGGGCACCACGGTCGTGACCGGCCAGGGCGAACCGATCGTGCCCCAGGGCACGGGCCAGCGCCACGACGTCCGCCGCCATGGTCCGCTTCGCGTACGCGGTCCCGTCGGTGTCGGCGGGCTTGTCGCTCGCCCCGTAGCCGCGCAGGTCGGGGCAGATCACGGTGTGGTCGGCGGCAAGATCGGCCGCCACGTGCCGCCACATCAGATGGGTCTGGGGGAAGCCGTGCAGCAGCACGATCGGGCTGCCCGAACCGCCGACGGCGACGTTGAGGCGGACACCCTCGGCGACCTCGACGCGCCGGTAGTCGAATCCACTGATCCTTGGTTCCACGGACGGAGCCTTTCTGCTCATGACGTACGGTGACGATCTGTCGGAGCCAAGGCTGCGGCGCGGTGATCAGTGCTGGATCAGCGACGGATGAGTGCCTGCCAAGATTGGGGCCATGACCAGGCACTCGACGGCACCGGCGGTCGCCTTCGGCGTGCTCGGACCGGTCGAGGCCAGCACCGACCGGGGGCCGCTCGGGCTGAAGGGCCACCGCCAGCGGGCCGTCATGGCCCGCCTGCTCGTCGCCCGGGGCCGGGTGGTGCCGCTCGACCGGCTCGTCGGCGACCTGTGGGAGCAACCACCGGACGGCGCGGTCGCGGCGATCCGTACCTTCGTGTCCGATCTGCGCCGCGCCCTGGAACCCGGCCGGTCACCCCGGCAACCGGCCCGCCTGCTGGTCACCACACCCCCGGGGTACGCGCTGCGCCCCGCGCCCGACGCCGTGGACGCCTGGCGCTTCGAGACGCTGACCGGCGATGCGGGCCGGCTGCTGGCGGCCGGCGACCCCGTACCGGCGCTGCCCCGCCTCGACGAGGCCCTCGCCCTCTGGCGCGGCCCCGCCTACGCCGAGTACGCGGCAGAGGGCTGGGCGCGGGGCGAGATCAACCGGCTGGACGAACTGCGGATGCTCACCGTGGAGCGGCGGGCCGAAGCGCTGCTCGCCACCGGACGGGCCAACGAGGCGGTCTCCGACCTCCGGGGCCACGCCGACAACCACCCGCTGCGCGAGGATGCCTGGCGGCTGCTGGCCACCGCGCTCTACGCGGCCGGACGCCAGGGCGACGCCCTGGCGGCACTGCGCCGGGTACGCGAGTCCCTGGCGGCCGAACTCGGCGTCGACCCGGGCCCCCGACTGCGCCAACTACAGTCCGACATCCTCACCCAGGCGCCACACCTCACCCCGCCCACAGCAGCCGCCCCCGCACCGGCCGCGCCCGCGCCGGCTGTCTCGCTGTCGGCCGCCTCCGTACCGGTCGTCTCGGTGTCGATCTTCCCGGGCGGGTTTGTCGGCCGCGACGACGAACTTGCCCGGCTCGAGCAGGCGGCCGAGCAGGTCACCCGGCACGGCCAACCGACCCTCGCCCTGGTCTCCGGCGACGCGGGCGCCGGCAAGACGGCGCTGGCCGAGGCGCTGACCCGGCGACTGTCCCGACGCGGCTGGATCACCGCCTGGGGCAGGGTGCCCGAGTACGAGGGCGCCCCCGTCGCCTGGCCCTGGGTGCAGATCACCGAGGCGCTGGCCATGCAGCCGCCGGTGCGGTCTCCACCAGCACCGGCCACGCCCGTCGAGCCGCCGCCGGCCGGGCCTGTTGAGCCATCGCCGGCCGGGCGCGTTGAGCCATCGCCGGCCGGGCGCGCCGAGCGCGTCGAGCCACCGTCGGCCGAGCGCGTCGAGCCACCGTCGGCCGAGCGCGTCGAGCCACCGTCGGCCGTGCCCGTTGAGCTATCGCCGGTCGAGCGTGCCGAGCCAGCGCCAGTCGAAGATTCCGTGCTGGCCCGGTTCCGGCTGCGCCGGGCCACCATCGCCCAGCTCTCGGCGGTCGCCGCTCAGGGGCCGCTGCTGCTGGTCCTGGACGACCTGCACCGCGCCGACGACGGCACACTCGACCTGCTCGCTGCCCTGGTCGGCGAACCCGAGCCGGTCACCGGGCCGGTGTTCGTCATCGGCAGCTACCGGGCCACCGAGATCAGTCCGGAGCTGACCACCGCGCTCGCCCGGCTCGCCCGTACCGAGCCGGTCCGGATCTACCTCGGCGGACTCTCCGAGACGGCCACCGGCGAACTCGCCGGCACCGTCGCGGGGCAGGCCCTCGATCCGGCGACCGCGCACCTGGTCCACCGACGCAGCGGCGGCAACCCCTTCTTCGTACGTGAACTGGCCCGGCTGCTCGCCGCCGAGGGTCCGCAGGCGCTGCGGGACGTACCGGTGGGGGTTCGGGACGTGATCCGGCACCGCCTGGCCCGGCTTCCGGAACCGGCGCGGAACCTGCTGCGGCAGGCGGCGGTGATCGGCCGGGACGTCGACCCGGACGTGCTCGCCGCACTGGCCGGCGACGGGGCACCGCAACTCGACGCCCTGGACGACGCCCTCCACTCCGGATTCCTGACCGAGCAGGAACCCGAAGGGCGACTACGGTTCACCCACATTCTGGTCCGCGACACGATCTACCGCGACCTGTCCGCACTGCGCCGCGCCCGCTGGCACGCCACCGTCGCCGAGGCGCTCGAACGGCTGCACCCGTACGACATCGGTGCCCTCGCCCACCACTTCGACCGGGCCGCCAGCCGCGACACCGCGCCACGCGCCGCCCACTACGGTCGGCTCGCCGCCGAGCAGGCCGAACGCCGCTTCGATCCACACGAGGCCGCCCGGCTGTGGCGGCAGACCGTGCACGCCCACGACCGGGCCGACGGCACCGACGTACGCGACCGGCTGCACGCCGTGCTCGGCCTGGGCCGCACGCTCGCGGTGACCGGACACCTGGCCGAGGCACGGCGGCACCGGTCCGAGGCGATCGAGGCCGCCGAACAACTCGACGACCCGAATTTGGTCGTGGCCGTGCTCGCCGCGTTCGACGTACCCGCGATCTGGACCAGCAACGACGACGCGGACCTGTCCCAGCAGATCGTCCGGGCCGCCGAACGCGCCCTGGCCACCCTCACCGGGAACGAGTCGCCCGCCGATCACCGGCCGCAAACCTCGGACGAGTCGCCCGCCGATCACCGGCCGCCCACCTCGGACGAGTCGCCCGCCGATCACCGGCCGCCTGCCCCGGACGAGTCGGCCGCCGATCATCGGCCGGCACTGCGTAGCCGGTTGCTGAGCAGCATCGCGCTCGAACTGCGCGGCACCACCACCGACCGCGGCCGTGCGGCGGCGACCGAGGCGGAGGCCATCGCCCGCGACGTCGGCGACCCGAGGCTGCTGGCCTTCGCCCTCAACGCCCGCTTCATGCACAGCTTCCACCGCCCCGGGCTGGCCACCGAACGGGCCGCGATCGGCACCGAACTGGTCGCCCTGGCCGCCCGGCACGAACTGGTCACCTTCGAAGTGCTCGGCCACCTCGTCCTGCTCCAGGCCCACAGCGCACTCGCCGACTTCCGCACCGCCGACGCGCACGCCCAGGCCGTCGACGGGCTCGCCGAACGGTACGAGCTGCCGCTGGTCGGCGTCTTCACCCACTGGTACGCCGGGCTGCGGCTGGCGGTCGACGGGCACCCGGCCGAGGCCGAGGCGGCGTACCGGGCGGCCAACGTCCGGCTCACCGGCACCGGCATGTCCGGCATGGAACGGGGCCTGCTGCCGCTCGCCCTGCTCTCGCTGCGCCTGCCGCCGCCAGCCGCGTCCACGGGCGCCGGCCCGGACCCGGGCGAGTGGGAAGGGTGGGACTTCGGCCCGTACGAGCCGTGGGTCCGTCCCCTGGCCCTGGTCGCCGCCGGCCGCCGCGACGAGGCCACCGCCGCCCTGGCCGCCCTCCCGGAGTCGCCGCACGACCTGCTGTACGAGGTCCGGCTCTGCCTCGCCGCCCGCGTCGCCCTCGCCCTCGGCGACCAGGCGACCATGGAACGGGTCCACCGGCAACTTCTCCCCGCCGCCGAAGAACTCGCCGGAGCCGGCACCGCCGCCCTCACCCTCGGCCCGGTGGCCGATCACCTCCGTGCCCTCGGCCATATGATCCGCTCCGGGAGCGATCGAGAAAGCGGGAGCGGCGGATGAGAGTCGGGATCTCCGGGACGCACGGGACCGGCAAGACGACCCTGGTCGAGGCGTTGTGTGCCCACCTACCCGGGCACGTGGCGGCCGAGGAACCGTACTACCTGCTCGAAGAGGCAGGGTACGAGTTCCAGTTCCCGCCGTCGCCGGAGGACTTCCGGGCCCTGCTGGCAGCCTCGCTGCAAAACCTCAACTCGCCGTCGTTCCCGTCGGGGGTCGTGTTCGACCGGACCCCGGTGGACTACCTCGCGTACCTGGCGGCGGGCGGTGTGGCCCCCTCGGACGCGGTCGACGCCGGCACACTGCGCCCGGCCCTCGCCAGCCTCGACCTGCTGGTCATCACCCTCGTCACGCCCGAGACGGAGAGGGTGTTACCGGCCGCGGAGATGCCGGGTCTGCGTACCCGGATGAACGACGCGCTGTTGGAGTTGGTCTACGCCGATCCGTTGGACGCCTGGGAGGACGTACCGGTGTTGGAACTGAGCGGGTCGCTCGACGGCCGTCTCGACGCGGTCCTCGCCGCCCTGGGCCAGCCGGCCGCGTCCCGCCGCTAACCGCCGCCCCGCCGCTGGTCTCCGGCGGCGACGAGCCAGGCGTTGGCGGCGGGCGGCGGGTGAGGCGATGGCGGCGCCGGCTGGCAATGGCGTCCGGAGGGTCAGGCGACGAGCAGGCGGAGGCCAAGCTCCGCCGCGTCGAGACAGACAAGGTCGCGGTTGCGTTCGGCCCAGCGACCCGACGCAAGGTCGTCACGCAGGGTACGCACCACCCGCTGCTCGGCCTCCGATCCGATCCTGGCCCACACCGATGTCCCCCGACGAACATTGTTGTCCAGGTACGCCTCCGGCCGACGCCAGTACGCCTCGAAGAAGCCGTCGGCGCAGTCCCACGGGACGGGCACCGGCTCCACCCGGGCGCCGATCGAGTCGGCCAGCTCGGTCAGCGAAGGCCGCTCGACGAGAAGGTCGGCGATCTCGGGCAGGTAGTCGCGGGTGAGCCAGAACCGATCACGCCACCCGGTGTCACTGGTGTCGTGCGTGAAGACCACCACGCGGCGAGCCACCCGCCGCATCTCACGCAACCCCGCGACCGGGTCCCGCCAATGGTGAAGGGTGGCAAAGGCCATCGCGGCGTCGAAGGACTGGTCCGCGAACGGGAGGTGTTCGGCGGCGGCGGCCACGCACGGCGCCGTCCCGGCCGCCCGCTGCGCGCGCATGACCGTCGACGGTTCCACCGCGGTCACGTGACGGTCGGAGGGCTCGTACGAGCCGGTGCCCGCCCCGACGTTCAACACCGTACGCGCGTCGCCGAGCGCGGCCCAGACCTGCGCGGCGATCCGTGGCTCGGTACGTCGCGTCACGGTGTAATCGGCCCCGATGGTGTCGTACAACCTCCTGCTGGACACGCCGCCGTCCCTTCCTGGCTCTCGCCCCTCACCCACCGCGCACGGGGCCGATCGCGCCGGCCGGGGTCGGTGCACAGGTCCTCGACCACACCGCCGACCTCGGCGATCGGACCGTGCGCCGAGGCGCCGCCGGCCGACGCGTCATCACATCAGAGTCGCATGAATCAGCCGCTGGCGGACGCGTCATCACATCAGAGTCGCATGAATCAGACTCGCATGAAGTCGAGCAATTCGGCGGCGGCTGGAAACGGGGCCTCCTCGGCGAGCCGGCCTATGTAGACGACGGCCTCCTCGTCCTGGCTGTAGGAGTAGCTGTCCAGGGCCGGGCCGATCACGAGGACGTTGCTGCCGCGTCGCCAGGCGGCGTACCGCCACGAGTACGAGCCGAGGGAGATCCGCCTGCCCTCGGCCCTGACATCCCACTCCGGCGCACCGAGCCGTCCGGCGAACTGGTCGATGACGGCGTCGACGTGCGCCCCGAACTCGGCGCGGCCGGCTCCCCGCCGGCTGGTCCAGCCGGGCAGGGTCCCCCAGAAGTCCTCCGAGCTCAGCTCTCCGCCCACGTCGTACGAGTGGACAAACGGCATGTAGAGCCCGGAGCCGGTGTAGACGGCGTGACCGGCGGCGGTGACAAAACTGGCGCCGTCGATCGGAACCCTGGTGGACCAGCCGAGGTCGCGGACCGCCCGGTCGGCGACACCCGGTTCGTCCCACGGCAGAGCGGCCAACTCGACGATCTGACCGACCAACTCCGGCCCGACCGGACAATCCGCGACGTAGCTCTCGATCTCCGGCTCGTCCGCGCCGCCGCTCTCAAACAACTGATCCTCCGACACGACCGACGATTCTCCAAGTGCTCGCCGCCGCCCCGCAAGCCCGTCCACACGTTAGGAAGGGCCCCTTCCTATACAGAATGCGATAACAAGGGGCCCTTCCTTCACATGATCGCGGCGGAGAGGCGCATGGTCAGGCCCGGGACGACGCGCGGTCCGTGGCCGAGGCCGCGCAACGCCGCGTACGCGACCTGGTCCGGCGTACGGGTGCCCGGGGCGGGGCGGCTCTTCGCGCCGGCGAGGTTCGGGGTGGCGACCGCACCGGCGACACAGGTGACCACGTCCACCCCGGTGCCGCGCAGTTCCGCCCACAACCCCTCGGCCAGGATCGCGCCGAACGACTTGGTCGCGGCGTACACACTGATCGGCGGCGAGCCCTGCATCCCGGCCAGCGATGACATGACCACAAGACCACCGCGTCGCCGCGCCACCATCGGGGGAAGGAAGTGGTGCGCCAGCTCCAACGGCATCCGACAGTTCAGGTCCAGGGCGCGGCGGCTGCGCGCCGGGTCCATGTCGACGAACCGGCCGATCGGCGAGTAGGCGGCGTTTGCCACGACGAGCCCCACCTCACGCCCCCGCGCCGCCTCGACCACCCGGCCCAGTCCCTCCACCGTGGACAGATCGGCCGGCACGGTGAGCGTACGGGACGTACCGGCCAACGCCCGGGTAGCCGAGTTCATCCCGTTCGACCAGTTGCTGCCGTACACCGACGTCATGGTCAGCAACGGCGGGTACGGTGGCGTCCAGCAGGCGCTCAGCCTCGGCGTGCCGCTGGTCCTGGCCGGGCTGAGCGAGGACAAGGCCGAGGTCACCGCCCGCGCCGCCTGGACCGGCGCGGCGATCAACCTGGCCATCGAACGGCCGGAGGAAACTCAGATCCGCGCCTCGGTCGAGAAGGTGCTGAACGACTCCAGCTACCGGAAGCAGGCCAAGCGGCTACGCTCCGAATACATCACCCACAACCCGTTCGACGCGATGAGCGCCGCGATCGAGGAACTCACCGCCGGGCCGGAGGCGTAACGAGCCACCATCGGCCGGCGCGGGCAGCCATTCACTCCCCGCCGGCCGAGCCGACCGGCGCTCAGATCGAACGCGGCCGGCGGCGTGCCGGTCGGTCGTCGACCCAGCCGAGGAACCTGGTCTCGGCCTGTTCGCGGGTCAGGTCGGGCAAACTTGCCAGTGCCTTGTCCCGGAAGCCGGCCATGACCCAGGCCAGGCGTCGTCGGTCCGTTTGGTACCAGGTCCACATCCGGCGTTTGAAGGTTTGGCAGGGCCATTCGTCGCCGTCGTCGGTGCAGCGCCAGTTGGTGCCGGGCCGGTGTGGTACGCCCTGTGGTGTGTCGTCGTGGTCTTGGTCGTTGGGTTCGGTCACGGTGTTGGGCTCCAGGTCAGACGAGGTAGACCTCGATGGGTGTGCCGCCGTGTGGGGTGATCGAGAATCGGTGACCCGGGGCGAGATCGAGGAGCATCGCGGAGACGAGGACGGCGCGGTTGAGGGTGTCGGTCTTGGTCATTCGTTGGGTGGTGGCGAGCCGGGCGAGGGCTTCGTTGGCGGCGGGGGTGAGGTTGACGGTGACCTTGACCAGTGGCACCCGTTCCGGGTCGGTGGCCGGTGCCGCCTCGTCGTCCGGTGTTCCGCTCATACTCGGGCTCCCATCCGGTCGGCGAGGTCGGTTACCAGGGCGGGTGGGGTGCCCGGGGTGCGGCGCAGGATTTCGGCCATGACGTCGCTCGCGATGGGTCGGGTGCGGATTTCGGCCGGGGCGATCTGGTCGGCTTCGACCAGGCATTCCCCGGCACGTCTCATGTCGCCTTCGATGACGTGACTTCGGGCGATGTCGAGGAGGTGTTGTGCCCGGCGTTCGGGCATCAGGGCGTCGAATCGGCGCTGGTTGAGGCCGTGGTGGATGGCGACCGCGCGTCCGCCGTCGCCGAGTTCGACGGCGGCTGCGGCGACGTGTAGTTGCAGGTTGGTGGGGCCGAAGGAGGTGCGTAGGTGGTTGTCGTCCTTGCCGATGCTGTCGGCCGCTACTTTCGCCTCGCGTAGGAGCTCGCGGACGCTTGCATGGTCGCCGAGGTGCGCTGCCGCCATCGCGGCCTGGAGCAGTAGTGATCCGTACACCGACACTCGGTCGGGGTCGGCCCAGGTGGCGCCGTCGGGGGCGAGGCGGTGGGCGGTGACGATGTTGGCCTCGAATGCTTGTCGGGCGTGGCCGGCGGCGAGGAGCGCGTTGGCGAAGCGGGTGGTGCCGGTCCCGGCCCGCAGCGCGTCGCCGGTCCGGACCGCGATCGAGATCGCTCGTTCGGCGGTCAACCTGGCCAGGTCGTACGCACCCAGCTTGCGTAGTACGCAGGAGGTGACCTGGTACACCTGCCCGAGCAGGCTCGCGGCCCGGTCACCGTTACTTCCGCTGTGGTAGGCGTCGGCGGCCTGGACCTGGCCGAGTAGTCCTGGTAGGTCGCGGACGAGGGTGTCGTACCGGGCGTGTTGGAGTGTCAGCCACGCGTGCGTGACGGCCTTGTTCAGGTCGGTGAGCGGCAGCGGTGGTGCCGGGTTGCCGAGGTACGCGGCCGGTGCGAAACGCGTCAGCGCGAGCCGGAGCCGGTCGAGGTCGACGTGGTCGGTAGTGACCACGGTCTGGGTGTTCTCGGCCTGGCCGATGAGCGTGTCGACGCTGATCTGGAGGACGCCGGCCATGTCGAGCAGGACGCTGAACTTGTCCAACCGCCGCTCGCCACGCTCGACCTTGTCCACCCAGCTCTTCGACTTCCCGAGCCGGTCGGCGAACACCTGCTGGGACAACTTCCGCCGCCCCCGCCAGTACGCCACCCGCCGCCCGATCGGCAGCTCCTCACCCACCGGCTCAGCCCGCAGAGTCACGTCGTACGCGTCCGGACACCCCGACCGCGAAGAACTCCAACGGCAGAGGCTTACTCCCGGCGTCGAACCGGCCCTGGTTCGGCTGCCGACGACGAGTGCCAGGAGCCGGCGGAAGGTCAGGCGTCCGCTCATCAGTGCGCGGATTGTCCACGGGTGATGTTGTCTTGTCCTCGTTCTTGTGCACGGCGTGCCTCCATGTCGATGTTGGAACGGGGCCGTTCCGATGGGGAAGGGAACGGCCCCGCGCAGTCCCGCCCGTCCTGCTTCTCGGGGAACGAGGTGGATGGATCCGAGCGGGCCTGTCTGAGTCACACCTTGTCGGCGAGGGTCGATGCGTGCAATCGTCCTGACTGAGACAGTTCAGAGATGGCGTTGCTTTCGCAGCAGCCACTGGCGAACAGTCTCATGCTCGCTGTGATGGTTGCGTCATCCTGAGACAGGAGTCCGAATGACTGATGCCGGATCGTCCGTTCCACGCAGGCAGCTAGGGCGATACCTGAGGCAGGCGCGAGAGCAGGCAGGGCTCTCGCTGGAGGCGTCCGCGAAGGAGTTGGAAGTCTCGCGGGCCACCATGTACCGCATCGAGGGCGGACAGACAGCCGTGCGTAAAGCTGACGTCGTAGCCATGTGCACCACGTACGGCACGCCACCGGAGATGGCATCGGTACTGATCGCGTTGGCCGCCGAGACCAAAGCCAAGGGCTGGTGGCACGCCTACGGCGACGCCATCCCCGCTTGGTTCGAGCTGTACGTCGGGCTGGAGGCAGCCGCCTCACGGCTGCGACACTGGGAGCCGGCCTCACTTCCGGGCCTACTGCAGACGAAGGAGTACGCCGAATCTCTGCTTTGCTCCAACCCGGACACCCCCGGCCAGGAGGTCGACCGACTGGTCACGGTCCGAATGGAGCGCCAACAGATCCTCGCCCGCAGGTCACCCGCTCCGCCAAAGCTCGAAGTTATCCTCGATGAGATCGTGCTGCGCCGGAAGGACCCGGCCATGCCCCAGCAGCTTGTTCACCTCAGCGAGCAAATAGCCCGGGGTGCTGCGGTCATCCGGGTGGTGCCGACGCGGACCGCCGGGATCAACTACGCGTTAACCGGCGGAGGGTTTGTCATCCTAGACTTCCCTGCGATCGGGATCCGGACCCCGGAACCGACCACGGTCTACAGCGAGTCACTGACGGGTGCCCTCTACCTGGACAAGCCGACGGAAGTTGCGGCGTACGCTAGGGCATGGCGAGCGCTTGAGGCGATCTCGCTGGATCCGATCCGGTCGGCCGACCTTATAGCCATGATCGCCAAGGAGAGTAGCGATGAGTAACCTAACCGGCGCCGTGTGGCGGACGTCGAGCCGCAGCAACGGTTCGGGTGGACAGTGTGTAGAGGTTGCCGACAACCTCTCCGGCGTTGTAGGAGTCCGCGACAGTAAGAACCGCGATGGCGGCACCCTGACCTTCGGGTCCGAGGCGTGGCGCGCGTTCGTCGCACTGGCGAAGCAGCAGTAAGCGGTAGTAGTAGGCACTTGTCAGAGGCGGTCCACGAGAGTGACAGACCCCGTCTTCTTGTGCCTCGCCTGGGTCGATGCTGAACTGGGCGGGCGTTCGGGATCGGGACGCCCGCCCAGCCGGCAATTCAGTCGAGTTGATGAAGGGAGTTGTGGCGTCATGGACCTGATCGGTGCCAAGTGGCGTAAGTCCACCCGTAGCGGCTCTGGCGGCGGCGACTGCGTGGAGGTAGCGGACAACCTTCCCGGCGTGATCGGCGTACGGGACAGCAAGGACCCGACCGGCCCGACCCTAATCTTCGCTCCGTACGTCTGGCGGGCGTTTGTAGGGCTCGCGAAGCAGGGCTAAGCGTTTAGGACGGGCTGATCGACCTGGGCGCCCGTCATCGTCAAGGAGGCTGAGCAATGCATGAGCTGACCGACGCCCGGTGGCGTAAGTCCAGTCGTAGCGGATCTGGCGGCGGCAACTGCGTGGAGGTAGCGGACAACCTTCCCGACGTGATCGGCGTACGGGACAGCAAGGACCCGACCGGCCCTGCCCTAACCTTCACCCCGCACGCCTGGCGAGCCTTCGTGCGCGTGGCAAAGCAGCACTAGACCCGCAGGTGCCGATCGACAACAGCGACAAAAAACGTCATTCCGTTGTTGCTCTCCTTAAGAAGACGGAAGTTTTCTGCGAGAACATGCGGAGTGACGTTTTTTGTGATCTGCGCCAGCGCCCAAGCGGGCTGAACATGACGCTGTGTTGTTCGAGCTTGCGGTGCGGACGATGTGGCGGCGGAGGCAGCTGGGTGGCGCACGCTCCGGAGAGGCGTACCAGGTCTTGAGGATCGACGCTCGGATGTCGCCGACCATGCTGGACAAGCGGGGCCAACGCCGTCTTCAGGTTCTTGCCGTTCGAACGAGGTAACCCGGTGAGGTCGGCAGTACCCGGTGCTCGACGGTTGGGTTGGCTCGTTCGTGATCTAGGAACCCGAAGCTCGCATCGAAACGCGGTGGGTTCCGAACCAGTAAACCTGGATAAAATGAAGAAATCTGACCATGAACCGAGATGGCTTGAATCGATAATTTGCTATCTTGCCTGTTCGTGAACCGCTGCGCCCGCTCCCTGGACCGAGCGAGGATCGCAACGCCAACTACCGTCTTCGCGTCAACGGCGAGTCCGGGCTGCTCCCGGTCCCGAGACCGGGTGAGGATCGCAACGGGCATCACCGCGACCGGTGGCCCAGAACTTCAGCGCTGCGCCGGGTCCTCGGACCGGGCGAGGATCGAAACGTCGTGGCCCAGGAGCTGGAGCCGACTGTGGCCGTGGCGCTGCGCCCGGTCGACGGACCAGGTGAGGATCACAACAACACCTACCAGGGCCTCCGTCACATCGACGACATCGGCTGTGTTCGGTCAATCGGTGCGGCCAGAATCGCAAGCTGTGGGCGGCTTGTGGCCAGGCTCGGCCGCGTCAGAGGACGACCCGGATGATCAGCAAAGGGCGCGGACGGTACGCGGCGCGGACCGGTCACCGTCCCCGCGACGGACGTGCGGGTGTGACCGGTTCCGGTGCTAGTGGTTGTTAATGCCCTCGACGGGGGATCGCGTGTACCAGGTAGTCGTTGCCACTACCTGGAAGCCCAGGGACTCGTACAGCGGTAGCCCGGCGTCCGTTGCCACCAGTGTGATCGGCCGTTCCGGGTTGGCCTGGATGATCTGACGCATCAGTGCGCGGCCGAGTCCCGCCGAGCGGTGGTCGGGTGACGTGACCAGCCAGTAGAGGCCCACGACGTGGCCGTCGTCGTACGTGTAACCAGCGGCGGCAGGCTCGCCGTTCCGATACGTTAGCCAGACCGTCCACCCTTTGACGCCGAGCACGTGCGGCGGAAGCGCCACGCCCCTGCGCCACGGCAGCAGCGCGGGCACCGGGAAGTCCTCCACGATCAGGCGCTCGGCTACCGCCAGCTCGTCCAGATCGGAGACGTGGACGACGCGTACGGTGTCGTTGGTGACGGCCGACCCGGCTGGCGTCGCGGCGCGGGCCATGACCGGCATGCGCAGGACCCGCGTGGTCGGAACGGGTAGTGCGTTGTCGTGGCCACCGAACACGTCTTCCACGAGCACGTTCTTGGCCGAGGGTGCGCTGTCGAGGAGGACCGACAGCTGCTCCGCTGGCATCGGTGCGCGAAGGATAAGCCGGGTCATCCACGGCAGGTCGGCGCGGAAGTATGCCTCGTCCCGGTGGCTGGTGGGGGCGACCACCTGCCACGTCGCCGACGCGTTCTCGACATAGGCATCGCGGCTGATCACTTGAAAGACGTTAGCACCGCGCCAGGCTAAGACCGTGGCTCTTCTGTGGAGCTTGGCACGCTGTGCGTCGACGGGGTCGGCCTCCGGCGTCTGCGGTCGGGCATGATGCCGATCGCCGGCAGGATCGCCTGGTCGACGATCGCGGCGAGCTGCTCGTCGTTCGGCAGTGTGTCGGTGTCAGAGGCATGTTTGAACACCAGGGCTTCCCCGATGTCGCGCACCACCGGCGTTATCAGATCGGGGTCAATCTGTCCCTGCTCGGCGTAGTGGCGCAGCACCGTGTACGTGAAGGTGGTGCCCCGGGCGTCGAAGACCCGGTTGAACAGCGCCTTGACCAGCTCCGGATGGCGTTGCCGTTCGGTCATGATGGCTATGACGGCGTACCCGGCCGGTGAGACCATCCAGGTGACGAGCTGTTGCAACGCCCGGATCAGGTCACCGCGCAGGTCGTCGGCGCCCGGCGACGGTCGTTCCTCGGGATGCGCCTCGTAGAGCGCCTCGAGCAGCAGCTCTCGTGGCGAGGACCAGCGTCGGTACAACGAGGTCTTCGCGGTCGCCGCGCGTTTGGCGATGCCCTCCATGGTGAGCCCGCCGACTCCGACCTCGGCCACCTCGGCGAGCACCGCCGCGTGGATGGCCCGGAGCAGCTCGTCTCCTCGACGCCGGGAGCGCCGAGATGTGGCGTTTTGCGATTTTTCAGTCAAGGCGGCTCCAAGTTAAGACACGCTTGCGTATCTTACGTCTCCCGATATTAGATACGCGTGCGTAGCTAGTTGTCCGGGCCTGGTGCAGGTACCCGGCAATTTTGCCGTGCCTTCACGAAGGTCCAATTCCGAAAACGGGGTGTCACGTGACCAGACTCGTCATCCAGCCTGCCGCCGGTTCGCCCGGTGCCGCGACCAGACTGTCAGACAGATCGCTCGCACCCGATCTTGCCCGTGGCGCGATGCTGCTGCTCATCGCACTGGCCCACGCACACATGTACCTCTACGGCCACCCCACCGGATTCCGCGGCTACCGTCTGGACGGCTCCGTGATCGACCGGGTCGTTGCCGGCCTCCAGGTGCTCCTGGTCGACGGCCGCGCGCTGCCGATGTTCGCCGCACTGTTCGGCTACGGGCTGGTCCAGCTTGCCAACCGACGGTACGCGGCCGGGGCCGACTGGCCGGACGTACGTCGCCTGTTGCGACGCCGCAGCCGTTGGCTGATCGCGTTCGGCTTCGCCCACGCGCTGCTGCTCTTCTTCGGCGACATCCTGGTCACCTACGGGCTGCTCGGGCTGATCCTGGTGGGCATGGTGCAAGCCCGTGACCGGGTGCTGCTCCGGGTCGCCGGGCTGTGGATCCTGGTGTACGCCGCCATCGCGACGCTCCCGGCCTGGGCCTTCATCACCATGGGGTCGGCGCCGCTACCCACCAGCGCCGAGTCACCGATCGAGGCGGTCGGCCAGCGGCTGGTGGTCTGGGCCGGGCTCGGACCGATGCTGGCCCTGGACATCGTCACCCCGTTCCTGCTCGGCATCTGGGCGGCCCGGCGTCGCCTGCTCGACGAACCCGGCCGGCACCGAGCCCTGCTGACGCGGGTTGCCGTCGGCGGCATCATCGTCACGATCCTCGGCGGTGCCCCGCTGGCGCTGATCGACGCCCAGCTCTGGACGGACTGGACGACGGCCACGGCGATTCCCGCGTACGTGCTGCACGGCGCCACCGGCATCGCCGGGGGACTCGCGTACGCCGCCATCGCCGGCCTCGTCGCGCACCGCTTCGCCGACGCACCCGGACCGGTGGCCACCGCGCTCGCCGCCTGCGGCCAGCGGTCGCTCACCTGCTACCTGCTCCAGTCGGTCGGATTCGTGGCGCTCTTCGCGCCCTACAGCCTCGGACTCGGCGGGCGGCTCGGTGACGCCGGAGCATCAGCGTTGGCCATCGTCACCTGGCTGGCAACCGTGCTGCTGGCCGAGCTGATGCGCCGAGCCGGACGGCGCGGACCGGCCGAGGGACTGCTCCGCCGGCTGACGTACGGCGCTCGTCAACCCCTGAGGCCGAACGAGCCGAGTCGATGATGGGTGGGTGACCCGCAGTTACGGCCGACGCCCCGGGGTGAGGCGCCGGCCGTGACCGACTGAGTGGGCCGGTATTGGGCTCAGTAGATCGAGGGCATGAGGTAGATCATCCGGCCCGGTGACGAGCCACTGGTGATGTGCTCGGTCACCGACCAGAGGTGCCCCGTGGACTGCCAGATGGAGAGGTCTTCCGGGCCGATCGGGGTCTTGATCGGGTCGCCGTTGAGACGAAGGGTGCTGCCGGAAGGCAACGCCTTGTGCAGGTTGCCGCTGTTGCTGTTACCTCGGCTCTGGTTGAAATAGAAGTTGATGCCGTTGGTGGCGGCGCCCTGGACGTTGCTAACCGGGAGGTTCCAACTCGCGTCGGGCACGCCGTTGGTCGGCTGGTGGTCGGTCATGTTGTAGGCCACCAACCGTCCGTTGGACGCGTCGTCCGCCGTGCAGTACTCGCCGACGATCAGCCGGTCGGGCACCGCGATCCGGTCGAGGCTGATGTAGGAGAACCGGGGGTGGGCCCCGGAGGCGAGGCAGAACTTGTTCGTCTCGCTCTTCGTCGGCCGCTGCCAGAACCCGATCTGCATCATGGCGTACTTGTAGGTGGAGGCGCAGTAGCTGTCCGGGGCGGTGCCGGCGTCGTCCGTGTCGACCCAGCCGATGCCGCTGCACGACGTGGTGCCGTTGGTCGAGGCGCCGAGGTCATAGATGTGCTTCATGCCAAAGACACGGATTCCCCAGGACGTGTCGACCACGTAGAGGTAGTCCCCGTACCAGACCATGCCGCCGACGTGCAGATTGTCGAGGGCCTTGAAGTTGTACCGGCCGAGGGTGCTGTCCCAGTAGGGATTCGCCAGCAGCACGTGCCGGTACGCGTCGGTGGAGGTGTTCATCACCGAGATTCGGGCTCCGCTCGAACCCTCGTGGTACCAGCCGACGATCAGCCCGGCGTGCCCGTTCCAGTTCTCGTCACCGAGGGCGTCGGAGACCGTGGTGACCGCCTGTGGGATCCACGCGGTCGGGTCCAGGTCGGGGCCGGGACGGAGGCTGCTGCCGTCCGTGGACGCGAAGCAGTACCAGGCGATCGGCGTGGACTCGCCCAACGCGCCCCGGCAACTGCTTCCCCGGTAGGCGGCGGTGTGGTTGCCGTCCTGGAGGACGGCGGTCATCGACGCCTTGACCATCGGGATCGCGTCAGCGGCGGGGTAGGACGTCCAGGACAGGGTGAAGTCGCCGATCGTGTCCGCGTGCGCGGCGGGTGCCGACACGGTGACCCCGAGGCTTGTGACGAGCAGCGTGGCCATCGAGGCTGCGGCACGCCGTAGCCAACGACGCGGGCGTTGGTCTTGTGTCATGGTTGGCGCCCTCCTGGTGAACGGCTGGTGGCGCGCTCATTGCCGAGGTCTGACGCCCGGTTGAACGCGCCCCCGATCGAACACCGTGGGAGTGTCGCAATCCTTGAGAAGACCTTGAATCCGCTGGACAGCGCGGGTGCCGGCGACGTGTGCGTTACCCGATCTTGCCCGGAGTCGACCCACCCGAGATCGCGACTGACCGCTGGGCCGCGTGCCGGCGCAGTGCCCGGATCGCGAGTTCCGAGTGGATCAGCGCGCCGTCGGCGAGCACCCGGTCGTCGAAGACCGCGCGTGGGCTGTGGTTGCTCGGTGCCTTCGCCGGGTCGTCGGCGGCACTCGCGCCGAGGATGAGGTAACAGCCGGGCACGGCGTTGAGAACCTCGGAGAAGTCCTCGGCGGCGCTCACCGGGGACGCCAGCTGGTCGAACCGCTCCGCGCCGAGCACGTCGGAGACCACGGTACGGACGAACTCGTACTCCTGCTTGTCGTTGACCGTCACCGGGTAGCCCTCGACGTACTCGATCTTGGCCGTCAGCCCGTACGCCTCGGCGATGTGCTGGCACAACCGGGTCACCTCGGCACGCAGCCGGGTCTGGTTCGCCGCCGAGAAGGTGCGTACCGTTGCCTTGATCTCGGCCGTGTCGGGCACGATGTTCGACGTGGTCCCGGCGTGGATCGAACCGACCGTGACGACCACCGGGTCGAAGACGTCGAAACGTCGGGTGACCAGGGTCTGCAACGAGGTCACGATCTCCGCCGCCACGGTGACCGGGTCACGGGTCAGGTGCGGCATGGAGGCGTGCCCGCCGGCCCCGTGCACCGTCACCCCGAGCTGCGCGGTGGCCGCCATCAGCGGGCCGGGTCGGCTGCGGAACAACCCACTGGGAGTTCCGTACGAGCGCACGTGCATGCCGTACGCCGAGGAGACCCGTGGTCCGGCGGCGTCCAGTACCCCTTCGTCGATCATGCGGGCGGCGCCGTTCCACCCCTCCTCGCCGGGCTGGAACATGAACACCACGTCGCCGGCCAGCGCGTCGCGGTGTGCGCCGAGCAGTCGGGCCGCGCCGACCAGCATCGCCGTGTGCAGGTCGTGCCCGCAGGCGTGCATCGCGCCGCCCACCTTGCTGGCGTAGTCCAGCCCGGTCGTCTCGGTGATCGGCAGGGCGTCCATGTCGGCCCGCAGCAGCACCGCGGGAGCGGGTTCGCCGTCCGGCGTCGTCGCGCCCGGCTTCCCGCCGCGCAGCACGGCGGTCACCGAGCTCAACGACCTGCCCGGGGTGATCTCCAACCCGAGCCCGGCGAGCTCGTCCAGTACCGCTCGCTGGGTCTGCGGCAGGTCGAGACCGATCTCCGGGTGTCGGTGGATGGCACGCCGTAGTCGTACCAGGTCGTCCTGCAAGGCCGCGGCGTCGTCGCGCAGCCGGTCCGGCAAAGCCATCGGGGTGTCCCGTCGTCGGGCCGGCCGGGCGCGAGCCCGGCCGGCGATTGTGTGGCGTGGGTCCTGCGGTCGGTTGGTCAGCCGGCCAGCATCGCGGCCATCTGGCGCGGGTGCACGACGTGCGGGAAGTGGCCGCTGTCGGGCAGCACGGTGATGACGAGTTCCGGCAGCGCAGACTTCAGCCACCCCCGGTACGCCGGATCCGGCTCGTAGCCGGTCACGTAGTGGTACGGCACACCCTCGGATCGGATCACGCCCAGGTCGCGGACCCGGCGTTCGCCGAGCTCCTCGGCGGACTTGGTCAAGATCTCGTTCCAGTAGCCAAGTAGCAGGTCCTGCCGAGGGTCGGTAGCTGTGGAGACGAGGTCCCGCGCCGGCTGCGGCAACTGGTCGACCTGCATGTTGACGAGCATCCGGTTCCAGACCTCGCCCCAGGCCGGGCTGCGCAGCACCGGTTCGGCCTGCCGCAGGATCTCGCCGAACTTCCCCACCAGCAACGGCTGGTCGATGTTGACCACGCCACGGGTCGGGTAGGTCGCCGCGTACATGGTCACCAGCACGCCGCCGAGCGAGTGCCCGACGACGACCGGGGCGGTGAGTCCGGCGGCGGTCACCGCCGTGTGGATGGCGGCAACGACCTCGTCAAGGTCGTAATTCTCCCACCGTGGCGACTCCCCGTGTCCGGGCAGGTCGACGGCGAGTACCTGTCGGTCCGGGTCGACGGTCGCCAGCTCGTCCAGCAACGGCCCCCACTGCCGCCGGTCGTAACTCAGACCGTGTACGAGGACCAGCGGCGGCCGGTTGTCGGCCGTGCCCTGAATGTCACCGGCCAGACGGCCGAAATTCTGCGCGTCACGTGTGTCCGTCATATCCCTCTCCCGTCGCCAAAGCTCACGAGGGTGGCGTAACCAAGGGGTGCACAACCTGTACGTGGCGCAGGCCACAGGCACACCGCAGCCATCACCACGCGGAGGCGGGGCGGCGACTCCAAATGGATAGGGTGACTCCGAGTAACTTGTTCCGATCATCCCATTTATTCGACTGGTTGCCGCCATAATGGGGGAAGCGACCGGCGCCTACCGGTTCATTCAGGGTTGTGCGTTTTCATGTTGACCGATGGCGCGGAAGGTGTCGCCGAGCTTCCCATCGGCTGCCGGCGACCCGGATCAGGGTGGCGAGCGGCACCCGGTGCGGTGACCAGCATAGGCGAAAACCGCAACTCGCCGGTTTTTGAGTGCGGCGGATCAGTAGGTACTCGTTGCCGGTGGCGCCGATGACGATCCGCGCCCGGTGGGGCCGGCTGCATTGAGCTGCTCCGACCGTCTCAGCGTGTGTCTAGGATGCGGACATCCGTGCTGCTCAGGACGTTGCGGACCGTTCCTGGAGAGGTCGTGATGCCCAGGGTGGCGTCTTCGTGTGTGTGCAGGCGGGTCCGCGTCGGAGGAACACTGATGGGCCGGTGCATCACTTGCGCCGGCCCATCGGTCGTACTCCGTGCTTAGTTTCCGTTCATGATTGTCCGGATTTGGTTGGTGTCGGTGATGGGTCCGACGTAGGCGCGGACGTCGTCAATGGTGCCGGGGAAGAAGCCGGCGTTGTTGTCGAGGTACTTGTAGCTGCCGATGCGGATGGGGCCGGTGGCGGCGACGCCTGCGGTGAGGGTGCCGGTCGCGGCTTGGGCGCCGTTGACGAAGAGGGTCATTTTCTTGTTGTTGGGGTCCCAGACGCCGCAGAGGTGGGTCCAGGTGTCGGGGGTGGCGGTGCCGGGTGCGGCGACGGTGGCGTAGGCGCTGTCGCTGGTGGCGATGACGAACTCCCATGCCCCGACGGCGTTGGTGCGGAGGTAGAGGCCGCTGGACCGGGATGCTTCCTGGCTGACGACGGCGTGCCAACCCAGATCCGTGTTGTTGTGTTTGGCCCAGGCGCAGATGGTGTAGCCGATGGTGCTGTTGAGGGTGTTCGGGGCGGTGGCGTAGTTGGCGCCGTTGAGGGCGAGTCCTTCGCCGTACTTGCCGCCGTTGCCGGTGGTTGCTCCGCCGACGAGGGTGAGGTTGCGGTAGCTGCCGGAGGTGTCGGTGGTGCCGCCGGTGGCGTTGTCGAACTTCCACTCGCCGGCCAGGGCGTGTTGGGTGCCTGGTGCGGCTGCGGAGTATCCGTTCATGATGTCGTTGACTTCGTCGGTGTCGGTGATGGGTCCGTCGTAGGCGCGGACGTCGTCGATGGTGCCGGGGAAGAAGCCGGCGTTGTTGTCGAGGTACTTGTAGCTGCCGATGCGGAGCGGTCCGAGGGTGGATACGCCGCCGGTGAAGAGTTGCCGGTTGGCGAGGGCGCCGTTGACGAAGATCATCATTTGGGTGGTTCCTGGGTCCCAGACGCCGCAGAGGTGGGTCCAGGCGTTGGGGGTGGCGGTGCCGGGTGCGGCGACGGCGGCGTACGCGCTGTCGCTGGTGGCGATGACGAACTCCCACGCTCCGACGGCGTTGGTGCGGAGGTAGAAACCGCTGGAGCGGTTTGCCTCTTGGCTGAAGATGGCGTGCCAGCCCAGGTCGGTGTTGTTGTGTTTGGCCCAGGCACAGATGGTGTAGCCGATGGTGCTGTTGACGGTGTTTGCCGCCGTGGCGTAGTTGGTGCCGCTGAGGGTGAGTCCTTGGCCGTACTTGCCGGCCCCGGTGGTGGTTGCGCCGCCGACAAGGGTGAGGTTGCGGTAGCTGCCGGAGGTGTCGGTGGTGCCGCCGGTGGCGTTGTCGAACTTCCATTCGCCGGCCAGGGCGTGTTGGGTGTTGGTCGCGCCGAGTTCGGTGGGAGTGAGGGCGGCGTTCCAGGTCTGGACGTTGCTGATCTGTCCGGAGTAGTACGAGGAGGGGGCGCTGTTGGTGAGGTAGCGGCCGATGACGAACTTGCCGCCGGCGGGCCAGGTGACGGCTGGGTTGTGGTAAGCGGTGTCAGCGAGGGTGCCGCTGACGTACAGGGACATGGTGTGTGTGCTGGCGTTGAAGACGGCGGCGAGGTGGGTCCAGAGACCGAGTTGGGCGCCGGCCGGGGCGACGGCCTGGTCGTATACCCAGCCGTTGGTGTCGCCGGTGGCCATGCCGAATCGCCAGGTGTTGTCGTCGGCGTTGTCCCAGAGGATGAAGCGGGACGAGTGGGCGCCGTCCTCGGAGAGGATGACGCCGCCGGCACCGGTGGGTTTGACCCAGACGGAGAAGCTGAACGATTTTGTCGTGTCGATGAGGGTGCTGTTGCTGGTCAGGACGTCAGTACGGGTTCCGTCCGGAGTGGTGCCGTTGGCGGAGGTGTTCATCAGCAGGTCGGGGCTGTAGAGGTCGCCGTCGTGCCAGATGGGACGTCCGCTGACGGTCAGTGGTGTGCCGCCGGTGGTGTCGGCGGCGTTGGTCGCGACCGTGTTGTCGGTGCCGTCGTTAAGCGGCCAGGTGTGGGCGGAAGTGACGAGGGTTTGAGTCGGTTGTGCCGTGATGGTGGGGGTCGTCGTCAGATTGCTGGTCAGGTACGCGGTGACCCGGCCACCGGTGCCTACGGTCCACAGGTCGGGGTTGCCGTCCCGGTTGATGTCGGCGGCGCGTAGGACGAGGTTGGCGGCGGTGTTCCAGCCGCTCGCGAGCTGTGATTGGGTGTAGGTGAAGTCGATTCCGTCGAACGCGAGGCGCTGCCAGAGGTAGAGCGCTCCGGTGCTCTTGTTCCAGAGGAACAGTGCGGTTCCTCCGGTGGGCGTTTCGGCGCTGGTGATGGTCCAGTTGTTCCAGTCCGTGCCGCCGGTGGGCGTTGCGGTGGCGAGGGTGACGGGCCATTGGTAGTTGGCGGTGCCGTCGCCGCTGGCGTAGTAGTTCAGGTAGTAGCCGTGGTCGCTGTCGCCGGTGACGGAGAGCAGGTCGGCCCAGGCGAGATGTTGGCCGGATGCGTCTCCGGCGCTGACGATCTGGTTCGGGTTCAGGTTGTTGTCGTCGAGCAGGTCATCGGTGCGGATTCTGACCCCGTTCTGCGCGGTCGGCATCGGGGAGCCGTCACCGCTGCCGGTAAGGTAGGCGCCACTGCCAGCGCGTGAGCCGGTGGGGTAGTAGGCGAGTACGCCTTGCAGGCCGTTGCCGGTGAACCGGCCGGTGCTGATTTGAGCTCCGCCGAAGTCGGCCGGGTCGCGGGATCCGAGTAGTCCGTCGGCGCCGAAATTGCTCGCGTTGGTGGCCAGTGCGTTGGTGGTCTTGCCGTTGGCGAGCCAGAGCCCCGGTGGGAGTCCGTTCGCTGATCCGGCGACGAGCAGGTCGGAGACGTTGTCACCGGTGAGGTCGGCGTCCGCTGCGGCGGTGGCGGGCCGCGAGTTGAAGGTGACCGTGGCCGTTTCCCCGAAGTTGCTGGCGGCGGAGAGGCTGGTGACGGTCAGCGTGTTGGTGCGGCGGGTGGGGGTGACGGCGATGGTCGCGGCGCCGCCGGTCGAAGCGGTGACCGTGCCGGGGGCGCCGCCGTTGAGCTGGTAGGTGTAGGCGGTGGGTACGGTGCCGGACGCCGGTGGGTTGACCGTGATCTCGGCGGCCGTCCCGATGGTGGTGGTGTCCTCACCGGGCGTCGGCACGTTCGGGGCGCCGGTTCGAGTCGGGTCGAAGTCGAAGTTGCAGGTGGTCGACCAGTTGCTGGTGGCCAGGGTGTCGGTGACCTGCACTTTCCAGGAGAACCGGGTGACGGCGTTGCCGGAGGCGGCCTTGAGGGTCGCCTGCGCGACGCTGAGGACCGCGGTGGTGCCGGAGGTGTAGGTCAGGTTCGCGGGGTTGGACGAGGCGACGGCCGTCTGGTTGGCGTCGGTGGTCTTCCAGAGCTTGAACGCGACCCCGAGGCTGCCCCCGTCGGGGTCGGAAACCGGCGCGTAGAGCGATACCGGGCCGTCGCCGAGGGCGGTCGGCGTTGAGGCGGCGCAGGATGTGGCCGGGGAGGTGTGCAGGCCGCCGGGTGTGTTCGGGGTGTGGTTGTAGGTGATGCTCAGTGTGGGGCTGGTCTGGAGGAATTCTTTCCAGCTGTTGAGGTCCGACGATTCGTTGACGCCGGTCATGACGAACGTCTGGAGTTTTTTGTTCTTGCTGACGGCGGATCTGATGGTCGAGAGCACGTCGAAGGACACACCGGCCTGCGGGCAGGACGAGCTGTATCCGTGCGCGACCTTTTGTGACGCGGCGACGCCGCCCAGGTCGACGCCGTCCCAGTAGTTCCAGGTCGCGTTCGATGAGGAGAGCGTTGTTGACGGGGCGTAGACGTTCACCGTTGTGGCGGTGCAGGAGTACGAGTACGTCTCGGTGATTTTGAACGTGGCCGAGTTGATGGTCGCGCCCGCCAGTACGGCGGTGTTGATCGGGAAGTTGATGAGGGTGTGCGACCACATGCTGCCGGCGTTGCCGACCTGCATCCTTCCCTGCGGGTCCGGGGTGTTCTTCCAGTAGTTCGTGCTGGGAAACGGCTTGCCCACCGTTGCCCAGCCGTTGTTGCTCGCACCGGAGGAGGACCAGCTCGGATCGATGAAGAGCGGGTAGACCGTGTCGGCGCCGGACAACAGTTTCGGGTCGGGCGCGAGGACGATCTTGTTGGCCTGGACGGTGGCGCCGACCTTGGCCGTGTGGGCGCCCCGGCCCGGTCCGCTGGCGCTCGACGTGTTGGCGGTCGCGGCCTTTCCTGCGGTGGTGGGGCTCGGGGTGGCGCCCTTCGCGCCGGCTGCCGGTGTGGCCTGGGTGGTGGAGTCCCACATCAGGGGCGTCGGCGCGGTGAAGACCAGCCGACCGGTACGGTCGCTCGCGGTGAGGTTGCCGGCGTCGTCGGCGGCGAGGGTGACCCCGTTCGTCGTGGTGCTCAGGGTCAGTTGCTTCAGCGCGGGGTTGGCCGCCGCGGCTGCGGTGTGCACGACGAAAACCTGCCGGAAACCGCCCTGGGCGTCCGCGCTTACCTGGAGGTCCACGTCGGCCAGGACGTCGGCGTAGGTGGCGGTGTCACCGGTGAGGGTCGGTGCCGGTAGTGGCATCGGTGCGGTCAGCGCGAGTGAGCGTCCGCCGTTGTCCATGGTGGCCAGGGGGCCCGTGCCGCCACCGGAGAAGGTGACCGAGGTGGTGGTGACGGCTGGTCTGATCGTGCCGTCCGTCGCGCGGGCGAGGTCGGTGTCGAGGCTGTGCCAGTCGTCGCCGACCCGTTTGCGTACCGGCACCGCCGAGCGGGTCAGCGTCAGGGTGCCATCCGCGTTCGCGGTCACCAGGTCGGTGGCGGTGGTCGCTCCGACCACGTCGACCGCCTTGCCCGAGCGCTGTGCCTGGGCGAGTGCCTGCTCCGTGGTGAGGACCGACGAGAGTGACGAGGGGGGCTCGTCGACCGGTGCGGCCGACGCGGCGGGCGCGGGGACGAGTCCGACGGCGCCGAGTAGCGCGGTGGCCGCCGCGACGGCTCCGGCCAGGACTTTGTTCGGTGGGCGACGTGTGGATACACGCATGAATGGCTACTTTCGCGCGCTGTGACAGTTGGGGTGCCCGAAGGCTTCGACAGCTAATCAAGATCATCCCGACGGCCACCATGCGTGAGATGCGAGTCACTGTCCGTTTGGCGCGAGAGCGTCTACTTCGCCCACTTTTTGATCTTGGACCGTTACCTGTTCGTGATCGTGTCCGGCGGTTTGATCATGGGACAGTGGCGCCCGGCCTGCGGCGGATGGACTCCGTACGGGTCGGTTGGTTCCTCGAGTTTGACGGGGTGAGGGTGCGATGAGACGACACGCGGTGCTGTCGCGTGGGGCACGGATTCGGCGCGTACTCGCCGCCGCCGTGACCGTGACGATGCTGGGTAGCGCGGTGGCGGTCACCCCCGCCTCGGCAGCGAACGTGAGCGCCAAGCCCACACCGCCGCCGGCCACACCCGTGGTCCGGTCCGTGCGCGGGGTGAAGCCGCTACCGACGCACTTCGCGCCACAGGCGGAGCGGTCCAAGCCGTACGCCCCAGCGCACACCACCTGGCCGGCGGCTCGTACGAGCTCGCTCACCTTGGGCACACCAACCACCGCCGCCAGCGGCGCTCAGTTGCGGAAGGTAGGCGCCGAGGGCTCGCCGGTATGGGCGCAAGCGGTAGCCGACGGCAAGGGCCACTACTCCGGTCCGCCCGCGCTCGACGTTCGGGTCCTCGACCACACAGCAGCACAGGCCGCGGGCGTCGCGGGCGTGCTCCTGACGGTGGCGGGCACCGGTGCCACCGGTGCCACCGCCGCGAGAACTGCCGGCGCCGCTGTTCAGGGCGAGGCCACCGTCGGAATCGACTACTCCTCGTTCGCGCAGGCGTACGGCGGCAACTACGGCCTGCGGCTGCGACTGGTCGCCCTACCCGCCTGCGCCACGACGACTCCGGCCCTGCCCGCCTGCCGGCAGGCGACACCGCTCCCGTCGACAAACGACGCCGCCAGCCAGAGCGTGTCGGCGCGGGTGAAGCTCACCGGAACGGCGCCGATGGTCCTCGCGGCCGTCGCCGCCGCCTCCACCGACGGCGGCAAGGCGGGCACGTACGCGGCCACCGACCTGATGCCCTCGGGATCCTGGACAGCCGGGACCAACACCGGATCGTTCACCTACTCGTACCCGATGACCGTCCCGACGACATCGTCGCCCCTGATCCCGTCGGTGTCGCTGAACTACGACTCCAGCAGCGTCGACGGGCAGACCGCCTCAACCCAGGCCCAGTCGTCCTGGGTCGGTGACGGCTGGTCCACCCCGAAGTCGTACATCGAGCAGTCGTTCGTGTCGTGCTCGGACAACCCAGGCGGCAGCGCCTCACCGGTATCCACCCCGGACCAGTGCTACGACGGACCGATCCTGACCCTGTCGCTCAACGGCTCGTCGTCGTCCCTGATCTGGGACGAGGGCAAAAAGGTGTGGAAGGCCGAGAGCGACAAGGGTGAGGTGATCACCCACGTCACCGGCTCGAACAACGGCACCGGCACGTACAACACCGACTACTGGCGGGTGACGCTGCGCGACGGTACCAGCTACGAGTTCGGCCGCAACCAGGTACCAGGCTGGTCTTCGGGGAAGCCGACGACGAACTCGGTCGACGTGCAACCGGTCTACTCGCCGCACTCGGGCGACCCGTGCTACAACGCTGCTGGCTTTGCCTCGTCGGTCTGCACCATGGCCTACCGGTGGAACCTGGACTACGTCAAGGACATCCGCGGCAACGCGATGGCCTACTACTACAAGCAGGACACCAACTTCTACGGCCGCAACAAGGGCGCGAGCAACGTCGCGTACACCCGCGACAGCTACCTGGCGCGGATCGACTACGGCTTCCGCGACGGCGGCGCCTACGGCACCGTCCCGAACCAGGTCCTCTTCAACACGGACAACCGGTGCCTGTCGGGCACCTGCGCACCGTTGAGCGACAGCACCAAGGCGAACTGGCCCGACGTGCCGTACGACCTGGTCTGCGCGGCCGGCACCACCTGCATGCCGTGGAGCCCGTCGCACTTCTCGACCGTCCGGCTGAAGTCGATCAGCACCCAGCAGTGGTCTACCGCCCTGTCGAAGTACGTGCCGGTCGACACCTACGTCCTCGCGCACAGGTTCCCGGAGACCGGTGACGGAACCTCTCCGACGCTCTGGCTGGACTCGATCACCCGCACCGGGTCGACCGTCAAGGCCGACGGCTCGACCGAGTCGATCACGCTCCCGTCCGTCTCGTTCACCGACACGAAGTTGGAGAACCGGACCAGCCCGAACGACGGTCTGCCCGTCTTCTACCGCCGCCGGATTGGAGCCGTTACCACCGAAACCGGCTCGGTGATCAGCGTCACCTACTCGCAGCCGAACCCCTGCGGCAACACGTCGACGCTCGACCCTGCCACCAACACCTCCTCCTGCTACCCGGTCTACTGGACCCCCGACGGCTTTGCCGACCCGATCAAGGACTGGTTCAACAAGTGGGCCGTCACCAAGGTGACCTCGACCGACCCCACCGGGGGCGCCGCGGCGACCGCGACCAGCTACAGCTACACCGGCGGGGCGGCGTGGCACTTCGACGACAACGAACTCGTCAAGGCCAAGAACCGGACGTACGGGCAGTTCCGCGGCTACGCGAAGGTGCAGACCAGGAACGGTGACGGGGTCAACGACCCGCGTACGTTGTCCGAGGCCACCTACTACCGTGGCATGTCGCGCAACAACGGCGGCGCGGCGGTGAGCATCACCGACTCCCAGGGCGGCAAGCACGACGACGCCGACGAACTGTCCGGCATGCTGCTGGAGTCGACGTCCTACCTCGGTGACGGTGGTCCGGTCGACAGTTCCACCATCACGTCGTACTGGGTGTCCGCGGCAAGCGCCACCCGCACCCGCACCGGGCTACCGGCTCTGACCGCGAACGTCGTCGCGCCGGTGTTGACGTACAACCGGCAGGCCGTCACCGGCACCGGGGCGACGACCTGGCGGGTCACCCAAACCGACAACAGCTACGACACCGCCACCACCAGCACCTCGTTCGGGCTGCTGCAACGCACCTACGTCCACACGGTTCCGGCCGACCCGGCCTACGACCAGTGCACCACCAACACCTACGCCCCGGCGAACGTGACAAAGAACCTCGTCGGCCTGCCCGCCGAGGCCGAAACCGTCGCGGTGGCCTGCGGCGGCTTCACCCAGGGCTCCCCGGCCTCGGTGCCGGGAAGCGTCAACACCCTGACCGCCCCGGCCACGGTGTCCCGCCCGTCCCAGGTCGTCAAAGCTGTCCGCACGTACTACGACGACCAGGACTGGTCCAGCACCTGGCCCCAGTCGACGGTGCCGAGCACGGGCGACGCGACGATGACCCGTACGGCCACGGACTACACCGCAGGTGCGTACGTGTGGCAGACCACCAGCCGCGCCGGCCTCTACGACAGCTACGGGCGTCCGACCGTCGCCTACGACGCCAACGGCAACAAGACAAGCTCCTCGTACGCGGTGAACGCGGTCGGGCTGACCACCGGCGTCAGCATCACGAACCCGCTGAACCAGACCTCGTCCACCACCCTGGAAACGACCCGGGGTCTGACCCTCACCGCGACCGACCCGAACGGGGTCGTCACCACCCAGCAGTACGACGCGCTCGGGCGGAACAAGGCTGTCTGGACCGACTCGCGGGCAACGAGTCTTCCAGCGAACTACACCTTCGACTACCAGGTGTCGAAGACCGGAGTGACCGCCACCACCACCAAGACGATGAGTGAGGGGGCGTTCTACCGGACATCGGTCGCCATCTACGACGCGATGCTGCGTTCCCGGCAGGTTCAGTCGATGACGCCGAACGGTGGCCGGATGATCACCGACTCGTTCTACGACAGCCGAGGCTGGGTCACCCGCACCTACAACAGTTGGTGGGACAGCCGGTCCCTGCCGGCGGTGTCGACTCCGGTCAGCGCGGCCGACCTACATACCCAGGTCGCGGACCAGACCTGGAACACGTACGACGGCCTTGGGCGGGCGGTCGTCGTCACCGCCGCGAAGGACGGCCTGGCCGTCTCCAGCACGACCACCGTCTACAACGGTGACCGGACCACCGTCGTTCCGCCAACCGGCGGTGTCACGAAGACCAGCGTCCTCGATCCGCTCGGACGCACCAGTCACCTCCTCGAATACACGACTCCGCCGACGGTCAACATTCCGTCGAACATGTTTACCGGCGTCTTCACCGTCACCGACGGCACCGCCGTCGACACCAGCTACGGCTACGACGCCCGTGGCAACCAGACAACCGTCACCGACACCGCTTCGAACACCTGGACCTCGACGTACAACCTGCTCGGCCAGGTCGTCGCGAAATCGGACCCGGACGCCGGCACCAGCAGCATGCGCTACGACGACAACGGCAACCTGATCCAGAGCACCGACGGGCGGAACAAGACCCTGTCGTACACCTACGATCCGCTCAACCGGAAGACCGGCAGCTACGCCGCCACCGTCGAGGCGCAGTCGACCGCCAACCGGGTCGCTTCCTGGGTGTACGACAACTCCGACAACGCCGTGCCCACGATGAAATACCCGATCGGGCACCTCACCACCAGCACCTCCTACGTCAACGGTGCCGCCTACAAGGTCCAGTACAACGACTTCAACGTCTTCGGCAAGTCGCTCAGCGAGACGGTCACGATCCCCGCGACCCTCGCCGGGCCACTCCTCGCCGGCAGTTACACCTACGCCCACAAGTACGCCAGCATGACGGGCCTGCACACCAAGGACGTCCTCACGTCCCACGGAGGTCTGCCGAGCGAAACGATCAACTACGCCACCACCGGTCTCTTCGACGTGGTCAGCGCAGTCGCCGGCACGGGTAGCTACGCCCTCAACATCCTCTACGACGCCTACGGCCGCGTCACCCAGCAGGTCCTAGGCAACTCGACCAACCAGGCATCGGTCACCTACATCTACGACCCGCACAACGGCCGACTCACCGACCAGCTCGTCAACCGCGGCACCGCCACACCCAAGGACACCGACAAACAGACCTACAGCTATGACCTGGCCGGAAACATCCTTCGCAAGACCAGCACCCGGCTGTCCGCCGCAACCCCGTCGGAAACCCAGTGCTACGGCTACGACGGCCTCGCCCGACTCACCTCCGCCTGGACCGCCACCGACAACTGCGCCACCACCCCGACCACCACGAACCACACCATGGTCGGAAACAACATCGGCTCGGGCAGCGCCTACTGGACGAGCTGGCAGCTCAACCCGATCGGCAACCGCACCCAACAGGTCGAACACAACCTGACCGGCAGCGCCGACACCACCACGAACTACCAGTACAGCACCGCGCAGCCGCACGCCCTGACCTCGACCACGGCCAACCCTGCCGGCACCACCACCTACGGGTACGACACCGCCGGCAACATGACCACCCGTAACGCCGGCCAGGGCAACCAAACACTCACCTGGAACGAGGCGGGCAAACTCACCGCCGTCACCGGCGGCACCGCCGGCAACAGCGACCTGGTCTACGACGCCGACGGCAACCTCCTCCTCGAAAAGAATCCATCAAGCACCATCCTGTACCTGCCAAACGAGCAACTCGAACTCCGCAACGGTGCCACCGCTGTCACGGGCACCCGCTACTACCCACTGCCGGGTGGCGGCACCGCCATCCGCACCGGCGGTGGCGCCAACTTCTCCTTCGCCATCAGCGACCAGCAGGGCTCCCCGAGTCTCTACCTCGACTCGACCGCCCAAATCCCCACCTGGCGGCAACAGACTCCGTACGGTGCACCCCGGGGTGCTGTCGGCACGTATCCCGACAACCGTGGGTTCCTGAACAAGCCGGTCAACGCCGACATCGGGCTTGTCCATGTCGGTGCCCGGGAGTACGACGCGACGATCGGCCGGTTCGTCAGTGTCGATCCGGTCCAGGATTTGACCGACCCACAGCAGTGGAACGGCTACACATACGCCAACAACAGCCCCGTCACCATGAGCGACCCCACAGGGTTGCGCCCGGAATGCGGAAGCGGAAGCGTCTACGACTCTTGCGACAACGCGGTCAAAGCGGCGTCAGGGTCGGACGAGGCGAAGAGCTTTGGCGGATGGAGCAACAACAAGGTCGGCTACAACCACTGGGACCGACCGGTGCAACACGTACGGCAACCAGGCGAAGAAGCGCCCGCCCGCAAAACCAAGGCCAAGAGCGACAGCAGTTGGTACAGCCACGCATTCAACAGCACCATGCACTTCGCTCAAGAACACCCCGTACTGACCGGAATAGTCGTCGGACTGGCTGTTGAAGTCGGCTGCACCCTAGCCACGGGCGGAGCGGGAGCAATCGGATGCGCCGCCCTAGCCGGAGCCGCCGGCAACGCCACGACCAGCGCACTCGAAGGCGGTTCGACCGGAGATATCCTTGTCAGTGCGCTTGAGGGGGCCGCGATCGGCGCCGCATTCGCTGGAGCAGGCGCAGCACTCGGTCGAGTCGGTAGGGCATGCAGCAAAGCCCACAGCTTCGACCCAGACACACCAGTCCTCCTCGCCGACGGCACCACCAAGCCGATCAAGGACGTTCAGATCGGCGACCAGGTCACCGCAACCGACCCCACCACCGGCACCACCACCGCCCAACCAGTCACCGCTCTACATAACAACAACGACACCGAGCTGACGGACCTCACGATCGTCGTCGCTGGTGTGGCGACCACGCTGCACACCACCACCCATCACCCCTTTTGGGACGCGACGACCAGCGAGTGGACCGACGCGAGCAAGCTGCGCACCGGCCACCTCTTACGCGCCCAAAACGGGCAAACCGCAACCATCGCCGAAGTGCACAACTTTACCTCCTCGCGCCAGATGCGCGACCTCACCGTCGATCAGTTTCATACGTACTACGTGGTCGTCGGCGAGACTCCGGTCCTGGTCCACAACTGCCCGATAGACGAGGCGGCTTCAGTTGCCTCTGAGGCGACGGTCCGGATGCGGCATTATACTAATTCGAAGGGTGCTGCTGGTATTGTGGAGAGTTCCGTGATTCGAGCGAGTGATCAGAACAAGGTCTTCTTGGTGCCTGCTAAGGGTCGCCCGATGAGCCCTCGTGATGCTGAAGCTACTCTGGGTATCCGGACCGGTCGTGGCCGGAAGGTGCTTGAATTTGATGTGCCGGCTAGTCGCGTGTCTAGTCGGTATAATTCAATGATGGGTATCACTGAATGGGTTGCAGATGGCGACCTTTTCGTATCGAATATTCGGGTGGTGCGATGATAATTGGTCCAGAATGCCGGATTGGTATTAGCGATGCAACTGATATTGCGACCGATTTGAACGAGTTCGTTTCGACCTTCGATCAGATTTATTCGCGGATTGCTTTCGAGGGTGCGGGAGCAGACTTGTTGCTTCAGTATTTCAACGATCGCAATGTGCGGAGTCGGTTGGCAAGGGCTCGCAACATCGTATTCGACGCGCTTGAGGCTGAAGTCGGCCAGGATGCTGCGGATGAGATTGGCGAGCGGGGGTACCGTTATTTCGATTCTAGATAAGTGAGTTACCGCAGCAAGGATTCAAACCCGGAAGCGGTCACTGTCCGGCTCGTGTCGTGGTTCGGACCTCTTCCCGAAGTCGGAAGGGGTCAGGGCGTTTGAGGCGTTCGGAACTCGGCGGGATCCGGGCGCCCACGGAGCATCGCGCTCAACTGGGATTGGTCTCACGGCAACTGCCGGACTGTCTCAATGGCATACTTCATTGCCGGCTCTGCTTGCACGTCGACCGTCTCGTTGTCTCCGATATAGCGGCCGACAGGGTAACGTCGTCCCACCCGGGTACACCGCTGCGCACCTCATTCGGCAGGAGTTCATGACTGAACCTCATCGCCCGCTCGAATGACGGGGTCTCCTTCGGCTGCAGACCCTTACGCGTCCGATATGAGTTTGATGAGCCTTGCGATCGGTTCAGTCTCCGCGTCGTGGTGAACACGATGGCCTGCGGCACCGAAGATCAAACGGGCTTCGGCCCTAGCCAAGTCGGCCAACGCCGCGACTGCTCCTGGCGCGAGCATGCGCCCCTCGGCCACTTCGGCCTGCGCCGCCAGCGCTTCGATGAATCGGTCCAAGACCTGCTCCCGCATCTCGTCGTCGATCACGGTATGAGCGCATGGCAACCACGCCCATGCCTTGCCGGGGACCTTGAAGCGGACGGGACGACGGCGACACCAATGACTTGGTACCCGCATCTCGGCAGTTTCGGACGTCGGCCGACGTGGAGGGCCAGCCACGGGGCGTGACGAATCCTGGCTGGCTGCTGGAACGGACGGCGGCATGAGAAGACGCTGCGGATCGGCCGGATTGCCCGCTGGTGCGCCAGGCAAGTTCCGCGCACCAGGCCTCGGAGATCCTGCGGCCAGCGCCGATCTTGTCTCGACGCTATCGTGACCTAATGTCCGAAACTGAAAACATCTCCGTCGTCTACTTCAGCGCGGCTACACCCGGTGCCTTGTTCGCTCAGGCAGCTCAGTGGTGCAACTCCAACGATGGCCGGTACGTCATCGAGGCCATCCGCTACAAGGAAGACTGGCACCTTGAGACCGACGAGCGGTACGAACTGGGCCTCTACTTCGAGCCTCAAACCTAACTATTTGATCGGGCGCGGTGACGATCAGATCGGGTCGTCCACGTATCATGCATGGTGCGAGGCCTATAGCGCGTCTATACCTTGCTCGGTGTCGACGTCTCCATCAACCCGGACAGCACCAGCGACGGAGTCTCGACCCCGCGGGCTCCGCGATGCATCGACGCCAACAGCCAGCGTGCAGCCGCTCGACCCACCAGGATCGGGCGTGCTTTTATCGACATGATCCGGCGCCGCGCTGGCGTCCGTTCGCGGCCACGCTCCGTGACCCGCGCGCAGCCCGGCGCCGCGCCTGCTCAGCGGCAGATCCGGAGGTTGCCTCCTCGGGATTGGGCATGATCGCCGGATAAGGCTCTGAGCCGTGGGTCGCCGCTGTTCGTCAAAAATCGTGCTGCCGGCGTTGGCGTTCGGCCTGAGTGCAGATGATCATGTTTGTTACCCTGGTCCGCCGTGAGCTACTACGGCACCATCCTGATGACTCGGGCCGATGTGGTCATGACCGGGTTGCCGCACATCGAGTCCATCGGGTTTCGGCACCGGCGGTTGCGCGAACTCGGGGACGGCTGGCAGGTGGTGGAGACGTCGGGCTGGGACGACCCGCCGGATCTGGAACGGGCTGTCGGTGAGGCGGCCCGCTGGTGGAAGGCTCCGGTGTTCGGCGCGTACGTGGCGGACATCTGCGCCCAGATTCACGGCGCGGCTGCCGGTCTGGCCACCTGGTCGGGGCATCTCCCGGACGCCGGTGACGTGGACTGTGGGATGCGCCACCGGCCGGCCGTGTTGGCCGGCGACACTCTGGACGATCTTGAAGCTCGCATCATCGACTGGGCTGCCGCTGTCGGCTTGCTGGTGTCCGCCGCACGGTTGAGCCGTGCGCTGCGATACCGGCATACCCGGCAGGGTGATTCAGACGGCCCGTATCTCTCGCAGCACGATCAGATTTTCGAACTGTTACACGCGTTCGGCTTTCCCGTGATGTCCGCCCCACGGGCGTACGCCCTCGATCCGGACGACGAACCATTCGCGGAGGTGACCGCGGGCATGTGGGGACTGGCCTCGCAGGCCCGTTCGGCTGCCGCGTATCGCGCTGCTGGTGCCCGGAGCGACCAGGCCGCTGATTGGGAGGCCGAGGCGATCGCGCTGGACCTGGACGTCTATGCCGCGTTGTATGGCGGTGGGCATCCGGTTGCGGAGTTGACCGCACGGGCCGAGTGGATCAGCTCGCTGTACCGTGCGGCACGAGAGGGCACACCGCCGCCCCCGCGAGAGCTAGGCGTCGGCGGATCGCTGGTTCGTAACCCACAGCACATCGCGCACGATCTGGGCCCGAGCATGATCGCGAGCCAACTGGCGGCCAGACGAGAAACCGGTGACGCGATGTCGAACGAAACTTACCTCGCCGACCCGACGAACGGTCCCGGCAGGTGGCCGGACCTGACCTGACCACGCCGACACCACCGCCGCAACAACGTGACCTCGACGGTCGAATAGATCGCTCTCGCACGAGTGGACGCCCAGCCAGCCCCGGGAGCTACCCGCAGCGTGGTGTCACGTCGGCGGCAACGCCCGCGTCGCGGCAAATCAAGACATCCGACCTTGATGGCCGCGTCAGCGTTCTGTCACCCCATAAACCCGGTCCGGCGTGTCACCAGACCCGGCCAACGTTCGTGGTCACAGCACTAGCGACCACCACGTGACGGCACCCCGCTCTGTGCGTCCCTCAACAGTTTCCCTGTCGCGGCGAAGCGTTCTGCCGCCTCAGCGCTGCGTTGGATCTCGTGACCGTCATGCTGTTGCCTATCAACGAGTGCTTCGTTGGAGCCAACCACGCCCGACGCAACGTGTAGCTGTTGGGTTACGTTGTGATCTGTTGAGGTGTTTCTGCTCGTGGCCACCCTGGTCGTGTCGCCGGACGTCACGCGGCTGCCGCTCGGCCCCGTCAGCACCATCAGGTTCTGAGCCCACCCTCGTCGAGGTCCTGCGACCCGGTTGGCGGCGCCGGCTAAGCGGCGACCAGGTCCCACATCGCCGTGGAGTACCGCTGGGACGGCCGTGCACTGACCAGCACGGTGTGGATTCCGCCGAACCATCCGACAGGCCGATTCAAGCCGCGATCGGCGGCGCCTGGTCCGGCGTAGCGTGCAACAACACCCACACCGGCCCATCGCCGCCGCTGGACGCCGTCGACGTCGGCCGCACGCTCGGACTCCGCCACGCTGGTACCCCCGGAGACCGACCTCATCAACTACCCGATGCGCACTGCCGAAGACCACGATCCGTACCCAACAGCGACTCAACAGCCCGCGGCTGTCGGGTACTGGCGGCGCGTTGTTGGGTGCCCGCGATGCGTTGTTGGGCTCCCGCGACGCGCTGTTGGGTCGCCCCAGCCTGGACGCGGGCGACGGGCAGGGCTCGCGAGGCTGTGGCGACACGAACACAGGTCGCCTCCCGGATAGCTGCACGAGTCGGCGTTTGTCTTCGACCGCCGCAACGGCGTCAGACCGAACTGATGCCGGGCGTCGTCCCGGCCCGAGCGAGGGTGGCGTTCTCGAGTGGCGTCGCGCCAATCAGGTTCGCCATGTTGGGTCAGAGGATCGGTCAGAAGTGCGCCGTCCGTCCGTGACGCGAATCTCACCCAAGTCGGGGAGGTGGCCGGCGACGGCCCGGTCCCGTCACCGCCGGGACCGGGCCGCCATCTCGTACGGAGTGTCGGGTCAGTGGGCTGGCGGCTCCTCGGGGAGGTCGTCGCCGTACGGGTAGTAGCTGGTGCCGAGCTTCGGTCCCCACTCGACGGTGAGGACGGGCTCCGGCTCGTCGTCCGGCTGGCGCAGCGGGAAGCCGGGGTTGAGCAACGGTTGCCACTCGACGGTCAGGTACGGCCCGGTCGTCATGCCCACGCCCTCTCCGCCACCAACGGGTCGTTCGACAGTTCCGGCGGCACGACCTGTTCGGCCGGGGTCAGCTCACGCGCACGTTCGCCGGTGAAGGTCGGGTCCGGTGGTGCCGCCCGGTGGTGCGTGGGATGCCGGTCCTGGTAGTCGATGGCGGCCTGGACCAGGGCCGGCTCGGAGAACCGTGGTCCCCAGAAGGCGGCGTTGATCGGCAGTCCCTCGGTGCTGTCGTAGCCGATCGGGAACGACACCATCGGCCAGGCCAGCGCGTTCGGGAGTTGGTAGAAGGTGCGGTAGTTGGGCAACTGGGTGCCGCCCGACCGGGGTCCGATCCGTGCGCCGATCGGCAGCACCAGCATGAAGTCGACCCCGGCGGCGTCCAGTGCCCGCTGGTAGTTGGCCTGGAGGGTGCGGCGGCGGCGTTCGCCCTCGTCGCGTACGGAGGTCGGGACCGTTCCCGCGATGGCGGTGTTGGCGGCGAAGTCCCCGAACTGCCGGCGCAGCGCCTCGGCGTTCTCCGGGTGCGACTCGGCGAACGCCTCGACCGCCTGCCAGTAGCGGATCTCGTACCGGTTGGGGCCGAGTACCGCCGTGGCGGGTGTGATGGGGCTGCCCACCGGCACCGGCAACCGGTCCGAGGTGCGGAAGTAAGGATCGTTCTCCGGCACGGTGACGTCCAGGCCGGGGAAGTCCTTGACCGTGGCCCCGAGTCGGACCAGTTCGGTTCTGAACCGTTCGAGGGCCGCCCGGTGGTCGGGGTCGTACGTGTCGGCCGGCGGCACTCCGGTCCCGCCCCGGGTCATCCAGTCGGTCTGCGGCACCCCGATGGTCACCCCGGCCAGCGGTGACCTGCCCCGCCGGGCGGTTACCGGGAGCGCCGGGAACGGGTGTGGGGCGGCCAGGGTCAGCGGGTCGGGTGCGGGGTCGGGGCCGAGGATCGCGCTGAGCACGAGGGAGGCGTCCCGGACCGAGCGGGTGATCGGCCCGAGCACGTCGTAGCCGGGGGAGAGCGGCATCACGCCGGCCGTCGAGACGAGGCCGAGCGAGGGTTTGATGGCGCTGGCTCCGTTGGCGGCGGCCGGCATGATGATCGAGCCGCCGGTTTCCTCGCCGATGGCCGCCGCCGCCAAGCGGGCGATCGGGGCGACGCCGGAGCCCTGGCTCGATCCGCCGGGGACGAGGCGCGGGTTCCAGGCGTTTCCGGCGAAGGTGCCGGCGATGGAGCCGGAGAACGCCGAGGCGATCGTGTGGCCGATGATGACCGCGCCCTGCGCCCGCAGCTTGGCCACCACCGTGGAGTCGCGACGGGCCAGGTTGCCGGTGTACGCGTGGGTGCCGTTCTTCGCCTCCAGTCCGCGTACGCCGATCGAGTCCTTGATGCCGAACGGGATGCCGCAGAGTGCTGCTGCCGTACCCTTGCGCAGCAGTTTGTCGGCGGCGGTGGCCTGGGCGAGCGCACCGGCCCGGTCGATGCGGACGAAGGCGTTGTATCCGCCGTTGTCGCCGTAGGTCTCGAACGGGCCGTTGAACCGGTCGATGCGTTCCAGGTACGCCTCGGTCAGCTCGACGGAGCTCAGTCGCCGGGCTCGCAACAGGACGATCAGTTCGGCGATCTCGTAGTCGACGATCCTGGGGCGGCGCGGGATGTCGTGCACCGAGGGGAGGGACTTGAGCAGGTCTGTGGACTCGTCCTGGGTGGCGGCTGCGGGGTCCGCGACGACGAGCGTGGTGACCGTCGCGCCGGCCATCGCGGCGCCGCTGCCGAGCAGCGTCCGGCGGCTCAACCCCGGTCGGGTGGTGTCGTCGGTCGGGGTGGGAGAGGTGTGTGACTCCTTGGGCATGTGCTGAGGGCTCCTGTCTTCGCCAGGATGGGGCACCACGCCGAGATGCCCGCTGGCCACCGGTCGGCGACCCGCTCAAGATCATTGCACACTTGGACTCTCGTCGATTTCGTCAATTTTGCGCACCGGTAAATTGGCGTCGTCCCACGGTTCATCCGGCGAAAATCATCTGCGGGTGTTCGCGACGGATTGTCCGGACTCCGGCCGGCGCCCGGCCGGTGCTCGGCCGGCGCCCGCCGTAATCACCGGCTCGGGATCACCCGGGCGGTTACGCACCCTGCGTGTCGATGCGCTCCGTGACCGTACGCTGAGGTCGTGGCCTTGATCGGACGCCGCCGGGAACTCGCCGCGGTGGAACAGTTGCTCGACCGAGTCGTGGCCGGCGTCGGCGGGCACCTTGTTGTCACCGGGCCGCCCGGCGCGGGTCGGACCGCGTTGACCGACGCCGCCGCGCTGCTCGCCCGCTCCCGTGGGGTGCCGGTGTTCCGCACCACCGGCACCGCCCTCGACTCCGGCCTGCGGATCTGGGACCACCTGCTGCGCGATGTCGACCTGGCCGAGCTGTCGGGCGACACCGGTCCAGCGGACCTCGACCGGGCCGCCCAGGCGATCGCCGTCGGCGGGCCCCGCCTGCTGCTGGTCGACGACGTGGACCGGGCCGGTACGCAGGCCGTGGCGTTCCTGGCCCGACTGGCGCCCCGGCTCGCCTCGGGCGCGACCGCGCTGCTGGCGACCTCGGCCGAATCGCTCGGGCTGGCGCCGGAGCTGCATCTGCGCGGGCTGACCGAGTCCGAACTCGCCGACCTGACCCCGGAGCTGTCCGCCGACGCGGTGCACGCGGTCTGGTTGGCCTCGTCCGGGCTGCCCGGGGTCGCTCTCGGTCTGGCCGGCGAGCTGGACGGGCTGGGCGTCGACGGGGACGCGGTCATCCATCTGGCGCTGACCACACCGTCACGGGCGGAGTTCCTCCAGCTCGACGTCGGCCTGATCCGGCTGCTGGAGGCCGCCGCCGAGCGCCCGTTGCCGCCGACCACCCGGGCCCGGGTGCTGGCCCGGCTCGCCCGTGAGCTGCTCGGCGATCCCTCCGCCGGTGCGCGTCGACGTGAGCTGGTGGACGAGGCGGTGGCGTCGGCGAGGACGACCGGCAGCCCCGGCACCATCGCCGAGGTGCTCGACGCCCGGCTGCACGCGCTCTGGGACCCGGCTGCCGCGTACGAGCGGTTGAGCACGGCGGCGGAGATCGTGGCGCAGGCCCGGCAGGCCGGCGACGCGGTGGTCGAGCGGCGCGGACTGTTCTGGAGCTTTGTCGCGCTGGCCGAGCTGGGTGACCTGGGCGCCGCCGAGACGGCTCTGGCCGCGTACGCCCAGGCTGCTGAACTGGGCGGCGACCCGGAGGCGGCGGTGATGGTGCTGGCCCGTCAGGCGATGCTCGCGACGGTCCGGGGTCGGTTCGACGTGGCGGCGTCGCTCGCGGCGCAGGTGGGTGCACAGGGCCGTCGGGCCGGGCTCAGTGACACGGACCGGCTGGTCGCGTCGCTGCTCGGGCGGATCGCCCTGCTCCGGGGTGAGCACGGTTCCGAGGCGGAGGGTCTGCTGTTGCTCGCCCGGCGGCTGCCGGGTCACTTCTTCGAGGCGACCGCCGCGCGGACCCTGGCCGAGTCGGGTCGTGAGGCCGAGGCGCTGCTCGAACTGGAACGGGTGCTGCCGGCGGTGCTCGCCGGTTCCGGGCCGCGCTGGGTCGGAGCCCTGGCCGACCTGGCGGTCGTGGCGGCCCGGGTCGGCGGCCCGGCGGACGTGCGGGCGTTGTACGACGCACTCCTGCCCTATCGGGGTCGGCTGGTGGTCTGGGGTGGCGCCAACACCATCACCGGCCCGGTCGACACCTACCTGGGCCGGCTGGCCGCCCGGTTGGGGCGACTCGACGACGCGGTGTCCCATCTTGACCAGGCGGCCGACCTGGCGCAACGGATCGGTGCCCTGCCGTGGCTCGCGGACACGCTGGTCGCCCGGAGCCGAGCCCTGTCCGAGCGGGATGCAGCCGGCGCTCGGCACCAGGCTGGCACTCGGCACCAGGCTGGCGCTCGGCACCGGGCCGGTGACTGGGACCGGGTTGGTGACCGGGACCGGGCCGGGGACGATCTCGGTCGGGCTCGTTCGATAGCCGAGCAGCTCGGACTGGCCGGGCTGCTGGCGACGCTGGCTCCGGCGCCGGACGAGTGGCGGTTGGGCCGGGACGGCGACGACTGGCTGCTCGATGCGGGCGCCGAGACGGCCCGGCTGCGCGACGGGCGTGGGGTGCGGTATCTGCGGAGCCTGCTGGCCGCGCCCGGCCAGGAGATCGCCGCCCTGGACCTGGTCGCGGGTGGTTCCGGTCTGCGAGTGCCCGACGGTGAGCCGGTGCTCGACGACACCGGCCGCGCCGCCTTCCGGCGTCGGTTGGCGGTCCTCGGTGAGGAGTTGGAGGCCGCCGACCGGGCCGGCGACGTCGAGCGGGCGGGCGCCGCCGAGGCGGAACGGGCCGCGCTGCTGGCCGAGTTGCGCCGGGCCACCGGGCTGGGCGGCCGGTCGCGTGCCCAGGCTGGCGAGGCCGAACGGGCCAGGGTCAACGCGACCCGGGCGTTGCGGTCGACCCTGGACCGGGTGGAGTTGGCGGCGCCGCTGGCCGGCGCCCACCTGCGGGCGTCGCTGCACACCGGTCGGTTCTTCCGCTACCAGCCGGCGGCGGGTGGCCCGTCCCGGTGGAGGGTGTGACGCGGGCGTACGAGCGACGCCGGTCGCTCGTACGCCCTCCGGGTCACCGGTTGTGTTCGGCCGCACACGTTGTGCTCGGGCTGGGCGTGGGCCGGTGGGTCGCGTTCGCAACGCACTGGAGGAGTATCTGACCGGCCCTCGGGCGGTGTCGCGGAGCGGGCGCCAGCTCAGAGCCAGCCACGCTCCCGGGCCAGGCGCAACGCCTCGGCCCGGTTGCGCGCGTCGGTCTTGCCGATCGCCGAGGAGAGATAGTTGCGTACGGTGCTCGCCGACAGGTGCAGCCGCGTGGCGATGTCCGCGATCGTCGCGCCACCGGTGGAGGCGTCGAGGACCTGACGCTCCCGCTCCGACAGCGGGTTCGGGCTGGCGCTGAGCGCCTGCGCGGCCAGTTGCGGGTCGACGGCGATCTCACCGGCCAGGCACCGCCGGATCGCGGCGGCCAGCCGCTCCACCGGCTGGTCCTTGACCAGGAACCCCCGCGCGCCGGACTGGAGCGCCCGTTTGAGGTAGCCCGGACGGCCGAACGTGGTCACGATGATGACGACACAACCGGGCAGCGTCTCGGTCACCTCGCCGATCACCTCAAGGCCGCTGCGCCCCGGCAGTTCGATGTCGAGCAGGGCCACGTCGGGGCGTTCCCGGCGTACGGCCGGCAGGATCTCGTCGCCGCGACCGACGCTCGCCACCACCTCCATGTCCTCTTCGAGGTTGAGCAGGCTCGCCAGGGCCGAGCGCATCATGCCCTGGTCCTCCGCGATCAGAATCCTGGTTACCGACGTCATCACGGCCTCCCGGATAGCGCGGGTACCGGCACCGCCACCGCCAGGCGGAACCCGGAGCCGGTCGTGGCGGCGGTCAGCTCACCGCCGAGGTCGGCGACCCGTTCGCGCAGCCCCCGCAGCCCACTGCCGCCGTCGCCCGGGTAACCGTCGCGCCCCTCGTTGCCGTCACCGTCGTCGACTACCTCGACCCTGGCGATTGCGCCGTCGAACGCCACCGTGATCCGGCAACCGCCGGCCCGCGCGTGCCGCAACACGTTTGTCGTACCCTCCCGGACCACCCAGCCGAGCAGCGAGTCGACCCGTGGGTCGAGCGCCACCGCCGGCGCGCTGATGTCGACCCGTACGTTGCCTGCGGTCAGCGCGGTACGGGCGTTGGACAACTCCTCGGCGAGGCTGACCGAGCGGTAACCGCTGACCGCCTCGCGCACCTCGGTCAGCGCCCGCCGGCCGATCGACTCGATGTCACCGGCGTGCTCGACGGCCGCCTCCGGGTCCCGGTCGAGCAGTCGTCGGACCGCCTCCGCCTTGACCACCACCACCGACAGTGTGTGACCGAGCAGGTCGTGCAGGTCACGGGAGAGACGCAGCCGCTCCTGCGCGACGGCGGCCCGGGTGAGCTGTTCCCGGGTACGGGTGAGTTCGTCCACGACGCCGACTAGGTACTGCACCAGGAACGTGGCCGCACCGGCGAAGAACGTGGAGAAGCCGAGGAACAGGGCGGCCTGGAGCGACCGGCTCTCCACACCGGCCGCGATCGCGCCGCTGACGGCCAGCGACCAGATCAGGCTCAGCGCCCACCGGGGCCGTACGGCCACGGCGGCGGCGATCGCGAGCAGCGGGAACACGAACTCCCGGTCGGTGCGCCAGGCCACCAGGTAACCGGTGCCCAACACCGCGAGAAGCAGCAGCAGCCACTCCGCGTTCCGATGTGCCCGGACACCGGCCTGGAACGGCAGCCGGACCGTGGCCGCGTACGCCGCCCCGAGCAGCACCAGCGACCCGGTCCGCAGCACCTGCCCGGCACCCACCGCGGCGACGACCGGTGCCAGCAGCAGCACGGGCATCCACACCAGCGCGAACCAGGGGCCGGGATGACGCGCGACCCAGGCCGTGGTCGGGTCGATCTCGACGCAGTCGAGCGTGCTGTCGTCCGATCTCATCGACATGTCCGCTCAGCGACCCGAGGTGCGCTCGGCCGGGGCCGGTGCGAGCCCGACGACCAGCGTTACCGCGACGACCAGGTGCATGGCGACCAGGGTAGCGACCACGCCGGCGGCGGCGCCGGCCGTGGCCGGTCCGACCAGGGAGAGGGCGAGCACCGCCCAGGCCGTGAAGCGCCAGACCCGGCGACCGTCCGGCCGGCGGCGCTCCAGCCACGCGAGCAGTGCCCACCCCGCGCCCCCGGCCAGGATCGGCACGAGCGCCACCGCGGCCGGGCCGATCGACCGCGCGTCCGCGCCGGCCCCGACCGTCAGGTCGAGGCCCGCCACGGGCACGGCCACCGTCCAGACGGCGAGCGCCGACACGGCGGCCGCCGCCAGCGTGACCGCCCGCCGCGCGCCCGAACCTCGGGCCGCCGACCGCCGCACCTCGAATGTTTCCGTCATCGCCCTGCCTCCTCGTCGATTCCCACCGGCTCATTCCCGGTGACATCGACGCTACGGAGCGGGCAGGGTGTGGTGGCAGGCCGCGATATCCCGTGATCCGCAGGACAAATGTCCTGGCCGGTGGCGCAACTCGGCGGCTGGCGCAACTCGGCGGGTGGCCCGGCCTGGGCGTGGCCGAGACTGACCGGTGGTTCAGCCCGTCCGCTCCAACAGCGCGACCCGGGACTTCTCCGGGGAGGGTCCGTGCCACGACCGGGTCACCCGGCTCATCAGGTACGTCAACTGCTCCCTGGGCGCGTTCGGGATGCTGGAGGTCTGCGCGGCCACCGACCAGAGGTGCTCGTGTTCGACCAGCAGCCAGCGGCGGGCCGCCTCGGCGTCGTCGAAGCGGAAACCGCCGGGCCCGGGGTCCGGCAGGGTGGTGCCGGCGTCCGTGGCGAGCGCGTCGCGCATGGTCGTGACGTAGAACCGGGCCATCCTGGCCAGCGCGGCGTCGCACTCGGCCCGGCCTTCCTCGATCAGCGCCCGGCGGCGGGCGAAGGCGCGTACCGGGTGCAGGTAGCGGTAGCGCGCGTCGGCGCCGGGCTCGATCAGGTGTACGTCGGCCAGCGACTCCAGCAGGTTCTCCGTCTCGTCGACGGAACGGTCCAGCACGGCCGCCGCCGCGTGCAGGGAGATGTCCGGCCCGTCCGGGACCGCCAGCAGTCGCAGCGTACGGGCCTGTGCCGGGGACAGGTCGGCCAGGGCGGACTCGTACGGGCGCTCGATCGCGTGACATTCGGACTGTCGTGGTTCGAGGTCGGTGGCACAGCCCGTGACGCGTCGCAGCGAGGTGGCCAGGGTCCAGTCCGGGCGGGACGCCAACCGGTCGGCGATCCCGTGCACGACATGCGGCAGACCGGCGGCGAGGCGGACCAGGCGACGGGCCTCGCCGGGCTCGGCCCGGACCCGTTCCGCCCCGGCCAGGCGCTCCAGCAGTGCGAGCGACTCGTCCTCGGGCAGGCCGTCGAGCTTGAGCCAGTGTGCGTACGCCAGGCCGAACAGGCGTCTGCGGGCGGTGACCACCACGGCGGCCCCGCCGGGACCGGGCAGCAGTGGTCGTACCTGCTCGACGTCGCGGGCGTCGTCGAGCAGCAGCAGCATCCGGCGGCCGGCGGTCAGCGAGCGCCACAGCCCGGCGCGTTCGGTCGGACCCTGCGGTACGGCGTCGCCGACCACGCCGACATCGCGCAACAGCACCGCGAGCGGATCGGCGGTCGCGCCGAGGTCGACGAAGAACCGGCCGTCCGGGAAGTCCCCGGCGAGGGCGTGTCCGGTGTGTACGGCGAGCGAGGTCTTGCCGACCCCGGCGATGCCGGTGAGCCCGAGCACCGGCACGGTCACGTCCGACGGGGTCAGCGCCTCGGTCAGCCGGTGCAGCGGATCGGTGCGCCCGGTGAACTCGGCCAGGTCCGGGGGGAGGTGGGTGGTCCGCTCGACCGGTTCCGGTCGCGCCGGCCGGCGCAGCGGTGACGAACCGGCCGGCGGTGGCCCGGCCAGCGCCGGGTCGGAGCGGAGGATGCGACGCTGCATCTCCCGCAACTCCGGCCCGGGATCGAGACCGAGTTCGTCGGCGAGCAGACGCTGGGTCTCCTGGTAGACGCGGAGCGCCTCGGCCTGCCGTCCGGACCGGTACAGCGCCAGCATGAGCAGCTCACGCGGCCGTTCGCGCAGCGGCTGCTCGGTCAGTACGGGCAGCAGGCTCGCCGCCGCCTCGATGTGCCGGCCCAGCTCCAGGTCGACCGAGGCCAGCTCCTCCACTGCCGCGCACCAGCTCTGGAACAGCCGGGTCCGTTCCGGCTCGGCGTACGGGGCGCGGATCCCGGCGAGCGGGGCGGCCTTCCACAGTGCCAGTCCGGCGCGCAGCTCGGTCGCCTCGGCGTCGAGGTCGCCCCGGTCGCGGGCCCGGCGAGCGCCGGCCAGGTGCTGCTGGAAGTCGGCGACGTCGAGGGTGCCCGGCCCGGTCGGCAGGGCGTAGCCTCCGCCGACCGACTCGATCACGGTCGTCGGGTGCCCCTCGTCCAGCACCCGCCGCAGTCGTGAGACGTACGAGCGGACCATGCCCAGCGCGGCGCGGGGCGCCTTCTCGCCCCAGATCGCGGTGACCAACCGGTCCGGTGTCGCCACCGCGCCGTCACGCAGCAACAGGGTGCCGAGCACGGCCCGCTGCTGGGGTGAGCCGAGTTCGACCTCGGTCTGCCCCCGCCATGCCCGCACCGGCCCCAGCACCTCGAACCGCAGTTCCTCGCCCACCAGCAACGTCCCTCCCGAAGCCTTCCCCCGGATCGGGCAACAGCGGCCGGATGGGTGGTATTCCGGCGCCCGGTCCGTACCGGGCACCCATCGGGGCCGCGCTCCGGTCGACCGGGGAACGGCCGGAACGTGGCCGCCAACCGGCCGCGATACACACGTCCGGGGTGCCGTTCCGGTTCACCTCGAACCGTCCCCGGTCGATGACCTGCGGGTACCTGCTGAGGCAGCACTACAACGACGTGCTCCCCCGGCCGGGGGCGCCGGGGGAGCACTGGTACGTCGTCCGTCCGTCCACGCCGGCCCCGGGTACGGATCAGGGGCCGGCGGTGGACGGCCGGTCTAGCCGCCGGTGATCACGAAGCTCGATCCCGGTTGGGTGACGATGTTGCCGTCGGCGGAGTTGGTGATGGTGACGTTCGACAGCGTCGCGCTGCCCCGGGCACCGCTCATGGCGAGGATGCCGGCGCCGTTGTTGGACCTGTCGATCCGTACGTTGCTGATCACCACGCCCGGTATGCTGCCGCCGCCGGTCTTGAACTGGATGCCGTCGTAGGTGGAGTCGACGATCTCGGTGTCCCGGATGGTCACTCCGACGATGTCCCGGGTCGCCGCGAAGAGCGTGATCGCGCCGAACTCCTGGGCCTCGCCCCAGAACGCCCCGCCGGTACGGTACAGCCCGTTGTTGGCGATCAGCGTCTGCCCGGAGAAGGGCAGCGGGTCGTGGTCGGTGGCGAGCATGATGCCCGGGTAGTTCATCGTGTCGTAGATCAGGTTGTTCTCGATCTTGTTGCCGTAGCCGCCGTAGACGGCGATGCCGTTCGCCCGCCAGGGCAACTGGATGGTGTTGTTGGCGAACACGTTGTCGTGCGCGATGTCGACCGAGGGGTCCTTGACGTACCGGTTGGCCCAGACCGCCAGGGAGTCGTCACCGGTGGTACGGAACGACGAGTTGAACACCCGCGAGTTGCGCGTGCCGTTGGTGAAGTTGATGCCGTCGGCGTACGTGTCGCGGATGCGCATGCCACTGAACTGCAACCCGTCGGCCGGGCCCCACAGGTCGGGGATGTTGTCGTAGTCCCGGCCGACCCAGACCCCGACGTTGGCGTGTTCGATCCAGACGTTGCTGATCCGGGTGTTCTCCCCGAAGCGCCCGTTCAGGCCGACGCCACCCTCGGCGCCGCCACCGCCACGGATCCGGCCGGAGCCGAAGATGGCGATGTCGGAGATCTGGGTGTTGTCGTCGATGTCGAAGCCGAAGTTGCCCTCGTGCGGGTGGTTGATGCCACCGACCGCCAGGTGCGGCTCGGTCAGCGTGTACAACTGCGAGTGCCACATGCCGGCGCCCCGGATCGTGACGTTGCTGATCCCCACCTGGTTGTACTGGCCCCGGTTGAGCGGGTCGTCGGTGAGGATCTTCTTCTCCTGCCGCCACTGCCCGGCCGGGATCCAGACGCAACCGATGACCCCGTTCTGGTCGTCGGTCACCGCCCGCTGGATGGCGTCGGTGTCGTCGATCCCGTCGTTGGCGACCGCACCGTACGCGGTGATCGAGGTGCAGCCGGCCGGCTGGCTCGTCGCCGGTGCCACCTGCTCCAGGTCGACGAAGTCGATGATGTAGAACGACGCGGTGTCGCCCGCGTCCCGCTGCAACCTGAACCGGGTGCCGGCCGGGTAGGACTGGGCCAGCAGGGCGTGCGCCTCGTCGAAGAGCCGCCGGGCGTCACCCTGCGGCGTGTTCGTCAACCCCTCCGGGTCGTCGGTGCTGCCGTACAGCCAACTGTGCCGGGACGAGAGCGTCAGCTTCTGGGCGAAGGTGTCGTTGACGTACAGGCTGATGCTGGCCTCGATGCCACCACCGCCGGCCGCGTCCGGGATGGAGTTGCGCACCACGATCGAGTTGGCCGCGTTGGTCGAGGTGAACTCGACGAACTGGCCGGAGCTGTTCAGCCGTACCGACTTGCGACCGGAGGACTCGGTGGCGAAGTTGGTGTGTCCGAACGTGCGCTCGGCGTCGGTTTCCAGCAGCGTGCCCTGGTAACGGGCCGCCTCGGCCTCGTACGAGACCCACGGCACCGCCGCCCCGCGCCCGACCACGATCGCCTGGGTGAAGGTGTTGTTGCCCTCGTTGGTCTCGGCGACCGCGTTGGTCGCGTCGGCGGTCACGGTGATGGTGGCGCCGCCGCTGGTCGCGGTCCAACTGCCGGAGATCGCCACGGCGGTGGTCGCACCGGCGGCGATGGACGGGGTGTTGGTGTTGAGCGTGGTGCCGCCGACCGTCAGCCGGGTGACCGTGGTCGCGCCGGACGCGGTGGTGCCACGGTTGTTCAGCGTCGCGGTGAAGGTGACCGGTGCGCCGACCGCCGGGTTCGGCGGGTTGGAGGTCACCCCGAGCACCTGCAGGTCGGGGCCGGGGGCCTGGGCGACCACCAGCGGGGACGGTGCGGTGAAGCTGTTGTTGGCGTTGTTCTGCTCGATCACGGTGTTGGTCGGGTCGACCACGGCCGTGACGCTGTAGCTGCCCATCGCCCGGGTGCCGGCGTTGAACGACACCGTGGTCGAGGCTCCGGCGCCGAGCGCGCCGACCGGGGCGCTGCCGACGACCGCGCCGCCCAGGCTGAAGTTGACCGTGGTCGCGCCGGCCGCCGCCGAACCGATGTTCTGCACGGTGGCGGAGAGGGTGATGGCGCTGGTCTCGGTCGGTGACGCGGGCGTCCAGGTGGTCGAGGTGACAACCAGGTCGGGGTTGGGCGCCGGGGTGCCGCAGACCTCGAACTCGGCCACCTGCCCGGACGGGGCGCCGGTGTTGGAGTTGAACTGGAGCCGTACGTCGGCCGTGGTCGCGCCGACCGGGACGCTCACCACGTTGTTGCCCTGGACGAACTGGTAGTTCGCCGCCGCCACCAGGCTGGTGTAGGTGGTCGAGCCCTGGTCCCGGCCGAGGATCTGGAAGTTCTGGGTACGGGTGCCCCAGGCCGGGTCCGGGTTGAGCTTCACGTTCACGGCGCTGAGGACGTGGTTCGCGCCCAACGCCACGGTCAGGTTCTGCGGGTAGGACGGCGCGCCCTCCCAGTAGGTGGCGAGCGACCCGTCGTTGGCCTTCTCGGGGGTGAAGGTGAAGGTGGAGCCGCTGGCCGTCATGGTCTTGCCGGCGGCGACGTTGGTGCAGCCCGGCGGCTGCGTACCGGTCCGGGTGACGGTGTTGCTGTTGCCGGAGAGGTTGCCGGCACCGTCACGCGCCCGGACGTGGTAGGAGACGGTCGCCGTCGGCGGCTGGCTGTCCTGGTAGCTGAGCCCGGTGCCCAGGGTCGCGACCAGGCTGCCGCCACGGTAGACGTTGTAGCCGGCCAGCCCGCTGCCGCCGGAGTCGGTGGAGGCACCCCAGGTGAGGGTGATGGTGCTGCCCGAGGTGGCCTGCGAGAGCGCGCCCGGCACGGTGGGCGCGGTGGTGTCGCCGCCGCCGCTGCCGGTCCGGGTGACGGTGTTGCTGTTGCCGGAGAGGTTGCCCGCGACGTCGCGCGCCCGGACGTAATAGGAGACGGTCGCGGTGCTTGGCTGGGTGTCGGTGAACGTGGTGACGTTCCCGACCGACTGGAGCAACGTACCGTTGCGGTAGACGTTGTAGCCGGCCATGCCGCTGCCGCCGGGGTTGTCGGTCGACGCGCCCCAGTTGAGCGTGATGGTGGTGCCGGACTGGGTGTAGGACAGGGTCCCCGGCACGCTCGGCGCGGTGGTGTCGGCGCCGGTCTCGGGTCCGTAGATCTCCAGTTCGGAGAGCTGACCGGCGGGCCAGCCGCTGTTCGCGGTGAAGTTGAGCCGGACGTAGCGGGTGGTGGCCTGGCCGAAGGTGATGGTGACGGAGTTGGCGTTGACCGCCGGGTTGAAGGTGTACGTCTGCGAGGCGACCAGGTCGCCGAAGGTCGACCCGTTGGTGCTGCCCTGCACGCTCAACACCTGGGTACGGGTGCCCCAGTTGGTGCCCGGCAGCTTCAGGACGATCCGGTTGACGGCCACCGAGGAGCCGAGGTCGACCTGGAGCCATTCCGGGAAGGAGTTGTTGACGCTCTCCCAGTAGCTGGCCTGGTTGCCGTCGACCGCCCGGGAGGAGTCGTAGACGTCGGCGTGGCCGCTCTCCTGGGTGGGACGGCCCTGGGCGAGGTTGCCGACCGCGTCGGCGGCGACCGCGCGGGCGGTGGCGGTCTCGTCGAGCAGGTGGTGTGGGTCGCCGGCCGCGTTCGCGGCGGGCGACCACCCTACGGTGGCGATCATGGCGGTGGCGAGCGTCGTCGCCAGCAACCTGATCAGGTTCGTTCTTCTCATCTCTGTCCTTGTCGCGTGGAGGGACGTTTCCGCGTGTGTTCCGATCCCCCATGGGCGTGGGGTTGGGGTGCGAACGGGGCCGAGGGGGTGGTGGGGAACCGACGGCATCACCGGGCCTCTCCGGTACGGGGAGGAAACACCGCCGGGGGAGCGGCCCCACTCGAAATTGCAGATTCGAGCGATAAACCAAGCAGGTCTTTGTCGCAATCTTGCAATCCTTTGGCCGAATGTTACCGACGTGCTACCGGTGCGTCAACACTCCGGTCGATGTGTCCCATCGATCCTGAAGAATGGGCGTCCCGGGTGGTGAACCCGTACGCCGTCGCACGACCGCCGCTGAACAGCACCCGGAGACGCCGAGCCGCCCGGCGTGGGGGAGGGTGGGAGGATGCGATTCAGCCGAGCCGAACTGGCGGCGTTCCGTGGCGCTACCCTGCCGGACCTGGTCGAGCCCGGCGTCCGGATGCTCTTCGTCGGTGTCAACCCCGGGCTACGAACGGTTGCCGTACAGGCCCATTTCGGCCGGCGCGGCAACCGGTTCTACCCCGCGCTGTTCCGCGCCGGCATCGTGGACCGGCTGATCGACGCCTCCGCCGGGCTCTCCCCGGACGATCGGTCCCACCTCGTGGCGCGGGGGATCGGCATCACCAGCCTGGTCGCCGGAGCGACCGCACGGGCCGACGAGCTCAGCGCGCAAGAGCTGACGGAAGGTGCGCTCGCGTTGGCGCGACGCGTCCCGGAAATCGGCCCGGCGGTGGTGGCGGTCCTCGGCATCACCGCCTACCGCGTCGCCTTCGGCCGTCCCAAGGCGACGGTCGGCCGCCAGCCGCAGGAGATCGGTGGGGCGCAGCTCTGGGTGGTGCCGAACCCGAGCGGGCTCAACGCCCACGCCACCGTCGCCGGGCTGGCCGACGCCTACCGCGAGGCCGCCACCGCGGCCGGGATCGAGATCCTCGACGGACGACCCGAGCCGGGACAGCCCTGAGCCGGGCCGGGGCGCGGTCCGGGGGAGGGGCTTGCCATCGATGACAGGATGGGCGAATGGATCTGGAATCGGGAGCGGGTCTCCTGCACCGGCTGACGACGTACGAACGCGGTCGAGCGTGGACCGTGCCGGTCGACGACCCGCGGGTACGCCAGGACCTCACCCCGAACGACCCGGAGACCAGACCAGCACCGATGAAGGAATACCGGGATCTGCCGGTCGTGCCGCTGCCACGCGACCTACCCGATCCGGGAGTCTCCGCGACCGCCGCGCTCGCCGGCCGCCACGGCGCGCCGGGCAAACTGGACGCGGCCCAGCTCGGCCGGGTGCTCTTCCTCGGGGCCGGGGTCGTCCGCCTCGCCGAGCGCGACGGAAAGCTGCTGCCGTTCCGCGCGTCCGGTTCGGCCGGCGGACGTTTCCCGCTCGAGGTGTACGCCAGCACCCGTGACGTCGAGGGCATCCCGGACGGGGTCCACTGGTACGACGCCCGGCAGCACGCCCTGGTACAAATCGCGCCCGCCGCCGACGGCGTCGCCACCACCCTGGTCGTCACCGGCGTGCCCTGGCGTACCGGCTGGAGTTACGGCGAGCGCGGCTGGCGGCACCTCTACTGGGACGCGGGCACGCTGCTGTCGCAACTGACCGCCGGGGCCACGAGCGCCGGGCTGCGACCGCGACTGCACAGCCTCTTCCCGGATTCCCGCCTGCGGGCGCTGGTCGGCGCCGACGGTGTGCACGAGTACCCGCTGGCACTGCTCCGCCTGGGCGACGGCGTCCCGGCGGTGACCCCGACCGGCCCGGCGGCAACGGGTGAACTGCCCCCGGTCGAACTGCCGCTCTGCACCGTGGCGCAGCGCGCGGGCGAGCGGGACGAACTCGGTGCCGCCTGGCCGGAGGGGCCCGAACTGCTCGACCCGCCCCCGTCGGACTCGCTGGTCGAGGTGGTCCGCCGCCGTGGGTCGCAACGGCGGATGGACCGTCGCGGCACTCTCGCCCGTGCGCTGCTCGAATGGCCGCTGCGGGCGGCGCTGCGCGGTGTCGACGTGCCGCACTGGGTGGTCGTGCACGGCGTCGACGGGATGGCACCGGGCGTCTACCGGTGGCCGGACCTGCGCACTCCGCTGCGCTCGGGCGACCTGCGCGGCGAGTTGGCGCGGGTCTGTCTCGATCAGGGCCTGGCCGGCGACGCGGCGTACGTCGTCATCGCGGCGGTGCCGCTCGCCGGCCTCGACGACCGTGGTTACCGCGACGCGCAGCTCGCCGCCGGCCTGGTGGAGGGGAGGCTGCACCTCGCCGCGTACGCCCTCGGTGCGAGCGCCTCCGGGATGACCTTCGTCGACGGGGAGGTGCCCGCGCTGCTCGGCGAGACCGACGACCTCGCCGGGTTGCTCTTCACCTGCGTCGGGGTGCCCGAGTACGTCGGCCGGCGCGGCGGAGCGCCCGGCGCCCCGACCACGTTCCGGCCGGTCCAGCCCCGGATCCTGCCGCCGTCGTGACCGGCACCGGGGCAGACCAGGTGAAACATGGCCGTCGTCACTCCGGCTTCGTCCGGCCGGTCGGGCGGCAGTAGCGTGCTCGGCGTGGAACTGATTGGTGAGATCTCCGCCGACCGACCGTTGCTCGTCCTGGCGGTGAAGGAGGAAGCGCAGTTTCTCGACACCACCCTGCCGATCCTGCTCACTGGCATCGGCAAGGTGAACGGGGCGGTCGCGCTCGCCACCGTCCTGGCCCGGGGCCCGCGCCCCTCCGGGGTGGTGAACCTGGGCACCGCCGGCGCGCTGCGCCCGGGATGGACCGGCACCCACGCCATCGGCACCGTGATCCAACACGACCTCGACACCCCCGTGCTGCGCGCGCTCACCGGCGAGACCTACGGGGCGCCGCTGACGTTGGCCGACGCCGACGGCCCGACCCTCGCCACCGGTGACACCTTCGTCGCCGACGACGACGCCCGGGACCGGCTGGCCGTACAGGCGCCGCTGGTGGACATGGAGGGTTACGCCCTCGCCTTCGCCGCCGCGCAGGCCGGCGTCCCGCTGCGCATCATCAAGCACGTCAGCGACGACGCGGGGGACGGCGCGGCGAAGACGTGGCGCGAGTCGGTCGCCGCCTGCGCGCGGGTCCTCGCCGACTGGTCCGCCCGGCACATCGGGGCCTGACCCCGTCCGACCGCCTGACGGGTGGCCTGACCCCGTCCGACCGCCCGGTGGGGTGGCCGGAGCGGGTCCGACCACCCCGTCGCGGAGCGGGTGGTGCCGGCCGCGTCCCCGTCGGGGTCAGCCGGGTGTGGTGCCGGTCAGGACGCCGTGCAGGACCGCACCTGCGGGCGGGTCCAGTTGCCGTTCGCCATGGTGGTGAAGCCGAACACGTTGCCGCTGCCGTTGGACCTCATGGTCATCACGCTGCCGCTGCTGTCCCAGCTCGGGGTGCCGTTCCAGGTGGAGGAGACCCGTTGCGGCGGGGTCACGGCGACCACGACGGTCCAGTTGGTGGCGCCGCTGACGGTCACCTCGCTGTTGAACCGGTCGCCCCAGCGGGTGCCGTCGCGCAGTGTCGCCGTGCAGCCCCCACCGCCGGGTGGCGGGGTGGTCGGGCCGGTCGTCGGGCCCGTCGTCGGCGGGGTGGTGCCGTTGTTCAGCGCGGCGAGGACCGCGTCGTACGCCGGCTTCTTGTTGCCGCTGTTGTTGAACAGCAGGGGGGTCTGGGAGGCGCGCCAGGAGTCGCTGTCCCGGATGCCCCAGACCGTGATGCCGGTGCAGCGGGAGACGGCCAGGCAGTCGTTCACGACGTTGCGGTACGAGGTGGCCGGTGCCCCCTCGATGTCCAGTTCGGTGATCTGCACGTCCACCCCGAGCGCCGCGAAGCTGGACAGCGTGGTGCGGTAGTTGCTGGGGTAGGGGGAGGCGTTGTTCATGTGCGACTGCAGGCCGACGCAGTCGATCGGCACCCCGCGTTGCTTGAAGTCCTGCACCATGCGGTAGACGGCCTGGGTCTTCGCGTGGGTCCAGTCGTCGGTGTTGTAGTCGTTGTAGCAGAGCTTCGCGCCGGGGTCGGCGGCGCGCGCGGCGCGGAACGCGACCTCGATCCAGTCGTTGCCGGTCCGTTGCAGGTTCGAGTCGCGCCGGGCGCCGCTGCTGCCGTCGGCGAACGCCTCGTTGACCACGTCCCAGGAGTGGATCTGGCCCCGGTAGTGGGTCGCGACCTGGGTGACGTGGTTGAGCATCGCGTTGCGCAGGGCGGTGCCGGACATGTTCTGCGCCCAACCGGGCTGCTGCGAGTGCCAGGCCAGCGCGTGGCCGCGTACCTGCATGCCGCGCTGGCGGGCGTGGCTGACGATGCGGTCGGCGTTGGCGTAGTTGAACTGGTTCTGGGACGGCTCGGTCGCGTCCCACTTCATCTCGTTCTCCGGGGTGACGCTGTTGAACTCCCGGTTCAGGATCGTGGTGTAGACGCTGTCGCTGAGCTTGTTCGCCGCGACCGCGGTGCCGAAGTAACGACCGCCCCGCTCGGCGGCCGACGCGCCGAGGGTGGTGGCGGCGCTGGCGGTGCTGGGCAGGACCATGGCGGCGGTCGCGGTGAGGAGACCCACGGCGCTGACGACCAGGGCCGCTCGTGCTCTGGACCCGAGTCTCGGGCGGGTACCCGTACGGGGCCTGTCGATCATCTCTGCCTCTTTCCGGGGCAATCGGCGGGCTGGTGAGACCCGTCCGGTGGCGGTGGCTCGGCGGGGTCCGGAGTGGTCGCCGGTGGGACGCCGGGCGACCGCCGCATCGAGCCAGGTGGATGTGAAGTATCCCAGCGGGCCAGATCGACAGCAATGAATTCCGGAAAACTATCGGAAGGCGTTGGTCACCCGGGTTTCGCGGTCACGGGTTGACCAGCGCAGCCGGATGGGCCCTCGCGGACGCCCGTGGCGAGGCTGAGGGAGTACGTCTTTCCGGAAGGATCCGTTACCCTTTCGGGGCCGACGCCGTCAGCTTGACGCGTGCCTCGAAGCGGGTGAGTTCGGTCGGCGCGGAACGGTCACGCGCTGCCGTCCGTACCTCCACGGTCGCCTCGACCCGCAGGTCGAGACGGGTCTCCCGGCCGGCGGCGATCTCCACCGTCACCGTCGCCCGGCCGGCGGCGGGTACGTCACCTCCGGCTTGCGCGCCCTGCCGTGGCGGACGGGCCACCACCGTCACCTCGTGCCGTCCCGCCGGCAGGCGATAACACCAGGTGCGCCAGGACAGCGGCCGTGCCACACCGTCGATCAGCAGGGACGGCCACGGCAGCCAGGCGTTCGGATCCGTCGAGGGTCTCGCGGCGACCTGGGTGCCGTTCCAGACGTACTGCCGGGTCGCCGTGGCGGTGACCACGAGGACGCCGTGACCGTCGTCGGCGAGCCCGGCCGGTGCGGCGGCGTCGCCGAGGAACACCCCGGCCCGCGCCGCGCGCACGTCCGTGTCGACCTCGGGGGACACCGCCGCGCGGTACCGGCGGTCGACCCGGCGCTTGGCCCCGATGGTCAGCGCGGCCGCCGCCACGGCGACCACGAAGACGGCCGCGACGAGAGCCGCGTTCGGCCGCAGCCCGGCCGCGTCGGCGACCAGCACGACGCAGGCCACGGCGAGGAGCGCGGCCGCGAATCCCCACCCGCCCGACCCCAGCCGCCGCCGGGCCGGCGCCGGAACGAGTACGCCGTCGGCGCCGCCGAACGACGCCGGCACCCAGTACTCCAACTCGGCGATCTGCCCGGTGTGCAGGCGTACCAGCCGGGTTGTCTCGGTCGACGACCGGCCGCGCACCTCGACAAGATGGTCACCGGGATCGGTCAGCACCACCGCGCGCCCGACGCCGTGCCACATCGGACGGTCGTCGACACCGATCGCCTTGGCGGACACAAAGTTGGCCGGGTCGGTGCTCCTCGTCCGGACCCGTACGGATATCCCGGCCATCCCGGAAGGTATGGCGGGCGCGGGCTCACCCTCCGACCACGCCACGACGGGCGCCCCCGGGTACGGCGTCGGCGGTATGAGCTTTTCCCAACGATTCATCGGTTGGTGTCCAGTGCCTCGTCGATCTCGCTGTCGGACATCTGCGGGTCACCCGCCTGTTCGTTCTTGATCCCACCGGTGCTGACGTTGACAAACGGCCCGGAGTAGCCTCGCCAGTCGGCGAGGACCGAGGTGGCGATCCGGATGCCCGTCGACAGGGTCGCGCTGGCGGCGGAGAACTCGATCACGCTGCTGCCGACGTTTGTCTTCAGCGGGCCGGGCAGGATCTTGCCGAGCAACGCGCCGATCTTGTTGAGCAGGGTGATGACCTTGTCCACGACCTGCACCGCCCGGGAGGTCGCGGAGGTGGCCTGCACCGCCGTCGCCGCCCCCGCCGCGGCGACCGACCCACCCATCGTCGGGCCGGCGAGGGCCATCGCGGCGACCCACTCGATGATCATCCACTCGATCAGGGTGGCCATGATCCCGATGATGATCTGCTGTGCGGCGGCCATGATCTTCGAGAACAGGGTCAGCAGACCGGCGATGGAGGCCGCCTCGCCGCCGGTCGCCCGGATCGCCTCGCTGAACTCGGTCAGCCGGGCCTTCGCCGCCTCGGCGTCCTTGCCCTGCCACTCGATGAGCTGGTCGTTCGCCGCCTGCAGGGTGGCCGCGCCCAGCGGCACCAGCGCCGCGCCGAGTTCCTGCCACTTCTGCGCGTACGCCTCGATCCGTTCGGCGTTGCCGGTGAAGAGGCTCAGCAGGTCCTCGAGGGGCTGGACAAAATCGATCAGGAAGGTCAGCCCGGCCGAGATGAGCCAGTTCAGGGGGTCGATCGCGAACGAGAAGGCGTTGCCGACGAGGTCGGCGGCCCCGGCGTAGATGTCCGACCACTCGCCCTCGGTGATACCGGTGTAGAGGTTCGCCGTCGCCTCGCCGAGGGGCAGGACGGACTTCGGGTCGAGGTCGACGGCGTCGGTGATGCCGAGGTCGCCCGCGTACGGGTCGTCGCCGCCGTCGTTGCTGAGGTAGGCGTCGTCCAGGTCGGTCACCCGAACCCACCTCCGTCACCGGGGGACCGGGGCTGGCTCACTTGCCGCCGCCCAGCTTCTCCTGGAAGCGCCTGAACGCCTGCTCCAGCGCCTCGTCCAGGGCGCAGTACCGGTCCGCGGTCTCCTGGATCGCGCCGCCCTGCGAGTTCAGCGCCTCGGAGATCTTCCTGACGTGGTCACGCGCCTCGGCCGCCTTGGCGTCGTACGAACCCTTCATCAGCAGCCCGAGCGCGCCCCAGAGCACGTCGGGCGGATCGGCGTCGCGCAGCCCGTCGGCGATCTGGGTGGCGCTGGTGCCGAGCGCCTTCAACACCTCGGCCGTGCTGGTGAGCTTGTCGGTCGGCACCACCACTCCGTCACCCACCGGTGCCTCCTCTGCACTCTCGTCGTACGGTCACCGGCGGCGCTCCCCACGGTGCTCGACCGCGTCGCGGACGTGCTCGGGAATCGCCTCGCGCACCATCTCGACGGTGCGGCCGGCACCGAGCGCCGACCCGAGTTCGGCCAACTTCAGGGCCCGTGCGGCCTGTGCCGCCCGGATCGCGGTGAGGATCATCTCGGCCAAATGCCGGCCCCGGCGCAGGGCCGAATCGGGTATGTCCAACGTGGCGACGATCCCGTCCCGGTCCACCTCGGCCCGTACCGACCCGTCGGTGGAGAAGCCCTCGCCGGTGAGGTCGCCGACCCGCTCGACGTACTGCTCGTAGCGTTCGATCGCGTTCCTGTTGTCCCGCCTGATCCCCTCGACAAAGGCGAGCACCTCGTCGGGATGGTGGAACTCCCGCTTCGGGGCCGGGCCGGTCGACCGGGGAGGTTCTCCACTCACCGGGCGCCACCGCCCTCCCGGTCGAGTTGGGTGCGCAGTTGTGCCGGCGTCGGCAGCGGGCGGAACGGCCCACCGGTCCGGTCACCCATGACCTCGGCCATCGCCACCGAGAGTTCCTCGCCCATCCGGGCGTGGGCCAGCCGGATCGTGTCGACCACGATCTCGCCGAGCCGGGCCCCGTCGTACTGGAACGCGCGGCTGCTCAGGTGCAGGTCGCGTACTGCTCCGCCCGGTCCGACCACGACGGTCACCGCGTGGTCGTCGCTGGTCAGCTCGACGGACGCCTCGGCGATCGCCTCCTGTACCCGTCGCGCGCGTTCGGTCATCGCGTGGGAGTCCACCCCCGGTGCTCCTTCCGCCCCCGATGCCAGCGGGCGCACCAGGGTTGCGAACCACCTTAGGTGTCCGGGACGTCCCACGTACGCCCGTGATCGAACCGTTCCCTTTTTGCGTCGATCGGCGTGCCGGCGGTGTCGGTGCCGCGCCGTCGATCGGTGCCGGGCCGTCGATCGGTGCCGGGTCAGCGGGTGGCGGGAGGCGGCGCGGTGCTGGCGCGTACGACCAACCGGGTGGGGACCAGCGTGGTGCCCGGGTCGGTCGACTCGTCGTTGATCTGGCGCAGCACGCCCTGTACGCAGCGCCGGCCGACCTCGGCGAAGTCCTGGTGCACGGTGGTCAGTGGCGGGATGAACGAGGCGGCGTCGGGGATGTCGTCGAAACCGACCACGCTGACGTCCCGGGGGACGTTGCGACCGCGCTCGTGGAACGCCCGCAGCAGGCCCAGCGCCATCTGGTCGTTGGCGGCGAAGACGGCGGTGCAGTCGGGCTCGTCGGCCAGGCGCATCCCGGCCCGGTAGCCGGACTCGGCCGACCAGTCGCCGCCGAGCACCGGCGGCACCGGCCGACCGGCCTCGGTCAGCACGTCCCGCCAGGCGTTGGTACGGCGCTCGCTGGCGAACGAGCCGCTCGGCCCGGTCAGGTGCCAGACCGTACGGTGGCCGAGGTCGAGCAGGTGGCGCACGGCCTGCCGGGCGCCGTCGGTCTGGTCGGTGTCCACCACCGTGTAGTGCTCGCCCGCGTCGGAGTCGACCACCACCACCTGTACGCCCGGCGGCAGCGTGACCGTGGTGCTGTCCAGCAGGTGGACCTCCATGATCACGATGATCCCGTCGACGGCGAGCTCCCCGAGCCGGGTGAACGCGCCCAGCACGCCGTCCTGGGTCGGTACGGCCACCGGGATGAGGGTGATGGCGTAGCCCTCGCGGGCGGCGTGGGTGGCGATCGCCTCCACCGTGCGGCTGTTTCCGGTGGTCGAGAGTGTGAAGAGGATGACTCCGATGGTGCGGAACTCGCCGAGTTTGAGGGCCCGGGCGGCGCTGTTGGGCCGGTAGCCGAGCTGCCGCATCGCTTCCAGCACCTGCTGCCGGGTGGAGTTGACCACGCCCGGGTGCCCGGTGGAGACGCGGGACACAGTCTGCGACGAGACGCCGGCCAGCCGGGCGACGTCGGCCATGGAGACGCCCCGGCGAGGACGCCCGGCCCGCCGGGTCGGTTCCCGGGGGGTCTCCTCCGACGCTGGGGCGGCGGTCATCGCCGTACGGCTCCTTCCGGCCGGCGCGATCCGGCCGCCGTCCGCCGGAGTTTCCGGCTGGCGAGGTCCGGGCAGATCCGGTCTTGACGATCCTCGTACGCGGTGAAACTATCACCCCCGCAATGTTTACGTAAACATCACGCGGTGATCGCCGTGGTGACCTCTCCGTAACTCCGAGCTACGCTGAGTTGTCATCTCTTCTGACCAGGGTGTTTACGTAAACATACGGGTCGCATCGGAGCGACGGGAAGGATGCGTGAGGTGGCACTTCCACAGGTGGCGGTAACCCGCCCCGGCCCGATCGGGCGGGCGCCCGGCCGCACTCGACGATCCTGGGTGGGCTGGCGCTTCGTGGCCCCGTTCATGGCCGTGTTCGCGCTGGTCTTCCTCGCCCCGATCGCGTACGCGATCTATCTCAGCCTGTTCCAGAACCGGCTCGTCGGCGGCAACTCCTTTGTCGGCCTGGACAACTACCAGAAGGCGCTCGGCGACCCGCAGCTCTGGTCGGCGATCGGCCGGGTCTCGCTCTTCCTGGTCGTCCAGGTGCCGGTGATGCTCTTCATCGCCCTGCTGGTGGCGCTCGCGATCGACAGCGGCCGGCTCTACGGCAAGAGCTTCTTCCGGATCTCGATCTTCCTGCCCTACGCGGTGCCGGCCGTGGTCGCCACCCTGATGTGGGGCTTCATGTACGGCTCCCGGTTCGGCCTGGTCGGCAACATCAACGACGCGCTCGGCACCTCGCTGCCCGACCCGCTGACCCCCAAGCTCGTCCTGGCCTCGATCGGCAACATCGTGACCTGGGAGTTCGTCGGCTACAACATGCTGATCTTCTACGCGGCGCTGCGGGTCATCCCCGCCTCCCTGTACGAGGCGGCCGAACTCGACGGCGCCTCCCAGTTCCGGGTGATCACCGCGATCAAGCTGCCGGCCATCCGGGGCGCGCTGATCGTCGCCACCATCTTCTCGATCATCGGCAGCTTCCAGCTCTTCAACGAACCGAGCATCCTGCAGAGCCTGGCGCCGAACGCGATCACCACGTTCTTCACCCCGAACCTGTACGCCTACTCGCTGTCGTTCGCGGGCCAGCAGTACAACTACTCGGCGACCGTCGCCATCGTGATGGGCGTACTCACCATGATCGTCGCGTACGTCGTTCAGCTCCGCGGCATGCGGAAGGAGCGCTGACCGATGACCACGACCACGCGTACCGACCCCGCGCCGGTCGGCGCCCCCGACCGTAGGCCCGCGCCACGCCTACGCTCCCGACCCGCCCCGGCACCGCGCCGCCGCCCCCGGCGCAGCATCCTGCTCACCGCGCTCACCGCGATCGTCCTGGTCTACAGCCTGATCCCGCTGGTCTGGCTGGTGATCAACGCGACCAAGACCCAGGACGGGCTGTTCACCTCGTTCGGCCTCTGGTTCGACGGCGACTTCGCCCTCTGGGACAACCTGCGTGACACGCTGACCTACGACAACGGCATCTTCCTGCGCTGGCTGGGCAACACCCTGCTCTACGTCGTGGTCGGTGCCGGCGGGGCCACGTTCCTCGCCGTGCTCGGCGGCTACGGGCTGGCCAAGTACGACTTCCCCGGCAAGCGCGGCGTCTTCGCCACCGTCATCGGCGCCGTCGCGGTCCCCGGTACGGCACTGGCCGTACCCACCTTCCTCATGTTCAGCAAGATGGGCATCACCAACACCCCGTGGGCGGTGATCATCCCGTCGCTCATCTCGCCGTTCGGGCTCTACCTCATGTGGACCTTCGCCACCGAGGCGATCCCCACCGAGATGATCGAGGCGGCGCGGGTCGACGGGGCGAGCGAGTTCCGTACCTTCTTCCGGATTTCGCTGCCGATGCTCGCCCCCGGCATCGTGACCGTGCTGCTCTTCACGATGGTCGCGACCTGGAACAACTACTTCCTGCCGCTGATCATGCTCAAGGACCCGGACTGGTACCCGCTCACGCTGGGGCTCAACGCCTGGAACGAACAGGCGTCCACCGTCGGCGGGCAGGCCGTGTTCAACCTCGTCATCACCGGGTCGCTGCTGACCATCCTGCCGCTGATCGCCGCGTTCCTGCTGTTGCAGCGCTACTGGCAGTCGGGGCTCTCCGCCGGCAGCGTCAAGGACTGACGCCGGACGCCCACCCCAGTCGTCGTACCCCCTCTTTTCGCTGGTTCGGAAGGACAGTCATGATGAAGTTTCCCCGGCGGGGCCTTCTCGCGGCAGCAGCCGTGGCCACCGCCGCCACCCTCGCCCTCGCCGCCTGCGGCGGCTCGGGCGACTCCGGGTCGAGCGCCGGCGAGAGTTTCTCCGACGCCGACGTCCAGTCCGCGCTCACCAAGGGCGGCGACCTGACGGTCTGGGCCTGGGAGCCCACCCTCAAGCAGGCCGTCGCGAAGTTCCAGCAGCAGTACCCGAACGTCAAGGTGAACCTGGTCAACGCCGGCACCGGCAACGACCAGTACACCGCCCTGCAGAACGCGATCACCGCGGGCAACGGCGTGCCGGACGTGGCGCAGATCGAGTACTACGCGCTGCCGCAGTTCGCCCTGGCGAAGTCGGTCACCGACCTGACCGCCTTCAAGGCCGGCGACCTCGACGGCACCTTCACCCCCGGACCGTGGGCGTCGGTGCACTCCGGCAAGGGCATCTACGCGCTGCCGATGGACTCGGGCCCGATGGCGCTGTTCTACAACAAGGAACTGCTCGACAAGCACGGCATCGCCGTACCCACCACCTGGGACGAGTTCCTGACCGCGGCCCGCAAGCTGCACGCGGCGGACCCGAAGGCGTACATCACCAACGACACCGGTGACGCCGGCTTCGCCACCAGCATGATGTGGCAGGCCGGGGGCAAGCCGTACCAGGTCGACGGGACCAACGTGAAGATCGACCTGGCCGACCAGGGCGCCACCACCTTCACCAAGGTGTGGCAGCAGATGATCGACGAGAAGCTGCTCGCCCCGATCACCTCCTGGAGCGACCAGTGGTACCAGGGCCTGGCCAACGGCACCATCGCCACCCTGGCCACCGGCGCCTGGATGCCGGCGAACCTGGTCTCCGGCGTGCCCGGCGGCGCCGGCAAGTGGCAGGTCGCCCCGCTGCCGCAGTGGCAGGCGGGCGCCACCGCCAGCGCCGAGAACGGCGGCAGCTCGCTGGCCGTCCCGAGCGCCAGCAAGAACAAGGCCCTGGCGTACGGCTTCGTGAAGTACGTCAACGCCGGTGACGGTGTGCAGGTCCGGGTCGACAACGGCAACTTCCCGTCCACCACCGCCCAGTTGCAGTCGCAGGCGTTCCTGGACACCGAGTTCCCGTACTTCGGCGGACAGAAGGCCAACCAGATCTTCGCCGACTCGGCGAAGAACGTGGTCAGCGGCTGGTCGTACCTGCCCTTCCAGGTCTACGCCAACAGCGTCTTCAACGACACCGTCGGCAAGGCCTACGTCTCCGGCACGAAGTTGCAGGACGGGCTGAAGGCCTGGCAGGACGCCAGCGTCAAGTACGGCACCGAGCAGGGCTTCACCGTCAAGTAACACTCCCGCCCCGGGGCGCCCGCCGACCGGCCGGCGCGCCCCGGGGCAACCCGGTCGGCGTACCCCCGGCACGGCCGGGGAGCGTCGCCGTTCGAACGTGCAAGGAGCACCAGTGGTAACAGCTTCCACCCCCACCTGGCTGCGCTGGCCCGATCCGGCGCCCGGTGCGCGGCTGGCGTTCGGCGCCGACTACAACCCGGAGCAGTGGTCGCCCGACGTCTGGGCCGAGGACGTCGCGGCCATGCGTGCCGCCGGGGTCAACATCGTCTCCCTGGCCATCTTCTCCTGGGCCCGGATCCAACCGACCGAGGAGAGCTACGACTTCGAGTGGCTCGACCAGGTGATGGACCTGCTGCACGCCGGTGGCATCGCGGTCGACCTGGCCACCGCCACCGCCTCACCGCCGCCGTGGCTCACCACCAGACACCCGGAGATCCTTCCCGTCGACGACCGGGGGGCGACCATCTCGCCCGGTGCGCGGCAGCACTGGCGACCCACCTCGCCGGTCTTCCGGGATCACGCCCTGCGGCTGGTCCGCACCATGGCCACCCGGTACGCCGACCACCCCGCGCTGGCCGCCTGGCACGTCTCCAACGAACTCGGCTGCCACAACGTCTACGACTTCTCCGACGACGCCGCCGCTGCCTTCCGCACCTGGCTGCGCGACCGGTACGGCAGCCTCGACGCGCTCAACACCGCCTGGGGCACCGCCTTCTGGTCCCAGCGCTACAGCGCCTGGGAGCAGATCCTGCCGCCCCGGCTCGCCGCCTCGCACCCCAACCCGACCCAGCAGCTCGACTTCAAGCGGTTCTCCTCCGACGCGCTCAAGGACTACCTGCGGGCGGAGCGGGACATCCTGCGCGCCATCACGCCGGACGTACCGGTCACCACGAACTTCATGGTGATGGGGGAGATGCGCGGGATGGACTACGCCGACTGGGCGGGCGAGGTCGACTTCGTGGCCAACGACCACTACGTCCTACCCGGCCCGCAGGCCCTGGACGAGCTCTCCTTCTCCGCGAACCTGACCGGCAACATCGCCGGGGGTCGGCCCTGGTTCCTGATGGAACACTCCACCAGCGCGGTCAACTGGCAGCCGATCAACGTCGCCAAGCGCCCCGGTGAACTCGCCCGCGACTCGCTCACCCACGTCGCGCACGGCGCCGACGCGGTCTGCTACTTCCAGTGGCGTCAGTCCGCCGCCGGGGCGGAGAAGTACCACTCGGCCATGCTGCCGCACGCCGGTACGGAGACCGAGGTCTTCCGCTCGGTCACCGACCTCGGCGCCACCCTGGCCCGGCTCGCGCCGATCGCCGGGTCGCGCCGCCGGCCGGCCCGCGCGGCGATCCTCTTCGACTGGACCTCCTGGTGGGCCAGCGAACAGGACTCCCACCCCACCGCCCGGCTGCGCTACCGCCAGGAGGCGCTGGACTGGTACACCGCCTTCCTCGACCTCGGCGTACGGGTCGACGTACTCCCGGTCGCCGCCCCGCTCGACGGGTACGACGTGGTGGTCGCGCCGGTGCTGCACGTCGTGCCGGCCGACCTGGCCAAGCGGCTGACCATGTACGTCGAGGGTGGCGGCCACCTGGTCACCACGTACTTCTCCGGCATCGTCGACGAGAACGACCACGTCTGGCTCGGCGGCTACCCCGGTGCCCTGCGTGACCTGCTCGGCATCCGGATCGAGGAGTTCGGGCCGCTGCTCGACAACGAGCGGGTGGAACTGGACAACGGCACCACCGGCACGGTCTGGACCGACCGGATCGACGTCACCGGAAGCGACGTCGAGGTGCTCGCCCGCTACCGCACCGGCACCCTCGCCGGACGGCCGGCGCTCACCCGCCGGGCCACCGACACCGGTTCGGCGAGTTACCTCTCGACCCGACTCGGCCCGGCCGGGCTGCGTCCGGTGCTGGCCGGGCTGCTCGACGCGGCCGGTGTGGGCAGCGAACTGCCCGAGGCGCTTCGTGGCCGGGTCGAGCTGACGGTTCGCGGCGGCGACGAGGCCGAGTTCTGGTTCCTGGTCAACCGGACCGACGAGCCGGTCGAGCTGTCGCAGGTCGACGGCGAGGCGGTGGGCGTACCGGACGACGCGGTGACCCCACCGGTCCTCGCGGCACGGTCGGTCGCCGTGCTGCGCCGACCGGCCAGCTAGGCCGGGCGCCGCGCGACGACGGACCATCCGTCGCCGCGCGGCCTTGTCCGGGTCGGGCGGGCCGGCGGCAGCGGGGTCGTCACAGCGCGCGGCCGACGGCCAGGGCGACCGTACGGACGGCCGGACCCATCGCGCGCAGGTCCAGCCGGCCGACCGGCCCGGAGAGGCAGATCGCCGCTGCCGCCGCCCGGTCGGCGCGTAGTACCGGGCTGGCGACGGAACCGAAACCGGCTTGGCACTCCTCGTCCTCGTAGGCCAGTCCGGACTCCCGGATCCGAGCGAGCTGCCGCCGTAGCAGGTCGGGCGCGGTGACCGTGCGGGGGCCGACCGCCTCCAGCGGCCGACCGCAGACGAGCGCGACGGCGGCCTCGCCGCCGTACGCCAGCAGTGCCTTGCCGGCCGCGCAGGCGTGCGCGGGCAACCGGCCGTCCACGTGGGACGGCTCGGGCCGCGCGTCGTGAGCGCGTACGGTCTCCAGGTAGACCACCTCGGTTCCGCGCAGGACGGCGAGGTGCGCGGTCCGGGTCGTCGCCGCGCACAGGTCCGCCAGGTACGGCCGCGCGACCGCCCGCAGGTCGCGCCCCCGGACGGCGAGCTCGCCGAACTCGACCAGGCGGCCCCCCACCCGAAGCAGCGGCCCGTCCCGTTCCAACAGGCCGTACGTCACCAGGTCGGCGACCAGTCGGGAGGTTGTCGACTTCGGCAGCCCGGCGCGGCGGGCGAGTTCGCAGACCCGTAACTCGCGATGTTGCTCGTCGAACGCGTCGAGCAGCGCGGACACCCGGGCGACGGCCATGTGGGGGATGTTCCGCTCAGCGGTACGCACGGTCGTTACTCCTTGACAGGTTCACGGCGTCGTAGCTTACTAACGTACCAGTTCGTACATTAACCGTCGTGGATCACGCGGGTGAGCGGACAGGGACGGGAGCTCACGACCATGCAACCTTGTCGTTACGGCCTGATCGGTGCGGGCATCGGGGCGTCGCTCTCACCGGCGCTGCACGAGGCCGAGGGGCGCCACCACGGCCTCGACCTCTCCTACCGGCTGATCGACGTCACCGAACCGGGAACGCCGACCGACCTGGACCGGCTGCTCGACGACGCGCAGGCCGAGGGGCTGGTCGGCCTGAACATCACCCACCCGTTCAAGCAGCGGGTGGTCGACCTGCTCGACGGCCTCTCCACCCAGGCACGCGACATCGGCGCGGTCAACACCGTCGTGTTCCGCGACGGCAGGCGCCTCGGGTTCAACACCGACGCCTACGGCTTCGCCGAGTCGTTCCGCCGGAGCCTGCCGGACGCGGCGGTCGACCGGGTGGTGCAACTCGGTGCCGGCGGCGCGGGCGCGGCCTGCGCGTACGCCCAACTCGACGCGGGCGTCGGACACCTGACCGTGGTCGATCCCGACACCGAGCGGCGCGGCGCGCTGGGGGAGGCGCTGGGCACCCGGTTCGAGATCGACCGGGTCGCCGTCGCCTCCCCCGACGAACTGGCCGAGCTGCTCGAACACGCCGACGGGCTGGTCAACGCCAGTCCGGTCGGCATGCGCGCCAACCCGGGGCTGCCGCTGCCGGCCGGAATGCTGCGACCGGGCCTGTGGCTGGTGGACGTGATCTACATGCCGGTCGAGACCGAACTACTGCTCGCCGCGCGGGCGAGGGGCGTACGCGCCGTCGGCGGCGCGGCGATGTGCGTGTTCCAGGCAGCGGCGGCGTTCGAACTCTTCACCGGCCGGACCCCGGACACCGAACGGATGCTCGGGCACCTCGACCGGTTGCTCACCGCCCGCTAGCGCGCGCCGCCCACCTGCCCGGGTAGCGCACGGCCAACCGCCGGTCGGCCGCCTACACCACCCGCACCGCCCCGGCGCCGGTCACCCCCGACCCATCGGCCGGCACCGGGGATCCGTCCAACCACCACCCCCCGATGGAGCACCCCATGAGTCAACCAGCGACAAGAGCGGACCGGACCGTCCCGCCCGGCGGCGCGCTCACCAGGGACCTACCCGAACCCATGCCGCTGCGGCGGATGGTCGGCCCCGGCGTCGTCGCCGTCGGCATCGGCCTGGCCGCGGGCGAGATCATCCTCTGGCCGTACCTCACCGCGATCGGCGGGCTCGGCCTGCTCTGGCTGGCGTTCGCCACCCTCGCCGTCCAGTTCGTCATCAACATGGAGATCGAGCGCTACACCCTCGCCACCGGCCAGAGCGTCGTCGCCGGCTTCTCCCGGTGGTGGAAGGGCTGGGGCGTCATCATCTGCCTGGCCGGCGCGTTCCAGTACGTCTGGCCGGGCTGGGCCACCGGCGGTTCGACCGTCTTCACCTACCTCGTCGGCGGCGGCGACGCGGTCTGGATCACCGTCGCGGTCCTCGTTGTCATCGGTGTGCTGCTGTCGCTGTCCCGCGTCATCTACCAGACCGTCGAGCGGGTCGAGGTCGTGAAGGTCGCCCTCACCCTGTTCTTCCTCGTGGTCGTCGTGCTCTTTGTCATCTCCGCCGGGAGCTGGGGCGAGGGCGCCCGGCAGACCGTCGTCGGGTTCGGCCAGATCCCCGCCGGCATCACCTTCACCATGCTGCTCAGCGCGATCGGCGCGGCCGGTGCCGGCGGCGTGCACAACCTGGTCCTGAGCAACTGGATCCGGGACAAGCGGTACGGCATGGGCGCGCACGTGCCACGCCTGATCTCGCCGATCACCGGGCGGGAGGAGGCCAGCGGTGGCGACCGCTACACCTTCCCCCAGGACGAGCCGAATCTCGGCCGGTGGCGGATCTGGTGGAAGCGGGCCAACGTGGAGCACTTCTTCGCGTTCCTGCTGGTCTGCTTCGTCACCATCACGATCATGAGCCTGCTCGCGTACGACACGCTGTTCGGCCGCGACGACCTGAAGTCCGACCCCTCCTTCCTGCTGATCGAGGGCGACATCCTCGCGTCCCAGGTCGGCGAGTGGCTCAAGCTGCTCTTCTTCGCGGTCGCCGCGGTCTCCCTCTGGGCCGCCGCGATGGGACTGCTCGACGTCATCGGTCGGGTCGCCAGCGACTTCCTGCGCCGTAACTACCTGGCCGACTCCGCCCGCTGGACCGAGGCCCGGCTCTACCTGGTGGTGGTCTGGGGCGAGATCGTGCTCGGCTCGGTGATCCTGCTCGCCGGCTTCACCCAGCCGATCGCCCTGCTGCTGGTCAGCACCTGTGCCGCGTCCGTGGTGACGCTGCTCTACAGCGTCCTGCTCATCCGGCTCAACGTCCGCGACCTGCCGGCCGCGATCCGGATGCGTGGGTGGCGGCTCGGCGGCATGGTGGCGGCGGTCGCCTTCTACGGGTTCTTCGCCGTCGCCATGGTGGTGACCCAGATCCAGAAGCTCTGACCCCACCCTGACCGGCCGGGGCGCACCGCGACCGGCCGGGACCGACGACGTCGGCCCCGGCCGGTCAGCCGTTGGCGAGCCGAAGGTGGCGGTGGGCGGCCATCCGGACCGGCGCGTTGGTCTCGCCGAAACCGTCGTGTCCGCCGACGCGCTGCACGATCTCGAAGAACACCCGCCCGCCGTAGACCGGGGTGTAGAGATGCAGCAACTCGCCGCCGTGCTGGTCCCGGTCGTAGAGGATGCCGTGCCGGCGCAGGCGTTCGGCCAGCGGCTCCGGCAGGGCGAAGCGGGCGACCAGGTCGGCGTAGTAGTTGTCCGGTACGTGCAGCGTCGCGCCGCCGAGCCGGACGATCGCCGCCGTGGTGGCGAAGATGTCCTCGGTGCGGAACGCCACGTGTTGCGGCTCGACCACCGCCGGGGCCCAGTCGCCGCGACGCAGCAGGGCGACGGTCAACGCGAGCCGTACGCTGCGCTCCGGGTTGGCGTACGCGCGCGAGCGCATCAGCCCGAACGGGGCGGCGTACTCCTCGGTGGCCAGCCGGTCGAGACCGAGCACCGAGCGGTAGAAGAGCCCCGCCTCGTCGAAGTGGTCGAAGGGCTGGGTCAGTCCGACGTGGTCGGTCCCGGTCAGCCCGGTGCCGGCGCCGGGCGCCGAGCCGGTCGGCAGGAAGTCGGCCCGCCAGTCGTCGTCGACCCGGCTGAAGAACACCGACGTGCCGTCCGGGGCGGCGACGGCGGCGAGGTCGGCCTCCCGTACCCCACGGGCGCGCGGCAGGACCGGTGCGAGCAGCGCCTCGGCGCGTACCCTGGATCGCCGCGGATCGGCGGTGGTGAGCGCGAGGGCGCCGATGGCCGCGGTTCCCGCCGGGTGCGGCGCGGTGACCGCGCTGTTGAGCAGCACCCGGCACGAGCCCTGTTCCCAGAGCGCCACCGGCTTGGACCGGTGCTGACCGGTGTGGGCGAAACCGAGTCCGTGCAGCGCGGCCCGCAGCGCCGGCCCGGACTGCCCGTCCACGACGAACTCGCTGAACGCGTGCCCGGAGAGCGCGGGCGCCTCGGGCAGCCGGCGGACGGCGACCGACGGCTCGACCGCCGGCCGCAGCCCGTCCTCCAGCAGGATCAGCGAGCGCATCGCGTCGACCGCCGTACGCGCCGGATCGGCCTGACGGAAGACGTCGTTGAACACCTCCAGGGAGAGCGGACCCTGGTATCCGGTGGCGAGCACCCGGCGGACGAAGTCGGTGAGATCGAACGATCCCTGCCCGGGGAAGAGTCGATGGTGTCGGCTCCACTGGAGTACGTCCATGCTCAGGTGCGGTGCGTCGGCGAGCTGGAGGTAGAAGATTTTGCCCGGGGTGATGTCGGCGATCCCCTCGGGGGAGACCTCCCGGGACAGCACGTGGAACGAGTCGAGGCAGAGCCCGAGCGCCGGGTGACCGGCCCGCTCGACCAGGCGCCAGGAGTGGTCCCAGGTGGAGACGTGGCGTCCCCAGGCCAACGCCTCGTACGCGATCCGCATCCCCCGTGCCTGCGCGCGGTCGGCGAGCAGGGCGAGTTGTTCGGCGGCGAGGTCGTCGTCGTCGATCGCCAGCGGGGAGACCGACGAGCAGACCAGCATCGTGTCGACGCCCAGCTCCGCCATCACGTCGAACTTGCGCTCCGCCCGGGCCAGGTTTGCCGCCAGCACCTCTGGCGGCACCGCCTCGAAGTCACGAAACGGCTGGTAGAGGTCGATGCCCAGGCCGAGGTCGGCGCACCTGGCCCGGATCTCGGCCGGTGACCAGAGCGCCACCACGAGGTCGTTCTCGAACAGTTCGATGCCGTCGAAGCCGGCGCCGGCCGCCGCCGCGATCTTGTTGTCCAGGGTCCCGGAGACGCAAACCGTCGCGATCGACCGGCGCGGCCCGCTGCCCGGGCTCGGGGAACCGCTCATGACTCACCCTCCTCGGCTCGCGTCAACGTCGACCGAGGTAGCCGACAACCATCTCGGCGAGCATGGTCCGGTAGTGCGCGCGGGAGCCCGGGTCGAGCAGGTCGCGGTCGAACAGCGCGTTGAAGGTGTGCCGGTTGGCCACCCGGAAGAAGCAGAAGGCGCTGATCATCATGTGGATGTCGAGGGCGTCGACGTCGTCGCGGAAGGTGCCCTCGCGCCGTCCCCGGGCCAGCACGCCGCGCAGCACGTCGACCGCGGAACTGTTCAGGTCGACCAGCCGGGCGACGTGGGTCATGTGCGCGGCCTGCTGCGCGTTCTCGACGCCGACCAGCTTGATGAAGGCCGGGTGCGCCTCGTGGTGGTCGAAGGTCACGTCCGCGATCCGGCGGATGGCCGCGACCGGGTCGAGCTGGTCGACCTCGACGCCGCGTTCGGCCGCCCGGATCTCGGCGTACGCGCGTTCGAGAACGGCGAGGTAGAGCTGCTCCTTGCCGCCGAAGTAGTAGTAGATCATCCGTTTCGTGGTGCGGGTCCGGGCCGCGATCTCGTCCACCCGCGCCCCGCCGTACCCCCGGTTGGCGAACTCCTCGGTGGCCACGTCGAGGATGTCGGCCCTGGTGCGCTCCGCGTCCCGTCGGCGGTCGACCTCGGCTCGCGCTGGCGCCTGCCCGGTCATGGAGCCTCTTCTCGGGTCGTCCGGTGCCGGCGCGTCGCTGGTGCCCGCCCCGGCTGTCCGCTCCAGGATAACGAACGTACTAGTCCGTACATCACCGTGGATGGATCGGTTCCGGGCCGGGGTGGGCCCTCGTCGGCTATCGCGTTACCGGTGCGCCCCAACCGTCGGGTGTGGCCAGACCGGCCGCGCGGCGGGCCAGCACGGCGGCACCCACCTGCGCGGCCAGGGCACCGAAGACCGAGGTACGCAGCTCCGGCGCGGACCGCCAGGCCAGCGACGCGCGCATGGTCTCGCGTACCGGGTCGAGCAGTTGCGCGCCGGCCTCGGCCAGCCCACCGCCGAGGATGATGCAGGCCGGGTCGAGGGTCAACGTGAGCGTGGTCAGGGCGATCCCCAGCGCGTCGGTGGCGGTGTCCCACACCGAACGGGCGATCGGGTCGGTCGAGGTGGCCTGGGCGATCGCCCGGCTGTCCAGCCCCGGCACGCCGCCCAACCGGGCGTAGCGGCGAGCGATGCCACCGGCCGACGCGTACACCTCGAGGCAGCCGCGCTGCCCGCAACCGCACTGCTCGCCACCGGGATGCACCGGTGTGTGGCCGACCTCCCCGGCCGACCAGGTGGCGCCGGGAACCGCCTCGCCGTTCAGCACCACCGTGGCGGCGATCCCCGTACCGAGCGGCAGGAGCAGGAAGTTCTCCAGACCGCGACCGGCACCGGCGACCGCCTCGGCGACGCCGGCCGCCCGCGCGTCGTGACCGATCGCCACCGGCAGGCCGAGGTCACCCGCGACCAGGTCCCGTAGCGGCACGTCGCGGAACCTGATGTTCGAGGCGTACCGCACCACCCCGGCGGCCTCGTCGACGATGCCCGGGGTGACCACCCCGATGCCGGCGGGTGTGCCGCCGAGCGCCACCGCGTCGTCCCGCAGCCGTAGGCAGAGGGCCCGGACCGCGTCGACCGGTTCGGTGCCGGCCGCCACCCGCGACGGTACGACCAGCGAGTGCAGGATCCGGCCGTCGTCGGCGACCACCGATCCCTTCATGGTGGTGCCGCCCACGTCGACCGCGAGCACACACCGGTCGGCGGAGCCGTTGTCCGGATTCACGCGATCACCCGGTCACCACGACGAGGTCGGCGGTGAAGTCCCGGTCCAGCGGGAAGATCGGCCGGACCAGGTTCCGGTACGGCAACCGCCCGAGGTCCTGGTCGACGCCGCCGGGGGTCAGCGCGAGCAGCCAGTCACCGGCCGCGTCGAACAGCTCGGGCTCCAGGTAGCCGATCTTCACCACCACCAGGTCGACCGAGTCGACCGCGATGCCCAGCCGGGCGTACGACTCCAGCAGGCGGTACTGCATCCGGCGGGAGGTGAGCAGGATGCTCAGCCCGCCGACCCGTACGCTCACGCAGCGTCCGCCGTCGGGGTCCTCGGCGACCGCCTCCAGCGTCCCCCGGACCGGCAGCGGTCCCGGGTCGCGCGGGTCGATCCGGCCGCCGACCCGCAGGTCGACCGGTGCGCCGATCGGCTGGTCGGCGACCTGCGCCACGGCCCGCGGGTCGACCAGTGACGCGTACACCGCCCGGACCGAGCCGTCCCGGATCTCGGGCCGGGCCAGCATCCGGTCGAGGGCGAAGGTGACGTCGTCGGCGCCGCCGGCCCCCGGGTTGTCCCCGGAGTCGCTGACGAAGAACGGGCGTCGGGCGGGGTCGGCCACCGCGACCAGGGCCGCGTCGAGGCACTCGTCCATGGTGCCGGTGGGCGCGACGAACGCGAACTCGTCCCGGGCGGCCCAGAAACGTTCACCGAGGTCACGGGCTGCCTGCTGGGCCGCCTCGGCGCTGGTGCCGGTGACCACCACGGCGGCGCGGCAGCGGGGCTGGTCGGCCCAGGCGAAGCCGATCCAGATCGCCGCGTCGATCACCCCGTCACGGGCCTCGACCTCGGTGATCCCCTCGTACAGGCCCCGGGCGGGCTCGACCCGGGTGCTGGTCATCTCGCCGGGCAGCAGGATCGGTACGTCCACCAGCGCCTTGTCCGGCCGCTGCCCCCGGCGCAGCGCGTCGACCAGGTTGCGGGCCGCCCGCTCGCGGGTCTCCCAGACGTCGACGTGCGGCGCGGTGCGGTAACAGGTGAGCAGGTCACAGCCGTGGAACAGGGTGGGGGAGACGTTGCCGTGCAGGTCCATCGCGGCGGAGACGAACGGCTCCGGCCCGATCACCGCCCGGACGGCGTCGATCAGGTCCCCTTCGGCGTCGTCGCGTCCGACCACGCTCATCGCGCCGTGGATATCGAGCAGCACGCCGTCCAGCGGACCGCTGCGGGCCAACCCGTCCACGATCTCGGCGGACCAGTTGTCGTACGTGGCGGCGTCGACGGCGCCGCCGGGCAGGGCGCGCGCGTGCAGGACGGGTATCCACTCGACGTCGGCCGCCCAGGGCTTTCCGGGGGAGAGCCAGTCGTAGCGGGCCAGCAGCGCGTCCCCACGGGTGACCTCGAAGTCGTCGGCCGTGCTCAGGTGGGGCGTGAAGGTGCTGGACTCGATGTGCAGGCCGCAGATGGCGATGCGGAGGGGACGGGGCACTGGTCGGGGCTCCTCAGGAGGGTCGGGCGTCGACGGCCGTACGCAGCAGGTGTCCGAGGCCGACCAGGGCGGCGTCCGGGCCGGCGATGCTGGCGTCGATGGAGAGTGACTGGGTCATGGAAGGTAGGCAGCGTTCGTAGAGCACCCCCCGGGCCGCGGCCACGTACACGTCGAGACTGGACAGCGCGCCGCCGATCACGACGGCGTCCGGGTTGAGGAAGTTGACCAGGCCGGAGAGGGCCACCCCGACCATTCCGCCGGCCCGGCGTACGGTGGTCACCGCGGTCGGTTCGGCGTTCTCCACCGCGGCGATGACGTCGCGGGTGCCGCTCGTGGGCAGCCCGCGCTCGGTCAACTGGTGGGCCAGGGCGGCGCCGCTGGCGACGGTCTCCAGGCAGCCACGGTTGCCGCAGGAGCAGTGGCGTTCGCCGCTGTCGGCGACGCGTACGTGGGTCACGTCGCCGCTGAGTCCCCGCCCGCCCCGGTAGATCTGGCCGTCGCTGACCAGGCAGCCGCCGATGCCGGTGCCGGCCTTGACGTAGATCATGTCGTCGGTGTCGCGGCCCCGGGTGGTGTACTCGCCGATCGCGGCCGCCTTGGCGTCGTTGTCGACGACCACCGGGACCTCGAAGCGTCGGGTCAGGTCGGCCTGCGCGTCGACGCCGCTCCAGCCGGGCATGCGGGCCGGGCCGACCAACCGTCCCCGGGGGAACTCGACCGGGCCGGGCAGGGCGACGCCGATGCCGAGCAGTGCCTGACCGGGCGTTGTGGTGGCCTGGAGCCGGGTGAACGTCCGGGCGACGGTGTCGAACACCTCCGTCGGGCCGGCGGCGATGTCGATGGCGACCTCCTCGGTCGCGAGCAACCGTCCGTCCGGCGAGCAGAGGCCGACCCGGGCGTGCTGGCCGCCGAGTTCGGAGACGGCGTAGACGCCCTCGGTCTCGCGCAGGCGCAGGATTCTCGGCCGTCGTCCACCGGTCGACCGGCCCACCCCCTCCTCCAGGACGGCGCCCTCTTCGAGCAGGCGCCGCACCACGCTGGTGACGGTCGAGGGGGCGACCCGCAGCGCCTCGACCAGATCGGCGCGGGAGGTTGCCGCACCACTGGCGAGCAGGCTGATGGTCTGCTCGCGCAGGGTGGCGGAGATCGACGGGTCGGACATACCTCTCCTTTTCCGGGCGGATCTTCCGGCGCCCCTGCTGGTACGGGGTCAGCGGTGGCTGGGCGCGCCACGCGAAGAGTATCGGAAGATGCTTCGCCGACTTCGATCGTAGCTTGACAGAAGTCCCCGAAGAAAGGAGGTTAATTTCGTTGACGTGAAACTTTACCCGCTATACATTCTCCGCATTGAGCGCTCGATGAGCACCATGCGGCCGGCACCACCCCCCTAGCGCCGACGACGCGGGGCCCGTGCCATCAATCGAGGAGACCCATGAGACGCAGATTCCACCGGCGTACCCTGCGCGACACCGTGGCCGTGGCCAGTGTGATCGTCATCGGGTTGGGAACGGCCGGCTGCACCGGCGGCGGTTCGTCCAAGGATGGCCAGGGCGGGAGCCAGGGCAAGGACACGGTCACCGTCGCCTTCCGTACCCCGAACTGGATCCTGCCGATCTCCGCGCCGGGGTTCACCCAGGGCGAGAACGCGATCTTCGGCGCGGCCCAGTACCGGCACCTGTACGAGTACAAGCTGGACGGAACGGCCACGGACAACATCGACCCGGACCGGTCGATGGCCCAACCGCCGCAGGTCAGCAACGGTGGCAAGACCATGACCATCACGCTGAAGGAGAACACCTGGTCCGACGGCAAGCCGGTGACCACCCGCGACGTGCGGTTCTGGTACGACCTGGTGTCGGCGAACAAGGACAAGTGGGCGTCGTACCGGGCCGGTGGCTTCCCGGACAACATCGCCGAGTTCGCGGTCAAGGACGACAAGACCTTCTCGCTCACGACGACGCAGGCGTACAACACCGCCTGGTTCGTGGGTAACCAGCTCAACCGCATCGTGCCGATGCCGCAGCACGCCTGGGACAAGGACTCCGCCACCGCGCAGCCGTCCGACCTCTCCACCACGCCGGCCGGCGCGCAGAAGGTGTTCGCCTTCCTCACCGAGGCGGCGAAGGACCCCAAGACGTACGCCACCAACGACCTCTGGAAGGTCAACAGTGGCGCCTGGAAGCTGGACAGGTACGTGCCCAACGGCGAGGTTGTCCTCACCGCCCAGCCGAACTACTCCGGCACCGACAAGCCGAAGCTGTCGAAGGTGGTGCTGCGGCCGTTCACCAGCGACGACGCCGAGTTCAACGTGCTGCGCGCGGGCGAGATCGACTACGGCTACGTACCGGCGTCCAACCTCTCCCAGCAGAGCTACCTCGAGTCCAAGGACTACCGGGTCTCGCCCTGGTACGGCTGGTCGATCACCTACCTCCAGCTCAACTACAACAACCCGAAGACCGGCGCGCTGTTCAAGCAGCCGTACCTGCGCCAGGCGATGCAGATGCTGGTCGACCAGCCGAGCATCAGCAAGGTGATCTGGTCCGGCATGGCCTCACCGACCTGCGGCCCGGTGCCGCCCAAGCCCGGCACCGACGGCGGCGCCGGCTGCGTCTACTCGTTCGACCCGGCCAAAGCCCGGCAACTGCTGGAGAGCCACGGTTGGAAGATCACCCCGGACGGGAAGACCACCTGCCAGAACGCCGGCACCGGTGCCGACCAGTGCGGTGACGGGATCGCCGCCGGCACCCCGCTGGCACTGACCGTGGTCAGCCAGACCGGCTTCGCCGCGACCACCAAGATGTTCGCCGAGATCAAGTCGCAGATGTCGAAGGTCGGCATCGACCTGACGATCAAGGAGGTGCCGGACTCGGTCGCGGTCACCCCGGCCTGCAAGCCGACCGACGCGACCTGCACCTGGGACATGTCCTTCTTCGGCTCGCAGGGAAGCTGGTACTACCCGGCCTTCGCCAGCGGCGAGCGGCTCTTCGCCACCGGCGCCCCGGTCAACCTCGGCAGCTACAGCAACCCCGAGGCGGACAAGCTAATCGAGGCGACCCAGTTCTCCGCCGACGACAGCGCGCTCAAGGCGTACAACGACCTGCTGGCCAAGGACCTGCCGGTGCTCTGGCTGCCCAACCCGGTCTTCCAGATCTCGGCCTACCGGTCCGGCCTGCAGGGGGTCGAGCCGCAGGACCCGATGAACAACATGTTCTTCCAGGACTGGTCCTGGAAGAACTGAGTCACTGACCGTCCCGGCTCCGGCGGCGCCCCCGCGCCGCCGGAGCCCCGACCAGGGAGGGAGTAGCCGGTGGTCAGGTACCTCGTCACACGCCTGGGCCAGGCCCTCGTTGTCGTCGTGCTCGTCACGGTGATCACTTTCATCATCCTGCACCTGCTGCCCGGCGGGGTGGCGCGGGCGACGCTGGGCAAGGAGGCGACGCTCGCGCAACTCGCGGCCTTCGACCACGAGAACGGCTACGACCGGTCCTGGATCGAGCAGTACGCGATGTACGTCCAGCGGCTGCTCCACGGCGACCTGGGCTACTCGTTCCAGCTCAACCAGTCCGTCACCGAGGCGATCGCCCAGCGGATACCGAAGACCATGGTGCTCTCGCTGCTGTCGACCCTGCTCGCCGTCGTGGTGGCCATCCCGCTCGGCGTCATCCAGGCGGTACGCCGCAACCGGTGGCCCGACTACGCGATCACGTCACTGTCGCTGCTCGCGTACGCCACCCCGATCTTCTTTCTCGGCCTGATGATGATCATCCTGTTCTCGCAGGTCTGGCCGATCCTGCCGCCCGAGGCGCCGCAGGGCTACACCCTGGGCGAGGTGCTCGCCGACCCGGCCGGGCTGGTCCTGCCCACCGTCACCCTGGCCATCGTCACCATCGCCGTCTACTCGCGCTACGTACGCTCCTCGATGGTCGACAACCTCAACGAGAACTACGTACGCACCGCGCGCAGCAAGGGCCTCTCCGAGCGGCGGGTGGTCGTCCTGCACACCCTGCGCAACGGGCTCTTCCCGGTCATCACCCTGCTCGGCATGTACCTGCCCGCGCTGTTCAGCGGCGCGCTGGTGGTGGAGTCGCTGTTCAACTTCCCCGGCATGGGGCAACTGTTCTGGCAGGCGGCACTCAAGCGCGACTTCCCGATCCTGCTCGGGGTCACCCTGATCATCTCGGTCGCCACCGTGGTCGGCGCGCTCCTCGCCGACCTGCTCTACGCCGCCGTCGACCCCCGGGTCCGACTTCGAGGGAGGGCGTCGTGACGACCCTGGACGAGACGCCCGGCACCCCCGAACCGGTCGTACCCGCACCCGTCGACGCCGACGACGCGCCCGTACGCGGACTCTGGCGCCAGGGCGTGGCCGTCTTCTGCGAGAACCGGCTGGCCCTGGTCGGGCTCGGGCTCTTCGTCGCGCTCGCCGCGATCTGCTTCCTCGGCCCGCTGCTGCACCGCACCGACCAGGTGCACACCGACCTCGCCGCCGTACACCTGGCACCCGGCACCGCCGGGCACCCGCTCGGCACCGACGGCGTCGGCTACGACCAGCTCGGCCGGCTCATGCTCGGCGGGCAGACCTCCATCATCGTCGGGCTGGCGGCCGGTATCCTCGCCACCGCGCTCGGCACGATCTGGGGCGCCGTCGCCGGCTTCGCCGGTGGCTGGGTCGACGCGGCGATGATGCGGGTGGTCGACGCGATGATGTCGATCCCGGCTCTGTTCCTGTTCATGCTCCTGGCCGCCATCGTCACCCCGAGCGTGCCGATGCTGATCGTCATCATCGGCGCCTTCGCCTGGCTGGGACCGGCCCGGCTGGTCCGGGGCGAGGCACTGAGCCTGCGCTCCCGGGAGTACATCCAGGCGATGCGGGCCATGGGTGGTGGCGGCGGCCGGGCGGTACGCCGGCACATCGTGCCGAACGCCATCGGCACCGTCATCGTCAACGCCACCTTCCAGGTCGCCGACGCCATCCTCTACGTCGCCTACCTGTCCTTCCTCGGCCTCGGCGTCCCGCCACCGGCGGCCAACTGGGGCGGCATGCTCTCCGACGGCCTCGCCGACACCTACAGCGGCCACTGGTGGCTGCTGTACCCGCCCGGAATCGCCATCATCCTCATCGTCCTCGCCTTCAACTTCATCGGCGACGGGCTCAGGGACGCCTTCGAGGTCCGCCTCCGGCGGCGTTAGCAGGAGCAGGAATATGAGCGCACAGACCGATCCGTCCGTCCGCCGCCCCGACGACCCCGCCGAGGGGCCCGGCGAGCCACTGCTGCGGCTGCGCCACGTCGACACCGACATCGCGCTGCGTCGCGGCACCGTACACGCCCTCGACGATGTCAACCTGGAGATCCGGCCGGGCGAGACCCTCGGCATCGTCGGCGAGTCGGGCAGTGGCAAGACCATGACCGCGCTGTCGGTGATGGGACTGCTGCCGGCGGGCGGCGAGGTGGTCCGTGGCCAGATCCTCTTCGAGGGCCGTGACCTGCTGGCCCTCCCACCCGACGAGGTACGGCGGATCCGGGGCGTCCGGATGGGCATGGTCTTCCAGGACCCGCTCACCAGCCTCAACCCGACGATGCGGATCGGCACCCAGGTCGCCGAGCCGCTCCGGGTCCACCAGGGCGTCGGCAAGGCCGAGGCGCGTACCCGGACCATCGAGATGCTGCGCCGGGTCGGCATGCCCCGCCCGGACCGGATCGTGGACAACTACCCGCACGAGCTCTCCGGCGGCATGCGCCAGCGGGTGGCCATCGCGATGGCGCTCGTCTGCTCGCCGCGTCTGCTCATCGCCGACGAGCCGACCACCGCGCTGGACGTCACCACCCAGCGGCAGATCCTCGAACTCATCGACGACCTGCGCGACGAGTTCGGCATGGCGGTCATCCTGGTCACGCACGACCTGGGGGTGATCGCCGGCCGCGCCGACCGGGTCGCGGTGATGTACGCCGGCCGGGTGGTCGAGACGGCCGCCACCGCCGAACTCTTCCGCTCACCCCGGCACCGCTACACCGAGGCACTGCTCGAAGCGCTGCCGGAGTCGGCGATGCGTGACGACAACAGCAGCGAGCGGCTCTACAGCATCCCCGGCCTGCCGCCGGACCTGTCCCGACCACTGACCGGGTGCCGGTTCGCCCCCCGCTGCCGGTTCGTCACCCCGGAGTGCCGCGCCACCGACGTACGACTCACCGACGACCCGCACCAGCACGCCTGCCTGCACCCGGCCCCGCCCTCGGCCCCGGTCACGGTGCAGGTGACCGTACCCGCCGCCCGCGTCCCCGCCGCCTCCGCTCCCGCGGCCCCTGTCCCTGTCGCCTCCGCTCCCGCGGCCCCTGTCCCTGCACCGGAGCCGCTGCTGTCGATCCGGGGGCTGGTCAAGAACTACGAGGCGACCGGCGGCGGCCTGCTGCGGCGGGTCACCGGCCAGGTCAGCGCGGTGGCCGGGGTATCGTTCGACGTCCGGCCCGGCGAGACGTTCGGGCTGGTGGGCGAGTCCGGCTGCGGCAAGTCCACCATCGGGCGGCTGATGGTCGGCCTGGAGCAACCCAGCGACGGGCAGATCGTCCTCGACGGCACCGACATCGCCGGCCTCGACCGGCGCGAACGCCGACGGATGCACCGGCAGGTCCAGTTGATGTTCCAGGACAGCTACGCCGCGATGAACCCGCGCATGCGGGTCGACGCCATCCTCACCGAACCCCTGGAGATCCAACGGGTCGGCGACGGCGCGGCCCGCCGGACCCGGGTCTCCCACCTGCTCGACCAGGTCGGACTCTCCCGGCGGGTGCTGGAGCGTTACCCGCACGAGTTCTCCGGCGGACAACTGCAACGGATCGGGCTGGCCCGGTCGCTGGCCCTGCAACCCCGCCTGATCGTCGGCGACGAGCCGGTCAGCGCCCTGGACGTCTCGATCCAGGCCCAGGTGCTCAACCTGATGCGGGACCTGCAACGCGAGCTGGGCCTGGCGTACGTCTTCATCAGCCACAACCTCTCCGTGGTCGACTACATGGCCGACCGGATCGGGGTCATGTACCTCGGCAAACTCGTCGAGGTCGGACCGGCCCACGACGTGGTACGAGCCGCCCGCCACCCGTACACCCAGGCACTGGTGGACGCCGTACCCACCGCGACCCCCGGCCCGGCGGCGGCCCGGGACAGCGTCACCATCCGGGGCGAACTGCCCAGCGCGGTCAACCCGCCCACCGGCTGCCGGTTCCGGACCCGCTGCCCCCTCGCCCAGCAGATCTGCGAGACGGAGCCCCCGCTCGCCGGTGACCTGCACCGGGTGGCCTGCCACTTCCCGCTGCGCCCGGAGCCGACCCCGGTGACCGTCCGGACCGGGGCCGCCGGATGAGTCCCACCGAGGGTCCGGCTTCCGCCGAAAGACCGACGACGGTGGAGATCTGCGTCGGGGACGTACCCAGCGCGCTGGTGGCCGAGGGCGCCGGTGCCGACCGGGTGGAGCTCTGTGCGGACCTCGGACAGGGCGGCACCACCCCCAGCATCGGTGCGGTCGCGGTGGCCCTGCGCACGCTGCACCGGGTCGGCGTACGGGTGATGGTCCGCCCGCGCGGTGGCGACTTCCGGGTCAGCGAGGCCGAGGAGCAGGTCATGCTCGCCGACATCGCGGCACTGCGGGCCCTGCCCAATCCGCACGACCTGGCCCTCGGGGTGGTCGTCGGCGCGCTGACCGAACAGGGCGACCTCGACCTGCCCCTGCTGCGGCGACTCGTCGACGCGGCGGGACCGCTGCCGGTGACCGTGCACAAGGCGTTCGACGAGGTAGCCGACCAGTTCGGGGCGTTGGAGGAGATCATCGCGCTCGGCGCCGACGCGGTTCTCACCTCCGGCGCGGCACCCACCGCGCTGGGCGGTGCCGACCGCCTCGCCGCGTTGACCGAACAGGCCGCGGGCCGGCTGCGGGTCATCGCCGGAGGCGGCGTCCGCGCCCATAACGTACGCGAGGTGGTCGCCCGTACCCGGGCCCGCGAGGTCCACCTCCGTGCCCCCCTCCACGTGGCCCGCCACGAGTCCACCGACCCCACCCAGATCCGCAACCTCATCACCGCCCTGACCTCCTGACCACGCGTCGATCTAGGGGAAATCAACGCGCCTTGCGGGCTTTGCAGGGGAAATATGCCCTAGATCGCGGATGGTGGCGGGCGGGAAGGGTTACTCGTTGTGTTTGGATCACGACGGGGGGTGGGTGCATTATGGACGGAGGTTCATCTGCGGGCCGCCGTTCGACGGGTCGGCATCGCCCCATCACGGGTGATTGGAGCATGCCACGACCGACGACGCGGGCACTCCGTACGACATCCCTGTGGCCGGCGACGACAGTTCGAGCGGTGCGTGGTCCGGTGGTCGGCAGGTGGATTCGTGTGTGCCAGAAAACGGCGAGTCCTCTCTGGACCATGACTGGCCACCCGAGACCGATCCGGACTGCTGCTGTGGCCGATGTGGCCTGACGTACGGGGAGTGGTCGCTGCGTTAGGTGCCCGGGGTGGCCGGTGGCTCGGGCCGGGGGGCGCGGCGGCGGATCGCGGCGAGCAGTGGTGGCGAGTCCCACCCCGGTTCCCCGCTGAACCAGCGTTGCAGTGCGGGGGATGGCGGGCGGACGCCGCCCAGCACGTACAGCGCGATCGCCAGCAGTGTTCCGCCAGCGGACACACCGAGGCAGATCCAGAGGGCCACCTGGATACCTTCTGCTGGAACATCGCTGACCGTCGCGGCGATGTAGAGCAGAATCGGCGCGATCATGAACGCCGCCACCGCCCGCAGCAGCTCGACGATCGCGAAGACCCGCTGAAGGGCGTTGTTGCGCAGTGAGAAGCCGGCGATGAACAGTGCCGGGGTGACCGAGGCGCCGACACCGATGCCGATCAGCCCCGTCGCGATCAGCGTACGGATGGTGGAGGGTGGGACGCTGGCCGCGACGAGCGCGATACCGGAGATGAGGCAGAGCATCCCCACCAGCGCGAAATAATGCAGCGCCCGGGTGGTGAACAGCCTCGAGAACACGATCGCCGCGACCACCGCCCCACCGAACTCGGGCAGGTAGAGCAGTCCCAGGTCGAGGGGGGAGTACCGGTCCCGGAGCGCGACGCCGGTCAACACGATCGCCGGCACGGAACTCGCGGCCGCCGACATGGCCACCACGATCCCCACCACCGGCATCGTGCTGGTGAGGGGACGCAGGATCAGTAGCGGGCGCTTGGCGTTGTACTGCTGGACCAGGAGGATGACGATCAGCGCCAAGCCGGCGGCCAGCGGTGCCAGCGTACCGGCGTCGAGAGACCGGTTGGGCAGGAACTGGGAGGCTCCGTAGAACGCGGCCACGCAGCCGGCGGTGGCCAGCGTGACGGCGACCGGGGAACGCGTGGCCGTGAGGTCGGCCGGTGGTATGTCGCGGAAAGTCAGCACCGACAACAGCAGCGCGACGATGGCGATCGCCGCGATCACCCAGAACAGCGGTCGCCAGTTGTTCGCCTCGATCTGGATGCCGGCGATCAGCGGGCCCAGCGCGACCCCTCCGAAGATCGACAGGTTCAGGATCACCGCCGTCGGGGTGAGCTTGGACGGGGGAAACCCGGTGACCAGCGGAGGCACCGCGGCGATCAGCAGGAGACTGGTGCACAGGCCCTGGAGTATGTGCCCGACGATGAACAGCACCGGTTCGGTCGCCGCCGCCGCGAACACCGAGCCGACCACGAGGAAAGTCGCGTAGATGACCAGCATCCGGCGCTGGGGCAGGTGCTGCGCGGCCTGTACGGAGAGCACCGTGCCGAGCGCGTACCCGGCGTTGGCCAGGCCCACCCCCAGGTTTGTCTCCGACTCGCTCATGCCGAGTTCGCGCGAGATGATCGGCATGAGCGGGTCCAACGCCACCGAGATCACCAGGTACGGGACCAGCGCCGTGACGACCATCGCCGCCACGGCGGGGTAATGACCGGCCAGTGGGCCTTTCCATGTCATCGCGGCAGCCTCGTCATCCCGGCGGCCTCGCCGACGAACATCGAGCCGGTTGTGCGCGGCTAGGTCGCGCGCCCCAGGCACTGTGATTCGCCAACGGTCCACGGGCAGGGCGAAGCGTCGCCCGACTCGGTGGAGGATGGAGGCCGCTGCACGTCGTTGATCCGTGCTGGCGGCACCGATCGTCCTCACCAAAGCTACCCGGCAAAAGGGTCCTCCGGGCGGAATTACGATCGAATCGACCGCGACCACCTCACGCCGGCGGGCGAGCCTCGGCGGGCATCGGCCGCGAACGAGCGATTGCCCGGGCCGAGTAGCCGACGCAGGATGTCGTGCAGCGCCCACCGCGCCGGCTGCTTCTGGCCCCACGGTGACGATCTAGGCTGTCGCGGTGAACGTGGACGAGTTCTGGTTTCTCCTCGAGGCATCACGTTCTGCTGGGGCGAAGCGGAAGGAGCGTGAGGCGTTCCTGCGGCAGCGCCTGTGGCGTGCCCCCCGTCCTCATCTGCTCGACTTCGTGCAGCACCTCTCCGGGACCCGTGAACCGGCCAACACGTACCGCTTGTGGCGTGCGGCCGACATCATCATGGGCGAGGGCTGCGGTACCGACTCCTTCCACTACTTCCAGATGTGGCTTGTCGGTCTCGGCCGAGACGTCTATGAGGCCGCGATCGCCGACCCCGACAGCCTCGCCACCGCGCCGGAGGTACGGCGGATCGCCGCCCTGCCGAGGCCGTGGCCGGACGACGATTATCCGAGCTGGGAATCGCTGGAGTATGTCGCCTGGGAGATTGGCAACCAGCGCGACGACATCGATGGCGACATCCGCGACGTGTTGACCGACGAGCGTGGCGTACGCCCGCGTATGGATCCAGGCCCCGACGACATCGAGTGGCGCCTGCTGAACACCGAGGACGTGTCCCGCCGGCACCCCCGACTGTGGGCGCTCTTCGGCGAGCGTGGTGTTGACGGATGCTGACGGAATACCAGCGGGAACTGCGTGAACGCTTCCTCTCCGCTCCGGTGATGCCTCCGCCGGGTGCCTGGCGGCCCGTACTCGACCGGCCGGTGCCGGTCGGAGGTCTTGTCGGGATCGGCTTTGCCGTGGATCCCGCGGGCGATGACCTTGTTCTGGTCGTGTCCCACGACGGTCACGGCCTGCTGCACGCCCGGACCGGAGCCAGGATAGCCAGGGACCGCGCGCCGGATTCGGAGTCGGCCTACCCGGACGCGGCTCCCGACCTCACCTGTCCAGGTCTGGGACCGATCGCCGGGACGCGGGTGCGGATCGCGGGTCTTTTTGGTGGGGGCCTGCATACCACGGCCGAGGACGGCTGGACGGTTGACGTGGTCAGCCCGGACTGGCCGAATCATCGAGTCGTGCTTTCGACGGATGGTGGACTGTGTCGTGGGCCGGTGGGTGAGAAGTGGTGGCACATCTTTCACGCCGACTACTCCGAACTGCGCGCTGTGGGTTTCTCTCCGTCGGGGCGTACCTTGGCCGTCGCCACGAGCAGTGATCTGATGCTGTGGAGCAGGTCCGTTACGCCGGACCCGGCGAACCGTCGGCGTTGACCGGTACCAGGCGGAGGATCATGCGCTGGTCCGGGTCGGTGCCGTACTTGTCCTGGAAGCGCTGCCGGATCATTCGCGGCGGCGTCGGGTCGTCGTCGGCGGGCTCGGCGACGGTGAACGTGGCGGGTCCCGCTCCGGTCGCTCTCGACGGAAGGTGGGTGATGAGGGTGACCGCGCCGACCACGTCGTGGGTCAGCCGGAACGAGCGGCAGTCCACGTAGTGGTGGCCGTCGACCACCACGTACGGGACCCGGTCCCGGGCCATGTCGGTGTCGGCGTGGTGCAGCGTCGCCGGTGCGGACCAGTACCTGTCCAGGGTCAGGGTGGCCTGGTGGTGACCCCACAGTTCCTCGAACCGGGCGTGCACGAACTCGCCCCAGGGGCTCGCCATGTCGACTTCGAGCTGCGGCACGTTGAAGGAGAGCTTCCCGATCGGGAAGAACGAGATGAGGGCCTGCCCGTCCCACTGGTAGAGCTGGATGGACGGGGAGGCGTCGTAGACGTGGACCTGCATCCGGGACCGTAGCTGGACGTCGAGTGCGGACCAGAACGCGTACAGGTGCCGCAGGTTCTCCTTGATCTGCCGGGGTACGTCGACCCGCTGCTTCTCCAACTCGTCGGTACGCTGCTGGGCCGCCGCACAGTCGGGGTCGAGCAACAGCACCTGTACCTGGGCGCCCTGTTCCAGGGCCGCGTGGATCGCCCGCAGCGTCTGCTCCCGGTGACGCACCTCCAGCAGGATCGTCCAGGTGTCGAGGATGCGTACCCGCCGGCCGGTGCGTGCCAGCACCTCGATGAAGGCCCGCTGGTCGAAGCTGACGTGCTCCTGCACCCGTGCCTTGCGGGCCTCCTCGAACAGCGGGTCGAAGATGACGTACGAGATGGCCGCCAGCACCACACTGGCACCGAGGTTGAGCAGCAGGTCACTGGCGAAGCCGTCGGTCCGCCAGGCCCAGACCAGCATGACGACGGAGACGAGCAGGAGCAGGCCGCCGCGGGTGTAGGCCCGTCGCTGGCGGCGTACCCGGTCGCCGACCCGCAACCACAGACGAGCCCGGTTCACCCGGTCTCCCTTCGCCGACCCGCTGCCCTGGGGCACCACCGGAGCGCGGGGCGTCCACCGTGCCGGAGCAAGCAGCGTATCTTTCACCCCCAAGCGGGCCGCCGGTCGACGCGGGGCCGCTCGCCGCTCAGCCGAGCAGCAGGGCGACCGCGAGTCCCGTCATCACCAGGGCGATCAGGGCGTCGAGCACCCGCCAGGCGACCGGCCGGGCCAGCAGCGGTGCCAGCCGTCCGGCCCCGGCGCCGAGCGCGCCGAACCAGACCGCGCTGGCCAGTACGGCCCCGGCGCCGAAGAACCAGCGGTGTTCGTGCTGGTGCGCGACGGCGCCGAGGAGCAGCACCGTGTCGAGGTAGACGTGCGGGTTGAGGTAGGTGATCGCGAGGCAGGTCAGCAGGGTCGCGCCGAGGGCGGCCGGTGGCCGTTCGGTCGGGGTGAGCGCGGCCGGGCGTACCACCCGGCGGGCGGCGAGTGTGGCGTAGCCGAGCAGGAACGCGGCGCCGCCGTAGCGGATCGCGTCGAGCAGGAGGGCGTTGCCGGCGACGGCCGCGCCGAGCCCCGCGATGCCGACCGCGATCAGCAGCGCGTCCGAGGTGGCGCAGACCACGACCACCGGCAGTACGTGTTCGCGACGCAGTCCCTGGCGCAGGACAAAGGCGTTCTGCGCGCCGATGGCGACGATCAGGGCGATGGAGACGGAGAAGCCGGCGAGGGCGGAGGTGATCACGACGTCGTTCCGGTGGGGGAGGGCATGCGTCGACGCTAGGGCGGTCGGGTGCCGTACTCCAGCTAATGATTCTTACGCTTGATTAGGATTTCTCAGGTGTCGCTCGACTCGGTACAGCTCACCACGTTCGCCGCCGTCGTCAACGAGGGCAGCTTCGAGGCCGCCGCCCGCACCCTGCACGTGACCTCGTCGGCGGTCAGCCAGCGGATCAAGGCGCTCGAACAGGTCGTCGGGCAGGTGCTGGTCCGCCGCACGAAACCGTGCGAGGCGACCGAGGCCGGGCAGGCGCTGCTCCGGCTCGCCGGTCAGGTCGCGCTCCTCGAACACGAGGCGCTGCGGGCCGCCCGAGGACCGCTCTCCGGTGGACAGGCGTGGACCAGCGTCGCGGTGGTGGTCAACGCGGATTCGCTCGCCACCTGGTTCCTCACCGCCCTGACCGACCTGCCGGCGCACCTCGCCGTCACCTTCGACCTGCGGCAGGACGACCAGGACCACACCGCCGAGTTGCTCCGTGACGGTTCGGTGATGGCGGCGGTGACCGCGCAGAACGTACCGGTGCAGGGGTGCCGGGTCGAACGGCTCGGTGCGATGCGGTACCTGGCGGTCGCCGAGCCCCGGCTCGCCGCCCGGCACTTCGGAGACGGTCCGACGTCGGACGGGTTCAGCGCCGCCCCGATGATCGTGCTGGACCGCAAGGACACCCTGCAACACCGTTTCCTCGCCACGATCACGAAGCGCCGGCTCGACCCGCCGCTGCATTACGTACCGTCGGCCTGGGGTTTTGTCGAGGCGGTCCGGCTCGGGCTCGGTTGGGGCCTGGTGCCCGAGCAGATCGCCCGCGACGACATCGCCGCCGGTCGCCTCGCGGACATCGCTCCCGGTCGCCACCTGGACGTGCCGCTCTACTGGCAGCACTGGCGCCTGGACTCGGCCGTCCTCAACGCGCTCACCCTCGCGGTCAAGACCGCCGCCGCCCGGGCGCTGCGTCGACCGACGCCGACCGGGTCGCCCGCAGACCCGGTCGCAGCGACAGGGTGACGGCGACGGAGAGCAGTCCCATCACCACCATCGCACCGGCGGTCGGCATCCACTCCGCCACGAGCCCGGCCAGCGACGCCCCCACCGCCTGCATGGTGAACATCCCGGCCGAGTGCAGCCCGAGCGCCTGACCGCGCATCTCCTCCGGGGTCAGGTCGACGATGCGCTGTTGCAGCAGCAGGCTGCCGCTGAATCCGGCGGAGGCGGCGGCGACCGCGACCGCGGCCAGCGGCAACGCGGGGGAGAGCGCGAAGATCAGGTACGGTACGCCGAGCAGCAGTTGCACCGGCGTGAGCAGTCCCTCCCGCCACTCCGGACGGACGAACCGCCCCATCGCGGTGTCGCCGACCAGCATGCCCAGCGCACCGCAGACGAACAGCACGGCGGCGGAGTCCGGCCGGTACGCGACAAAGAGGGCCTCGTTGCCGACCACGAGCCCATTGGGCACCCAGGCCGCCAGGTAGGCGAAGCGGCGCCCGGGTGCCGACCACAGCCACGCGTTCACCCGCCAGGTCGTACCCACCGACACTCGGCCCGCAGCCCTGGGCGGGCGGCCGACCAGCCCGAACCGGTTGAGCAGTGCGGCGGCGAGACAGAGCACCGTGGCGAGCACCAGCACCCGGCGGGAACTGGTGAAGGTCAGCAGCACGCCGCCGATCGCGAAGCCGCCGATCTGCATCACCCCGACCGACATATTGAACACCGACCGGCCGAGCAGGTAGTCCCCGCCCGGAAGGATCTCGCCCAGCAGCCCCCAGCGCACCCCGTTGCCGACCGAGCCGAGCAGCCCCAGGACACCGATCACCGCGAACATGCCCCAGATCGGCATCCCCGGTAGGGCGAGGGCGAGGGTGCCCAGTCCGTGCACCGTCGTGAGCGCGACCATCCCCGCCCGGGGTGGTACCCGGTCCGCCAGCGATAGCAGCGTCATCGCGCCGATCACCTGGGCGAAGTGTGATCCGAACAGGCTCAGCGCGGAGAGCAGCGGCGACCCGGTCGCCGTGTAGACCAGGGTGGCCAGCGCGAGCCCCCGCAGGGTGCCCGACGCCACCATGGTGGCGGAGGAGAGGAACAACGGTAGGAACTCAGGGACCCGGAACAACTCCCGATACGTACGCACGCGCAGCAGTGTCGACGGCCGGATCAGGCAACCGTTAGATTTTCGCCTGTACCCGAAACCTGTACCCGAAACCTCCAGCCCGACGGGAGACGCACGTGGGTGTCTGGCTCGTCGACGCGGACGTACTCGCACGAAGCCGGTTCGTCGTCTCACCCCTCGTCGAGACCGTCGCGGCGCTCAAGACACTGGCCGGGCTCAGCCCCGTCCTCCCGGCCCAGCGTGTCTGGCTCGACACCCACCGACCCGGTTACCTGGCCCGGCTGGCCGCCGACCCGTTCACCGAGGCGTTCGTCCGGACGGTGTTCCAGCCGCGTTGGGTGGCCGACTTCGTGGTGACGCCACCGGTCGACAGCGACGGCACGTTCGCGACCGAGCTGCGCCGGGTACGGGGCACTTCGCCCCGGGTCGCCCGCGCCGACCTCGGCTCGGAGCGGAGCAGCCCGCTACCGGTGGAACTGCACGGCGACGACCTGCCGGATCGGGCGGCCGACCTGCTCGACTGGGTCTGGACCCGGACCGTACGGCCGGACTGGTCGCGGCGGCGGCGACTGCTCGAGGCCGACATCGTCTCGCGTACCCATCAGCTCAGCTCCGGCGGGTGGGGCGCCGCGATCGACGGCATGCGTCCCGGTATGCGGTGGCTGGGCAACGGCCGGCTCCAGGTCAACGGGCACGACCTCCCGCCGCAGGACCTCACCGGCGCGCAACTCTCCTTCATCCCGAGCATGTCGAGCTGGGGCTGCGTCGGTTCGGCCGAACCGAACGGGTACACGGTGGTCTACCCCTGTTCCGGTCTGCTCGCCGACCCGGCCGTCGCCGCCCCGCCACGGGCGTTGAGCGCGCTGCTCGGCCCGGTCCGGGCGACCATCCTCACCCAGCTCGCGGCACCGAGGACCCCGACCCAACTGGTCGCCCTGACCGGCTACGGGCTGGGGTCGGTCGGTGGTCACCTCAAGGTCCTGCGTGATGCCCAGCTCGTCCGGCGTCGCCGGTCCGGACGTACCGTGCTGTACTACCGCACCCCCGGTGGCGACCGCCTGGTCGAGATGCGCCCCGGGTGACCGCTACGAGCGGCGCCGTCAGCGGTCGCGGAGGGTGGCGTACTCCCGGGACTCCCGGTCCTGGAAGACCTGGTAGGCGTCGGCGAACGCCTTCTCCGCCGAGGTCACGTCGCCACGCGCGCGGTAGACCAGGGACAGGTCGTACTGGGTACGGGCCCGCCACAGCGGAGCGTCCACCCGGTCCCAGAGGGACAGCGACGCCGCCAGGGTCTCCTCCGCCGTGGCGAGCCGGCCCTCGGACAGGTGCAACTGCCCGAGTACGCGCAGCGCGACGCCCTCCCCCCAGCGGTCCCCGGCGTCCCGGGCCACCGACAGGGCCCACTCCAACCGGGGCAGCGCCTGGTCGGCCCGCCCCATCCGCAGGTGGGTGGTGGCATGGGCGCGTACGGCGTACGAGTGCATCAGGTCGTTGCCGAGTTCGCGGAAGATCTGCGCGGCCTCCGCGCAGACCCGCAACGCCTCCTGGTACTCGCCCCGGGCCCGGTGGTAGAGCCCGAGACTGCGCAGCGTGTACGCGACCCCGCGCCGGCTGCCGGTGTGCCGGTACGCCCGCAGTGACACCGTCAGGTCGTCCAGCGCCCTGGCGAAGTCGCCCTGTTCCAACAGGACCGAGCCGCGCACCCGGTGCACATACCCGATCCCCACCTCGTCGTCGAGGGTACGGATCACCGTCACCGCCTGGTCGAGGAAGTGCAGCGCCTCGGTCAGGTAACCCGGTTCCCGGCAGGCCAGCCCCAGCCCGGCGAGGGCGGCGGCCTGGCCCTGGGTGTCACCCAGCGCACGGAACCGGGTCAGCGCCTCGCCGAAGTAGTGCCGCGACTCGCTGTAGCGGTCCTCGGCGTACCGAAGCTGGGCCAGTTCGGCCAGCATGGTCGCCTCGCCGTGCAGGTAACCGGCCCGCCCGGCGGCCTCGAGTGCGGCGGTCACGATCCGGGACCAGAACGCGAACCGGTTGGCACCTTCGAGCTGTAGCGCCATCCGGGCCGACACGAAGTCGCAGACCAACTCGTGCAGGCCGATCGCGGCGGCCCGTTCGACGCCGACGACCATCACCGGTTCCTCGCGTTGGAGCCAACCGGTGGCGTCGGCGAGCACCCGCTCGGCCAGTTCGTCGGCGACCGGCAGGTCCCGCGTCGGTGGCTTGCGCCAGACCACCTCGGCCGGGGGGAAGGTGGTGGTGATGCGGTCGATCATCGTCTGCCAGTCGCTCACCGCCCGGGCGACCGACGCCCGCAGCACCCCGAGCGGCTCTTCGGCCTCGGCTCGCTCCCGGGCGTAGATGCGGACCAGGTCGTGCAGGCGGTAACGCAGCAACCCGGTCTGGTCCACCCCGGTGAACTCCACCAGGTGCGCGTCCACCAGCACTTCCAGCAGCCGTTCCGCCGAGGTGACGGGCATGTCCAGCAGCGCGCCGAGCACCCAGGCGTCGAACCTCGGCAGGCCGAAGAAGCCGAGCTGACGCAGGGCGGCCCGGGCCGACCCGTCGAGTGCGTGGTAGCTCAGCGCGATGCTCGACCGTACGGCGAGGTCACCGGCGGCGAGTTCGTCGAGGCGTTGCCGTTCGTCGGTGAGCCGTTCGGCGAGCACCCGCATCGGCAGGTGCCGGCGGGTGGCCAGCCGGGCACCGGCGATCCGGATCGCCAGGGGCAGGTTCTCGCAGGCGGCCAGGATCCGATCGGCCGACTCGGCGTCCTGCTCCGCGCGCCGCGCGCCGACGATCCGGTGCAGCAGGGCCCGCGCCTCGTGGTCGGGGAGCACCTCGATCTCGGTGAGCACCGCGCCGGCCAGTCCGGCGAGCCGGTCCCGTGAGGTGACCAGCGCGGCGCAGCGTGCCCCGGCCGGCAGCAGGGGACGGACCTGTTGCTCGTCGGCGGCGTCGTCGAACAGGATCAACAGCCGGCGCCCGGCCACCAGGCTGCGGTACAACTCGGTCCGTTCCCGGATGGACTCCGGCAGTTGCGCCGGGTTCACCCCGAGCGAGCGGAGGAACCCGGCGAGCACCTCGGCGGCCGTGGCGGGCGTGTCGGTCATGCCGCGCAGGTCGGCGTAGAGCTGACCGTCCGGATACGACTCCGTCACCTGCTGGGCGACCCAGGCGGCCAGCGCCGACTTGCCGCTGCCGCCCTGACCGGCCAGGACGTGCGTGCCCGGCGTCGGCCCGCGGAGCGCGTCGACCAGCGCGGCGCGTACGGTCTCGCGTCCGGTGAAGTCGGACGGTCCGAGCGGGACCTGGGCCGGGACGATGACCGGCGGTGCCGTCAGGTGCTCCGGCTGCCCGTCGTCCAACTGGGCACCCCCGCCGCGCAGGATCGTGTCGTGCAGGTCCCGCAGCCGCCGGCCGGGCTCCACCCCCAGCTCCTCGATCAGCGCGGACCTGCCCTCCCGGTAACAGGCGAGCGCGTCGGTCTGGCGGCCCAGCCGGTAGAGGGTGACCATCAGTTGCGCGCGCAGGCGCTCGTCGGTCGGGTGACGGGCCACCAGGCCGGTCAGTTCGGCGAGATGGTCGAGCCGGCCCAGGGCCAGTTCGATCTCGAACCGTTCGGCGAGGGCGGTCAGCAGGAGTTCGTCGAGCCGGCGGGCCTCCGCCGCGAGCGGGGAGTGCTCCAGACCCGACAGGGCCGGTCCTCGGCTGAGCCTGACCGCGCGGTGCAGGAGTTCGGCGGCGTGTTTGCGCTCACCGCGACCGGCCTGCTCCTTCGCCTCGTCGAGGAGCGTGGCGAGCAGGTCGGCGTCGACCGTGGCGCCGTCGAGCCGGGCCAGGTAGCCGGGGGAGTGGGTGCCAATGACCTCCGGGTGGCCGTGCCGGGCGAACGACTTGCGCAGGGTGGAGACGTACGTCTGGATGAGCGCTCGGGCCCGGTCCGGCGGATTGTCCGGCCAGAGCACGTCGACCAGTCGGCTCGCCGGCACCACCCGGCCCTGTTCGAGCACGAGTGCCGCGAAGAGTGCTCGGGGTTTGCCGCCGCCCAGGGGTATCGGCTCGGCGGAGGAGTAGACCGCGACCGGGCCGAGTAGTCGGACCTCCAGCACCACGACCTCCAGCCACTACCCCCACCCCAAGACTAGGCGATGGTAGTGGTCACGGCTCGGCGCCAGCCGGGCATGGCAGCCGTCAGGGCCGGCGAGCCGCTGGTCGATCCGCAACGCCGCGACGTTGCGCAGATCCACCAGCGGCTCGCCGGACTCCCGATCCGGAGTCGCCATCACCCCGGGTCGGGGAGCAGCACCTTGCTCACGTTCGGCATTCGATGCGCGACGTGCTGTTTCCGCGACCGGGCGGCGACTCCCCCCGATGCGGTCAGCATGCCGGACCCCACTGCAATTTCTCTTCAACGCGTCGGCTCCTCTTCAGCGCGTCGGCTTCGCTCCAAAACGTCGGCTCCTCTCCATTGCGTCGGCTCCTCTCCATTGCGTCGGCTCCTTCTCAGGGCCTCGGCGAAGGCTGGACAGAGAACGGCGGGGTCGCGGGTGGGCGCGGCCCGGCGGTGGGCCGCAGCACGTCGGCGGCGAGGCGGGCGATGTTGTCGAGGGTCGCCGCCCGGCCGCCGCCGGCCTCGACCATCAGCAGCAGATGACGTACGCCGGTGAGGGCGGTCGCCTCCGCGAGCCGTTCCCGGCAGTACGCCGGAGCGCCGACCGGGTGGATCCGTAGCAGTTTCTCGACGTACCGGTGGTGGTCGCGTCGCGCCGGTGGAGCCCCGTCGATCCGGACGTAGTCGTCCACGCCGCGCAGCAGTGCGGGCAGGTTCGCCCGGACAGCGGAGCGCGCGGTCTCGTCGGTGTCGGCGACGTGGGCCAGGTGGGCACTGGCGTGTTCCACCGTGGACGGGTCGTGGCCGTGGCGGGCGGCGGTGTGGTGGTAGCGGTCGAGCAACTCGGACTTCTCCGTGACGGAGGCGTGCAGGCCGAGCAGGAGTGGCAGCCCGTGCCGGGCGGCCAGGTCGACGGTGCCGGCGGAGGTGGCCGCGATCCAGGTCGGGACCGGTCGGCGGGGGCGGGGGACCACCGGCACCGGGCGGAACGGGAAGTGGGCGTTGCCGGCCACCCGTTCGGCGCCGGAGAGCCAGGCGGTGAGCAGGTCGACCGATGCGGCGAAGCCGTCGGTGTAGCGGTCCAGGCCGGTGCCGAAGACCTCCAGGTCGACCCAGGGCCCGCCCCGGCCGACGCCGAGCGCGAAGCGGCCGTCGGAAAGTTCGTCGAGCAGCACCGCCTCCTCGGCCAGCGCGACCGGGTGCCGGTTGGACAGCACGCAGGCGGCGGTGCCGACGGTGATCCGGCTGGTGGCGCCGAGCAGGTGGGCGGCGAAGGCCAGCGCGGAGGGGCAGGTCCCGTACGGGATGAAGTGGTGTTCGGCGATCCACACCCCGGCGTACCGGGCCGCCTCGCCGGCCAGCGCGTACTCCCGGGCGGCGGCGAGCGTCTGTGCGTGGGTGGTGCCGGGGTACTGCCCGGCGAGCAGGAACAGATGGGGCTGGGCGGGGGACATGCTCCTCCTGCGGTGGGACGGCTCGGCAAGCGTTAACGCACATGGTTGTCGTTGTCGTTGGTCGTCGCAACTCCCGGCGGGGTGTGTCGGGCGGCGGGGCGTGCCAAAATCTTGACGACTTTCATACACTTTCCAACTTTCATGATTTCGTGAAATCTCTGTAGCGTGGATGGCATGACAACAGCTATCTCGGTCGCCGGCCTGGTGAAGTCGTTCGGCCGCAGCCGCGCCCTGGACGGGCTCGACCTCTCCGTCGAGGCCGGTGAGGTGCACGGCTTCCTGGGCCCCAACGGGGCCGGAAAATCAACCACCATCCGGGTCCTGCTCGGGCTGCTGCGCGCCGACTCGGGACAGGTCGGCCTCCTCGGCGGCGATCCCTGGCGGGACGCGGTGCGCCTGCACCGCCGCCTGGCGTACGTGCCGGGTGACGTGAACCTCTGGCCGAACCTGACCGGCGGTGAGGCGATCGACCTGTTCGGAGCGCTACGTGGCGGACTGGACAAGCGACGGCGCGACGACCTGGTGGAGAAGTTCCAGCTCGACCCGTCCAAGCGGGCTCGGACCTACTCGAAGGGGAACCGCCAGAAGGTGGCGGTGATCGCCGCCTTCGCCTCCGACGTCGAGCTGTACATCCTGGACGAGCCGACCTCCGGGCTCGACCCGCTGATGGAGGCCGTCTTCCAGGAGTGCGTACGCGACGTCAAGCGGCGGGGCCGGACCGTCTTGCTCTCCAGCCACATCTTCTCCGAGGTGGAGGCGCTCTGCGACCGGGTCAGCATCATCCGCCAGGGTCGTACGGTGGAGAGCGGCACGCTCACCGAACTGCGCCACCTGACCCGTACCACCATCTCGGTGGAGACCGCCCGACCCGTCACCGGGCTGCGCGAACTGCACGGGGTGCACGACGCCGACGTCGAGACCACCCGGGCCAGGTTCGACGTGGACACCGCCGAGCTGGACCACGTACTGCGTCACCTGACCCAGTTCGAGGTCCGTACGCTGACCAGCGCCCCGCCGTCGCTGGAGGAGCTCTTCCTGCGGCACTACGGCGACGAGCTGGCGGGTGCGCGGTGAGCGCCTTCACCGGGACCGCCCGGCTGACCCGGCTCGCGTTGCGCCGCGACCGCTGGCAACTGCCGATCTGGATCCTCAGTACGGTCCTGCTCGCCGCCTTCTCCATCTCCGCCACGAACGAGCAGTACCCGACCGACGCGGAACGGATGGCGATCCTGCGTACCGCCGTCGACACCCCGGCCCTGCTGATGCTCCGCGCCGCCCCCACCGGGGCCAGCACCGGCGCGATGGCGATGTTCCAGATCCTCGCCTTCCTGGCCGTGATGGCGGCGTTCATGAGCACGCTCGCCGTCGTACGGCACACCCGGCAGAACGAGGAGACCGGCCGGACCGAGATGATCGGGGCCACCGTGGTCGGCCGGCAGGCCAGCCTCACCGCCGCGCTGCTGGTGACGGTGATCGCCAACACCGTCCTGGCCGGGCTGCTCGCCCTGACCCTCGTCGGCGGCGGCGAGGCCACCACCGGCGCCCTCGCCGCGGGCGTGGCGGTCGGTGCCGCCGGCCTCGTCTTCGCCGCCGTCGCGGCCGTCGCCGCGCAGGTCGCGCAGACCTCCCGGGGCGCCAACGGCCTCGCCGCCGCCGTGATCGGCGCCGCCTACCTGATCCGGGGGCTCGGCGACGCGTTCGGCGAGATCCAGCCCTCCGGATACACCATGACCAGCGCCTGGCCGTCCTGGCTCTCCCCGATCGGCTGGGCCAGCCAGGTCCGGCCGTTTGCCGGCGAGCGGTGGTGGGTGCTCGGGCTGTCGCTGGCGACCGTCGTCGTCGTGATCGCCGCCGCCTTCGCCCTGACTGCCCGCCGGGACGTGGGCCAGGGCCTGGTCGCTCCCCGGCCGGGCCGGGCGACCGCCACCTCGGTCCTGCTCAGCCCGCTCGGCCTGGCCTGGCGGCTGCAACGCGGCACCCTGCTCGGCTGGGCCGTGACGGTGGCCGTGCTCGGTCTCGCCGTCGGCTCGATCGGCAACGCCGTCCAGGAAGGCTTCGCCACCAACGAGCGGGCGGCCGAGACGATCGGCAGCCTGAGCGGTGCCGGCGGCGCGGGCGACCTGGTCGACTCCTTCATGGCGGCGATGATGGCGATCATCGGGGCGATGGTCGCCGGCTACCTGGTCCAGGCGCTGCTCCGACTGCGCGCGGAGGAGGCGAGCGGTCGGGCCGAGGTGGTGCTCGCGACCGCCACCAGCCGGCTGCGCTGGCTCACCAGCCACCTGGTCGTCGTGGTGTCGGGCGCCGTGGTCCTGCTCCTGCTCGCCGGGGTCTCGGTCGGCCTGGTGTACGGGGCGAGCACCGGCGCCCTCGCCGAGCAGTTGGCCGACCTCTCCGGCGCGGCCATGGTGCAACTGCCGTCGGCACTGATCCTGGCCGGCTTCGTGGTGGCCGCGTTCGGTTTGGTGCCCCGGCTCGCCGTGGGCCTGGGCTGGCTCGGCTTCACCTTCAGCCTGGTCCTCGGACAACTCGGCGGCCTGCTGGGCCTGCCGGCGGCGGTACGCGACATCTCACCGTTCAGCCACGTACCGGCGCTGCCGGCCGTCGAGGCCGCCGCGACGCCGTTGCTGGTGATGTCCGCCGTCGCCCTGACCCTGGGGGTCGCCGGTCTGGCGCTGTTCCGGCGACGCGACCTGGCGGCGTGACCGCCACCCCTGCCCGAACACGCAGCGCGACCGGTCGCCCGACCGGCCGCGCTGCCGGTTTCCGTACCGGTGACCCGGCCACCCTTGACGCCCATTACCCGTGTTGTCGCTGGTCGTGCGATCGGAGGCGGGGCCGGGCGGCTCCCCGACCGATCGGGCCCAGACGTACACGATCTTCAGAGAATAGTGAAGGATGACCAGATGCAACCTGACGGCCGACGCGACGAGGAAGCGGTCCGACGCTTCGTCGAGCACTTCGCTCTCACCCTCAACGACATGGGCATGGCCCGGATGCCGGCGCGGGTGCTCGCGGTGCTCATGGTCGCCGAGCAGGCCGGGCTCACCGCGAGCGAGATCAGCGAACGACTCGGCGTCAGCCCGGCGGCCGTCTCCGGGGCGGTCCGTTACCTGATCCAGGTCGGCATGGCGGCCCGTGAGCCGGCCCCCGGGTCGCGCCGCGACGTCTACAAGGTGCCCCCCACCTCCTGGTATTCCGGGAGCGTCCGCCGCGGGGTCTACGAGCGGATCGCCACCGTGGTGCAGGAGGGGGTGGACGCGGTCGGGGACGAGACCTCGCTCGCCGGCACCCGGCTCGCCGAGATGCGGGACTTCTTCCGCTTCATCCAGCAGGGAATGATCGAGAACATCGATCGCTGGGAGAAGAGCCGACAGGAACAGGGCACGACGCCGTAGCGGCGCTATCGCGGATCACGGCGAGACCCGGACACCGGCGAGACCGGCCGGCGGGACGGGGAAGTTGCGGTTGAACACGTTGTCCGGGTCGTAGCTGGCCTTCACCGCGCGGAGCCGGCCCAGGGTCGGTTCGGGAAAGGCGTCGAGCAGCCGTCGCGGGCTGGTGTCGCTCTCGAAGCTGAGATACATCCCGTCCAGGTGCTGGTAGAGGTCGGCCCAGAGCTGGTCGAGTCGGGCCCGGCGGTCCGGGACCGTGGCGGCGAGCACCGAGAAGTTCTGCGTGCGGTGCGGGTACGCGGTCGAGTCCCGGGCGACGTCGTTGACCGCACCGCCGACCGAGCGGAACTGGACCACCGTCACGTCCCCGGAACGGATCATCACCTGGATCGACTCCGCCGCCTCCGGGGTGACGTGCGGCAGCAGCCCACTGCGTACGTCGTCCAGCCCCTGCCCGTGGTGCGGGCTGTGGGACGGGGCGACGATCGCCGGGTACGGCACCAACCGCGCCTGCTGGTCCAGGACCGGACCGATCTCCAGGAACGGGGTGAGCGCCGTCTGGGCCGCGTCCACGTCGTCACCGGCGTAGACCAGGGTCACCCGGGCCATCGGCGGCTGCTGGCGCCGCCCGGGGAAGAGCATGAGGAAGCTGGTGACCTCGCGCGGCGCGTCCTCGACCAGCTTGCCCCAGTTGGTCAGCAGCTCGGCGGTCTCGCTGGCGTCGACCAGGAGCTGGGCGTACGCGACGTCACCGACCTCGTACGCCTCGAGTTCCAGCGCGGTGACCACGCCGAAGTTGCCGCCGGCACCCCGGACCGCCCAGAATAGGTCGGGGTGGTGCTCCTGGTCCACCCGCAGCAGGGTGCCGTCCGCGAGCACGATCTCGGCCGCCACGACGTGGTCGATCGTCAGCCCGAACCTGCGGACCAGGTAGCCGATGCCGGCGGTGGTGGCGAGTCCGCCGACGCCCACGTCGCCGTAGTCGCCGGAGCTCATCGCCAACCCGTGCGGGGCGAGGCTGCGCGCGACGTCACCCCAGCGGGCACCGGGTTCGAGGCGGATCCGTCGGGTCGCCCGGTCGAGCACCTCGACCTGGTCCATCCTGGACAGGTCGATCACGATGCCGCCGTCGTTGGTCGACCGCCCGCTGATGCCGTGGCCCCCGCTGCGCACCGAGAGCGGTACGTCCTGGGTCCGGGCGTACGTCACCGCCTCGGCCACCTCGGCGGCGTTGCCGGGCCGGAGCACCATGGCCGGCGACCCCTGGCGGCTGTAGCTGTGCCGGACCCGGTCGTACTCCGGGTCAGCCGGTTCGACCGCCGTCGCGGCGAGCGACGGTGGCACCGCGTCGTAGTCCACACCGGCTGCCCGGTGGGCCAGCGTCACCGACGGCCGGGTCGGCGCGGCGGCGCTCGCCGCCGTGCCGCGTTCGCGGGCCACGGCCTCGCGCAGCGCGGGCGCCACCTCCTGGCCAAAGGTCTGGATCAGGCGGGCGTCGTCGCGGCCGACGATGAACGCGCTGAATCCCTCCTCCGTCACCAGTGGGAGCAGTTGCTCGACCCACTGCCGTGGCGGCCCCTGGAGGAAGCCCCGGCCGGTCGCGGAGAAGTCGATCTGGAAGAGGTTGAGCAGCCGGCGGATCTGTCGCGGGTCCCGTCCGGCCTCGGTGGCCGCGTCGTCGATCATCCGATTCGCGGTGACCCGGTCCGGTGACTTCAGGTACTCCAGGGTGGGCAGCCAACCGTCGGCCTTGGCCCCGGTCAGCGCCAACATCCGGGGCTTGTACGCGCCCAGCCAGACGCCGATGTCGTGGGCCGGTGCGGGTCCCCGGCGCATCCCCGGCACCGGATAGAGGCCGTCGCGGACCCGCAGCGGTCCCCGGGTGGAGGTGTCCCAGACGGCGCGCAGGATGTCGATCGCCTGACTCAACGCCGTGATGCTCTGCGCCGGGGCGAGCCTGCGCCCACCCATGCCCTCGATGCCGTCCCAGAACGCCCCGGCGCCGAGACCGAGTTCGAACCGCCCGTGCGAGAGCAGGTCGAGGCTGGCGGCGGCGCGGGCCAGCATCGCCGGTGGGCGCAGCGGCAGGTTGAGCACGTTCGCCGAGACCCGGATCCGTTCGGTCCGCGCGGCGACCCAGCTCAGCAGGGTCCAGGTGTCGAGGAACTCCGCGTTGTAGGGGTGGTCCTGGAAGGTCGCCAGGTCCAGTCCGGCGGACTCGGTCAGCTCGGCCAGCGCGACGACCCGGTCCGGGTCGCCGGCGGTCGGTGTGACGAAGGTGCCGAACAGGAGCTCGTGGCCGTAATCGGGCATCGCCCGTCTCTCCTCGCCTCGCGATCAGTGGTGCCACGGCAACTTTAGTTCGTCAATCTTCTGTCTGCCAACTCATCTTGTTAGCAACCTATTGTTCGTCGATCGGCCAGCCGAGCGAGGTCGTCGCCCGGACGCGACGGGCGTCACGCCGGGACGGGGCTGGGGTCCGGGGACCGGCGACGGGCAGATAATTCAACCGCGCCCACCGAGACAGGGAGTCGAGTCAGTGAGCGAGCGACCGTACGTCCTACTGAGCTGTGCCACCTCCATCGACGGCTACCTCGACGATGCCAGCGACCAGCGTCTGCTGCTCTCCAACGACGAGGACTTCGACCGGGTCGACGCGCTGCGGGCCGAGTGCGACGCGATCCTGGTCGGCGCGAACACCGTACGGCTGGACAACCCCCGCCTGCTGGTGCGCTCGCAACAGCGCCGGGACGCCCGGGTCGCCCGTGGCCTGCCGTCGTCACCGACGAAGGTCACCGTGGTCGGCAGCGGCGAACTCGACCCGGCCGCCCGGTTCTTCAGCACCGGGGACGACACCGAGAAGATCGTCTACTGCGCGAGCGCCGCCCTGGCGAAGACCCGGGACCGCCTCGGCGGGGTGGCCACGGTGGTCGACGGGGGCGAGCCGGTGGACCCCGGCCGGGCGCTGGACGACCTCGGTGCCCGGGGCGTACGTCGACTGATGGTCGAGGGTGGCGGGACCATGCACACCCAGTTCCTCACCGCCGGGCTCGCCGACGAGCTGCACCTGGTGGTCGCCCCGTTCTTCGTCGGCGACCGCCGGGCGCCCCGCTTCGTCAACGACGGCCGGTTCCCGTGGCACTCCGAACGCAGGGCCAGGGTCGCGGAGGTCCGACAGATCGGCGACGTCGTGCTGGTGCGCTACGCGCTCTCCGACCGGTGCGTGGCCGCGTGAGCGACGACGACCGGCACTGGCTCGAAACGGCGATCGAGCTGTCGTACAAGAGCCCACCGGTCAACGTCGCGTACGCGGTCGGCGCGGTGGTCGTCGGTGCCGACGGATCGCGGCTGGCCGACGGATTCTCGCGGGAGACCGACCCGTACGTCCACGCCGAGGAGTCGGCGCTGGCCAAACTGGCCGGCACCGACCTCTCCCGGGCCACGATCTACACCTCGATGGAACCGTGCAGCGCCCGCCGCTCCCGACCGAGGACCTGCACCCAGCTCATCCTGGCCGCCGGCATCCGACGGGTCGTGTTCGCCCTGCACGAGCCGCCCCTGCTGGCCGACTGCCACGGGGTGGAACTGCTCGAGGCGGCCGGCGTCGAGGTGGTCGAGTTGGCCGACCTCGCCGACGAGGTCCGGGCGGTCAACGGCCACCTGCTGCTCCCCGAACAGTCGCAGTGACGGCAGCGAACGCGGTGACGGCGGGAACGCGGTGACGGCGGGAACGCGGTGACGCTCTCCGGCGGCCCGCGCCGCGCTCAGCCGACGAACGGCAGCCCGGACGTACGCGCCGCCCGGCTCGCCTTCGCGGCCAGGTAGTCGGCGTTGGCCGGGGACAGGAAGACCCCGGTCGGTACGACCTCGGTCACCTCCACCCCGAGCGCCCCGAGCTGCTGCGCCTTTTCCGGGTTGTTGCTCAGCAGCGAGATCCGGTCCACCGCCAGGGTGGCCAGCATCTGGGCGGCGACGGTGTAGTCGCGTTCGTCCTCCCGGTGGCCGAGCGCCACGTTCGCCTCGAAGGTGTCCAGACCGGCGTCCTGGAGCGCGTACGCGTCCAGCTTGGCGTACAGGCCGATGCCCCGTCCCTCCTGCCGCAGGTAGAGCAGGAAGCCGCCGACGGCCGAGATCCGCTCGACCGCCTCACGTAGTTGCGGGCCACAGTCACACCGTTCGCTGCCGAAGACGTCCCCGGTCAGACACTCGCTGTGCGGCCGGACCAGCGGGGCGGCACCACCGGCCGCGGACCGGCGCAACGCGCCCGCCCAGTCGCCGAGCCCGAACGCGAGATGTTCCCGGGCGTCCACCAGCCCGTTGAAGGAGAACAGGCGCGTGGTCGTGGTGTATCCGTCGGGAAGACGGAGCGGCACCGTGACCTGGGTCCGGACGGTAGCGACAGGGAGTGCTTCGTACATGGGTCTCCTTTGTTGGACGGAGCCGGACCGGGCCGGGGGAGCGATCGGTCCCGGTCTCCCGGCGTGGAAACGCGGCACCGGCACCGGCGTCGACGCGACGGGGGCCGGTGACGCTCAGTTCACCGCGTGCTCCCGGGGCGCCGAGGGCACCCGGACGCGCCGCATCACCAGCACGGCGGCGCCGGGCAGGCTGGAGACGATCACCAGTGCCCCGTACACGATGCCGGTGGCGACGCCCTCGGCGGCGGTCAGGCCGGCGGCGCTGAACGCCCACGCGGCCACCCCCTCGCGTGGCCCGAAGCCGCCGATGTTCGCCGGCACCAGCATGGCCAGCAGGGCCAGCAGGGTCAGCGGCACCAGTTGCGACAGCGGTGCGGTGGAGCCGGCGGTGCGGGCCGCGACCAGGAACGTCGCCAGGTGGCCCGCGACCACCACCGCGGACGCCGCCGCCACTCCCAGCCACCTGCGCTGGGCCAGGAACCCGTCGCGCAGGTCGGCCTCGGCCGCCCGCAGCGTCCGCGCCAACCGTGACGGCCCGCGCCGGGGCAGGACCCGGGCCACCAGTACGGCGACGAGCGCGCCCGTCGCCACCAGCGCGACCGCCACCGGCAGGTGGGACTGGACCGGCGACGGGAGCGCGAGCAGCAGCACCAGCGCGATCACGGCCGTCACCACCTGCCCCGCGGTCCGTTCCCAGACCACGGCACGGATGCCGCGACCGACGTCACCGGCGTCCCGACCGTGGCGCACCGCACGGTGTACGTCACCGACCAGACCGCCGGGGAGCGTCGCGTTCAGGAACACCGCCCGGTAGCAGTGGGCCACGGCCGTGCTCAACGGCAACGAGACACCCAGCCCACCGGCGATCAGGCTCCACCGCCACGCGCAGCAGACCGTGGTCACCACGCCGATGCCGAGCGCCGCCGCGAGCGCCCAACCGTCGATCAGGCGCAGCCCGTCGAGGAACGGACCGCTGCCCAGCCACCAGAGCAGGACGGCGAGGATCGCGGCCCCGCCGAGCAGGCGTACCCAGGCCCAGTTCAGCCGTTTCATCGGGAGACCAGGGGGCGGTGCGGACGATTCCTGGGTCGGGTTACCGCTACCGTCCGCAACGTTCCTCCTTCGAAGGGCCTCTCAGGGGATATACACGTGTCAGGACGGCCGACAGTTCATTCACAGTTCGCGAGCAGATCGTTGTGCTCGACCACGACCCCGAGCCGACCCGATGCCGCCTCGGCCAGCCGCCGACCCGCGTACGCCGCCGCCGGGCCGGTCAGCTCCGGCTCCTGCTCGCACGCCGCGCCCACCCAGCCCTCGAACCACTCGGCGATCAGTTCGGCCCGGTCCGCGCCGAGCCGCCACGGACTGGACCGGACGCGTACGTCGATCCCGTGCCCGCCGAACGCCGTCACCGTGGCGTCCGCCGCGTCCGGCCCGAGCAGCCGCTGCCCGTCGACCGTACGGCGCTGGTGCGCGTTGAACGCCGCCTCGATCCGCGCGTCCAGTGGGTCCGGCGGGTCGAGCCGCACCCGGCCGATCACCGAGATGGTCAGCAGGGTGGGGCAACCGGCGCCCGCGCACGCCGCGACGAACCGTTCGACCTCGTCGGCGGTCAGCATGTCGAGCAGCGCCGAGGCGGTGACCAGACCGGCGCCGTCGAGGTCGTCGGCGGTCAGCCGGGTGATGTCGCGCTGTCGGGTCTCGACGGTCACCGGGGCCCCGTCGGCGGCGACCTCGGGCATCCCGGCGCGGGCCCGCCTCAGCAGCCCCGGATCCCGGTCGTACAGCACCCAGTGTTGCGGGCCGGGCAGCAGGGGAGCCAGCCACCGGCCCATCGAGCCGGTTCCGGTCCCCAGGTCGTGCACCACCGTACGTTCGCCGTCGGCCAGCCGACGACGTACCGGCTCCAGCAGCTCGACCGCGCGGGCCGCCGCGTCGGCCGGCTCCCGCAACCCGAGCCAGGCCGCGAAGGCGTCGGTCTCCTGCGTCATCGTCATGTCGACCTCCCGGATACCGAGGGCGCGCGGTCCAACACGTCCGCCACCCGTTTCACCGTCTTCTCCCAGCCGGTCAGCGTCGTCCGCCGGTCCCGGGCCGACCGGCGCAGTCGTCGGCGCAGGTCGCCGTCGCCGAGCCAGCGCCGCAGCGCGCCGGCCAGCGCGGGCGGGTCACCCGGGGGGACCAGCAGACCGGGCAGGCTGCCGTCGGGCGCCCGGCCGAGCGCCTCGGGCAGCCCCTGCGCCGACGTCGCCAGCACCGGGATCCCGCGCGCCAGCGCCTCGGTGACCACCATCCCGTACGTCTCCCCGTGTGACGGCAGCACCAGCAGGTCGGCGCGGGCGTACGCCGCGTCGAGCGCGTCACCTGTACGCGGACCGGCGAGACGCACCCGGTCGGCGATCCCGTCCCCGCTCATCTGGCGACGCAGTCCCGCCACGAACCCGGGGTCGCGGGTCAGCGCACCGACGCAGACACAGTCCCAGGTCAGTTCCGTCAGTGTCGCCAGGGCGGCGGCCAGCACGTCGTGTCCCTTGTGCGGGGTCACGGCCGCGACGCAGAGCAGCTCCGACCCGGCCGCCGACCCGGCCGCCACCGGGGCCGGCTCCACCCCGGGCAGGGCGACGTGGAGCCGGTCGGCCGGCAGCGCGTACAGGTCGCGCAGCCGCCGCCGGGTCCATTCGCTGGTGGTGACGACGGCGGTGGCGGCGGCCAGGGCCGTGCCCTCGGCGGCACGCTGGTCCGCCGACTCGTCGCCCAACGGCATGTGCACCAGCACCACCAGCCGCAGGCGCTCGGCCTGCGGCACCAGCACCTCCGGTACGGCCGACGCGACCAGACCGTCGACCAGCACGACCGCCCCGTCGGGTACGCCCGCGAGGACCCGGTCCAGGCCGGCGCGTTCGGTGGCGTCGGGCCGGGGCCAGGCACCGGGCACCGGATGCTCCCGCACCGACCACCCCGAGCCGGCCAACCCGCGCAGGACGCGCCGGTCGTAGCTGTTGCCGCCGCTGGGGGTGGCCGGGTCGTCGATGTCGTTCGGGAGCACGACGTGCAGCACGCTCACCGCGTCGTCGTCCGTCCGGTGCCCGGTCTGGTCACAGGGTTCGCTCGTAGCTCGCCCAGGCGATGTGCGACTCGTGCAGGGTGACGCTGATCCCGGCCAGGCCGCGCGCACCCTCGCCGAGCGCACCGGCGTGCACCCGGTCGGCCAGGCGGTCGGCGATCACCTGGGCGAGCGCCTCGGTGGAGGTGTTGATGCCGGCGAACGCGGCCTCGTCGTCGAGGTTGCGGTAGTTGAACTCGGCCAGGATGCCGTTCAACTGCTGCGAGGCGAGCCCGATGTCGACCACGATGTTGTCGTCGTCGAGCGCGGCCCGCTTGAAGGTGGCGTCGACGACAAACGTCGCTCCGTGCAGCCGTTGCGCGGGGCCGAAGACCTCACCCCGGAAACTGTGGGCGATCATTATGTGGTCACGTACGGTGATGCTGAACAAGGTGTCACTTCTTCCCATAGGTAACGAGATGGCACAGTGCGGGCAGGGTGCCTGCGGCCAGTCTGTCAAGTACGTCCGGTAGCTCCTCGAACCGGGAACCACCCGTGATCAACGCGTCGAACGCGGGCTCCCGCAACAGGTCCAGGGCGAGCGCCAGCCGGTCGGCGTAAGTTCGGCTCGACTGGCGGGCCGGCGAGACGGTGCCGACCTGGCTGCTGCGGATGCTCAACCGGCGGGAGTGGAACGCCCCGCCCAGGGAGAGGTTCACCACCCGGTCGCCGTACCAGCTCAGGTCGACGACGGTGCCCTCCGGGCGGAGCAGTTCCAGTGAACGTTGCAGGCCGGCGGAGGACGCGCTCGCGTGCACCACCAGGTCCCGTTCGGTTTCGGCCTCGGCCGGCGACGCGAACTCGACGCCCAGCGCCGAGGCCACGCCCGCGCGGTCCAGGTCGGCGTCGACCAACTGGAGCCGGACCCCGGGGAACCGGGCCAGCAACGCCGCGACGCTCGCCCCGACCATGCCCGCGCCGACCACGGTGATCCGGTCACCGATCAGCGGTGCCGCGTCCCAGAGCGCGTTCACCGCGGTCTCCACGGTGCCGGCCAGGACGGCCCGCTCGGGCGGTACGCCGTCCGGCACCACGGTCACGGCGCTGGCCGGCACGACGTAGGAGGTCTGGTGTGGGTAGAGGCAGAAGACGGTACGCCCGAGCAGTTCCGCCGGACCCCGCTCGACCAGACCGACGTTGAGGTAGCCGTACTTCACCGGGGCGGGGAAGTCGCCCTCCTGGAACGGGGCGCGCATCACGGCGTACTGGTCGGCCGGCACACCGCCCCGGAACACCAGGGTCTCGGTGCCCCGGCTGACGCCGGAGAAGAGGGTCCGGACCAGCACCTCGTCGGGTCCCGGACCGGCGAACGTGGTCGTCCGGATCTCGCCCACACCGGGCGAGCGCAACCAGAAGGCGCGGGCCTCGTACGTCACCTGCTCCCCCTCGTTTGAAGATCCATCGAACTGAACGGCCGCATATTACGTGTTTCCTCATCAAGGTCGTACACACGATAGACACGGAGGCAGGGTGCGCACGGTTCAAAGCGGTCCGGTGATCGGACTGATCGTCCAGGTTCTCCTGCTGGCGGCCCTTGCCGCGACGGTCGGGCTCAGCCCGGCCGGGTGGCTGGCGGGAATCGCGTACGGGGTCGCGCTCTGCGTCCTGCTCCTGCGGGGGTTGAGTCGGTCGGCGGCGACCCGTCTGGGTCCGGCCGACCGGGTGACGCTGACCCGGGCGACCCTCGTCGGGGGAGTGATCGGGCTGGTGGTGGACTCGTTCACCCGACCGACGCCGGTCGCCCTGCTGGTCACACTCACCGTGGTGGCGCTGGCGCTCGACGCGGTCGACGGCAAGGTGGCCCGGCGTACGGGCACCAGCAGCGCGCTCGGCGCGCGTTTCGACATGGAGGTCGACGCGGTACTCCTGCTCGCCCTCAGCGTCTACGTCGTACCGTCGGCGGGTGTCTGGGCACTCGCCATCGGCGGGATGCGGTACGCCTTCGTGTTGGCGATCTGGACCCTGCCCTGGATGCGCGGGACGCTGCCGCCGCGTTACTGGCGCAAGGTGGTCGCCGCGACCCAGGGGGTGACCCTGGTGGTGGCGGCGACGGGACTGCTGCCCCGACCACTGGTCACCGTCGCGCTGGCGTTCGCGCTGGCCCTGCTCGTCGAGTCGTTCGGCCGCGACGTCATCTGGCTGTGGCGACACCGCCCGCTCCGGCCCGGTCACCGTCGACCGGTGGTCGTCCCGACGCGGATCGCCGTGGAGAACGCCGTACGTGCCGGGCACCCGTCGACCACGGTGCCGGGTGTCGTCGTCACCCGTACCACCACGCTCCCCGGACCGGTACGTCCGGTGGTCGCGCCGCGCCGACACGGCGACCCGGCCCGGCCACGACCCACCGGGTACGCCCGATGAACGGGCGAACCATCGACACGATGCATGCTGTCCACGCAGTTTCCGCACCGGACCGAGGAGATGGCGACGTGAGTCAGTTCGAGGCTGTCCTGTTCGACGCGGGTGACACGCTGATCCGACTCTCCGGCAGCGGCGAGACGCTGCTGCACCAGGCTGCCGCCACGCTCGGCGTCGAGCCGCCCGACCCGGACGAGGTCGGTCGGGTCTGGCGGCGGGTGCTGGACCGCAGCAGCACGGCGGAGGAGATGGCCAAGGGACGGGACCTGTCCAGCGCCCGGCACCGCGAGGTGTGGACCGCGCTGTACGACGCGGCCGGGTGCGAGCAGCTCGCCGAGGGGCTCAGCGAGCAGTTGTACGCGCTCACCGTGAGCGCCGACTCGTGGGAGGCGTTCCCGGACAGCCGGCCGACCCTGGAGGCCCTGCGGTCCCGGGGGCTGCGGATCGGGATCGTCAGCGACACCGGCTTCGACCTGCGTCCCGCGATGGACCAGCTCGGTCTCTCCCCGTACTTCGACACCGTCGTGATGTCGTTCGAGTACGGCGCCTGCAAGCCGGCGACCAAGATGTTCCTCACCGCCTGCGACCAGCTCGGGGTGCGCCCGGAGCGGACCCTCATGGTCGGCGACAACCCGCTCACCGACTCCGGTGCGGTGGCCGCCGGAATGTGTGTGTTCCTGCTGCCGCGTCCCGCCGCGACCGGACCGCGCGGGCTCGGCCACGTGCTCTCGCTGACCGGCGCCGGATAGTCGCCGCCCCGACGACCGCGAGCGGCGCGCGCGACCAACCCTGTCCGGCCCCAGAGTATCGAGGTGTTTGGCTTGTCGTTCTTCACGCAGCTCCGGCGCCGGCCGACGGAGGCACCGGCGGCCGACGGGCCGGCGGACCCGGCGGCCGACGACCAACCGGGGACACCGCCGGTCACTGCCGTGGGCGACACCCCCGGTGACGACAACCGGGTACGCGGCCGGTGGCGCCCGGTCCTGGCCCGGGTGACCACCGTGCTCGCCGCCCTGCTCGTGCTCTTCGCCCTGGTCGCACCGGACCGGATCAGCCGGTTCACACCAGGTGCCTTCGCGCGTATCCCGGTCGAGGGGCTGCTCGGCGTCGTGCTGGTGCTGGTCCTCCCGGCCCGGGCACGCCGGATCGTGGCGATCGCCGTCGGCGCCGTGCTCGGCCTGCTGACCGTGGTGAAGCTGCTGGACATGGGCTTTCTCAACGTCTTGGACCGGCCGTTCGACCTGGTGCTCGACTGGGTCCTGTTCGACGACGCCTACAGCGTGCTCACCGACTCGGTCGGCCGGACCGGCGCGATCGGTGCGGCGGTGGTGCTGGTGCTGCTCGTCGTCGCCGTACTCGTCCTGATGGCGCTCTCGGTCCTGCGCCTGGCCGGGGTGGTGGCCCGGCACCGGACCATCTCGACCCGCGCCGTGCTGGTGCTCGGTGCCGTCTGGGCGGTCTGTGCGGTCTTCGGCGCGCAGCTCGCGCCGGGCCTGCCGGTCGCCGCCAGGAGCGCGGCCAACCTCGCCTACGACCGTACCGTCGAGGTGCGCACGGGCCTGCGGGACCAGGAGAACTTCGCGGCGGAGGCCGCCGTCGACGCCTTCCGGGACACCCCGGGCGACCGGTTGCTCACCGCGCTGCGCGGCAAGGACGTCATCCTGTCGTTCGTCGAGAGTTACGGGCGCTCGGCGGTCGACGACCCGGCGATCGCCCCCGGCGTGGGTGCGGTGCTCGACCAGGGCAACCGCCGGTTGGCGGCGGCCGGGTTCGCCTCCCGTAGCGCCTTCCTCACCTCGCCGACGGCGGGCGGCGGGAGCTGGCTCGCCCACGGTACGTTCCTGTCCGGGCTGTGGATCAACAACCAGCAGCGCTACGACAACCTGCTGGCCAGTGACCGGCTGACCCTGAACACCTCCTTCCGGCGGGCCGGCTGGCGTACGGTGGCCGTCATGCCGGCGCTCACCGAGCCGTGGCCGGAGGGGGCGTTCTACGCCAACGAGCGGATCTACGGCGTGGACGACCTGGGATATCACGGCCCGAGGTTCAGCTTCGCGCCAATGCCCGACCAGTACACCCTGTCCGCCTTCGAACGCCTCGAACGGGGCAAGCCGGACCGCCCGCCACTGATGGCCGAGATCCCGCTGGTGTCGAGTCACGGGCCCTGGGCGCCGCTGCCCCGGATGGTCGGCTGGGACGAACTCGGTGACGGCTCGGTCTTCGACCGCATCGCCGATGAGGGTGAGTCGCCGGACGACGTCTGGCGTGACCCGTCCCGGGTACGCACCGAGTACGGCCGTTCGATCCAGTACTCGCTGGAGAGCCTGATCTCCTACGTCGAGCGGTACGGCGACGACAACCTCGTGCTGGTCTTCCTCGGTGACCACCAGCCCGCGCCGATCGTCACCGGCGAGGGTGCCAGCCGGGACGTGCCGATCACCATCGTGACCCGTGACCGGGCCGTGCTGGACCGGATCGCCGGTTGGGGTTGGCAGGAGGGTCTCAAGCCCGGAGGGCCGGCGCCGGTCTGGCCGATGAACGCCTTCCGCGACCGTTTCCTCACCGCCTTCGGCCCGTAGTGCGGGGTCAGAGCGTTGCGGGCACCCACTACCGGCCACCCGTCTGACATGATCAAGCCGGTGGTCCCCGGACCGGACGATCGGATCGTGCGGACCGGTCGGGTGCGAGTGGGGCGGGCAGAATGAGGACGGGTGCGGCGGCGGGTCATCGCGGATACCTCCACGAGGCCGTCTACTACGACTCGGACGAGGAACTCCTCGCGGTCGTGGTGCCGTTCCTGCTCGGCGGCGTGGCGGCCGGCGAGCCGACGCTGGTGGCGCTGGGGGAGCGCAACGCCGCCCTGGTCCGGCGACACCTGCCCGACCGGACGGCGGTCACCTACCTCGCCGGGGACGGCGTCTACGCCAGACCGGCGGCGGCGATCAGGTCCTACCGGCGGCTGCTCGCCGACCACGTGCGGGCCGGCGCCGGGCAGATCCGGATCATCGGTGAGGTGCCACCGGCGGCGCTCGGGGCGACCTGGGACTGGTGGGCCCGGTACGAGTCGGCGATTAACCACGCGTACGACGACTTCCCGCTCTGGAGCATGTGCGCGTACGACCGGCGGGTCACCCCGGCGCCGGTGCTCCGGGACGTCGCGCGTACCCATCCCCGGGTGGCGACGCCGGACGGCAACCACCCGACCAGCGCGGAGTACGTCGACCCGGCGACCTTCCTCGGTGAGTTCCGGCCGGTGCCGGCGGACCCGGTCCAGCGTGGCACACCGGTGGTCGAACTGACCGACCCGACGCCGGCACAGGCCCGGCACGCGGTGCGGTACGCCGATCGTGGCGTGCTGCCGCGCGAGGAGGTCGACGACCTCTCGGTGGCGGTGAGCGAGACGGTCACCAACGCACTGCGGTACGGCCGTCCCCCGGTCCGGGTACGGTTCTGGGCCGGCGTCGACCGGATCGTCGTCACCGTGAGCGACGGGGGGAGCGGGCCGCAGGACCCGTACGCGGGACTGCTCCCGACCGCGGAGGCCGCCCGGGGCGGGCGTGGCCTGTGGCTCGTCCACCAACTCTGCAACCACGTCGTCTTCGAGCGCGGGGAGGGCTTCACCATCCGCCTCACCGTCGGCAATCCCGATCCGGTCGAGCCCACGGCCGGCGGTCCCGGTCCGGTCGAGGTCACCGTCGGCGATGCCGGTCCGGTCGAGCCGGACCCGGAGCCGGCCGCGCCGACGCCGTCGGGGACCCCTTCCTGACCCGTCCACCCCGCTCCGGTCAGCCGGGCGTCCGGCCCGGCCGCGCCTTCCTCGGCGGGATGTCACCGACAAACGGACGGCTCTGGGACCAGGGGTTTCTCGCCCGGTCCCGGAGCGGGTCGGGTTGTGGCCGCCGGGGGGCGACGCCGTCGCGGTGCGCACTGTTGCCACTGCCGCTCGGGTAGGAGCCGAGGGCCGTACCCCAAGCCCCGGTCGACCCACCGCCGCCGCTGCCGCAGCGCTCGTCGCCCAGACTCAGCGGCGCACCGGGTATCCCGGTGATCGTCAGACAGGGTGCGGCGTCGGCGGTCGGCGGCGACGTCGCCCCGGTCGTCGGTCTCGGCCCGGAGCCGCCGGCGTCGGCGGCGCCGACTGTGGACGGTGCGGACCAGGGAAAGACCGGGTACGACACGAGCGCCAGCAGACCGAGGCGAATCGCGAGGACGGACAGGCCCGTTCGCCGTTGTCGGGCTCCCTGCGGCGGTCTGGTCATCCCGGCCTCCGGCGAAAGATCTGCTCGATTCCAGGAGGCGTGCCGCCGCGTCGCGGACCTGCGCCGAGCCCGCCCGGTCCGTTCGCCGGTGAGTTGCGGTGGGTACGGGACCGGGCCGGTTGGAACATCGACCTGCTGCGCAGCATACGCCGTTATTTCAACAGCAATCAATCGTTAGGTGCTTGATAAGGGACAAAAGTCATGGCTCAGCCGGCGCTGATCGCGGGACGGCGACCGTACCGGCGCAGCGCGGCGGGCGCCCGGTCGTCGGCCGGGCACCGGCCGGGAAGCACGTACCGCTCGACGAAGTCGACGACCGAGGCGTGGACGTGCGGCGGGGTGTCGATCCGGGGCAGCGCGTCGACGGCGGCGGTGAAACAGGTGACCGCGGCGGTGTGCAGGCCCGGATTTGCCAGACCCTCGCGAGCGGAGGTCAGCCAGCCCCGGTGCGGGCGCAGTTGCCCGAGATGCGCGGTCGCCTCGGTGGCGGCCCGTGCGGCGGCGGGATCGTCCATCAGGGCCGTCACCACGGCGGCCGGCACCACCCAACCGTCACCCGGTTGCTGGTCGATCATGCGGAACTCCAGGTAACCGCGTGGCCGCACGGGCGGCACCAGCGTGCCGAGGTGACGTTCCAGGTCGTCCAGGGTGACCGGGCGGGGGCCGTGCCCACGCAGCCAGTTACGCATGGTCAGGCCCGCCGGGGCGAGCCACGGCAGGTGCGGCGCCCCGGCGACCATGGCGACCTTCGCGTCCAACGCGTACCGCGCCCACTCGGCCCGGGGCTCGACGCCGGCACGTGGAGCGCGGGTACGACTCGCGTCCGTGCCGAACCGCAGCGCCTGCCGGTACGAGACCCACCGGGTGCCGGACCGGGTGACGTGCGGCGAGTTGGCGAAGGCGGCGAGCAGCACCGGTCCGATCGCGTTCGCCAGTCGCCAGCGGCGGTGGTAGGCGGTCGGTTCGTTCGACTCGTCCCCGGCGTCGACGCACACCTGCACCGAGGCGGTGTTGCACATGACCGTACGGCCACGATTGCCCGAGCGGTCGTGATGGGCGGCCAGCGCCAGGTAACGCGGATGATCGGTGATCAGTCGTGCGGGCCGGTCCTCGTCCAGGCCGGTGGTGTCGAGGTGGAGACCGGCCGTGGCGAGTGCCGTACGCACCAACGCCAGGTCACCGGTGACCGCCCCGACGCAGTCGCGCAGGTCGGTGCCGACCGAGGAGGAGAGTTCGAGCTGGCCACCGGGCTCGATGCTGATCCGACCGCCGCCCGGTAGCGGGTCACCCAGCCCGTCGAGCGCGGCACGCAGCCGGTCGATCGAGGGGCGGTCGAGCGGATCGGCGGGGTCCCGCAGGATGTACTCGAGTTCCACACCGAGCCGGCCGACGGGACCGACCCGAAAGCCGGCGGCGGCGACGTAGGCGGTGGCTGTCGCCTCGGTGAGGGCCGCAGCGTCCACGATGGACTCCGTTTTGGGTACGGGATCCCGGTGTCCGGCGGCACCCGACCGCTTGGGACACGAAGGTTCGGTGGTGAGTGTGGGATGGCTCCCGCCGACCCGGATGCCCAGTGGCTGGAGGTGATCTCCATTAGCGGGCTGGCCGGTCGAGGTGTCCAGGTCGCATCGCGTCAACGACGTGTGAACAGTCGATGGAGCCGGGTGAACAACCGGTCGCTATCCCCCGGTCGCCCGCTCCAACCGGCGCAGGGTCGCCATCGCGGCGATGCTGTAGGCGACGTACGGGAACGCGTCCTCGAACCAGTCCTGCGCTTGCCAACGCCTCGGGTTCGTCGCGCCCAGCGCGGCCATCGGACCGTCCGCGATGATCAGCGCCCCGACACCCACCAGGACGCCGGCCACCGGCGTGGGAGGGCGCCGACGACCGGTGAGCGCCACGAAGAGCGTCACCGCCAGCACCCCGTTGGCGAAGCCCAGCAGCGGCCCGAGACCCGCGCGCCGGTTCGCGGCCGGTTCCGCCGGGCCGAGGCTGACGTCGGCCAGGTCGGCGAGCCGACCCACCGTACGTTGGTGGGTTTCGCTCATCGGGCGCCCGCGAATCGCCACGTCCAGACTGCTGACCAGTTCACGGGCGAGGGTGGCCACCGCGCCGGCCACGATCCCGTTCGCCAGTCGACTGCGTGGGCTGGGTCTCCTCGTGCGGTGGAACGGCTCCCGGGGACGACGCGCCATGTTCCCCCCGTTCCGCTCGTCCTCGCCGGGAGCCGTCAACCTCGGCGCAGGAACGTCGACTACCCGTCCTGCGCCGGAGCATTCCGTCGGGGCGTCAGCCCTGGCGGGACTTCCACTGCGGGTTGCTGCGGTTGACCACGAGCACCTTGCCGTGGCGACGCACGACGACCGAACCCGGCCGCTGCTTCAGGGCCCGTAGCGAGCTGCGCACCTTCATGACTGCCTCCCGGCTTCACGTATGGCTTCTCTGCCTCGATGCCTTTTCGGCCTTCCGGGATCGTCAACGTTGCCGCCGCCGTCGGGATTCCCCGGTCCGCCCGGGGCGGGACCGGTTACCCACCCCGAGTCCGCGCCGCTCGGAATGAGCCCGATCGGCCCCCGTGTCCGGTTCCCCGGCTCGTCGTCGCCGGGACTGCCCCGGGACAGAATCCGGGGCCGGAATGGTGTGGTCCGGTGGCGAGCGCCACAGTGATGTCGGGCGTATCCGACTGGAATTGCGCCGAGTCGATTGAGTAGGCTGACGCAGCCCATCCAGAGCGATTGAGAGACCTGGCTCGTCGATATCGCAGCAACCCCCCGCCGGGTGCGGGTGCTACCGCCAGGATCGATGGAGGTTTGTTCCGTGCGTGGATCACGTGTCGGCCAAGTCGGCCGGCTGCATGTCACCTGGCACTGGTGGCGTCGGCACATCGACCTGTGTCGTACCGGCACGATGCTCTGTCCCCGCCACGGCTGACCATCGTCACCGGCGGTCCTGACGCCGGTATTTCCGAAGAAAACCGAGGCATGACGCGTCGCGTCATGTTCCGTTCCTTGCCGCCCCGGTTCCCATTTCTCGGGGCGCGTGCTGTCGTACGCGAATCAATTTTGGAGTACCCGCACATGCGTATTTCCCGTCCATTCACCCGCCTGCTCTCCGGTGTCGCCGCGATCGCGCTCCTGGGGGTCGCCGCCGCCTGCGGCTCGTCCGCCGACGAGGCCACGGAGAACCCGTACAACCTGCTGCGACCCGGGACCCTGCGGGTCGGGACGCTCAGTGACGCGCCGCCCAACGTGTACCTGAAGGACGGAAAGTTCACCGGCTTCGACAACGACCTGCTGACCGCCGTCGCCGGCAAGGTCGGGCTGAAGGTCGAGTTTGTCGGCACCGAGTTCTCCGCGCTGCTCGCGCAGGTCAACAACCACAAGTTCGACGTCGGCAGCTCGTCGATCACCATCACCGAGGCGCGCAAGAAGACGGTCGACTTCGGCAACGGGTACGACTTCGGCTACTTCGGCCTGGACGTGCCCGCCGGATCGCCGATCAAGAGTTTCGCCCAGCTCAAGGGCGCCCGGGTGGTCGTGGTGCAGGGCACCGTGCAGGACGACTACGCCACCGGGGAGGGCCTCGACCCGGTACGCGTGCCGGACTACAACGGGGCGATCAACCAGCTCAAGGCAAAGACCGCCGACGCCTGGATCGCCCCCGCCGAGATCGGCGAGAAGTCCGCACAGGACAGTGGTGGCAAGATCGTCCTGGCCGAGAAGCAGCTCGGCTCGGCCCCGACCGCCTTCGCCGTGGCGAAGGGGAACGACGCGCTGCGCGAACTGCTGGACAAGGGTCTCGACCAGGTGATCGCCGACGGCACCTGGACCCGGCTCCAGGAGCAGTACTACCCGGGGCGCGCCGTCCCGGACACCTTCAAGCCGGGCAGCGGCAACGTCACCTTCCCACCGGTCAAGGCGGCCGGGTCGACCAACCCGTCGGCCACGCCGTCGACCACCCCGTCGGCCTGACCGACCGCTGACCGCCCGACGGGTCCGAGACAGGTAAGGCGATGGATACCCTCAAGACGCTCTGGGAGACGTTCTTCGACCTCGGGTCGATGCGCGAGGCCCTGCCCGAGATGTTCACGATCGGCCTACGGAACACGCTGCTGCTGGCGCTCGTCTCGGCCGTCCTGGGAACCCTGCTCGGCATGCTGCTGGCCGTCGCCGGCCTGGCTCGGACCCGTTGGCTGCGCTGGCCGGCCCGGATCTACACCGACGTGTTCCGGGGACTGCCGGCGGCGGTGACCATCCTGCTCGTCGGGGTGGGACTCGCCCCGCTCGGCATGGCCTGGTGGGGGCCGAACCCGTACCCGCTGGGGATTCTCGCGTTGTCGCTGATCTCGGCCGCCTACATCGGTGAGATCTTCCGCGCCGGCATCCAGAGCGTCGAGGCCAGCCAACTGGAGGCGAGCCGTGCGCTCGGCCTGTCGCACCGTACGGCGATGCGCCTGGTGATCATCCCGCAGGGCGTACGGCGGATTCTGCCCGCCTGGGTCAACCAGCTCATCGCGCTGATCAAGGATTCCAGCCTGGTCTACTTCCTCGGTCTGCTGGCCAGCGAGCGTGACCTGTTCCGGATCGGCCAGGACTACGCCGCCAACACCGGGAACGAGTCCGCCCTGCTCCTGGCCGGACTCTTCTACCTGGCCATCACGGTGCCACTGACCCACCTGGTCAACCGGATCGACCGGCGGCTGCGCGAGGGCAGGGCGGGTGGTGTCGGCGACGACGAGGCCGATCCGCTCGCCGTGCCGGCCGGGCCGAGCACGATCACCGAAGGGGGAGTACGGCGTGCCTGAGCAACACCAACCGGTGCGGCAACCCGTCGCCGTGACACCGTACGAGTCGGTCAGCCTGGCCGCCCGCGACATCCACCTCGCCTTCGGGGCCAACCAGGTCCTGCGCGGCGTCGACCTGGACGTGGGGCGGGGCGAGACCGCCTGCGTGATCGGGCCGTCCGGGTCCGGGAAGTCCACCCTGCTGCGTACGCTCAACCGGCTGCTCGAGCCGGATCGGGGCGACGTGCTGCTCGACGGCGAGAGTGTGCTGCGACAGGACCCGGACCTGCTACGGCAGCGGATCGGCATGGTCTTCCAGCAGTTCAACCTCTTTCCACACCTGACCGTGTTGCGCAACCTCACCCTGGCGCTGCGGCACCTCAGGCGGCTCGACGCGGACGAGGCGGCGGAGGTGGCGCTGCGCCAGCTCGACGTCGTCGGGTTGCGGCACAAGGCGGACGCCCGACCGGCGCAGCTCTCCGGCGGCCAGCAGCAGCGCGTCGCCATCGCCCGCGCCCTGGCGATGTCTCCTCGGGTCATGCTCTTCGACGAGGCGACCTCGGCGCTCGACCCGGAACTGGTCAAGGGTGTGCTGGCCCTGATGGCCGACCTGGCCACGCAGGGCATGACCATGGTCGTGGTCACCCACGAGATGGGTTTCGCCCGGCAGGTCGCCGACCAGGTGGTCTTCATGGACCGTGGCCGGGTGGTCGAGGCCGGTCCGCCGGCCGAGGTGTTCGAGGACCCGCGCAGCGACCGACTCGCGCGTTTCCTCGCCCAGGTGCTGTGACCGGCCATCGTGCCGTGACCAGCCCGAGTGCTGTGACCGGGCATCGTGCCGTGACCTGCCCGAGTGCTGTGACCAGCGCCTCGCCGGGTGCGGGCTGAACCGATTTCGCGCGGGCTCCGTGTGGATGCCGAAGGGCTTCCGGATGTGCTGGAAGGCCGGGTAGACACTGGAGAAATCAAATGTTGCGCAAGCACCTAGCGCCCCTCGTCGTCCTCGTGGCCGCGGGCGTGGCGATGCTCTCGGCCTGCGGCTCGGACGAGGTGGCGCCAGCCGCGCAGCCGCCCGCGGCCCAGGCCACGACTCAGGCGCCCGCAGCGGGCGAGGGCGCCGGCACCGACCTGTCGCTCCTGTCGGGCACGGCGAAGTCGAACAACTCCCCGGCTGGCACCGGCGACTGGGCGGTGCCCAACGGCGGCACCGCCACCGGCGCGAAGCTGGCCGCGTCGCAGAAGTGGGTGCAGTTGACCGCCAGCAAGGCCGGCGCCCTCGACCCGGTCGTGGTCAACGGCGCCGGGCTGACGCTCTACCGCTTCGACAAGGACACCGCCAAACCGTCCAAGTCGAACTGCGTCGGCGACTGCGCGGTGACCTGGCCGCCCGTCACCGTCGCTCCCGGCGGCAAGATCTTCATCGCCGGCATCAAGAAGTCCGCGATCGGTACGGTCAAGCGCGCCGACGGCACCCGCCAGGTCACCATCGGCGGCTGGCCGGTCTACCGTTTCGCCAAGGACACCAAGCGCGGCGACACCCTCGGGCAGGGCGTGGGCGGGACCTGGTTCGGCGTGACCCCGACCGGCGGCAAGGCGGGTGTCCCCGCCGATCCCTCCGCCGGTGCCGGCAACGACCAGGACGCCGGCTCCCCGTCGGCGACCCCGGCCACCAGCGCGGTCCTCTTCGACGACGCGAGCTTCAGCGACAGCGGTGCCTCGCAGGGCGTCGGCGGCAGGGGCTGCCAAAACCTCAGCCGCCCCAGGATCACCTCGTCGCTGGCCGCGTCCGGCTCGCTCAAGATCTGGTCGGAGCCGAACTGCAAGGGACGGTCGCTGGTGGTCAACGGCGACGTCGCCAACCTCGCCAAGGTCAACTTCGACAACGCCATCGCGTCGGTCTTCCTCGGCTGACCCGGCCTCGACAACGGTCGACCACGTACTCCGCACGGGTGTGCCGGTCTGGCTCTCGCCAGCCGGCACACCCGTCTCCGTACCGGTACCCACACGACGCGACAAGCTCGGGATGGTGTGTGAACATGACGATGTCCGCTCGTCGGACCAGGTGGGGAGCCGCCCTGCTGGTGGTCGCCGCGCTCGCGGGCTGCACCCGTACGGTCGCCGGCACCGGCGGGGTCGAGCGCTGGAGTTCGACCAAGGTCGCCGGGTTGGCGATCACCACCGGGGAGAGCGGTCCCCGGCCGGGTGCCGGTGACTCGCGGCTGACCGCGTCCGGCGGCGATCGGGGCCCGATCGACCGGCTCGCCCTCAACGCCGTCGACGACGTACAGCGCTACTGGTCGGAGCAGCTCCCGGCGAGCTTTGGCAAGCGCTTCGAGCCGGTCGGCCGGCTGGTCTCGTACGACTCCGGTGGCGCCGGGGTGAACGTCTGCCAGGCCAGCACGGCCGGCCTGGTCAACGCGTTCTACTGCGCCTCGGACGACACGGTCGCCTGGGACCGGGGTCGGTTGCTGCCCACCCTGGACGCCTCGTTCGGGCCGATGTCGGTGGTGGCGGTGCTGGCCCACGAACTGGGTCACGCGGTGCAGTTCCGGCTCGGCGCGACCGGCAGCATCACCGCGCGGACCAGCTCGATCGTCAAGGAACAGCAGGCCGACTGTTACGCGGGCGCGTTCTTCCGCTGGGTGGCCGAGGGCAACGCCCCGCACTTCCGGATCTCCACCGGCCCGGGCCTCAACCAGATCCTGTCCACCCTGTTCTTCATCCGCGACTCGGCGGGTACCGGCTTCGACGCCGAGGGGGCGCACGGCAACGCCTTCGACCGGGTGTCGGCGTTCCAGTTCGGGTTCGGCGACGGCCCGGTCCGCTGCGCCCGGATCGACGAGACCGAGGTACGCGGCCGGATCACCCAGCAGGCCAGTGGGGACCAGGACTCCGTCGACGAGGACGCGGGCAACCTGCGGGTGGACGACCGGGAGGCGCTCAGGGCGCTCCAGCGGACGTTGCGTGACGTGTTCGGGGCCGACGGCACCCCACCGCCGACGATCACCGTCGGCACGGCCGCCTGCCCCGACGCCGGGCCCACCTCGCCCGCCTCCTACTGCCCGAGCGGGAACACCATCGGGCTCGACCTCGACAACCTGGTCCGGGTCGGGACCGCGCCAGGGCGGGGGAGCCGGGGCGGCATCGGTGACTTCGCCGCGTTCGCCGAGATCGCCTCCCGGTACGCGTTGGCCCTGCAACAGGCGGCGGGATACCCGCTGCGTGGCCTGGCGGCCGGGCAGCGTACCGCCTGTCTGACCGGGGTCTGGGCGGGCGCCATCGTGGCGGGCCGGGGTGCGGCGCTGACGCTCTCCCCGGGTGACCTGGACGAGGCGGTGGCCGAGATGCTGAGTACGGAGAGCGTGATCGCCGCCGACGTCGACGGCGCCAGCGTCCCCTCCGGCTTCGCCCGGGTGGAGGCGTTCCGCGACGGCTTCTCCGCCGTCGGGCCGACCTCGGCCGGCACCGCCACCTGCCTCGGCAAGTACCGGTAGCGGACACCGGACGGCGGAGGTGCCCGCACCGGTCGGTACGGGCACCTCCGCCGTCTGGTCGTGTTCGGTCAGAGGGTCACGGCGGTGAACCTCTTGCCGGCGACGTTCTCCACCTCGATCCGGGCCACGTTGTCGGGGTGAATCAGCGCGCTGCCGTCGAGGTTGGTGCCCTCGTCCTCGCCCTTCTGCGACACCACCCAACTGCCGGCCAGGATCTCGGTGCCGTCCTTGCCGACCACCAGCAGCTTGCACGGCTCACCGGCGGGGATGCCGGAGACCGCGGCGTTGATCCGCACCCAGCCGGGTGCGGGTTGGATCGCGACGGTGATCCGGGCTCCGGTGGTCGGGTCGGTCGCGGTGGCGAGCCTGGTGCCCGGTGCCACGGTCGAGACCACGGGGGAGGGGGGAAGTGGGGCGGCGACCTGGTCCGCGTCGGCGGTCACCTGGCCGACCACGACGCCGGCCGAGATCGCGGCGGCGACGACCACCACGGCGGCCGAACTCATCAGCGTGTTACGGCGGGTCCGCCTGGTGCCGGACTCGGTCCGGATCTGGCGCAGCGTACGTTGCAGCAGCAGGTCACCGCCTTCGGGCGGCCCGTCCAGCAACATCGCCTCGGGTACGGCCTCGAGTGCCTTCTGCCACTCGCGCAGCGACTCGACCTCGGCCCGGCACTCAGCACAGTCGGCGAGGTGCTTCTCGACGGCCAGGGCCTGCTCCGGTTCGAGCGCGCCCATCAGGTAACCGCCGATGTCCACGTGGTCATCAGCTGTGTTCGTGCTGTCCAGCGTTGTCATGAGGCAGACCGTTCCATCCCGGGGGGGCGCTCCGAGTGAATCTCGCGTAGTGCCCTGAGTGCATAGAAGGAGCGCGATTTCACCGTCCCGGGCGGAATACCGAGCGCCTTGGCGGCTTCCGCGACTGTACTCCCGAGTAGGTATACCTGTTCAAGCACCTCGCGGTGTTCGGGTGAGAGTCGACTGAGCGCGTCGACCACTACCATCGAATTGACCACCTGATCGGCGTGATCGCGCTCGATCGCGACCTCCACCGGGGTCTCGGCGACCTCGGTCGGACGGGCGTTACGCGCCCTGATGTTGTCCGTGACGATGTTACGGACCACGGTGAGCAACCATCCGCGTACCGAGCCCTTGCCGTTGACCAGGCTGTCCGGATGTCGCCAGGCGCGTACCAGCGCCTCCTGGACCACGTCTTCGGCCGCCGCGCGGTCTCGGGTCAACTGTGTGGCGTACGCCAACATCGCCCGGCCGTGCTCCTGAAACAGGGATCGGACCAATGCCTCGTCGGCCACGTCCCGGCGACGATGTGTCCTTAACCCCGCCATATTCCCCCACCCTCCGCGGCCCCCACCAAGCCGACTTCTGCCGGCGCCGGACCAAACAATGAAGCAGTGACGACCGTGAAGTTCGTACGCGGACGATTAGTGTGCCAACCATCACTTCTGGGACCTCCTCACCCTCCTGTCGGAGCGCCCGCCGGCGCTGCCTTGCCACCGTCGGGAGCGACCGCGAACCAGCTCCCCTGCCTCCCCTGACCGAGAATCTGTCCGGGCACCTGGTCGTCGGCGAACCGGTACACCGGCCAGCCACCGACGGTGACCTGCTGGGTACCGTCCTGTCGGGCGATCGCCCCGAGGGTCGACGCGTCCAGGTTCTGAAATGTGATCTTTTCGCTGACCAGCACCGGCGGCCACCGGCTGGAGCAGGCGTCGACGCAGGTGGAGGTCGGCGGTTCCGGGCTGTCGTCGTCGAAGCGGTACAGGGTGAAGCCCTGACCGTCGAGCACCACCGCGCCCAGCTCCGGGTTCTGACCAAGCTGTACCGACTTGGGCCAGTATCCACCTTCGGGACTGCGTTTGCCCAGATCGTTCTGGGCGGCGCCGACCTCCTGCGCGGGGACCGCGACCGGGTCGGTGACCGTGGTCGTACACCCGGTGGCCGACAACGCCACCGCCAGCGCCAGCGGGCCGAGCAGCGTACGCGGGCTGACTGCCATCTTCACCAAGTCCTTTCTCAACCGAATACCGAACAGGGCGGGATCAGCCCCGGCTGCCGTACGTGAGCGCACCCCGGAACCGGGGCACCTGGGGCGGGTCGAGTCGCAGGCCGAGCACCCCGACGTCGAGCGAGCCGTCCGCGCCGGCCTCGAACCGCCAGGCCGCGTTCGGTACGTCGCCCAGCACCAGCACCGCCGCCGTGTCGTCGGAGAGCGTCGCCAGCGCGCCGAGCCGCTCGACCACCGAGGACGCGACCGGCGCGGTGACCACGACCAGGTGTCCGCGCAGCGGACCCGGCACGACCGCTCCGGTGTCGTCCGGCCGGGTGCCGACCGGTCCCGTCGCGAGCAGGTCGACCACTCCCGTCGCGTCCGCCGTGGCACGCACCCGCCCCACCGGCAGCCGGGTGCCCGGCGCCGGGCCGACGACGGTGATCGCCACCGACGCGGCGGCGGGGTCGGCACCGATCTCGTCCAGGAAGGCGCCCACCACCGCCGTCGAGACCGCCCGGTCACCGGTGAGCGCGACCACACCGGGCGCACGTCCGAGGTTCACCACGGTCAACTCGCCACCGATGGTGCCGACCGTGGCGAGCAGTGGCAGCGCGGACGACCCGGACCCGGTCGCGCCGTCGTCGAGTTGCCAGTTCGGCGCCTCCCACACCGCACCCTGCTCGCGCGGCTGCCACGGCGACGGGGCGTCGGGTACCGCCGGTGCCAGCCGCAGCGACACCCGGTCGGGGCCGACGACGGCCGCGTACACCTGGGGTTGGGGGGTCCGGGCGGCGAGTTGCCGCAGGGCGCGGTCCAGCACGGCCCGGGAGCCGGTCGGGACCGGTGACGGCGCGACCGGCCGGCTGCCCCGCCGCCGCACAACCGCCGCCGCGACGACCAGCCCACCGGCGAGCAGCAACACGCCCAGCACGGTCACCGCCGCCACGGCGGGGGAGAGACCGAGGATCCGGGTCTGCCCGGTGCCCGGCCCGGCCGGCAGCGGTGCCGGCGGCGGGCCGCTCGGAGGGTTGGCGCGGGGCGCCGCCGGCTGTTCCACGGCGGGTGGTGGGCCGATCCGGATCTCGCCGGAACTCGCGTTGGCCGGCAGCACCAGCACCCAGCCGGCGCGCAACCGCGCCGGATCGGTCAGGGTCAGCCCGTCCGGCTGCGCCCGCCCCCGGTTCAGCTCGTAGATCTCCGGCCAGCGCTCGCTGTCGCCGAGTAGGCGATCGGCCACCCCGGGCAGGGTCAGGTCGCTGGCCGTACCCGGGTCGCCCGGCACCACCCAGTAGGGCACCGACGGTTCGGCCGCCGCCCGGGCCGGCGTCAGCGGGAGCAGCGCCGACAGCACGGCGGCGAGCGCGAGCAACCAACCGACGAACGTACGGGTCGACCTCCGGTCGACGGCGGGGACCAGGCTGGGCATGACTACCTCACTAGGGTGTTTCGCGAACTCGTCGGGCGGGTGTGTCTCAGGTCAACTCGGGCGTGCCCAGGCGGTGTTCGAGATCGCTGCCCGGATTGAGGAGCAGGTCGGCCCCGCCCACCGCGCCGGCCAGCTCACGCAACGGCATCCGTTCCCAGTGCCGCCACCGGTCGCTGTCGGGCAGGTACCGCTCCGAGGTGTACGCCCGTACCGTCGGCCCGTCCGGTCCCGCCTCCGGCCCGGCCACCCCCGGCCCACCGTTGCGGTGCGGGACGAAGACGGTCGCGCCCGGTACGGCGGCGCGGACGTCGTTCCGCCCACCGTGACCCGTGACGGCCCGTTGCAGCGCCGCCTCCAACTCGTTGGCCGGCGGAGGGAAGCCCAGCGCCAGCGGGGTCGGGCGGTAGTTCGGGTTCCCGGTGAACTCCTCCCCGATCTCGCCGTGCTCGTCCACCCGGTACGCGCCGACCACCGCCCAGGCGGGTACGTCGGCGGCGTCCTCGAACGCCGGATCCACCGCGTAGATCCAGCTTCCCGGTGCCTGTCTGGCCTGCTCCCGCAGTCTCGGTGTGACCGTCGGGGCCGGTACCTCCGCCATCGCTGTCTCCTCTGCTCGTCCTGGTCACGCTGCCGTTGATCTGGGTGTCACCCGGTTGCCGCTACGACGACCGGACGAATTTGTCGTTCTCCACGCCGGTCATCTTGAGCCCGTACCTCGGGTCCGACGGGGTCTCGATGCGCAGCCCGCCCCTGCCGTCCGGGAGCACGTTGTAGTGCCCCTGCACGTGGATTCCCTGCTTGATCAGTCCGGGCGGGACGTTGTCGATGGCCGCCCACTCGTCCTGGTACTTCAGGTGGTCGAGGTTCGGCACGTTCTGGGTCGGCAGGTGGACCATCGGGTTGCGGGGCTCGACCACGTAGATGTAGCCGTCGCGCTGGTCGAAGGTCTTGCCGCCGGACGAGATCTTCGTGCCGTCGGAGCGCACGAACTGCAGGGCCACGTCGAGGTTGCCGGTGGTCGAGACAAAGCCGCTGCCCTTGCCGTTGTGCATGTGCTTGGCGATGTCGTAGTGCGGGACCGTGCCGGCCTGTTCGGCCCGGGACTTGAGGCCGGTGTTGAAGATCACCTCTGGTGGCTCGCTCGACCCGTGGAAGACGATGTCGGGCTTGGTCGGGTTCGGGATCAGGGACTGCTTGATCCCGACCGGGTGCGCGTACAACTCGTAGTCGGCGAGGTTCTGCCGGCCGAGGTCGCCGAGATCGGCGTTCGGTCCGTCCAGGTCGTCCGGGCGGGATCCGGAGCTGCCGGGGCGGTTGAGCCGGGAGGCGTCGAACCCCCCGTCCGGTCGGAGCGGCACGATGCTGTCGGCCCTGATGTTGCAGGGTGCCAGCCCGAGCGGGTCCGCCGAGACAACCGGGTTGTCGACGTACCCGGCCGGGTCGGGCGCCGGTGCCAGCCCGAGCGGGTCCTGGCTGACGTACCGGCCGCTGACCGGGTCGTAGTAGCGGTAGACGTTGTAGTGCAGGCCGGTCTCCGGGTCCAGGTACTGGCCGGGGAAACGCAGCGGGATCGTGGCCGGCTCGTCCCGGGTGACGGTCCCGCCCGCCGTCGCCAGCGGCACCCCCCAGAGGCTGTCGCCGTTGTGCCAGACCAACTCCCCGGACGCGTCGACCAGCTCGGTCGGCGTGCCGACCAGGTCGGTGACAACCGAGTAGAAGCGTTCGTCCACCGGATCGCCGTCGGCCGGGTCGGGCCCGGCGTTCATCCGTACGGACTGGGCGACCGGGTGCCCGTGGTCGGGGTGGTGCTCCCAGGTGATCACCCGGCGGTCTCCCCGCGCGTCGGTGTGCACCTCCTCCACCAGCAGTGGGCCGTCCCAGACGAAGTCGACCCACTCCACCGGCGTGCGTGGATCCGACGCGGTGTAGCGGCGCTTGCCGATCCGCCGTCCGAGCGGGTCGTAGACGTAGTCCCAGCGGTCGTCGTCCGGTGTCGACACCCCGATCAGCCGGTCGTGGCCGTCCCAGACGAAGTACCAGACGAGGTCCCCGGCGTCGGGGTCGGTCACCGTGCGCGAGATCATCCGACCCTCGCGGTCGTACGTGTACCGCACCCCGCCGGCCTCGGTGACCAGGTTCCCTTCGTACCGCAGCTCGCCGACCCGCCCGGCCCCGGCGACCGAGGCGGAGGTGAGGTTGCCCGCCGGGTCGTACCGGTAACGCTCGGCCCGGTTCGGCCCCCACACGCCGGTCACCCGTCCGGCCGGGTCCAGCTCGAAGTCGACCCGCCCGGCGAGCGTGTCGTCGACACCGTGCAGCCGCCCGTCGGCCCGGTACTCGAACCGGCGCTGCCGCCGGCCGGGCAGGCTCTGGGCGGTCAACCGGCGGTCGTCGCCGAAGGTCTGCTCCAGCACCACCCGGCCGTCGACGCTGCGGCGCAGCTCCCGCCCACCCGGGTCGTGGCGGAACCCGACGGTGTGGCCCCGGGTGGAGAGCGACTCCAGGTTGCCGAACGGGTCGTACGCCCAGACGCTCTCCGTACCCGACGGGGTCCGGCGGGCGCGCGTGCCGTCCCGGCCGTAACCGAACGCGAGGGTCCGGCCGTTTGTCGTCTGGCTGAGCACGCGCCCCTGCTCGTCCCGCTCGATCACCAGCGCGGCGTCGGCGTTGGTCGCCGCCACCAGCCGTCCGATCGGGTCGTAGGCGTACGTCGTGGTGCCCGACGCCGTACGCCGTTCCACCACGTTGCCGAGCAGGTCGTGGTCGTACTCGGTGATCTCGCCGAGACCGTTGGTCGACTGGACGAGCTGACCGGCGGCGTCGTACTCGTACCGCCGCACCCGGCCGTTGAAGTCGGACTCCTCGGTCAGGCGCCCGGCGGCGTCGTAGCCGTACCGCCAGACCAGGCCACGGGGATCGGTGACCGTGGTCAGCCGCAGTTCGGTGTCGTACTCGTAGCCGGTCCGCGCGCCGGTGGCGTCGACGGTCGCGACCACCAGGTCGAACGGGCCGTACTCGGTGCGCGTCACCTGACCGGCGGCGTCGATCCGCTCGACCGGGTTGCCCTCGTCGTCGTAGCGCACCCGCTCGGCCCGACCGCCCTCGCCGATCCGGCTGACCTGCCGTCCGGCGAGCGCGGTGTCCCGCCGGGGATCGTCCGCGCGCAGCCGGTCGTAGGCGAACGACTCGGCCACCCCGACCGAGGTCAGGTCCGGTGCACGGTCGTAGCCACGGGCGAAGATCCGGTCTCCGGCCCGGACCGCGATCGTCATCGCCGTACCGCTCGCCGAGACCAGCGCCTCGCTGCCGTCGGGCCGGGTGACCGCCACCAGCCGGCCGGCGTTGTCGTACCGGTAGCGGGTGGTCCGACCCAGCGGATCCACCTGGGACAGGAGCTGGTTGTACCGGCCCCACTCGAACCGCGTCACCGCGCCCAGCGGGTCGGTACGCCGTACCGTGTGGTGCGCCTCGTCCAGCTCGTACAGCGTGGTGTTGCCGAGCGAGTCGGTGTACGCGGTGACCCGTCGCGCCCGGTCGTAGGCGAGCGTCGCGTCGAGGAAACCCCCGTCGCCCTCGGTCCGTACGCACCGACCGTCGGCGTCGTACGCGTACCGGTAGCCGACACCGTTGCGGTCGGTCCAGTCGACGATCCGCCCCGCGTCGTCGTACCCGAAGCGCAGCGGTCGGCCGGAGGCGTTGACGACCTCGACCAGCCGGCGTCGTTCGTCGTAGCCGTAACCGGCCACGGCGGCGGTCCGACCGTCCGGGGTGACCAGGGCGAGCCCGGTGATCCGGCCGTCGTCGGTGGTGACGGTGACGTGCCGGCCGTCGGAGTGGCGCAGGCCGGTCGGCGCCCGGTCGTCGTCCCGCTCGATCTCCAGCCGGTTGCCGTCGCCGTCGGAGACCGACGCGACGAGCCCCACCTCGCCGGACACCTCGAACCGGGTGGTACGGCCGAGCACCGGGTCGGCCAGTTCGGCGTGGCCGTCCGGGAGCAGGGTCAGCGGCCAGCGCGGTCCCTCCACCGGCAGGGCCGAGCCGTCCACCGGCACCGGCGGGTAGACCAGGATCATTCCGTCGGGCGAGAGGTAGCAGACCCCGTCGGGGTCGAACTCGAGTCGCTGGTCGACGGTCGAGGCCCAGGACGGCCCGAACCAGCCCCCGGCCCGGTACGACGACAGGTGGGTCCGCTCGACCAGCAGCGGCAGTGCCCCGGGCAGGTCGAGGTCGATCTGGGCGAGCACCATGTCGCCGGTGGCGATGTCGACCGGGTCGGTGACGCACTCCCGTACGTCCAGCGAGATCGAGGTGTCCTTCGGCACCGGCGGCCGGTTCGGCCCGATCGCGGGAGCGCCCTTACCGAGCGGGCCGCCGATCTGCCGCCCCCCGCCGTCCAGGCTCCTCGTCCCGGCCTTGATGCCGCCGGAGACCGAGCCCGGCAGCAGGTTGCCGCCCTTGGCCGCGAACTTCATCACCCGGCCGACGAGCCGGCCACCGGGCACCAGCCCGAGTGCCAGACCACCGGCCGCCATCGCGATCTCGGCCGCGTTCCCGCCGGCCAACGCGCTGGCGAGGTCGATCGCACCGGAGAGCAGGCCGATCGCCTGGCCCAGCGGCGGGAAGATGAACCCCGCGATCGCGGAGAGTACGTCCAGCACCGTCGTGAGCCACTCGACCACGGTGCTGCGCAGGAAGTCGACAAACGCCTGGAACGCCTCGGCGATCTTCTCCCAGAGCGACCGCTGCGGCGCGTCCTTGGCCAACTGCCGGATCACCTGCGCGGCCGTACGCCCCGCCTGGTCGTGCAGCGCGGTGGCCTGGCCCAACAGCGCCTTCGCCTGGTCCAGCGCCTGGTCGGCCTGGGCCTGGCGGTTGCGGGCGGCGGTGAGGTCGTCGGTGGCGGCGTCCTTCGCGGCCGGGTCGGTCTCCGTGGCACCGCCCAGCGCGATCATCACCGCCTGTGCCGCCGCGAGTGCGACCTGCGACGATCCCTGGTCCTGGCTCGCCTGCCGGGCCTCCTCCAGTGCCCGCAGCGACATCGACTGCGCCTCCTGCAACGACGGCAGGTAGCGCAGGTAGGCGTCGGCGGCCTGGCCGTACGACTGGGCCATCGTGTCGAGCCGACCCGGCAGCTTGCCGATCAGGTCCCGGAACGCCTCCATCGCCCTGCCCTGGCCGACGTCGATCTGGCCGCCCGAGGCGAGCAGGTCGTGCGCCTCCTGCGTGGTCCGGGCCAACTCCTGGTAGGCCCGGGTGATCTCCTCGAAGGACTCGGGATCGCCGGGCACCGGATCGGAGTCGAGCTGTAACACCGACCACTCGGCCGCCCCTGGACGCGTCATGACCGAACTCCCTCGTCACACCGGTTGCTTCTCCCCGTCCCGGGCCGTCTCCCCGGGAAGTGACTCGAACACGTAGCGGACGCCGGATCGGTTCAGTTCCCGCTGGCAGCGGGCGTCGGACCGGTCCGACGCCCGCTGAACCGGTCGCCCCGGAGAACCGTGTACCGCGCAGAGTCACTGCGACGGCCCGAAGGAATTCGCATGAGCGTGATCGATGTTCCCGGTGCGGAGCTGGAGCGGGTGCACGACCTGCTGCAACGTACAAAAGACCTGATGGACAGCTCACCGATCAAGGCGATGGGGCAGCTCGTGGACTCGCTCGGCCAACACGATCTGGAGTCCGCCGCGCATGAGTTCGAGAAACGGTGGGGCGACGGCCGGCATGTCCTGGCCAAGGACCTCGAAGGCGTACGCGACGCGGCGAAGGCGGTCGCGGACGCGTTCCGGGAGACCGACGAGCAGACGGCCGCCGCGCTCACCGAGCCGCCGGCCGATGGATCAGCACAGTAGGCGAAGGAGTAACTCAGTGACCGACTCGACATCCACGGCCGCGCCCACCCCGACCGGTTTCCGACTGCGTACGCCCGAGGACTGGGTCGACTTCTCCCTCGCCGACGAGGCCAGCGAGAACCGGATCGCGCACGACGTGTGGAGCAGGGCCCGGGAGGCCGGGCTCACCGAGAGCCAGGCCGGGGCCTTCACCGAATCCGTACGCCGGTCGGTGCGGCACGCCCGGCGCTCCGGCGCGGCGCACGCCGCCGGCACCTTCCAGCTCTACGAGGACGGTCCGCTCACCGCCACCGTGCTGGTCTCGGTGGTCACCCCGCCGGCCACCGGCGACGTGCTCGGCGCCCTGACCTCGGTGCGGCAGCCGGCGCGGCCGGACGGGACCTGGCGCCGGGTCGGCACGGCCCAGATCAACGGCATCGGTACGGTCGGCCGGGTGCACGGCATCCAGGACGTCACCCTGGACGAGGCGACCATCCGGTCGGCCGTGATGCACACCGTCGTACCCCTGCCGGGCAGCGCCGACGTGCTCGTGGTGACCGGCTCCAGTCCGAACGTCGCCGAAGCCGACGAGTTGTTCGAACTGTTCGACACGATCACCGCGACGCTCGAACTCACCGCGACGCCGGATCGCGCTGCCACAGGGCAGTCGTAGACCACAGGCGGGGTCGACGACAGCGATCGGGGGGACACCACACGGTGTCCCCCCGATCGCTGTCCGGCTCAGGCGGCGTTGGTGGTCGGTTCCGACACCGCCGTCCGGACCGCCTCCGGTGTGGCCCGGGGCACCTGCACCACGCGTACCCGCCCGTCGCCGAAGTGGGCCAGTGCGCGGCCGGGTCGTCCGCCGCCGAGCTGACCCCGGGAGAGCTTCGCGCCCAGCACCTCGCCGTCGCCGAGCCCCTGCGGGCTGAGCAGAGCGCCCTGACGGTTGCGGCGGGCGTCGACGTGCCAGCCGCCGAAGCCGCCGGAGAGCCCGTCGATGGTTCCCGCCATGATCAGCGCGCGGCCGGTCTCCGTACCGGTCCGGGCGATCTCGCCCAGGTCGCTGCCGGCGTCGCACTTGAGCAGCAGCTCGGCGTCGTCCAGCACGACCGCCGCCGGACCGGTGTGGTCGCCGAGCGTGGCGGCCAGCCGGGCCGAGGTGAGATCGTCACCGGCGACCAGGTCGAGCACCCCCGGCAGACCGGCCAACTCCCGCAGCGGTGACCGGCGCGGTGCGGCGATCACCACCGGGGTGCCCCGCTCCAACAGCGACGAGACCATCGTCATCAGCACCGTGCTCCGACCCGACCGGGGCGGACCGGCCACCACGAAGCTGGAGATCGCGGCCAGGTCGGGCCCCACCCCGGCGAGCTGGTCACCACCGACGCCGAGCAGCGCCCAGAGTGGACCGGCCGGCCGGACCAGCGCCCGCGCACGGGCGAGGCCGACCTCGTCGGGCAGGACGTCGATCCGGAACGGGCGGGCCGCCTCGGGCAGGTCGGCGTCGCGGTTCCGTACGGTCTCGGCGATCGCGGCGAGCAACCGGGCCTGGCCCTGCCCCGAACTGTCGGCCACCGCCTCCCGCTCGCCCGTACCGCCGATCGGGGCGAGCAGCGCGATCTGCGCCTCGGCGCCGTCGACCGCCCGTAACGCCCGCCCCGCCTCGATTTCGTCCGGTAGCTGCCGGTAGTTGATGCCGACCATCCCGTAGTCGCCGCGTTCGCTCAACCGGAGCACCAACTTGTCCTCCGTGGTCGCGGAGACGCGGGTGGAGAACATGCTCCGGTCACCGGCCAGGATCAGATGGATGCCCACCCCGGCGCCCTCCCGCAGCAGGGTGAGCACCCCGGACATCAGGGTGCCGTTGTCGAAGTCGGCGAAGGTCTTGTCGAACACTTCCCAGCGGTCCAGCAGCACCAGGATGTGCGGCGGGCGCTCGGACCCGGCCGCGCCGGAGCGGAACTCCACCAGGCTCGCCGAGCCGGTCGAGGCGAGCAACTGCTGTCGGCGTCCCATCTCGGCGGTCAGCCGGGCGAGCAGCCGGCCCAGCCGTTCGGCCTCCGTACGCTGCACCACCGCGCCGCAGTGCGGCAACTCGGCGAGCGCGATCAGCGCCCCGTTGCCGCAGTCGATGCCGTACAGGTGCACGTCGGCCGACGAGTGGGCGTGGGCCACCGTGCCGGCGATCGTACGCAGCGTCTGCGAACGACCGCTGCGTGACGACCCGATCACGTGCAGGTGTCCCAGTGTGGCCAGGTCCAGTTCGAGCGGCACCTGGTCCTGCTGCGCCGGCAGGTCGACCAGGCCGTACGCCACCGGGGGCAGGTGGTAGGCGCTCGCCCGGGGGGCCGGCAGGGTGTCCACGGTCAGCGTCGTCGGCAGTGCGGGCAGCCAGGGGCTGTGCTGGGGCGCGATGGCGAGCTGCTCGCTGGCCGCGCGTACCGCCCGGACCAGCACCGCGAGGTCGGTCAGCTCGGCCGACGGCGCCGCACCGCCGCCGGGCCGGGTCGGCACCGGTCGACCCAGGTCGGTCCAGTCCAGCGGCACCAACCAGGGCGCCGGGCGCTCGGTGCTGACGCTTCCGGGACGGAACCCACCGACCCGACCCGCCTGGAACGGCACCAGCGACGACTGTGCCAGCCGGACGTACGCCCGGCCCGGGGTGGACTTGGAGATCGACGCGGCGTCCGGGGCGTTGAGGACGTCCTGGCTCTCGCTGCTGTCGGTGACCCGCAGCGCGATCCTCAGGTTCGTGTTCGCCCGGATCTCCGGCGAGACGACACCACCGGGACGCTGGGTGGCGAGCACCAGGTGGATTCCGAGTGAGCGGCCCCGCTGGGCGATGTTGACCAGCCCGGTGACAAAGTCCGGCAGGTCCCGGACCATCGAGGCGAACTCGTCGATCACGATCAGCAGGCGCGGCATCGGCACCCGGGTCGGTTCACGGCGCAGCAGGTCGACGTAGTCGTCGATGTCCTTCGCGCCGGCCTCGGCCAGGATGTGCTCCCGGCGGCGCAGTTCGGCGGAGAGCGAGGTCAGGGCCCGCCCGACCAGGTGGGTGTCCAGGTCGGTCACCATGCCCACGGTGTGCGGCAGCAGCACGCAGTCCTTGAACGCGCTGCCGCCCTTGTAGTCGACCAGCACGAACGTCATCGCGTCCGGCCGGTTGGCCACGGCGAGCGACGCGACCAGGGTCTGCAACAGCTCCGACTTGCCCGAGCCGGTGGTGCCGGCCACCAGGGCGTGCGGACCGTCCCGCTTCAGGTCGAGGGCGAACGGACCGTCCAGGGAGACACCGAGCACCGCCTCGGTGGTACGCCCACCGGTGGTCCAGCGCGCCGCGACCGCGTCCGGCTCCGGCGGCTCCATCCCCAGTACGTCCAGCAGCCGACTGGCGTCGGGCAGCGCGCCGCCGTCGTCGGTGCCGCCGGTGTCGCGTACCGGCGCCAGCGCCCTGGCCATGGTCCGCAACCAGCGTCGGGTCACCAGGTCGGGATGCACACCCGGGATCGGGCTGGCCAGGGTCCGGGTGACCAGCAGGGTGCCGTCGGGCTGCTGCGCGACGACCGCCTGGCACTCCTCCGGCAGCAGCTTCTCCTCGGCGTCGAGGCAGATCGCGAACACACCGACCGACGGCCCCTCCCGCAGGATCTGCGTCACCCCGGGCAGGGTGCGCAGCTTGCGTGCCCCGTCGAGCACGACCAGCACGTCCCGGAACGCGCCGTCGGAGCGCGACTCGGCGCTCCGGGCCGAGATCAGCGCGACCAGTTCCGCCACCCGGCGGGCCAGGGTCTGGGTGTCCGCACCGACCGTGGCCAGGGTGTCCTGACCGTCGCGCGGCGAGAGGTGCGGCAGCCAGCGGGTCCAGGCCCAGCCGTCCGGGTCGCCGGCCCCGGCGAGCAGGTAGATCTGTAGCTCCTCGGGGCTGTGCAGCGCCGCGGCCTGGGCCAGCATCCACCACGCGGTGGTCCGGGCCAGCTCACCGCCGGCGACACCGACGACACCGTGCTTGCGTACGGAGACCGTCGCCGGCACGTCCAGCGCGCTCCACCGGATCTCGCGCCGGTGTTCGTCCTGCGCCGGGTCGGTGAGCACCACCTCGGACGGCAGGTCGGCGCTGCCGGCCCGCAGGTCCAGGAAGTCCGGGTCGGAACGGCGCCGCTCCCAGAGCCGCCGCTGCGGTCCTACCGCGATCAGCAGCACCGCAGCCGGGTCGGGACAGCTCTGCCGCCGGGCCATCCGTTCGGCCGCCAGGGCCTCCTGGGCCTCGGCGGTGACCCGGGCCTTCTTCTCCTCGTACTCGGCGAGCCGACCCCGGTAGGAGGCGCGTCCCTGACGCCGGCTGCTCACCTGGTTGGCGATCAGCGCCAGCGGTGAGAGCAGGGCGAAGAGCAGGGTGGCCGGGTTGTGCGTGATGAAGTACGCCGCCCCGGAGACCACCAGCGGGGCGAGGACGGCGATCAGGGCCAGCGGACGCCGCTCCGGTGGGATCGGCGGGCCGGGCAGGGTGAACCGGGTGGTCTTCGCGGCCGGCAGCAGCCGGGGTGGCCGGTTGTAGTCGTACCCGGTCCGGTCCTCGGAGACCTGGAGCGCGGCGTCCGCCCGCTCCGGTCTGCGCAGTTCGAGCAGGGACGAACCGACGGCGAGCTGTGCGCCCGGTGCCCACACCTGCTCGCTCTCCAGCGGCACCCGGTCGAGCAGCAGCCCGGCACCGACCGGCAGCAGGTGGCAGCGGCCGTCGGGGGCGATCCGTACCCGGGCCATGACCGAGGCCAGGGCGGGGTCGGCCAGCCGTACCCGACAGGTGCTGGCCGCGCCGATGGTGTGCTCGCCCAGGTCGAGCTGGTAGACGCCGCCCGCGTCGCTGCCGCCGACCACCCGTACCTCGACCAGGCCCCGGGGTGGCCGGACGGCCTCCTCGACCGGGTGGCCCAGCCCGAGCACCGACCCCTGCCGCAGTGGCGCCTCGGCCAGCGCGAGCCGGTGGTCGAGCGGGGCCCCGGCGACAAAGACCGGGGGCGGGCCGCCGGCCGGCTCCGGCCGGCGGGCGGCCAGGGCCTCGGCGAGTTCGCCGACGGTGGTCTCGGGCGTGACGTCCACCTGGTAGTCGGTCGCCACCGAGGGCGGGTCCACGACGGTGAGCATGAGGCGCACGGCATTCTCCTGATTGGTTGTGCCGGTTCGGAACGGGTCGGTCGGACCGGTGGGAAATGGTCAAGGCCGCGCGGTGACGGAGCACCGCGCGGCCTGGGGACGACATTTCAGCCGAGGCTGTTGCCGGTCTGGGTGTCGGTGTCCTCGAATGCCGTACCGACCTGCTGGAGATACTGACTGATGCCCTCCATGCCCTGCAGTGTCTGGTCCACACTTGACTTGTACTCGTCGAAGTACGGGCCGAACTTCGCCTGCGCCGCCGGGGTGTTGTAACCGCCCTGGATCAGCGTGTCGATCTTGCTCTTGGCCTGGTTCATGCCGTCCAGCAGGGTCTGCATGTTCTGCTGGAGCCAGCTCGCCGACTCCTGCATGTCCTCGGTCTGGATGTGGTAGGTCGCCATGACGATTCTCGCTTTCCTTTGTGCTGTGAGGTGTGCGCGATCGGGGGCTCGGTCGGTCCCGAGCTGACATCCCGCCGCGGTAACACCACCCACACGGATCCCCCTCGGAATCGGTTCAGCGGATTTCTGTGCGACCGGCGGATTCGACGAATTCCGCGCACCGGTGAACCGGATCGTGCCCCGCCCCGTGTGGATGCCGAACCGGGCCGCGACAGGACGGACCCGGACCCGAGAGGTACGAGTGGACCAGTCATGAAGCTGCACAGCAGGATCGCGTACGGCGCGATCGCCCTTGCCAGCCTGGCGGCCCTGGCCGCCTGCGGTGACTCGGAGGCGGCCGCCCCCGTGGCCGCCCCGCCGCCGGCCGCCGTGGCAACGACGGTTTCCGCCGCCCCGACCACCGAGGCGACCCCGGAGGTGATCGGAGACACGCTGCCCACCCCGACGAGCAGGCCGGTGGTGGCCAAGACCCAGCGGCGGGTGCAGATCTACAGCGGCCCCTCCGACGTGCCGCTCTCGCCGGCACCGGACACCGGTCAGGGCAGCAACATCGTCGTGCTCAACAGCACCGCCTCGGCCGAGATCGGCGCGTACGTCGCCGACGGCGAGGGCCGCACGCTCTACCGTTTCGACAAGGACACGGCCAAGCCGTCGAAGTCCAACTGCAACGGCGACTGCGCGAAGACCTGGCCGCCGCTGCTCGTCAAGTCGCCCGGTGCGATCTACCCGAGCGGGATCGACCCGCAGATCATCGGGTACGTCGAGCGCGCCGACGGCACCTGTCAGGTGACCATCAACGGCTGGCCGGTCTACTACTTCGGTAAGGACACCAAGCCCGGAGACATCCTCGGTCAGGGTGTCGGCGGCACCTGGTTCGCGATCAGCCCCTCCGGCGGCAAGACGAAGCCCGCCCCGGACGTCGTCTCGGCGCCCACCCCGGCCGGTTACTGAGCCGGCCGGCGATCCCGGGAGACGACGATGACCAGCCCGTACGGACCGTTCCACGACAACGACCCACAGCGGTGGGGCCAGCCACTCGGCAGCCCGCCGGCAGGTCCCGAAGACGGCCCACGCCCCGCACCACGATGGAGTGCGGCCTCCCCGCTGCACTGGGGTCCCGCCCCGGCACCCCAGTGGGGGCCCGCCTCGACCGAACAGTCCGGGCCGGGACAGCAGGACGGAGAACCGGGCCGACGACGACCGGCGACGGGTAGGCGGGCGAGGCTCGCGCTCACCGTCGGCGGGCCGGTCCTGGCGCTGGCCGCCCTGGTGGTCGTACTCGGCCTCACCTGGCCGGGCTTCCTGAACCAGAAGGTCTTCGACGGTCCCGCGTTACAGGTCGGGGTGGCCGACGTGTTGCGCAACAGCTACCAGGTCGACGTCACCGGGGTCAGTTGTCCAGCCGGCCAGCCGGTGCGGGCCGAGGCGAGATTCCCGTGCGCGGTGCTGGTGGGCGGCGAGCAGAAGACGGTCACCATCGTCGTCAGCTCCGACGACGGCCGGTTCGAGGTCGGTCGGCCACAGTGATCGGCGGGTCGCCGGTCACGTCCCCGGGCCGCTGCCGCCGACTTCTCGACCCGCTCGACGGTCCGGTCGTCGTACGGTCACCGGACCGTCACCCGACCGGAGTGGTCTTGTCGTCGCACGCCTCGCCGCTGTTGAGGCAACGCACCACCCGCGCCATCAGCGGCTCGGGCATCAGATTGACGAAGAAGGCGTGATCGGTGAGCGGGCTGTTGCGCTGCCCGTCGAACGCGTCGATCTGGTAGCGGGTGCCCGGGGCGATGTCGTACGCCGCGACCAGGCGCAGTCGCGGCACCGCGAACGTCGCCGCCGGGCAGCCGCCGCCCGCGCTCGGGAAGACCACGTGCTGCCGGTGGTCGGTGCTGTCCACCCGCCGTCCGTCCCAGCAGCTCGGGAAGTCGAACACCCGCAGCACCCGCTGGCCCGGCGCGCAGACCGGATACCGGGTGGTCCGCCGGTCCGGGGTGTCGGAACAGGTCCAGGTCGCCTGGGCCCGCGCCCCGCCGTTGGTGATCGCCACCGCGTCGCCCATGGTGGCGCGCAGCAGCGACGGCATCGCGACGACCGGGGTCCGGGGGTTGCCGTAGAAGGTGAGCATCAACGACACCGGCACCTGGATCTCACCGAAGTGTTCGGCTCCCGGGCTCGCGCTCGCGCCGTCCGGCCGCGTCCCGGCGCCGTCGTGCCCCGGGTGGGCCGTGGACAGCGTACGCAGCACCGGCCAGTAGTAGGTTGACTCGTCACCGTTGGCGCAGGTGGTCCCGCCGCCGGCCAGGGTGTCGACGGTGGAGCTGACGTCGGTGGAGAGGTTGCCGACGTAGTCGTGCACGTGGTGCGCCGGACCGGGCATGCCCGGCACCACGACCACGTTCGCGGTGTTCCGGTGGCCGTTCGAGTTCCGCCCGCAGTCCCAGGTGTAGGTGCCGGTCGCGGAGCCCGGGTCCGGTTCGGGATCGGCACTGCCGCTCGGCACCGTACGGATGTCGACGTAGTCGGGTCCGAGCAGCTCGGCGGTCGACGGGGCCGGCGAACCGGCGTCCGCCGCCACCCGGACACCGAAGGCCACCCCGGTCACGACCAGCGCCAGTGTCAGGGCGAGTGCGCCCCGGCGAACTGCCCCAGCTTTCCTCATGCCCCCTACCCTAGGTAGCGACGGCCGTCTTCTCCATTCGGCCGATCGCCGGCATTCCCCATCTGAGCTGGGGAGATAGGTCACGGTTCGAGAAGTCGGTGATCCGACTCTGCGTGAGAATGTGACGCTTTTCAACCGCCGTACGGCCCGGTGGCGGTCCGGACATGATCCCGACCACAGCCACGGGCGGGCACGAGACCTCCGAAACTACCGTTCCCGGTACGTACGGTCACGCGGGCGTACGTCAGCTCCGGTGACGGCAGGTGAACCATGGACCACCCCTCGAACGGCCTGGCGGCGATGCGCGACCTCGCGGCGTCGCCGGCCGGCGGTCTCCCACCCTGGCTCCTGGTCACGCTCGGGGTGCTCGTCGTGCTGGCCCTGCCGGTGCTCGTGGTCTACGCCTGGCCGCTGCGGCACGGGCGACTGCGGCACGCGCCGGTCGAGTCGCTCGACTACCACGCGGCCGTGGCCCGGGCCGAGCAGACCGTCGCCGCCGACCGGCACGATCCGCAGGTGCTGCCGGAGGCCGGCACGATGCTGCTCTCCCACGGCACCCGTACCGCCCGTGCCGTGCTGATGTTGCACGGTTACACCGTCTCACCGGCCCAGTTCGCCGGCCTGGCCCGGTTCTACTTCGACCACGGGTACAACGTCTACGTCCCCCGGGCACCCGGCCACGGACTGCGCGACCGGCGGGCCGAGGGGCGGCTCAACGCCGTCGAACTGGTCGGGTACGCGAACGAGTCGGTCACCGTCGCGGCGGGGCTGGGGGAGGAGGTCGGAGTTGTCGGCATCTCCGGCGGTGCCGTACTCGGCACCTGGCTGGCCCGGCACCGCTCCGACGTCGTACGCCGGCTGCTGGTGCTCGCCCCGTTCTACGGCGTGAACCCGGCCAAGGCACCGGCGTACCTGGTCAAGCCGCTGACCGTACTGTTCGGCTTCCGGGTCCTGCCGGACCGCCAGGTGAGCGGGACGGGCTTCTGGCTCTCCGCGCTCTCCCAGTACCTGCGCATCATGATCAACCTGCGGGCCCTGGCCGGCGGCGGCGACCTGCGCAACGTGGCGGTGGTCTTCGCGGCCGGCGACGACTCGATCGACCAGCGGGCGGCCGTGGAGATCCCGCGCCGGCTGGCCGAGGCGAACGACCTGCCGCTGCTCCTGCACCGGCTCGCCCCGGAACTCGGGCTGGGGCACGACATCGTCCGGCCGGACCGGGTCAACGAGCTGGCCGACGATCTGCACCGGCTCTACCTGGATCTCTACGAGGGCCGCGCCGCCTCGATGCCGCCCCGATCGACGACATCGACCGGCGGGGGCACCCAACGGATAGACGACCTTGACATCGTGCGGCGGGCGACGGAGAGTCGTGGGTGATTCGAGGGATGCGGCGGCGCGCTCCTGAGTCCACCGACCGGAGGAGCCGCCCGCCATGCCGTACCCGATCTCCCGCCGCACCCTGCTGCGTGTCGGCGGTGCGACCGTCGTGCTCGCCGGGGTCCCGGCCCTCGCCGCCCCCGCTCTTGCCGCCGCCGTGGTCCAGGCCGACCTGGTGGTCTATGGCGCCACCTCGGCCGGCATCGTCGCCGCGGTGCAGGCCCGGAGGATGGGACGGACCACCGTCGTGCTGGAGCCGGGTGCGCACCTCGGCGGGCTGACCACCGGCGGACTCGGCATGACCGACAGCGGCACCCAGGCCGCGATCAGGGGGATCGCCGGTGAGTTCTACCGCCGGGTGCACGCCAGGTACGCCGGCACGCCGGTGACGCCGACCTCGCCGGCCCGGTTCACCTTCGAGCCGCACGTGGCCCGCGCGGTCTTCGACGACATGTTGGACGAGGCGGGGGTGCCGGTCTACCACGGCGTACGGCTCACCGGCGTGACCATGGCCGGCAACCGGATCACCGAGGTCGTCGCCGACAACGGTCAGGTGTTCCGGGGCCCGATGTTCGTCGACGCGAGCTACGAGGGCGACCTGATGCACCGGGCCGGGGTCACCTGGACGGTCGGCCGGGAGAGCAACGCGACGTACGGCGAGACGATCAACGGGGTGCAGTCGCGCAACGGGCACCAGTTCAACTTCCCGGTCGACCCGTACGTCGTGCCGGGCAACCCGGCCTCTGGCCTGCTGCCCGGCATCAGCGCCGCCCCGGTCGCGCCGAACGGCACCGGGGACGGCCTGATCCAGGCGTACAACTACCGGATGTGCCTGACCCAGGCGGCCAACCGGATCCCGTTCCCCCGCCCGGCCGGCTACGACGCGGCCGACTACGAACTGCTGCTGCGGTACGTCCAGGCGGGCTGGTCCGGGCCGTTCTTCACCACCCACGGCGTCGGCAACGGCAAGACCGACTCCAACAACAACGGCGCGACCTCCACCGACTTCATCGGCGCGAACTACGCCTACCCCACCGCGAGCCACGCCACCCGGGACAGCATCGCCGCCGAGCACACCCGCTACCAGCAGGGGCTGATGTGGTTCCTGGCCAACGACCCCCGGCTGCCGGCGTCGATCCGGTCCCAGAACGCGTCCTGGGGCCTGGCCGCCGACGAGTTCACCGGCACCGGCGGCTGGCCACCGCAGCTCTACGTGCGCGAGGCCCGGCGGATGGTCTCCGCGTACGTGATGACCGAGCGGAACTGCCGTGGCCAGGAGACGGTGACCGACCCGGTCGGCCTGGCCAGTTACACCATGGACTCGCACAACTGTCAACGGGTCGTGGTGGCCGGGCGGGTCCGCAACGAGGGTGACGTGCAGATCGGGGTGCCGGCGCCGTACTCGATCAGCTACCGGTCGATCGTGCCGACCCGTACCGAGTGCGCCAACCTGGCCGTACCGGTCTGCCTGGCGGCGAGCCACATCGCGTACGGGTCGATCCGGATGGAACCGGTCTTCATGATCCTCGGCCAGTCGGCGGCGACGGCGGCGGTGCTGGCCCTCGGCACCGGTACGGCACTCCAGGACGTCGACTACCCGCAACTGCGGACCCGGCTGCTCGCCGACGGTCAACTGCTGGTGTGGCCGCCGCCCGCCAGCGGTGAGGTGATCCTCGACAGCCGGGCCGGCAGCGGCGTTACCCGGGCCGGCACCTGGCTGGGCAGCACCGCGATCGGCGGCTACCACGGAGCCGACTACGAGCACGACGACAACACCGCCAAGGGCGTGAACCGGATGCGCTTCACCCCGGTCCTGCCGACCACCGGCAGCTACACCGTCTACCTGCGCTGGACCGCGCACGAGAACCGGGCCAGCAACGTACCGGTGGAGATCGTGCACAGCGGCGGCATCGCCACCCGTACCGTCGACCAGCGGACCTCCGGTGGCCAGTGGGTCCCGCTCGGCACCTACCCGTTCACCGCCGGTACGGCCGGCAGCGTGCTGATCCGTACCGAGAACACCAACGGCTACGTGGTCGCCGACGCCGCCCGCTTCCTCCCCACCTGACGCGCAAGGAAGGGCCCCTTGTTAACGCATAGCGTTAACAAGGGGCCCTTCCTTGCGCGCAACCGCCGCCGGAGTCGTCGTCGGAGATGAGCTGAAGGGCGACCTCCAGGGTGGCCTCGCGGCGTTCCTGCTCGCTGGCGTCGCACCCGCGCGGCAGCAACCAGCCCGCGTGCACCGCGAAGAGGGCCATCGCCCGCCGGAACTGCCGGGTGAGCGGTTCGCCCGGCTCGGCCAGCAGGTCGAAGACCCGGGTTAGCTGCTCCCGCATCCGCTGGCCCGCCGGCAGGGTGTCGACGATCGTCTGGTTGCGCTGGAAGAACCGCATGATGTCCGCGTGCCGGTCGGCGTCGAGCAGTCCGGTCGCGTACCGCCGGACGAACTCGCGACGCATCAGCTCCCGGTCGGGCTGCCGCCGCGCCCAGCCGATCAGCTCCTCGACCACGGCGATCCGCTCCTCGACCAGGCTGCTGACGATGTCCTCCTTGGTCGGGAAGTGGTAGTAGAGCGCGGCCTTGGTCACCCCGAGTTCCTCGGCGACCTCCCGCAGCGAGGTCTTGTCGTAACCCTTCTCGATGAACAGGGCGAGCGCGGTCCGCTGGATCTGGGCCCGTGCCTGCCCGGCCGCCCCGGCGCCCAGCGAACCGGTACGCACCCACCTGCGCCCACCTGCACCCTGGCCGCCCGGCGTCGTGTCACGCCCACCCGTGGCCTGGCCGCCCGGGTTCACAGATCGCCCCTGGCGTAGCCGAGCCCCTCGTGGACCAGCTCCACCAGCGGCCGGTCCGGATGGTCGATCCAGTGTTGGATGGCCGCGCGCAGCGCGTTGAGGAACGCGGCGGCGAGCACCCGCGACCGCAGCGGGGTGTCCGGTGCGGCGGGCAGCCGCCGGCTGATCTCGGCGGTCAGCTCGCGCTCGGCGGCGCCGTACGTCCCGACGAGCTGGGCGGCGAGGCTCGGGTGCCCACGGATCAGGCGACGCTGGGCCAGCCAGAGCGGGTCCAGATCGTCGCCGTCGCCGACCAGCTCCTCGGCCGCCGCCCGCAGGGCGGTCCACGGGGCTTCGTCGTTCGGCCGGGCCCGCACCAGCTCGAGCAGGCGACGGATCCGGACCAGGTCGGCGTGGAAGAAGACCTCCTCCTTGCTGGAGAAGTAGTTGGAGAACGTACGTCGGGACACGTCGGCGGCGTCCGCGATCGCCTCGACGGTGACCCGTTCCAGCCCCTGTTCGACGGCGAGCCGGAGCGCGGCCTCGTGCAGCGCCTGGCGCGTCGCGGCCTTCTTGCGTTCCCGGCGTCCCGCCGTCGTGTCCATCAGAGGGAGGTTACGCCCCGGTGACTTGTTTCTCAACGAGCAAACTTGCACATCGGGCAAGTATCCACCAAGCTTGTCCTGGCGGCGCTGTCGGCGCCGGGCCGCACAGCTCGACACGTAGGTGCCGGCTGCACAGCTCGGCCGGTGCCCGCCGGATGGACAGCTCGGCGCGTGCACGCCGGCTGCACAGCTCGGCGAGTACCCGCCGGGTGGGCAGTTCGACGCGCAGACGCCGCCCGACCCGCTCCGAACAACCGCTGGAGACGCCCGGATGAGCGCACCCGTTACCACCGCCCCCACCGTGGCCGGCGCCGAGCCGATGAACCACCGCCAGACGCTGGAGGCACTCAGCGGTCTGCTGCTGGTGCTCTTCGTCGCGATGCTCAGCAGCACCGTCGTGTCGACCGCCCTGCCGCAGATCATCGGCGCGCTCGACGGTTCCCAGAACCAGTACACCTGGGTGGTCACCGCGACCCTGCTCACCGCGACCGCGACCACCCCGATCTGGGGCAAGCTCGCCGACCTGTTCAACAAGAAGACGCTCGTCCAGGTCGCCATCGTGATCTTCGTGCTGGGCTCGATCATCAGCGGCCTGGCCCAGAGCGCCGGCCAGCTCATCGCCGCCCGGGCCTTCCAGGGCATCGGGGTCGGCGGCCTCCAGGCCCTGGTCCAGGTCGTGATCGCCGCCATGATCCCGCCCCGTGAGCGGGGCCGCTACAACGGTTACCTCGGCGGCGTCATGGCGCTCGCCACGGTCGGCGGGCCACTGCTCGGCGGCGTCATCGTCGACACGTCCTGGCTGGGCTGGCGGTGGTGCTTCTTCGTCGGCGTACCGGTCGCGGTGATCGCGCTGCTGGTGCTCCAGGCCACCCTGCACCTGACCACGGTGCGGCGGGAGGACGTGAAGATCGACTATCTGGGTGCGGCCCTGATCGCCGCCGGGGTCAGCCTGCTGCTGATCTGGATCTCGTTCGTGGACGGATCGTTCGCCTGGATCTCCTGGCAGAGCGCCGCCATGGTCGGCGGCTCGCTGCTCCTGCTCGCGCTCGCCGTCCTGGTCGAGACCCGCGCCGCCGAACCGGTCGTGCCACTGCGGATCGTACGGGAACACACCACCGCGCTGGCCATCGTCGCCAGCCTCGCGGTCGGCATGGCGATGTTCGGCGGGGCCGTCTTCCTCGGCCAGTACTTCCAGATCGGTCGCGGCTACAGCCCGACCGAGGCCGGACTGCTCACCATCCCGATGATGGTCGGCGTGCTCGGCGCCTCGATCGTCGCCGGCCGCCTCATCACCAGGAGTGGGCGGGTCAAGCCGTACATCATCGTCGGTTCGGTCGTGCTGGTGGTCGGCTTCCTGATGCTCGGCACCATCGACCACCGAACCTCGCTGATCTTTGTCGGCGCCGCGATGCTGCTCGTCGGTGTGGGTGTCGGCATGACCATGCAGAACCTCGTGCTGGCGGTCCAGAACACGGTGGCCCTGCGTGACATCGGCGCGGCGAGCTCGTCGGTCGCGTTCTTCCGCTCCCTCGGCGGCACGATCGGGGTCAGCGTGCTCGGCGCGGTGCTGGCCCGGCGGGTGACCGAGCAGATCACCCACGACCTGGCCGCCGCCGGGGTGCCGGCGTCCGCCTCGGGCAGCGCCGGTGGCAGCCTCAACCTCAACGGTCTGCCCGAGGCCGTCGAGCACATCGTGCGCAACGCGTACGGCGACGCCACCGGGCACATCTTCCTCATCTCCGCCGCCATCGGGGTGGTCGGCGTGATCGCCGCCGTGCTGCTGCGGCCGATCACGCTCCGGACCAGTCTCGACCTGCCGGCCACGACCCCGGCGACCGCCGCGACGGCGCCGGCCACCGCCGACGGCCCGGCCGGCGGGCGCGGCGGGCGCCCGAATCCCCGAACCTGACCCGGGTACGCCGGGAGCGCGGTACCACCCGTTCGGTGGGTGGTGCCGGCGCGCTCGGGTGACCGTCGGCGGCTCAGGCCCGGGTCAGGAAACGGTTGACCTCGCCGGCGAACTCCTGCGGGTACTGGAACAGGAACCCGTGGTTCGCGTCCGGGTAGATGACCAGTTCGGCGTCGGGCAGGTGGCCGGCGAGCAGGTACGAGTTCGGCGTCGGCACCATGACGTCGTGGTCGCCGTTCGCCACCAGGGTCGGTTGCCCGATCGCCGACAGGCGGGAGAACCTGCCGCTGTCCGGGATGCCCCAGTCGGCGATCGCCGCGAGCTGGGCGTCCCGTACGGCGAGCGTGGCGGGCGTGTCGCGGTCCTGCTGCCGGCTGAAGATCCGGCCGATGTACTCCATCCCCTTGGCCCGGCTCTGCTCCGACGGGGAGAAGAAGAGGTAGAGCAGGTCCTCCGCGTCCTGCTGCTCCTTGTGGGCGTGCACGCGGGTCTCGCCGGACCAGGCGTGGAAGCCACGCCCTCCCTGCGGACCGGTGCCGGCCAGGACGAGCCGGCGGACCAGGTACGGGCGCTGGAGCGTCACCTCCTGCGCCACGAAGCCGCCGAGCGAGAAACCGAGCAGGTCGACCATGGTCAGCCCGAGCGCGTCGACGAAGGCGAGGGTGTCGCGGGCGTACTCGCGTACCGTCTCGGGGGTTTGCCCGGTCGAACCGCCCACCCCGCTGGCGTCGAAGAGGATCACCTCACGCTCGGCCGCGATGGCGTCGACCAGTGCCGGGTCCCAGATGTCGATGTTGCCCCGGAAGCACTGGAGGAAGAGCACCGGCGTGCCACCGACCTTGCCGAAGTTGCGGTACGTGTACGTGCTGCCGTTCGGCGCGTCGACGGTCTGGTTCGGGGCGGTGAGCAGCGACATGATCCTCTGTTCCTTGTCCTCGTGCCCGCTGCCGACGGGCGGGACGCACGCCGGGAGGCGGCCCTGCTGACCGGCTCAGATTATCGGCTGAATCGGTTGGTAACTCACAAAACTCACCACGGCGGCGGCTCAGGCGATCAGGGTGCCGCCGTCGACGGTCACCACGGTTCCGGTGACGTAGCTCGCCCGGAGCAGGAAGACAAACGCCTCGGCGACCTCCTCGGGTGTGCCCACCCGGCCGAGCGGCAGCGTGGTCTCGAGGTGGCCGTACATCTGCTCGCGCGCCTCGTCGGGCAGTGAGTCCCAGAGCGGCGAGCGGATCACACCGGCGGAGACGGCGTTGACCCGTACCGGGGCCAGCTCGACCGCGAGGGCGCGGACCAGGGCGTCGATGGCGCCGGTGATGCTCGACGCCACCGACCAGCCCGGACTCGGCCGGTCCTTGGCGGTGCCGGTGATCAGGGTGATCGAGCCGCCCGGCCGCAGGAAGGGGATGGCGGCGTTGATCGTCGACAGGGCGGCGAAGTAACGCAGCTCGAACGCGGTGCGGGCGGCGTCGAGGTCGAGCGTGTCGAGTGACATCAGCGCGAGCGGCTCGCCAGCGGTGTAGACCAGGTGGTCGAACGGGCCGAGATCCGCGAACAGCCGGGCCACGTCGGCGGGTTCGGTGAGGTTCGCGGCGTAGCCGGCGCTGCCGTCGGGCAGGGTCGCCAGGGCCCGGTCCACGCTGCTCTGGCTGCTGGAGGCGACCGCGACCCGGGCACCCTCGCGGGCGACCATGGTGGCGGTGGCCAGCCCGATTCCCGACGTTCCCCCGAGTACGACAACGCGCTGGTCGGTGAGGGTCATGATCTTGTTCCTTCCGGTCGTGCGGTACGTGTCGCGGTGACGGTCTCCACCCTGCGCCGACCGCCCGTCGACCGTCCAAGACCTGTTCGGGCCGCTGTAATGCCCACTGGGTATCAGCTCACTCATACCTGTCGGGTATCACCCGCCGGGTACCATCCGAACGGGAAGCGGACCGACCAGCGGAGCGGAGCCGACCAGTGGACCTCGATCTTCGTAAGCTCCGCTACTTCGTCGCGGTGGCCGAGGAGCTGCACTTCGGCCGTGCCGCGCAACGGCTGCACATCGCCCAGCCGGTCCTCTCCCGGCAGATCCGGGCGTTCGAGCACGAGCTCCGGGTCCAGCTCTTCGCCCGCGACCGGAGGACCACCACACTGACCGAGGCCGGCAGGCAACTGCTGGTCGACGCCCGCCCACTGCTCGCCGCCGCCGAGGCGGCGGGTCGGCGGGCGCGCCGCGCCGCCCACGGCCGCCCGACCTTCACCATCGGCTTCATGCCGGGCCTCATCGTCACCGCCGAGGCCAGGGCGATCGCCCAGCGCCATCCCGACCTGGCCGTCGAGGTCCTGCGCACCTCGTGGCAGGACCAGGTCGAGGTGGTGCACGAGGGGCGGGCCGACGTCAGTTACGTACGGCTCCCGGTCGACCGGCGTGGCCTGCGCCTGCGCCCGCTGCACAGCGAGCCCCGCGTGGTGGTCCTCCCCGTCGACCACCGACTCGCCGGCAAGGAGTCGGTCGCCCTCGCCGAGCTGGTCGAGGAGCGTCTGCTCCAGCACCCCGACGCGGTCCCGGAGTGGCGTGACCTGCTCGCCGTGCGGCCAGCCACCGGCGACGGCGTGCCCGACCGGCCGGTCGACCCGGACCCGTGGCCCCGACCCGGCCTCGGCTCGGTGGAGGAGAAGCTGGAGCACGTCGCGGCCTACCGGGGGGTGGCCGTCCTGCCGCTGTCGACCGCCACCTTCTACACCCGACCCGACGTCACCCACGTCCCGGTCGACGGCCTCCCACCCAACCAGGTCTGCCTGGCCTGGGCCGACGGCAACACCTCGCCGCTGGTGGAGGAGTTCGCCGAGATCGCCGCCGCACGGCACACCTGGACGCCCGAGCCACCACCGACCGGCTCCGCCTGACCGGACCGGCGGCTCGACTCAGTGGCTCGACTCAGACCGGGGCGAACAGTTCGTCGCGTCGACCGGACCAGCCGCCGAGCACCCGCCCCGGGTCGCCGTCGAGCACCCGTTCGAGCAGCGTCGCGTAGACGTCCCGGAAGTCCACGGTGAACCGCAGGTCACCGTCGTCCAGGTCGGTCAGGCTGGGCTGTTCCCCGTACAGGCCACCGTGCACGCCCGCGCCGAGCAGGAAGACGTTCGAGGCGGTGCCGTGGTCGGTGCCGTCGGAGGCGTTGGCGCGTACCCGCCGGCCGAACTCCGAGTAGACCGCGACCACCACCTTGCGGCCCGCCTCGGTACGCGACATCCGCTCGGCAAACCCGGTCAGCGCCCGGTCCACCTGTTCGAGCAGGACCGCCTGCAACTGCTTCTCGTCCGCGTGGCTGTCGAACCCGCCCAGCGAGACGGAGAAGACCCGCGTCGACACGCCTGCCTCCACACACTGCGCCACCAGGTCGAGCTGGGCCTGCAACGACGTACGCGCACCGCCGGTCGCGGTCGCCGCCGGCCGCTCCGGATCCGGGTCGGCGTCGTCGGGCTCCTCGGCCGCGTCCCGTACCTCCGTGATCATCTGGTTGACCGAGCGGAGGTCGGCGAAGCAGGCCGCCGCCCGTGCCCGTGCCGGGGAGTCGTCCGGGCTGCCGGCGGCCAGTGCCGCCAGCGTCTGGTCCGGCAACCCGCCACGCATCGCCCGCCCGGCGACCGGCACCGAGGCACCGGCGCTGCGCTCACCGGCGAGCAGCGGCGGCACGGCCGACTCGAAGGAGACCGCCAGCCGTGGGTCGCCGCCGACGCCGTCCAGCCACCGGCCGATCCACCCGGTCACCCCGGGGCGCTCCGGGTCGGCGGTCTGCCAGATGTCCATCGAACGGAAGTGGCTCCGGTCCGGCTTCGGGTAGCCGACACCGCGTACGACCGCCAGCTTGCCCTGTCCGAAGAGCCGGTGCAGACCCCCCATCGCCGGGTTGAGCCCGAAGGCGTCGTCGAGCCGCTTCACCTCCTCGGCGGTGTACGCGATCCCGGGCCGCGCGTCGTGGTACGCCGGGTCGGCGTACGGCACAACGGTGTTCAGACCGTCGTTGCCCCCGTAGAGCGTGACCAGGACCAGCGTCCGGCTCGCCGGATCCCGCTCGCCCGCCGTCTCGAACAGGTCGGACAGCGCGTACGTGGTGGCGCCGGCGGCCAGTGCTCCGGCACCGACAACTCCGCTGGCGATCAGGAACCTACGTCGGGTCAGGGTGTCCACGTGTGTCGCCTCCGGTCAGCAGACGGTGTATTCGGGGCTCACCAGCGCGGCCGCGACGAGCCGTTCCGGTTTCGCGGCCAGCGGTGTGAGCGCGGCCCGGGTACGTTCGCTCCAGCCGTCGACCACGAGCAGTCGGGCCAGCGCGTCGAGTCGACCCGCCTCCGGCGCGGCGGCGAGCCGCTGGCCCACCGTCGGCCCGGCCGCCGTCGCGAGCAGGTCGGCCAGCCGCATCCGCGCCTGTAGCGCGGAGGTGGTCAGCCAGGCACTGCCGGCGGGCCAGCCGCCGACGCTCGGCGGGCGCAGCGGCACCTGGTCCATGCCGGACAGCCCCGACTGCACCTGCCTACGCTCCTGCTCGGAGAGGGCCGACGGCCGGACGCCGAGCTGGCGCATCGCGCCGACCACCCATTCCACCGGCTGTTTGACCAGGTGACCACGGGTCCCGGCGAAGGCGGGGTCGGTGAAGACCTCCCGCAGCGTCGCGGTGATGTCGGCCGGTCCGGCGCCCGGTCCGGCGCCCGGTCCGGCGCCCGGCCCGGGGCTGGCCGCCGACGCGGTGCCGTCACCGGGCGCGGTCCCGTCACCGGGCGCGGTGCCGGCGAACCGGAACCAGAGCCGGCTTCGGACGAACTGGGTGGCGCGTGGTTGGGCGGCGAGCAGCCGGGCGTACGACTGGGCGTCGAAGTTCTCGGTCCGACCGAGGATCGTCTTCGGGTCGGGGTCGTGCCGCTTGGCGGCGAAACCGGCCGCACCGGTGGCCCGGTCGACCGTCCAGCCGGTCAACGCCCTCGCACCGGCCTTGACGTCGGGCTCGGAGTAGTGCCCGATGCCGAGGGTGAACAGTTCCATCAGCTCGCGGGCCAGGTTCTCGTTCGGCGCCTTGCGGGTGTTCTTCTCGCCGTCCAGCCAGAGGATCATCGCGGGGTCGCGCACCATCGCGGTCACCAGGGCGTCGAACCCGCCGCGACCGTACCGGCGCAGGGTGTCCAACTGGGTGAGCATGAGCTGGGCGGACTTGACCTTCTGCACGCTGGTGGCCCAGTGACCGTGCCAGAAGAAGATCAGCTTCTCGGTGAGCTGGTGCTCGGCGGCGACCATCCGGTCCAGCCACCACTGCTGGACCTGCCGGACCTGCTCCGTACGCTGCTTGTTCGCCTGCTGGCGCTGTTGCCGGTCGACCGGCTTGGCGAGCGCCGCGTAGGGGTCGGGGCCGAGCTTCGGCACCGGTGTGCCGGCGGCACCGGGGTCGGAGCCGACCGGGGCGAGCAGGCGGTCCAGGGTGGCGTCGAGACCGGCGCGTACGGCGGCGTCGACCTCGTCGGCGGTCGGGCCGAACGTCGCACGGCGTAGCAGGTGGGCGATCACGTCCGCGGAGGCCATCTCCGGACCATACGCCGATCAGGTATGGATCGCACAAATGCTACGTACCGGCTCAGGCCCGGTGCCGCCCCTGTGGTTGGTCGCGAATCTGTCCACTCTCGACATCGGTGTGACCGGGCCACCAGGCGGTATGTCCGAGCAACGCGGTGATGGCCGGGGTGAGAAAAAGCGACATGACGAAGGCGACGATCGCGATCCCGGCCGAGATGGCGAAGCCCATCTGGGTGAGCGTGCTGTTACCGGCCAGCATCAGCGAGGCGAACGTACCGGCGAGAATCAGACCGGCGGCGGCGATGGTGGGTCCGGCGTGGCGGATGGCCATGGCGGCGGCGTCGCGGGGGTCGCGTCCCTCGCGGGCCTCCTCCCGGAGCCGGGCCACCATGAGGATGTTGTAGTCGGTGCCGAGCGCCACCACGAAGAGATACATGATCACCGGCAGGATGAAGATCAGACCGGGCTCGCCGAGCCCGTGCTGGAAGATCAGCACGGTGGCGCCGAGGGTGGCGGCGAAGCCGAGCCCGACCGAGAGCATCAGGTACCAGGGCGCCACCACACTTCGTAGCAGCAGTCCGAGAATGATCATGATGAGCACGGCCGCGACCGGGAACACCACCGCGTAGTCCCGGTTCACCGCTGCCTGGATGTCGACGAAGACCGCGGTGATGCCGCCGACGAACGCGGTGGTGCCGTCCGGCGCGGCCGAGTGCGCGGTGTCGCGCAGCGGACCCTTGACCGTACGCAGCGCGGCGGCGGACTGCGGCGCGTTCGCCAGGGTCACCTGGAAGTCCGCGACGGTCCGGTCCGGGGAGAGGGTCGGTTGTCCCACCTGCCCGACGCCGCGCACCCCGACCAGCCGCTCCCGGTACGCGCTGAGCTGGTCGGCCGGCAGCGGTTGGCCGCGATCGGAGCGCAGGAAGACGTTGGACGGCTCGGTCGCACCCGCCGGCAGCCCCTTGAGCAACTCCTTGCTCCAGACGTTCGACTCCGACTCGGTCGACGTCGACCCGCTGCTCAGGTCGAAGTTGGGATGGAAACCGAAGGAGAAGACGGCGAGTACGACCAGCGCCACGCCCGACACGGTGGCGTACACCGCCGGGCGGCGACCCAACGACCTGCCGATCGCGGCGAAGCGGGCGCCGCGCGGCTCGTGCCGCCAGGCGTTCGACGGCCAGAAGACCTTCGTCCCGAGCAGGGACACGATCGCCGGGATCAGGGTGAGTCCGGCGACCAGCGTGGTGGCGACCGCGATGGCCAGCGCCGGTCCGAGCGAGCGGAACAGCCCGAGCGAGGAGAGGGTCAGGGCGAGGAAGGCGATGATGACCGCGCCGGCCGCCGAGGCGATCGCCTCCCCGGCCCGGGCGACCGCGCTCACCATCGAGGTCTTCGGGTCCTCGCCGAGCCGCAGCCGTTCCCGGAAGCGGAACATCAGGAACAGGATGTAGTCGGTACCGACCCCGAAGAGCACCACGATCAGCATCGCGCTCACCGAGCTGTCGGTCTTCAGGTCGAACGCCTGGTTGGCCCAGGCGATCAGCCCGGTGGCGATCTGGGACACCAGACCGATGGCGATCACCGGCATGATCGCGATGATCGGGCTGCGGAAAATGATCAGGAGCAGGATCAGGATCAGGGCGATCGTGGTGATCCCGATGATCGCGTTCGCCCGGTTGCCGGAATCCTGGGCGTCGAGGTTCTGTGCCGCCGTACCGGTCACACCGGCCTTGAGGTCGGAGCCGGCGAGCTGGTCCGGCAGCGCGCCGCGCAGTCGCTTGACCGCGTCCGGCTGCGCCTGGTCCGCCGGGCCACGCTGGGGTGTCATCTCGACCGCGATGATCTGGATCAGCCGGTTCGGCGACGGTGGCGTCGGCGTCAGGGTGATGACGGCGGGAATCCGCTGCCCGGCCAACGCCTGGGCGATCGAGGTCACCTTCGCCGCGTCGGCGTCGGTCAGCGCCCCGCCGTCCTTCCGCTCGAAGACGATGATCGCCGCCGGGGTGGCGGCCCGGGGAAACGCCTGCTGCTGGATCTGCGCGGCGCGGATCGACTCGTAGTGTGAGGGCAGGAAGGACGCCTCGTCGGTGGTGGCGGTCAGGGTCGGGGCGAAGCCGATCACACCCACCGCCGCGGCCACCCAGGCCAGGATCACCCAGACGGGGTGGCGGACCACGAACCGTCCCACAGCAGCGAACACCGGCGGCACCTCTTCGTGATCGACGGATCGCACTCCGTGATCAACCTAAAGGCTCGCCCCACCCCACGTAGAACAAATCCCCCACATCTCCCCAAAACGAGTTCCCCGCGTAAGGAAGGGCCCCTTCCTATCGTTTTTTGTATAGGAAGGGGCCCTTCCTAACCTCCGAGGGCGGGGCGGGGCGGGGCGGGCGCGGGGCGGGCGGGGTCAGGCGGCGGCCCAGGGTTCGCGGGTGGTAGCCACGGGCTGGCCGGTACGGGCCGACTCCTCGATCGCGACGCTGATCAGATGGTCCTGGCACGCCTCCGCCAGCGGGTACGGCGCCGGACCCTCCCCGCGCGCCCACGCGCCGGTACGCGCCACGATGTCGGCCACCGCGATATCGTCGTCGGAGAGCCCGGTGCCGGCGAACGGGTTGCGGTAGACCACCCGGCCGTCGAAGCTGATGTGCTTCAGGTCCAGCCCCTCCAGGTTCAGGTCGATCCCGGTCTGCCGCCGGACCAGCGACGACTCGACCGGGGTGGTCGGGTCGACCAGCCGGACCACCGAGTCGTCGACCAACTCGCCGAGCGAACCGCGTACGGTCAGCCGGCGGGCCCGCAACGGGTTCCACCACTGGTTGTCGGTGAAGTCGTACAGTCCCATCCGGCCGCCGAAGTCGATCGTGGCGAGCGTGGTGGCGAGTTGCTGCGGCGTACCGTCACCGCTCCAACCGGCGGGGGAGAGCGGGTTGGCCAACGGGGCGACAAATGCCTGTGCGCGTACCTCGGCGGGGTCGAAACCGACACCGAGCAGCCCACGGATCAGCGAGACCGCGTGGTAGAGATGGGTCGAGGAGATCTGCACCGAGGTCGGCTCGCCGATCAAGCCGGCGCGGACCAGGTCGAGCCGGGCGGCGTGCCCCGGCATCAGCAGATACTGCTCGGCGACCTGCACCAGGCCGCTGGCGCCCACCTCGGACCAGAGCGACCGCAGCCCGTCCACGTCCGGCGCCGGCGGCGTCTCGGCCAGCACCCGTACCCCCTGGCCGACCAGCTCACGGGTCGCCTCGGGGGTCACCGCCCAGGGCACCGAGACGATGACAAAATCGGGACGTCCGTGGGCCAACAGCTCTTCCGTCGTACGGAAGGTCGGCACGCCCCACTCGGCCCGCACCTCCTCGCCCCGGCTCGCCGTCCGGGTGACCACCCCGGTCACCTCGAACCACTGCGGCAGCAGTCGGGCCAGCCGCAGGAAGAACAGCGATCGCCAGCCGCTGCCGACGATGCCGAAACGGGTTACCGCCGCCGATGCCATCCGGACTCCTCACGTTCGGGGACGCGCGAGGAGACTATCCAGCCGACGCTGGCCTTGGGCGGTCAGGCGAGGGTGAAGTTGACCGTCGCGGTCTGCCCGGCCGTCACCGTGGCCGGTTGAGGTGCGGCCCGACCGGTGATCGAGGTGCCCCCGGTACGGATGTGGAACTCGTACCGCCCCGGCTCAAGCTGCCACTGGAAGACGCCCTTGGCATCGGTGGTGACGGTCAGTTGCGGGACGGGTTTGGCCGGATCGTCCGTCGACTTCACCTCGATCCCCACCCCCGGCACCGGCGCGCCGTCGGGGTGGGTCACCTTACCCGTGACCAGGCCCCGGTTGGGTGCCTGGCTGGGGTCGGCCGGCGGGTGGGTCGCGGAGACCGGCGCGTCGCCACCCGGCCCGCCGGGCAGGCCGGGCGAGGTGGACGAGGGCTGGCTGCAAGCCGAGAAGACGGCAAGGACAAAGAGCGCCGAAACAAGTACGCGAGCACGAAATGTCCGCATTACCGGCCTCCCGTGGCGATCCAGGTGATCCTTCGAACGTGTCCGGTTCCGTCTTCAGTACCGACAGTAAGGCAATGGGCGCGGCCCGATGCGGGAACGGGAGGGTCGAGGACCGCTCGTGCGGAAGGTCTGCCGCCGCTGCCCGCGCAGTTCCTCGACGTACGTTCGTCTCGGTGTCAGCGAGCGACGCTTGTAATCGTTGAGTCGACGTACCGCTGACTAGTCGAGTAGGTCGCGAATGGTGCTCGTCAGATTCGCGAGCTTCTCGTCGGCGCGGTGGCGTCGATGTTTGACCCACTCCTTGCCTTCGGCGGCAACGCCCTCAAGGACGTGCAGCGTGTGATTGAGCCCGGAGGCGTCCAGGGACAGTTCGGCAATCCTGATCGGGTTCTCGTCGTGCTGGAGCGTCTCGTTGTCGGGTTCGCTTACCCGGATGGAGATGGGTTCCCCGTTGAAAAGAGTGAGCTCGAAGGTCTGCTGTTGGGTGGCGATGCCGTCGACCCGAACGGCGGCGACGGCGTCGAAGCGATAGTTGAGTCGTTGGGTGGTGCGGCTCCCGGCGGTTTCGAAGTCGAGATCGATGTTGACCTGCCGAACCCCGTCGTCGCTGAGTAGGAACAGCAGCAGGCGGTAGCGGGAGTACCGCCACGGTCCCTGTGGGTACCGGGCCTTCTTGCACGAGGGTGCGGGCGCCTCGATGAAGGCGTGGGCGATCACGTGGCTGGGCCGGAGTCGGCACTGTCGCATGGCCTGGTCGACCAGGACTTTGCGGTCGCCTTCCAGCCAGGCGGCCATCTGTGTGTCCGATGGCTTGTCGGCCAGCCTGCGGCACCACCGGTGGTACGCCGCCCATCGGGCACTCTCCTTGTCAGCTCGTTCCGTCAGGTCGTCCACCACCCTGCGTCGTTCGGCGACGATCCGGAATGACGAGCGCACTGTCGGCACCGCGCATATCGCCGCGAGCAAGACCCAGAGCGTGCCGGGCAGGGGATCGCTCGCCACGACAGCGGGAACGGCCCAGAGGCTTCCGGTGGCGAGGAGAGCCAGTCCCCCGATGTATAGGGCGGTGGTCCTGATGGGGGTGCGCAGTTGCTGGCGGTACGCCGTCAGCGTGTTTCGTTCCCACTGCGTTCGGACATCGCCCACCAGATGACGGACGAGCCAGGCGATTCGGTCAGCGGGCATCCGCTCTTCCCGGTAGAGCTCGACCACCTCGTCGCGCAGGTGCCGCTGGATTCCCGCTGTCTGGGCGCGCCAGTAGGTCCTGTCGGTTCCCCTGGGGACGTACCGGCTGAAGTAGCGGTCGAAGAGCCGGTCCACCTTTCGGGCGAAGCCCCCCGGCGGCGCCTCTCGTCTCCGTTGCTCGGGTGGGCGGATCTGTGCTTCCTTCGCGCGTAGCCGTGAAACCCGGTAGTGCCGGTCCGCCCCGCCGACGCAGAACGCGGCCAGTCCGGCCAGCCCGGCGGTCAGGGCAAGGAACGAATCAAGCGTGCCCCGTGCTGCCACCAGCACGGTTATCTGCACCACCGCGAGGGTGAAGACAGCCGCGCCGGCGCCGACGGAGAGTCGGTCGCGGAGCGAGACAGCGGCGGGCCGTACCTCTCGAGTCCGGGGCTGTGCGGGTGTGGGATGGAAGAACTTCCAGACCCGGTTGAACCGATCCTCCGCTGTGCGCTGCGAAACCGCCAGGGAGACAGACTTCCGCCACATCTCCTCTTGCATCGCGCCATCGAGCAGCGCCTCGAGATGGCCGTAGATCCCGTCGCGCTGACGGCGGCCCAGCGCGTCGATCTCCTTGACCACAAGATCCGTCTCAGCGGTGCTGACGGGGGCCAGGAGACGAAGAATGACCCTCAGGCCCGCGGTCCACTCGTCATCGTTCTCGAGGTCGGGCACGCTGGCGCAGATGGCGGTGAGCCGGTCCAGCTCCTCGGGAGCGAGTTGGCGCAGGGTGCGCTCGCTCAACAGCGCGATGAGCCGGTAGAACTGGACCTCGGTGGTGATGTACCCCTCGGCGATTGCCTGCTCGATCAGCTTGCGCGCCTGATCACGGACCCGACCGTCAAGGTACTTCAGCGCGAAGGCGAACACCTCCCTCGGACTGGAGCCCGGCGGCAGACGGTAGAAGTTGACATCGCCGTGGACCACGCCCGCCTGTATGTCGACGTGCGCATCTCGTTGAGCGACGTTGGTCGCGGTTGGGATCGTCATGGCATGCTCCGCACCACGGCGATGATCGCCGCAAGCTGCGCCCCGAGCCCAGCCACGTCTGCTACCAGGCCCCGCAACCGTTTGAGCGCCATCATCAGGCCGCTCTTCTTTTCAAGTGTGCTTGCCGAAACGCATTCCGTCGCCACCTCCAGTTCCGACTCGGCCGCGGCGTAGGTCTCCTCGTCCAGTTCTCCGTCGAGGTGGGCCTGCTTGATGTGAGTTCGCAGATCCGCGATGCTCGCCGCCAGGTCGGTCGGTTGTTCGGCACCGGCGCCGACGGTGATGTTGCCGTAGATGTGCCCGGCCTGTACCCCGACGCGGGCGTTTCCGGTGGCGATGTTGCGGTTGGTCATCGGCATTGTTGAGCTCCCGTCCCGGGCCGCGCCGCCTTGGCTGGTCGGTCCGTCGATGATGAGTTCTCGCGCGAGGGCGGTGGCGAACGCGGCGGCGTGAAGTGCGGCCTTCGGTTGCCAGTTCTGTCCGTCGGTGGTGGTCTTGCTGCCGTCGGCGTGGTCGCTGATGCCGCGTACGACCACCACGGGCAGGGCACGGTTGAGGTGGCCGGCTTGGGCCACACCGGCCGCTTCCATCTCGATCGCCACGGCGTCGTTGTAGTGCTGGCGGATCCAGCGGGCCTGTTCGGATAACCCCGAGTCCTGTACGATCTCGCCTGCGGCGATCGGCCCGAAATGGACGGCAGGAGTTGAGCCTGCGGGAAGACCCCGGCGCCACGCGGTGGACCTGGCGACGTGCTGGGCGACCTGGTCGGCCTCGTGAGGGATCTCCCAAGCCTTTGGCCGGGCCTTGAGGCCGTCGTCCTCGCTGGTGCCGCCGTGGTAGGCATAGATCTTGCTCGCGACGACGACGTCGCCGAGCCGGATGTTGGGCCACAGACCACCGGCAACCCCCACGAACAGCACGGCGACCGGGGAGAATTCGGCCATTGCCCGTTCGGCGAGCACCGCGGCAGGATGATTGCCCTTGCCAACCAGCCCCAGCGCGATCCGGCAGTCGCTCTGGTCGAGCCGGCCGACCTCGAAGCGGGTGCCGGCCGGGTGTCGGCGCGTCCGAAGGCCGGTCAACTGGTCGCGGACCGCTTCGTATTCGAGGTTCAGCGCCGTGAGGATCACGACGAGACCGCTGTTTGTGCTCATGCTGTCTCCTTGTCTGCCTGGCCATCGGGTCGAACCATTGGAGGGTGGAGAGTCGCGCGGGGTCCGGGGCGAAACAGTCGAGCGGGACGCCCTCCCTCGGTCCTGCGACTCTGGCCGGCGGGAACGATGAAGCCGTCCACGCTCTGCACTTTTCGGTAGAAGTTCCGTGCGTCGAGCGGCACGCCCCATACCGCTTCGTAGACGTCCTGGAGCTCCGCGATCGTGAAAGTCGGACCGCAGAATGCGGTGGCAAGCGCCGAGCGCTCCAATTTCTCCCGCGCCCGGTCAACGCCGTCGGTCAAGATCTGCTCATGGTCGAAGGCGAGCCGTATGTCACCGGACAGGGCTCGCGCCACCGGAGTCCAGGACGCCTGTGACGCGTCGGTCCCGGCGACCGGCTCGGGCAGCCGGGGGGCGATGGCGAGGTAAGCCGCGGAGATCACCCGCCCCCGCGGGTCACGGTCGGGCGCACCGTAGAGCCCAATCTGTTCGAGGTGCAACTCATCCGGTCCCAAGCCAGCCTCCTCGGCGAGTTCCCGGTGGGCGGCCGCTGGGAGGTCCTCCTGGTCGTGGTTGAGAAATCCGCCGGGCAGGGCCAGAGCGCCGCGGTACGGCTCGATCCCACGCTCGATCAACAACACCTGAAGGCGGGACTCCCGCAGGGTGAGGATGACGAGGTCCACCGCAAGGAGGACGCTCGGCGGCACCCAAGGATCGTCAGACATGGATCGACCATAGACTTACTGTCACTTTGACAGGAAGCCCACTGAGTGTCGGATTTCAGCACCGCGTACGCGGATTGGCTTCGCCCCGAAGCTTGACTACGGTCAAGAGCCCAAACTCGTACGCCATCACCGCCTTGCACCGGTTGATGCCCGATCACCCGCAGGAGCCCCTGATGAGCGAAGAGCGTGTGGCCGAACTGATCCGGCGGACTGATCCGGGCGACGGTCCGGCCCTGCCAGACGGGTACGCCGAGCGGCTGGCCACGGCCGGACGACGGAACGTACGGCGCCGTCGCGCGGTCGGCGCCTCGATCGCGGTCGTGCTGCTGCTCGCCGTCGGCGTGCTCGGGTTCCGGCCGCTGCCGCCCGACCCGCCCCGACCGTCCGGAGCCGGTGACTCGGCCAGCCTGCCCGATCGGCTGGCGCCGTATTCGTTCCGTACCGGCACGATCGGCGACGACCCGTTGGACCGGGCGATCATGATTTTCAAGTACGGCAGCGGCGAGACGGTGAACCTCTGGCAGTCGCTGGCGATCGGCGCGAACGGCAACAGCTACCGGCAGCTCGACGAGGTGGACCCGGGTACGCCCTGGCTGCTCACCGCCGACGGCCGCAACGTCGTCATGGTCGACCCGAGCGGCGTCACCGACACCTTCACGGTGCTGGAACTCGCCACCGGGGTACGGCGGCAGCTCCGGCTGCCGAGAATGGCCGTCGCGCTGCTCGCCACCTCCCCGGACGGCCGCTACGTCGCCTACTCGGCGGTGCCGTTCCAGGGGCGTCCCTCGGTCATAGGCGAGGCCGAACAGACCGCCCGCGAACAGGGCACGCTCACCATCCTCGACCTGGTCGACGGGCGTACCACCGCCCTGGCCGGGGTGGCTCCGGCCTCGGCGGCGTCGTTCTCCCCGGACGGGGCGTCGTTGGCCGTGCAACTGGGCGCGGAGACCTGGATCGTCGGCCGGGACGGGCAGCGGCAGCGACGGGTGGCCGTGCCCCGGGGCCACGTGCTGGTGCCCCGGGTGGCCTGGTCACCGGATGGTCGGCTGCTCGCGATCCGGCGCGACGAGCAGAGCCGCTGGTCCGACACCTCGGGCACCGTCGACCCGTACGAAATCCGCTTCGCCGACGCCACTGCGGGTGCCGATGCCGACGCGGGTGCCTCGACCGGGTCCGTGCTGCCGCCGCCGGTCTCGGCCGAGGAACTGCTCGGCTGGCGTTCGCCCGACCAGCTTGTCGCCCTCGCGCTCGACGGCATAACCGAGCTCTCCCTGACCGGCGCCGCACCGGTCCTGCTGACCCGACGCGACCAGGGACGCAGTTGCGAGTACCGGATGCAGCCGTGCATGACCCTCGAAATCCGGGTCGCCACCGCGCTGCTGCCCGATCTGACCGTACGCCGGGGGGACGATCCCGACCGGGGGCGCTGGCCGGCGCCGGTCCGGCAGGTCGCGGCGGTGGCGACGCTGCTGGGGGTCGGGCTGGTGACCCTGGTGGTCTGGCGGCGACGGTCCAGGTAGCGGAGCCGCCCAGCGTGGACGGTCGATGGTCGGCCAGGACGGTTGCTGGTCTGTGCGGATCGGATGGTGGTCGGCCAGGATGGTTGGTGGTCTGTGCGGATCGGATCGTGGTCAGCGTGGACGGACGGTGGTGCCGAACCGGCGCCGGTAGGTGGCCGGCGGCACGCCCAGGTGGGTGACGAAGGCCCGGCGCAGGTTCTCGTCGCTGCCGAAACCGCTGCGCGCGGCGGCCGAGGTGACGGTGTGGCCGGCGTCCAGCAGGTTCTGCGCGGCTTCGAGGCGGAGACGCTCGATGTGCCGCGCCGGCGTGGTGCCCAGTTCCCGCTGGAACAGCCGGCTCAGGTGGCGCGGGCTGACCCCGGCGACGGCGGCGAGTTCCGGGACCGAGTAGTTGCCGGCCGGGTCGGCGGCGACGGTGTCGAGCAGTTCACGCAGTGGCTCGTGACGTGGCCTGGGGGTCCGTGACGGCGCGGAGAACTGGGACTGTCCGCCGGGCCGTTGCAGGAACACCACCAGGGACCGGGCCACCTCCCGGCTCGGTCCGGGACCGTGGTCGGCCTCGACCAGGGCCAGGGCGAGGTCGATCCCGGCGGTGACGCCGGCCGAGCTGGCGATCGGTCCGTCGGTGACGTAGATGGCGTCCGGCTCGACGGCGACCCGGGGATACCGTCGGGCCAGCGTCGCGGCGTGCCGCCAGTGGGTGGTGGCGCGACGGCCGTCGAGCAACCCGGTCGCGGCGAGCAGGAATGCGCCGGTGCAGACGGAGACGACCCGGGGGGTGGAGCGGGCCAGTTCAGTGGCCGCCGTCACGAGACCGGGATCGAGGCCGGCCACCGCCAGTGCGTCGGCGCCCGGGAGGAGCACGGTGTCGAGACCGGTCGCGTCGGCGACGGCGGCGTCCGCGGTGAGTCGCAGGCCGGTCGACGAGCGTACGGGGCCGCCGTCGGGGGAGTAGAGGGTCACCTCGTACCGGGCGCCGTACCGGTTCGCCTCGACGAAGACCTCGGCCGGACCGGCGACGTCGAGCAGGGTGACGCCGGGGAAGACGAGCACGCCGACTCGGTGGGTCGAAGTTGATCTTTCCGTCATCGTACTGTCACCTTCGGTGATGTCCTGATCCGTGGTCAGTATGGCCCGAAGGACATGGTGGCTGGTCGGCGAGGCGGACGAGAGTGGCGCACGACCCAGGGACGTGAGTCCCGTGCTCCGATCACGAGGAGAAACCGATGGCCGAGCGCATCGCCGGGATCGAGATCCCGGACAGCCGCCTGGTCGGCGAGGCGACCGACCTGGTACGGGAAACCGCGCCCGCACTGCTGTTCCACCATTCCCGCCGGGTCTACCTCTTCGGCATGCTCCAGGGGCGGCGTCGGGGCCTGCACCCGGACCCGGAGCTGCTCTACGTCGGGGCGATGTTCCACGACCTCGGTCTGACCGACCGCTACCGGACCAAGGACCAGCGTTTCGAGGTCGACGGTGCCGACGAGGCCCGCCGTTTCCTTGTCGTGCACGGGGTCGACGCCGACTCCGTACGCAAGGTCTGGACCGGCATCGCCCTGCACACCACCCCGGGCATCCCCGAGTTCATGGAACCCGAGGTCGCCCTGGTCACCGCCGGGGTGGAGACCGACGTGCTAGGCATCGGCCACCAGGATCTCGACCCGGCGGAGATCGCCGCCGTCACCGAGGCCCATCCCCGGCCGGACTTCAAGCGGCAGATCCTGGCCGCGTTCACCGACGGGTTCCGCGACCGCCCGGAGACCACCTTCGGAACCGTCAACGCCGACGTGCTCGCGCACTTCGTACCGGGCTTCACCCGTACCGACTTCGTCGAGGTAATCGAGAACAACGCCTGGCCCGAGTAACCCCCTCCGGTGTAAGGAAGGGCCCCTTATTAACGCTATGCGTTAATAAGGGGCCCTTCCTTACACCGGAACCGTTCGTGGGCGGTGACCACCAGCAGGAGCGCGGTGACGAGGCCGAGGGCGGCCAGCGCGGGCAGATGCCGTCCGGCCGGCAGCAGGAGCAGGGCCGCGACCAACGCGACGGGTTGGGACCACGGGACCGACCGGACGGCGGTCCAGAGGAAGAGCGGACGGCCGGCGAGGTAGAGGATCGCGCCGCCGTACAGCGCGATGGTCGACGGCCAGTCCAGGGTGTCACCGGCGAAGTGGTCGGGCCGGTCGTGGGCCAGGTGCGCGACCACCTGTTCCACGCCGAGCGCCAGGTAGATGATTCCGGTGATCAGCAGCAGGTAGGCCAGGCCGTACCCGTCGGCGGCGATCCGGTCGCGTCGCGGTGCCTCCGCGCCAGCCAGCGCGCGGGCGACGACCACCCCGACGTTCTCGAAGAACAGCCGCCACAGGCAGACCGTCGCGATGAAGGCCAGCAGCGCCGCCACCAGGACCGGCGGCCGGGTGACCGCCGCCCCGGCCCCCGCTCCCACCGAGATCAGCGACTCGCCGAGTGCGATGATCAACGCCAGGTTGTGCCGCTCGCTGAAGTGCCGGGGACTCCGTAACCGCCAACCTCCGACGGTGGCGTACGAGATGCGCTGCCCACCGATGTCGATGACCAGCGAGGTCAGCCAGAGCAGGGTCTGCGCGGTCCCGCCGTGGAGCGCGCCGAGGACGAACGGGATCCAGGCGAGGACGATCGGGATCGCGATCACCCGCAGGCCCGTACGCATCGCCGGGTCGTTCGCGGTGGCCAGGTAGTAGAGGACGAACTGTACGGCCCGGAGCGTGATGTAGGCGACGACCAGGATCAGCGGCGCGGCCATCGAGCCGGCCGAGGTGTGCCAGGCGCTCGGGATCACCAGCGCGGCCACGAACAAAGCGGCCATCGCCAGCAGCGTGCCGCCGCGGATCAGCCCGACGTCCGCCCGTGCCCGATTGCTCAACCAGGTGTACGCGCCCCAGGAGAACCAGAGCAGCAGGAGCAGGACGACACCCCGCCCCATGCTCGTGAAGCTGGGCGGATGGCCCATGAAGGCGATGATCCGGGTGAGGGCGAAGACGAAGACGAGGTCGAAGAAGATCTCGAACGGGGTCGCGCGATGGTCCTCGACGCTGGTCGGCACCACCCGGGGCCGGAAGAACCTCATCGGCCGCCCTCCGTCATGGCCGTGGCCGTTCCCGTCCACCCGGCGGGCAAACCCCGCGCCGGGTACCGGCCCGACCGACCCCGGTGTCCGGAATGTTTCGGGAGCTCGGCCCGGGGGCAGTGGAGTCGCGCGACCGCGTCTCACCGGCCCGTCGCGGTTCACGGCCGGGAACGGTGTCGCTTCGCCGTGCGCCGGGCCCGCGTCGTGGTGCCCCGGCCGTCGTGGAAGGAGGGGGTACGCGATGAGTGGTCACAGTGGTGCGACAGCCGATCGGGCCGGTACGGGGTGCTGGCATGAGTAACCTCGACCGGCCCCGATCCGGGCGGTTCCGATTTGGCGCCGCAGCCGTCGGGCTGGCGCTGCTGGCCCCGTTGGTGGCCTGCGGCTCCGGTGACGGCGGTGACGGCGGGGTCCCCACCGTCAACCTCTACTACCCGCCGGAGCAGAACCTCCAGAAGGTGGTTGACGACTGTAACGCCCAGGCCGGCGGGCGCTACCGGATCGCGTACCGGATTCTGCCCCGGGCCGCCGACGACCAGCGGGTGCAACTGGTCCGCCGGCTCGCCGCCGAGGACAGCGGGATGGACGTACTCGGGCTGGACGTGACCTGGACCCAGGAGTTCGCCAGCGCCGGTTGGCTGCGCGAGTGGACCGGCGAGCGGCGGGCCGAGGCGGAACGCGGCACGCTGGCCGGGCCGCTGGAGACGGCCAGGTACGAGGAGAAGCTCTACGCCGCGCCGAAGAACACCAACGTGCAACTGCTCTGGTACCGCTCCGACCTGGTGCCGAACCCACCCCGTACCTGGGACGAGATGATCGGGGTCGCGCAACAGCTCAGGGCGAGCGGACAGCCGTACCGGGTGATCACCATGGGGGCCCAGTACGAGGGCCTGGTGGTGCTCTACAACACGCTGGTCGCCAGTGCCGGCGGGCAGATCCTCAGCGACGACGGCGGCAGGGCGGTCTTCGACGACGGGGCGGTCCGGGCCCTGGAGGTGCTGCGGCGCTTCGCCACCGCGGGCGTCACCACCCCGTCGTTCTCGAACACGATCGAGGACCAGGCGCGGCTGGAGTTCCAGTCCGGGGCGGGCGCCTTCCAGATCAACTGGCCGTTTGTCTATCCGGCGATGCAGGAGGCCGACCCGGAGCTGGCCAAGAAGGTCAAGTGGGCGCGTTACCCCGGGGTGGACCCGCAGACCCCGAGCAGGGTCACCATCGGCGGGGTCAACCTCGCGGTCAGCCGCTACTCCCGGCACCCGGCCGAGTCGTTCGCGGCGGCGGCCTGCCTGCGCAGTCCGGAGCACCAGAAGTTCTCCGCGATCAACGACGGCGTACCGCCGACGATCGAGAGCGTCTACGCCGAACCGGAGATGGCCGACGCGTACCCGATGCGCGACACCATTCTGGAGGAGCTGAAGGACGCCGCCACCCGGCCCCGCAGCCCGGCCTACCAGAACATCTCCACCGTGCTGTCGGCGACGCTCTCCCCGCCGTCGAACATCCGCCCCGCCGAGACCGCCGACCGGCTGCGCAAGGCGGCGCAGGACGCGCTGGAATCAAAGGGGGTACTGCCGTGAGCACCGAGCCCACCGGCACACCACCGCCCGACCGGGCAACCCCGTCGACCACGCGGACGCCGTCGACCACGTCGACCCCGTTGACCACGCCGGCCCCGCCCACCGCGTCAACCGCGTCAACCGCGTCAACCGCGTCAACCGCGTCGATTCCGAGGCAGCGCGGTGGCAAGGCGCCACTGAGCGAGGGGAAGCGGGCCGAACGTCGGCTGGCCTGGCTGCTCTGCGCCCCGGCCGCGTTCGTGATGCTCGCGGTCACCGCGTACCCGATTCTTTACTCGGTCTGGCTGTCCTTGCAGCGCTTCGACCTCAAGTTTCCCGACCAGCGGGAGTTCGTCGGTCTGGCCAACTATGCCACCGTGCTGAGCAACGAGTACTGGTGGACCGCGTTCGGCGTGACCATGCTGATCACCGTCGTGACGGTCGCGGTCGAGCTGGTGCTCGGCATGGGACTGGCCATCGTGATGCACCGGACCATCGTCGGGCGCGGGCTGGTCCGCACCTCGGCCCTGATCCCGTACGGGATCGTCACGGTTGTCGCCGCCTTCTCCTGGCGGTACGCCTGGACGCCCGGCACCGGCTACCTCGCAACCCTCTTCGGTGAGGGAGCGCCGTTGACCGAGCGGGCCAGCGCGCTCGCGATCATCATGCTGGCCGAGATCTGGAAGACCACCCCGTTCATGGCGTTGCTGCTGATGGCCGGGCTGGCCCTGGTCCCCGAGGATCTGCTGAAGGCGGCCTCGACGGACGGCGCCACCGGGTGGCAGCGGTTCACCAAGGTGATGCTGCCGGTGATGAAGCCGGCGATCCTGGTGGCGCTGCTGTTCCGGACCCTGGACGCGTTCCGGGTGTTCGACAACATCTTCGTGCTGACCGCCGGGTCGAGCGAGACCTCGTCGGTGTCGATGCTGGCGTACAACAACCTGATGCGTGGGCTGAACCTCGGCATCGGCTCGACCATGTCGGTGCTCATCTTCCTGACCGTGGCGGTCATCGCGTTCGTCTTCGTGAAGCTGTTCGGCACCGCTGCCCCGGGCAGCGACGACGAGGGGAGGCGCTGATGGCCGCCGCCGACACCACCGCGCGGGCGAAGTGGCGCTGGGGCGTACTGGACCTGATCGTGGTGGTTTTCGCGCTGGTCCCGGTGCTCTGGATCGCGTCGCTGTCGTTCAAGACCACGGCCACCCTCACCGACGGTAACTTCGTGCCGCGCGAGTGGACCCTGGACAACTACCGGACCATCTTTGCCACCGACCAGTTCGTCCGGGCGCTGGTCAACTCGATCGGCATCGCGCTGATCGCCACCGTGATCGCGGTGGTGCTCGGCACGATGGCCGCGTACGCGGTCGCCCGGCTGGACTTCCCCGGCAAGAAGCTGCTGGTCGGGGTCTCCCTGCTGATCGCGATGTTCCCGCAGGTGTCACTGGTCTCGCCGCTGTTCGAGATCGAGCGGTCGCTCGGGCTCTTCGACACCTGGCCGGGGCTGATCCTGCCGTACATCACCTTCGCCCTGCCGCTGGCGATCTACACGCTCTCGGCGTTCTTCAAGCAGATCCCGTGGGACCTGGAGAAGGCGGCGAAGATGGACGGCGCCACCCAGGGACAGGCGTTCCGGCGGGTGATCGCGCCGTTGGCCGCGCCGGGGGTGTTCACCACCGCGATCCTGGTCTTCATCTTCTGCTGGAACGACTTCCTCTTCGCGATCTCGCTCACCTCCACCGAGCGGTCCCGCACGGTGCCGGTGGCGCTCTCCTTCTTCACCGGCGAGTCGCAGTTCGAGGACCCGACCGGGGCGATCTGCGCCGCCGCCGTCGTGATCACCATTCCGATCATTCTGTTCGTGCTGTTCTTCCAGCGTCGCATCGTGTCCGGGCTGACCTCCGGCGCAGTCAAGGGGTGAGTTGTTGTGGCTGACATCGTGCTGGACAAGGTGAGCAAGCGGTTCCCGGACGGGACCGTGGCGGTCCACGACGTGGACCTGGAGATCGCCGACGGCGAGTTCGTGATCCTGGTCGGCCCGTCGGGCTGCGGCAAGTCGACCACCCTGAACATGATCGCCGGGCTGGAGGACATCAGCGGCGGTGAGCTGCGCATCGGCGGCCAGCGGGTCAACGACAAGGCGCCCCGGGACCGGGACATCGCGATGGTGTTCCAGTCGTACGCCCTCTACCCGAACATGACCGTACGGGAGAACATGGCGTTCCCGTTGAAGCTGGCGAAGCTGGACCGGGCCACCATCGACCAGAAGGTCTCCGAGGCGGCCCGGGTGCTGGAACTGACCGCCCTGCTGGACCGCAAGCCGGCGAACCTCTCCGGTGGCCAGCGGCAACGGGTCGCGATGGGTCGGGCCATCGTGCGCAGCCCGAAGGCGTTCCTGATGGACGAGCCGCTCTCCAACCTGGACGCGAAACTGCGGGTGCAGATGCGTACGGTGGTGTCCCGGTTGCAGAAGCGCCTCGGTACGACCACCGTCTACGTGACCCACGACCAGACCGAGGCGATGACGCTCGGCGACCGGGTGGTGATCATGCGGGCCGGTGCCGTACAGCAGGTCGGCCCGCCGCAGGAGCTCTACGACCACCCGGCGAACCTCTTTGTCGCCGGGTTCGTCGGCTCGCCCTCGATGAACTTCCTGCACGCCGTGGTCGCCGACGGCGGGTTGCGCACCGCGATCGGCGACCTGCCGCTGGGCGACCGGCTCCGCCGGGAGTTGGAGGCGGAGAACGCTCCCCGGGAGCTGATCCTCGGCATCCGTCCGGAGCACTTCGAGGACGCGGCCCTGGTCGACGACGACACCCGGGCGCGGGGTACGGAGTTCGAGGCGCCGGTCGAGATCGTCGAGTCGATGGGCTCGGACAAGTACGTCTACCTGACCGTCGAGGGGGAGCGGGCCAGCGCGGCGGAGTTGGAGGAGTTGGCGGCCGATGTCGGCGCGGAGGATCTGGGCGGGTCGGGGGCGAACCTGGTGACCCGGCTGTCGGCGGAGTCGACGGTGGCCGAGGGGGAGAACCGCCGGATCTGGTGCAACCTGGAGAAGATCCACCTGTTCGACCCGGCCGACGGGCGCAACCTCACCCTGCGCGAGGGCCGCTCCGCCGGAGCCCTCACTTCCTGACCAGCACCCCTCGTGATCGTGAAGAGTTCGGCTCGCCCGGACCGGCCGAACTCTTCGTGATCACGGCGGCCCTCCGGCCAACTGGCCACGCGGGGCATCGCTGATCACGTAGCGTGACTCGTGTGCGTACGGGATCGGGGTGGCCTGTCGTGAGTGACCACCCGTGACCCCGCTGGCGGTCGTGCTCGCCCTCGGTGCCGCCGCCTGCTTCGCCCTGGGTGCCGCGCTGCAACAGCGGGCCGCCCGGCAGGAGAAACCGCACCACACCTTCGACCCCCGCCTGTTCATGCGCCTGCTGCGCCGCCGGAGCTGGCTGTTCGGCAAGATCCCCGACATCACCGGCACCCTGCTCCAGGCCATCGCGCTCCGGTACGGACCGCTGACGCTGGTCCAGCCGCTGCTGATCAGCGGCATGTTCCTGGCCATCCCGCTGGAGGCGGCGCTGGACCGCAGGCGCCCGCACCCCCGGGACGTCATCGCGGTCACCTGCTGCGTGGTCGGACTCGGAGCCTTCCTCGTCGTCGCCCGGCCGAGGCCCGGTGTGGCCGAGCCGTCGATGCCGGCATGGTTGGGGGTGGGGGCCGGCGCCGGGCTGGTGGTGGTGCTCTGTCTCGCGCTCGCCCACCGGGCCACCAGCGCGCTGCGCGGAACCCTGCTCGGGGTGGCGACCGGGATCTTCTACGCCGGGGTGGCGGTGCTGCTCAAGGCGTTCACCGGCCGGCTCTTCGCCGACCCGTGGGCGGCGCTCACCGACTGGCACCTCTGGGCCCTGGTGCTGGTCGGGCTCGGCGGGGTGATGTTGAACCAGAACGCCTTCCAGAACGGGCCGCTCGCCGCGCCGCTGACCGCGATCACCCTGGTCGACCCGGTGACCAGCGTGGTGATCGGGGTGACCGCGTTCCACGAGACGCTCTCGATCGGCGGGTTGCGACTGCTGGTCGAGATCCCCGCCGTACTGGCCATGATCTTCGGGATCTGGTTGGCCAGCACCCGGCCCGGCGGGCGGGGCGGCTGCGGCGAGACGCCCGGACCCCGTCCGGAGGAATGAGGCCGACCGAAAGCCTTTCGGCTGGATGGTCAGGTCGGCAGAGCCTTGCCGAAAAGGTTTTCGTAGTTCATCGTGACCTGGGTACGTCAAGTGGGGGTGAATCTGGGTCCAAGAGATCGATCATCATCTATGTAAGGAGGTTCAGTGATGAACCGATGGCTCACCGCCGTCGTGCCGGTCGCCCTCGGCGGGCTGATCGCCGGGCTGGTCGTCACCGTGGGAGCGGCCCAGGCCGCCCCGGGCGACAACCTCGCCTGGACCGCGACCGCCAGCGCCTCGTACACCTCGCCCTGGGAGAGCGTCGGCGCGATCCGGGACGGGGTCGACCCGCCCAGGTCGAACGACACCGCGAACCCGCGCTGGGGCACCTGGCCCAACCAGGGCACCCAGTGGGTCGAGCTGACCTGGACCAGCGCCCAGACCGTACGGGCGGTCGAGGTCTACTTCTTCGACGACAACGGCGGCGTACGGCTGCCGGCCTCGTGGCGGGTGCAGATCCCCAGCGGCGGCGGCTACGCCGACGTCGCCGGGGCGAGCGGGTACCCGACCGTGGTCGACCGCTACAACCTGGCCACCTTCACCGCCGTCACCGTCACCCGACTGCGGATCACACTCCAGAGCGGCGCCGGATCGGTCGGACTGCTGGAGGTCAAGGCGCACGCCCAGCCGCCCGGCGGCGGACCGACCACGCCGCCACCGACCAGCGGCTGGAACCCACCGGCCAACCTGGTGACCGGCATCAACGAGGTCTGGGCCCACCAGGAAAGCACCTACCCCAACCTGTACGGCTTCCGTAACTACGGCTGGGACCAGGTCTTCGCCAACCGGGGCAGCCTCAACTTCTGCGTCCGGTGGGACTCGCCGGCCAGCGTCACCGCGACCCAGCGCGACCAGATCCACGCCGCGCTCGCCCGACAGTACAAGAAGTGGATCGACGTGATGGTCGGCCACAACAACTGGCCGTACGCCACCGTGCCGATCAAGGTGGTCGGCTGGGCGGTCCGCGACCGGGCCCAGTTGCAGTGGTCGGACACCTCGGTCGACATCTACGTCAACAACATCCGGGAGAACGCCCCGCAGTGCGCCGAGCCGTGCGGGCGCTTCTTCAACCAGAACGGGCAGTATCCCAACTGTCCCGGTGGTGCCGCCCGCCACTACGACCAGTCGCTCTGGCTCACCGCCGGGTTCGGCGGCGGGGCCGGCGGCGACTGGGGTCAGCGGATGGGCAGCGAGTACTTCATGAACAACATCAACGCCGAGAACATGCACATCTTCCTGCACGAGGTCGGCCACACCTTCGGTCTCGACGACTTCTACGACTGGACCCCGACCGGCGTCGGCGGCTTCCTGATGAAGGCCGGCAGCGCCAGCTCGATCACCGAGTTCGACCGGTGGATGTTCCGCGACTGGTGGCGCCACCTCAAGAGCAGGTACGGCTACTGACCGCTGTCTGTCTTCCCGTACCGGTCCGACGGGTCTCGCGGGCGCACCGCCCGCGAGACCCACGGATGCCCCGCGTGCCGGACCCGGTGCATCCGGCCGCTCGGGCGAGCCGGTCAGGACCGGTCGACGGTGACGGTGTCGGTGCTGGAGCCGGTAAGGGCCTTACCGTCGGCCGTGCCGATCGGAATTCGGCGGGGCTTGGCCTGTTCGGCGACCGGGATGGTGAGGGTCAGCACGCCGTCCTGCCAGGTGGCGCTGATCCGGTCGAGGTCGAGGCCGTCGCCCAGGGTAAGTCTGCGCTCGAAGGTGCCGGTGGCCCGCTCGCGCCGTACCCACTGCACCTCGCTGTCGGTACGCGCGCTGCGCTCGGCCCGGATGGTCAGGGCCCTGCCGTCGACGTTGACGTCCACGGAGCCGGGGTCGACACCGGCGAGGTCGCAGTGCAGCACGAAGTGGTCACCGGACCGGTAGAGATCCATCGGCATCGCCATGGTCGCGGCACCGCCACCGGCGGGACCGAAGACCTGACCGGCCAGACGGTCGAACTCGCGGAACGGATCGAAAGTCAGCACCACGCCAACCACCTCCTCAAGACTGCCTGCCGGCGGGTCCGGCAAGCGTGTGGCGCTCGGATTCCGAGGTCGCGGCCTGCCCGGGAGCGTTGGTCTGTCATCGCCCTGGGCAGGTGCGACAGTTATTTTTTTAGCACTCACTGGCCATGAGTGCCAAGTGGTTCGGCGAAGATTCCGGTGCGGATTGTGGCTCGGCCGAGGACCCGGGGCCGTCCCGCCGGACCTCGTTCACGAGGTGACCGAGGTGGGACGCTGGTGGCCGAAGGGGACCGGTTTGTCGTCCTTGTCGAGCACCTCTGCCGCGCTGGCCGAGTTCACCCACACGGTGACGCCCTGGTCGTGCATGACCACGTTGAACGGGGTCTGCTCGGCCGCCGTGTCGGCCACCACCGTCAGCGTCTCTCCGGGGCGCAGCCAGTAGTCGGCACCCCACGGCTCGACCCACAGACCGAGCTTGCGCCCGCTCTCGTTGCTCACGTCCATTTTCGACATCGCAGCACCTTAGCGGGGTACGCCGAGCGCGGGGACGGGCGGTGGTGGCGACAGTGTCTGCTCAACCGGTGGCAGAACGCCGTGTGGGGCGTGGGTGAGCGCGGCGACGTGGCCGGAGCCGACGACGCAGGTCGGCGGCGGCGACTCGGGCGAGGCTACCAGCGCCGATCAGGCGCAGCAGGTTGCCCGGCGATCGGAACTGGGCCATCGGGATCACTCCGGCGAAGACGCCGAGTAGCTGGTCGATGCCGTCCTGGCGCCCCTGGAGCGCGGCGAACAGCAGCCTCTCCGCCGCACCGGCCGGTCGGAACGCGGCAAGGTCGAGAGTGAGGTCGTACATCGGGGTCGCCGCCTCGTCCCGGGCCCTTCGGTAGCCGGCCAGACTGGCATTGATTCGGCCGCCGCTGTCCAATCCGGCCACGATCGCGTCGACCAGGAGTTCGGCGTCCCGGAACGCGTTACCGATGCCCTGCCCGGTGATGGGATCCAGGACCAGGCCCGCGTCACCGACCAGCGCCCATCCCGGGCCGTGCGGCAACCGGAACATGTTCGGCACGTCCGGCGTGGTCCGGAACCGCTCGGCCCGCTCGCCGGCCCGCACCCGCGCGCCGAGATCACCGCAGCCGTCCAGCGTGTGCAGATACCGCCCCTCGATATCCGCCCGAAAGGCGGGAAAGTCGCCGGCCGGACCGGACACGTACACCATGGTCAGATCGTCGTTGGTCGGAAACACCGCCACCGTCCGCCCCGGCCGTTGATACAGCTCACCTGTCGGCAGGTCGACCCCGGACCAGTAGGTGTAACAGGCGAACGTCGAGGGCGGCCGCTGCCGATAGCTGGCCGCCGCCACCGCCTCGGCCACCATCGAATGCTTGCCGTCGGCCCCGACCACCAGCGACGCCAGCTCGGTGACCTGCCCGCCGCCGCGCTGTCGGCCCCGGATCCCGACCACCCGATCCTGATCCCACACCAGCTCGTCAACGTCAAAGCCCTCACGGACCTCAGCGCCCGACCCGCGAGCGGTGTCGACCAGCATCGCGTCGAGTCGGGTACGACGTGGGCTGTACAGGGCGGACGCTCCGTCGTACGTCGGGTAGCGGCCGGTCAGCACCACCTCGCCCGGATCCAGCCGGATCTCCCGGGTCGGCGGCGCCCCGGTCGCGGTCAACCGGTCGAGCAGTCCCCAACGACGCAAACGCGCGACCCCGGGGACCTGCACCTGGTGCGATGACAGGGTGTCGCTCGGAAATCTTGCCCGGTCCACCGCCAGCACCCGCAGGCCACGGCGGGCCAGCAGCAGTGCGGTCGCGGCACCGGCCACCCGGCTGCCCACCACAATGACGTCGTACCGCTGTGCGGACATCAGCGCCACCTCCAAGCCCACCGAAGCACGGCACCACCTCGCCGGGGCCGTGACAAACTGCCCCGGCAGTACACATCCCGGTGGCCGCGATGTCGATCAGTGTCTTCGCACCGGCACCCACCCCATGAAGCGCTGGAAGATCGCCCGAGGGTCCGGCGGGTCGCCCAGCCCCGGGTCGATCGCGGACAGATCGGTCAGGGCTTCGACGAAGAGCGGCGCGAGGTAGAGGTTCAGGGCGAGCGTCCGGCCCTTGAACCCCGCGAGCAGGTCCAGTCGGGCGTCGGCGCACGGCCACGGGTGGGCGTCGATCCGGCAGATCCAGAGTTCCGGTATGGGTGTGTGTTGGGCGACCGGGTCCGGATTCGGCGTCGGCCCGTTCACAGCGGCGGACACGGCACACATCCGAACGCGCACGGGGGCGGGCGGTAGCCGGGGAGAGCGTTGGTCCGGACGACGCCGACCCACTTCGTGTCCGCGTACCCCTCGGGCCCCAGCGCGACGCCGACCAGGGCGACCCAGTTGGCGCGACCGAGGGCGACCGGTACGGGATAGTGCGTGACCCGCAGTGTCAGAGGCTCGGAGCCGTCCGGCCACTCGAACGGGCCGTGGCCCCTCATGTAGCTCGTGTGGTCGACGGTGAACACGTCGCCGACCTGGAGCAGAGGTTTATCCGACATGGCAGCCCCCTTCGTGGAACGCGCGGCAGGCCGCGAGCGGCCGGAACCAGCCCGTCCACGGTCGACGGAACGCAGACAATGCGACACCTCCTCGGCTCTGGAAGGGGTGCTCCCGCCCTCTTCCGGGAGCACCCCCGCTGACGCGGCCGGCGGGCTCGAACCTCCACCGGCCACGCCGCTCGAAATAACCCTGTCCCGGGTAGTGGAGCAAATACACAGCGTTGCTGTAGGTTCTCGCTTTGTTCGGAACGTCCACTCAGGAGGCGCAATGAACCACGTGTTACAGGTCGCCATGGTCGAGGTGGGGGAGACGGCGGAGTCGCTTGCCGCCCAGGTAGGGGTCGACCCGAAGACGGCCGCTCGGTGGATCAACCCGGGGCGCATCCCTCGGCCGAGACGACGGGCGCAGATCGCGGAGATCCTTCGGCGGGACATTGGGGACCTTTGGCCGGACGTCCTGAAACGTAAGGAGCCCGTCTGGTTCCGGCAGTGGGCGGACATCGAGCGGGAGGCCGCCGCGTTACGTACCTTCGAACTGTCCTGGATTCCGGGGCTGTTCCAAACCGAGGCGTACGCGCGGGCCACGCTGGCGGGCGAGGCGTTCACCCCGGGCGAGGTCGAGGACCTTGTCGCCGGCCGGATCGCCCGGCAGGTCATCCTGCACCGGGAGCGCCCGCCGCTGCTGATCGCCGTCATCGACGCGAGCGTGCTGTTCCGGTCCGCCTACGGGAACCGGGGACTGATGCGCGACCAGTGTCTCCGCCTGGCGGAATGTGCCGAGTTGTCCTCCGTCCAGGTGCACGTCGTGCCCCTCGGCGTCGGCATGTATCCGGGCCTGGGTGGCCCCTTCGCCATCGCCGACCTGCCGGACGGCGGCCGGCGGATGGCGCACGTCGACAGCCAGGCGCCCGCGCAGTTTCTGGACCAACCGGAGGACATTGCTACCCTTGACCGACGGTGGGAACGCATCCGGGGGGAGGCACTACCCCGAGCGCAATCCCTAGATCTGATCAGGGAAGCGGCGACATCATGGACGTGACCGGCGCGCGCTGGCGCAAGAGCACCAAGAGCGGCAACAACGGCGGTAACTGCGTCGAGGTCGCGGACAATCTTCCGGGCGTCGTGCTCGTCCGTGACAGCAAGGACCGTGACGGCGCCACCCTGGGCTTCGGTCCGGAGGCGTGGCGCGAGTTCGTCGGGCTGGCAAAGCGGCACTGAACGCTCGTAACGGCGTCCCGGCCGGTGGTCACCCACGACCATCCCGGCCCGGGGCGCCGTTGTCGTCCTCGCTCGCGGGGTAGCGCCCTGCCCTGCCGTACCGGTGCCCGTGTCACCCGAAGGTGCGAAAACGCGGCGCTGCCGGGCCCGTACGGGGCGGATACGCGGGATTTGAGGTTTTTTCCCGAAGGTTCCTCACTACGATCCAGATGACAGCCGGCACCCCACCCGGGACTCCTGGTGCGGGTGCCGTCGTCGTGCTGTACGAGCACCGAGAACCCTGTCCTGGCATCGCTTCGAGGGTGGCCTCGCCGTGGCCTTGGCCGCCCGATCCCTAGGGAAGCGTGAGGCACGATGACGGATGCGGAAACGATGGTGATGCCCCGGGTCGGGGCGTCGGCGGCACCTCCCGAGGACCCCTGGGGGGAGGACCGGGTCGGAGCGGACGGCGGGGGAGAGCAACCCGATCGGGTGACCCGCCGCCGCGATTCGTTCCCGGTGCGTACCGCCGCCTGGATGGTGCCGGGAATGCTGATGGGCACGCTCGGGCTGATGGGCTCGGCCGCACCCGGACTCTGGACCGACGAGCTGACCACCTGGGACCATGCCACGTCCTCCTGGCGGGCGAACCTGGTCCCGGCCTACTGGGCCGATGCCTCGGACGTGCCGTACCACCTGCTCATGCGGGCCTGGGTCGAGCTGCTCGGCAGCTCGGACCTGGCCCTGCGGCTCCCCTCCATCCTGGCGATGACGCTCGCCGCGATGTTGGTCGCGATGCTGGCCACCCGACTGTACGGAGCCCGGGTCGGCCTCTTCGCCGGGGTGATCTTCGCGCTGCTGCCGACCTCGACCCGGTACGCGCAGGAGGCCCGCCCGTACGCGCTCACCCTGCTGGTCGCCGTGCTCGCCACGTACTTCCTGGTCCTGGCGGCGCACCGGCCGAGGCTCTGGCGGTTCGTCGGGTACGGCCTCGCGGTGGTGTTGCTCGGCCTCTCCCACGCTATCGCGCTGGTCCTGCTCGTCGGGCACGGCTGGGTGCTGCTCGCCTTCCGGCGACGGATTCTCACCCGGTGGGTGGTCACCGCGTCCGTGGGTGCGTTCCCGGCGGTCGCGCTGCTCCTGCTCGGTTACCGGACGGTGGGCCCACCGAGCTGGACGACGGACTCCGCCCGGGAGCTGGTCGCCGCCACCCCGGTGGAGCTGTTCGGCGTCACCGCGCTCGGTGCGCTCCTGCTCGGGCTGGCCTTGTTCAGCCTGCCGCTGCGGCGCTCGACGGCGATCTACACCGCGTGGGCGGTCGTACCGCTGCTCGTGCTGCCGTTGGTCGCCCGGGTGACACCGCTCCCGCTGGTGCAGTGTCTGGTCTTCACCCTGCCGGCGTGGGCGACGCTGGCCGCCGTCGCGCTCGGCCGCGCCCGCGCCGTCTGGGGGGTCGGGGTGCTGGCCGCGATCGTGGTGATCGGTTTGCCGGTGCAGGCGGCGCAGCGCGGGTCGGACGGGCACCGGCAGGCTACCCGGCAACTCGCCGGGATCGTGCAGTACGAGATGCGCTCCGGTGACGCGGTGGTCTACGTGGCGAAGGACCCGGGCGGCGGTGCGGCCGGGCGCGACGCGCTGGACCGGTACCTGCCGACCGGGTATGGGCTGGTGGACGTCTTGGGCGGTGGGGCCGGCGGTGGGACCGGCGGATCGGGTGCCGGCACCGGGTCGGACGAGACCGGCGGCGAGGTGCGTGACGCCGAGTGTCTGGACGCGACCGGCTGCCTCGGTGACACCCGACGGGTGTGGGTGATCCGGGTCGGCGAGCGGACCGATCCGCTGCGCGACGTGGGCGGTCGCACGGAGGAGCTGCTGCGTACGCGGTACGAGATGGCGCAGGTGTGGCGGCCGACCGGCTTCACGCTCGCCCTGCTGGTGGACGGTCGGCCGCAGGGCTGAACCACAACCCGGGGCTGAACCACAACCCGGGGGCAGATTGCCGCTTTGGTGTTGGACTAGCGGGGATCGCCATGTTTGTCGGCAAAGCCTGCTTAGGATCGGTCCAGCAGGGTTTGAGGCGAGCAGGGTTCGGGTTCTTGGGGGAAATCGTGAGCGTCGCCGACCAGGCAATCCCTTCCCACGCCAACTCCGCGCCACCACCCGGCGAGCACCGCTCCGGCCCGCCGGGAGGGCCCGGCGACCGCCGTCGGCGCAACATCAGGGCCCGACTGGCGTACGCCGACTGCGGCGCCACCGCCGGTCCGCTGACCGCCCCCGGACGGGCCCGGCAACCGGTCGAGTTCCGGCACGTCGCCTCACCCGCCCAACGGCTGGTCCTCACCCTGCTCGTCGGTCTCAACGCCGCCGCCGGACTGGTCTTCGTCGGCTGGCTGCTGCTTCCCGGCCACGTGCCGGGCGCGGGCCTGGACGGGATCGGTGGCTGGCAGCTCACCCTGGCCCGGCTCGGCTTCTGCGTGGTCGTCGCGATCGAACTCATCCGGATCGCACAGAACGCGGCCGTTTGGGTGTTCGCCTTCAACGCCAAGGACCCGGTCCCGGTCGACCCGCCGATCGGCCTGCGGGTCGCCCTGCTCACCACGATCGTGCCGAGCAAGGAGCCGATCGAGGTGGCCGAGCGGACCCTGCGCCGGATGCGGCAACTCGTCTACTGCGGGCGGGTCGACGTGTGGATCCTCGACGAGGGGGACGACCCTGCCGTCCGGGAGATGGCCGCTCGGCTCGGCGTACGCCACTTCAGCCGCAAGGGGCGCCCCGAGTACAACCAGCCCAGCGGCGAGTTCCGGGCCCGGACCAAGTCGGGCAACCACAACGCCTGGCGGGCCGAGTACGAGAACCACTACGACGTGGTCGCCAACGTCGACCCGGACCACGTACCGCTGCCCGGGTTCCTCGAACGTACCCTGGGCTACTTCCGCGACCCCGACGTCGCCTTCGTGGTGACCCCCCAGGTGTACGGCAACATGCACCAGAACTGGGTGGCGCACGGCGCCTCGGTGCAGCAGTACCTCTACAACGGACTGATCGCGCGCGGCGGCAACGGTCTCGACGCGCCACTGCTCACCGGAACCGGCCACCTCTACCGCCCGGCGGCCTGGCGGACCATCGGCGGCTACCAGGACTCGATCATCGAGGACCACCTGACCAGCATCAGGATCCACGCCGCCACCAACCCGGAGACCGGCAACCGGTGGAAGGGCGTCTACACCCCGGACGTGGTCGCCATCGGGGAGGGGCCGACCTCCTGGGCCGACTACATGAACCAGCAGAAGCGCTGGGCGGCCGGCATCTGGGAGATCCTGGTCCGCCCCGACCTGCGCGCCCCGCGCGAACTCGGCACCCGCCGCCGCTGGCAGTACCGACTGCTTCAGTTCTACTACCCGAGCGTCGCCGTCAGCCTCCTGCTGGGCAACCTCGCCACCGCCCTGTACATGTGCACCGGCGTCACCACCGTGCAACTCGACGTGGGCGTCTGGGCCACGCTCTGGGGGTCGACCGTCGCCACCTGGTTCCTGGTCTGGCTCTGGCTGCGCCGCTACAACATCGCCCGCCACGAGCGCGAGGAAATCGGCGTTGTGGGCATGGCGCTGGCCCTCTTCGTCGGACCGATCTACGTGGCCGCCGGCATCTCCGCGCTGCTGCGGCGCAGGCTCGCGTTTGTGGTCACGGCAAAGGGCAAGCTGCGTACGACCGAGTCGCTCGGCACCTTCCGGCTGCACTTCGTCTGGGCCGGCGTCGCCGCCGTCATGCTGACCCTGAGTGTCCTGCTCGACCACAGCTACCCGCTGCTGCGGGTCTGGCCGGCGCTGACCCTGGTCGCGGCGCTCGCCCCACCCGCCATCGCCACCGTGACCGGGCTGCTGGCCCGCCGCGAACTACGCCTCGAACGGGTGCCGTGGGAGGAGCCGACCGCCGACGGGCGGCCTCTCCCGGCCGGCTGGGGCGTCTACCGGGTCGACGGGGAGAGCGGGGAGTGGACCGCGCCGGTGGCGGTACGGATCGAGGCGGGCGGATCGGGCCGTCCCGCGTCGGCGACACGGAACGGTTGAGGGGACAGACACCATGGTCAGGCTGACCGTACCTCGGGTCGTGATCGCGCTGGTCGGCGCGCTGCTGTTGACGTACGCCTTCGTGCTGGCACCCCGGACGGCGCCGCCATGGGGCGCGGACGCCGACTCCGACGCGGCGGTGGTCACCGGGGCGAACGGGTTGCCCACGCCATCGCCCCGACCGCCAGCCCTCTTCCCGCCCGCCGGCAAGGTTTTCATCGGCGTGATGACGCACGAGGGCGCCTACGACTTCACGGCGGTGGACGAGTTCGCCGAGGCGGCCGGACGCCACCCGCAGGTCATGCTCTTCAGCGCGGACTGGGCGGTGGCCCGGTTCGACCGGGCGATCTTCGACCGGGTCCGGGACCGGGGCATGATGCCGATGCTGGCCTGGGAGCCGTGGGACTACCGGATCGACGAACAGGCCCGGGAGCAGGGGCTCGACCAGTACGAGATCGACGAGATCCGGTCCGACCAGCCCGACTACCGGCTGTCCCGGATCATCCGTGGCGATCTGGACGACTACCTGCGCTCCTGGGCCGAGGGGATCAGGGACCTGGAGTATCCGGTGGCGATCCGGTTCGGGCACGAGATGAACGGCGACTGGTACCCCTGGTCCGAGGCGACCAACGGCAACCGTCGGGGCGACTACGTCAGGGCCTGGCGACACCTGCACGACCTGTTCCGTACGGCCGGCGCCACCAACGTGACCTGGGTCTGGAGCCCCAACGTGCAGTGGGACGAGAGCAACCCGCCGCTGGAGACGCTCTACCCCGGCGACGAGTACGTCGACTGGCTCGGCCTCTCCGGCTACTACGGCACCGGCTACTTCGCCGACTACCGCTCGTTCGACGAGATCTTCGACGAGACCATCGACGAGATGCGGACCTTCAGCGAACGTCCACTGGTCATCACCGAGACCGCCGCCGCCGACGACAACGGGCGCAAGGTCGAGTGGATCGAGGAGACGTTCCAGTTGTTGCCCCGCCACCGGGACATCATCGGCCTGATCTGGTTCGAGGTGGACAAGGAGCTCGACTGGCGGATCGTCAGCTCGCGCGCCTCCGGTGACGCCTTCGCAGAGGCGGTGGCGGCACCCCGCTACGACGTACGGTGGACCCCGGACACGGTGCCACGCACCACGCTCGACGGCTGACCGGCGACCGTCGTCGTCCCGGCCGCCGTCGGTCAGCTCGATCGTGCCGGCCCCACGGTGACGGGGGTCGGACGGGTGGGTCAGGATGACGCCCATGGCCACCCCGATCGAGCAACCTCGGGTTCACGGGTACGACCGGACCATCGTGATCGTGCGCGGCATGGCGCTGCCGCCGGAACTCACCCCGGCGCGGCTGCCCCGCGAGCCGGACCGGCACACGGTGATCGTCGCGGCCGATCCGCCGATCGAACTGCCCACCCTGGTCGAACTCCTCTCCCACCACCTCCCGGTGCGCTGCGAGTCGATCCGGCTCGTCCTCTCCGACGCCGGACAGCCCGGGGTGGCCCAGGTTGTCGCCGACCGGTTGGAGATCGAGGTGCTCGCGCCGACCGGGGCGGTGATGCTGCTGCGTACCGGCATGCTCTTCGTGGCCGGCGGCACCTGGTGGTGCTTCCGGCCCGGCCAGCCGGCCCAGCGGGAAGGCGCCCGACACCCGGCGCCCGACTGGCAACGGCTGCTGCCCTCGACCCTGCGGGGGACGCCACCGGGCCTGGGGGTCACCGCGATCCCCGCCGGGCTCTGGGTGCACGACGCCGACCAGCCCGAGCTGACCGCCGCCACCCTCTCCGTCCACGTCGACCAGGAGCGGCCGACCGTCGTGATCGGCCGACCGGGTGCGCCGGTGCTCGCCCCGGAACCGGTGTACGACCTGCTGGAGTCGCTGCCCCGGCAACTCCGGCGGCAGTTGATCCTGGTGCCGTACGGCGCCGACAGCGCGACCGCGGACACGGTCGGGGAGTGGTTGGCGCTGCGTACCGGCGGCACCGTCGAGGTGATGAGCGGGGTCGCCGACACCGACTCCGACGGCGCGGGCGTCCGGACCACGGTCGACGCGACCGGCGTACGGGGCTGGCGACCCTTCGCCCAGCGGCTCGCCTACCGCGCCGCGGCGGCACCGCAGGTCGTCGAGTGGCGGCGCCCGCTGCCGGACGTCGCCGGGGTCGCGGGTGTGCAGCGGGTCGACGACACCTGGGCGATCGAGGTGGTCCGATGTGGACTGTGGCTGCGGCCGACGGGTGAGGACCCGGAGCAGGACCTGGTCCGGCGCCTCCCGGTCGACGCCAACCACCCGCTGCTGGTGCTCGGCGCGCCGATCGTCGCGGCGCCGACGGAGGCACTGGCCGCCCTGGACAAGGTGGTCTCGGCCCTGCCGGCGAGCGTCACCGGCACGCTCCGGCTCGCCGTGACCCGTCCGCCCGACAGCGACCGGTCCGCCTGGGCGGCGCTGGTCGAGCGTTTCGGGCCACTGCTTTCGGTGGTCGGGCCGGGACACCTGGTCGAACTGCCGACGCCCCCCTCGGTCCCGACCACCGACCCAGCCGGCGCGGGCCCCACCGTCCCCGCCCCGGTCCCCGTTGTCCCCGAGCCGGTTTCTGCTGTGCCCGCCCCGGTTCCCGTCGTCCCCGAGCCCGAACCCGAACCCGAACCGTCGGCTTCGGATCCGGCTCCGGCTCCGGCTCCGGCTTCGGCTGTGGCTTTGGCTTCAGGTCTGGCTGTGGCTCCGGATCCGGCTCCGGCACTGGCTTCGGCTTCGGCTCCGGCACTGGCTTCGGATTTGGCTTCGGGGCCGGGCCGGTGGCCGACGCCGCGCTCGGCGCCCCTGACCCGCTGGGGGGACGGCACCGGACCGTCGCTGCCGGAGCGGCGTCCCGGGGACGTACGGGAGCGGCAGGTGCTGCGGGACCTGCTCGGTGCCCGCTACCAGCGGTACGCGGACACGGTGGCCCGTTCCGCCCACGGACGGACCGGCGGCCCGGACGGGGACGGCGTACCGGACGACCTGGTGTCGGTGGTCGCGTTTGTCGCCGACGACGAGATCTTCCACGACGCCGCGTCGACCGCGCCCGAGGTGCTGACCTGCCTGGCCGGCGGTCTGGCCGGACTGCCCGTGGCACCAGGGCCGGTGTTCGGGCACTGGGCGGTGGACCCGGACAGCGGGTGGGACGAGGGCGACGTGCTGGCCGCGACGGGTGTGCTCGCCGCCCGGGTGTCACCGGACCGCTGGGAGCCCGGGGCGCCGGTCTTCGCCGTCTGGTCCACCGCCGGGCGGCAGACCGCCGGGCTGCCCCCGGCCGGCCGGGAACACGTACTCTTCCCGGCCGGCGCCCGGTTCCGGGTGCTCGGGGTCGACCGGTCCCACGGTGACGAGCCGGTGCTGGTCCTGCTCCGGGAGACCGAGCCGGCGCGGGAGAGCACCGACCGGGAGGTGACGGCGTCGGACCGGCGGGCACGGGAGGGGCTGCACCGCGCGGTCGAGGCGGTACGCCGCTCCGAGGCCGGTCCCGGCTGGCCGACCAGCCTCGTACCGGACTGAGTCGAGATTGGCGGGTCAGTGCTGGTCGCGGATGGCGAGCGAGTCGACGATCGAACTGCACGCCATCAGCCACGCCCGTCGGGTGGGGATGGCGAGCGCGTCGAACTCGATCCGCCCGCCGGAGCGGATCAGCCGGTCGTACGGGATGACCACCACGTCCCGTACCACCTTGCGGTAGCGCTCGACGATCTCCGCGAGCAATTCGGTGTCCGCCTTCGGGTCCGCGCAGGAAACGACGGCGACCGCGTTCTCGGCCAGGTCCGCCCGGCCGGTACGGATCAGGTGATCGAGCATCCACAGGCCGCTGTCGGCGACGTCCCGCTGCACCGTGGTCGGGACGATCAGGCAGTCCGCGACAGCGGTGGCCGACTGCCAGTTCGCCGAACGGATGTTGTTGCCGGTGTCGATCACGATCAGCCGGTAGAACCGGCAGAGCGCCGTCCACAGCTTGGTGAAGGCCGCGTCGTCGATGATCTCCATGCTGCCCGCGGCGTCGTCCGAGGCGAGCACGTCGAACCGGGCGCTCTGCGGGCGCAGGTACGCCGAGAGTCGCCCCACGCTCGCCGAGGTGGCCAGGAACTCGTCGATGTGGTGCAGCAGGTCGATCACCGTCTGCTCGTGGGTGGCGGACTCGGCGCGCATCCCGAGCGTGCCCCGGGTCTCGTTGTTGTCCCAGGCCAGGGTGTAACCGCCCCGGTGGTAGCCGAGGGTCGCGGCGGCGAGCAGCGCGGTGGGGGTCTTCGCCGCCCCGCCCTTCGGGTTCGCCACCACGATCGACATCGTCCGGCTGAACGGACGCAGCAGGCGTCGCCGGGCGGCCCGGTGGACCAGTTCCTCCTTGGTCGCGGCCAGCTTCAGGTTCCCGCCGCTGAACCGGTTGGCTCGCCCCCGCCAGCCCCACTCGGCCCGGGGGTTCGACGGCGCGACGGCCGGTACGCCCTCCAACGGGACCGGCCGGCTCACCACCGCGTCGCCCGGGGCGACGGGTGGCTGCCGGGGCGCCTGCCAGGCGAGGCCGGGAAGCGTCGGGCCGGTGGGTTCGGAGACCGTTCCGGCCGGGCCGCCCGGGGACGGAGCATCGCTCGCCGTGGCGGGTGGGTGCCCTTCGGACGCGCTCATGCGGGATCTCCCTGTCGATACGGCCGACGTTTCGTGCCACCGCCGACACGGCGGGGTCGAATGGCGGCACTGTACGTGAGACCGGGCACCGGAACCTATCGCCCGGAACGTCATCGCCGCACGTCACCGGCGATCTGCCTGGTCGGCGGCGAGGCCGGACCGGTTTGGGAAATCTCACCTGAACCCCAACCCTCCGCCGGCCGTAGTTGCTTCGTACGTTCGCCCGGTTCGGGGCACTACAGCGGTGGTGAGGAGGCTCGTGGCCACGGCACGGCAGGCGGATCCGGAGACCCTGGAGCGACTCGACGCGCTGCACGAACTGCTGCTCCGGCTGGCCGACCGGCTGCCGGACCAACTCGTCGTCCGGGCGCGACAGTGGCTGGCCGAGCAGATGCCGGTCGAGGTGGCCCGCGCGGTGGTCTTCGGCGCGGTCGCCGGGCGGGTGCCGATCGGCGAGACGGACGCCAGCCTGCTGGCCGACCTGCTTGCCGAGGCGGGGGAGGAGACCGACGCGGTCGACGAGATCCCGCGCGGCGCCCCGACGACACCTTCCCACTACCGGCTCGCCCCGGTCAGTCCGGTGGTGTTCGCCGAGCACGGTGACGCGGTGCCGTACCGCCGGGATCTGACCGGGCGGTACGACGGCCCCGGCGGACCCGACGAGGTCGACCTCGTGCTCACCGGTGCCCTGGACGCGGGGCTCCCCGGCGTACGCGCGCTCTGGCGGGTCTGGCGTTTTCCGGACCGGGACATCCGCTGGCCCCCGCCCCGGCGGACGTACCTGGCCCAGGTCTCCGCCGACGGCCACCCCGTCACCGTCGCCGCCGCGTTGCAGGGTGAGCTGCGCGGGTGCGGCGAGTCCGACACCCGGGTCGATGCCTTCCGCGAGCCCGGGGACCTGCCCGACGACCGGCGTGCCGCCCTGGGCAGCGCCGCGCTGTTGTGGAGCGTCGAGCCGGCCGGGCCGATCCGGTTCGCCCACGATGCCGCTCCGGCTCCGGCTCCGGCTCCGGCACCAGCACCGGCACCGGCACCGGCACCGGCTTCGGCTTCGGCTCCGGCTTCGGCTTCGGCAGCGGCGACCGTGCCGGACGATCGGCGGTGCGACGTCGATCGTGACCAGGTTCTCGGTTACCTCGACGCCGGGGTGCCGCTGGTGATCAGTGTCAGGCGGGAGGTGGACCCCCTAGCCCCCGGCCTGCGGCCGGTGGTGCCGACGGACGTGCGTACGGACGGGACCTGGATCTGGACCGACGCGCTCTCCTACCAACTCCGCGAGCACGGCCTGCCGCCCGAGCCGGACCTGCTCGCCCACATCCGGGCCAGGGGCCACCGACCGCCCGAGGTCGACGCGGTCGCCCTGCACCGGGCGTTGGGAGCGTTCGAGGGGCTCGTCGCCGCATCGTCCTGACCAGCACGGGAAGGCCCCCGGTCGTACGCCTGTTCGAGCGCGGCGTAGGGTGGTCGGGTGGCCGAAGGCAGCTACCAGCCATCGATGCTGGACACGGCGCCCGTGGCGAGCCTGGGGCGGCTCGCCGGGGCGGTCCGTCGGCACGAGCTGACCAGGGGAGCGTGGATCGACCACCTACCCGGCTGGGTGCACGGCTCGGACCTGGTGTTGGGCACCCTGCTCGACGAGGTCGACTGGCGGGCCGAGCGCCGCCGGATGTACGACGGCACCGTCGACGTCCCGCGTCTGCTCCGCTGGTACGCCGGCCACGAGACGCTGCCGCACCCGCTGCTCACCGAGGCGCGCGGTCGCCTCAACTCGCACTACGGGCCGGAGCTCGGGGAGCCGTTCGTCACCGCCGGCATGTGCCTGTACCGCACCGGTCGGGACAGTGTGGCCTGGCACGGTGACACCCACGGCCGGTCCTCGACCGTCGACACGATGGTGGCGATCGTCTCCTTCGGCACGCCGCGCCCGCTGCTGCTGCGACCGAGGGGTGGCGGGAGCAGTCTGCGGTTTCCCCTCGGTCACGGCGACCTCGTCGTGATGGGCGGTTCCTGCCAGCGGACCTGGGAGCACGCCATCCCGAAGACGAGCCGCGCGGTCGGACCCCGGGTGAGCGTGCAGTTCCGCCCGGCTGGCGTCGCCTGACCGTCGGGCCTGCACCACGGCCGCGTTGCGGCGCGGTGACGCGTGGGCGAAGCTCAAGAATTGCTCAAGATCTTGCGTCATCCACTTTAGTCGATCATGCTGGCCGCACTGTTGCCCTGGTCAATTGAGCCCTCGTCCCCCGGAGGTCCCATGAGATACAGAAAATCCACCGTGTTCGTCCTGTCCGGTCTGCTCGTCGCCACCCTCGGCGCGGTCACCTCGCCGACGGCCGCGCTCGGTAGCCCGAACACGAACCAGTTGACCGCACTGGCCGCCCCCGAGCCCAACCAGGTCCAGGATCTCAGCGTCAAGCAGGCCGACGGCTTCGCCACCCTGGCCTGGACCCCGGTCGACGGCGCCACCGACTACCAGATCGAACGTACCCTGCTGGACGCCGCCGGCACCGCCGCCGGTCCGGCCACGATCGTCGGTGTCTGGCGGCCCGGCCGCCAGATCAACAACGACGAGCCGACCTTCGCCGACGCCGGGTTCAACCCCGGCGACCGGTTCCAGTGGCGGGTCCGGGCCCGGTTCGGCACCACCGAACAGCCCTACTCGCTGCCGGTCTCCGGCGTCACCACCGCCCCGTGGGGCGACCCCGCCGTGCCGGGCCAGAACCTGCGTACGCAGTGGGAGACCACCAAGGCCGCCCAGTACACCAGCGACGTCGACGAGTACGCCTACACCAAGACGATCGACGAGCTGAGCGCGCGCGTCCGGGTCGTGGAGATCGGGCGCACCGTACTCGGGCGACCGATCAACATGTTCGTCATCGGCTACCCGACCCCGCCGGCCACCCCGGCCGCGGTGGCGGCCACCTCGCCGCTGTCGATCAACTGCAACGTGCACGGCAACGAGCCCGGTGACCGCGAAGCCTGCCTGGTGATGGCCCGCAAGCTGGCGTTCAGCGACGATGCCCGGACGATCGACCTGCTGAAGAACACCACCGTGCTGATCGTTCCCACGATCAACGGCGACGGCCGGGCGGCGAACACCCGGGGCAACTCGACCGGTCAGGACCTCAACCGCGACTACTCGCTGATCCGCCAGCCGGAGACGCTCTCCTTCGTGCAGATGGTGCGCGAGTACCGGCCGGTGGCCGGCTACGACGGCCACGAGTACGGCAACTCCAGCGCCGGTGACCTGCCGATGTTGTCGCCACGGCACCAGAACGTGGCGCGCTCGATCTTCGACGAGTCGCAGCGCATGATCGAGGGCCACATGTACGAGCACGGCGCGAAGGACGGCTGGTGGCCGTGCCCGTACGGTTGCAACGGCGGTGGCAACGTGGGGCTCGGCGAGGAAACCATCCTGCGTAACACGCTGGGCCTGAAGAACGTGGTCAACTCGCTGCTCGAACTGCGCAGCTCCGGTGGGCCGACCCGCCCCGACGAGGGCAACACGGCGAACAACCGGCGGCGCAAGACGTACTCCGCGATGTGGACCTTCAACGAGTTCCTCGACTACCACCGGGCGAACCTCAACGGGATCAAGCAGGCCCGGACCGAGGCGATCACCTTCCAGAGCGGGAACAGCAGCCGGATCGTCTTCCGGGGCTCGCACCTGATCCCGGCCCACCCGGCGCCGCACCCGGGGGAGAGCCCGCCGCCGGCCAACGCGCCGACCGAGGACCAGATCCTGGACAACCCGCCGTGCGCGTACAAGCTCACCGAGGAGCAGTACAACGGCGCCCGTACCGATGGTCCGGGCGGGGTGGGCTTCACGGTCGCCCAGCGCATCCGGGCGCACGGCTGGAAGGTGGTCAAGGTCGCCGACGGGTACGTCGTACCGCTGGCCCAGCCGGAGCGGGGCCTGATCCCGCTGCTGCTCGACGCGCAGGGTGCCGAGGAACTCGTCGGCGGTGAGCGGATCTACCCGACCGGCCCGGTCCGGCACAACGGCCCGCTGGTCGTCTCCGGTGTCACCTGCCTCGCCGACGGCACGGTCAACGGTCCGGTCACGGTCCGTCCGGGTGCCACGCTGATCGCGACCGGCAGCACCATCAGCGGCCCGGTCAGCGCCGCCGGTGCGGCCGGGGTCTTCCTGGCCGACAGCACGGTGCGCGGACCGGTCTCCATCACCGGCACCACCGGTGCGGTGGCCGTGGTCGACGTCCAGGTCTCCGGCCCGCTGAGCCTCGCCGCCAACGGCACCGGTGCCGACCTTCCCCTGGTGGCGGGCAACACCGTCAACGGTCCGTTGAGCTGCGCCGGCAACAGCCCGGCACCGGTCAACCTCAACATCCGCAACACGGTGCAGGGCCCCCGTTCCGGTCAGTGCGCGGGGCTGTGACCCGGCGACCGGAAGAGCACTGAGAACCACCGGCAACCCCGTGCCGGCGGATCGGGCCCAGCGCCCGGTCCGCCGGCACGACCGGATCCGAAGGGCTGTGGAAACCGTGTCCGAGTCATCCGCCCCGCCCGGCGAACCGCCCGCCGCCGTCCCCCTCCCCGTCCGCGCCGCCGTCTCCGAACGTCCCGCCGTCTCCGAACGTCCCGCCGGGTCGGGACGCCCCGTTGCCCTCGGACGTCCGGCCGGGTCGGGACGCCGTGCCGGGTCGGGACGCCCCGGCGCGTCCGTGCCGAGGCGCGCCGCGATCCGCCGTACCCGTAGATCATGGCTTGCCCTCGGGACCGCGCTGCTGCTGGCCTTTGTCGCCGCCGGCTGTACGACGACCGGTGCCGACGGCGCGGACCGGGCCGCCGCGACGGCCGCCTCCGCCGGTCCGGCGGGCGCGGGCGTCTCCGGGCCCCTCTGCGAAGTGTTGCCCGCCGGGACCGATCCGGGCAACCCGGCCTCGCTCACCGACAAGCCGGTCGACGTGGCGTTGCAGTGGATCCCGGTGCTCACCCGTTTCGAGGCGGCCCTGCGGGCATCCGGGCTCGCACCCGAACTGCGGTCCATGAAGGGCCTGACCATCCTCGCGCCGACCGACGACGCCTTCGCCGCCAAGTTCTCCGAGGACACTCTCGACAAGCTGTTCATCGAGCGTAAGGACGACCTGCGCGAACTGCTCAGGGCGCACATCGTCGACGGGTCGCGCCCGCTCGCCGAGCTGTCGGCGGCGGGCACGGTGACCACCCTGGACGGCACCTCGGTCAAGGTCGTCGCCACCGGGACGATGGCCCGGGTCGCCGACCAGGCCGACACCCTCTGCGTCGACTACCGCGCGGTCAACGCCCGGATCCACATCGTCAACGCGGTGCTGGGCAAGCTTCCCACCGACGCCGACGGCGGCGACCACCGCAGCCACTGAGCTGCCCGAATGCCCTTCCCCGGCCCGGGCGAATGCCATTCACCCGGCGGGTGTACTTCCCACTCACCCGGGTAGGGGAAGGGCATGAAGACCACCTGGAAGCCGTACGAGCTGCACGGCACACTCGGCAGCAAGCAGAAGCGGGATCTACCGGACACCGCGTACGCGTTCCCGGAGAAGCGCAAGGAGCCGCTGGTCGACGCCTCCCACGTACGCAACGCGGTGGCCCGGTTCGACCAGGTCCAGGGCGTCACCGACGCCGAGCGGGAGCAGGCCTTCGCCAACATCAAGGTCGCCGCCAAGCACTACGGCGTGGACGTGGCCGAGACCGACTGGCGCCAACTGGGCAAACTCCCACACACCCCGAACCCCGTACACCCCGGACGCTGACCGGCACCCGTCCGCCGGCCGGTCCGCCGGGGCCGGTCCGCCCGCCGGTCCGCCGAAAGGTGTTGATCATGAAGTTATCGCCCCTGTCCGTGTGGCGGGCCTGCGATAACTTCACGATCAACGGGCCCCCTCCCGCCCCGGACGCCGTCCGGAGGGGTCGGGGTGAGGGTGCTAGGCGGTTGCCGGTTCGGTGACCCTGCCTTGGTTCGCGTCGGCTCGGACCCGGCGTTCGGTGAGGGCACCGAACAGCAGGCCGAGGGTGGCCCAGGTGACGAACTGGGTGCCGAGCGAGGAGAGCCGGAACTCCCACAGCACCAGGGCGGGGAAGCCGTCGGGCACCTCGTTGATCGTCGGCAGCGCGAGCTGTACGACGGCGATGAACACCGCGTACGCACCGACCGCCAGCAGGCTGGCGTTCCAGGCGCCGTAGCGCGGGTGGAGCCACCGGCCGAACCGCACCGCGAGCAGCCCGGCGGCCACCCCGATCACGATCATGAGGAAGTACAGGACGGTCCGCTGGCCGAGCGTGTCCGGGTTGCCGGTGGCGGGCGGGTTGGCCGGATATTTCAGGAACGGTACGAGAGCCACCGTCACGAAGCCGCCGAGGGCGACAAGTGCGGCGGTGGCACGTGGTCCGAAACGTCCGATCCGCCCGTACGCGACCGCAAAGGCGAGCGCGAACAGCCCGCCCAACGCGACCCCGTACACCAGTGCGGCGGTGGCCAGCCCGATCGTGCTCTGCACGAGACGGCTGACCAGTTCGGGCTCGGCTTCGTCGGTGTGTGCCCCGGCGTCGGCGGCGTGCGCCGCCGCGTGGGCCGCCGCACCCTGGGCGGACTCGAAGTCGATGGCCTGTCCGACCGGACCCTCACCGAACAGGGTGGCGAAGAGGTAGGCGGCGACACCGGCGGCCAGGCCGACCAGCATCCCACGGATCAGCAGTGTTCGAGCGGAGAGCATGGGGGTGTCCGCTCGCCGGTCAGTGGCAGGGGAAACCGAGCAGGTGCCGCCCGTCGTGGACGAACTCGTGCACCGTCTCCCCGGAGAACACCGAGGTCACACCCTGCTCCGCGCCGACGAAGTAGAGCAGCACGACGGCCAGGACGGCACCGAAGATCGCCCAGGGCAGGATCTGGCGCAGCGGGATCGGCGTCGGCGCCGGTACGGCGGTCGGAGCCGGCAGAGCGGATGCGGATGCGGTTGCCATGGCAAACCTCCTCGGGATCACGCGTCCCATAGTGGTGTCGGTGACGGTGGAGGGTCTGACTTCCGGAAACCGCCTCGCGGCGGCGACCGGTTACAGTGGCGCGACCGTGCCGGGTTCACACCGGCTTCCTCCCACCATCACGCTCGTGGTCGGGACGCTACGGCCGGCGACGCCAGGGTGTCAACCTGCGGCTTCCCGGGCCTGGTGGGCCGGTGCCAGCCAGGTGACGGCGGGTAACGGCAACCGGTGTCGCGCCCGCGTCACCACGTCGCGAAAGGTGGGTCGGCAGCGCCGGTGACAACCCGACTTATCCTGGTCGCGCACGCCTCGACCTCGGCCGTACGCCGGGCCGCGTTCCCGCTGGACGAGCCCTTGGACGGGCACGGCCTGGCCGACGCCACGGCTGCCGCCGACACCCTGCCCCGGCACGACGCGGCGCGCTGCGCCCCGAGCCGTCGCTGCCTGGAGACCGCCGCCGCGCTGGGCCTGACGCCCACCATGGACAACGGGCTGCGTGACGGAGATCTCGGTCGATGGTCGGGTCGCACCCTCGACGACGTCGCCGCCGACGAGCCGGCGGCGGTCGCGGCCTGGCTGACCGATCCGACCGCCGCCCCGCACGGCGGGGAGAGCCTGGGCGACCTGCTCGACCGGACCGGCGCCTGGCTGAGCGAACTTCCCGGCACCGCCGGCACGGTGATCGCGGTCACCCACCCGATGGTGATCCGCGCCCTGGTGGTGAACGCGATCGCGGCGACCCCCGCCTCGTTCTGGCGAATCGACGTCGCCCCGCTCACCCGGACCGTGCTGCGCGGCGGCGCCGGCCGGTGGAACCTGCGTCGGATGGCGGATCGGTTGGGCTGAGCGTCACTCCTGGGCGAGCGTGTCCAGGATGTGCTGGCCGAACTTGGCCAGCTTGTTCTCCCCGACCCCGCTGATCTTGCCGAGTTCAGCCAGGGAGGACGGCAGGTCGGTGGCGATCTGCCGCAGCGTGGCGTCGTGGAAGATCACGTACGCCGGGACGCCCTGTTCCTTCGCGGTGGCGGCCCGCCAGGCGCGCAACCGCTCGAAGACCGGCTCGGCGGCCGGCGGCAGGACCACCTGCGCCGCACCGCCACGCGACTTCGTGGCCCGGCTCGTCGAGGTCCGCTCCGGCTCCCGCCGCATCATCACCGTACGTCGGCGGCCGAGCACCTCCGCGCTGGCGTCGGTCAGCACCAGGGTGCCGTACTCGCCCTGCACCGCGAGCAGACCCTGGGCCAGCAGTTGACGGACCACCCCACGCCACTCGGCCTCGCGCAGTTCGGTCCCGATGCCGAACACGGTCAGCGAGTCGTGGCCGTGCTGGGTGACCTTCTCGGTCGGCTTGCCGAGCAGGATGTCGATCGACTGGCCGGCGCCGAACTTCTGGTTGCGCTCGCGATGCAGCCGCAACACCGTGGAGAGCAGCTTCTGGGCCGGCACGGTGGCGTCCCAGGACTCCGGCGGGGTGAGGCAGGTGTCGCAGTTGCCGCAGGCGCTCGCCTGCTGGCCGAAGTAGGCGAGCAGCCCGACCCGCCGGCACTCGACCGTCTCGCAGAGGGCCAGCATGGCGTCGAGGTGCCCGGCGAGGACCCGCCGGTGTGCCGGGTCGCCCTCGGAGCTGTCGATCATCTTGCGCTGCTGCACCACGTCCTGGAGCCCGTACGCGAGCCAGGCGGTCGACGGCAACCCGTCGCGACCGGCCCGGCCGGTCTCCTGGTAGTAGCCCTCGACCGACTTGGGCAGGTCGAGATGGGCGACGAAGCGTACGTCGGGTTTGTCGATCCCCATGCCGAAGGCGATCGTGGCGACCATGACCAGCCCGTCCTCGCGCAGGAAGCGCTTCTGGTTGGTCGCCCGGGTGGCCGCGTCCAGCCCCGCGTGGTAGGGCAGCGCGTTGATGCCGTGCCCGACCAGGAACTCCGCCGTCTTCTCCACCGAGGCGCGGGAGAGGCAGTAGACGATGCCGGCGTCGCCGGGGTGCTCGGTGCGCAGCAGGTCGAGCAACTGCCGGCGCGGCTCCTGCTTCGCCACGATCCGGTACTGGATGTTGGGCCGGTCGAAGTTCGCCACGAAGTGGCGGGCGCTCTCCAGGTTCAGCCGGGCCGCGATCTCGGCGTGGGTGGCCGGGGTCGCGGTCGCGGTCAGGGCGATCCGGGGTACGTCCGGCCACCGCTCGTGCAGCATCGACAGGGCGAGGTAGTCCGGCCGGAAGTCGTGGCCCCACTGCGCCACGCAGTGCGCCTCGTCGATCGCGAAGAGCGCGATCCGACCCCGGTCCAGCAGCCCGAGGGTGGCACCGGAGCCGAGCGCCTCCGGTGCCAGGTAGAGCAGGTCCAGTTCACCGGCGAGGAAGGCGGCCTCGACCTGGCGACGGGCGGCGAAGTCCTGGGTCGAGTTGAGGAAGCCGGCCCGGACCCCGAGGTTGGTCAGGGCGTCCACCTGGTCCTGCATCAGCGCGATCAGCGGCGAGACGACCACCGCCACCCCGTCGCGGACCAGCGCCGGGATCTGGTAGCAGAGCGACTTGCCGCCGCCGGTCGGCATCAGCACCAGCGCGTCCCCGCCGCCGACCACCTGCTCGATGATCTCCTGCTGGCTGCCCCGGAAGGCGTCGTAGCCGAAGACCCGGCGGAGCACCTGCAACGGTGTGGACGCCTCGGGCGCCGGCCGGGTCACCGGTTCGGTGGCGGACCGCAGCTCGGTCGGGGAAACCATCCGTGGAGTCTACGAGTCCCGGCCGGCAACCCCGGTAAGCAGCCCCTGCTCGCTGACCACGGGTACGGAAAGCGTCTTGTATCCGACATTGTCGAACAGGACGGTCATCCGGTCGTCCTCGTAGCTCAGCACCAGACCCGGCCCCCACTCGGCGTGCCGTACGGTGCTGTGCACCGGGAACGGGCCGCTCGCCCCGTCACCGGCGGTGCTGGTGCCGGCGTGGCAACTGTCGCAGTGTCCGCACGGGGAGTCGAGCTGCTCGCCGAAGTACGCCAGCAGGGACTGGCTCCGGCAGCCGGTGGTCTCGGCGAACGCCCGCATCATGTCCGTACGGGACCGCTGGACCGCCTGTTGCCGCTCCGCCTCGGCCACCGCCGCTCGGGCCGCCGCCACCGGGTCGGGCGCGTACCGGGGGCTGGTCAGGCGCTGGGTCGAACCCGTCGTACCGGCCGCGCCGACCCGTTCCAGCAGGGCGAGGAGCTGGCCGACCTTGCGCGGGCCCCACCCGGTCAGCTTTCGTAGCTCGGCCCGGCTGGTCGGTCCGGAGCGCAGTGCCGCCGCGAGTTCGGCCAACTCGTCGAGGTCGGGCGTACCGCCGGTGAAGAAGCGCCGCAGGGCGACGTCCTCGGCCCGCCAGAGCAGCAGCGCGTGCGCCGGGGCGCCGTCCCGGCCGGCTCGGCCGATCTCCTGTAGGTAGCTGTCCGGCGAGTCGGGCAGCGCCAGGTGCGCCACCCAGCGGATGTTGGGCTTGTCGATGCCCATGCCGAAGGCCGAGGTCGCCACCATGATCGGCACCTGGTCGTCGAGGAACCGCTCGTGCAGTTCGTTGCGTTTACCCGCCGGCATGCCGCCGTGGTAGAACGCGGCGTCGTGACCGGCGGCGACGAGTCGGGCGGCCAGTTCCTCGGCGGCCCGCCGGGTCGGCACGTAGACGATGCCGGGGCGCTGGTCCGTGCCGAGCAGGCTGAGCAGCCGCCGCCACCGGTAGTCCTCGTCCGGGCAGTGCGCCACCTCGAGGAAGAGGTTGGGCCGGTCCAGGCCGGCGACGACCGTACGCGGGTCGTCCAGACCGAGCCGGGCGACGATGTCCTCGCGTACCGGGGGAGAGGCGGTCGCGGTCAGCGCGACCACCGGCGGTCGGCCCAGTCCCCGGATCAGTTGACCGAGTGCCAGGTAGTCGGGGCGGAAGTCGTGGCCCCACGCCGAGATGCAGTGCGCCTCGTCGACCGCGACCAGGGCCGGACCCAGCGCGCGTACCTTGGCCAGGCACTCCGGGTTGGTGAGCTGCTCCGGTGTGATGAACAGGAAACGGGCCTCGCCCGTCTCGATCTCGCGCAGCGCCGCCGCCTGCTGGTTCGGTGTCTCGGCCGAGCTGACCCGGACCGCCCGCAGGCGGCCCTCGCCCCGTTCGTTGAGGTTGCGGATCTGGTCCTGCTGCAACGCCAGCAGCGGGGAGACCACCACGGTCGGGCCGGGTAGCAGCGTCGCCGGCACCTGGTAGATGGCCGACTTGCCGGCCCCGGTGGGGAGCACGACGAGGGCGTCGCGTCGCTTCAACAGCGCCCGCATCGCGGCGAGCTGGCCGGGGCGCAACGCGCGCCAGCCGAAGTGGAGCCGCGCCGCGCGGCGCAGCCGGGTCGAGTGCAGAGTGGGCAGCTTCATCGGAGGCCGGAGGTACCCACGGCGGCCGAACGTGAAACGACTCCCGAATCCGCCGGACCGGCTGGTGGCCGGGCGGGGAGAGCCGCCCGGCCACCACTAGGTGCGGTTGCCGGTCACGCGAACGGGTCGTCGTCCGCCGCGCAGGTGACGCCCGGTGCCGGTAGCGCGCCGGTGAAGAGGTACTCCCGCTTCACCCGCTCCCGGCCCCGACCCACGGCACGCCACCGTCCACCCCGCCGGTCGCGACGCCGCCGACCTGAACGCGTACGAGCGGCAGGTCCTCGACCGGGTCGTCGAACGCGCGGTCGACGGCCTGGTGCCACTGACCGCGCTCGGCTTCTCCGACGCGGACCGGTCGGCCGACTGGGCCGCCCGGCTGGCGACCGCGGTGACCGACGACGCCCGGCGGCTCGGCCTGTCCCGCCCGCGTTACTCCCGCAGCGCCGTGCGGGCGCTCCGGGCCTGGGGTCTGCTCGCCGCGGTGGGGTTCTCCGCCGGTGCCGGGCACTACATCGCCCGCCGGATGGAGACGCCGTTCCTGGCGCTCGCCCTGTTCCTGTTCGCCGCGATCGTGTTCTGGAACCTGGCCAGCGGGGTCCGGGGTGAGCGTGACACCGCCGCCGGCCGGGCCGCCGCCGGTCGCTGGCTCGGCGTACGCGACTGGCTCGCCAACCACGACTCGTTCGCCGACCTGCCGCCCTCGGCGGTCGCGGCCTGGGACCGGTACCTCGCCTACGGTGCGGCGCTCGGCGTCACCCGGACCGCCTCCGCCGTGCTCGACCTCGGCATGGCCGACCGGTCCCGGCTCTGGTCGTCGTACGGCGGCCGGTGGCGGCAGATCAACGTCACCTACCCGAGCGGCAAACCCCGGTACGGCCAGTCGCTCGGCTGGATCGCCTTCCGGGCCGTCCTCGCCGGCATGCTCGGCTGGGCCTTCAGCCTCTCCATGGACCTGGGTCACCTGGTCGGGGCCGACCCGGTCAGCCGGTCGTTGGCCCTGGTCGGTCTGGTCCTCTGCGGCTACGCCGGCTATCTCGGGTTACGGGTGCTGGTCGACCTGTTCGCCCCGCAGACCGCGTCCGGCCGGGTGCTCTGGCACCAGATCTGGCAGAGCCGGGTGGACGAGGACAGCTCGGGTACGAACGCGAACCGACCGATCAACTTCCACCTGGTCCTCGACGACGGCCAATCCGACCACACCCGGGCCTGGATCCTGCCGGCCGAGATCGGCGACCGGTGCCAACTCGGCGACGTGGTGACGATCCGGGTCCGCCCGTGGACCCGCCGGGTGATCCGGGTGACCCTGCGACAGCGGGCCTCCGACGCCCAGCGGTCGGCATCCGCCGGGTAGCCGCCCGGCGGTCAGGGTCGGTTGCCACCGGTGACGGTGAAGAAATCGGCGTACGGCGTGTCCCTGAACCTCTCCGCCATCAGCCGGCCGATCAGCAGCACGGCCGGTAGTGGCCGGTGGTTCATGACCAGGTGCTGGGCCTGACCCCGATCGTTGCGGTAGACCACGGCGATGTTGGCGACCGGCTGGCCCTGGATCCGGGACGAGTAGTCCTCGACGAACCCGTTCTCCCCGTACTCGCCGACGTAGACGAACTCCTGGTACTCGTACAGACTCCGGGCGTAGGCCAGCAGCGTCCGTACCGCCTCGGCGCCGTGCACGATGCCGTTGAGCACCGCGCCCTCCATCGTCACGTCGTCGGCCAGATCCTTGATCCAGGTGGGTTGGTAGTCGGTCCGCCGCCTGGCCGGATCACCACTTCCGAGGTAGGTCATCACAGCAACATAGCGCCCACATCCGGGCGATGAGGACGAACCAGGCGACGGGCGAACCAGGCGACGGGAGCGCGCCCCGACCGAGGCAAGCGTCCCCCGGCCCCGACGAGCGCCGCCTCCCAGGTGAAAGGAAGGGCCCCTTGTTAACCATATGCGTTAACAAGGGGCCCTTCCTTTCGCTGAGGGGGTCACCAGGAGGAGTTGGTCGCTCCCACGCCCAGCAGGATCTGGTCGAACTGGTTGCCGTCGTTGTCGTCGGTGTAGCTGGCGGCCACCTCGCCCCAGGGCGAGCTGGTCACCGCAAGCTGCTCCTGACGGCCGGTGGCGACCTGGCTGAACACCTGGGCGGCCAACCGGCCGGTGCCGGTACCGTCGGCGTTCAGACCACGGATCCGTACGTCCGAATCGGTCCCCTGCACCGTCCAGCCGACCACCACGTTGGCCTGGTCGTCGATACCGACGGTGGGCGCGACGGCCCCGGCGCCGGAGGAGGTCTCGACCTCGTTGTGCCGCGCCACCCCGGCGGAGGTGAACGAACGGGTCCACACCCCACGGGTGCCGGTGTGGTCGGACTCCCAGGCGACGGTGAAGTCACCGGCGAAGTTCGCCGCCACCGCCGGGCGTACCTGCTGTCCGGCGCTGGTGACGTTGGCGGTCCGGCGGGAGAGCGTGACCGCGCCGTTCGCCCGGGCCAACCGGGTCAGGCCGATGTTGTACGAGCCGTTGTTGTCACCGTCCTCGTCCCAGACCACGGTCGCCTCGCCGGAGGCCGAGACCGCCACGTCGGGCCGGTGGTGCTGACCGGTGGTCTGGCTCGCCGTCACCTCGTACGCCTTGGTGGTGAGGTTGGTGTAGCCGGCCGCCTTCACCGTCGCCGGGTTGGTCCCCTGCACGTCCTCCCAGACCACGGTGAAGGCCACCCCGGCCGCGTTGTTCGGTACGCCGTCCGGGTCGACCGCGACCTTCGGTGCGAGTTGCTGGCCGGCGGCGTCGACGTTGGCCCGCCCCGAGGCGAGCACCGCCCCGGTCGGCGACACCACCCGGTACGGCACGTTGTAGACGCCGTTGCCGTCCGGGTCGTCGGACCAGACCACGACCGCGTTGCCCTTGTCGTCCAGGCCCACGTCCGGGTTGATGTGCTTCCAGGCGACGCCGCTGGTGCCACCGGCGGAGAGCTTGGTCTCGAAGACGGCGGCGCCGTTGTTGAACACGCGCAGGTAGATCTCCGAGTGCAGGTTGTCGCCCGGGTTGGTGTCGTCCCGGTCGTCCTCCCACACCACCGCGACCCGCCCGTTGCGGTTGGCCGCGACGGCCGGGCCGTCCTGGTCGCCGGTGGCGACACTGTTCGCGGTCGACCAGGTCACCGGCTCGGCGGCGAGGTCGCTCGGCACGGGCGCCGCGAGCAGCGACGCGACGATCATTGAGGTGATGGCTGACATGTCGTTGGTCTCTTCCTAAGCGGGCCGCAGGCCGGGCTGGCCGTCGACGATGACGAACGAGCCGACCGTGGAGACCGGGGCACCGTGCTCGGTGACCGAGGCCACCGCGCGGAAGTCGGCCCGGACCTGGCTGGGACTGATGGTCGTACGCACGTAGCCCCGCCGGTCGGAGGAGAACTTCAGGTGCGGGTTGTTCGACTGGTTCGGGATGGTCGTGCTGGCGCTGCCGTTGCCGCCGGAGGTGATCGAGGTGCAGACCAGTTCGGTGCCGATGGTGGCCGACGACGAGCTGGCGTAGTCGGCCTTCAGGTCGTTGGCCCAGGCCCGGTGCACGTCGCCGGTGAGCACCAGCGGGTTCCGTACGCCCCGCTGCTGCCAGCCCTGCTGGATCCGGGAGCGCGAGGCGCGGTAGCCGTCCCAGGCGTCCATGTTGGCCGCCCCGGCGGCGTCGAGCTGCCGGGCGAAGAAGACCTGCTGGCCCAGGATGTCCCAGGTGCCGTAGTGCTGGGCCAGGCCGTCGAGCAGCCAGGTCTCCTGGGCGGCGCCGGTCAGGCTGCGCGAGGGCAGGTCGGCGTCGGTGGAGACCTTCCAGCCGTCGCCGCTGGCCTGGTCGTCGCGGAACTGACGGGTGTCGAGCATGTGGAAGGTGGCGAGCTGACCCCAGCGGACCCGGCGGAACAGCGAGATGGCGTTGCCGCTCGGCGCGGAGCTGGGCCGCAGCGGCATGTTCTCGTAGTACGCGCGGTAGGCGGCGGTACGGCGCGCGGTCCACTGCGCGGTGGTCAGCGCCGGGCTGTTGTTGGCCCGGACCATGTTGGCGTAGTTGTTTTCCACCTCGTGGTCGTCCGGCACCACCAGCCACGGCGCGGCGGCGTGCGCGGCCTGTAGGTCCGGGTCGGACTTGTACTGGGCGTAGCGGCGGCGGTAGTCGGCCAGCGAGACGATCTCGGCGCCGACGTGCTCGCGTACCGCCCCGGCGGTCGCGCCGCCCTCGTAGATGTAGTCGCCCAGGTGCAGGACGAGTCCGGGGTTGTCCTCGGCGATCCGCCGGTAGGCGGTGTAGTAGCCCGACTCGTAGTGCGCGCAGGAGGCGAAGGCCATCACCAGGTCACGGCCGAAGGTGCCGACCGCCGGTGCGGTACGGGTACGTCCGACCGGCGAGATGTGGCCCTGGGCGCGGAACCGGTAGTAGTAGTCCGCGTCGGCGGCCAGCCCGCCGGCCACCACGTGTACGGAGTGCGCGTCGGCGTAGCGGGCGACCACCGAGCCGGAGGCGACCAGCGAGGTGAACCGCTCGTTCGGCGACACCTGCCACTCGACGGTCACGTCGGCGTTGGCCATGCCGCCCTGCCCGTCGGCGTTGAGTGGCGACGGGGCCAGACGGGTCCAGAGGACGACGCTGTCGGGTGCGGGTTCGCCCGAGGCCACCCCCAACTTGAACGGGAACGGTACGGCGGCCTGGGCAGCGTGCCAGGGGGCGACCACCGTACCGGCGGTGGCAAGTCCACCCAGGACGATGGTGCGGCGACTGAGCCTTCTCATGGTCGACAACCCTGGGTGTCGTGCGTGAACGCCCAGGGCCGAGGTGGAGAAAGTGAGATGACACGCAGGTAGTTACATCAGGGACAGTAGATGTACAAGATCGTGAGCTGGGCGTTTGCGGCGGGGCGGACCGGTCGGTGTCCTGGGACCGGTTGGTGTCCTTGGAACCGCTCGGTGTGCCGGGAACGGGGCGGCTCGCGCCCCGGAAAGTCGGGAAAAGGAGGAGACCCACTCCTGTCCCTTTCTAATTTATAGCGCACAGGGGGGCTTGCGGCAAGACCGGGGTCATGCCGCAGAATCGTCGGCCGAGGCCAGGACCTGCGGAAATGGGAGTCGCGACCGGTGGCGCGGGCATCTCGTCCCGGGCAATGGGCGCACGCGACCTCCGATCGGAGCTGACGAATTGAATTCCATGACGAACGGCGTTTTCGAGCTTCCCGAGAACCTTTCGCCGAAGGCCGACCCGACGCTGATCGCCGGCGACGAGCGGCACTTCGCGGCCATCGCGGAGAGCCTCGACCGGTTGCTCGCCGACCTCTCCGACCGCCTCGACGCCGAGCGCAGGGCACCCGGCGGCGTCGGCCAGCAGGCGATGAACCGGGACCTGGAGATCCACCGGCTCACCGCCCGCCTGCGTGCCCTGCGTCGCTACGGGGTTGACCTCTGCCTCGGGCACATCGTCCACCCGGACAACCCCGAACCCGTGTACGTCGGACGACTCGGCCTCAGCGACGACACCGGTCGTCAGCTCCTGCTCGACTGGCGCTCCCCGGCGGCCGAGCCGTTCTTCGGGGCGACCCACGCCAACCCGATGGGCCTGACGAGCCGCCGCAGATACCGCTGGACCAGCGGTCGGATCACCGACTACTGGGACGAGGTGTTCACCCCCGACGGATTCGAGGGGCACGCCGCGCTGGACGACCAGTCCGCCTTCATCGTCAGCCTCGGCGGCAACCGGTCGGCCCGGATGCGCGACGTGCTCGGCACGATCCAGGCGGACCAGGACGCAATCATCCGGGCCGGCTCCCGGGGCGCCCTCGTCGTCGACGGCGGTCCCGGTACCGGCAAGACCGTCGTCGCGCTGCACCGCACCGCCTACCTCCTCTACTCCGACCCCCGCCTCGGTCACCGCCGTGGCGGGGTGCTGTTCATCGGTCCGCACGAGCCCTACCTCGCGTACGTCGCCGACGTGCTGCCCAGCCTCGGCGAGGAGGACGTACGGACCTGCACCCTGCGCGACCTCGTCCCCGAGGGAGCCGCCGCGACGGTCGAGAAGGACCCGGAGGTGGCCCGCCTGAAGTCGTCCGCGGAGTTGGTACGGGCGGTCGAGGAGGCCGTCAGGTTCTACGAGGAGCCACCGACCGAGGCGATGACGGTGACGGTCGACTGGGCCGAGATCCGGCTGGACGCCGACGACTGGGCCCAGGCGTTCGAGGCGCCGGCACCCGGCACCCCGCACAACGAGGCGCGCGACCAGATCTGGGAGGAACTGCTCACGATCCTGGTGGAGAAGCACGACGGCGACGAACCGACCGACCTGCTCCGCGCGACGTTGGCGCGGGACCGGGAGCTGCGTACGGCCTTCAACCGGGCGTGGCCGCTGCTCGAACCCGCCGATCTTGTCGGAGACCTCTGGTCGGTCCCCGCCTACCTGCGCAGGTGCGCGCCCTGGCTCGGCCCCGACGAGATCCGCCGGCTCCAGCGCGCCGACGCCCGGGCCTGGACGGTTTCCGACCTGCCGATCCTGGACGCGGCACGGCAACGGGTCGGCGACCCGGAGGCGTCCCGACGTCTCCAGCGGCACAACGCCGCGATCGCCGCCGAGCGGGAGCAGATGTCCCGGGTCGTCGACGACATGCTCGCCGCCGAGCACGACATGGAGGGCGCGACGACGATGCTGCGGGGACAGCGGATCGACCCGGACACCGGCCGGGTCGTGGACATCCGGGACGACCTGGTGGTCGACACCCCACCGCCCGACACCAACCCCGACCGGTACGCCGGCCCGTTCGCCCACGTTGTCGTCGACGAGGCCCAGGAGCTGACCGACGCGCAGTGGCAGATGCTGCTGCTGCGCTGCCCGTCCCGGAGCTTCACCATCGTCGGGGACCGGGCCCAGGCCCGGCACGGGTTCACCGAGTCGTGGCGGGAGCGGCTCGGGCGGGTCGGGCTCGACCAGGTGAACCTCGCCTCCCTGAGCATCAACTACCGGACCCCGTCGGAGATCATGACGGAGGCCGAGCCGGTCATCCGGGCCGTGCTCCCCGACGCCAACGTGCCGACGTCCATCCGGGGTACGGGTGTCCCCGTCGTACACGGATCCGTCTCGGACCTGGGCGCGATCGTCGACGCCTGGCTCGCCGCGAATGCCGAGGGGATCGCCTGCGTCATCGGCGATCCGACCTTCCGAGCCACGCCCCGGGTCCGGTCACTGCCGCCGGAACTGTCGAAGGGCCTCGAGTTCGACCTGGTTGTCCTCGTGGACCCGGAGTCCTTCGGCGAGGGCGTCGAGGGGGCGGTGGACCGCTACGTCGCGATGACCCGGGCGACCCGGCAACTCGTCATCCTGACGAGTGCCTGAGCCGTGCCGCCGGAATGTCGTAGCCCCGTGACATGCTCGCGCGGCCAGAGATCAGGCGATATTCGCGACCAGCACGAGGACGGCCATGCCCACCGCTGACGAGCTCATCAGTACCAGGACGGTGGCGGGACTCGTAGGTGTCCTCACCGCCGCCGCGCCGGACCGCACCTGGGAGACCGTCGCCGCGAGCGGGACCGCCCTGGCCGGTCTCTCGCTGAGCGAACGGGCCCAGGCCATCCGGGACGCCCTCCTGGCCGACCTGCCCGGCGACCACCCGGGCGCCGCCGCGATCGTCGAAGCCGCCCTCGGCGACCCGGCCTTCACCGGCTGGATGATCTGGCCGGTCACCGAGGCGGTCGCGGTGCTCGCGCTCGGCGGGCCCCACCCGCGTGGCGGCCCGGTCGAGCAGAAGCCGCGGGACCGTTCGGAGGCCGGCGACTTCGAGGCCGGGCTCGGCTTGCTCGCCGCGCTCACCGGCCGGCTGACGGGGGAGTTTGCCCTGCGTGCGTTCCTCAACGCCGACCTGGACCGGACCCTGGCAACCGTGGCCGGCTGGACCAGCGACCCGGACGCGCACGTGCGCCGGCTGGCCAGCGAGGGCACCCGACCCCGGCTGCCCTGGGCCAAGCAGGTCGCGGCCCTGAAACGGCGACCGGACGCCACCCAACCGATCCTCGACGCGCTCTACCGCGACAACGAGGAGTACGTGCGGCGGTCGGTGGCGAACCATCTCAACGACGTCAGCCGGCTCGATGCCGATCTCGCCGTCGACACCGCGGCCCGGTGGCTCGCGGACCCCGAGCCGACCACGCCGCGCCTGGTCCGCCACGCGATGCGTACCCTGGTCAAGGCCGCGCACCCGGGCGCCCTGGCGCTGCTCGGCTTCCCGCCGCCGGCCGGGGTGGCGGTCTCCGGACCGCACCTGGCCGAGGCCGCCGTGCGACCCGGCGGTGAACTCGCCTTCGAGGTGGTCGTCGCCAACGAGGGGGAGCGGGACGCCAACCTGGTGATCGACTACGTGGTCCACCACCGCAGGGCCGACGGTCGGCTGGCGCCGAAGGTCTTCAAGCTGGCTACCAGGGTGGTGCCGGCGGGGGAGCGGTTGACGATCACCCGCCGGCACTCCTTCCGGCCGATCAGCACCCGCCGCTACTACCCCGGCGAACACGCGATCGAGGTCCAGGTCAACGGCGTACGGTCGGGCCTGGTGAGCTTCGTGCTCGGCTGACCGGACCGGTCGGCGGTGCGCCGGGGTAGTAGCGGTCAGGGCCTGGTCCTGGCCTCCGCCGGGTCCGGTTCGTCGACCTCGGACGGGTCGGCCGCCCGGGGACGCAGCCGCACCTTCGTGATCGCGTGCCCGGTGATCTCGACGACCTCGGCGCTGAACGCGGGCACCTCGACCGTCTCGCCCGGCGCGGTCGGGATGTGGCCGAGGCGGGCGAGCAGCAGCCCGGCGATGGTGGTGTAGTCGCCGTCGTCGGCCTCGTCCAGGTCGAGCCCGATGTCCGGCAGGTCGTGGATCGGGAAGGTGCCGGAGAGCAACATGGTGCCGCCGGGCTCGCGGACCACCGCCTGGACGTCCCGGTCGGTCTCGTCGTAGATCTCCCCGACGATCTCCTCGATCAGGTCCTCCATGGTGACGATCCCGTCGATCGACCCACGCTCGTCCACCACCAGCGCGAACTGCTGCCGCTGCTGGCGCATCTGCCGGATCGCGTCGGTGACGCCGAGGGTCTCCGGCATGAACAGCGGCTCGGAGACGTGGTCGCCGACCGTGCCGACGCCGTCGAGCAGATCACGCAGGTGCACCACGCCGACCACGTTGTCCAGGCCGGCGCGGGTCACCACCGGCGCACGCGAGTGCCCGGACCGGGCGAGTCGCTGCAACCCCTCGGCGGTGGCCAGGTCCGACCGGAGCGTGACGACCTCGCCCCGGGGGACGAGGATCTCCCGCAGGATCCGGTCGGCCACCTCGAACGCGCCGCTGATGATGGTCCGGTGTTCGGCGGTCAGGCTGGGCTGGGAGGCGACCATGTCGCGCAGTTCCTCGGGGGTGACCTCCTCCCGGCCGCCGTCGGGGTCGGCGCCGGTCAGCCGTACGACGGTGTTCGTGGCCCGGCTGAGCAGCCAGACCGCCGGCCGGGAGAAGGTCGAGAGCATGTCCAGCGGGCGGGCGACCAGCAGGGCCCAGCCCTCGGTACGCTGCATCGCGACCCGCTTCGGGGCCAGCTCGCCGAAGACCAGGGTGAGGAAGGTCAGCAGGATCGTGACCAGCACGATCGCCACCGGCTCGGCCGCCGAGCCGAGAAAGCCGAGCGGCCCGACCAGCGGTGCGGAGAGTGACACGGCCGCCGCGGCGGAGGCGAGGAAACCGGCCAGGGTGATGCCGATCTGGATGGTGGCCAGGAACCGGTTCGGGTCCCGGGCGAGCCGGGCCAGCACCCGCCCCGTACGCGACGCCCGCTCCAGTCGCTGCAACTGGCTCTCGCGCAGCGACACCAGTGCCATCTCGCTGCCCGAGAAGACCGCGTTGACCAGCACCAGCACCGCCACCAGTGCCACCTGGAACCCGTAACCACCCACGCCGCGACGCCTTCCCTCAACCGACCGGTCGGAGCCACAAAGGTAGCCGGTGTCGCCGGGTACGTCCGGTCGCCCGAGGGTCGCCGCACGACTCCGCTCATATTACGCATCGACGGACTCCTACTCTCCCGTCGACGGCGAGGTCACACTGGGGATTGAGACGGCCCGCCGGGTGGGTAGAACCGCGCGGCAGACAATGAAGGGAAGGACCGACATGGAGATCAGTGGCATCTTCACCGCCCTCGTCATCGGCCTCGTCATCGGCGCGCTCGGGCGCCTCGTCGTACCCGGCAAGCAGAGCATCCCGATCTGGCTCACCCTGGTCATCGGCATCCTCGCCGCCCTGCTCGGCACGATCGTCGCCGGTGCCCTCGACGTCGCGGACACCCGTGGACCGGACTGGATCGAACTCGCGCTCCAGGTCGGTCTGGCCGCCGTGGGTGTCGCGCTCGCCGCCGGAGCCTACGGTCGCCGTACGCCCTGAGCGGTGACCGCCGCCGGTCGCCGCTCGTCGGGGGTCAGCGGAGGGCGCCGAGCAGACGCAGTCGCAGGGCGCGGGCCAGGGTGCTCGGCCGGGCGAGGGCGGACGGATGCTCGACCATCCCGGTCACCATGGCCAACCGGTCGTTGGTCACCCCGTCGGTCATCGACACCTGGAAGAGCAGGTTGCTGAACCACCTGATCAGCCTGTACCCGCGTGGGTACGGGCCGACGACGTGCGGCAGTTCGAGGTCGGCGAAGGTGGAGATCCGCCAGGCCGCGTCCACGATGACCCGGACCTGGGCGAAGTAGGCGTGGGCCGGCTCGGTGTGCGGCGCCGGACCGGAGCGCAGGTACGCCGACAGGCAGGAGGCGTGCAGCATGGCCGACGTCATGCCCTGGCCGTAGATGGGGTTGAAGGAGGCGACCGCGTCCCCGGTGACGACCAGCCCGGCGGGGAACCGGTCGAGTTCGTGGAAGTCGCGTCGCCGGCTGTCGGCCTGGTGGTACGTGGCCACGTCGCCGATCATCTGGCCGTGCTCCGCGATCCGGCGGAAGTCGTCGGGGAAGTGGTCACGGCAGCGGGCGGTGAAGTCGTCCGGGTCGCGGCTGGGCCGGTCGTCGTCGTAGCCGGCGACCAGCATGATCCACCGGTCGCCCTCGACCGAGTTGATCCCGCCGATCCGGGCGACCCGGCCGGGGCCCGGTGTGGTCTGGGCGACCGCCACCCAGGCGTCGCTCACCTGCTCGTCGCGTTTGAACAGCGCGGTGGCGTAGTTGAGCTTGATCGCCATCCGACGCGTCGGCGGTCGGGGCCAGCCGGCTCGGGCGAGCCAGTCGCCGAGTCGGCTGGAACGCCCCATGGCGTCGACCACCAGATCCGCGTCGACGGTCAGCGGCTCGGTGGCTCCGACCGGGAGGTAGCGGGCGCCGCTGACCCGGGGACCGTCGAAGACCAGGCCGTCGGACCGGCCGGTGACCAGGGTGATGTTGTCGATCGCCAGGGTCCGGCGACGTACCAGCGCCTCGAGGAAGGGGCGGGTGGTGATGAGTCCCGGCAACTGTGGACCGGACATCGGCGCGGTGCGACGTACGCCGTTGATGAAGACCTTGCCCGTACCGCCGGTCGGTGGCGGCGCGCCCGCTTCGAACGCCTGCTCGGTGAAGCCGGGGAACCAGCGTTCCAACTGTGTCTGCCCCGCCGTCAGCAGCGCGTGCACCTGGCTGCCCTGCGGTACCCCCCGGCGCGGGCCGTGGTCCACTTCAGAGCCGTCCCGCTCGATGATCAGGACCTCTTCGGCATGCTCGCTGAGCACCCGGGCCGCCATCAGCCCGGCGATGCTTCCGCCGAGCACCACCGCCCGGCGCATGATGATCCTGCTGTCGGTGGGCCGCTCCGACGTCGTGATCCGGTGGAAGAGTTGGGACGCTGACGGCGGCATGGGCACTCCTTCTCCGACCAGCGGGCGATCACCCTGGACCCGGTCGAGATGGGCGACGTCACCACCTCCCGGTCACAGTGCGCTGCTGGTCGACTGCGTAGCGGAATCTCCGCGAACTATAACTGGCTGCACGTCCAGGCCAGCCGGTGATTGCCGCGACGCTCTGGTGTGGAGGACTGTCAATCTTGTGACACCCGAAGTGAAAGCTCCCGCCCCTGCCAGCGCGATCGCGGCCACCGGTCGTCTCTCCCGCCCGCCGGGCAGTGCCTCGGTCGCGGGCGCACACGATATGACCGGATCGGCCGGGGGCTCCCGAGCATGGGCGAATGATCCCGGTTATTCTGCTAGCCCATGAGAGGTTGGCGCTCATGATGGTCCGGCGTCTTCTCGGCGCGCTGACCGCTGTCGCGATCAGCATGCCGGCCACGACGGTTCTCCCGGCGGGCGTGGCCGGGGCGGCGACGGCAGGTACGGCCACCGCGTCCCCCACCGCACCGCCGGTCCCCTGTCCGGTGCCCAGTCCGCCGGTGCCGCGCCCGACGTCGCCGGCACGCCCCAAGGCTCCCGCCGACGACCCGGCCGAACGCGCTGTCGGCGGTCCGGCACTCGCCTCGTCGGGACTGGTCGTCGCGCCGGGCACGGCCAAGCCGCCGGGCGTCTCCGCGACCTCGTGGCTGGTCGCGGACCTCGACACCGGTGCCGTCCTCGGCGGCTGCGGTCCGCACGAGTACGCCACCCCGGCGAGCGTGCAGAAGCTCCTGCTCACCGCGACCGTGCTGCCGAAGCTCGACCCGAAACAGGTTGTCACGATCACCCGTGCCGACCTCGACTTCGAACCCGGCAGTTCCGCCGTGGGCCTGCTGCTCAACGGCCGGTACCCGATCGAGACCATCTGGCTGGGACTGTTGCTCAACTCGGGCAACGACGCGGCGAACGTACTCGCCCGGCTGGCCGGTGGGTCCGAGGGCGTGGACGGCACCATCGCCGCCATGAACGAGCAGGCGCGGCAACTCGGCGCGCTCCAGACGCACGCGGTGACGCCCTCCGGCCTGGACGCACCCGGGCAGTTCACCAGCGCGTACGACCTGGCACTGATCGCCCGCGCCTGCTTCGCCCAGGAGACGTTCCGGCGTTACGAGCTGACCGAACGGACCCAGATCCCGGCCCAGCCGCCCAAGAAGGGCTTCCAGATCCAGAACGACAACACCCTGATCTTCCGTTACCCCGGCGCCATCGGCGGCAAGACCGGGTTCACCGACCTGGCTCGGCACACCTACGTCGGCGCGGCCGAGCGCGACGGCCGGCGGCTGGTGGTCACCCTGCTCGGGGCCGAGGCCCGGCCGCTCCGGGGGTGGCAACAGGGCGCCGCACTGCTCGACTGGGGTTTCGCCCTGCCCCGCGACACGTCGGTCGGCCGGCTGGTCGAGCCCGGCGAGACGCTCCGGGCCTCCGCCTCCCCGTCGACGGAGCGGGCCGGGGACGGCTCGGCGATCGGCGCCAGCGCGCGGGGCGGTGCCCGTACGATCCCGTGGCTCGACGGGATCTCGCCGACCGTCGGCGTCGGCCTGCTCGCGGCCTTTGTCGTCGCGGCGCTGGTGACCGTGGTCGCCCTGGTGGTGGGCAGCCGGCGCGGCCAGCGTCGCCCAACCGGCCGCCGTCGACGTCGCCGGCAGGGCGTGTTCGACGGCTGACCGGGCCGGCCCGGGACAAGGACAAATCGGTTGTCCGTTCTCGGGGAGCGGCGCTACCGTCCGGCGGTGCTGATCCGAGAGTTTGTCGACCGGGACTGGCCCGAGGTGTGGCCGATCGTGCGGGAGATCGTCCGGGCGCAGGAGACGTTCCCGTACGACCCCGGGATGACCGAGGCGCAGTCACGGGGCGTGTGGGTGGAGTCCCCGCCCGGCCTGACCGTGGTCGCGGTGGACGGGGACCGGGTGCTCGGCACCGCGAAGATGGGAACGAACCGCCCCGGACCCGGCGCGCACGTCTCGACCGCCAGCTTCATGGTGGCGGCCGACGCCCGGGGACGCGGCGTCGGCACCGCCCTCTGCCGGTACGCGCTCGACTGGGCGCGCGAGCGCGGCTACGCCGGGATGCAGTTCAACGCGGTCGTCGAATCCAACAGCACCGCCGTCGAGTTGTACCGTCGGCACGGCTTCGAGGTGGTCGGTACGGTGCCGGGCGCCTTCGCCCACCCGACCCTGGGCCGCGTCGGCCTGCACGTGATGTACCACGCCCTCTGACCCCGTTCCGCCCGGCGGGCCGACCCCGGCGGGCCGACCCCGGCGGGCCGACCCCGGCGGGCCGACCCCGGCGGGCCGACCCCGGCCGTGCGGCAGCGCGTCCGCGCTGGTCAGGAGCGGGATAGGCTGCACCCGCCCGTCGGCACCGACCTGGAGATGTCTCCTTTGACCGCGCCTGGCTCCGATGACCCGCCTAGCCCCGACCCGGGCGCCCACCCCGTGACCGATCGCTCCGTGACCGCCCACCCCGGCACCGATCGCCCCGTGACCGATCGCTCCGGCCTGCGGGCCGACTGCGCGAGCTGCTTCGGGCTCTGCTGTGTCGCGCCGGCCTTCGCCGCCTCGGCCGACTTCGCGATCGACAAGGCGGCCGGGCACGCCTGCCCGAACCTCGGCTCGGACTTCCGCTGCGGCATCCACCGCGACCTGCGACGGCAGGGCTTCGCCGGGTGCACCGTCTTCGACTGTCTCGGCGCGGGGCAGAAGGTCGCACAGGTCACCTACCGGGGCGTGGACTGGCGGCAGGCGCCGGGCGACGTGGCCCGCATGTTCGACGTCTTCGGCGTCATGCGCCAACTGCACGAACTGCTCTGGTATCTGACCGAGGCGCTGGAGCTGGCACCGGCCCGCCCGATCCGGGGCGAGATCTCCGCCGCGCTGGAGCGGACCGAAGAGCTCACCCGACTGGGCCCGGAGGCCCTGCTCGACCTCGACGTACCGGCGCACCGGCAGGCCGTCGACGTGCTGCTGACCCGGGTCAGCGAGCTGGTCCGGGCCGGGGTCGGCGACCGGCGGGTCGACCGTCGGGGCGCCGACCTCGTCGGGGCGAGGCTGCGCGGTGCCGACCTGCGCGGCGCGAACCTGCGGGGCGCGTACCTGATCGGGGCCGACCTGCGTGGCGCGGACCTGCGGATGGCCGACCTCATCGGGGCCGACCTGCGGGCGGCCGACCTGCGCGGGGCCGACCTGCGCGGCGGCATCTTCCTGACCCAGTTCCAGGTCAACGCCGCCATCGGCGACGACGCCACCCGGCTGCCGGCGGCGCTGGGCCGACCGCCGCACTGGTCGTTCCCGGCGCCGCCACCCGGCCGGGCGGTGCTTCCGGTCAGCCGGAGGGCCGCAGCGGCGGGGACGCCCACACCGCGCTCCCGGCGCGGCCGCAAACCCCGGTAGCCCAGGCCGCGTCGGGGGCGGTCCGAGCCGAACCGGGTACGCCCACCGTCAGAAACTGGCCTTGGGGGCGCCCCTGCCCGGGTCGATCCTGCGCGGGCCGTCCGACGACGGCCGTACGTCGAAGTCGAAGATCGCGGTTGGCAGGTACACCGTGGCGCAGGAGTTCGGGATGTCGACCACGCCGGAGAAGCGTCCCTCGATCGGGGCCGCGCCGAGGATCAGGTACGCCTGCTCCGGGGTGTAGCCGAACCGGGTCAGGTAGTCGATGGCGTGCAGGCAGGCACGCTGGAACGCAAGCTGCGAGTCCAGGTAACGCTGCTCGCCGTCGAGCGTGACCGAGGTGCCGGAGAAGGCGAGCCACTCGCTGTACTGCGGGCTGACGTTGCCGGGCATGAAGATCGCGTTCTCGCCGACGCCGTACGTCTGCATCCCGCCCTTGATCAGGTCGACGTGCAGGTCCAGGATCCCGCCCATCTCGATCGCGCCGCAGAAGGTGATCTCGCCGTCGCCCTGGGAGAAGTGCAGGTCGCCGACGGAGAGGTTGCCGCCCGGGACGAAGACCGGATAGAAGACCCGGGTCCCCTTGGTCAGGTTCTTGATGTCCTGGTTGCCGCCGTTCTCCCGGGGCGGTGCCGTACGCGCCGCCTCGGCCGCCACCCGGTCGAAGTCGGCCCCGGTCAGCGAGCCCAGGATCGCGTCCTGCGGTTCCGGTGGCAGCGCCAGCGGCGGCACCCGGTCCGGGTCGGTCGCCCGCAGCGCCCCCTCCCTCGCGTTCCACCTGGCCAGCAGTTCGGCGGAGGGCGCGGTGCCCATCATCCCCGGGTGGGTGATGCCGGTGAAGGAGACCCCCGGGATGTGCCGCGAGGTCGCCCGCTGCCCGCTGAAGTCCCAGATCGCCTTGTACGCGTCCGGGAACTGGTCGGTGAGGAACCCGCCACCGTTCTGCTTGGCGAAGATGCCGGTGTAGCCCCAGCCCTGGCCGGCGAGCGGTCCGGAGTCCTCCTGCGGCAGCGGGCCGACGTCCAGGATGTCCACGATCAACAGGTCGCCGGGCTCGGCGCCCCGCACCGCGAACGGTCCACTGAGCGCGTGCACCGTGGTCAGTGGCGCATCCCGGACGTCCTCGGCCGAGTCGTCGTTGTGGATCGCGCCGTCGAACCACTCGCGGCAGTAGACCCGGAACGTCTGGCCGGGGCGGACGGTCGCCACCGGCGGGATGTCCGGGTGCCACCTGTTGTGGCCGACCTTCTCCTGGTCGGCGAACCTCTTGGCTGAGTCGAGCGGAAAGATGACTTCGGGCATCGTGGGTCCCCTTCACCCGGAGCGCGTCCGGGCAGGTGTCGCGTGGTCGGTCCGGCCGGTGTCGTACGTCCGGGCCGGCTGGTCGGGTCAGGGTCGGGGCAGGCGGAGCCGGGCCGGGTCGGCGGGCCGGGTGGTGGCTCGGCCCGTACCGGGCTGCGGTGGTCGGCCGGGAATCCGGGTCACCACCTCGGGGGTCTCCGCGCTCCGTCCGGCCCGGTCGACAGCGGCGGCCAGTGGCCGGGGCGTGGCGTTGACCAGCGGTGGCGTGAACACCCGGGGCGAGGCGCTCCGGCAGGTCGCGCACCGGACGGTCCGCTCGGCGGTGCCGATCGGGAACCGCGTCTCGAAGTCGCCGTGGTACGGGCAGCGGTACGCGTACGTCGCCAAACGGCTCTCCCTTCGGGTTCCCGGAGTCCGTCCTGCCCAGCATCGGCCAGCAGGCGGTGGTTCCGCAGGACAACTCGACAAGTGGTGCGGGCCGGGCCGGCGGGTCAGGCAGGAGCGGATCGGAGCGATGGGACAGACATTGATTAGGAAAGCTTCCTAATGAACAATCGAGGCGGCGGCCGCCGGTGCACCGCAGTCCATGTCGAGCCCTCACTCCGGGAGAGCCCATGCGCCGTCGTGTCCGTACCCTCGTCGCCGCCCTCGTGGTGGCGGTCGCCGCCACCATGGCTTCTGCCACGCCCGCCCAGGCTGCCACCGTCGACATCCCCTTCGGTCCGCTGTCGATCGGCGACTACTGTCACTCCAGGTACAGCTCCGCCTGGATCGGCTTCTACGAGAGCGGGGGGCTGCGCTGCTACACCGGCTCCGCCGGCACCACCCTCCAGTACGTCGGCTCGGGTGACCCGTACCTCGCCTGCAAGCACCTCACCACCGACGTGGTAATGAGTGCCTTCCGTGGTGTCTCCGACGCGCTCGTCTGTCGCGTCATCCGCTGACCCGCCGCTCCGTCGCCGTAGCGCCGTAGCGCCGGCTTCGTAGCGCCGGCTACGTAGCGTCGCAGCCCGCCGATCCGGGACCAGCCGCCGCCTGTCGATCTTCGACAACGGGGGTCGTGCCGGGTCGGCGGGCTGCTCGTCGTGCTCCTCGGCGAGAAGCGGGCACGGGTTAGTCGAAATATTTCTAGCTTCCGATGGATTCTTGCAGGCATCGGGGTTAATCTATCGCTCAACACATCGCCGAAACATGACCGCAACACCCGTACAGCGGGGGTGGTCGCGGTCCTCGCCGAAGACCCGATGCGGGCACCGCCATGGCACCACGGTCTCGCCGAGCCGATGGCGCCTGTCCCGGTACCGCAACCGGGAAAGGAGACCCCGAATGTTCCGGTCCCACCGCCGCCCACGCCCACCGATCCCGCGCAGGCTCGCCCGGCTGCTCGTCGGCGTCACCGCCGCCGCGACCGCCGCCGTCACCACCCTCGGTACGGTCGCCCCGCCCGCCGCCGCCGCCCCGCCGCCGGCCGCCCACGTGGACCAGGCCGCCCAGGCCGGACCGGCCGCCCAGGTGGACCGGGCCGCCGAGGTTGCGGCGGCGTACTCGGTGCTGGTGTTCTCGAAGACGGCCGGATTCCGCCACGACTCGATCCCGGCCGGGATCACCGCGATCCAGCAACTCGGCGCGGCCAACGACTTCACCGTCGACGCGACCGAGGACGCCACCGCCTTCACCGACGCCAACCTGGCCCGCTACCGGGCCGTCGTCTGGCTCTCCACCACCGGCGACGTGCTCGACCCGGCCCAGCAGGCGGCCTTCGAGCGCTACATCCGTGCCGGTGGCGGCTACGTCGGCATCCACGCCGCCGCCGACACCGAATACGACTGGTCCTGGTACGGCAACCTGGTCGGCGCGTACTTCGCCTCGCACCCGGCCAACCAGCAGGCGACGGTCAAGGTGGAGGACCCGGCCCACCCGTCCACCGCCACCCTGCCGGCGCGCTGGAGCCGGTTCGACGAGTGGTACAACTTCCGCACCAACCCCCGTGGCTCGGCACACGTGCTGGCCAGCCTCGACGAGAGCACGTACACCCCCGGCTCGGGCGCGATGGGCGCCGACCACCCGACCGCCTGGTGCAAGGCGTACGACGGCGGCCGGTCCTGGTACACCGGCGGCGGCCACACCAACGAGTCGTACGCCGACGCCCAGTTCCGGGCCCACCTGCTCGGCGGCATCCAGACCGCGGCCGGGGTGGTCGCCGCCGACTGCGGCGCGGCACAGACCAGCGGTTTCGAGAAGGTGACCCTGGACAGCAACACCAACAACCCGATGGAGCTGGACATCGCGCCGGACGGTCGGGTCTTCTACCTCGAACGGGACGGCCGGCTGAGGATCATCAAGCCGGACACCCGGACCACGGTCACCGCCGCCACCCTCAACGTCTTCACCGGCAACGAGGACGGCCTGCTCGGCCTCACCCTCGACCCGGGATTCGCCACCAACGGCTGGATCTACCTCTACTACTCGCCGAACGGCGGGGCGGCGCGCAACCTGCTCTCCCGGTTCACCGTCAACGGGGACACCCTCGACCTGGCCAGCGAGCGGGTCCTGTTGCAGGTCGACACCCAGCGCAACACCTGCTGCCACTCCGGCGGCACGATGACCTTCGACAGCGCCGGCAACCTCTACCTCGCCACCGGCGACAACACCAACCCGTTCGAGTCCGGCGGCTACACGCCGATCGACGAGCGCCCCGGGCGCCAGGACTTCGACGCCCAGCGCAGCTCCGGCAACACCAACGACCTGCGCGGCAAGGTGATCCGGATTCGCCCGCAGGCGAACGGCACCTACACCGTCCCGGCCGGCAACCTCTTCGCGCCGGGGACCGCGTTGACCCGTCCCGAGATCTACGCGATGGGCTTCCGCAACCCGTTCCGGATCGGCGTCGACCCGGAGACGAACACGCTCTACGTGGCCGACTACGGGCCGGACGCCGGGCAGGCCAACGCCGACCGGGGGCCGGGCAACACGGTGGAGTGGAACATCGTCGGCCAGGCGGGCAACTACGGCTGGCCGTACTGCGTCGGGCGCAACGCCGCCTACCGCGACTACACCTTCCCGTCCGGGCCGAGTGGTCCGGCGTACAACTGCGCCGCCCCGGTCAACAACTCGCCGAACAACACCGGTCTGACCAACCTTCCCCCGGTGGTGCCGGCGACGGTGGACTACGACTACGACGCCAACCCGCTCTTCCCCGAACTCGGTGGCGGCGGCGCCCCGATGGCCGGACCGGTCTACCGGTACGACCCGGCCCTCGTCTCGGCGCGCAAGTGGCCCGCCTACTACGACGGCAAGGCGATCTTCGGCGAGTGGAACCAGTCGAAGATGTACACCATGCAGGTGGGCGCCGACGGCCGCTCGCTGGTCGACATCAACCCGCTGCTCGCCGGCATGTCGACGGTCCGTCCGATGGACTTCGACTTCGGGCCGGACGGCGCGCTCTACCTGATCGAGTGGGGCAGCGGCTTCGGCGGCAACAACGACGACTCCGGCATCTACCGGATCGACTACCGGAACGTCGACCCGGCACCGATCGCCGCCGCGACCGCGCAACCGGTGAGCGGGCGGGCGCCGCTGACCGTACAGTTCAGCAGCGCCGGGTCGCGCGACCCGGAGGGGCAGCCGATCACGTACGCGTGGCGCTTCGGCGACGGCGGCACCTCGACCCAGGCGAACCCGAGCCACACGTACACGGCGAACGGCAACTTCACCGCCCAACTCACGGTGACCGACCCGGGTGGGCGTAGCGCGGTGGCGAACGTACCGGTCACGGTCGGCAACACGGCTCCGGTGGTGACGCTGAACCTGCCGCCCAACGGCGGGTTCTTCGACTGGGGTGCGCAGGTCAACTACTCGGTCACCGTCACCGACCCGGAGGACGGCACGGTCGACTGCTCCCGGGTGGTGTTGCAGTACCTGCTCGGCCACGACGAGCACGCCCACCCGTTGCAGCAGCGGACCGGCTGCTCGGGCAGCATCCAGACCTCGCTGGACAGCGGGCACGGCGGCGACGCGAACATCTTCGCCGTACTGGAGGCGACCTACACCGACTCGGGTGGGGCCGGCGGCGCCGCCCCGCTGACCGGCCGGTCGCTGATCCAGTTGCAGCCCAAGCGCAAGCAGGCGGAGTACTTCACCGCCACCGGCCGGGTGGCCGGCGCACCGACCGGCGGCACGGCGGGCGTGCAGCGGGAGACCACCACCGACCCGCAGGGCGGCTTCCAGAACATCGCCTTCGTCGAGAACGGCGACTGGTGGTCGTTCGCCCCGACCAACCTCACCGCGATCGGGTCGCTGCGCCTGCGCGCCGCCTCCGGCAGCACCGGTGGCACCGTGGAGGTACGCGCCGGTTCGGCGACCGGCACCCTGCTCGGCTCGGTGACCGTGCCGAACACCGGGGGCTGGCAGAACTACACCGACCTGACCGTACCGCTGGCCGCGAGCACCGCCACCGGTCCGCTCTACTTCGTGGCGCGGGCGGCGGCGGGCACCCCGGCCGGGACCGCCCTGCTCAACGTCAACTGGGTGGACTTCGTCGGGTCGGGGGTCGGCGGCAACACCCCGCCGCAGGTGACCGCCTCGGCGACGCCGACCTCGGGCGGCGCCCCGTTGCAGGTGACCTTCACCGGCAGCGCGACCGACCCCGAGGGCGACAACCCGCTCAGCTACGCCTGGGACTTCGGCGACGGCGGCACCGCGACCACCGCCAACACCACCCACACGTACGCCAGCGCGGGCACCTTCACCGCGACCCTGACCGTGACCGACTCCCGTGGCGCGCGCGGCACCGCGAACGTCGTGGTCACGGTGACCGGCGGGCCAGCACCGGCCGGCTCGTCCAACGTGCACCTGTTCTACTACCCGTGGTACGGCAGCCCGACCGGCCCCAACGGCGGCTGGCGGCACTGGCAGCAGGGCGGAAAGACCCCGCCGAACGACATCGGGGCCGACTTCTACCCGACCCTGGGCGCGTACGACTCGGGTGACCCGACGGTGCTCACCCAGCACATGAACTGGGTCAAGCAGTCCGGCGCGAACGTGCTCGTCTACTCCTGGTGGGGCCAGAACTCGTACGAGGACAACCTGGTCACCACCGTGATGAACGCGGCGGCCCAGCAGGGCATCAAGATCGCCTGGCACCTGGAGCCGTACGCCGGACGCACCGCCGCCTCCACGGTCGCCGACATCAACTACATCAACACCCGGTACGGCAGCCACCCGGCCTTCTACCGCGCCGCCGAACAGGGCAACCGGCCGGCGTTCTACGTCTTCGAGAGCCTGCTCATCCCGGACTGGTCGGCGCTGGCGCAGGTCAACGCGAACAACATCATCCTGGCCCAGACCACCGACACGTCGAAGATCGCCAACTTCTCCGGCATGTACACCTACGATGCGATCGCCGCCGCGACCGCGCCCGGCTGGGCCAACGCCAGCGCGTACGCCAAGGCGAACGGGCTGGTCTGGGCCCCGTCGATCGGCCCCGGCTACATCGACGACCGGGCCGTGCCCGGCAACACCACGCCCACCCTGGCCCGGAACAACGGTGCCACCTACGACCAGGTCTGGAACAACGCCCTGGGTACGGCAACCGGCGGGCTGCCGACCTGGGTGTCGATCACCTCGTTCAACGAGTGGCACGAGGGCTCGACGATCGAGCCGGCCCGGAGCAGCCCGCCGGGCGGGTTCAACTACCAGACCTTCGACGGCGCGTACGGGCGCACCGGGGCGTCGGCCGAGACCGCCTACCTCGACCGGACCGCGTACTGGGCGGCCGAGTTCGAGCGGCGGCGCGGCGGTGGCGGCGGGGGACTGGTGGCCCAGCCGACCAGCCTCACCTTCGCCCCGCAGAACGTCAACACCAGCAGCGCCGCGCAGGCGGTCACGGTACGCAACACCGGCACCACCACGCTCGCCCTGACCGGGGTGCAGACCGGCGGGGACTTCAGCCAGACCAACACCTGCGGCTCGTCCCTGGCGGCCGGCGCCACCTGCACGGTCAACGTGACGTTCCGGCCGACCGCCGCCGGGGCCCGCAGCGGCTCGCTGGTGGTCACCCCGGCGAGCGGCAGCGCGCTCACGGTGCCGTTGACCGGCACCGGGGTCAACCCGAGCGGCAACCTGGCCGCCGGCCGCCCGGTCACCGCGACCAGCACCAACCAGGGGTACGTCCCGGGCAACACGGTCGACGGCAGCGCGTCGAGCTACTGGGAGTCGGCGAACAACGCCTTCCCGCAGTCGCTCACCGTCGACCTGGGTGCCTCGGTGACGGTCAACCGGGCGGTGCTCAAACTGCCCCCGGGCTGGGAGACCCGCAACCAGACGCTGTCCGTACTCGGCTCCACGGACGGTACGGCGTACACGACCGTGCTCGGCTCGGCCAGCTACACCTTCAACCCGGCCAGCGCCAACACGGTCACCCTCAACCTGCCGGCCGGCGCCCGCCGCTACCTGCGGCTGACGTTCACCGGCAACACCGGCTGGGCGGCGGCCCAGCTCTCCGAGTTCGAGGTGTACGCCGGCTCCGGTACGGGTGGACCGGCGCTGAGCGTCTCACCCGGCTCGCTGGCGTTCGGCAGCCGTACGGTCGGGTCGCCCAGCCCGGCCTCGGCGGTCACGGTGACCAACGCCGGCACGGCTGCGGCGAACCTCACCGGGATCTCGGCGACCGGGGACTTCGCGCAGTCGAACAACTGCGGGTCGTCCCTGGCGGCGGGGGCGTCCTGCACGGTCAGCGTGACCTTCACCCCGACCGCGACCGGGGCCCGTACGGGCACCCTCTCGGTGGCCTCGAACGCGCCGAACAGCCCGCACACGGTGGCGCTGGCCGGCACCGGCGTCTCCGCCAACACCAACCTGGCGGCCGGTCGACCGGTCACCGCGACCAGCACCAACCAGAGCTACGTTGCCGGCAACACCGTCGACGGCAGCGCGTCGAGTTACTGGGAGTCGGCGAACAACGCCTTCCCGCAGTCGCTCACCGTCGACCTCGGCGCCGCGACAACCGTGTCCCGGCTGGTGCTCAAGCTGCCACCGGCGGCAGCCTGGCAGACCCGTACCCAGACGCTGTCGGTGCTCGGCTCGACCAACGGCTCGACGTACGCGACCGTGGTGGGGTCGGCCGGCTACACCTTCAACCCGTCCACCGGTAACACCGTGACCATCACCTTCCAGGGCACGTCACAGCGTTACCTGCGGCTGACCTTCACCGGCAACACGGGTTGGCCCGCCGGCCAGCTCTCCGAGTTGGAGGCGTACGCCTCCTGACGTATCACCCGTTCCACCGTGGCGGGGGGGGGGCCCGCCCCCCCGCCGGGGCCCCCCCCCCGGGAGAGGGGGGGGGCCCGGGCCCCCCCCCCCCCGGGGTGGGCGTTTTGGCTGTCAGAGGCCCCCCCCCCCCGGGG
>NZ_JBJDPS010000001.1:557846-1493309 GCF_044901685.1 Micromonospora sp. NPDC050397
GTTACCGGGGGTCTTCCTTCCCCGGCACCCCGGGTTGCCCCCCCGGCCACGCCCCCGTTGTGGGGGGCTCCCCCCTCGTGCGTAAACCCCGGCCCCCGGGGGGGGCCCCCCCCCCCCCCCGGCCCCCCCCCCCGCCACGGTCTTCTCGGGCGATCCCGTTGCCCCGCGCACCTACTGTCGTCGATATGTCTACGTCAAGCGCCACCCCGGACCGTGCGCTGATCTCGGCCGTCGCGGTCTCCGGTCTGCTCTTCGGCTGGCTCGCCTTCCGGATCTTCGATGCCCGCGACCAACTCTGGCACTACGGCGTCGACCGCACCCTGGCCGGCGCGGCGGCCGGCTGGCTCGCGGTGGTCACCGCGCTCGCGTACGTGGTGCTCGCGGTGTTGACGGCACGCCGGTTCGGCCAGATCCGCTCGGTCGCGCTGGCCCTGCTGGTGCCCGCCGCGATCTGCGCGGCGTACACGATCATGCTCGGCGGCGCCAACAACGGGAAGGTCGGCTTCTCAAGTGCCTCGTTGATCCTGTTCGCCCTGCTCAGCATGGCCGCCGCCGGGAACGCCACGGTACGGATCATCTCCTACGCCCGGCAGTGACCTGCGGATCGGGGCGCATGCCGGTCCTGGGCACGGCGTCACGGTCCTTACCCACGCCCTGCCACCGCCCGCACCTGGAACCAGCGGCTGCGGGTCGGCGACCTGATCGGGATCACCGCCACCGAACACCCCTGGGCCCTTGCTCGGGGTGCCGGCCCCGCGTGTCAGGCGCCGGGGTGAACCGGTTCGGTGCGTACGCCGTTGGGTCTACAGATCGGCTCACGCCAAAGGAGATCGACATGCCGTCCACTCCGTCGCAAAATCCGCAGCAACCGTCCTACGACCGGCAGATCCTTGAGAGGCTGCGGAGGCCGATACCGGATCCGCAGATGACGCGAGACAGGGAGCAGTTGGAGAGAAGTCAGACGAGCGAGCGCCTGGATCTGTTCAACCGGCAATACAAAGAGATGCGGGACATGCACGCAGATCACGAGTTCGCTCGTCGTGACCCGCCTGCGCAGGATATGGACCCTCAGACGCGGGACGAGATGCTCGACGGCGAGGCTCTTGAGAAATTCGGCCGGGACGACCAGCAGGTCGAGCAGCAGGAGGCTGCGCACGGGCGGCAGCAGGAGGAGTTCCTCCGGCGCGCGGCGATGGGCGCCGAGCAGCGGGAAGAGCTGCTCGCGCGCGGACTGCCGACGGCGATGGCAAAGGTGGTATCCGGTCTTCGGCAGGCGTACTCCGAGGAGCATCAGCGACGGTCGGCCGCCGCGACGCTGACATCGGGCCACACGACGGTGGCGGGCCGCACGGGAGTAGCGCGTGCCGGATCGGGCGGGCCGTCACATCTACCCGCAGCCAAGCAGCAGTCGCAGGCTACCCCAACTCGCCGGTCCTAGCCTGGATGAATCACGCTGATCATCAACTAGCGGATCTGACCGGCGCGTAGATGGAGGCAATGCCCCGCTGGCAAGGGTTATTCAACTCAAAGCCGGTAGCGCCCTTCGGAAGGACGGGCCCGTCAGGGGAATGTTCCGAGCCTGTCTTGCATCTGCTTGTGCCGGCTTCGTAAGGGCATGTCTTGTCCTGGAGATAATCGGGACGACTACGAACCATCATGGGCAAGGGAGGTAGAAGAGATTGAACACAGAAGAAAACTAGGCGCCCTTTTCAGAGGAAGGATCGTGTGTAACTTCTGACCCCTCACAAGGGTCGAGAGAGCCCCCGTTCGAGGACGGGGTTCTTCCTTGCCGTTCGGAGAGGGCGGGATAACCTACCTGCGGTGCTTCGAACGCCGACCGGAGGAGTCGATGCTGGGATGACGGCAGGGCGAACGTTGCCGACGCAGGACGACGTGCTCGGGTATTTTGACACGCTGTCGAACTGGGGACGGTGGGGCGACGACGACGAACTCGGAACCCTGAACCACATCACCGACGACGTCCGGCTGGCGGCGGCTCGGGCCGTGCGCCACGGCAGGAGCGTGTCGTGCGCGTGGGAGGTCGCCGTACCGCAGGAGATGGAGCGGGCGACGACGACCTGCCCGTGCGCGGCCGACATGCCGGGCGCCGAGAACATGCCGTCCGCCTTCCACGCCGACCGACGCTGGGGCTTCTCGTCCGAGCGGCTGGGCATCGCGTTCCACGGCAACACCGTCACCCACGTCGACTCGCCGTGCCACCTCTTCTGGGACGGCAAGATGTACAACGGGCGGTCGCATTCGCTGGTCGACGCCGCCACGGGGTCGACGTGGGGTGCTGTCACCGCGGCGGCGAACGGGATCGTCACCCGTGGTGTCCTGCTGGACATCGCGCGGGTCCGTGATGTGCCCTGGTTGGAACCGGGGCAGGGGGTGTTTCCCGAGGATCTGGAGGAGGCCGAGCGTCGCCAGGGTGTGCGGGTGCGGCCCGGCGACGCGGTGCTCCTCCGGACCGGCTACGGCCGCGCCCGGCACGAGGCCGGCGCGGCCGTCGGTTTCACCCAGGCCGGCTGGCACGCGTCCTGCCTGGCGTGGCTGCACGAACGCGGGGTCGCGCTGATCGGCGCGGACACGCCCCAGGACGTTCAGCCGTCGGGGTACGACGCCGTGTTGATGCCGGTTCACGCCGTGGGTCTCGTCGCGATGGGGCTGTGGCTGCTCGACAACTGCGACCTGGAGTTGTGCGCGACAACGGCGGCCGAACTGGGCCAGTGGGACTTCCAGCTCGCGGTCGCCCCGGTTCGCTTCGCCGGCACCTCCGGCAGCCCGGTCAACCCGATCGCCACGTTCTGACCCGAGCCGCCTTCGGCGCCTCCGGGGCCGCGTCATCGTAGGTTGAGCCAATCCGCTCGACATCCCGCGACCGTCGGGGCCGACCACGTGGGACGGCCCCGACGGGCGGTGCCGGGAGAGCGACGTGCTCAGCGCCCGGCCGGCGGGGCCGAGTAAACCGTCGGGTCGCCCTGGACGATCCAGACCTGGGGCCGGTCGATGGGTACGAACGAACGGTCGCCGCCCGGCTCACGGGTCGACGGCACGCTGTCGCCGTTGGGCAGGTGCACGATGAAGTTGACCGGGCGGGTGTCGGTGACCAGCGGGATGTCGTACTCGGCCCAGCCGTTCTCGATCCGGGTCGGCGGCAGCGGTCGGTCCCAGCCGATGCCGGCCAGGGTCGCCGGGTCGACCGCATCACCCCACAGGTGCAGCCCCCACTGGTCGTAGTCACCGGCCGGACGCAGGTAGTGCAGGGTGGCGGTGGTGATCGGTGGTCCGGCCGCCCGGAGCCGCCGGGTGGCGCTGGTGACCCTGGTCCCGTTCGGCTCGGTCAGGATCGCCCGGTACTCCACGATGGTGTCGGCGGCCAGGTCCAGCGGGGTCAGGTCGTCGAAGACGGTGTAGACCGGCGACGAGGCGTCGGTGCCGACCCGTTGCCACGGGCCGTCGCCGACCCGGCGTTCGACCGCCACCACGTGCGTCGCCCGGTCCGGGTCGGCAACGGTACGCACCTCGACCCGCCCGCGTACGCCACTGCCCTCGGCCGGCGCGGTGATGGTCAGTGCCGGTGCGGGAACGGTGGTGGCACGTACCCGGGTTTGCGCGGTGTGCCGGTTGTTGTCGAGCACCACCGCCCGGTACCGCACGGACGTGCCCGGCTCCAGCCCCGACACGTCGTGCCAGACCCGGTACGGGGCGGTGTCGTCGGTGCCGATCGACTCCCACCGCCCGGTGTTGCCGATCAGGGCCTGGAAGGTGACCTCGTTGAACCCGGAACCGGCCACGTCGGCGGCGACCTTGACCCGTCCGGGCGTCTCGGCGGCGGGCACCGGAGCGGCCAGTGAGATCGCTGGTGCCGCCTGCGACCGGGGGAGTCGCCCGGTCGACCGGTAGACCACGGTGCTCAACGGTGGCACGGTCAGGGTGAGTTTCCGGTCGGCGGCGGTGCGTACCCGGGCGGGGCCGTCGCCGTACACCGGGTTGAAGGTGTGGTCGGCCAGGTAGGTCGGGATGGCCGCGGTCCGGGGCTGCTCGCTGTTGTTCGTCGCCACGACGTATTCGCGCTGCTCGGTGCGGTCGAGCCGGGAGAAGGCGTAGACGCCGGGCCCGTCGGTGGCGTATCGGTGCTGGTGGGCACCGTCGCGCAGGGCGGGGTGCGCCCGGGTGAGGGCGGCGAGCCGGCTGATCGACCGGTAGAGCGGGTGGCCGGGGACAAAGTTGTCCTGCCCGTGTGTCGCGTCGGTGCCGATCAGGTTGTCGTCCAGGTACGCCGGCACCCGGCTGGCGAACATCGTCTGCCGGGCGGCCTGGTCGCCGCCCGGACCGGTGAAGCCCTGCTCGTCGCCGTAGTAGACCACGGGGTTGCCGCGCGACAGGTACATCAGCTCGTGCGCCAGCCGGTCCCGGGCCAGCAGTTCGGCGTCGTCCGCGCCGGGGTTGTCCGCCGCGACGAAGCCACCGATCCGGCCCATGTCGTGGTTACCGAGAAAGGTCGGCAGCTCGTAGACGTTCGAGTCCCGGTCGGTGTACCAGTCGTCATTGACGAAGAAATCGCCGAGTTGGCTGGTCGGCTGGCCGCGCGAGGCGAAGTTGCGGGCCGCCTCCTGGAACGGGAAGTCCAGCACCGCCTGCATCCGGTCGCGGGTGGTGAACTGTGAGGTGAAGGCGCGGGTGGTGTCGAAGACCTCGCCGAACATGAAGAACTCCGACTTGCCGGCCCGGTGGGCGTAGCGCAGCACCTCCGGCCCGAACCGCTGCCAGAACTCGTCGTCCACGTGCTTCATCGTGTCGATCCGGAAGCCGTCGATGCCGAAGTCGCCGATCCACCGCTGGTAGATCTCGATCATCCCGTCGACCACCCGGGGGTTCTCGGTGAACAGGTCGTCCAGCCCGAAGAAGTCCCCGTAGTACGAGTCCTCGCCGGTGAAGGTGGTGTCGCCCCGGTTGTGGTAAAGCGTCACGTCGTTGAGCCAGGCCGGCACCTTCAGATCCCGTTCCGCTGGATCGAGCATCGGTGTGTACGGGAACGAGCCCTGCGCACTCAGCGCCGGGAAGCTCGCGCCGCCCGCGTGGTCCCGGTCGTCGAACGGCACCCCGGCCGAGGTCCGGTACGGCACCGCGTCCTTCCCCGCGTACGCCATCCGGGCACCCTGCTGGTAGCCGATCACGTCGGCGGTGTGGTTGGTGATGATGTCGAAGTAGACCTTCATCCCCCGGGCGTGTGCCGCGTCGACCAGCGCCCGCAGGTCCGCGTTGCTGCCCAGGTGCGGGTCGATCTGGGTGAAGTCGGTGATCCAGTAGCCGTGGTAGCCGGCGGAGGGGCCGTCCTCCAACTGCACCGGCTTGTTCTTGAAGCTCGGGGTCAACCAGATCGAGGTGGTGCCGAGGCCCCTGATGTAGTCGATCCGGTCACGCAGTCCCTTGAGGTCGCCGCCGTTGTAGAAGCCGGTCCGGGTCGGGTCGAAACCGGAGACCAGCGGGTCGTCGCCGAGGCCACCCCGGTCGTTGCCGGGATCGCCGTTGGCGAACCGGTCGGCCATCACGAAGTAGAACGACTCATCGGTGACCGGCCCCCGCAGCGAGTGCGCTGCCCCCGGGTCGTCGTCCCCACCGCCTCCGTGCCCACCGCCTCCGTGCCCACCGCCTCCGTGAGCGGCGCCTCCGTGAGCGGCGTACGCCGGAACGGCGGGCAGGGCCATCGCCAGCAGTACGGACAACAGCGCGGCGGTACGACGACGCAACGACATACTCTGCTCCTCCACGGCCGGCGGTGGCAGTGCTCGCCCCGTACAGGTTGCCCCAACCCATCGACGGACACCAGATCGCCGACGCCGCCCACCGTGCAAGGAAGGGCCCCTTGTTATCGGATTCCGTTGTACAAGGGGCCCTTCCTTACGCCTCAGGGGGTTGGGCGGGGCGGGACGGGGCCGGTGGATTCGCGGATGACCAGGCGGCAGGGCTGGCGCAGTACGCCGGTGGGGCGTTCACCGCCGAGTGCGGCGAACAGGTGCGCGACGGCGGTGGCGCCGAGCTGTTGCAGGTTGAGGTCGACCGTGGTGAGTGGAATCCGGCAGTCGGCGGCGAAGTCCTCCCAGTTGTCGTAGCCGACGATGGCCACGTCGTCCGGGATCCGGCGCCCGTGGTCGAGCAGTGTCTCCACCGCGCCGGTCGCGATCTGGTCGTTGCCGCAGAAGATCGCGTCGATCTCCGGGTCGGCGGCGAGTAGCATCCGGGTGGCCTGGCGGCCCCAACGCTGGGACCACTCGCCGTAGCGTGGGGCGCCGCCGGCAAGCGGAAGCCCGGACTCCGCCAGCACCCGGTGCAGCCCGGTGACCCGGTCACGGGCGGCCCGGTAGCTCTCCGGGCCGGTGATGTGCGCGATCCGGCGCCGGTTGAGCGAGACCAGGTGCTCGGCGGCGAGACGGGCACCGCCCTCGTCGTCGGCGATGACGGAGAGGTCGTCCCGGTCGGTGGACTCGCCGTAGACGTACACCACCGGGACCGGGATGTCCTTGGTGATCGAGGGGCGGATGTCGTTGCTGTCGCCGAGGATGATGAACCCGTCGACCTGCCGGGCGAGCAGCGTACGGATGTAGTGCTGGCGCCGGATGGCGTCGCCCCGGGCGTCGCAGAGCAGGACGGACATCTGCTCGTTGCCGAGCGCGTTCTCCACACCGAGCAGAATGGGGATGGAGAACCGGCCGCCGAGTTCGTCGGTGAGCAGCCCGATGGTGCGGGTACGCCCGGAGATCAGCCCCCGGGCCAGCACGTTGGGCTGGAACGCCAGTTCGGCGGCGGCGCGCAGAACCCGCTCCCGGGTCGCCGGGGCGACCTCGCCGCGCTGGTTGAGCGCCTTCGACGCGGTGGCGACCGAGACGCCGGCCCGGCTTGCCACATCGCTGAGGGTCACTGACTCTGATCGTCGCCTGCCCACGAAAGCCTTTCGAAAGCCATCCGAAACTGGAATCTCGGCCGGGTCTGCTCGACCGCTGCCCGATTCTAACCACGTCGCGCGATCAAGCTCGAAAACAGTTGCGTGTTATCGATCCGTAACGCCGATGGCATCTTGCCGAAAACCTTTTCGTGCGCCAGGGTGAGTGCACACAGGAGTGATCCTGCTCACGTCGAATCACCGGCGAAGGAGCTACATGTCAGTGACGTCCTCGGCCGCCGACCCCACGGGTGGCCGTCCCGTGATCCCGTCCCGGGGAGCCCTGCGTCCGCTCGGTCTGGGCGAGGCACGGATCACCGGCGGATCCTGGGCCCGCCGGCAGCAGGTGAACGGTGGCGCCACCCTCGACCACGGCCGGTCCTGGATGGACAAGCTGGGCTGGACCGGCAACTTCACCACGGTGAAGGACGGCCGGGGGTCGCAGGAGCGGCGTGGCCGCGAGTTCTCCGACTCCGAGGTCTACAAGCTGATCGAGGCGATGTCCTGGGAGGTCGGTCGTAGCGCCGACCCGGTCCGCGACCGCGAGGTGGTCGAACTCACCGCGATGCTCGCCGCCGCCCAGGCCCCGGACGGTTACCTCAACACCGCCTTCGGGCAGCCCGGCCAGCGCCCCCGGTACAGCGACCTGGGCTCCGGGCACGAGTTGTACTGCACCGGGCACCTGTTGCAGGCCGCCGTCGCGCGGACCCGCACCACCGGGCCGGACGACCTGCTCGCCGTCGCCCGTCGCGCCGCCGACCAGGTCTGCGACACCTTCGGCCCGGACGGCGTGTGGGGGCTCTGCGGCCATCCGGAGATCGAGCCGGCCCTGGTCGAACTGGCCCGGCTCACCGGGGAACAGCGCTATCTCGACCAGGCCGCGCTCTTCGTCCAGCGACGTGGTTACCGCAGCCTGCCGATGCAGCAGTTCGGCTGGTCCTACTCCAGCGACGACATCCCGGTCCGCGAGGCCACCGTGCTGCGCGGGCACGCGGTCCGCTCGCTCTACCTCACCAGCGGAGCCGTCGACGTGGCCGTCGAGACCGGCGACCGGGAGCTGCTCGACGCGGTGATCCGGCAGTTCGACCGCACCCTGGCCCGGCGGACCTACCTGACCGGGGGGATGGGCTCGCGGCACGCGGACGAGGCGTTCGGCGACGACTTCGTCCTCCCCGCCGACCGGGCCTACTCCGAGACCTGCGCGAGTGTCGCCGCGGTCATGGTGGCCTGGCGGCTGCTGCTCGCCACCGGGGAGCCGCGCTACGGCGACCTGATCGAACGCATCCTCTACAACGTGCTCGCCACCGCGATCAGCGACGACGGCACCTCCTTCTTCTACGCCCACACCCTGCACCAGCGGACGCCGACCAGGGACCTGCCGCCCGACCGGGAGCAGCTCGACTTCGCCGGCGGGCCGCGCGCCCCCTGGTTCGAGGTCTCCTGCTGTCTGGGCAACATCGGCCGCACCCTGGCCTCGCTCTCGACCTACCTGGCCACCGCCGACGAGCGCGGGCTGCAACTGCACCAGTACGCCGACGCCGAGCTCCGGACCCGGCTCGCCGACGGCCGCCGGTTCGGCGTACGGATGGACACCCGCTATCCGGACGACGGCGTGGTCACGGTCCGGGTCACCGAGACCGATGGCGGCCCGTTCACGGTCAGCATGCGGGTGCCGCACTGGGCCCACGGCGCGGTGCTCGTCGACGGCGACCAGCGCCGTCCCGCCGCTCCCGGCACGGTGACGCTGACCCGGGCGTTCGAGGTCGGCGACGAGTTCCGGTTGGAGTTGCCGGTCCGCCCGAGGTGGACGTACCCCGACCCGCGCGTCGACGCGGTACGCGGCTGCGTGGCGGTGGAACGCGGGCCCGTTGTGCTCTGCGCCGAGTCGATCGACCAGAACACGGCCGACCTGGACCTGCTCCGGGTCGACACCTCGACCGAGCCGCAGGAACTGGCCGACGGCGCGGTTGTCGCCGGCTACGCCGAGCCGCCCGCCGAGGACGGCTGGCCGTACGCGCCGAACCCGAGGGTCGCGGGCGAGTCCGACCTCGCCTCGGTGCGCCTGGTGCCGTACCACCGCTGGGCCCGCCGGGGTCCGTCCACGATGAGGGTCTGGTTGCCGAGGGGCTGACCGGACGGCGCCAGGCGGGGGGAAACGACCGAGCCGATATTCCACCGAATCATTTGATCGCCCCAAGGAGAATCCTGTGCAGCGAAGAATCGGAGTCAGGACGGCGAGTGTCGTCAGCACGGCGTTCCTGGTCGTCGCGATGGCCGCGTGCGGCGGCGGGGACGAGCCGGACGCGGCGGCCGGCGGACCGGCGGGAGTGGACGACGGCAGCACGCTGACGCTCTGGACCCGGGCGGCGACCGAGTCGGTCTCCAAGGCGTACGTCGAGGCGTACAACCGGGCGCACCAGAACAAGGTCGAGGTGACCGCGTACCCGGGGGAGGAGTACCCGGCGAAGCTGGCCTCGGCGGCCGGCGCGCGGGCACTGCCGGACCTCTTCGCCGCCGACGTGGTCTTCGCCGCCCAGTACGCCTCCCAGGGGTTGTGGCAGGACGTCACCGACCGGTTCGCCGGCTCCGGGTTCAAGGGCAGGGTGGCCCCGGCGCACGTCGACGCGGCGACCTGGGAGAAGAAGAACTACGCCGTGCCGCACACCATCGACATGTCGGTGATGCTCTACAACAAGGACCTCTACCAGCGGGCCGGGCTGGACCCGGAACGCGGCCCGACCACCCTCACCGAGTACGCCGAGCACGCCCGGAAGATCGACCAGTTGGGTGGCGACATCAACGGCACCTACTTCGGTGGCAACTGCGGCGGCTGCGTCGAGTTCACCTTCTGGCCCTCGGTCTGGGCCGCCGGTGGCGAGGTGATCGACGCCGAGGGGCGCAACGCCAAGATCGACTCCAAGGAGATGGCCGACGTCTTCGCCCTCTACCGCAAGCTCTACGAGGAGGGCGTGGCCGCACCGGCGTCCAAGGACGAGGCCGGCCCGACCTGGCTCGGCGCGTTGCAGAACGGCAAGGTGGGGGTCGCCCCCGGGCCCTCGGTCTGGCTCGGCCTGATCGAGTCCGCCGGGATCAAGATGGGGGTGGCCCCGATCAGCGGCATCGCCGGTGGGGAGTCGACGTTTGTCGGCGGTGACGCCATCGGCATCAGCGCCAGCAGCAAGAAGGCGGCCCAGGCCTGGCACTTCCTGCAGTGGACGATGTCCGACGAGGCGCAGGTCGAGGTGATCGCGAAGAACAAGGGCGTGCCGACCCGGACCGACCTGGCGAGCAACAAGTACTCCTCGGCCGACCCCCGGATCGTTATGATCAACAATCTGATGGCCAAGGGCAAGACGCCGTACGCGCAGAACTTCAACGCCTCCTTCAACGACCCGCAGAGTCCCTGGCTGGCCACCGTACGGGGAGCGTTGTTCGGCTCGGCCGCGACCGCGTTGGCCGAGGGGAACTCGGCGATCACCAAGTCCCTCCAGCAGAGCTGACCAGCGGTGGCCCGGCCGACGCGAGTGCCGACCGGGCCACCACCCGACGGGAGAGACAGATGGCCACGACGGTGATCACCCGGCGGGACGCCGGCACCGGCACCCCGCCACCGACCGGCACGTCCCTACGGCCCACCCGGACCCGGGCGCGGCGGCGGGCGATCGTCGGCGCGCTCTACGCCGCCCCGAACGCGCTGATGGTCGGCCTCTTCTTCGTCGTGCCGCTGCTGCTCGTGGTCTGGATGTCGCTGCACCGGTGGCCGCTGCTCGGCGAGCCGTCGCTGAACGCGCCGGAGAACTTCACCGACATCGCCGACAACGACCTGATCCGGGCCGCTGTCTGGTTCACCGTGAAGTACACCGTCCTGATGACCGTGCTGCTCTTCGTGGTCGCGTTCGGGTTGGCGCTGCTGGTGCAGCACCGCCGGCCCGGGGTCGGCTTCTTCCGTACCGCGTTCTTCATGCCGATGGCGGTCGGGTTCGCCAGCGCCTCGCTGCTCTTCCTCGGCCTGCTCAGCGACGAGATCGGGCCGGTCAACGACATCCTGTCCTGGCTCGGGCTGGTCGACGGTTACGTCTCCTGGACCAGCGGCAGCGCGGGCACCGCCCTCGGCTCGGCCATCGTGCTCGTGCTGTGGCGCTTCGCCGGCTTCAACATGCTCATCCTGCTGACCGGGCTCCAGGCCATCCCGACCGAGGTCTACGAGGCGGCCAGGATCGACGGGGCCAACCGGTGGCAGATCTTCCGCCGGATCACCCTGCCGCTGATGCGCCCCACCATCGCGCTGGTGCTGACGATGATGACCACCGGCTCGCTGCTCGCCTTCGACCAGTTCTGGATCCTCACCCGGGGCGGCCCGGACAACAGCACCACCTCGCTGGTCATGGTGATCTACCGCGAGGCGTTCATCCGGCTCGACCTCGGGTCGGCCGCCGGGATCTCGGTGGCGCTGCTCGCGGTGCTCGTCGTCTTCAACGTCATCCAGTTCGGCGTCCTGCGCCGTCGGTCCCAGTGAACGAGAGGCCAGCGATGATCGGCTCACGTACCGGCTCGCGGTGGGGTTACTACGTCACCGGCACCGCGCTGGCCATCCTGTTCCTGTTCCCGCTGCTCTGGAGCGGGTGGGCCTCGCTGCGCACCGAGAGCGGCTTCGGCCTGGAGAACTACGGCCGGCTCTTCACCTCGGACAACGGCGTCCGCCCGCAACACGTCCTGAACAGCGTGACGGTCAGCGCGCTGACCGTCGCCGGCACCCTGGTCGTCGCGACGCTGGGCGGGTACGCCTTCGGGCGGTTCCGGTTCCCCGGCCGGGACGTGCTCTTCCTGCTGACCCTGGCGATCCTGATGGTGCCGTACGCGACCATCCTGATCGCCCTCTACGTCCTGCTCGGTTGGATCGGATTGGAGGACTCGCTGGTCGGGTTGAGTCTGGTCCTGATCATGTTCCAGCTCCCCTTCTCCATCTTCATGATGCGCAACTCGTTCGAGGCGGTGCCGAACGAGTTGGCCGAGTCGGCCTCGATGGACGGCTGCAACAGCTTCCAGACGTTGGTCCGGATCATGCTGCCGGCGGTCCGGCCGGGCCTGATCACCGTCGGGCTCTTTGCCTTCCTCACCTCCTGGAGCGAGTTCTTCGCCCCGCTCATCCTGCTCAACTCCACCGACCGGTTCACCACCATGCTGGCCGTGGTCAACATGCGTACGGCCAGCCACGGCTCGATCGACTACGCCGCGCTGGAGGCCGGCGTGGTCTTCATGGCCGTGCCGTGCCTGCTGCTCTTCGGCTTCATGCAGCGCAGTTACGTCCGGGGATTTGTCTCCGGCGCGCTCAAGGGCTGACGGCCCGCCGAACCACCACCACCGGTCCGGCTCGTCGGTCTCCCGCACCACCCGTACTCCGCCCTGCCCCGCCCCCGGGGCGGACCCGACCCAAGTAAATCGATAAAGATCGATCTCTTGGGTGAGTCCCATCAGGGACCACCTGGTCAACCGTTCTCCCCGCCCCCGAGAAGGTGACGTCAATGTCCACATCCTCCGTCTCCCGTCGCGTCCTGCTCCAGACCGGAGTCGCCACCGCCGCCGGCATCGCCGCCGCCGGTGCGCTGCCCGGCCGACCCGCCACCGCCGACCGTCCCGACGTCGGCGTCTCCGCGTACGCCTTCCCGCTGTCGGCGGTACGGCTGCTCGCCGGTCCGTTCCTGGACAACACCTCCCGTACCCACACGTACCTCAGGTTCCTCAACGCCGACCGGCTGCTGCACATGTTCCGGCTCAACGTGGGACTCTCCTCCTCGGCCACCCCGTGCGGCGGCTGGGAGTCGCCGAGCACCGAGCTACGCGGCCACTCCACCGGCCACGTGCTCACCGCGCTGGCCCAGGCGTACGCGAGCACCGGCGACACCGCGTTCAAGACCAAGGGCGACTACCTCGTCGCCGAGTTGGCCAAGTGCCAGGACCGGGCCCAGACCGCCGGCTACAACGCCGGATACCTCTCGGCCTACCCGGAGAGCTTCATCGACCGGGTCGAGGCCCGCCAGCAGGTCTGGGCCCCCTACTACACCCTGCACAAGATCGTCGCCGGGCTGCTCGACATGTACCAGCTCACCGGCAACGCCCAGGCGTTCCAGATGCTGCAACGCAAGGCCGCCTGGGTCAACCTGCGCAACGGCCGGCTCAGCTACACCGCCCGGCAGAACATGCTCGACACCGAGTTCGGCGGCATCGGCGAGACGATGGCCAACCTCTACCAGGTCACCAGCGACCCGAGCCACCTGACCGCGGCGCAGTACTTCGACCACGCCGAGGTGCTCGACCCGCTGGCGGCCAACACCGACGCGTTGAACAACTACCACGCCAACACCCAGATCCCGAAGGTCGTCGCGGCGATCCGCGAATACCACGCCACCGGCACCACCCGGTACCGCGACATCGCCGTCAACTTCTGGAACATGGTGGTCAACCGGCACAGCTACGCCATCGGCGGCAACTCCAACGGCGAGTACTTCAAGCTGCCGAACCGGATCGCCAGCGAGCTGTCGGACAGCACCTGCGAGTGCTGCAACTCGTACAACATGCTGAAACTGACCCGGCAACTCTTCTTCACCAGTCCCGGCCGGGTCGACTACTTCGACTTCTACGAGAAGGCGCTCTTCAACCACCTGCTCGGGGCGCAGAACCCGAACTCGGCCAACGGCCACCACAGCTACTACACCCCGTTGCGGGCCGGTGGGATCAAGTCCTACAGCAACGACTACAACGACTTCACCTGCTGCCACGGCACCGGCATGGAGACCAACACCAAGCACGGCAACAGCATCTTCTTCCACTCCGGCAACACGCTCTACGTCAACCTCTTCATCGCCGCCGAGCTGACCTGGCCGGGGCGGGGCATCACCGTACGGCAGGACACCACCTTCCCGCAGGCCGCCGCGACCCGGCTGACCATCACCGGCTCGGGCGCCATCGACCTGCGCATCCGCATCCCCGCCTGGGCCGCCGGGGCCCAGTTGCTGGTCAACGGCGCGGCCTCCGGTGTCACCCCGACCCCGGGCAGCTACGCCCAGCTCAACCGGACCTGGTCCACCGGCGACGTGGTCGACCTGACCCTGCCGATGGCGCTGACCCGGGAAGCCACCCCGGACAACGCCAGCGTGCAGGCGGTCAAGTACGGGCCGATCGTCCTCGCCGGCCAGTACGGCACCAGCAACCTCTCCAGCATGCCCACGCTCAACCCGTCGACCCTCGCCCCGGCCGGTACGCCGCTGCGGTACACCGCCACCGCCAGCACCGGCACGGTCACCCTGCTCCCCTTCTACCAGACCCACGGCCAGCGCTACACCGTCTACTGGAGCGTGCTGGACGTACCGCCCCCGGCGCCCTTCGCGGCCCACTACCTGTTCAACGAGACCTCCGGCACCAGCGCCGCCGACGCCACCGGCAACGGCCGTACCGCCACCCTGGCCGGCGGCGCCAACTGGACCGCCGGCCGTACCGGCAACGCGGTCAACCTCAACGGCACCGGCGCGTACGTCTCCGTGCCGGCCGGCATCCTCGCCGGTGCCACCGCCTTCACCGTGGCGACCTGGGTGCGGCTGGACGCCATCGGCAACTGGGGCCGGCTGTTCGACTTCGGCACCGGCACCGGTTCGTACCTCTTCCTGAGCCCGCGCAGCGGGTCCGGCACCGCCCGGTACGCGATCACCACCGGCGGCTCCGGCGCCGAACAGCGGATCGAGGCCCCGGCGGCGCTGCCGGTCGGCGCCTGGACCCACGTCGCGGTCACCCAGACCGGCAACCTCGGGGTGCTCTACGTCAACGGGGTCGAAGTGGCCCGGAACAGCGCGTTGACGCTGCGCCCGGCCAGCCTCGGCAGCACCGGGCAGAACTGGATCGGCCGTTCGCAGTACGCCGGTGACCCCTACCTGGACGCGGCTGTGGACAGCTTCCGGATCTACAGCCGCGCCCTGACCGCCAGCGAGGTGGCCAACCTGCACGCGACCGGCCAGTGACCCGGTCGACCCCCACCCCCATCCAGACCGGAGGACCCATGTCCGTTAGACGCTGGTTACCAGTCGTCGCCGCCGCCACCGTCGCCACGGTGCTGGCCGGGGTCGCGCTGACCCCGTCGGCGCAGGCGGCCAACCCGATCATCACGAACATCTACACCGCCGACCCGGCCCCGCTCGTCGTCGGCAACACCATGTACGTCTACGCCGGCCGGGACGAGGCGGCGACCGGCAACAACAACTTCTACATGCGTGAGTGGCGGGTGCTCTCCTCCACCAACGCCGCCACCTGGACCGACAACGGCGTACGGGCGAACGTCGGCACGTTCGGCTGGGCCGGTGCGGACGCCTGGGCCAGCGAGGTCGAGCCGCGCAACGGTCGCTACTACTGGTACACCTCGGTCAACGGCAACGGCGCCGGCTGGATGGACATCGGGGTCGCGGTCGGCGACAGCCCGCTCGGCCCGTTCACCGACGCAAAGGGCGGACCGCTGATCAGCGACAGCACCCCGAACTCGTCCGGCCTCAACATCGACCCGACGGTCTTCGTCGACGACGACGGGCAGGCGTACATCTACTGGGGTGGGTACTGGGGCGCGCGGGCGGCCCGGCTCAAGTCGAACATGATCGAGCTGGACGGCCCGGTGGTCACCCCGACCGGCCTCACCAACTTCTGGGAGGCGCCGTGGATGTTCAAACGCAACGGCCTCTACTACATGATGTACGCGGCCAACGACACCAACGGCTGCGTCACCTCGTCCAGTTACGCCTGCCAGCGGTACGCCACCGCGACCAACCCGATGGGGCCGTGGACGCACCGGGGCGTCGTGCTCGGTCAGGTCTCCTCCACCACCAACCACGCCGGGGTGGTCGAGTTCAACGGCCAGTGGTACATCGTCTACCACAACGCCAACGCCCCCGGCGGCGGTAACTTCCGCCGTTCGGTCGCGGTCGACCGGCTTTACTTCAACGCCGACGGCACCATCCAGCAGGTGGTCCAGACCAGCACCGGACCGCCGCCGAACCCCGGTGGCGGTGGCCCGACCAATCCGCCGACGACGCCACCGACCAACCCGGGGCAGCCGCCGGCCGGCACCAACCTGGCCCCCTCCGCGACCCGCTCCACCTCCTACGTCTCGACCTGGGAGAACCTCGCCGCGATCAACAACGGCGGCGTGCCGGCCAACTCCCAGGACCGGAGCAACCTGGTGTACGGCAACTGGCCCCAGCAGGGCACCCAGTGGATCGAGTACCAGTGGCCGTCGGCCCGGACCGTCAACCGCACCGCCGCCTACTGGTTCGACGACAACCAGGGCATCGACCTGCCCGCCTCCTGCCAGGTGCAGTACTGGAACGGCAGCGCGTACGTGAACGTACCGAACCAGTCCGGGTGCGGGGTCGCGGCGAACGCGTACAACGTCACCACCTTCGGCTCCGTCAGCACCACCCGGCTGCGGCTGAACATCACCTCCCGGACCGGACTCTCCACCGGCGTCCTGGAGTGGATGGCCTTCCAGGCGTAACGCACCGTCCCGCGCCACCGAACCCGCGCCACCGAACCCCGCCCCGCCCCCGTCCCCGCGCACCTTCTGGAGGTGTCGAAGTGTCACCCGTCCCCCAACGCCGCCGCGGACCGCTGGCGTACGCGGTCGCGACCATCCTCTCGGCCTCGCTGCTCGCCGTACCCGGCTCGCCCGCCGTCGCGGCCCAGACCATCGGTTATCCCACCTTCTCCGGCCCGACGATCCCGGCCCCGCCGGTCGGCTACAGCACCGGCAACACCATGCAGGCCATCTACAACGCCGAGTCCGGCGGCACGGACTTCTGGATGGACCGGCTGCTCGCCCGTCCCGGCAACGACCCGGCCGGCACCTGGCTGATGACCCGGGGGCGGGGGTTGTTCATGACCACCCACACCCCGTCGGTGATCGGCTTCGGTGGCCAGGTCGCCTACTGGGACAACATCAGCAGCCAGGCCGCCTACTCGGTGGCGATCACGCCGGGCGCCTTCGCCGAGCAGGTCAGCGGCCGGTGGCAGTCGCCCAGCCACTGGAAGGGCGTCTTCACCAGCGGCTCCGTCCGGGTGGAGATGTCGAAGTTCATCACCCACAACAACGTCGCGGTGACCAACCTGACGCTGGTGAACAACGGCTCGGCCAGCACCACCCTGCAACTGCGGGCCACCTCGCCGTACGCGACCAGTGGCAGCGGCAGCGAACTGACCGGCAGTCGGCAGGTGAAGAACAACCTGACCACGATCTACCCCCGGCTGGCCGGCGACGGGTTCACCGTGAGCAGCGGCGGGCTGAACCGGTCGGTGACCCTGGCCGCCGGGCAGAGCGTCAGCACCAAGGTGGTGATGGGCTTTGTCACCAACGAGATCCCCGAGTCGCTGACCGAGTACAACACCTACCGGGGGTACACCCCGGCCACCGCGTTCGCCACCCACGTCCGGGACTACAACCGCTGGTGGGCGGAGAACATCCCGTACATCGACGTGCCGGACCCGGCGATCAAGAAGAACATCTACTACCGCTGGTGGCTGATGCGGTACAACTACCTCGACGTCGACATCCCCGGCCAGGACTACCAGTTCCCGGTCTCGATCGAGGGGGTGACCGGCTACAACAACGCGATCGCGTTGACCCAGCCGATGCACATCGACGACCTGAAGTACCTGCGCAACCCGATCTACTCGTACGGTCCGTGGCTGTCGGTCGGGCAGTCCTCGCGCAACGGCCGGTTCATGGACAACCCCGGCGACCCGGAGAACTGGTCCAACAGCTACACCCAGTACATCGCCGAGGCCGCCTGGCGGTCGTACCAGATCCACGGTGGGCAGCCGGTGATCGCCGGCAACCTGGCCCGCTACGCCGAGGGTGACGTCAAGGGGCAGCTCGCCACCTACGACACCAACAACAACGGCCTGATCGAGTACAACTGGGGCGCGATGACCGGCAACGACGCCGACGCGGTGTCGTTCCACTGGCGGTCCGGCAACCTCGACCGGGCCGAGTCGGCGTACGTCTACAGCGGCGCGATGGCGGCGGTGCAGGCGTACACGCTGCTGGGCAACACGGCGAAGGCGAACGAGATGCAGGCGCTCGCCGACCGGGTCCGCAACGGCGTGGTCAACGTGCTGTGGAACCCGAACCGGCAGCTACTGGAGCACAAGCACGTCTCCACCAACACGCACGTCCCGTGGAAGGAGATCAACAACTACTATCCGTACTCGGTGGGGCTGATGCCGAACACCGCGCAGTACCGCGAGGCGCTGCGGCTCTACGACGACCCGGCCGAGTACCCGATCTTCCCGTTCTTCACCGCGAACCAGCGGGACAAGGCCGCCGCCGCGGCGGCCGGTCAGCCGGGCAGCAACAACTTCTCCACCATCAACTCCACCGTGCAGTTCCGGCTCTACTCCTCGGTGCTGCGCAACTACCCGAACCAGTGGATGTCGGCGGAGGACTACAAGAAGCTGCTCTACTGGAACGCCTGGGCCCAGTACGTCGGCGGCAACACCCAGTGGCCGGACGCGAACGAGTTCTGGGCGGACTGGAACGCCGGCAGCCGTACCATCACCTACCGGTCCTGGATCCACCACAACATCCTCGGCAGCAGCAACTGGACCGTGATCGAGGACGTCGCCGGCCTGCGGCCACGTACCGACGCCCAGGTCGAACTCTCCCCGATCAACATCAACTGGTCGCACTTCGCGGTCAACAACCTGCGCTACCGCAACGCCGACCTCAGCGTCGTCTGGGACGACCCGGCCGACGGGGTGACCCGCTACAGCGGTGTGCCGCAGGGTTACTCGGTCTACCTCAACGGCACCCGGGCCTTCACCGTCGACCGGCTGACCCGGGTGGTCTACAACCCGGCGACCGGTGCGGTCAGTCTGCCGAGCGGCGGCGTGGTGAACTACAGCACCAGCGTCGCCGGGATGCAGGCGCCGCAGCAGGTGAACCAGAACAGCGCCCGGATGGTGGACATGTTCGCCAAGGCCGGCGCCGACCTCACCGCCACCATCCCCAACCTGGCCCAGGGTGCGACCGGGACCGCCTCGTACACCGCCTCCGGCACCTCCACCGGGGCGGCGCTGGACGGCTTCCCGATCAACGAACCGCTCTGGGGCAGCTACGGCTCGCCCAACACCACCGACTGGTACGAGATCAACTTCGGTCAGTCCCGGGCGGTGGACGAGGCCCGGATCCACTTCCGCAACGACCGGGCCACCAACCGGTACCGGGCACCGGCGTCGTACAACGTGCAGTACTGGAACGGCAGCACCTGGGTCAACGCCGCCGGGCAGGTCAAGACGCCCGGCGTGGCCCAGGCCAACTACAACCGGGTCCGGTTCACCCCGGTCTCCACCCAGCGGCTGCGGGTGCAGTTCACCCACGCCTCCGGGTTCAAGACCGGCCTGACCGAGATCAAGGTCTACAACCGGGGCGGAACCAGTCCCGAGCCCGAGCCCGAGCCCGAGCCCGAACCGGGCACCAACCTGGCCGGTACGGCGACGCCGACCGGCTCGTACACCTCGTCCTGGGAGAGTGTCGCGGCGATCAACGACGGCGTCGACCCCTCGTCGTCGAACGACACGGTCAATCCCCGGTGGGGGACCTGGCCGAACACCGGCGAACAGTGGGCGCTGTTGACCTGGCCGTCGAACCAGACGTTGACGTCGGCCCAGGTCTACTTCTTCGACGACAACGGCGGGGTACGAGCGCCCGCCTCCTGGCGGTTGCAGTACTGGAACGGCAGCGCGTACGTCGACGTGCCCGGTGCCAGCGGATACCCGACCGCGATCAACCAGTACAACCAGGTGACCTTCCCCAGCCTCAGCACCAGCCGGCTGCGGGTGGTGCTCCAGAGCGGGGCGGGATCGGTCGGCCTGCTGGAGGTGAAGGCATTCGGCTGATCGGCGTACCCCGGAAGTGACCTGCCCGTTCCCCGGGCGGTGAGATGCCCGCCACCGAGTCCCCACCGGTGGCGGGCATTTCCGCATTCAGGGACCACCGGCGGGGCGAAATGCGAAACTTGTCGGCAAGTGGAGGTGTGCATGGTCAGCAAGCGACAGGTCCTGCGCCTGGTCGACCTCGGTCACGGCTACCCCGAGATCGGCCGGATTCTGGACATCCCGGCGGGTCAGGCGTACCTCGTCGCGACCGGCATCGCGGCCGACGGAGGCGACACCGTCACCCGTCGGCAGCGGGAGCGGCCGGGCATGCTGTCCTCCCACTCGCAGCGGCTGGTGAACCCGCGCGAGGTGAATCCGCCCTACTCGGAGCGGGTGCACGACTGGATCCGTACCAGAGCGCGGCGCGACCACCCGGCGCGGTAGCACCCGCACGGACTGACCGCGCGAGCGCGGGGGAGGAGGGCAGGCAACGATGCGACAACCGATCTCCATCGACTCCTGGCCGGTCTGGCGCCAGTTGACCGGGCCCGACGTCCTCGGCCGGGCGGCGGCGGCCAAGTCGTCCCGGAGCGCGTCCCTGCACGCGCGCACCGCGACCGCCGATCGCGTGGTCAAGTCGATCTGCCCGTACTGCGCCGTCGGCTGCGGCCAGAACGTGTACGTCTCCGACGAGCGGGTGGTGCAGATCGAGGGTGACCCGGACTCCCCGGTCAGCCGGGGCCGGCTCTGCCCCAAAGGGGCCGCGTCCCTCCAGTTGACCACCGAGTCCGGGCGGCTGGACAAGGTCCTCTACCGCCCGCCGTACGCCCGCGAATGGCGTGAGCTCGACCTGGACACCGCGATGGAGATGATCGCCGACCGGGTGATCAGGACCCGGCGCGACACCTGGCAGTGGGAGTACGACGGGCTCCGGGTCAACCGCACCATGGGCATCGCCAGCCTGGGCGGGGCGACCCTGGACAACGAGGAGAACTACCTGATCAAGAAGCTCTTCACCGGGCTCGGCGTGGTGCAGATCGAGAACCAGGCCCGGGTCTGCCACAGCTCGACCGTCATCGGGCTGGGCACCTCGTTCGGCCGGGGCGGCGCGACCACCTTCATGCAGGACCTCCAACACTCCGACTGCATCGTCATCGAGGGGTCGAACTTCGCCGAGGCGCACCCGGTCGGGTTCCAGTGGGTGATGGAGGCCAAGGCACGCGGTGCCACCGTGATCCACGTCGACCCCCGCTTCACCCGGACCAGCGCGCTGGCCGACCTGCACGTGCCGATCCGGGCCGGAGCCGACATCGCCTTCCTCGGCGGCATCATCAACCACGTCCTGACCGAGGAGAAGGACTTCCGGGAGTACGTGCTGGCGTACACCAACGCCTCCACGATCGTGTCCGAGGAGTTCCGTGACACCGAGGACCTGGACGGGCTCTTCTCCGGCTTCGACGCCACCGTGCACCAGTACGGCGAGGAGAGCTGGCAGTACGAGGGCACCCAGAGCGCCACCTCCTCCGGTGACCGCAACCAGTCGTACGAGCGGCGACTCGCCGCCCGGCGCCACAGCCAGGACTCCGGACGGGGCGAGAAGTTCGGCTCCGGCACCGCCGCGCTCGACGGCGACCCACGTCTGGATCCCACCCTGCGCGACCCGCGCTGCGTCTACCAGATCCTCAAGCGGCACTTCTCCCGCTACACCGCGGAGATGGTCGAGCGGATCTGCGGCATCCCGCAGGACGTCTTCGCCCAGGTCTGCCGGCACCTGGTCGAGGCGAGCGGACCGGAACGCACCAGCGCGTTCGTGTACGCGGTCGGCTGGACCCAGCACACCGACGGGTCGCAGTTCATCCGGGCGGCGAGCATCCTGCAACTCCTGCTGGGCAACATCGGCCGCCCCGGGGGCGGGATCCAGGCCCTGCGCGGCCACGCCAGCATCCAGGGCTCGACCGACATCCCGACCCTGTTCAACCTGCTCCCCGGCTACATCCCGATGCCGCACGCGCACCGGCAGGGCAACTTCGAGGACTTCATCGACGGCGACGCCGCCCGCAAGGGCTTCTGGTCCAACCTGCGCGCCTACACGGTGAGCATGCTGAAGGCGTGGTGGGGTGCGGCGGCCCAGCCGGAGAACGACTTCTGCTTCGACCACCTGCCCCGCATCACCGGCAGCCACTCCGCGTACGACACCACGTTCGAGCAGCTCAAGGGGACCTGCAAGGGCTACTTCCTGCTCGGCGAGAACCCGGCGGTCGGCTCGGCGAACACCCGGATGCAGCGGCTCGCCATGGCGAACCTGGACTGGCTCGTGGTCCGGGACTTCAGCCTGATCGAGAGCGCCACCTGGTGGAAGGACGGCCCGGAGATCGAGTCCGGCGAACTGGTCACCGAGCAGATCGGCACCGAGGTCTTCTTCCTGCCGGCCGCCACCCACACCGAGAAGTCCGGCAGTTTCACCAACACCAACCGGATGCTGCAATGGCACCACCAGGCCGTGGAGCCCCACGGCGACCAGCGCAGCGACCTCTGGTTCACCTACCACCTCGGCCGCATCGTCCGGGAGAAGCTCGCCGGGTCGGACGACCCGATGGACCGGCCCATCCTCGACCTGACCTGGGACTACCCCACCGAGGGGGCGACCCGGGAACCGATGGCCGAGGCGGTGCTGGCGGAGATCAACGGCTGGGACGCCGAGGGTCGGCCGCTGTCGGCCTACACCGAGCTGCGCGACGACGGCTCGACCACCTGCGGCGTCTGGATTTACTGCGGGGTCTACGCCGACGGGATCAACCAGTCGGCGCGCCGTAAGCCCGGCGAGGAGATGAACTGGGTCGGCTCGGAGTGGGCCTGGTCCTGGCCGGCGAACCGCCGCCTGCTCTACAACCGGGCCTCCGCCCGCCCGGACGGGCAGCCCTGGAGCGAGCGCAAGCGCCTGGTCTGGTGGGACGAGCAGGCCGGTCACTGGACCGGCTACGACGTACCCGACTTCGAGCTGACCAAGCGGCCGGACTACCAACCGCCCGAGGGCGCCGAAGGGGTGGCGGCGCTGCGCGGCACCGACGCCTTCATCATGCAGGCCGACGGGCTCGGCTGGCTCTACGTGCCCAGCGGGGTGCTCGACGGCCCGCTGCCCACCCACTACGAGCCGCAGGACTCACCGGTGCGCAACCTCCTCTACGGCCAGCAGCGCAACCCGGCCCGGCTGCTGCGTCCGCACCCCGAGAACCGCTACCAGCCGAGCGGTTCCGAGCCCGGCTCGGAGATCTTCCCGTACGTGGTGACCACCTACCGGCTGACCGAACACTTCACCGCCGGCGCGATGAGCCGGAACACCCCGTACCTGGCGGAGTTGCAGCCGGAGTTCTTCTGCGAGATCTCGCCCGAGCTGGCCACCGAGCGCGGTCTCGAGCACACCGGTTGGGCCACCATCGTCACCGCCCGCAACGTCATCGAGGCCCGGGTGCTGGTGACCGCCCGGATGGCGCCGCTGCGGGTCGACGGCCGGGTGATCCACCAGATCGGGCTGCCGTTCCACTGGGGACCGAACGGCTACAGCGCGGGCGACGCCGCCAACGAACTCTCCTCGATCTCGCTCGACCCGAACTCGCACATCCAGGAGGTCAAGGCGTTCAGCGCGGACATCCGGCCGGGGCGGCGGCCCCGGGGGCCGTCCCGACCGGCGATGGTCCGCGACTACCAGCGCCGGGCCGGAATCACCGAACGCACCGGAACGGAAGCGTGAGCGATGATGTTCGACCTACGTGAGGCGGCCAGCGCCGGTACGGACCCGGCGACCGTCGGCGGGTACGGCGAACACCCCGAGCGGGTCGGCTTCTTCACCGACACCAGCGTCTGCATCGGCTGCAAGGCGTGCGAGGTGGCGTGCAAGGAGTGGAACGCCGTACCGGAGGACGGGCTGCTGTTCACCGGCATGTCGTACGACAACACCGTGGGTCTCGACGCCGACTCGTGGCGGCACGTCGCCTTCATCGAGCAGCCCCGCCAACTCGGCCGGCAGGAGACCTACCTGTCCCCGACCGAACTGCCGGACGAGCTCAAGCGGACGGCGGCCGGGCGCACACCGGTCTCGCTCGGTCTGCCGGCGTCGGCCCCGCCCGACGGCGCCGTCGGCAGCGTACGGGAGATGGACTTCCGCTGGCTGATGTCCTCGGACGTGTGCAAACACTGCACCCACGCCGCCTGCCTGGACGTCTGCCCGACCGGCGCCCTGTTCCGCACCGAGTTCGGTACCGTCGTGGTGCAGCAGGACGTCTGCAACGGCTGCGGCTACTGCGTGCCCGCGTGCCCGTACGGGGTGATCGACAAGCGCCCCTCGGACGGCCGGGTCTTCAAGTGCACCCTCTGCTACGACCGGCTCTCGGTCGGCCAGGAGCCGGCCTGTGCCAAGAGCTGCCCCACCGACTCGATCCAGTTCGGTGAGCTGGGGGAGTTGCGGGAGCGGGCGGCCAAACGGGTGCTGGCGCTCCAGTCGTCGGGGGTCACCAGCGCCCGGCTCTACGGCGCCGACCCCGACGACGGGGTCGGCGGCGCCGGCGCCTTCTTCCTGCTGCTCGACGAACCAGAGGTCTACGGCCTGCCGCCGGACCCGGTGGTCACCACCCGGGACCTGCCCGCCATGTGGCGAGCGGTCGGGGTGGCGGCGGCGAGCCTCCTGGTCGGATTGATCGCGGTGGCCGTGCCGATCGGTGGCCGCCGTCGGACGGGGGTACGACGATGAACCGTACGGGGACGCCGGTGGTCGGCGCCACCATGACCGACGTACGCCTCGACGACGCGCCGGACCTGCCGGCCGAGCGGGACGCGCTGATCGGTTCGGCGGGGCGCAAACGCCGACGGCAGCGCGGCGAGCGGCTGATGGTGCCGAGGGCCGACTTCCGCTCGTACTACGGCCGGCCGGTGCTCAAGCCGCCGACCTGGGAGACCTGGGACATCGCCGGCTACCTCTTCCTCGGCGGGCTGGCCGGCGCCTCCTCCACCCTCGCCGCGGCGGCCGAGTTCACCGGGCGGCCACGGCTGGCCCGCGCGCTCAAGGCGGGAGCCGCCACCGCCATCGCCGGATCGCTCTACAACCTCGTACACGACCTGGGACGCCCGGAACGGTTCCTCAACATGCTCCGGATGGTCAAGGTGACCTCACCGATGAGCATCGGTTCCTGGCTGCTCGCCGGTTACGCCCCGATGGCGTTCGTGGCCGCCGGTGCCATGGTCACCGGTCGCTTCACCGCCGTCGGGCGCCTCGCCACGGTCGGCGCCGGGCTGCTCGGGCCGGGCATCGCGACGTACACCGGGGCACTGATCTCGAACACGGCGGTGCCCGCCTGGCACGAGGGTCACCGCGAGATGCCGCTGCTCTTCGCCGGGTCGGCCGCCGCGGCCGCCGGCGGCCTCGGCCTGCTCGTCACCCCACCCGCCGAGACCGGCCCGGCGCGTCGGGCCGCACTGCTCGGCGCGGTCACCGAACTGGCCATGACCCGGCGGCTGGAACAGCGGCTCGGCCCGCTGGCCGAGCCGATGCAGCAGGACGCCGGTGGGGCGCTGATCCGGGCCGGCAAGGCGTTCACCGGCTCCGCCGCGTTGACCCTGGCGTTGGCCGGACGCAACCCGAAGGCGTCGGTGGCGGCGGGCGCCGCGCTGCTCGCCGGCTCCCTCTGCACCAGGTTCGGCATCTTCCTGGCCGGTGTCGCCTCGGCCCGGGACCCGAAGTACACCGTGGCGCCGCAGCGGGAGCGGTTGGCGGCGCGGGCCGAGGTCGGGCAGGCCCAGCAGTGAACGGCCTGCGAAAATACCTGCCACTGGCCGGCATGGTGGCCGCCACCTGCGTCGCCGCGCTGCTCGCCGCCCGTCGCCACCCGGCCGGGTCGGTCGCCTCCGGGCTCGCCACCCCGGCCCGACGGTTCGCCCAGAGGTGGAGCGACCGCGGGTAGCACGAGGCGGTGGTCACCCGCCTTTGCGTGATCCGGCAACTCCCGCGCCGACGGTGGCGGCCGGTCCCGTCCGGCCCGACACTGGTAACCGCCGTGTGGCGCTGGCCAGCGTGGGCGGTCGGTGGAGGCGGGATGACGGCGGAGCGGATCCGAGCGTCCCGGGTGGCGTACCCGGGACGGCGACCCGAGCTGGACGCGATCCGCACGCTGGTGGTGGTCGGGCTGGTCCTCTTCCACTCGGCGCTGGTCTTCGACAGCCGGGACGACTTCTACGTCAAGAACAGCGAGACCACCGACGTCACCATGGTCTTCGCCAGCCTCGGTGTGGTCTGGGCGATGCCGATGCTCTTCCTCGTCGCCGGCCTCGGGACGTGGCACTCGCTGCGCCGCCGGGGGCCGGCGGGCTTCGCGCTGGAACGGGTACGCCGGCTCGGGGTGCCACTGGTCTTCGCCACCGTCACCCTCGTGCCGCTGCCACAGTGGCTGCGCCTACGCGCCGACCCCGACTACCACGAGTCGTACCCGCGCTTCCTGCCGCGCTTCTTCGACGTACGCCTCTCGCCGGCCGACTTCCCGTTTGTGCTCCAGGGCGAACACTTCGAGACCGGTCACCTCTGGTTCGTCGTGCTGCTGCTCACCTTCTCCCTGATCCTGGCACCACTGGCGGCCTGGTTGCCCGCCGCCCGGATGGCACGACTGCGGGACCGGGCAGCCGCGGCGGTACGGCACCGGGGCGTCGTGCTGCTGCCCGCCGTGGCGCTCGCGACGGTGAGCGGGGCGCTGGGCCTGGAGGAGGGCTTCGCCGCCTGGCACCGCTGGGCGTACCTGCTCTTCTTCCTGCTCGGGTTCGTACTCGCCGCCGACGACCGGTTCCGTACCGCGATGCGCCGCGACGCCGTGCCCGCCGCCGTGCTCGGGCTGCTGCTGTTCGCGGTCGGCCTGCCCGGGTTCCTGGTCGCGGGGGAGAGCGGCGACCCGTTCACCGACCACACCGCGCTCGCGGTCGGCGCCCGCGCGCTCTACGGTGCCACCGGTTGGTGTTGGCTGGTCGCGATCCTGGGCCTGATCGACCGCCCCCGGTCCGCCGCGCCGGCGGCTGACACCTCCTCCCGTGGCCGCCGCGCGTACGCCTATCTCGCCGCCGCCGTGCTGCCGCTGTACGTGCTGCACCAGCCGATCGTGGTGGCGGTCGCGTACGGCGTGGTCCGCTGGCGGGCGCCGATCCTGGTCGGGTACACCGCCGTCGTGGTCGCCTCGCTCGTACTCACCGTCGCCGCGTACGAGCTGCTCGTGCGGCGTACCCGGGTGACCCGGTTCCTGTTCGGCATGCGCCCGGACGGGCACTCCGATCCGCCACGATCTTGAAACCGTGGGTTACCGGAAGCTAGATTCTCGGATGTGATCACCGTCATCGATTCGATGGCGGTGCCGTCCGTACCCACGCCGCCGGCCGATCCCGGCACAACCGGAGGTCCTTCATGGACAACAGCGCCGAGAACCCACCCGCGTCTCTCGTTTCCTCCAACTCGGTCGGGCATCCGGCGCCCGGCTCACTGCCCGCCGGCTCGTTCCTGTCCCGGCGCCGCGCGCTGGCGATCGGCCTCGGCGGGGCCGCCGGCCTGGCCATCGCCTCGCCCGCCTGGGCGGTGACCGACCAGCGGCCGGGCGCCAGCCGTCCACCATCGCTGCACCCCAGCGACCGGGTGATCGCCAGCCGGGTCTCCGCCTGGCGGGCCCTGGGACACCTGCGGGTGCTCTCCGAGCGGATCGGCCCCCGGATCGGCGGCACCGCCTCGGAACGCACCGCGGCCAACTACCTGGCCGACGTGCTCGACGACCTCGGCTACCGTACGACGTTGCAACCGTTCGCCGTCGCGGACAAGTTCCTGGCCCAGCTCAGCTCCCGCCCCGGCCTGCCGGACGACCTGAACTGGCAGGTCGGCGCCTCCCCGCACGCCGCGCTCGACACCCGGGTCAGCGGGCGCGTGGTGGACGTGGGAGCGGGCGCCGCGACCGACTATCCCGAGGACGCGGCCGGCAAGGTGGTCCTCGTCGACTACGTCGCGGCGCAGCGCGAGGCCCTGGTCGCCACCGCCCTGGCGAAGGGCGTCGCGGCGGTGGTGTTCCTGCCGGCCGACCTGGTCGAGCCTCGGCGTGCCTCGGCCTTCGCGCCGACCCTGCCCGGCTCGGCCACCTCGCCGGTGCCGATCCCGGTGGTCGGCGTCGCCCAGGCGCAGAAGCACCGGCTGCGGGAACGCCTCGCCGCCCGGCCGTTCACCCTGACCGTCACCACCTCGGCACACCGGGGGCTCACCTCGCACAACGTGCTCGCCGAGCGTGGCCCACGGCGGGGCGGCCGGACCAGCCCGGTGGTCATGGTGAGCGCCCACTACGACACCGTCATCGGTGCGCCGGGCGCCAACGACGACGGCTCGGGCACCGTACTCTGCCTGGAACTCGCGCGGGTGCTGCGTTCCCTGCCGACCGACGCCACCATCCGGTTCGGGCTCTGGGGTTCGGAGGAGCAGGGGCTGATCGGGTCCCGCTACTACGTCGCCCAGTTGCCGCAGGCCGAACGGGACCGGATCGTCGCGGTCTACCAGAACGACATGGTCGCCACGAGTTGGGACCCGGCCACCCGTTACTGGCTGCTCTCCTTCGACGGCCTGGCGAACCGGGCGACCGACGAGGTCGCCGCCGCCGCCACCCGGCTCGGCTACGACCCGCGCATCTCGCCGGTCACCCTGCGCGGCTCCAGCGACCACCAGTCGTTCCAGGAGGTCGGCATCGCCAGCGCCAACTTCTCCTGGCGGGGCGAGGAGTCCCCGGCGCTGCTCGAACCGCCGTACCACAGCCCCGAGGACACCATCGAGAAGAACGTCAGCGCCGAACGCCTCCAGGTCTCCCTCGAACTCATCGGCTGCGCCGCCTACGCCACCGCCCGCACCCCCTAGCAACTGCTCCCACGATCTATGGCTGTTCAACCCTGTGACTCACCGAGAACGACAGGGTCGAACAGCCATGGATCGGGGTGCCATAGCAGGAGGGGGCGGGTGGGGACGGGGTTTCCACAGGGGATGGGGTTGTGCACAGTTCGGTGTGGGGCGGCTTGACCCGGGTCTCGGCCCAGCGGGACGGTGCCACCGTGAACCCTGTTCTCCGTTCGTTGGTCGACCGTGGTGGCGGTCTGGTCACAACGGCCCTGGTGCGCGAGGTCGTTTCCCGTCAGGTGTTCGAGTGGGCGGTCAAGCGCGGGGAACTGCGCCGCATCCTGCCCGAGGTCTACGCCGACGCTCGGATGATCGGCGGCGGCGGCACGGTCAGGTACGCGTCCGGGTAGCCGACCGCACCATGTACCTCGACGTGTACGCCGAGCGCGAGCGGGTCGCCTTCGAACTCGACGGCGCGGCGACCCACGGCGACCCGCGCCAGCGCGAGATCGACCTGCGACGCGACGCCCTGCTGGCGACGGTCGGCATTCTTGTCGTCCGGTTCAGTCACCGTCGACTGTTACACGAGACCACCGAGGTACGTCGGGAAGTCGTCGCCATCCTCGCCGGGCGCGGTCGCCGGTTTCCCTGATCGGGCGGACTCGTTGATTCACGACACAGTCAGCTCTATCCATGGCCGGGCTCCGGCGCCTATCGTCTGACCAACCGCTCAGGTGATCTCCAGGCGGACCTGGGTGTGCAGACGGTTGCCGATCTCGTCGGGCCGGCGCCCGACTCTCAAGGAGACAGAGTTGACGATCCCCTCGTTACCAAAGGCCGGCCAGGACCAGGCGACGACGCCCCGGTCCGGCCTGGTCACGCTGGTGGTGGCCACCCTCGCCGCCGCGCTACTGCCGGTGCTCTCCGTCAGCGCGCCCGCCTCGGCCGCCCCGGAGAAGCCCACCACCGCATGGGCCAGGATCGACGGCAACCTGAACGCCGCCCGGTCGAGCAAGCCGGTCGACATCCAGGCCGACAAGTTCGCCGCGTTCACCCTGGACCGGGCCATGATCGAGTCGGAGCTGGCGCGGGCACCCCGGGAACGGGCCACGTCGACGGCCCGGGTCGCGCCACTCGTGGTGGCACTGCCCGCACCCGACGGTGCCCTGCAACGGTTCGAACTGGTGGACTCGCCCGTGATGGAGGCCGGGCTCGCCGCGAAGCATCCTGAGATCCGGACGTACGTCGGCCGAGGGCTGGACGACAGGTCCGCGACCGTACGCGCCGACCTCACCCCGCTCGGCTTCCACGCCTCGGTCCGCTCCGAGCACGGCGTCTGGTTCGTCGACCCGTACTACCACCTGGACCAGAGCGTCTACGCCAGCTACTACGGCCGCGACCTGGCCAACCCGGACGAGCTGCCGGTCGAGTCGGAGGACGTCGAGACGGCGGCGGACGAGGTGACGACGGAGGCGCAACCGGCCGTGGCCGGCCCGACGGTGACGCTCCGGACCTACCGGCTCGCGCTGGTCACCGACCCGTCGTACGCCACCTTCTTCGGTGCGGAGAACGTCACCGCGGCCAAGGTGACCCTGGTCAACCGGGTGAACCAGGTCTACGAGGACGAGACGGCGATCCGGCTGGTGCTGGTCGACGAGACCGACCGGACCAATCTGAACACCACCGCCCTCGCCACCGAACCGAACGGTCCCTGCGGCGCGGCGGCCTGCTTCACTCCGGCGCAGATCGCCTCCTGCGGCAGCGGCACGCTGAGCCGGAACCAGATCGTGCTCGGCCAGCTCGTCGGCGCCGGCAACTACGACGTCGGGCACATCGGCCTCGGCGTCAACGGCGGCGGCGTGGCCGGTCTCGGCGTGGTCGGCGGCGCCAACAAGGCGCGCGGCTGCACCGGGCTGCCCACCCCGGTCGGCGACTTCTACGCGGTGGACTACGTGGCGCACGAGATCGGCCACCAGTTCGCCGGCAACCACACCTTCAACGGCACCCAGTACAACTGCTCCGGTGGCAACCGCAGCGCCGCGAACTCGTACGAGCCCGGCAGCGGGTCGTCGATCATGGCGTACGCCGGCATCTGCCAGCAGGACAACCTCCAGCCGCACAGCGACCCGTACTGGTCGCAGCGGAGCTACACCGAGATCACCACGTTCGTCGGCTCCACCCGTCCGGCGATCAACGAGGTGCAGACCGCCGCGCTGCGCGGTTTCGACACCGACGGCGACTCCTTCACGATCACCTACGCCGGCCGTGAGTCGGCGCCGATCGTCCGGGGCACCAACTACACCACCGCCGGCCTCAAGGCCGCGATCGAGGCGATCCCGGGCTGGCCGACCGGCGCGACGGTGGGCATCGCCGCCTTCGGCGGCAGCGGCACCCTGGACGACACCGGCTTCCAGGTGACCTTCAACGGTGGTCCGCTGCTCTCGGTCAACGTGGAGCCGCTGAGCATCACCGCCGCCTCCGGCGCGTCCGGCACCGTCGGCGAGACGGTCAAGGGCGGAGCGGTGGACAACGGCGGCTGGCAGGTCGAGCAGACCACGAACCGGTCCCCGGTGGTCACCGCACCCACGTCGTACACCATCCCGGCCCGTACGCCGTTCGCCCTCACCGGCAGCGCGACCGACGCGGACGGTGACACGGTCACGTACCTCTGGGAGCAGAACGACCGGGGCGGCGCCGCCGGCACCGCGCTGGTCAACAACACCAAGACCGCCGGTCCGCTGTTCCGCCAGTTCGGCACCGCCGCCGTGGTGAGCCCGGAGGACACCCTGGAATACCACTCGCCGGGGCTGAACGCGGTGACGACCGACCCGACCCGGATCTTCCCGGACCCGGCCCAGATCGCCGCCGGTAACACCAATGCCAACACCGGCACCTGCCCGGCGGCACCGCCCGCGCCGCCCACGGGAGGCGCGAGCAACGTGCCGGCGTACGTCGTCGACTGCTTCTCGGAGTTCCTCCCCACCGCCGACTGGGTCGGCTTCGACAACTCCCGCACCATGCACTTCCGGCTCACCGCCCGGGACGGGCACCCGGGCGCCGGCGGCATCGGCAGCGCCGACACGGCACTGACCGTCGCCCCGACCGCCGGACCCTTCCTGGTCACCTCGCACCGGGGCAAGGGCATCGTGGGCGCCGGCTCGACCCAGGACGTGACCTGGGACGTGGCCGGCACGGACGCCGCGCCGATCGGTGTCTCCGAGGTGCGGATCTCGCTCTCCACCGACAACGGCGCCACCTTCCCGTACGTGCTCGCGGAGCGGACCGCCAACGACGGCAACGCGACCGTGACCCTGCCGAACGTCGGCACCAGCACCGGGAAGATCAAGGTCGAGGCGGTCGGCAACGTCTTCTTCGACCTCAACGACGGCAGCCTCCTCATCCGGGTCGGCCCGCAGGTCGGCAACGACGCACCCGGAGGTGTCGCGACCGCGCAGTGGACCGATCACGTGTGGCCGCAGGTCTCGGTCTCGGCGAGCGACCCGGACAGCGACGGCGACGCGCTGTCGGGGAACGCGACCGGACTCCCCGCCGGGCTGTTCCTCGTGCCGAAGGAGCCGTCGGCGCCCGGTGTCCGCCCCGGCACCCGGCAGTGGGGCATTCTGGGGAACGTCAGCGCGCCGCTCGGCGACTACCCGGTGACCGTGACGGTCAGCGACGAGACCGGTGGTACCGCGACCACGAGCTTCCTGGTCCGGGTGTTGGCCGAGGACGCCGAGGTCACGTACACCGGGGACACCCTGGCGTACGGACGCGGCGGCGGCGCGACGGCGCTGCTGCGGGCGACCGTCCGGGACAGTTGGGCGGCGGGCGACGGGCTCGATCCCCGACCCGGCGACATCCGTACGGCGACCGTGACCTTCAGCGCCGCCGGTCGGACACTGTGCACCGGAAATCTCGGGCTGCTCACCGAGACCGACACCGCCGTGGCGTCGGCGAGTTGCGAGGCCACCCTCCCGGTCGGGAGTCACCAGGTCACGGTGACGGTCGGGGGCAACTACACCGGCACCGCCTCGGCCCGGGTGGAGATCGCCCGGCCGGAGACCCGGGCGGTGATCGGCGCGGGCACGCTCACGCCGACCCGTTCCGCCGGTGCCTACCCGGTCGACCCCCGGTCGAAGGTCGACTTCACCCTGCTGGTGGCGCAGGCCCGGGTCGGTGCGCCGACCGGGCTGAGCAAGCTCGGGTTCACCTCCGGAGGCCGGCGCTACGAGATCCGTGGCACCGACATCGCCTCGTTCGGCGCGCGTACCGGCGGCGGGGTGGACGTGTTGGAGTGGCGCGGGCGGGCCGGGCTCTTCGACGTCACCGACGCTCGGCGTCCGGTCGCCGTCGCCAGCGACCTGAGCCTGCGGCTCACCGCGACCGACCGGGGGCTGCTCAGCTCGAAGGACGGTCTCGGCGTCACCCTCTTCGACGGTGAGCGGTTGTTGCTCTCCTCGGACTGGTCCGGCACCCGAACCGGCGAGATCAACCTGTCGGGCGGCACGGTCCTGATCCTGTAACCGACGCCGGTCGGGCGCCCGGAGGCAACGGGCGGCGACGTAACCGGGGGTGGCCGGCACTGCCGGCCACCCCCGGTCGCCCGACCGTGGGCCGACCGGGGCGCCGTTGCCCCAGTCAGCCTCGATCCGGTGAACAGTTGATAACACCATCACAACGGTCGAGTGACCGTGAGCTTACCGAGCGAATTTCTCATAATGGCGGGCTACATTCCCGCGATGCGTGATCCACTCAACCTGGTGACTGCCGGTCACCCGAGCCGATCGTGAGGCTCACCGTTCCCGCCGGTCGGCTGCTGCGTCTGCTGCTCCTGGCGGTGGCGGCACTGCACCTGCTCAGCCTCACCGTCAACGTGGTGCACCGGAGCCTGGAGCGGGCGCCGTTCGTCCACTTCGACTGGCTGCACGCCTTTCTCGACATGGACCAGGAACACAACCTGCCGACCTGGTTCTCGTCGACCCTGCTGCTGCTCAGCGCGCTGATCCTGGTCAACATCGGTGTCACCGCCACCCGGTCGGGTGACCGGTTCGCCCGGCACTGGAAAGTGTTGGCGCTGGTCTTCGTCTTCCTCGCGCTGGACGAGGCGACCCAGATTCACGAGGCGGCCAACGTCCTGCGGGACACCTTCGACCTCACCGGGGTGCTCTACCTCTCCTGGATCCTGGTGGCGGCACCACTGGTGCTCCTCTTCGCGCTGGCGTACCTGAGGTTCCTCGGGCACTTGCCGAGACCGGTGCGGCTGCTGGTCCTCGTCGGCGGCACGCTCTACGTCGGCGGTGCGATCGGGATGGAGGTCATCGGCAGTTTGCTCTGGGACAACGGACCCGGGTACGACTCCATGGCGTACGCGCTCAGCGTCGCGGTCGAGGAAATGCTGGAGATGCTCGGCATCGTCGCCTTCATGTACGGGATCTCGACCTATCTGGAGCGTTACCCGTACGCCGACGAAGGTGGAAGACCCGCCGCCCCGCGGCAGCGAAGTGGCCGGATCTTGATGGCAAGTGGCACCAACGCCACTGTTGCGGGCGCCGGCGGTCGCCCACCATCGTCGTCATGACAAACCTGCTCCCCACCACGTCGAACGTCCTGCGTATCCCACTCGCGTCGGCCCCGGAGGCGGTCGCCCACTTCGGCGCGCGACTCGCCTTCGAGACCGATGTCAGCGACGTGCACGCCGATCTGGAGGCGGGTGTGCCCGGCCTGGTGGTGGTGGACACCCGCGACGAGCGGGCCTGGTGGCAGGGGCACCTGCCCGGTGCCGTACACCTGCCCCGGGCCGAGATCGGTGCCCGCGCGGCGCAGGTCGTCCCGGCCGGCGCCGTCGTGGTCACCTACTGCTGGGGACCGGGGTGCAACGGTGCCACCCGGGCCGCGTCGGAGTTCGCCCGACTCGGCTACCCGGTCAAGGAGATGATCGGCGGCTACGAGTACTGGGTCCGGGAGGGCTTGCCGGTACGGACCGCCGCCGGCCTGGCACGCCGTCCGGTCGACGAGCTCACCGCGCCCGCCGCCGGTGTCGCCTGCGGCTGCTGACCACGGTCCACCCGTCCCGGGCGGGCGGATCTACGGCGGCGGGTGGAGCTACGGCCATGCGGCGTGGAGCGTCGGCAGCGAGTCGAGCACCTCGGCCGGGAAGGTCTCGAACGGGGTCGCGACCAGGCTCCGGTTCGCGCCCCGACCGCTCCGGGCCCAGGTGCCGACGACCTGCCCGTCGCTCACCACGGTCGAGCGGAACACCCCGTTCCCGCCCGGGACGATGTGATCCGCGAACTCGGCCGGAAGTACGGCCGTGCGATCCCGGTAGCCGAGGACGAACTCGTCGAACCCGGGCAGCAGGAACACCCCTCCGGCGGCCGACCGGTGGGCGTCGAGCAGGTCCGGGGTGAGCGGGTCCATCAGGTACTCGACACCGTCCACCTCGACCCGGGCGAGTACGGGTCGGGCCAGCGCCAGCCCGGTCCGTACGTCCGCCGCGAGCAGGTTCGCCCAGCGGGTGAAGTCCGCGACCGTGGCGGGACCGTGGCCGCGGAAGTAACGCAGTGCCAGCTCGCCGAGGGCCTCGTCCCGCTCCGGCCGCCGAGGTCGCGGAATCCACTCGTCGACCAGCACGATCATCTGCTCGCCGTCGCGCACCGGTCCGAAGCAGATCGTCGCGGTCTGGGCAAGATGCCAGATCAGGTGGTAACCACGCTGGCCCGTGGTGGCCAGCCCGGCGCCGCCCCACAGCCCGAGCAGATCGTCGCGACACAGCCGGCGACCTCCGGCGAGCGCCTCCACGGTCAACTCCCGGGCCCGTTCGAGGGTGTCCGGTTCGAGTCCGAGCTGGGCCCGACGGCCGGCGGCTCGGGCCAGGGTCCGACTCGCGGTGAGCCCGAGTATCCAGGACAGGTCCTCGGCGGCCAGCAGGTGCAACGTGCCGCGTATCGGCCAGGTCCTGACCACCTCGCCGTGGTCGAGCGCGCTCTCCACCGTCGACCGGGTGCCGGCGGTGGTCCGCAGCGCGACCGAGGCGAGGGCGCCCGGATAGTCCTGCGCCTGGAGCGCGGTGAGCCAACGCACCACCTCGGTCGCGGTGGCCGGGCGCGGCCCGAGAAGACGCTGCGCGACGAGCCGGAGCAGGCCGATCTCTTGGCGGGTCGTCACGGCCGGGCCGGTGGCGCGGCGCCGCGACGCCCGGCGCGCGACCGGTGGGACAGACGCATTGCCCGAGGATGCCAGAGCGGTCCGACAAAAAGCCGGTGCCGGCCGGGCGACAGGACCAGCGCGTCGCCGGGCCACCATCGGGGGGAGGAGGTGGTGCGCCAGCTCCAACGGCGCTTCGGGTCGACGGCGCGGGTAGGGATCGGCCGATCGGGCACAGGAATGCGCTTTCTCGCGGATGTTCGGGGCCCGCCCCGGTGCACGGATACTGGTCGGGTCGAACGGCCCGGTCGATGAGCCGACCGTCGACGGTGGAGCGGAGGCGGGCCGTGGTGATGCGCGAGAGCAGCCTTCCGGCGACGGCGACGGCGACGGCGACGGCGCCCTTGGTCGACGGAGCCAGGACCGGCTGGGCGAGCGCCCACTTCGTCGGTGACCACAGCCCGCCCGCGCCCCTGACGTGGGGGCAGCGCGCACTCTGGATGGCCACCGAGCGGCACGGGCCGGGCTACGTCATGCTCAGCCTGCGTCGGACCCTGTCGGTGCCGCGCCGAGCGTCGGCGGACGCCGCGAGTGTGTTGCGGTCGGTCGGTGCGCTGATCGGTCGACACAGTTCGTTGCGTACGCGAATGCCGGTCGTCGACGGCGAGCGGTGTCAGGTCGTCGCGGACAGCGGTGAACTCCCGGTACTCCTCGTCCACGCGACCGCGAACGCGGATACGACTTACGTGGACCAGGCCGCGAACGACGTGAACGCGAACGACGTGGACGTGAACGCGAACGCGAACGACGTGGCCGAGGCACGGTCGACGGGCGACGACGGTGCGGCGCTCGCCCGGACGGTGGCCGAGCGGCTGGCGCAACGGCAGTTCGACCATGCCCACGAGTGGCCGCAGCGGGTGGCGCTGGTGCTGGTCGCCGGAAAGGTACGGCAGGTGGTGATCGTCTTCAGCCACACCACCGTCGACTTCCAGGCGGTCGAGATCGTGCTCCGCGACCTTCGACTCCTGCTGCTGCGCGGGTCGATCCCGACCCCCGCCGGCCCACAGTCGACCGACATCGCCCGCCGGGAGCAGGACGACGACCAGCGTCGCCGGGGCGAGCGCGCGCTCGACCACTGGGTCGGGAGCTTCGGTCGGCTACCGTCCGACACCCTGCCCCGGCTGGGACCACCGCTGACGCCGAGGTTCCACCGGGCGGTCCTGGCCTCGGTCGCGGCCGACACCGCGATCCGGCTGATCGCCGACCGCCACCGGGTGACCAGTTCGACCGTGCTGGTGGCCGCGACCGCCGTGGTCGCCGCGACCTGGTCCGGCAAGGAGGTGATCGGAATCCACACGATGGCCGGGAACCGGGCCATGGCGGGGTACCGCGACGCCGTCGCCAAGCTCAACCAACTCGGACTGCTGGTGGTGGACCTGGGCGACCGGCCGGACTTCGCCGACCTGCTGACCCGGGTCTGGCAGGACTCGGTCCGGGCCTACCGGCACGCCTACTACGACCCGACCAGGTTGCGGCAGGCGTTCCAGGAGGCCGGCTACCCGTACGCGGTGGGGGTCAACCCGCACGTCTACCTGAACGACATCCGGCTCTCCACCGACACCGACCTGTTCGGCCGGGCCACCGGCGAGGCCGAGGTACGGGCGACGATGGCCGACACGTCGCTGACCTGGACACCCGGGCTCGACGCGTTCACCTGGCGGACCCGGATCGAGGTGATCGACCAGCCCGGGGCGGTGGGATTCGGGCTCACCGCCGACACCGCCCACCTGCCGCCGTACGCGATCGAACGGTTCCTGCGCGACCTCGAACGGCTCCTCGTCGACGCCGCCTTCACCGACGTACGGTGGCCCTGGCGCTAGACACCGCTCCCGGCCCTGGTGGCGGGTTCCAGGCGCCCTGGATCGGTTCGGGCGGGCGCTCTCGCGGCGGTTCAGGCGCCGTCGCGGCGGGAGACGCCCTCCGGGCGCATGCCGGTCTGCTCCTCGGTCGGGTTGTCCGCCAGCGAGCCGGTCGAGCTCTCGTCGGGAAACGGGTGGCGTCCGGGCGCGTCGGGGGCCAGCCCCGGCCCGGCCTCGGGGTAACGGGTCGGCTCGACCGTACCGATGCCGTCCTCGCCGGCGGCGGCCCCGGGACCACCCTTCGTGCCCCCCGACGACGGACCGGCCCGCCGCTCGCCGCGCCGCCCCTCGGAGACAGCGGTCGGCTCGCTCCCCTCGTCCAGCGGAGAGTCCTCCTCGACCCCCCAGGGGGCGTCCTGGTCGAGCCCCCGGGTGGTGCCCCACGGCCCGACCGATTCCGGTCCGCCCTGTCCGGCTTCGCCCGTCCCGGTGCTCTTCGCGGGCTGCTTCTTCGCTGCCATAAATCTCACCTCGTCGACGGGTCGGTGCGGTACCGGTGATTGCCCACTCCGACACCGGTCATGCCAGTCGGCCCCGGCCCGGCCGGGTGGACCTGGAGTCGCCCGGCCTCCACCGGTCGCCCGGTCGGGGTGGCCCGGACCACCGGACCTCCACCGGCTGCCCCAGCCGAGCCGGACCAGGACGTTTGTCCGTCACCAGGGCGGGTACGGGCGGGCGGGGGCAGCGACGTGGCGGGTCAGACGACGGGGGACGGGGCGGCGGAGCCTGCGGGCCGGGTCCGGCGCTGGCTTCTGCACGGCCTGGAACCGGGCAGGGCGAGCGGGCCCTACACCAAGGAGCGGGCCGAGCACCAACGGCCGTGGTGGCGGGTCATGTGCCTGACCGGCCTGGACTACTTCTCCACCCTCGGTTACCAGCCGGGCATCGCCGCCCTGGCCGCCGGGGTGATCTCCCCGATCGCCACCCTGGTCCTGGTCGCGCTGACCCTGTTCGGCGCGCTGCCGGTCTACCGGCGGGTGGCCCGGGAGAGCCCGCACGGTCAGGGCTCGATCGCCATGCTGGAGCGGCTGTTGCCGCGCTGGAACGGCAAGCTGCTCGTACTGGCCCTGCTCGGGTTCGCCGCGACCGACTTCATCATCACCATCACCCTCTCCGCCGCCGACGCGAGCGCGCACATCATGGAGAACCCCTACCTGCCGGGCGCGCTGGACGGTCTCCAGGTCGAGTTGACGCTGGTGTTGATCGCGCTGCTCGGCGCGGTCTTCCTCAAGGGCTTCAAGGAGGCCATCGGGATCGCGGTGGTGCTGGTCGCCGTCTACCTGCTGCTCAACCTGATCGTGATCGTCGTGTCCCTCGGGCACCTGCTGGAGCACCCCGAACTGGTGTCGCAGTGGCGGCGGATGCTCTCCGCCGAGCATCCCGACCTGCTCGGTATCGCGGTGGTCGCCCTGCTGGTCTTCCCCAGACTGGCCCTCGGCCTGTCCGGCTTCGAGACCGGGGTGGCCGTCATGCCACTGATCAAGGGACGGCCGAGCGACATCGCGCGCCGGCCGGAGACCCGGATCCGGGGCGCCCACCGGCTGCTCACCACCGCCGCGCTCATCATGAGCGCCTTTCTCATCACCAGCAGTTTCGCCACCACCGTGCTCATCCCGCAACACGAGTTCCGGGCCGGCGGCGAGGCGAACGGCCGGGCACTGGCCTTCCTGGCCCACGCCTACCTGGGCAACGGCTTCGGCACCGTGTACGACATCAGCACCGTGTTGATCCTCTGGTTCGCCGGGGCGTCGGCGATGGCCGGGCTGCTCAACCTCGTACCCAGGTACCTGCCCCGCTACGGGATGGCGCCCGACTGGGCCCGGGCCGTACGCCCGCTGGTGCTGGTCTTCACCCTCATCGCGTTCCTGATCACGGTGGTCTTCCGGGCCGACGTCACCGCCCAGGGCGGGGCGTACGCGACCGGCGTCCTCGTCCTGATCACCTCGGCCGCGCTCGCGGTGACCCTCTCCTCCCGCCGACGCCGTCGGCGCGCCTCCACGGTCGGGTTCGCGGTGATCACTCTGGTGCTCGGTTACACCACCGTGGCGAACGTGATCGAGCGCCCGGACGGCGTCCGGATCGCGGTGCTCTTCATCGCCGCGATCGTCGCCACCTCCATCCTGTCCCGGATCCTCCGGGCCACCGAGCTGCGGGTGACCGGCGTACGCATGGACCCGGTCGCGCAGCGCCTCATCGCCGAGGTGGCGGAGCGCGGGGAGATCAACATCATCGCCAACGAGCCGAACGAGCGGGACGAGACCGAGTACCGGGAGAAGGAGGCCGAGGAACGCGCCGACAGCCACATCCCGGCGCAGGACCCGGTGCTCTTCCTCGAGGTGACGGTCCGCGACCCGTCGGAGTTCGAGTCCGAACTGATCGTCACCGGCGAGGAGCGGTTTGGCTACCGGATCCTCCGGATCGAGGGCGCGAGCATCGCCAACACCATCGCGGGGGTGCTGCTGCACGTACGGGACACGACCGGGAAGCTCCCGCACATCTACTTCGCCTGGACCGAGGGGAGTCCACTGCGGTACCTCCTGCGTTACCTCTTCCTCGGTGACGGCGAGGTGGCCCCACTCACCCGCGAGGTGCTCCGCCAGGCCGAGCCGGACCGTCGCCGTCGCCCCCGGGTGCATGTCGGTTGATCGCGGCGACGACCGGAATGGATAGTCTGGACGGCACTCCGGCCGGCGCACCCGTCCCCGGCACCGGCGTATCGATCAAGGAATCGGGGCAGGAGTCATCCCGTACCGAAGAGGTCGCCCGATCAGGCGGATGGCCGCCGGTCACCGAGGTTCAGGAGGACCGATGGACTCGTGGCTCGTCGTCGTGCTGGTGCTGCTCGCCGCGGTGACCCTCGTCGTGGCGGTGGTCCTGGTCATCAGGCTGTTCCGGATGAGGTCGTTGATCCGCGCCGCCGGCATGCCCGTGTCGGGCAAGGCCGCCTTCTGGGCGGCGGTGATCTACAGCGTCTCACCGGTCGACCTGCTGCCCGACCCGATCTACCTGGACGACATCGGCATCCTGCTCGGCGCGATCACCTACGTCGGCCATCTCGCCAAGCGGCACGGGATCATCGGCCGCCGCTCCACCCCGGCGCAGCTGCCGCCGACGCGGACCGACCGGCAGCCCGCCGGTTAGTGGGCTGAGGCTGGCGGCGTCAGCGCCGCTTGGTGGCCTGAGCTGGCGGCGTCAGCGCCGCTGGTCGTGGTCGTCGCGCGGCCGGGTGGTCTCGGTCGTGACCTCGAACGGGGTACGCAGTCGGGTCATCGCGTCCGAACTCACGTCGACGGCCGCTCGTGGGGTGTTCGCCGGATCGCCCTCCGGCTGCTCACCGAACGGGTTCGAGTCATGGATCATCGCACCGGTCAACATCTGCTCCAATGCCTGCCCGCGCAAGCGCGGCTCACCCGCTGGCAGAGGCCGAGCCGGGCGGGAAAACGAGTGGGGGTGGAAAACGAACGGGGTGGATCCGGTCGATCTCGGACTCCACCCCCAAAGCCTACCTCGCCACCCCGACACGATTTTGACGTACGGTCGGTGTCCGCCCTCGGACAGCGGGTAGGGCGACCGGAGCGGTCCGCCGGCTCCGAGCGTGACCTGCGTAAATGTCGACCACCACGGGTCGCGGACGCGCCGTACGGGCGCGGTTCCTCAGACCGGGCGAAAAAGCTGCGGCCGGGGGGGGGGGGGGGGGGGGGGGGGGGGGCGCCGGCCCCGCGGGGGGGGGGGGGGGGGCGGGGGGGGGGGGGGGGCCCGCGCGGGGGGGGGGGGGGGGGGGGGGGGGGCGGTTTCTGTTTTATTTGCCCCGGCCGGGGGGGGGGGGGGGGGCGGGGGGGGGGGGGTCGCCCCGGCGCCGTACGAGGCGGGGGGGGGGGGGGGGGGGGGGGGGGGGGGCCCGCCCCCCCCCCCCCCGGCCGGAGCCGAGAGGGAAGGGGGTGACCAGCGGCGGAACCGCTGGTTCCTGGATCGGCACAGGGGGTGTGCCGTCAGGATCGATGGCGCGGTGCGATTTCCCGCCGCCCGCGCGACCGGCACCGGGCCTCAGGCCCGGGGCGGCCCGTCGTAGTCCGGTGCGACGTAGACGGGAAGGCGTTCGCCACCGCCACGCGCGAACCGGCGGGTGTACGTGACGTGCCCGCCCGGCCGTCGGGGCATCGTCGAGGCCGGGTCGCCGCCCTCGTCGTCCGTCACCGGCACTTTCAGGTACATCGGCAGCGAACGCTCCGCCGCCACTGCCCGAGCGGGCGTTACCTCATGGCGTTGGTCATGCCACGGACCGCCAAGGAATAGGACCTTCATCCGCTTATCGTCTCCTGTTCCCGCCGTCGGCGCCTCATCCGTCGGTCCCGGAATCCCGCGGTATCGGCGATATCCGTACGGCCCGGCGACCGAGAATACGCCACCGCCGCGACGAGGTCTCGGCCTCGCCGCGGCGGCAGCGGCGTGCGGGGTCGGCTGGCCCGCACGGGTCACGGAAATCGGCGGGTCAGCCGCCTGTGAGATCGATCAGCCGCCCATGAGATCGAATCGTTCCCAGGAGCCGATGGCCGGGCGGTTGGCGATCAGTGGTTGGGCGCCGGCGCCTTCGGCGGCGACGTACTGGTTGTTGGCGACGGCGCGCAGGCTCACGCTGCCGTCACTGTTGCGGATGACGGAGAAGGTTTCCCAGGCGCCGATGCTGGTTTTGTTGGCGATCAGGGGTGCGGTGCCGTTGGCGGCGCTGACGATGAGTCCGTTGGCCTTTGCACGCAGCGCGATGTTGCCGTTACCGGCGTCGAGGCGGTCGAACTGTTCCCACGGTCCGACGGTGGCCCGGTTCGCGATCAGGGGTGCGGCGCCCGCGTTGCCGGCACTCACGTACGCGTTGTTCACCCTGGCCCGCAGGCTCACCACCGGGGTGGCCGGCGCGGTGGGGTTGAACCGCTCGGCCCAGTAGCGGGTCCGGTCCAGGTACGCGGTCTCCGACGACGCCCCGGTCCGGCCGTAGGCGCCCGAGTAGGTCAGGTAGCCGTGCCCGGCCGGCGGGGTCGCGCTCGCCGGCTCGATCGTCGACCCCTCGTGCCACTCGTTGAACGAGGTGATCGACACCCAGTCCGGCGGGGTCGGCGTGCCGAGCGCGTTGCTCCACTGCCGGTCGTACGCGGCGCCGTTGTCCCGGTTGAGCGTCGGCGTCGTGTTGCCCGGTACGGCCCGGTCGTCGAGGTAACCCGGCGCCACCGAGGGCGCCCAGACCAGCCCGTTCGCCTCGCAGTACGCCGCCGCGTTCGCCCAACCGGGTGCGGTGGCGCCGGCGATGCCGTCGTAGGTGTACATCCCACCGAAGTTGGCCACCTTCGAGGTGTCGGTGGTCTGCGCCAGCACGATGTTGTTCGCCCGTACCTGGGCGATCGGCGACCAGTCGGTGATCCGCAGGCTCTCGAAGACGTAGAACGCGGGCCGGTTGCCGTGCGCGGCGTCGCGGTAGAAGGCCGGACTGGAGCCGTACCGGGAGTTGATGTAGTTGATGTCGGCGACCGTGCTGGCCGCCGTGCGGCCGTTGTACGGCTCCAGGTGCCAGGCGACCTTGAGGCCGTACTGGGCGGCGGCGGTGAGCACCCGGCTGGTCAGGTTGTCCTCGTACGAGCCCTGACCCCACCAGCTGTACACGAGCACGCCGACACCGGCCTGGCTGATCCACGCCATGTGCTGGTTGATCGTGTTGACGTCACCCGAGTCGTACGCGCCCCGGGTGGGGTAGAAGTTGGCGCCGATGTCCTGCGGCGGGGTGTGGTCGCCCTGCTGCCAGTGCCGGTAGCTGCCGTTGACGGCCGGGTTGCCGTACCAGGAGTAGTAGAAGATGTGGACGTTGGACGCGGGCGCGGCCAGGGCCGCCGCGGGCGGCTCCGCCGAGCGCGGTCGGGCCTGTGCCGTCGGGCCGGGCGCGCTGGCGATCCCGGCCGCGGTCAGCAGCAGGAAGGCCAGGGCGGTGCGTGCCCAGCGGTTGATTCGGTACACGTGTGTCCTCCGTGTCGCTGCGGGGTCCGATCCCCGTGCGCGGGCCCGGGGATCGGCGCCGGCCGTGGCCGGTGCGGGCGGTGGAACGCCCGCACCGGTCACGTCTGACGGCGGGTCAGCCGGCGATGAGATCGAATCGTTCCCAGGAGCCGATGGCGGGGCGGTTGGCGATCAGTGGTTGGGCGCCGGCGCCTTCGGCGGCGACGTACTGGTTGTTGGCGACGGCGCGCAGGCTGACGCTGCCGTCACTGTTCTGGACCAGGGTGAAGGTCTCCCAGGTGCCGATGCTGGTCTTGTTGGCGATCAGGGGTGCGGTGCCGTTGGACGCGCTGACGATGAGGCCGTTGGCCTTGGCGCGCAGTGCGATGTTGCCGTTGCCGGCGTCGAGGCGGTCGAACTGCTCCCACGGTCCGACGGTGGCCCGGTTGGCGATCAGCGGCGCGGCACCGGCGTTGTCGGCACTCACGTACGAGCTGTTCACCCTCGCCCGCAGGCTGATCACCGCGGGTGTGGTGACCGTGCCGGTGGTGAACGTGAACGCGTCCACGTCGAACAGGTTGCCCTGCCCGGTCACGCCCTTGAACACCAGGTAGAGCGAGGTGCTGCCGGTCGGCGCGTTGGAGAGGTTGGCCGAGACCTCGGTGAACGTGTCCCAGCCGCCGGTCGGTGCCACCGCGACGCTGCCCAGCAGGGTGCCGGTCGCCGAGCCGGTCCGTACCTCGATGGTGCCGCCGACACCGCCGGAGGAGACCCGGGCGGTGAACCGGGTCGCGTTGCCCAGCAGGTACGGCTGGTACGAGATCCAGTCGCCGTTGTCGACGAAGCCGGCGGTCCGGCCCCCCTCGGCGGCGGCGTGGTCGGCGGTCTGGATGCCGGACTGGGCGGCGAAGTGCTCACCCTGCCGGTGCTTCGGTTGCAGCGTCTTGGTGCTGCGGGAGGTGAGGCCGCCGTTGTCGGTGTAGGACGCGTCGAAGACACCGAAGATGTTCGCGGCGGTGTCGTGCTCCCCGTCCACCGGCACGGTGATGGTGCCGGAGCAGCCGGTCTTGGAGGTGATCTGGTGGGCGTGGCTGTCGTGCCCGAGGGAGTACGTCACCGTCACCCGGGCGCAGTTGATCGTGCCGTCCTCGGCGTCGCTGGCGCTGACCGTGAACGGGATGGTGTCACCGAAGTTGAAGAGCTGGCCGTCGGCCGGCAGTTGCAGGTTCACCACCGGTGCGGTGTTGCCAACGGTGATCACCAGGCTGGCCGTGCCGGTCAGCCCGGTCGGGTCGGTGACCCGCAGGGTCGGGGAGTAGGTGCCGTTCGCCGTGTACGTCTTGGTCGGGTTGGCCGCCGTCGACGTGGTCCCGTCGCCGAACGTCCAGAGGTAGGAGAGCGCGCCGCCCTCCGGGTCGGAGCTGCCGGCCGACGAGAACCGGACGGTCAGCGGGTTCGCCCCGGACGTGGGGGTCGCCGAGGCGACCGCGACCGGGCTGCGGTTGCCACCGCCGATGTACTCCACCCGGAACAGCGCCTGGTTGTTCGACCCGGTGCCGTAGTCGAGCACGTAGAGTGCCCCGTCCGGGCCGAAGGCCATGTCCATGACCTGGGTGCCGGTCCACGGGAACGCGGAGATCTCACCGGGGGTGCCGTTGGCGTTGACCGCGATCGCCTTGATCCAGCGGCGGCCGTACTCGCCGGCGAAGAACTGGCCGTCGAGCGACTGCGGGAACTTGACCGAGGAGTTCAGCGCCGCGTTGTACCGGTAGACCGGGCCACCCATCGGCGACTCCGAGCCGCCACCGAACTCCGGCGGGGAGCCCGCGTCGCCGTACTTGATCCAGCTCGGCTTGGCCGGCGGCAGGGTGGTCTGGCCGGTGTTGCGGAACGAGTTGTTGGTCGGGCCGGCGGCGCAGTTGTACTTCGCCTGGGACGGGCCCGAGGGGAAGGTGTACTCGTTGTACGTCTCGGAGGTGGTGTTCGTGCCGGTGCAGTACGGCCAGCCGTAGTTGCCCGGCGCGGTGATCCGGTTGAACTCCACCTGCCCGCCCGGCCCCCGGTTGGCGTCACCGGTGCCGGCGTCCGGTCCGTAGTCGCCGAGGTAGACGATGCCGGTCGGCTTGTCGACGCTCATCCGGAACGGGTTGCGGAACCCCATGGCGTAGATCTCCGGCCGGGTGTTCGCCGTACCCGGCGCGAACAGGTTGCCGGCCGGGACGGTGTACGTGCCGTCCGGCTGCGGCTTGATCCGCAGCACCTTGCCACGCAGGTCGTTGGTGTTGCCCGAGGAACGCTGGGCGTCGAACTGCGGGTTGCGGTTGGTCCGCTCGTCGATCGGGGTGTACGAGTTCGACTCGAACGGGTTCGTGTCGTCGCCCGTGCTGAGGTAGAGGTTGCCGGCGGCGTCGAAGTCGATGTCGCCGCCCACGTGGCAGCACTGCCCCCGGTCGTTGTTGACCTGGAGCATGATCCGTTCGCTGCCCATGTTGAGCGTGTCGTCGGCGTTCAGGGTGAACCGGGACAGCCGCAGGTGACCCTTCCACCGGTCGAAGTCGGCCGCCGTACCGGTGGTCGGGGCGTCACCGGCCGGCGTGCTCAGGGTGGGGGAGTAGTACAGGTAGATGAAGCGGTTGCTGGCGAAGTTCGGGTCGGCCGCGACGCCCTGCAACCCCTCCTCGTCGTGCGTGTAGACCGGGATGGTGCCGGCGACCTTGGTGTTGCCGGCCGCGTCGGTGACCCGGACCGTGCCGTTGCGGGCGGTGTGCACCACCGTGCGGTTCGGCAGCACCGCCAGGGACATCGCCTCGCCGATCTCGGCGGAGCCGGTGGCCAGGGGGACCTGCTGGTAGTCGGCGGGTGGGATCACCGCGGCCTGGGCCGCGCTCGGCGCGGCGGCCACGGCGAGCGCGATGCTCGCGGCGGCGACCGTGGCCGCGACGAGCAGGCGCGACCAGCGGTGGAGGGTGGGGGTCATCGGTTTCCTTTCCGGGGGTGGTGCCGGGGTGGGGAAGGAGCGGGGTCGGCCGCCCGTGGACCCGCCGACGCTGGCGGGTCAGGCGCCGTAGACCTCGAACTCCCACAGCGAGTAGCCGTAGGGGGCGAGGGCGCGCTGGGTGCCGTACATCCGGACGTAGCGGCCGGTGCCGGTGAGGGTGAGGTCGTCGATCCCGCCGTCGGAGGCGGTGGCGGTGTGCACGGTGGTCCAGGTGGTGTTGTCGGGCGAGGTCTGGATCTGGTACGCCCGGCCGTAGGCCGCCTCCCAGTTGAGCCGGACCCGGCTGATCGAGCGACTGGCACCGAGGTCGACCGAGATCCACTGCGGGTCGGCGTACGCGCTGCCCCAGCGGGTGCCGGTGTTGCCGTCGACCGCGTTCGCGGCCACGTGCCCGCTGCCGGTCTCCACGCTGGAGGCCGCCGTGGGCCGTCCGGCCGAGAGCAGGGTCGGGGTGCCGGTGACCGGGGTCCCGTACACGTTCAGGTCCCAGAGCGAGTAACCCCAGGCGGTGGCGCGCTGGGTGCCGTACACCCGGAGGTAGCGGCCGGTGCCGGTGAGGGTGACGTCGTCGACCCCGCCGTCGGAGGTCGTGGTGGAGTGGACGGTGGTCCAGGTGCTGCCGTTCGGCGAGGTCTGGATCTGGTACGCCCGGCCGTACGCCGTCTCCCAGTTCAGCCGGACCCGGCTCAGGTTGTACGTCGCACCGAGGTCGACCGAGATCCACTGCGGGTCGGCGGAGAGGCTGCCCCAGCGGGTGGCGGAGTTGCCGTCGACCGCGTTCGCGGCCACGTGCGGGCTGCCGGTCTCCACGCTGGAGGCGGTGACCGGCCTGCCCTGGGCCAGGTCGGTGGCGGGCTGTGGCGGGTTGCCGCCGTCGGCCTTGATCCGGATGTTGCGGTAGTTGATGTCCATCCCGGCGCCGTCGTTCTGTACGCCGATGTAGCCGTTGGCGATGTTCCGGGTGCTGGTGTAGTCGTTGATCTTCACTCCGTTGAGCCAGATCTCCACCCGCTGCCCGTGCACCCCGATCTCGTAGGTGTTCCACGAGCCGGGCGGGTTCAGCGCCGCAGCCCGCGCGGCGGTGTCCGGCGCCTTGAAGCTGTACACGCTGCCGGTGGTCCGGGACGGGTCGGCGTCGGTCGCGTCGATCTGGATCTCGTGACCGGCGTCGACCGGCTGCCACGGGTCGCCCTGCGGGTCGGGGAAGCCGATGAAGACACCGCCGTTGTCGTCGCCGGGCATCATCCAGTCGAGCTTCAGCGAGTAGTTGGCGAACGTACGGACCGGGTACCAGAGCAGGCCCATCCCGCCGACCGAGGTGAGCGTGCCGTCGGCCAGGGTGAAGCCACCCGGCCCCGCCTGGCGCCACTGGTTCAGGCTGGCCTGGGTGCCGTCGAACAGCGGGGTGTAGCCGACCTCGGGCCGGCAGTCGGCCGGCTTCGCCCCGGCGGCGATCTGGATGCCGCCGAGTAGCATCCGGGTGAAGTTCGCCTCGGTGTAGGTCTGCTCGGTGTGGCCGAGACCGGTGTACCAGGCCCGCCCGCCGCCGTAGTTCTGACACCAGGTGATCGGGTGGTCACCATTCATCGTGCCCCCGCTGTACGACGACTCGTCCAGGTTGGAGAGCACCTTGACGTTCGCCCGGGGGTTGGCGCGGTAGTTGTACCACTCGTCGGTGCGGGTCCAGTTCTGCGGCAGGTGCGCGGTGGAGACGTTCGACCGGTCCTCGGTGCGCACGGTCGCCTGCTGGGTCGCCGGGTGCGAGCTGAAGTAGCCGCCGACCAGGCCGCCGTACCAGGCCCAGTCGTACTCGGTGTCGGCCGCCGCGTGCACCCCGACGTAGCCGCCGCCGGCCGCGACGTACGACTGGAACGCGTTCTGCTGGGCGTTGTCGAGCACGTCGCCGGTGGTGGAGAGCCAGACCACGGCCTGGTACTGGGCGAGGTTGGCGGTGGTGAACTGGGCCGCGTCCTCGGTCGCGGTGACGGTGAAGCCGTTCGCCGCGCCGAGTTGGGTGATGGCGGAGATGCCGTTCGGGATGGAGGAGTGCCGGAAGCCGGCGGTCTTGGAGAAGACCAGCACCTTGGTCAGCGGTGCCGCCGACGCCGCCGGTGGGGTCACCCCGACCAGGGCGGCGGTCGCCACCAGGGCGAGGCTGAGGACCGTGGAGAGCGCACGGACGCGCATGGCTGTGCTCCTTCGCGCGGATGTCGAGGGGCCGGGAGTCCGCCCGGGACGGGCGGAAAGGGTTCACGGCACCCCGGGCCGGAGCGGTCGGCCGCCATCCCCCCTGGTGGGCGGTGGTCGGGCCGGCTGCCCCGGACCCGGGTGCTGGCGTGGGCGCGCTAGCTGGTGACGAGGGTGAACTTCTCCCAGGGGCCGATCGTGGCGCGGTTGGCGATGAGCGCCCCCGCACCACCGTTCTCGGCCGACACGTAACTGTTGTTGACCGTGGCCCGGAAGCTCACCGTGCCGTCCGAGTTGTTCACCTGGGTGAACGTCTCCCACGACCCGGCGGTCGGCCGGTTGGCGATCAACGCCGCCGCGCCCGCGTTCTCGGCACAGACGAACATCGAGTTCGCCCGTGCCTTGAGCGCCACGTTGCCGGAGCCGAGGCTGACCAGCTCGAACTGCTGGGCGGTGCCGACCGTGCCGGAGTTGGCGATCAGCGGGGCGGTGCCGGCGGTGACGTACTGGTTGTTGGCCTGGGCCCGCAACGCGGTGCCACCGGTCGGCGGGGGTGTGCCGCCGGTGAGGATCCGCAGCGCGTCGATCATGCCGACCGAGGTGGTCTTGTTGACGATGCGGATGGTGTGCGAGCCGTTGCTCAGCCCGGTCCGGCTGAAGACCACCGCCTGGGCCTGCCGGGGGCCGCTGACGTAGAGGTTGACGTTGGCCTGGAGCACGTTGTCGATGTACACGTCGACGTTGCCCATGTCGCTGTTGCGTTCGGAGAGGTATTCCACCCCGGTGCCGGTGAAGGTGTAGGAGGCGGTCGCGCCGACCGTGGTGGAGTGGTGGGTGTCGTCGTTGAAGTCGCCGTAACCGCGCCCGGTGGTGAGGTGCCAGTTGCTGTCGTAGGTGAGCAGGGTGTTGTTCACCAGGCCGCCGCCACCGGTGCCGCCGCCGAGGCCGAGCGTCGAGGCGGTGTTCAGCAGGCTCTTGGCGCCCTGGTTGGCGGTGCCGGTGAGGGTGGTCGAGGTGTAGTTGGCCAGCGGCTTCGCGGTCCGCTCCAGCACGTACACCGCGTTCGCCGCCGTGGCGAAGGTGATCTCGCCGGCCGTGCTGGTCGTCAGAACGGCGTTGTCCGACGTACGCCGGACCCGGACCTCCTGGTTGCCCCAGGGGTTGACCACCCGGGCCTGCTTGCCGTACAGGCTCTTGATGCCGACGTACTTGGTCTCGTTGGCCTCGCGTTCGGAGCTGACCAGGAAGCCGTCCTTGGCCAGCAGGGTGAACTTGCCGACGAAGTTGGACGGGATCGCCGGGAAGACCCGGATCTTGTCGTTGTAGCTCTGCATCAGCGACTCGTTCATCGCCGCCAGGTGGATGCCGAGGTACTCGAACACCCCGTTGGTGTTGTTGGTCATGCCGTTGGGGTAGTTCTGGTACTTCTGCAACATCGTCCGCATGCCCTGGAACGCCTGGTCGGCCAGGCCGAGCCGGGCCGCGTGCACGTGGTCGTTGGCCCAGACGTTGCCGTACGGGTGCGGCCGGACGTTGAACGTGTTGATCGCGGTCTGCTGGTCCGGGTAGCCGATGCCGGTCAGGTCGTACGGCCAGACCAGTTCCAGCGCGACGTTCTCACCGTTGCGGGTCGGTGAGGTGGGCGGGTCGTGCGGCAGGTAGGCGCCGTTGGAGATCTGGTACGGGACCAGGTTGTTCACGATGTTCTGCCAGTTGGCCCGCAGCCCACTGTCCAGTCCGAGCTGGTTGCTGACCGCGATGGTGAGCGGGAAGAGCAGCCGTACGGCGGCCAGGTCGGTGATCGCGTTCTTGACGTCCCAGTACGTCTCGTGCGCGTTGGAGCTGGCCATGTAGTAGCGCCCGTTGCCGTCCACCGAGAGCCGGTCCTCGTAGAACTTCACCGCCTCCCGCATGTACGGGTACGCCGTGTTGCGCAGGTAGTTCTCGTCGTTGGTGTACCGGTACTGGAGGTACATGTTGTAGGCGGCCTCGGTGCCGGTCGAGTAGAGGTCGTTGACGTAGTCGCTGTTGATCGTGCCGCGCGCGTTGCCGTCCCAGCCCATCGTCTCCGGCACCCAGAGGCCGTCGCTGCCGTACCGGGTCGTGGTGTACGACTTCAGCGCGGCGTAGTTGCGGCTGTAGAGCCGGTTGAACCCGCTCATCAGGTCGACGTGGTTCGAGGCGTAGAACGAGTTGTAGACGTCGCGTTGGTTCCAGTACCAGTAGCCGTTGCTCCACTTGCTCTGGTCCTGCGTCGCCCGGAACACACCGTTGATGAAGTGCACCGGGTAGTTCCCGAAGCCACCGGCGGCGATCATGTACGTCGCCAGGTAGTAGACGTTCTCCAGGTAGTCGGCGTCACCGGCCGAGTTGGAGTACTGGACGAACGACTTCTCCCAGAACGCGTGCCACCAGTTGCGGTAGTTGTTCAGCGTGGTCGCGTACCCGGTGTTCTTGACCGAGGCGAGCTGGTTGCGCGCCTGGGTGACCGAGTTCAGTCCGGGCGAGTTGATCCGGCTGGCCGCGGTGAACCAGACCGTGTAGCTCGACGACGGGGTGATGTTGAGCCGGACCTGCCGGCCGTTCACCACCTGGGAGGTGTAGCTGGCGCCCTCGACCGTCGCGGCCAGGGTGTAGCCGAAGTTGTTCGGGTCGCTCTGGCCCCGGCTGATCCCGACGCCACTCGCGTCGGCGAAGGTGGAGTACGTCCGCCAGGTGTTCAGGTCCGGCACGTCGGCGATGTTCTGGACCGTGTTCGGGTCCCAGAGGCTCAGGTCCAGCCCGACGCTGGTGACCCCCGGCCGGCTGTCCTCGACGTGGATGCCCATCACCTCGGAGTTGGGCGAGCCCATCACGGTGACGGTGCGGTTGTTGTCGTACTTCGTGGTGAGCGTGCCGTCGTAGAGCGACAACCGTTGCTGGAACGTCGTGTAGCCGGTGTCCATCTGCGGGTTGCTGAACAGGTTCACCATCCCGGCCGCGTACGTCGACTGCTGCGCCAGGTCGACCCCGGAGACCTGCATGGTCAGGCCGTTCTGGTTCCAGGCCATCGCGCCGGTCCGCCCGTTGCCGACGGTCAGGCCGTGCAGCGGATTGGAGTTCGGGCGGTTGTAGACGATGTCGTGCTTGGACAGGTAACTGGCGTAGTTGACGTTGAGCGTCCCGGTGCCGGAGTTGAAGGCGGCGTCCGTGGGCGCCGCCACGGCCGGACTGCTCGGACCGCTGACCGCCATGCCCACCAGCAACAGGGCGGCGGCGACGATACGGGTCGGCGTGGTTGTCTTCATCGACACGATCCCCTCTAGATCGCTCGTACCGATGTGGCTCGTGCCACGGGACGCGGGTGCGACCGTGCACTCCCCATCCGCCGAAGAGGGGAGCTACCACGAGCCTTTTTATGGGTGGGTCCGCCGGCACCGCGCGACATGAAGATCCGACCGAGATGTCCAACCGACCCACATCTGTCACATGCAGTTAACATCGGATGTCTTGGCGAGTCAATCCTTGGCTGTCGATGTTTTGTCGGCCCAGCTCAGCCGTGGTGCCGTGACCGGGGCCGCGATGATCCTCGGTAGTGGAGCGGGTACCGCACGCCACCAGGGGCGGTACGGGAGGGCGCTGCGGCGGATCCGGGGCTCCTGCCCGCGGGCGCGAATACATCGGATGACGTGGACCTGCCGGCCGTACCCGCCAAGGCTTCCAGCGCACCCGGGGCGACCGCGTCGCGGACGGCTGACCGGGCTCACGCGGCCTGCCCCGGTCGGCTCCCTCAGGCAGTCTGTTCCGGTGACTCGTCGGTCGGGTACTGGAACACGTCGATCAGCGAGACCCCGAACACCGCCGCGATCTGGAACGCCATCTCCAACGACGGCGAGTAGCGCCCCTGCTCGATGGCGATCACGGTCTGCCGGGTCACACCGACGCGGCGGGCCAGGTCGGCCTGCGTCATCTCGCCGTGGGTGAACCGCAGCGTACGGATCGAGTTGGTGATCCGGGTCGGTTTGACCACGACCCCTCCTGTGTAAAAGATCCTTGACATTGCCAAGGTAGGCTCGGTATCGCGCGATGTCAAGGATTCTTTACTTCGTGGCGACACAGACCGGTCCGGCCCCGACGGTCCGGGGTGGAAAGCCCCGCCGTCACCGCGCGTCCGGAATCTGGTCGAGGTCCAGGTGGACGGCCTTGCCTTCGCGTCGGGCCAAGTCGACCATGGCGTCCGCGCCGGCCGAGGGGCCACCGATCCGCAACACCGCGTCACAGCGGGCGACCAGCCGTTCGGCGTACGGGTGGAAGATCTCGCTGAAGGCGGGGTCACCGATCCGGGTGGAGCCGGCCAGCGTGGCGAGCGGCAGCGCGAGAGGGGGCGCCGCGCGGTGGCGGGAAAGACGGCGGTCATGGCCTTCCTTTCCGATGGTGGGATGGGGCGCGAGTCGAACGGCGCGGATCAGGCGAGGTGGATCTCGGTGCCGGCGGCGCGCAGCGCGGCCAGTGTCTCCGGTCCGAGGGGATGGGTCGCCTCGTCCCCGGCGGCCAGGTCGGTGACGAAGTCACCGGCGGCGTCGAGCCCGGCGATCCGGCTGAACGCCCGGGTGCCGAGCTTGGTCGCGTCGGCCACCGCGATGCTCCGCCCCGACCGCTCCAGCGCGACCTGCTTGACCGCCGCGTCGTCCAGCGAGAACTCGGAGTAGCCGTCCTCGGCGTGCACCCCGCCGAGCGAGAGCACGAAGCAGTCGAACGCCAGGTCGCGCAGGGCGCGCAGGGTGAGCTGGCCGACCATGGAGCCTTCCGCCGGGCGTGGCTCGCCGCCGACCACCAGCAACCGGATCCCCGGTTGGTCGACCAGTTGGGCGGCCGCCTGCAGGCTCAGCACCCCGACCGTGAGCGGGGCGCGCAGTCTCAGGTGGGTGGCGACGTGGACGGTGGTGGTGCCCGCGTCGAGCAGGACCGTCTCGCCGGGGCGGACCAGGGCGGCCGTGGCCGCCCCGATCCGGTCCTTGGTCGCCGACTGCCAGGCGGCCCGGGCGGCGAAGCCGGACTCGGCCGCGACCGGTCGGACCGCGACGGCGGCGCCCCGCACCCGCTGCACGAGCCCGCGTTCCTGTAGTGCGTCCAGGTCCCGGCGGGCGGTCATCTCGGACACCCCGAGCCGGCTGGCGAGGTCCGGTACGGCGATCCGCCCGGCCGCCTGGACCAGGCGCAGGGTCACGTCCAACCGATCGGCGACGGGCATCCGCCATTTATACCATCAGCGTGTGCGGAGTGTTAGATCAGTGTTCGAAGGAAGGGGTGGGGCGGTCCACCCTTCCCGTCGTCCGATCAGGCGCGGTCCGGCATTCCCAGGTAGCCGCGCAGGTGTCGGGCGGTGCGTGAGTCGCCGCCGCCGACCAGGTCGGCCGGGGTGCCGGTGAACACCACGCGACCACCGTCGTGACCGGCTCCCGGGCCCAGGTCGATGATCCAGTCGGCGTGGGCCATCACCGCCTGGTGGTGCTCGATCACGATCACCGTGTTGCCGCCGTCGACCAGCCGGTCGAGCAGGGCCAGCAGGGTGTCCACGTCGGCCAGGTGCAGACCGGTCGTCGGCTCGTCCAGGACGTACGTGGTGGCCTTCTCGGCCATCTGGATGGCCAGCTTGAGCCGCTGCCGCTCGCCCCCGGAGAGGGTGGTGAGCGGTTGTCCCAGACCGAGGTAGCCCAGGCCGGCGTCGGCGAGCCGGTCGAGGATCGCCCGCGCCGCTCCGCCGGTGAAGAAGTCGCGCGCCTCGGTCACCGACATGGCCAGCACCTGGCTGATGTCCTTGCCCCGCAGCTTGTGGGTGAGCACCTCGGGGGTGAACCGCTTGCCCTCGCACTGCTCGCAGACCGTCGCCACCCCGGCCATCATGGCCAGGTCGGTGTAGACCACGCCGATCCCCTTGCAGTTCGCGCAGGCGCCCTCGGAGTTCGCGCTGAACAGGGCGGCCTTGACCCCGTTGGCCTTGGCGAAGGCGGTGCGGATCGGGTCGAGCAGACCGGTGTACGTGGCCGGGTTGCTGCGCCGCGAGCCCCGGATCGCCGACTGGTCGACCACCGCCACCCCGTCCCGGCGCGGCAACGAGCCGTGGATCAGCGAACTCTTGCCCGACCCGGCGACCCCGGTGACGACGGTCAGTACGCCGAGCGGAATGTCCACGTCGACGTCCTTGAGGTTGTGCAGGTGGGCGCCGGTGATCCGGAGGTGCCCCCGGGGCTGGCGGACCAGCTCGCGCAGTCGGGCCCGGTGGCCGAGGTGCCGGCCGGTGAGGGTCTCCGAGCGGCGCAGTCCGGCCACGTCCCCGGTGTAGCAGATCTGGCCACCGCCCGACCCGGCGCCCGGCCCCAGGTCGACCACGTGGTCGGCGATCTCGATCACCTCGGGCTTGTGCTCCACCACGAGCACCGTGTTGCCCTTGTCCCGCAGCCGCAGGTCGTTCATCCGCTGGATGTCGTGCGGGTGCAGGCCGACGGTCGGCTCGTCGAAGACGTACGTCACGTCGGTGAGGCTGGAGCCGAGGTGCCGGACCATCTTGACCCGTTGCGCCTCGCCGCCGGAGAGGGTGCCCGACTCCCGGTCCAGACTGAGGTAACCCAGGCCGATCTCCACCAGCGAGTCCAGGGTGTGGCGCAGGGTGTCGACCACCGGCCCGACCGAGGCGTCCGTGATCCCGGCGACGAATCCGGCCAGGTCGCTGATCTGCATCGCCGCGCACTCGGCGATGTTGCGTCCGTTGAGCGTCGAGGCCAGCGCCGCCGGGTTGAGTCGGGCGCCGCCGCAGCCGGTGCAGCCGGTGAAGGTGAACGCGCGGTCCACGAAGGCCCGGACGTGCGGCTGCATCGACTCCCGCTCCTTGGACAGGAAAAGCCGCTGCACCTTGACCACGAGACCCTCGTAGGTGGTGTTGAAGTTGGACGCCTTGATTTTGGTGGCGGGCTTGTGGAGGAAGTCCTCCCACTGCTGCGGGGTGTAGTCCGCGAGTTTTGTGTCCGGGTCGAAGAGACCGGACTGGGCCATGGTCTGCCAGTACCACGAGCCGACCGTGAAGTTGGGCGCGGTGATCGCCCCCTCGTTCAGACTGAGCTTCCGGTCCACGAGCTGGTCGATGTCGAGGGTGGAGACCCGGCCGAGGCCCTCGCACTCCGGGCACATGCCCTCCGCGCTGTTGAAGCTGAACGCGGTCGAGGTGCCGACGTGCGGCGTGCCGAGGCGGCTGAAGATGATCCGCAGCATGGTGTGCGCGTCGGTCGCGGTGCCGACGGTGGAGCGGGAGTTGGCGCCCATCCGTTCCTGGTCGACCACGATCGCCGCGCTCAGGTTGTGCAGCGCGTCGACGTCCGGCCGACCCTGGTTCGGCATGAACGACTGGACGAACGCGGTGTAGGTCTCGTTGATCAGTCGCTGCGACTCGGCGGCGATCGTGCCGAAGACGAGCGACGACTTTCCCGATCCGGACACGCCGGTGAAGACCGTGAGCCGGCGTTTCGGTATGTCCAGCGACACGTTGGCGAGGTTGTTCTCCCGGGCACCCCGCACCTGGATCACCTCATGGCTGTCGGCCGCGTGCCGAGGCCCGGCGTCTCCACGCCGGGCAGGGGCGATGTCCGTGTCGACACGAGCGTGCCGCCGCTCGTCGTCGGCCAGCAGCACCCCGCCGTCCGGCCGGTCGCCGTTGCCCGACGGATGACTGACGCGCTCGGAGCCCATACCGTTCCCCCTGATATCCTTACGGCATAAAAAGATAACCTGACGAGGTTACTTTATGTGCTAAGGAGTTGCAAGTGGTAATTTTTGCCGGTCAGGGGGACGCGCGTCGTTCGATGGCCCTGCTGTGGCGTACGCCCGGCTCCGCAGACGTGCGGAGCGGACCGGGCCCCAAGCCCGGACTCAGCGTGGACCAGATCGTCGACGCCGCGATCGAGGTGGCCGACCGGGACGGGATGGCCGGGCTCTCCATGCGCGCGGTCGGCGAGCGGTTCGGGCGTACCGCGATGGCGCTCTACACCTACGTGCCGAACAAGGCCGAACTGCTCGACCTGATGTACGACCGGGCGCACGCCGAACTCCCCGCCGGGTACGACGACATCGTCGACTGGCGCGCCGCCGTCACCGCCTGGGCGGAGGACATGTGGGCCTTCTACCTGCGGCACCCCTGGGTCCTCCAGGTGTCGCAGGCCCGACCGGTGCTCGGACCCAACGAGTACGTCGTACTGGAGACACTGCTGCGGATCCTCTACCGCACGGGGCTGGCCGGGCCGGCCGTGCGACGTACCGTCGGCACCCTGTTCCAGTTCGTGCGCGGCACCGTCCAGACGGCCGCCGAGGCCCGCCAGGCGCGGGCCGCCACCGGCATGTCCGACGAGGAGTGGTGGTACGCCCGATCGGCCCTGCTCACCGAGGTCGCCCCGGACTTCGCCCGACGGTTCCCCACGGTGATCCGACTGGAGAGCGAGCGCGGGTACCACCTGGACGACGAGACCGTCCCCTATCTCGAACAGGAAGCGAAGGAAACCCTCACCTTCGGCCTCACCATCCTCCTCGACGGCATCCACTCCGCCCTACCGGAGTAAGGAAGGGCCCCCTGTTATCGCTTTTGGTAGAGGAAGGGCCCCCTGTTAACACCGCTTCGGCGTAGCGGGGGATGGGCGGCGGCGGCGCGCGACGTACGCGGAAAATGGGTTGGCGCGGGCGGAGGATGTGGTGACCATGACCCGGTGCCGCAGCGACCGACCGCCATCTCGATCAGCCCGGCCCGCCCCGACTCGGCGGCCGGTCGCGCGATCCTGCGCGCCTACTTCGACGACATCGTGGGCCGTTACCACGGCCGTCCGGCCACCGCCGACGAGATCGACCGAGTGCTGATCGACGAGCCCAGCGACGACCTGGTGCCGCCCGTCGGCCTGTTCTGGGTGGCCACCGACGGCGCGACGCCGGTCGGCTGCGCCGGCCTGCGTCTGCTGCCGGAGAACCTGGGTGAGGTCACCAGGGTCTTCGTCGCCCACGGTGCCCGCCGGCGAGGAGTCGGCTCACGGTTGCTGACCGGGTTGGAGGAGATTGCCCGGACCCGGGGGCTGTCCCGGCTCCGGCTCGACACGCGACACGATCTGGTCGAGGCACGCCGGCTCTACACCGGACACGGGTACGTCGAGGTCGAGCCCTTCAACGACAGTCCGTACGCCGCCCACTGGTTCGTGAAGCCGCTCGCCTGACGGGCACCTTCGTCATCCCCCGTTGTCGAGCACGTCCGCTGGCGAGCACGTCCGTTGTCGAGCACGCCCGCTGGCGAGCACGTCGGCTGGCGAGCGGCGGACCGGGATGTTCGGATGGTCGGGCGAGGAGGTGCCATGCGTCGGTCGTACGTGGTCACCGGTGGTGGTCGGGGTGTCGGTCGGGCCATCGTCGAACGTCTGCTCGGGGACGGTCACGCGGTGCTGGTGATCGAACTCGATCCGGCGGCCGTGGCCTGGACGGCGGAGCATCCGGCCGGTCCGCGACTCGTCACGGTGCTCGGCAGCGCCGCCGACGAGGAGGTGACCGAAGCGGCCGCACGACGAGCCTCGACGGCGGGAGCATTTGCCGGCTGGGTCAACAACGCCGCCGTGTTCCGGGACGCGGCACTGCACTCCGGGCCGGTCCGCGAGGTCGTCGACCTGATCAATCTCAATCTCGGACCCGTCGTGGTCGGTTGCGCGACCGCGATCCGCTCGTTTCTCGCGGCTGGTACGCCGGGGTCGATCGTCAACGTCTCCTCCCACCAGGCTCAACGCCCGGTACGCGGGGCACTGCCGTACGCCACCGCCAAGGCCGCGATCGAGGGCCTCACCCGCGCGGCGGCCGTCGACTACGGGCCGTACGGCATCCGGGTCAACGCCGTCGCGCTCGGCACCGTCACGACCGAGCGCTACCGGGCGTTCCTTGCCGGGCGGCCCCCCGAGGCAGCGGCCCGGGTGCACGAGGAGATGGCACGGCTGCATCCGCTGGGCCGGGTGGGTCGGCCGGACGAGGTGGCCGCCACCGTCGCCTACCTGCTCTCCGACGATGCCACCTTCGTCAACGGCGCGATCCTGCCGGTGGACGGCGGTCGATCGGTGATCGGACTGGACCCCGAGGCGACCTGACGGTGATCGGCAAGCCACGGTGCCCCCACCGCACCAGGTGGCCGATGGGCCGGACCGGGATCTTTACGGTGGCAAGATAGTGTCGCGGAATAGAACCTGGCAATGGCGAGTTTCACCGCTGGTGGTCGCGCCACGAGTCGTCTTGTCATACTCGCGCGGCATCATCCGGTGATGTCGGTCCCTGCTCCGCCGTCTCGACCCGGACAGTCCCGTCAGAGCGGACAGGGCAGTAGGTAGGCTCGCGGGCAGCGCCGGCCGGGCCGACGACGATCATGCCGTGCCACGGCGTGGAGAACGCACTTCTGGGAGTTCAGCTCGTTGACTGCACAGCCTGAGATTCTGTATGGGGCCGATGACCTCACCCACCTGGAAGGCCTCGATGCCGTCCGGAAGCGACCCGGCATGTACATCGGGTCGACCGACAGCCGTGGCGTGGGTCACCTGCTCAACGAGATCCTGGACAACTCCACGGACGAGGGCGTCGCGGGCCACGCCACCCGGGTCGAGGTGACCCTGCACGCCGACGGCTCGGTGCAGGTGGACGACGACGGGCGCGGCATCCCGACCGACGTGCACGCCCGGTCCGGGCTCTCCGGCGTCGAACTCGTGCTGACCCGGTTGCACGCCGGTGGCAAGTTCGGCGGCTCCGGCTACAAGACCTCCGGCGGCCTGCACGGCGTCGGTGCCTCGGCGGTCAACGCGCTTTCCCGCCGGTTCGACGTCACCGTGCAGCGCGGCGGCCAGATCCACCAGATGTCGTTCCAGCACGGCGTACCCGGGATCTTCGACGGGGCGGGGCCGGAGGCCACCTTCACCCGGCAGCCCGGCCTTCAGTCGGTCGGTCGGATGAAGCGGGGCGCCTCCACCGGCACCTCCATCCGGTACTGGTACGACTCCCGTTACTTCGAGACCGGCGCGAGGCTCGACGTCGACGCCGTCCGCAGCAAACTGCGCAACACCGCGTTCCTGGTCCCAGGCGTCACCTACGTGCTGCGGGACAACACCGCCGACGAGCCCACGCTGGAGACGTTCCATTTTCCCAGCGGTCTCACCGACATGGTGGACTTCCTCACCCCGGCCGGTGACAAGCCGGTCTCCGGCACGCTCCTGATCGACGGCGAGGGCACCTACCGGGAGAACGCGGCCGACGAGCACGGCGTCATGCAGAGCAACGTCGAACGTCGGGCCGAGGTCGAGGTCGCGCTCCAGTGGGGGACCGGCTACGAGCGGACGGTGGAGTGTTTCACCAACACCATTCGTAACGTGCACGGCGGCACCCACCGCAAGGGTTTCGAGCGCGGTGCCGTACGCGCGCTGACGGCCGCGATCCGCAACACCCGGGGCCTGCTCAAGCCGAAGGAGGACGCCCCGATCCTGGACGACGTCCTGGAAGGCATGACGGTCGTCGTGCACGTCCGCATCCCCGAGCCGCAGTTCACCTCGCAGACCAAGGACGAACTCTCCACCGCGCCGGTGACCAAAGTGGTCCAGAACGTGGTCGAGCAGCACCTCAAGACCTGGTTGGAGGACCGCCGGACCAAGGCCGAGGCGCGTACGGTCCTGCAGAAGATCGTCGACGCGGCCCGGGTCCGGCTGACCCAGAAACAGCAGAAGGACGCCGCCCGCCGCAAGACCGCCCTCGAGGGCGCCTCGATGCCGCCGAAGCTGGTCGACTGCCGTTCCACCGGGGTCGCCCGCAGTGAGCTGTTCATCGTCGAGGGGGACAGCGCGCTCGGCACCGCCCGGCTGGCCCGCTCCTCGGAGTACCAGGCGCTGCTGCCGATCCGGGGCAAGATCCTGAACGTGCAGAAGGCCAGCCTGCAACAGGTGCTGGACAACGCGGAGTGCTCGGCGATCGTGCAGGTGCTCGGTGCCGGCTCCGGGCGTACCTTCGACCTGGAAGCCCTCCGGTACGGCCGCATCATGATCATGGCCGACGCCGACGTGGACGGCTCGCACATCCGTACGCTGCTGATCACGCTCTTCGCGAAGTACATGCGCCCGGTGATCGAGGCGGGTCGGCTCTACGCCGCGGTGCCGCCGTTGCACAAGGTCAGCACCAAGGGCCGCAACCCGGAGACCGTCTACACCTACACCCAGACGGAGATGACCAGCACGGTCGCCCGACTGGAAAAGGCCGGCAAGCAGGTCGTCACCCCGATTCCCAGGTTCAAGGGACTCGGCGAGATGGACGCCGACGAGCTCTGGGACACGACGATGAACCCGGCCAGCCGGGCCGTGCGCCGGATCACCCTCGACGACGCCGCAGCCGCCGAGGACGTGCTGGAGCTGCTGATGGGGGAGAAGGTCGAGCCCCGCAAGAACTGGCTCATCGAGTCCGCCAGCCGGGTCGACCAGGAGACGATCGACACGTGAGCGCGGGAGCCGGTCGTCCTCGGCCGGCTCCTGACCCGGGTCGAAATCGTGACAGTGGCCGGTGGACCGGCCGACGGATGGAAGTGAGCAGGCAGTCATGGCACGCCGTACCGGCAAACCGCAGCGGGTCGACCTCTCCGCCTTCGACCAGGCGGGCGCGCGGGTGATGGACAACCCGCTCGCCACCGAGGTCGAGGACTCCTACCTGGAGTACGCGTTCTCGGTGATCCATTCCCGGGCGCTGCCGGACGCGCGCGACGGCCTCAAGCCGGTGCACCGCCGGATCCTCTTCTCCATGAGCGAGCAGGGCTACCGGCCGGACCGTGGCCACGTGAAGTCGGCCCGGGTCGTCGGTGACGTGATGGGTAAGTACCACCCGCACGGCGACACCGCGATCTACGACGCGATGGTCCGGCTGGCACAGCACTTCTCCCTCAACGCGCCCCTGATCGACGGCCACGGCAACTTCGGCTCACCGGACGACGGCCCGGCCGCCGCCCGCTACACCGAGGCACGGATGTCCCGCGAGGCGATGCTGCTGGTCGGAGAGCTGGGCGAGGGTACGGTCGACTTCCGCCCCAACTACGACGGGTCGCTGTCCGAGCCGAGCGTGCTGCCGGCGGCGTTCCCGAACCTGCTGGTCAACGGCACCTCCGGGATCGCGGTCGGGATGGCCACGAACATGATCCCGCACAACCTCGGCGAGGTGGTCGCGGCGGCCCGGTGGCTGATCCGGCACCCGGACGCCTCGCTGGACAAGCTGATGGAGTTCGTGCCCGGACCGGACCTGCCGACCGGAGGGCTGCTGCTCGGCCTGGACGAGGTGCGCAAGGCGTACGAGACCGGGCGCGGCGTGGTCCGGATGCGGGGACGGGTGACGATCGGCCCGCTGGAGGGCAGCCGGGGCCGGCAGGCCATCACGGTCACCGAACTGCCCTACGGGGTCGGGTCGGAGAAGGTGATCGAGGCGATCACGGACGAGGTCCGGGGCAAGGCGATCACCTCGGGCCCGCGCAAGGGGCAGCGGCAGCCGGCCCGGTTGCAGGGCATCGCCGACGTCAAGGACCTCACCGACCGGGAGAACGGCACCCGCCTGGTCATCGAGTGCAAGGTCGGGGTGAACCCACAGGCGCTGCTCGCCGACCTCTACCGGCTCACCCCGCTGGAGCAGTCGTTCGGGGTGAACAACCTGGTCCTGGTGGACGGGCAGCCGCAGACCCTCGGCCTCAAGGCGCTGCTGGAGGTCTTCCTCGCCCACCGCTACCAGGTGGTCACCCGCCGCACCACCTACCGGCGCCGCAAGCGGCAGGACCGGCTGCACCTGGTCGACGGACTGCTGATCGCGTTGCTCGACATCGACGAGGTGGTCCGGCTGATCCGGGGCAGCGACAACGCCCAGGCCGCCCGGGACGCGCTGATGGCGCGCTTCCAGCTCTCCGAGATCCAGGCCACCTACATCCTCGACACGCCGCTGCGGCGGCTGACCCGGTTCGACCGGATCGAGCTCGAAGCCGAGCGGGACCAGTTGCGCACCGAGATCGCCGAGCTGTCGGCGATCCTGGACGACGAGAGCGTCCTGCGCCGGGTGGTCTCGGACGAGCTGGCCGCGGTGGTCAAGGACTTCGCCACCGAGCGCCGCACGACGCTGGTCGACGGGGACCTCAAGGAGGTGCTCGCCGCGTCCGCGCCGGCCGGGCCGCTGGAGGTCGCCGACGACCCGTGCCAGGTGATCCTGTCGGCGACCGGCCTGGTCGCCCGGACCGCCGCCGAGTCCGAGGAGACCTCCGAGGGGCGTCGCCGCAACGGCCGTACAAAACACGACGCCGTACGGGCGGTTGTCCGTACCACCGCCCGTGGTCAGGTGCTCCTGGTCACGAGCGCGGGTCGGGCCTTCAAGGTCGACGTCCTGCCACTGCCGGTGCTGCCGGAGCAGGCCGGCACCGTGTCGGTCAGCGGCGGCATGTCCGTCTCGGAACTGGTGTCCCTGAACCCGGGGGAGACCGTGGTCGGCCTCTCCCCACTCGGCGAGCAGGGCGGTGCATCACCCGGTCTGGCACTGGGCACCCGTCAGGGAGTGGTGAAGGTCTGCGCGCCGGAATGGCCGGTACGCGCGGACGAGTTCGAGGTCATCGGCCTGCGCGAGGGTGACGCGGTGGTTGGCGCGACCTGGCTCACCGACGGCTCGGAGACGCTGGCGTTTGTCACCTCGGACGCCTCGCTGCTGCGCTTCGCCGCGTCGCTCGTACGCCCACAGGGGCTCAAGGGCGGCGGGATGGCCGGGGTGAACCTCGCCGCCGACGCGCAGGTCCTGTTCTTCGGCGCGATCCGCACCGACGACCCGGAGCAGGGTGAGCCGATGGTGGTGACCAGCACCGGCAGTGGCGTCAAGGTCACGCCGTTCGCGCTCTACCCGGCGAAGGGGCGGGCCACCGGCGGCGTCCGGGCCCAGCGCTTCCTGAAGGGCGAGACCCACCTCGTGGTGGCCTGGGTCGGGCCGCGCCCGGTCGGTATGGGCAAGCGGGGGGAGCCGCTCGCACTGCCAGAGCCCGACCAGCGCCGCGACGGATCCGGAGCCGCCGTCTTCGGTCCGGATCTGATTGGTCACCTGATCGAACGGGGATGACCGCGCGGGGATGACCATCCGAGGAGTGCGACCCGAGGAGTGCGACCGCCGGTCGCACTCCTCGATCCATGGTGGAAAACCGACGGATTCGGACCTTGACGGCATCGCCGGGCAGCCCTCGGTGTGCCGGTGTCGGTCGGCGGGACCCGGGCGACCGCGCCGGTCGATCGGCCGGCGACACGAGCACGTGCTTCCGGGATGGTCACCGAAGGGGTTACCTCGTCCGACGGCAATGTCGGCCTTATGGGTAAGTAAGGCAAAGAGGCTGATTATCGTCTGGTGCTAGCCGCCCCTCCCGGGGCGTGCTCGGCTATCCCGGTCGGCCTGGTTCGTCATGGCTTCGTACCCGAGCCGGCGGCCGGCCGAATCGTCGTATCGTCTGGTCAGATCACCTGATCCGACCATCTTGGACTCGGCCGGACGGGAACTGCTGTGGCACATTACGGGCATCTACTTCCGCGTCCGTACTTCTTCCACTACCGGACGACAAACTCTGCCGGATACCCCTCTGGTGAAACGGGTATGCCAGCCGTATCCTGCTCCCGGCGCGCTACGTGTTGCGCCAACGGGGAGGAAGAAAAAGATGTCGAGCTGGCCGGCAATGGGCCAGGATACGGTGGGGCCGCCCGTCGACGACGTGCCCGGCCAACCGATCCCAGCGCCTGGTTACCAGGCTTCCGCCGAAGACTTCGGTGACGAACAGAGAATTCCCGGGCCGCGTGCGTCGCACGAGCAGGAGACGCCGCCGGACCATCCAAATGCCTCGACGGCGGTGCTCCCCTATGTCAGTTCGCGCGCCTCGAAGAGTACCCGAGGGTTGCGGGCCTGGATGCTCACCGGACCGGCCGACCTGGCGGCCCTGCTCGCGCCACTGCTGCTGACCGACCGGTTCTGGCGCGGAACCCTTTGCATGGCCGCGTTGACCATCGTCGTCTTCGCGACCGGAGGGCTCTACCGGGCCCGTCGGCACGTGAGCATTCTCGACGAGTTGCCCAGCATCTGCGGGCGGCTGCTGGCCGCGGCGGGAATCGTCGCGGTTGTCGCCGCCTCCCGTCACGACTCGCTGGAGTACCTGGTTGATTTCATGCACGGCGTGGCCCTTTCCGCCGTGCTGGTCATCGTCGGTCGTGCGATCACCCGCAAACTCGCCATCGTCGCCCGGAAACGGCGCTGGGCCGAGCACAACGCCATCATCATCGGTGGTGGCCCGATCGCATTCGAACTGGCCAGGTTGTTGCGTCGTTACCCGCAGTACGGTCTGCGTTACGTGGGTTGTGTCGATGTCGAACTGCCCACCGATCCGAGTGCGCCACCTCTGATCGGCACGCTGAAGGATCTCGAGAAGCTGATCGACATGATCGAGACGGACGTGCTCATCATCGCCGACCCGGGCACTTCCGAGGCCAGTGTGATGGAGTTCCTGCGTCAGCCCGGGGCGGCAAGTTGTGACCTTTGGGCCGTCCCCCGGTTGTGGGGCTCCCGCTCGTACGCCGGACTGCCCGACCACATCGGCGCGATTCCGGTCGTGCAGATCCGGCACACCACGCTCTCCGGCCCACGGTGGGCGATCAAGCGGGCCTCGGATATCCTCTTCGCGTCCCTCGCGATCATCGTCCTGAGTCCGATCCTGCTGCTCTGCGCGACTGTCACCTTCCTCGACGGCGGTCGCGGGATCTTCTTCTACCAGGAGCGGATCGGTCGATACGGAAAGCCGTTCAAGGTAATCAAGTTTCGCTCCATGCGGCCGGTGAACGAGCAGGAATCACAGACCAACTGGTCGATCGCGGACGACCGCCGGGTCAGCCCGATCGGTCGTTTCATGCGCCGTACGTCACTGGACGAGTTGCCGCAGCTCTGGAACATCCTCCGGGGCGACATGACCGTCGTCGGCCCACGACCGGAGCGCCCGTTCTTCGTTGAGAAGTTCTCCGCCGAGCACCCCGATTACGCGATGCGCCACCGGGTTCCGGTGGGGTTGACCGGTCTTGCCCAGGTGAGCGGGTTGCGAGGTGACACTCCGATCTCCGACCGGGCGCGGTTCGACAACTACTACATCGAGAACTGGTCGCTCTGGCTGGACATCAAGGTGGTGTTGCGTACGGTCGCCGAGGTTTTCCGGGGTGGGGGTCGGTAGTTTCTCCGCTCGGGTTGGGGTTGGGTCCGTGGTCGGGGTTGGGGCGGCGGCTGTGGTCGGGGTTGGGGCGGCGGCTGTGGTCGGGGTTGGGGCGGCGGCTGTGGTCGGGGTTGGGCCCGCTCGGCGGGTGCAGTTGAAGCGGTTGTGTGTCGATGGTTGTGTGCAGAACGCCGGGTCGCGATGGTGGCCCGGCGTTCTGCGTTGGGGGGCGGGGTATCGGTGGGTCTGATCATTAGCGTGACGACATCTGTCTCTCCGTGATGGCCGGTCGGGCGAGGCCGCGCTGACCTGGTAATCTCCGGCTTCATGAAAACGACTTTCATTTCGTTTGTGGCGGCGCTGGCCCTCGCGGGGACCGTCGCCGGCTGTGGCGCCACGACCGGTGACCCGGTGGAGAAGGCCGCTACAGCGGGCGGCGGTTCGACCTCGCTGACCAGTTGCGGCCTGCCGCTGACCGTGCCGGCGCCGCCCAGTCGCGCGATCGCCCTGGAGCAGAACGCCACCGAGATCATGCTCAGCCTCGGGCTCGGTGACCGCATGATCGGCACCAGCTACCAGACCGACCCGGTGCTGCCCGAACTCCGGGCCGGGTACGAGAAGGTCCCGGTGCTGGCCAAGCTCTACCCGTCACGGGAGGCCGTCCGCGCCGCCAACCCGGACTTCGTCTACTCCACGTACTCGTCGGCGTACGCGCCGGACGCGGCCGGGGAGCGCAAGGAACTGGGCGGACTCGGCGTGCCCGCGTACCTTTCGGCGTTCGCCTGCGAGGACCCGGCCGTGGCCCGGGACGAGGTCACGTTCGACGGCATCTTCGCCGAGGTCAGGGACATCGCCACCATCTTCGGCGTGGCGGCCAAGGGCGACCAGGTCGTGGCGGCCCAGCAGGGCCGGCTCGAGGCGGCGAAGCAGACCGGCGCCGTCGCGCCCGACACGTCGCTGCTCTGGTACTACTCCGGCACCAGCACCCCGTACGTGGCCGGTCACGGTGGCCTGCCCGACGCCATCAGCGCGACTCTCGGGGTGAAGAACGCCTTCGCCGACGCCAAGCAGAAGTGGCCGGCCGGCAACTGGGAGGAGATCGCCCAGCGCAACCCGGACGTGATCGTGCTGGCCGACCTGACCCGTGGCGGCGACGGCGACAGTGCCCAGTCGAAAATCGACTTCCTGCGGGCCAACCCGGTCACCGCCAAGCTCGACGCGGTGGTCAACGGGCGCTTCATCACGGTCTCCGGCTCGTCGATGGACCCCTCCATCCGCAGTGTCAGCGCACTGGAGCAGGTCAGCGCGGGACTCCGCGCGACCCTCCCGGCCACCCGCTGAATCTCCACCCCTAAATCATCGCGACCCCTTCGGAGTAACCCCGTGTCCACCAGCATCAGCAACCATTCCGCCCGTCGACTGCTCCAGCTCTGGGACGAGCAGCAGGCCGCGTACGTCGCGGACCGCGAGCAGCGGTTCGCCGCCATGCTCGACGTCCTGTCACTGCTGTTCCCCGACGAGCTGACCGTGCTCGACCTGGCCTGCGGCCCCGGCGCGATCGCCGACCGGGTCCTCACCGCGCTTCCCCGAGCCCGGGTCGTCGCCGTCGACTACGACCCGATCCTGCTGCACGTCGCCCGGGGCGTGCTGGCCGACCACGGCGACCGCGCGGACGTACGTGAAGTCGACCTGGTGGCCCCGGACTGGCCCCGGGTCCTCGACGGGCAGCGGGTCGACGCCGTCCTCAGCTCCACCGCGCTGCACTGGCTGTCGCCGGAGCAACTGCTCCGGGTCTACCGGGCGACCGCTGAACTCCTGCCGCCCGGCGGCATCCTGCTCAACGCCGACCACCTGCGATTCGCGCCGTCGACCACGCTGCACACACTCGCCCAGCGGCACGAGACGCGGGTACGCGAGGCGGGCTTCGCCAACGGCGCGCTCACCTACCAGCAGTGGTACGACGAGGCGCTCACCGACCCGGAGATCGCCGCACTGGCGCCGGAGCGGGAACGGCGCTTCGCCGACCGGCCACCGCAGCCGCTCGCCCCGCTGGAGTTCCACCTGGCCGCGCTGCGTACCGCCGGGTTTTCCGAGGTCGGGACGGCCTGGCAGCTTCTCGACGACTACGTGGTGTTCGCCCGCCGATGAGCGTCCACCTGCACACCCCCGCCACGGGTGGGTCGGCCCCCGCCGCCGACCCACCCCGCGCGATCCGGGCGACCGCCGGGAAGGCCGGGGCCGGACGGCGGTTCGGCAGTACGGTGCTCGTCGGCGGGATGGTGCTGCTCGCCCTGAGCGTGGCGGCGGCGGTCACCATCGGCACCGCCGACCTCTCCGTCGCCGACGTCGGTCGGGCCGTGGCCGCCCACCTGGGCCTGCCGGCCCGGCCACTGCCCCGACTCGCCGACAGCATCGTCTGGGACCTGCGGATGCCCAGGGTGCTCCTCGCCGGCCTGGTCGGCAGCGGCCTGGCGCTCTGCGGCGCGGTGCTCCAGGCGCTGACCCGCAACCCGCTGGCCGACCCGTTCCTGCTCGGCATCTCCTCCGGCGCCAGCACCGGGGCGGTCGCGGTGCTCGTGCTCGGCCTCGGCGTCGGCTCGGTGTCGCTCTCCACCGGGGCCTTCCTGGGCAGCGCGGCCGCGTTCGGGGCGGTGCTGCTCTTCGCCGGCCGGCACTGGACCGAGTCGACCCGGATCGTGCTCTCCGGGGTGGCGGTCTCCCAGCTCTTCGGCGCGGTCACCAGTCTGATCGTGATCTCGGACGCCAGCGTGCAGAACACCCGAAGTGTCACCTTCTGGCTGCTCGGCTCGCTCACCGCCGCCTCCTGGTCGTCGGTCACCCTGGCCTCGGCGGTCGCCGCCGCCGGCTTCGCCGTCTGCTGGTGGTACGCGCCCGCGCTGGACGCCTTCGCCTTCGGCGTCGACACCGCCGAGTCGCTCGGGTTCGCCGCCGGTCGTACCCGACTCGTACTCTTCACCACGACCGCGTTGACCGCGGCGGTGCTGGTGGCCGCGAGCGGCGCGATCGGCTTCGTCGGGCTGACCATCCCGCACGCCGCCCGTCTCCTGGTCGGTACGCGGCACCGGGTGCTGCTGCCCACCTGCGTGGTCGCCGGGGCGGTCTTTCTGATCTGGGCCGACACCGCCGCCCGTACCGTGTTCACCCCGCAGGAACTGCCGGTCGGTGTGCTCACCGCGCTGATCGGTGTGCCGGTCTTCGCGGTCGTGATGCGGCGACGGAGCCGGACCCGATGAGGCTCGACGCGTACGACGTCGACTGGGGCGTCCGAGGCAGCCGGATCCTCACCGAGGTGGCGCTCACCGCCGACCCCGGCGCCACCGTCGGACTGCTCGGCCCGAACGGGTCCGGCAAGTCCAGCCTGCTCCGGCTCCTCGCCGGCCTGGGGCGACCCGACGCCGGCCGGGTGCTGCTCGACGGCGAGCCGCTGGCCGACCTGCCCCGCCGACGGCTGGCCCGGCGGATCGCCGTGGTGCACCAGCAGGTCAGCCCGGACGTGGACATGTCGACGCTGGACGTACTCCTGCTCGGCCGGATTCCGCACCGGCCCCGGCTGGCGGCGCTGCGCGCGACCGACCTCGACCTGGCCCGCCGGGCGCTGGCCGACGCGGGACTGGCCGGTTTCGAGACACGTCGCTGGTCGGCCCTGTCCGGCGGGGAGCGGCAGCGCATCGACATCGCCCGTGCCCTGCTCCAGGAACCCGACCTGCTGCTGCTCGACGAACCGACCAACCACCTCGACGTACGGCACCAGCTCGAACTGCTGGAGTTCCTGGCCGGGTCGGCGATAACGGTGGTGGTGACCCTGCACGACCTGGACCTGGCGGCGCAGTACTGCGACAAGATCGTGCTGCTGCACCAGGGGCGGGTCGTTGCCGCCGGCACCCCGGTCGAGGTGCTGACCCCCGAGCGGGTGCGCCAGGTCTACCAGGCCGACGCCGACATCACGGTGGAGGCCGACGGGCGGCCCCGGGTACGTTTCCGCCGTACCCGGACACCGCCCGCCGGTCCCCGGTCCGTTACCTGACCGGTGCGGTCTCCCACTCCGGGTTGCCGAGCGTGGTCACCCACTCCCGGACCTTCTCCACGTTTCTCGGCTGGAACGCGAGGCTGAGCAGGAGCAGCAGCCGGGCCTTCTGTGGCAGCAGGTCGTCACCGGCGATGACCGGGCCGGTGTTGCTGCCGTACACCGAACCGGAACCGGTCCGGGTGGTGCTGACGAAGACGACACCCTGCGCGGCGGCGGCGCCGCGGGCGCTGCCCTGCGCGGACGACAGACCGCCGGCACCGGTGCCGGCGGTCACGATGCCCTTCACCCCGGCGGCGGCGAACGCGGTGATCGCCTCCCCACCGGCCTGCTGGTAACTGGTCACCACCTCGACCCGGGGCAACGCCGTCGGCTCGACCCGGGACAGGTCGAACGGGGTGAGCCAGTCCCGGGCCCGGTCGCAGTCGTCCACCCGGGCCGGAGCCCGCCCGACCTTGATGTTCGGCCCGTCGACCCAGCCGAGTACGCCGAACTCCCGGCTCTGGAAGGTGTCCATCCGGCTCGAATTGGTCTTGGTCACGTCCCGGGCGGCGTGGAACTCGTCGCCGAGCAGCAGCACGGTGCCGTAGCAGAAGGTGGTCTGGCTGGCCGCGAGCACGATCGAGTTGTAGAGGTTCGCCGGCCCGTCCGCCCCGATCACCTGCGGCCCGTCCGGGGTGACCGCCGCCCACGGCCGCATCGCCCCGGTGATGACCACCGGCTTGCGGCTCTGCACGGTGAGGTCGAGCCAGTAGGCGAACTCCTCCATGGTGTCGGTGCCACTGGTGACCACCACCGCGTCCGCCGACTTCATCGCCGCCTCGACGGCCAGGGTGAGCGCGTGGAACTCGGCCATCGTGTAGCCGCCGGAGCCCTTGTTGCCGAACTGTACGGTGCTCACGTCGGCAACCTGCCCGATCTCGGGCTGAAGCTGGCCGACCATGCTGGCGATCGCGATCTGGCCGGAGCGGTAGTCGGTGAAGCTGCTGCGGGAGGTGGCGACGCCGGAGATGGTGCCACCGGTCCCGATCACGGTCACCCTCGGCTTGCGGGTCTTCGCCGTGCTGAGAGCCTCGGTGTAGGCGACACTGCGGATGCCGGCCGGGGCGGTGACCCCGGTGACCGTGCCGGACGGCGCACCCGCGTCCTCGGTACGGGTGGCATCGGCACCGACCGTGAGGGCGAGCACCAGGGCAGCACCGAGGGTGGCCCCGAGCAGCGGGGTCAGTACGGCACCGGGGCGCCACCGCACGGGTCGCGGTCGGGGCGTGGGTTCGGACGGGACGTTCGGGGCGGACATGTCTACCTCCGCGACTGGGACGGTTGAAGAGGAAACCGTATCGTCGGAGTTAGAATTTTCGATCTTGTTAAGCCTCGATTTCGCCTTGACCCGGGTCGACTTCGCCTCGACCCGGCCCGCCGGGCGGTTTCCCCGGCCGGGCTTCTACCATCGGCGGGTGCGCGTCAAGCCTGGAACGTTTCCGCTCGTCATCGCCGTGATCGCGGTACTGCTCGCCGGCTGTGGCGGCTCGCCCGACCCCGACGCGCCGGTCTCCCCGCCGGTTTCGCCGGGCGCCTCTTCGGCCGGAGCCGAGCCCGGCACGACCGACGGCCTCGGCGCCGCACCGTCGGCCAAGGCGTCACCTACGCCGAGTAAGCCGGCGGCGACACTGGCGCGGGCGGGCAACCCAAACGGCGGAGCGTCGGTCCCGGCCGAGGGACGCGCGGTCGACACCGGCCGACCGACCCGGGTCGTCGGCACCGGCACCCCGGCGAGCTGCACCGGCAAGGCCGTGGTGACGGCGGTCGCGGCCGGCGGGCTGATCACGTTCGACTGTGGACCGGATCCGGTGACGATCACCATGACCGAGACGGCGAAGGTCCGGAACGCCAACGGTCCACGGGTCGTGCTCGACGGCGGCGGCAAGGTCACGCTCAGCGGCGGCGGCAAGCGCCGCATCCTCTACATGAACACCTGTGACCAGGCCCAGGGCTGGACCACCTCGCACTGCGACAACCAGGACCACCCGCAGTTGACCCTACAGAACCTGACCTTCGCCGACGGCAACTCCACCGGCGAGAAGGCCGAGGGCGGTGGCGGCGGTGCGATCTTCGTGCGCGGCGGACAGTTCAAGGTGGTCAACTCACGCTTCGTCCGCAACCGGTGCGACCGTACCGGGCCGGACCTGGGCGGGGCCGCGATCCGGGTGCTGAGCCAGTACCAGGGCAAACCGGTGTACGTCGTGGACAGCACCTTCGGCGGTGCGGCCGGGCAGGGCGGCTCCTGCTCCAACGGTGGCGCGTTGAGCAGTATCGGGGTCTCCTGGGTGGTGCTGAACAGCGTGCTCAGCCACAACGAGGCAATCGGGCAGGGCGCGAACCCGGCCCGTGGCGGCACCCCGGGCGGCGGCAGCGGTGGTGCCATCTACTGCGACGGCAACAAGTTCACCGTACGGATCGCGGGCAGCATCATCGAGAACAACCACGCCAAGGAGGGTGGCGGGGCGGTCTTCTTCGTCAGCAACGACCGTACCGGCAGCATGCGGATCGAGAACTCGACCCTGCGACGCAACCCCAGCGACGGCTTCGAGACCCAGGGCCTGCCCGGAATCTTCTTCCTCGGCGTGAGTCGCCCGACGACGACCGGATCGAAGCTGAGCTGAGCCCGAGCAAGCGCCCCGTTACCTGCCGGGGCTGGGTGGGACTTGTGTCTCCGCCAGGGGGAGACGTCAGGGTGGGGGCATGGACGGCGACGGGCTCTACTCGATCGGTGACCTGGCCCGGCGTACCGGGCTGACGGTCAAGGCGATCCGGTTCTATGCCGATCGCGAGATCGTGCCGCCGACAGAGCGCGGCCCGAATGGCTACCGCCGCTACGACCACGATGCCGCCGTACGCCTGGACCTGGTCAGAACGCTGCGTGCCCTGGACATCGACCTCCCGACGATCCGCCGGGTGGTGGACCGCACGCTCACGCTCGCCGAGGTCGCTCGGGCGCACGCCGAGGCGTTGCAGGCGCAGATTCGGCTGCTGCGCCTGCGACGCGCGGTGCTGGTGGTGGCGGCCAGGCGCGGGTCCGACCCCGAGGAGATGGATCTCTTGCACAAGCTCGCCACGCTCTCCGAGAACGAACGTCGTCGTCTGATCGGCGACTTCCTCGACAGCGTCTTCACAATCCCGAAGGACGCGCCCGGTGGCCCGGCGGCGTCCCCCGACCTTGCCGGGATCGCCCGCTCGCTCACCCCCGAACTGCCCGACGATCCTGGCGTCGAACAGGTCGAGGCATGGGTCGAGTTGGCCGAGTTGTCCCAGGACCCGGACTTCCGTGCCCTGGTCCGGCGGATGGTCGAGCAGCACCGGGCCGACGCTGCCCGGCCGGCGTCAGCCGTGCCGCGCCGCGACCCGGTGGCGGCGGTCCGTGACCTGGTCGGCCCGGTCCTGACGGCCGGCATCGACCCGACCTCGCCCCGGGCCGCCCCGGTGGTCGCGGCCGTGATGACCGAGTACGCCCACACCTGCGACCGTTCCGACGACGCTGATCTGCGACGTCGGCTGCTGGTCCGACTGGAGACCGTGGCCGACCCCCGCTGGGAGCGGTACCTGAGGTTGTTGTCGCTGGTCAACGGCTGGTCGGCGCCGGAGCGGCTGCGACCCGCGCTCGACTGGTTCGTCACGGCCACCCGCGCCCGGCTGGCCTGTTGACATCGCCGGGCGGGCCGGCTTGTGACGTCAGATCGAACGCGGTCGGCGGCGTACCGGTCGGTCGTCGACCCAGCCGAGGAACCTGGTCTCGGCCTGTTCGCGGGTGAGTTCGGGCATGCTGGCCAGGGCCTTGTCCCGGAAGCCGGCCATGACCCAGGCCAGGCGGCGTCGGTCGGTCTGGTACCAGGTCCACATCCGACGTTTGAAGATCTGGCAGGGCCATTCCTCGCCGTCGTCGGTGCAGTGCCATTCGGCGCCGGGCCGGTGCGGCACGCCCTGCGGTGCGTCAGCGTCCTGCTCGTCGTGCTCTGTCACGCTGTTCGGCTCCGTTCAGACGAGGTAGACCTCGATGGGTGTGCCGCCGTGCGGGGTGATCGAAAATCGGTGACCCGGGGCGAGATCGAGCAGCATCGCGGAGACGAGGACGGCGCGGTTGAGGGTGTCGGTCTTGCTCATCCGTTGGGCGGCGGCGAGCCTGACCAGCGCTTCGTTGGCCGCCGGGGTGAGGTTGACGGTGACCTTGACCAGCGGCACCCGTTCCGGGTCGGTGGTCGGCGCCGGCTCGCCGTCCGGTGTTCCGCTCATACCCGGGCTCCCATCCGGTGGGCAAGGTCGGTCACCAGTGCGGGCGGGCTGCCCGGGGTACGGCGCAGGATTTCGGCCATCACGTCGCTCGCGATCGGTCGGGTGCGGATTTCGGCCGGGGCGATCTGGTCGGCTTCGACCAGGCATTGCCCGGCGTTGCTGAGGTTGCCTTCGATGACGTGACCCCGGGCGATGTCGAGCAGGTGCTGTGCCCTGCGTTCGGGCATCAGCGCATCGAATCGGCGCTGGTTGAGGCCTTCGTGGATTCTCACTGCCCGCCCGCCGTCGCCCAGTTCGACCGCTGCCGCGGCGGCGTGCAGTTGCAGGTTCGTCGGGCCGAAGCACGTACGCAAGCGGTTGTCGTCCTTGCCGGGGCTGTCGGCCGCGACTTTCGCCTCGCGCAGCAGTTCCCGCACGCTCGCGGGGTCGCCCAGGTGCGCCGCCGCCATCGCGGCCTGGAGCAGCAGTGATCCGTACACCGACACCCGGTCGGGGTCGGCCCAGGTGGCGCCGTCGGGGGAGAGGCGGTGGGCGGTGACGATGTTGGCCTCGAACGCCTGACGGACGTGACCAGCGGCAAGCAACGCGTTGGCGAACCGGGTGGTGCCGGTCCCGGCCCGCAGCGCGTCGCCGGTCCGGACCGCGATCGAGATCGCTCGTTCGGCGGTCAGCCTGGCCAGGTCGTACGCACCCAGCTTGCGTAGTACGGAGGAGGTGACCTGGTACACCTGCCCGAGCAGGCTCGCGGCCCGGTCACCGTTACTTCCGCTGTGGTAGGCGTCGGCGGCCTGGACCTGGCCGAGTAGTCCTGGTAGGTCGCGGACGAGGGTGTCGTACCGGGCGTGTTGGAGTGTCAGCCACGCGTGCGTGACGGCCTTGTCCAGGTCGGTGAGCGGCAGCGGTGGTGCCGGGTTGCCGAGGTACGCGGCCGGTGCGAAACGCGTCAGCGCGAGCCGGAGCCGGTCGAGGTCGACGTGGTCGGTGGTGACCACGGTCTGGGTGTTCTCGGCCTGTCCGATGAGCGTGTCGACGCTGATCTGGAGGACGCCGGCCATGTCGAGCAGGACGCTGAACTTGTCCAACCGCCGTTCACCACGCTCGACCTTGTCCACCCAGCTTTTCGACTTCCCGAGCCGGTCGGCGAACACCTGTTGGGACAACTTCCGCCGTCCCCGCCAGTACGCCACCCGCCGCCCGATCGGCAGTTCCTCACCCACCGGCTCAGCCCGCGGAGTCACGTCGTACGCGTCCGGACACCCCGACCGCGAAGAACTCCAACGGCAGAGGCTTACTCCCGGCATCGAACCGGCCCCGGTTCGGCTGCCGACGACGAGTGCCAGGAGCCGGAGGGAAGTCGGGCATTCTCTCGTGCGGGGACATAGCAGCAGGGCTGATGGACTGGTCGTCGCTGGGCACGGACATGCGGGCTGCCTCTCATCATTGGAAAGCACTGCCAGTCCCTGCCGGGCTCTCGGGCGAGGCGGTACAAGACGGCGGCGCTGCGTTCAGTTTCGTGATGACGGGACTACTCTCGGAAGGCGGACGATGCTTTCAGGACCTTTCAAGAAGGGGCACCCGGTGAGTGATCTAGGCGCCCAGCTACGGCAGGCTCGGACCGAGGCCGGCGTGACGCTGGCCTATGTCGCGGCCAGGTCGTGCTACTCGGCAACCCACCTCAGTAACGTCGAGACCGGGCGCCGGACCGCGACGGACGACGTCGTGCTCGCCTATGCGCGAGCGTTGGGAGGTGCGGACGTGAATCGTAGGCAACTGCTCGCCGCTGGCGTCGTCGGTCCCGTGGCGGCCTCGGAACTCATCCGGACCGGCTTCAGCGCAGCCCTGCACGGGCGGGGTGCTGAAGAGGACTGGCGCGAGCGGGTTGCCCAGTACGGCCGGGACTACATGGAAATCGGGGCGGACGCGCTCCAAGGCCGGCTCGCCGGTGACTTGGTGATCATGCAACAGCATCTCGACACGCCGCCCATGTGGGCGAGTGCGGCACGGGCACTCGCGGTCTACGGCAAGACCACTAAGGACCCGGGCGAGGCGATCAGTTGGTACGACCTTGCAGCGACGGCGGCCGACCGGTCTGGGGAACTCGATGTGCGCGTATGGGTCCGGGGTCGGGCCGCCATCGCTCTCGCGTACGAGGGTGCGGCCTTGAATGTCGCGAAGCGGTACTCGGACGAGGCCATCGCCCTGTCCGACCGGCCCTCGCTTGGACGCCTCAACGCGCTGATGGCGAGGGCTCACGTGGCCGCTGGGCGCGGGGACCTGACCGGCGCGGTCGCGTCGGACGAGGACGCCCGCCGGGTCTTCGACCGGGTCGCGTCCGACGAACTGGTCTCGGACTTCGCCGTCCCTGCGTGGCGGATGGCAACGTTCCGATCGATGCTCTACGCGCGGCTCGGGATCGTTGGGCCGGGCGGCGAAGCGCAGGAAGAGGCCGACCGGCTGCGCCCGGCATCGTTGACCCGGTTCGCGACCCACATCGAACTCCACCGGGGCCTCATGATGGCAAAGTCCGGAGACAGCGCCGGAGGGGTGGCCTACGCCCGGCGGGCCTGGACGGGATTGCCGGCCGACCGGCGATCACAGACACTCGGTCTTGTACTAAGAGAGGTCGAGCGGGCGGCCCGCTGACGTTAGCCTTTCTGTCTACTTTCCTGTGTAAATCCCGCGATGAGAGCCAGTCGAGAGGGCGTCATGATCCTTGTTGCCGTACAGCCTGGTCAGGAGGTCATGGCGACTCTCACCGAGGAGATGCGGAAGCGGGGGATCACCAACGCGGCGGTCGTTTCCCTGATCGGGGCGGTCGAAGGCTGCTGTATCTCCACCATGGCGGCCGATGACCATAGAAAGACATCCTGACGGAGTACGTCGAGCCGCTTGAGTTGTCGGGCACGGGTGAGGTCAGGGATGGGACCGTGCACCTGCACGTCGTACTCGGACGCGAGGGTGACATCGCAAAGACCGGGCACCTCCACTGGGCGAACGTCGAGCACTTCTTCGTGAACGCGTACGTGGTGCCGCTTGATCAGTGAGCCCTTTCCATCCTGGTGGTGCTGGTCGGGAGAGACTGACGTCGCCGTTCTGCCGCGAGCGAACCCCGCTTGTGTTGTCGCGACGTGCTGCGGAGGATCGGTGGATGGATCTCCTCACCGCGGAACGGCAACTCCAAGCCGCCCAGCGCGCCGCCGACGTCGAGTCCCTCGACGCGCTGCTGCACCCGCAGGTCGTGGGTGCCGGACCGGACGGCACGGTCTTTACGAAGGAAGACGACCTGGATAGCTACCGTTCCGGTGCACTGCGAATCACCAGCCTGGTGGAGGAGTCGCTCGACGTCCAGGAAGACGGTCAGACTGGGGTGACTCGCATGGTCGCTGCGGTGGATGCCGTTCAGGGCGGTGCCGCTGTGTCCGCGCGGTTGCGCTACACCCGACTTTGGGTGCGTGAGGACGGCAACTGGCGGGTGTTGGCCGCCACCTTCGTCCCGGTCTAGTGGGCCTCTTGAAAAGGTTCAATCGGCACCGTACTCCGGTTGAGGTGCTGCGCTGGTCGGTGCTGGGCCGGTTGACTCGCGTACGGTCAGGGTCGCGGGCAGGATGACCGCCGGTCGGGTCTGCTCCGTCGTCGGGTGTTCGAGGCGGGCGAGCAGCATCGACACCGCGACCTCGCCGGCCTGTTGGATCGGGGCGGCGAGGGTGGTCAGCGGCGGGTGGCTGAAGTCGGCGCCGAAGATGTCGTCGCAGCCGACCACGCTCAGGTCCTCCGGCACCCGCACGCCGCGTTGGCGTAGCCGGGGGAGCATGCCGATGGCGAACAGGTCGTTGAAGCAGACGCAGGCGGTGGCGCCGGAGGTGAGCACCGCGTCGGCCACCGCCGCGCCGGAGCCGCGTCCACGGGGGAACGGTCCGACCCGCCGGAAGCGCCGGCCGCGCCGCAGCCCGGCTGTGCACATCGCCCGCCACCGGGCGTGGTTGGACCAGGAGTTGTCCGGCCCGGCGACGTACACGATGTCGCGGTGGCCGAGGCCGACCAGGTGCTCCACGGCCAGCCCGATGCCGGTCGGGGTGTCGATCACGACGCTCTGCACCCCGCGTACGTTGCGGTTGACCGTGACCAGCGGGATCTGTCCGGCGAGGGTGGCCAGCTCCCGTTCCGGCAGTCGGGAGGCGGTCAGGATGGCGCCGTCGAGGGAACGGCGCATCTTGTGCAGCATCTCGGCCTCGTGCGCGCCGGAGTCCTCGGTGTCGATCAGGAGCTGCGCATAGCCGGCCGCCTTGAGTCGCTGCTGGGCACCCCGGATCAGGCCGAAGTAGAACGGGTTTGTCACGTCGGAGACCAGGACCGCGATGGTCCCGGTCCGACCGGAGATCAGCGCCCGCGCCTGGGAGTTCGGTACGTAGTTCAGCTCCCGCGCGGCGGCCTGGATGCGTGCCCTGGTGGCGGCGCTCACCCGACCGGGTTTGTTCAACGCACGGGAGACCGTCGACGGCACCACGCCGGTGACCCGGGCGATGTCGGTGATGGTGACCGGGCGGGTGCGACCGGCGCCGTCGGTGCTGGTCATCTCGACACGCAACCACGCTTTGGCAAACGTTGGCAAACGATTGCCGTCGATCGTCGTCGATTGTTACGGTCCCGTGAAATCCGAGGGTGATGCTCCCTCCCGCGAAGGAGTTGAGCTAGATGACGACGCGACGAACCCTGGCCGGTCTGGCCGGTCTGGTCCTGGTGGGTCTGAGCCTGACCGCCTGCGGCGACGACGCCGGTTCGGGTGGCGCCGGGACCAGCCTCCAGGTGCTGGTCCAGGCCAACTCGATCTATCCCGAGCAGCAGCGGCAGTGGTTCTCCGACGTCTCCGCCCGGTTCGCCGCCGAGACCGGGGTGACCGTACGGTTCGAGACGTTCGCGACCCCGAACGACGAGCTGACCAAGATCCAGACCTCGGTCCTCTCCGGTCAGGGGCCGGACGTCTACTCCCTCGGCACCACCTTCACCCCGACCGCGTACGCCACCGGCGCCTTTGTCGAACTCACCGCCGACGACTGGGCGAAGATCGGTGGACGGGAGAAGTTCCTCCCCGCCACGCTCGGCATCTCCGGACCGGAGGCGGGCAAGGAGGTCGGCGTACCGTTCGCCAGCCGGCCGTTTGTCATGGCGTACAACAAGGAGTTGCTGGCCTCGGCCGGGATCGACCGTCCGGCCGAGAGTTGGGACGGCCTGCGTGAGCAGGCCCGGCGGCTCACCACCGGCGGCCGGTACGGGCTCGCCGTCGCCTACGCCGACTCCTTCGACCCGTGGAAGTTCATCTGGGCGATGGCCGTGCAGGCGGGCAACCCGCTGGTCAGCGGCGCGACGCTGCGGCTGGACGACCCGACCACGCTCGCGGCCTACCGCACCTACCTGGGCTGGCTGGCGACCGACAAGGTGGTCGACCCGGCCGCCGTCGGTTGGAAGAACGCCCAGGCCATCGCGGCGTTCGCGGCCGGCAAGGCGGCCTTCCTGCCGATGGTCTCGGCCACCTCCAAGGTGACCCTGGACAAGTCGCCGGTCGCCGGCAAGTACGGCTACGCGATCATGCCGACCGTCCCGCCCGGCGCCTCCGCCCCGCCCGCCGACGGTCGCCCGGCGACGAGCATCCTCTCCGGCGACAACCTGGTGGTGGCGAAGTACAGCAAGAACAAGGATGCCGCGCTCAGGCTGGTCAAACTGCTCACCGACCCGGAGACGCAGGGCGCCTACTACCGGACCTTCGGCGAGCTGCCGACCAACGCCGAGGCCGCCGCCGCCCTGGCCAGCGACCCGGCCCTCGCCGCCGTGGTCGACTCCTCCTCGAAGTCGGTCGGCACACCGTTCACCGGGGCCTGGAGTCAGATCCAGCTCGCCCTGGTCAACGTGGTGGTCCAGTCCGTCCCGGCGCTGGCCGCCGGTCGGATCGACGAGGCGAAGCTGCGGTCGTTGCTCGCCGAGGCGCAGACCACCGGCCAGGCCGCGCTGGACAAGGCCAAGTGAGCGGTACGCGGCAGCGCCAGCGTCCGCTCTGGATGCTGATCCCCGGCGGGCTGCTGACCCTCGTGGTGATCGTCGTCCCGCTGCTCACCGCGCTCTACATCTCCCTGCTCGACCTGGACCAGTACTCGATCCGGCAGTGGGTCGGGGCGCCCTTCGTGGCGCTGGAGAACTACGTCGAGGCGGTACGCGCCTCGCACCTGCCGCACGCCGTCGCCGTCAGCCTCGGGTACGCGCTGCTCGCCACCGTGTTCACGCTGCCGCTGGGGGTCGCCGCCGCGCTCGCCACCCACGACCGGTTCCGGGGACGGGCGTTCGTACGCTCGATCTTCCTGGTGCCGTACGTGCTGCCGGCCTTTGTGGTCGGCACCGTCTGGCGGATCATCCTGCAACCCGACGGGGTGGCGGATTCGGTGCTCGGGCAGCTCGGGGTAGCGCCCGGACTCTGGCTCAACGGGCCGCGCAGCTTCTGGGCACTGGTCATCGTGCAGGTCTGGACCGCCTGGCCGCTGGTGTACCTGCTGGCGGTCTCGGGGCTGCACACCGTCGACCCGATGGTGCACGAGGCCGCCGCGCTCGACGGTGCCGGCTGGTGGGCCAAGCTGCGCCACGTGGTCGCGCCCTACCTGCGTGGCCCGGTCTCGCTGGCACTGGTCATCTCGTTCCTGCACCACGTCAACAACTTCACCCTCCCGTTCGTGCTGTTCGGGGTGCCGAGCCCGCGCGACGTGGAGGTGCTGCCGGTGCTGACGTACGTGGAGAGTTTCCAGAACTTCCGGTTCGGGCTGAGCGCCGCGATGGCGGTCTTCTCGCTGGTGCTGGTCGCCATCCCGATCGCGGTCTACCTGCGGGCGGTCCGACTCGACACCGGAGACGAGGGCCGTACGCCATGACCCGCCTGACCGAAGCCCCGACCCGCCGTTCGCGCATCACCACCACGGCCCGGTCCGGCCGGGCAGCGGAGATCAACCGGCTGCTGCCCACCCCGCTGCGGGCACTGGTCCTCGCGATCCTGCTGCTGGTGGTCGGCGCGCCGCTGCTCTACATGTTCCTCGCCTCGATCAACTCCGATCTCGCGGTGGCCGCCGGGGAGTTCCTGCCGCGCGACCCCGACCTCGGCAACTACAGCCGGATCTGGTCCACCACCGACCTCGGCCCCGGACTGCTCAACAGCGTGCTGGTGGCCGGCGTCGTCGCGGTGGTCTGCGCGCTGGTCTCGGTGGTCACCGCGTACGTCCTGGTCCGGGTCGCCTTCCGGGGCCGGGTCGCGATCCTGCGCGGGCTGCTGGCGTTGCAGACCATCCCCGGCACCCTGATGCTGCTGCCGGTCTTCGTGCTCTTCGCCAGTGCCTCGACGCTGCTCGGGGTGCCGGTCATCGGCACCAGGTGGGCCCTGTTCCTCACCTATCTGACCTTCGGCCTGCCCTTCTCCACCTGGGTCATGGTCACCTACCTGCGTGGCCTGCCCCGCGAGCTGGACGAGGCCGCCCGGGTCGACGGCGCGTCGTCCTGGCACGTGCTGACCCGGATCATCGTGCCGCTGAGCTGGCCCGGTCTCACCGTGTCGGCCATCTTCGCCTTCCTGCTCGGCTGGAACGACGTGCTCTTCGCCTCCGTACTGACCAACCCGGAGACCCGTACCGCGGCGGTGTCGTTGCAGATCTTCGGCGCCACCCAGGAGGGCGGCGCCATCCCGGTGTACGGCCAGCTCATGGCGGCGGCGCTGGTCTGCGCCGTACCGGTGGTCACGCTCTATCTCTTCTTCCAGCGTTACCTGGTCAGTGGCCTCACCACGGGCGGGGTCAAATGACCGGCGCCCCGATCCCCGCGTTCGACGATCGGAGAACGGACCGTATGAACTCCGGCAGCACCGACGCCCCCGCCCCGATCGAGGTCGCCATCGTCGGTGCCGGCATCATCGGCGCCAACCACGCCGAGGCCGTGCACCGCCATCCCCGACTGCGGGTCGCCGCGCTGGTCGACCCGGTCGAGGCGGCCACCGCCGACCTGGCCGACCGGATCGCCTCGGCCACCGGCACCCCGGCGCCGCACCGCTACCCGACGCTGGAATCCGCACTAGCCGACCACCCGGTCGGCCTGGTGGCCATCTGTACGCCGAGCGGGCTGCACGCCCCGCTCGCCGAACAGGCCCTGGCCGCCGGTGCCCACGTCGTCATCGAGAAACCGTTGGAGGTCAGCCTCCGCCGGGCCCGCAAACTCGCCGAACTCGCCGCCGGTGCGCGGGCGCGGGGACTGGTCGTCTCCGTGGTCAGTCAGCACCGCTTCGACCCGGCCAGCGTGGCCGTGGCGCAGGCCGTCGCCAACGGCCAACTCGGGCCGATCACCTCGGCGGTGGCGTCCGTCCCGTGGTGGCGCGAGCAGGACTACTACGACTCGGCCGGTTGGCGCGGCACCTGGGCGTACGACGGCGGCGGCGCGCTGATGAACCAGGGCGTGCACACCGTCGACCTGCTGCTCTGGCTGCTCGGTCGACCGGTGGAGGTCTCCGCCCAGACCGCGCGACTGGCCCATCACGGCATCGAGGTCGAGGACGTGGCGGTGGCGACCGTCCGGTTCCGGTCCGGCGCGCTGGCGGTGCTGCACGCGACGACGGCCGCGTACCCGGGTCTCGGGGTCCGGCTCCAGGTGCACGGCTCCCGGGGCAGCGCGGTCATCCACGACGACCAGCTCGAGTACTTCCACGTCGCGGACGACGCCGAGCCGGGCGGGGCGGTCCGTTCGGTCGCCGCCACCCGTACGCCGAACCAGGCCGCCGCGCGGGTGCCGGCGGCCGACCTGCGTGGGCACCCCAGGGCGGCGGAGGGCTTTGTCCTCGGCCACCTGCGCCAGTACGACGACGTGGTCGACGCGATCGAGCGGAAGCGGCCACCGGGCGTCCGGGTCGAGGACGGCCTGCTCGCGCTCGCCCTGGTCGAGGCGGTCTACCGGTCCGCCGCCCTGGCCCGACCGGTCTCCTTCGACGAGGTTCTGGGCGGCCGTTACGACGACGTGCCCGGCGCGGTGGGTCCGGTCGCGGCGGCGACCGGGGAACGGGAGTGGCCGGCATGAGGTTCTCGGTGTTCACCGCGTCCACCCCCGAGTGGAGCCCGGCCCAGGCGGCGAACGCGCTGGCGGCGCAGGGCTGGGACGGCATCGAATGGCGGGTCACCGACCAGGAGCCGGCGGCCGAGCCGGGGTTCTGGGCCGGCAACCGGGCGACCTGGCCGCTGCGTGGGCTGGAGGAGCGGTTGACCGAGATCGCCCGGATCACCCGGGCCGCCGGGCTGGCCTTCTCCGGTCTCGGCGGATACGTCCCCAGCCGGGACCGGCGCAACGTGGAGCGGCTGCTCAACGCCACCGCCGTGCTCGGCGCCGGCCGGGTCAGGGTGACGATGCCGCCGCTCGGTGGCGGCCGGTACCCGGAGCTGTTCGACGCCACCCGTCGTGACCTGGAGTGGGCCGCCGAGCGGGCCGCCACGTACGGGGTGAGCGTGCTGGTCGAACTGCACCACCGCACCATCGTGGCGTCGGCGTCGGCCGCGATCCGGCTGGTCGACGGGCTGGACCCGGACCGGGTCGGGGTGATCCACGACATCGGCAACCTGGTCATCGAGGGGTACGAGGACTACCTCGCGGCGTTCGAGATGCTCGGCCCGTACCTGGCCCACGTGCACGTGAAGAACGTGGCGTGGCGGCCGGTGGGCCGGCGCCCGGACGGTTCGACCGCCTGGGCCGAGCAGTGGTCGCCGCTGCCGGACGGGCAGGCGGACCTGGGCGCGTACTTCGACGCGCTGGCCGGGGTCGGTTACGACGGCTGGGTCACGGTCGAGGACTTCTCCACCGTGCAGCCGCTCGCCGAACGTACCCGGGACAACCTGGCGTACCTGCGCGGCCTGGTCGACCGGCGTCGCTCGGCCGGGCCGCCCGGGTAGCGTACCGTCGGCGCGCTTCCCCCGGGCCGGCTCACCGATGTCAATACGACCGGTCGTTTTATACTCGACCCGTGACAGTCGTGTCTGAAGCGAAGAGTCCCGCCCCGGTCGGCGGCCCTTCTCCCCGGCAGTTCCCCCTCAACCAGTTCGGCATCGCCTTCGGCCTCTCCGGGCTCGCCGGCACCTGGACCGCCGCGTCGACCGCGCTCGGCCTGGACCGGGCGGCGGCGAACCTGCTCTGGATCGTGGCGGCGCTCACCTGGGTGATCAGCATCGTCCACTACCTGATCGCGGCCCGCACCTTCCGGCGCGTGATCGACGACATGGCCCATCCGGTGCTGGGACCGTTCGCCGCCCTGGTGCCGACCACCGGCATGCTGCTCGGCGCCAGCCTCGACCACTCCGCGCCAACGGCCGCCCGTACGGTCGTGGTCGTCATGTTCGTCGGAGCCACCCTCGTCGCGGCCCTGTTCGTGACCGGACTGCTCACCCACACCCGGGACATCGACCGGCTGCACGCCGGATACCTGCTGCCGACCGTCGCGGCCGGGCTGATCGGCGCGCAGTCACTGGCCACCGTCGGCCTGCACCGGGCGGCCGTCGGGTCGTTCGCGGTCGGCATCCTGATGTGGCTGCTGATCGGCGCGGCGATCCTGGCCCGGCTGGCCTTCCGGCCGGCGCTGCCCGACGCGCTGGTGCCCACCCTGGCGATCCTCTCGGCCCCGCCGGCGGTGGCCGGCAACGCCTGGTTCGCGATCAACGGTGGTCGGGTCGACCTGTTCCAGGAGGCCCTGTTCGGCACCTTCGTGCTGCTCCTGCTGGTGCAGTTCGCGCTGGTCAGGACGTACGCCCGACTGCCGTTCACGCTCGGCTTCTGGGCGCTGACCTTCACCACCGCGGCCAGCGCGACCTACGGCATCCACTGGCTCGCCGAGACGGACGTCCCCGCGGCGGGTGGCTGGGAGGCCGTGGTCCTCGGCGCCGCCACGCTGCTCATCGGTTGGGTGGCCGCCCGTTCGATCATCTTCGTACGCGGCAACCGCCGGGCGGCCCGCCCGAGTCACGCCTAGCGCCGCCGCGACGGCGACCGGGTCGGAAGTCGTGGTGCCCGGCCGCCCGTGACGGCTCGGAGCTGCCCGCGAATTGACGTGACCCCGGTCACGTACAAATTGTGCCCGGCGATGTCACGCCTTGGAGATGAAGCGAGCTCCAAGAAAGGTGCAGAGCCCATGTCCTATGCCGACACTCCCGCCACCGGCCCGGTCCCCCCACAGGATCTCTCCGGAATTGTCGGACGGCGGCTGATCTACACGTACGCCAACGGCTGGCAGTACGAGATGTACGTGAAGAACGACCACACCATCGACTACCGCATCCATTCCGGTCCCGTCGGTGGCCGCTGGGTGAAGGGCCAGAACGTCGATCTGGTCATGTTGACGCCGGGCGTCTACAAGGTGTCCTGGAACGAACCCACCGGCACCTCCGTGGTGGTCAACATCATTCCCGAGCAGCGTGTCGTCCACGGGGTCATCTTCTTCCCGGACTGGGTGAAGAACAACGGCGCGCGCACGGTGGTGTTCCAGAACGACCACCTCGACGAGATGCGCGCCTACCGTGACGCCGGTCCCACGTACCCGATCCACGTGGTCGCGGAGTTCGCCACGATCACGTTCGTCGAACACGTCGGCGAGGACAACGAGCAGGTCATCTCCGTCGCGCCCGCGAAGCAGCCGGTGGAATGATCCGATCGCGACGACCGGTGCGACGCACTCCGTAGCGAATCGGACCGCTCACCGTTCCGGTGTGATCCGAACGATCACACCGGAACGGATGTCGCGGTCCTAGAACTCGACGGCACGGGTGCCGAGCCGCTCCTCCAGGTCGCCCGGCTGTTGCAGGCCGGCACCGAAGGCGCCCTTCGCCCAGTCCCGGTACCGTGGCCCGGCGAGCCGGGTGGCGAAGGCCGCGGACTGGGGTGGGAATTCGCTCTCGTCGGGCAGGGTGAGGGCGTCCACCCACCCCTTCAACTCGCCCAGCGTCGCGCGGTCGAGCTTGGCGACCCGGTTGGCGAACGCGGTGACGAAGGCGTCGAGTTCCGCGTCCGGGACCGCGCGGTTGACGTAGCCGTACCGCTCGGCGAGGTCGCCGTCGAAGTCCTCGGCCCCGGCGAGGATCTCCAGGGCCCGGCCTCGGCCGACCAGGCGGGGCAGGCGGGCCGGGGCGCCGCCGCCCGGCGGGACGCTGCCGGCGCCCATCTCGAACTGACCGATCAGGGTACGTTCCCGGCTGGCGAAACGGACGTCGGTGGCGAGCAGGAACTCACTGCCGGCCCCGCGTGCCCGGCCACGGATCTTGCTGACGCTGAGCACGGGCAGCCTGCTCAGGCGTACCAGGATGTCGACGAAGGGCTGCTGTCCGGTGACCGGCGCCGGTTGGTCGGCCAGGACCGACAGGTCGTCGGCGAGGTCCCAGTGGGCGATGAAGTAGTCGGGGTTCGCGCTCTCGAACACGATGACGGTCAGGTCGGGATCTTTCTCGGCGGCGTCGAGCAGCGCGCGCATCTCGATGATCATCTGCCCGCCGAAGACGTTGACGGGCGGGTTGTCGAACGAGACGCGCCAGAACGACGGCGACTCCTTGGTGATGTTGAGCTGGGTCATGGGGCGAGCATATACCCTGGGTTGCAAATCGGTAGTCAGATGGATAAGCTTCGTTTGGGCAGGTCAACGGGAGGTTCGAATGGCGGGCGGGATCGAGTTGTCGAGCGACGAGGCGGGACGGGCGCCCAGCGGTGCCCCGGTCAGCACTCCATCCGACGACGCCTTCTGCTCCATCGAGCGCACCGTCGGGATCGTCGGTGACCGCTGGGTCCTGCTCATCCTCCGGCAGGTGCTCGCCGGCGGCATGACCCGCTTCACCGACCTGGTCAAGAGCCTCGGTGTGGCACCCAACATCCTCACCAACCGGCTGGAGATGCTGACCAGGTCGGGCGTGCTCGAACGTCGCGAGTACCGGGAACCCGGATCCCGACCCCGGATGTCCTACCACCCCACCGCCGCCGGCCGGGAGCTCCTCGTCGTGCTCGCCGCGCTCGGCCAGTGGGGCGACGACCACATCCCGCCCGTCGGGGGAGTGGGCCAGACCCGCGAGACGACGCGCGACGGCGAACCGGTCCGGGTCGGCTTTGTCACCGACGCCGCACTGCTGCTGCCCGCCGAGGAGATCTCGTTCGTCTACACCGAGGTGGGCCGCGACCGCATCCGGGCGGCAGCGGCCGAGGCCGAGGGCCGACCCCAGGGCCAGGGCCGACCCTAGGGGTCGAGCTCGTCGGTGTAGCTCGCCACGATCCGCCCGTCGGAGGCGTACGCGACCAGCTCGCCGGCGGCCATGTTCGCGCTCCGGAACGAGAACGTACGCTGCGTCGGGTAGACCTCCAGCAGCGGAATGACCCGTGCGGCGCCACCGGGCGCGGACCGGTACTCCAACCGGGCCACGCTGCCGTCGACCACGCCGTTGACCCGTACCTTGGTCTTCTCCCGGACGACCCCGAACCGCACCGGTACGCCGGACGCCAGTCGGGCGCACTCCGCCTGCTCCCGGCAGAAGTAGAAGTAGCGCGGGTTGTCGACATCGGCCAGCCGGTACGCCTTGAACGTCGGGTCCGCACCGGCCGGCAGCGGCAACACCGCGAAGCAGGCCAGCGCGGCGGTGACCGTGGTGACCGCCCGCAGCCAGCCACGCCGGCCGTCGGCCCGCCGGGCGCTGCCCACCGCCGCCACGGCCAGCCCGCCGAGCCCGGCCAGGCAGACGGCGGTCACGCCGACGGCGCGGGCGTTCTCCAGCAGGAACTGCAGGCCGGGAAAGGTCGACACGTCGCTGAGCACCGCACCCAGGGAGACCGTCATGACGACCAGCAGCAGCACCCCGGCGATCCGGCGGTACAGCCCCCGCGTCGCCACCATCAGCATCGCCGCCAGCACGGTCCAGACCTGGTGGTGCGTCCAGGACACCGGCGACGCGACCACCGTGGCGCAGCCGACCAGCACCGCCGCGCGTACCGGCTCGTCGGCCGCCTGGACCTGACGGGCCCGCAGCAGCGCGACGCCACAGACCAGCGCGACCAGCCCGGCCCAGAGCGGCGGCAACGCCTCCGGGCCCACCCCGACCCGCATCAGCATGCCGTGCACCGACTGGTTGCCGAGCGAGGCGAGGTTGCCGATCCTGGACGTCTCCAGCATCGTCCCGGTCCAGTACGCCCAACTGTCGGCCGGCAGCACCAGCATCGCCACCACGGCACAGCCGACGAAGGCGGCAACCGCCCGACCGGCGTCCCGGTACCGCCCGGACAACAGGAAGAAGACCACGAAGAGCAGCGGGGTCAGCTTGATCGCGGCGGCCACGCCGACCAGCACGCCCCGGTACCGGGCCGGGGTCAAACCGCCCGCGTCGACCAGGGCGAGCAGCACGATGAAGACGCTGACCTGCCCGAAGCGGAGATTGCTCTGCACGGGCGCGGAGAGCAACACCGCACCCGCGACCGCCGCAGCGACAACACGCCGCTGACCGCGCCCACTCGCCATCCCCCGGGCCAGCACCACGGCGATGGCGGCGACCGCCGCACAGACCCCGACCAGCCAGATCACCCGCAGCACCGACTCCGGCACGGAGCCGATCGGGCGCAGCAGCAACGCGGCGAACGGGGGATAGGTGAACGGGCCGCCGTTCGCCGCCGCGTACTCGTACAGCGGGCGGCCGGCGTCGACGGTCTGCACGGCCCCGTAATAGATGTGCAGGTCGGAGAGGCGGTCCCAGACCGGTCGGCGCAGCACCAGCGCCGAAGAGACCACGGCGATCACGCCGAAGAGCAACCACAGCAGACCGGCCCGACGCGCCACCATCACCCCAACCTACCGTCGGCCGGCGCCCGACCCGAACGGATCGCGGTGTCGGTTTGCGGCGATCAGCCCGGGTACGGCATTGACGATCCGGTGACCACGCCCCCCGACCGGCCGGCTCCCCGCCCACCCGGTCGACCGCGTCCTCACCATCCACACAGGAGTCCGGTACGGCGCGCAATCGGTGTAGGGTCGCCCTGCACGAGTGACGACATCGTTTTACGGAGGCCTTGGTGGAACGTCGTGGCGAAGCTGCTCGCGCGGTCGATCTGCGGACCGACCGGGCGCACGGCGCACGGATCTACGACTACATCCTGGGCGGCAAGGACAACTTCGCCGCCGACCGCGAGGCCGGCGAGAACTCGTTGCGGATCTGGCCCGCGTTGCGGGTGCACATGGAGGCCAACCGCTCCTTCATGCACCGGGTGGCACGGTTCCTGGCCACCGACTGCGGCATCCGGCAGTTCCTCGACATCGGCACCGGACTGCCGACGTCGCCGAATCTCCACGAGATCGTGCAGTCGGTCGACTCGACCGCACGGGTGGTCTACACCGACAACGATCCGCTCGTGCTCGCGCACGCCCGTGCGCTGATGGTCGGGACCGCACAGGGACGCACGGCCTACGTGGCGGCGGACATGCGCGACCCCCAGACGATCATCTCCGCACCGGAGTTCGTCCGGACCCTCGAACTGGACCAGCCGGTCGGACTGCTGCTGATCGCGATCGTGCACTTCATCGAGGACGACGACGAGGCCCTGCGGGTCGTCCGGCAGGTGCTGGACGTGCTGCCCGCCGGAAGCTACCTGGCGATGTCCATCGCGACCGACGAATTCGACCCGATCCCGCTGGCCCAGGTCCAGCGGGAGTACAACAGGCTCGGCGAGACCCTCATCTTCCGCGACCGCGCGAGGGCGCTGAGGTTCTTCGACGGCCTGGAGATGGTCGAGCCAGGGCTGGTCCAGGTGCACAAGTGGCGCCCGGACGGGTCCGAGGCTCCGGGGGTCGCCGACAAGGACATCGCCATGTACGGGGCGGTCGCCCGCAAGCCCTGACTCTTCGTCGTCGGCGACGCCTGGCCCTTGGTCGTCGGCGGCCTGGCGACCTACCGGCCTGGCGGTTGCCGTTGCCGTTGCCGTTGCCGGGGGACAATCTCACCGGTCACCGGCTACCGCTCGTCCACCGGGTCCTGCCACCGGTCGCGCGGCGTCGGCCCGTCCACCTCCTCGTTCATGTCCCCGGTCGAGCCTTCGGTCGAGTCCCCGGTCACCACGGCCCCGGCGATGTCCCCGGAAGCGTCCTCGGAAGCGTCTTCGGTCGCGGCGAGGCTGGCGAGCAGGGCCAACGACTCGGCGCTGCGACTGCCGGGCTCTGCCTGGAAGACCACCAGCATCAGGTTGTCGCTTCCGGCGATGCTCAGCTTCTCGCCGTACAGTTCGAGCGGTCCGACCTGGGGATGGTCGAGCAGGCTCAGCCGCCCGCGCTTCGGCTGCACGTCGTGGCGCGCCCAGAGCTGCCGGAACCACTCGCTGCGTACGGAGAGTTCGCCGACGAGTTCGATCAACCGGGGATTGTCGACGTCGGGCCCGACCAGGCCGCGTAGCGTGGCGACCCCCTCCTCGGTCGCCTGTTCCCAGTCGCGCCGCAGTCGTCGGTCGGACGGGTCCAGAAACGCCGCCCGCAGCAGGTTGACCCCGGGGGAGTAGTTCGGCGACAGTGCCTGCGCCAACCTGTTCACCGCCAGGATGTCGGTGAACGCGTTCTGGACGTACGCCGGGGTGGTTGTCCAGCTCGCGATGAGCTGCAGGATGGTCGCCGGCACCCGGGCCGGCCTCGACGGCGTCCGGCGTCGCGACACCGGCCCGGCGAGCTGGTGCAGGTAGGCGGTGGCGTCGGCGTCGAGTCGCAGGGCCCGCCCGATCGCGTTCAGGACCTGGGCCGACGGGTGCAGGTCACGGCCCTGTTCCAGGCGCAGGTAATAGTCGCTGCTGATCCCCGCCAGCATCGCCAGCTCCTCGCGGCGCAGCCCCGGGACCCGGCGACGGCCCCCGCTCGGCAGCCCGACATCCTCCGGCTTGACCAGCTCGCGGCGGGCCCGCAGGTAGTCGCCCAGTCGGTTCCCGGAGCTCTCCATGGCTCCCACTGTAAGCAGGGAAAATGCCGCGAACCTGGTCTTGTCGCCCCCAGGATAAACGGTGCGTTGACCCCAATCCGACCGAGCCGTCCAGCGGCACCGTCAACCGGCGAACCTCTTTGCCATGTCCCGGAGCCGCCGTGCGGCCTCAGCCCCCTGGTCGGAACCGATCTGCGAGCCGGGCATCCGGGTGAGCTGCTCCACCCGGTCGGCGAAGCGCAGAAACTCCCGGTGGGCGTGTTCCCGGCAGGCGAGGCAGGTGACGCTCTCCGGGCGGGCGGAGGTCATCGCGTACGGCACCTCGAGGTCGCAGCCGGTCGTCACGACGCTCGGTGTGTCGGTCACCAGGCCCCAGGTCGACGCCATCATGTCGCGGACGGCGGCTCTGGCCCGCACCACGGTGCGTTCGACGTGAATGTGTGGGTCAATCTCGCTCATCTGCGTCCGTTCCTCCGTCCCGTGGTGCCGGAATCAGGCCGGGGCGTCCCGGCTGCCTGTTTGAGTCAAGCACACCGGGGTACGGAAGAAGGGATCGATGATCTCGAAATCCCTGGTGAGGAGACGCGATGAGCCGCAGTGAGTTCCACGTCGTACCGGACGGCGGTCGTTGGAAGGTGGAGCGGGGGTCGAGTGCGTTCGGCACGTACGGCACCAAGCAGGAAGCCGTCGACAAGGGCCGTGAGGCCGCCCGCGCGAACCAGCCGAGCCAGTTGGTGCTGCACACCGCCGACGGGCAGATCGAGACCGAGTACACCTACCAGGACGATCCCTACCCGCCCAAGGGCTGATCGTGGTGGCCGGCGGCGGTCGGACCCGCCGTACCCGGGCACGCCCGGACGTACGACAGGGACCGACCGCCGCCGGCCTCGACCCTCCTGCTGAGCGCGCGTGGGTCAGCGTCTGCCGCCCTCCTGCTGAACGTGCCTCGGTCAGCGTCTGCCGCCTGCCTGAGCGTGCCTCGGTCAGCGTCCGCCGGATCGGCGCCGCAGAGTGCGCTCGTAGTCCTGGAACCGGGCCTTCGCGATCACCGACCGGGACCCGGACCGCAGCACGATGCCCTCCGGGCGACCCGGCGTGCCGTCCAGCGCCACGGTGGTGCGGGGCAGGCGGTCGACCAGGAACTGGTGGGTCTTGTCGATGTCCGTCGGCAGTTCGGCCGCGTCCAGCACGTCGAGCCGGGGTACGGTGGCCAGGCCGTTGCCGGCCGCCACCCGGAGCAGTTCGTCCTCGTCGAGGAATCGCTGGCCGCCGTGGTCGCGCCAGGACGAGACCCGCTCCGTCGGCCAGTCGAGCATCGTGGCGTAGTCGTCGATGACGCAGATGTCGAACACGCGATGACCGACCCGCCTGCTGCCGGTGTAGTGCTTCGACGCGGCGGTGACCTTTCCGCCGTACACCTCGAAGTAGTAGGTGACGATGCCGGTGCCGTACGGTGCCATCGCGCTGGCCACGTCGAGCAGGGCGTCCACGATCCCGAGGGCCGGGTTACCGATCAGATCACCTTCGGCGTACAGCAGCTCCTCGCGGCTGCCGATCAGGTACGTGCGGTCCGGCAGCACCACGATCCGCGAGTTCGTCCCGTCGACCTTCTCGGTCAGGTGGACCCGGCCGACGAATTCGACCACCTTGTCGGTCAGACCGCCGTTGCCCGGGTCGAGTGCGTGATAGGTCGGGATCGACGGGTACTTCGTCAGCGAGTTGAGGGCACGCAGGTTCGCGGTACGGACGTCGAAGTCGGTCATGGCCGCGGTCCCTTCCGTCGAGCAGGCAGCATCCGTGGTCGGCCTACCGTCCTCCACGACCGGTCACCGCACAACTCGATTTCGCCCCCCCGCCCCACGGACCCCCCGAAACCCTCCCGCCCCCGCACCCCCCCGCACCCCCCCGCGCGCCCCCGCACCCCGCGCTCCGCCACGCCTCCCGGACGTTAGGAAGGGCCCCTTCCTATACAAAAAGCGATAACAAGGGGCCCTTCCTTTCACGTCAGGTGGGCCAGGTGCCGGTGACGCGCCGTACGCCTACCGCGCCGCCCCGGTCGACGGCGGCCTTCACCACGGCGAAGATGGCTCCCTGGATCGCGGCGGCGGCCAGGATCTCGCCCCAGCCACGGTCCTCGTCGGTCGCGTTCGGCGCGTCGTCGTCACCGGCGGCCGTCTTCCACACCTGTTTGAAGACCATTCCGGCGATCGCGCCGGCCGCGACGCCGAGCAGGATGCCGACCGGTTTGTACGCCACCTTGTTGATGCCCTTGCCCATGCTCGTCGCCTCCGTGGTTCCGGCACCGGCGCTCGTTCGGCGGCGCCGGTGGTACCTGCCCACCAGTTTCCTGAATTGTCGCCGCCGATCAGGCTGTCACCGCGTCCGCCGCCTTCTTCAACGCCTTCGGGTCGGTCGGCTTCCGTGGCGCCTTCTCGCGTAGCTCGATCATGCGCTCGCCGATCTCCTGCAACTTTTTCCGACCGAGCCCGTCACGTACCTTCGGGAACCATTCTTCTTCCTCTTCCTCGATGTGGTGCGTCACGTTCTCGATCAGCACCGTCGTCTTGGCGTCGAACCGCTCGTCTTCCGGTTTCATGGCGGCCAACTCCAGGCAGAGCATGTCGGCGACGTGGTGTTCCTCGTACGATTCGAGCACGTCGTCCTCAAGGTCCGGCAGCAGCTCACGGGTCTCCGGATACATGCACTCGTTCTCGATGTACGTGTGCACGGTCAGCGCCTCGAGAATGCGCTCGACGATCGCGCCCTTCTTCTTCGTCGCGTTCTCCCCGGCCTGCTCGAACTCCCTGAAAAGGGCGCGGATCTCCTTGTGGTCCTGCTTCAGGATGACAATGGCGTCGGTCGACATGAGACTTCCCTCCGGCTCGGTGTCGTTCCTGCTACCCCCCGCCCTACCTGGGGAAACCACCGGTCCGGCGGTGTATCGGGGCCGGGTTGTCGCCCGGCGGGTGCGCCGGCCGGTGCGGGGCCGGAGCCGGGACGGCCGGAATCCGGGTGAGGAGTGTCGGTGGGGTGGGTTAGAGTTCGCCCCCTGTCTACGTCACCACCCACTCATACCGGGGGAAGTTTTCTCGTGGCACGTTGGAAGAACAGCGCCGTCCTGACCGTCTCCGCGTTCGCGGTGCTCGGCCTCGCGGCGTGCGGCTCGAAGGACGCCGGGTCCACCACCGAGGAGAAGCCGAGCGCGCTGGCGCTGATGGCGAGCGACGCCAAGGGGTCGATCCAGAAGGCGTCCGCCGCCCTCGGTGGGGCCACCACCACCGTCAGCTTCACGATGACGGGCAAGGCCGAGGGCGAGGCGGTCAAGGGCACCGGCGTCGCGGCGCTGGGCACCGAGCGCAAGGCGGAGATGACCCTGGAGGACCCGAAGGAGGGTCCGACCACCGCTCGCATCATCGGCACCGCGATGTACATCTCCGTCTCGCCGTCGGAGCAGGCGGAGTTCGACGGCAAGAAGTGGCTCAAGATGGACCTCGCGATGGCTGGCGAGGCGGGCAACGAGGCGATGTCCAGCATGCTGGACGAGATCGACCCGGCCCAGACGTTGAAGCGGATGCTGGCCGCCGAAAGCATCACGGTGGTTGGTGAGGAGGCCGTGGCCGGCGTGCAGACCGTTCACTACGCGGCCACCATCCCGGTCGCCGCCTACCTGGGCGCCGTCTCCGACGCCAAGGCCCGCGAGGCGCTCGAGAAGGAGTTCACCAAGCTGGGCGTCAAGGAGGTCAAGGCAGACCTCTGGGCGGACGAGCAGTACCAGCTCCGTCGTTTCCGTGGCTACCTGAACGACGCGAACGACGTCACCGTCGACTACACCGACTACGGCAAGCCGGTCACCATCGAGCTGCCGCCGGCAGCCGAGACGGCCGACTTCGTCGACATGCTCAAGGAGCTCGGGGACGCCCTCAAGGACCTGGAGAATCTCGAGGGCTGACGGTAACCCGCACCACGCGTACGGCCCCGGGGCTCGCCCCGGGGCCGTACGCGTCTCAGCGGAGCTGGCCGTCCTGGTGGAGCCGGTCGAAGATGATCTGGTCGACCGGGGACACCCGGTGCCGGTCGGCATAGCCGAGCCAGGTGACCTCGGCGATCTCGGCGCTGGCGGTGAGCGTCCCCTGGTAGTCGGCGGCGTAGCAGGTCATCCGGACGGTCGTGCCCTTGTGACGACCGTGGGCCTGTGCCTCGAAGGTGCCGGCCGGGGTGACGCTCTCCGGCCGGATCGCCACGGCGAGTTCCTCGTCGATCTCGCGTACCAGGGTGGCCAGGTCGTCCTCGCCGGGCTCGCGCTTGCCACCAGGCAGGTAGTAGACGTCCTTGCCGTGACTGCGGGTGCTCAGGATGGCACCGTTCTCGATCCGGATCCAGGCGATCTTGTCAATGACGGTCACGGTCGGCATCGTAGGGGGTGTCGCGGCGCCGGATGGTGAGCACCCCGGCGAGGTCGATGTCGCTGGACCGGCCGCCGAACCCGGACTCCGAGATCAGTCGCGCACCGAGCACCGCGCTCCAGAACGTACGCGTCTCGACGTCGGCCGGTCGGTCGATCACCCAGCCGTGGCGTTCCAGGATCGCGGTGAGATAGCGCCGGGCCTGGTGGAACAGGCGGGTGAGGTGCTGTTCGGCCAGCGGGCGGAGTTCGGGTCGCTGCCGGGTGACGGACATCGCCTGGACCGCGATCGGCACCGCCGGAAGTGCCAGCGCGGTGCGCGCCATCGCCGCCCGGAACCCCTCCGGCGTGCGTTGCCGGCGTCCCACCGGCTCCAGTCGCTCGGCGTCGCGCAGCAGCAGCAAAAAGGCCGCGTTCACGAACAGCGCGTCCTTGGAGCCGAAGTAGTAGGTGATCTGGTTCGGGTGGGCCCCGGCCGAGGTGGCGATCTCGGCCACGCTGACGGTGTCGAAGCCGCGTTCGGCGAACAGCGCCGCCGCCCGTTCGAGGATCACCCCACGGGTACGCCGACCCCGGTCACGAACCGGTTCGGAGTGACCCGTCCGGGGCTCGGGGTCGCTGCGCTGCGACGACTGTACGGTGGACATCCTCTAGTTGTATGCGATACAACTACGGCGCGGCAAGCCCCCGTACCCCGGTGCCATCAGGAGGCCAACATGAACGCCCAGGACGTCGTCGTCACCGGGCTCGGCGCGACCACACCGCTCGGCGGGGACGTCGACTCGCTGTGGCAGGGTCTGCTGGCCGGACGTTCCGGCGTACGCCGCATCGACGACCTGGTGACCTCGTTCGCGTACGCCGACGACCTGCCGGCGAAGATCGCCGCTCCGATGGCGGTCAGCCCGGCCGAGGCACTGCCCCGGGTGCAGGCGCGCCGGATGGACCGGTGCCAGCAGGCCGCGCTGGTCGCCGCCCAGCAGGCGTGGGCCGACGCGGGCGCACCCGAGGTCGACCCGATCCGGCTCGCGGTGGTGGTCGGCACCGGCATCGGCGGCATCACCACCCTGCTCGACCAGGACGACCTGCTGGAGGAGAAGGGGCCGAGCCGGATCTCCCCGCTCACCGTGCCGATGCTGATGCCGAACGGACCCGCCGCCTGGGTCAGCCTGGAGTTCGGTGCCCGCGCCGGTGTCTACACCCCGGTCTCCGCCTGCGCCTCCGGTGCCGAGGCACTCGCCCTCGCCGCCCGGCTGATCCGGTCCGGCGAGGCCGACGTGGTCATCGCGGGCGGTGCCGAGGCGGCCATCGCCCCACTGACCATCGCCGGGTTCGCCCAGGCCCGTACGCTCTCCAAGCGCAACGACGACCCGGAGCGCGCCTCCCGTCCGTTCGACGTCGACCGGGACGGGTTTGTGCTCGGCGAGGGTGCCGGCGTCATGATCCTGGAGCGGGCCGACTTCGCCTCGGCGCGCGGCGCCCGGGTGATCGGCCGGTTGGCCGGTTTCGGCGTCACCTCGGACGCCCACCACATCACCGGCCCGGACCCGGCCGGCGCCGGACAGATCCGGGCGATCCGCACCGCGGTCGCCGACGCCGGGCTCGAGCCCTCGGACGTGCGGCACGTCAACTGCCATGCCACGTCGACCGTGGTCGGCGACGTGGGCGAGGCGGCGGCGATCGCCCAGGCGCTCGGCGAGGACGTGGTCCTCACCGCCCCCAAGTCCAGCCTGGGCCACCTCGTCGGCGCAGCCGGTGCGGTCGAGGGCATCGTCACCCTGCTCTCGGTCGTCAACGGGGTCATCCCGCCGACCCTCAACCTCGATCGGCAGGCACCCGAGGTCAAGCTCGACGTGGTCACCGGTGCTCCCCGGGAGCAGCGCCTGGAAGCCGCCGTCTGCAACTCGTTCGGCTTCGGTGGCCAGAACGTCTCCCTCCTCTTCACCTCCGCCTAGGCTGCCCGGTCGCCTCCGTCGGGTCACCGGGCGGTGGCGCCGCCGTCGACCGCGTGGTTCGCCCCGGTGACGTACGCCGCCCGGTCGGAGGCGAGGAGACCACCAGTTCGACGGTCTCCTCGGGCCGGGCGAACCGCTTGACCAGCGTCTTGCTGGTCACCGCGTCCCGGGCGGCCCGGTCGTCACCGAGGTCGCGGTCACTCGCCGGGGTCAGGACCCGGTCAATGTCGGGACGCAGGTCACAGGGGGCGGCGAAATAACCGGGGAGGATCTCCCCGTTTCACTCTTCGGGTAAGCGGGGAAGATCTCCCCGGTTCCGGTGAGGAGCGTCGACGTGGCTGGTACCGCCGTACAGCAGCGGTTGCCCCGGCAGCGGGCGGACGCGTCGCGTAACTACGACCGGATCGTCGCGGCGGCCGGAGAACTCTTTGTCGAGCGCGGCGCCGAGGTGCCGCTGGACGAGATCGCCCAGCGGGCCGGGGTCGGCAACGCGACGCTCTACCGACACTTCACCAGCCGGCAGGCGCTCATCCGGGTGGTGGTCCTGACCCTGATGTCCGGTCTGACCGAGTTGGCGGAGCGGGTCGCGGTAGAGGAGTCGGACCCGTTCGAGGCGTTGCGGCGGTTCGTGCACGCCTCCGCCGACTCCCACATCGGCGGACTCTGCTCGGTCCTCTCGGACTGGTTGGACCTGGGGGACGCGGACCTCTGCGTGGCCCAGGACCGGATGGAGCGGGCGTTCGAGAGCCTGCTCGGCCGGGCGCGGGAGTCCGGCCAGGTGCGTTCCGACGTGGCGATCGGCGACCTGATCGTCCCGATTGTCCAGCTCACCCGCCCGTTGCCCGGTACGGCGCGGGCCCTGCTCGACCCGTTCGCCCACCGCCATCTGGAACTCCTACTCGACGGGCTGCGCGCGCCGCAGCGGTCCGTCCTTCCGGGGAGCACCGTGACCCTGGAAGCCCTGCGGCGATCCACCCAGCGGCTCAACGGCGAGTCGTGCGTCCCACCCCGCGGCGAGGCCGCCGCCTGACCCACCGCGCCCGGTCGCGTGACCGGACCGGCTCCGCCGAAACAACCACCATCGCCAGATCCGGGTGACCTGCGTCCACAGGCTGCCGTTTCCATCCATATTTGCGAAAAATGCGGGGACCTTTCATGTCCACAGAAGTAGAAGCCAATCCGAGGCGCTGGACAGCGCTGATATTCATCTCCCTGGCCCAGTTGATGGTCGTACTGGATGCGACCGTGGTGAACATCGCCCTGCCGGCCGCGCAGCACGACCTCGGCATCTCCGACGGCAACCGGCAGTGGGTGATCACCGCCTACACGCTCGCCTTCGGCGGGCTGCTGCTCTTCGGTGGCCGGATCGCCGACATCGCCGGTCGGAAGCGGATCTTCACCATCGGCCTGCTCGGCTTCGCCGCCGCGTCCGCGATCGGCGGCCTGGCGGCCAACACCAGCATGCTGCTCGGCGCCCGCGCCCTCCAGGGTGTGTTCGGCGCGCTGCTCGCCCCGGCCGCGCTGTCGCTGCTGGCGGTCACCTTCACCGAGGCCAAGGAACGGGCCAAGGCGTTCGGCGTCTTCGGCGCCATCGCCGGTGGTGGCGGTGCCATCGGTCTGATCCTCGGCGGGGTGCTCACCGAGTACCTGAACTGGCGCTGGGCGCTCTACGTCAACATCCCGTTCGCGCTGATCGCCGCCGTCGGGGCGTACCTGGTGGTCCGGGACGTGCCGGGCGCGCGTAACCGCAACAAGCTCGACATCCCCGGCGTGGTGCTCGCCACCACCGGCCTGGTCTCCCTGGTCTACGGCTTCACCCGCGCCGAGAGCGACGGTTGGACCGCGGCCTGGACGCTGGGCTCGTTTGTCGCGGCGGTCGTGCTGCTGGCCGCGTTCGTGCTGGTCGAGTCGAGGGTCGCGCACCCGCTGCTGCCGCTGCGGGTACTGACCGAGCGCAACCGGGCCGGCGTCTACTCGGCGCTGGGCATCGCGATCATCGGCATGTTCGGTCTGTTCCTCTTCCTCACCTACTACCTACAGGTGGTCAAGGGATGGTCACCGGTCGTCACCGGCCTGGCCTTTCTGCCGATGATCGCCGGCATGATCACCGGTTCGACCCAGATCGGCGCCCGGCTGATGAACCGGGTCGCACCCCGACTGCTGATGGGACCCGGGTTCCTGGTCGCCGCGCTCGGCATGCTGATCCTGACCCAGCTCAAGGTGGACAGCTCGTACGCGGGCCTGATCCTGCCCGGCATGATCCTGCTCGGGCTCGGCATGGGTACCGCGTTCATGCCGGCCATGGCCCTGGGCACCTACGGTGTCGAGGCACGCGACTCCGGGGTGGCCTCCGCGATGATCAACACGTCGCAGCAGGTCGGCGGCTCGATCGGTACGGCACTGCTGAACACGGTCGCGGCCAGCGCCACCACGGCGTACCTGCTCGACCACGGCGGCAGCCCGAGCCTGGTCAACGAGGCGGCGGTGCACGGTTACGCCGTCGCGATCTGGTGGGCCGTCGGCGTTCTGGTGCTCGCCGCGGTGATCACCTTCGTGATGGTCAACGCCGGACGTCAGGACGGTGGTGCGGTCGCCAACCCGTCGGGCGCGACCGACGACGAGAACGCCGGGGACATCCCCGTACCGGTGATGATGCACTGACCGGAGGGCGTCGATCGGCGCTCCCGGCGGTGTGGCCGGTCCCGGGCACTCCGGGAACCGGAACGACAGGTGGCTGGCGGCCCTGCCCACGAGGCGGGGCCGCCAGCCTGCGTTCCGGGCCTGGAAGGCGGGCGTGACCCGTTCCACAGCCGTCTCCGCGCCACGCGTCGAACCCGGGAACCCGCTGTCTCGTGTTCACTCTGGCCGGTCGGTACGGAGTCCAGGAAATGGGAAGAATGGTTGGCTACAGTGGCTCCGGTTAGGCTGGCCGGAGGACGGACAGGGCTCCGATAAGGGGCAGGAGAATCCATCGAACAATGGGTGCGGCCGTTGCGGCTCGCCCCGTGGAAGAGCCACCATGCTCGTTCATCTCGCAATGAGTCGTCTGCCGGTGATTTCCTTGTTCCTGCTCGGCGGGTCGACGGTCGCCGCCGGCGTGCCGAAGGTCGTCGAGTTTGCCCGGCGAGCCACCGCCACCCCCGCCACCAGCGGATTCTGCGGCAGTCGTCATCCGGTGCTGGCCGACCTCGCGGTCCGCCGCCTGCTCCTCGCCGACCAGGTCGCCGCCGCGAAGTTCCTGACCGGCCAACCCGTCGACGACCCCGTACGGGAGCGAGAGATTCTCGACGAGGTGGTTGCCGCCGCCCGCGATATCGGACTTGACCCCACCGTCGGAATGCGATTCTTCAGGGACCAGATCGAGGCGAACAAAGTGGTCCAGCGTGGGCTGCACGCCCGGTGGCGCGCCCAGCCGAGTTACGGTCCGCACGAGCAACCGGACCTGGCCCGGGACGTGCGTCCCGAACTCGACCGCATCACCGCCTCGATGCTGCGCGAGCTGCTGGCGACCACCACGGGCGGTGGGCCGGACGGTGTCGACCGGCCTACCGGCTCGGGGCCGGAGGCGTTGCGACACCTGGACGCCCTGCACCGCGGCGCACTCGCGGTGGCCCTACGCTCGGTGCCGCTCCCGACCACGGGCCGGCACGGCTAGTCGACGTCGTCGCGTACCCGGGCCACCAGGTGGGTGGGGTTGACGAAGCGCAGCGCCACCACCAGGAGCACCAGCATCATCGAGGTGTAGATCACCGCCATCGCGTCCACCGACTGCTGTGCCCTGATCCCGGCCGCCGACATCGAGTAGTACAGCGCCACGACCAGGGTCTGCGAGTCGGGGCCGGCGGTGAGGAAGGTCAGCTCGAACATGCCCACCGTGCGGACCAGGACCAGGATCGACGCGGCGAGGATGCCGGGGGTCAGCAGCGGCGCCAGGACCCGGACGAAGACCTGACCGGTACGCGCGCCGCACATCCGCGCCGCGCGCTCGATCGCCGGGTCGATCTGCTCGATGAACGGGGTCATGGTCAGGATGACGAACGGCACCGACGGCACCAGGTTCGCCAGCACCACACCGGAGAGGTGACCGGCGAAGCCGTACTTGTAGAGCACGGTGGCCAGCGGGATGCCGTACGTGATCGGTGGCATCAGGATCGGCAGCAGGAACAGCAGGTACAGCAGCCGCCGACCGGGAAACGACCGGCGGGCGAGGGTGTACGCCGCCGGCACCCCGATCAGCACCGAGATGCCGACCACCAGCAGGGAGACCTGGAGCGTCACCACCAGCACGGGCAGCAGCCCGAACTCCCGCCACGCGGCGCCGTACCAGTTGGTGGTGAAGCCCTGCGGCAGCCAGGTGTCGAACCAGCGGGTGCCGAACGAGTTGACCAGCACCGAGCCGATCACACCGGCCAGGTTGACGAAGAAGAACGCCACCACGCCCCAGACCAGCCAGGCCCCCGGACTGGCGACCCAGCGCCGACGCGGTCGGCTTCCGGTTTCCGCCATCAGCCCTCGCCTCCCGCTATCAGCCCCCTTGACTCCCGCCATCAGCCCTTGCCTCCCGCCGTCGAGCCGGTGTAGAGCAGCGACCGCCAGCCGAGCACGGCCGCGATGACCAGCAGCTCGACCAGCCCCATCAGCACCGCGATCGTCGCCGCCATCGGGTAGTCGTAACGCAGGTAGGCCGCCTCGTACGCGGCGATCGAGATGACCCGGGTCTCGCCGGCCGGGTCCCCGACCAGCACCGCCGACGGGAAGACGCTGAACGCGAGCACGAAGGTGAGGCAGAACGTGGTCGCCAGCCCCGGCGCCAGCAGCGGCAGGGTGATCCGGCGGAACCGCTGTACCCGGTTGGCGCCGAGGGTGGCCGCGGCCCGTTCCAGGGCCGGGTCGATTCCGGACAGGTACGAGAGCACCAGCAGGAACGCGAACGGGAAACCGGTGATGACGATGGAGAAGAAGACACCCCAGTAGTTGTAGGTCAGCCGGGCCGGCTCGTCGAGCAGGCCGGTGCCGAGCAGGACCCGGTTGAACCAGCCGGTGGGACCGAGGAAGTTGAGCAGTCCCTGGGCGGTGAGCACCGTACCGAGGGTGATCGGCACGACCAGGATCGTGGTCAGCAGACGCTTGCCCCGGAACCGCCCCCGCATCCGGTACGCGATCGGCACCGACGCCACCACGTTGAGCAGTGCGGCCGGCAGTGACAGCCGAAGCGTGGTCCAGATCGTGTCCCGCTGGTACGGGTCGGCGAAGAACTCGCGGTACGCCCCGAACGGCCCGCCCTCGACCGGCTGGAACGAGAGCCCGACGCCGTAGAGGAACGGGTAGACGAAGAGCACCACGACAAAGAGCGCCGCCGGGGCGAGCAGCAGCAGGTGCCGGTCCACGCCCCGCTCGGCGAGACGGTGGCGCAGGGCCACCCGTACCGTCCGGGGCGCCTCGGTGGTCGGGGGAGCGGTCACGCCGGCACCTCCCGGTCGGTGCGAGGACTGCCGGTGGCGGAACTGTCGGTCGCGGCCCGGTCGGTCGCCCGGCCGGTCGTGGAACTGTCGTCGGGAAAGACCAGCAGGCGGGCCGGGGCGACAACGAGTTCCACCCAGTCACCGAGAGCGGGACGTTGGGTGGTGCGCAGGTTCAGCAGCAGCCCGCTCTCGGTTCGCGCCTCGACCGCCACCTCGCGGCCCTGGTACTCGACCACCTCGACGGTGGCCAGCAGCCCGGTGCCCTGCACCTCGGCGATCCGCAGGTCCTCCGGGCGTACGGCGGCGATCACGTCGGTGCCCGGCGCGACCGGACCTACCGGGCTGCCGATCAGCCGCAGCCCCTCGCCCTCGACCACCATCTGGGTGCTGCCGTGCCGTCTGGTCGCCCGCATCGGCAGCAGGTTGCGGTAGCCCATGAAGTCGGCGACGTGCCGGTTGACCGGGCGGGTGTGCAACTCCTCCGGCGAACCGATCTGCTGCACCCGGCCGTCGCGCAGCACCACCAGCCGGTCGGCCAGCGACAGCGCCTCCTCCTGGTCGTGCGTGACGTAGACGGTGGTCAGACCGAGCGACTGGTGCAGCCGGCGGATCTCGGTCCGCATCTCCAGGCGCAGTTTGGCGTCCAGGTTGGACAGCGGCTCGTCCATCAGCACCAGGGCCGGTTCCAACACCACGGCACGGGCGATCGCCACCCGTTGCTGCTGGCCACCGGAGAGCTGACCGGGCAGCTTGCCGGCGTGCTCCTCCAGGCGTACCAGGCGGATCGCCTCGTCGGTGCGGCGGCGTACCTCGGCCCGGGGCAGCCGGCGCATCTGCAACCCGAAGGCGATGTTGCGGCGGACGGAGAGATGGGGGAAGAGGGCGTAACTCTGGAACACCATGCCGAAGCCACGCCGTTCCGGTGGCAGCGTGTCCAGCCGGGTGTCGTCGGACCAGATGCTGCCCCGGGTCAGCGGCAGCAGGCCGGCGAGGCAGTTCAGCGCGGTCGACTTGCCGCAGCCGGACGGGCCGAGCAGGGCGATGAACTCGCCCCGTTCGATGGTCAGGTCCAAGCCTTCGAGGGCCGGGTGCCCTCCGAAACTGCGCGAGACGTCGTCGAGCCGCAGCCGGGTGAAGCTCACTTGCCCACCTTCGCGCCACCGATCTCGCGGTCCCACCGGCTGAACGCCTCGACCAGTTCCTTCGCCCCGAGCGGGACCTCGACCGGGTGGTTGGCGATGAGGGCGTCGTACTCCGGGCGGCCGTACTGCTCGATCGCCTTGCGGCTGGCCTCCGGGGCCATCGACAGGGTCACGTCGCGGACCGCCGGTCCGGGGTAGAAGTAGCCGTTGTCGTACGCCTTCGCCTGCTGCTGCGGGGTGAGCATCCAGTCGAGCAGCGCGAGCACGGCCGCCTGCTTGTCGGTCGACACCCCCTTCGGTACGACCGCGTAGTGCGCGTCGGCGACCCAGTGGAAGCCCTCCAGGGTGCCGATCCTCGCCTCGGCCGGTACGGTGCCGAGCACCCGTGGGTTGATGTCCCAGCCGGTGGTGCTGACGATGATCTTCGCGGAGCCGTTGGCCAGGTTCTTCATCGTCTCGCTGGTGCCGGACGGGTAGAGGGTGACGTGCCGGTTCAGCTCGGCGAGGTAGGCCCAGGTCTTGTCCCAGCCGCGTACCGGGTCCTTGGGGTCGGTGTCGCCGAGCAGGTACGGCAGCCCCATCAGGAAGGTCCGGCCCGGTCCGGAGTTGGACGGCCGGGCGTACTGCACCGCGCCCGGGTTCGCCTGGGCGTACGCCAGCAGTTCGGCGGCGGTCTTCGGCGGGTTCGGCACCTTCGCCGGCAGGTACTCGATCAGCGGTCCGGACGGGTAGTAGGTCACCGCCACCCCGAAGTCCCCCGCGAGTTGCTGCATCGCCGCCGCTCCGGGCAGGTAGTTCGCCATCCCGGGCAGCCGGCCGGCGTGTACCGGCAGCAGCGGGGTCCAGAGTTGCTGGTCGATACCGGCTGCCAGGCCGTCCACCCCGGTCAGCACCAGGTCGATGTCGACCCGGTTCGCGCCCTGCTGGGCCTTGATTTTGCCGACCAGTTCCGGCGAGGGCGACTTCGAGTACGTCACCTTCGACACCACGTCCGGGTTCTTCGCCACGAACTCGTCGATCATGCCCTGGGTGAGCTGGAGGTTGCCGGCGACGTCCAGCACGTTCAGGACGACCGGGGAGGCGGGCTTGTCGGGCACCGTACCGCCGGTGTTCGCGGGCGCCGACGCCTCCGGCGCCCCACAGCCGGTGAGCAAACAGGCGGTGGCCACTGCGGCAACGACAAAACGTCGTCGAGCAACTCGCATGAACGTCCTTCCTCCGGGGTGAAAGGAAGGGCCCCTTGTTATCGGATTTTGTAGAGGAAGGGGCCCTTCCTAACAGGTGTCGGGTGGTGGGCCGCCCCGGTCGGGGGACCGGGGCGGACCGTCGCGGGTTCAGCGGCCGGAGCGGAAGCTCTCCGGCGGTCCCAGGTAGCTCTCCTGTACGCCGCCGGTGTCGACGACCAGCCGTTGCAGGACCACGGTCGGGTCGACCATCCAGAACTTCAGTACGTGGGTTCCCGGTCGGTCGATCGTGTGGGTGGTGGTGGTGACGTTGACATTATTCGATGTGTTCCGTTCCCACTGCTTGTTCATCCGGGTGTCGTCGGCACCGGTGGCCGTGGTCACGTTGACGACCTGCGGCGCGCCGCCGTCGATCGACACCGCGTAGCGGAGGCCCTCGGTGTAGAGGACGTTGTTACGGGGTGACAGGTACGCCGACACCTTCACCGGGCCGGTGCTGGTCAGCGTCATCTCGTACTCCAGTCGGGGGCTGGCGCCGCCCGGGGTCCGGCTGGCCGAGGTGACCGGCCACGGGGTCATGCCGTTGCCGGTCCGTCCGATGTCCGGTACGAGCTGCCAACCGGTTCCGCCGCCGGTGACCGCCCGGGTGTAGTGGTCGGCGTCGACCGCGACGTACCCGTTCGCCTCGACCGAGCCCCGTAGTTGCCGGGGCGACAGGTCCGGGTGCCGGACCACCGCCTTCACCTGCACGGTGCTGCCGCCGGGACCGGAGACGGTGATCGGCACCTCGGTGGTCCCCTTCGGCGCCCTCGACCAGTCGACCCGTACGGTCGCCCGGACCTGCTGGTCGACCCGGCCCCGCTCCGGCTGCACGCTCAGCCAGGGCGCCGCCGACCGGATCCGGTAGTCGAAGTCGGTGCTGCCCCGGTTGAACACCTCGATGTACTGCGTCGGCTGGGTCTGGTACGGGCTGAACTCCGGCAGCACCGCCGGGCTCTGCGCCTGTGGCCACCAGTCGTCCGAACCGTCGATCGCCACGCCCATCGAGGCCGCCTGTCCCACCTCGATCCGCCGCAGCGCCGGGTAGATCTCGTCCGGCAGCGCCACGTGGTTCAGTTCGGGCTGCTGCCAGGGCGCGTTCGGTCCGTACCGGGCGATGTCGCCGTACCCGATCTTGGGTTGGAGCTGGAAGCCGTTCCACTTTCCGTCCGCCAACTCGTGGTTGTAGTAGTCGTTCATCGCCTGGTCCTCGGCGAACCGGGCCTGCGCCAGGTCGGCCTGGGTGTTGGTCGCGGCCCGCCCCTGCTCGGCGTAGAGCAGGTTGGTGAACTGCGCCCGGCGCAGCTCGTACAGGTTCGCCGTCGCCTTCACCTGGTAGTAGACGAGCTGGTAGTAGGCGTCCTGGTACGCCGCCGGCAGGCCGCGCCGGATCGTCTCCGCCTTCGCCGCCAGCGCCTGCCACTCCGCCGTGACCCGGTCCATCTCCCGGTAACTCGACAGGCTGTACGGGTTGCCCTGGTCGTTGTAGACCACGGCCGAGGAGTCGGTGGCGAGGTCCTTGGTCGGGTCGAGCGAGATGTGCCGGTTCAACAGCTCCGGCTTGCGCCGGGCCTGGAGGTGCCCGTACGTGCTCAGCACGTCGGCGACCGCCCCGGCCCGCTCCGGCCCGAAGTTCTGCGCCGCGTACTGCCGCTCCCAGTCGTCGAGCCGGTCGAGCGGCCACCGGTCCGGGTCCCAGGCGTAGTCGAGGAAGAACTGCAACGGCAGTTCCTGGTTCTTCATGTCGCCGACGTTGACCACCCAGAGCCGGTCCACGCCGTATTTGTAGGTGAGGTTCAACTGCTCCCAGGTGTTGGCGAGGTTGATCGTGTCGACCCACTTGTAGTTGCGCCCGCCGCCGACGTAGTCGAAGTGGTAGTACATGCCGTACCCGCCACCCCGCGCGGGCAGGCTCTGGTCCGGCAACTTGCGCATGTTGCCCCAGTTGTCGTCGCAGAACACCACGGTCACGTCGTCCGGCGGTCGGTAGCCCTGGTCCCAGTAGCGCTGGACCTCCTTGTAGAGCGTCTGGACCTGCGGGATATCGGTCAGCTCGCGGTCGCTGGCCTGGTCGAGGATCTGCCGCTGGGTGTCGATGATGTTGCTCATCAGGTCGATGCCGTCACCGTCGGGCAGGCTGACATCGCCGTTGCCGCGCATGCCGAGCGTGACCACACCCTCGAAGTCCTGCTCCTCCATCCGCTCGATGCCGTCGCTCCAGTACTGCTTGAGCGCCTCGGCGTTGCGGCGGAAGCTCCACTCGCCGTTGCCGCCGTACGGGTCGCGCCCGGGCGTCGGTTGGCCGGTGACGGGATCGGTGCCCGGCGCCACGGCGTGCCGGTTCCACTCCTCGATGCCACGCATCATCGGCGCCTCGTGCGAGGTGCCCATCACCACGCCGTACTCCTTGGCGGTGGCGTGGTTGGCCGGGTCGTCCTCGGCGAAGGCCCGGCCCCAGACCGCCGGCCAGAGGTAGTTCGCCTTGAGCCGGAGCATGGTCTCGAAGACCTTGGCGAAGAAGTGCCGGTTGAAGCCGCCGGGATAGCCGGGGGCCAGGCCGGGGCCGAAGAAGTTCGGCGCCCAGGTGCCGAGCGCCGGGTTCTCGTCGTTGATGAAGAAGCCCCGGTACTTCACCGCGGGCGTGCCCTGGCTGTGTCGGCCGGGCAGCACGTGCAGCGCGTCGTGCTGGCGTGCCGGCACGTCGTCCCACCAGTACCAGGGCGAGACGCCGATCTGCTTCGAGGTCTCGTAGACGCCGAAGATGGTGCCGCGCTGGTCGCTGCCGGCGATGACAAACGCCCGGCGTACGCCCGGCAGCGGGTCCCGGACCACCTGTTGCACCGAGGTCTCCCACTTGCCGGCGAGCCCGGTGACGTCGAGCTTGCCGTTGGCCACCAGCCGATCGATCAACGGGCTGCGGCCCAGCGTGCCGACCAGCACCACCTCGCCCGTACGCGGAACCGTGTCGACCGAGACGCCCGGCCGTACGTCGGTGACCCGTTGGATGTCGGCCTGCAGGTCGTTCACGACCCGCACCACACCCGGGAAGTCGCTGGCGCTGACCACCAGCGGGGCCGCCCGCCCGCCGGAGACCAGCGGGAAGCTGCCCGGCCTGGCGCTGGTCGAGATGAACGGGGCCGGGTCCAGGCCGGTGCCGCCGGACGGGGATCCGGCCTGGCCGGTGGCGCCGGCCGACGAGGCGCCGATCACGGGAACGGTGGTGATGGCGACGGTCAGGGACAGCAGCACCCGCCAGACCCGTTTCCGGGGGGAGCTGCGAGGGACGGGGGCCGGTGCTCCGGCGAAGGTGGACCTTCTCATTTCGCGCTCTCCATGCCGTGGAAGGTGGTGGGCAGGGTTCAGCCGGGGCGAAACTTATCGGAAGTGTTCCGGAAAAGAAATCTAAACACTTCAACTTCTGTGGTCAAGCCCGACTTTGCGACGATGCCGCGTATTCGCAGGTGGCGGGTGTTTCGTGGGGCATGCTGGAGCGTTGTCGTGAACGCAGTGTCGAACGTGAATGGACGCCCGTCCGGTCGCTGCGGTGTTCCGGCGGGAGTGACCGAAAGTTTCGGAATCGACGGCCGCCGGGCCGATCCGGGTGATCCGTCCGTGGCGCGGATCACCCGGATCGGTTGTGGACTCGACGGCTTGAAGAGGTCTTCAATTGCGAAGGTGGTCGAATCGAGGAGGACCAGTGCCGGTTCCGCTGTACCAACGAAAGGCGGAGTTCTTCCGTACGCTCGGCCATCCCGTGCGCATCCGGGTGCTGGAGCTGCTCGGCGACGGCCCGATGGCCGTACGTGACCTGCTCGCCGACGTCGAGATCGAGGCGTCCAGCCTCTCCCAGCAACTGTCGGTGCTGCGCCGGGCCGGGATCGTCACCTCCCGACGCGAGGGTTCGGCCGTCATCTACGAACTGGCCGGACCGGACGTCGCCGACCTGATGCGGGCGGCCCGCCGCTTCCTCACCGACATGCTGACCCACCAGGCCGAACTCCTGGACTCACTCCGCGAGGCGCCGGACAGCGCCGACGATGACCCGGTGGCGGCGGCTCGGTGAGCGTCACCACCGTCGCCGGCCGGGCCTGGCACCGGATCGGTGACCTGCTCCCCACCAGGGCGGACCTCGCCCTCATGCGCCGACAACCGCGCCGGGACCTGGTCGCCGGACTCACCGTCGCCGTGGTCGCCCTGCCGCTGGCCCTCGGGTTCGGCGTCTCGTCCGGCGTCGGTGCCGCCGCCGGCCTGGTCACGGCGATCGTGGCCGGGATCCTCGCCGCCCTGTTCGGCGGCTCCAACCTCCAGGTCTCCGGACCCACCGGCGCGATGACCGTGGTGCTCGTGCCGATCGTGGCCGAGCACGGCCCCGGGGGAGTGCTCACCGTCGGCCTGCTCGCCGGTCTCGTCCTGGTGACCCTGGCCCTGCTCCGCGCCGGCCGGTACGTGCGACACGTACCGGCGCCGGTGGTGGAGGGCTTCACCGTCGGTATCGCCGCGGTCATCTTCCTACAGCAGGTACCCGCCGCACTGGGGGTCCCGGCCACGGCGGGGGAGAGCGTCGTCACCGTCGCCTGGCACGCGCTGCGCGACTTCGCGGCCCAACCACACTGGCCCGCGCTCGGGCTGGCCGCCGGGGTGGCGGCGGCGATGCTGGTCGGATCCCACCTGCGACCGACGTGGCCGTTCTCGCTGCTCGCGGTCGGGGCGGCCACCGTGATCGCGCAGACGGCACCCCTCGGGGTCGCCCGGGTGGGCGCTCTGCCGGCCACCCTGCCCACCCCGTCCTGGAGTTTCCTCGACCTGGCCGCCGTCCCGTCGCTGCTCACCGCGGCGCTGGCGGTGGCCGCACTGGCCGCGCTGGAGAGCCTGATGTCGGCGACGGTCGCCGACGGCATGACCGTCAACCAGCGCCACGACCCGGACCGGGAACTCTTCGGCCAGGGCGTCGCGAACCTGGTGACCCCACTGTTCGGCGGGGTCCCGGCCACCGCCGCGATGGCCCGCACCGCCGTCAACGTCCGCTCCGGAGCACAATCACGGCTGGCCGCCCTCTCCCACGCGATCGTGCTGGCACTGATCCTGCTCGCCGCCGCCCCGCTGGTCGCCGACATACCGCTCGCCGCGCTGGCCGGCGTACTGCTGGCCACCGCCGTACGGATGGTCGAGGTCGGCGCGCTGGCCGTCCTGGCCCGGTCGACCCGCTCCGACGCGCTCGTCATGGCCCTGACCGCGGTCGCCACGCTCGCCCTGGACCTGGTCGCCGCCGTCGGAATCGGGCTCGTGGTCGCCGGGGCGCTGGCGCTGCGCCAGATCGCGGGCGCGGCCCGACTGGAGGAGGTGCCGCTCGATCTCGCCGACCATCACCTGGAGGAGCAGGCCCTGCTGCGCGAACACATCGTGGCCTACCGGATGGACGGGCCGCTGTTCTTCGTGGCCGCGCACCGGTTCCTGCTCGAACTCTCCGAGGTGTCCGACGTACGCGTGATCATCCTGCGCATGTCGCGGGTGTCCACGATCGACGGCACCGGCGCGCTCGTCCTGCGGGACGCGATCGAACGACTGGAGGTTCGGGGGATCACCATGTTCGTCTCCGGTCTGGCTCCGGCGCACGAGCGGGTGCTCGCGGCCGTCGGCGCGCTCGACCCGCTGCGCGCCACCGGGCGGGTCCTCCCGGACACCCGGGAGGCGATCGCCGCCGCGCACGCCCACCTGAACCGGGTCGGCGTCCGGACCGCCTGACCCCGCGGCTCGACGAGGTCTATCACGCGCCGAGCGCCACCACCAGGCCGCGCAACTCGTAACCGGAGATCTCCTTCCTCATGGTTACCCGGGGCGGCGTGACCAGACGCAGGCCGTCCAGCGCCAGGAGGCGGCTCAGGAAGACGTCCGCCTCCTGGATCGCGATGTACGCGCCGGGACACCTGTGTGGGCCGTCCCCGAAGGAGAGCCCGGCCGGACCCGTCCCGTCGGCGAGCGGCCGGGCCGGACGGACCTCCAACGGCGCGTCCCCGACCGCGTCGTGGTCCACGTTGGCCGCGCTGACCGCGACGTCCACGAGTTCACCGGCCGGGATGGTGACCACACCGTCCGCGCTCGGCACCTCGACCGGCGCGGTGGTACGCCGCTTCAGGTTCCCCACCACCGGCTCCAGCCGCAGCAACTCGTGCAGCACGGCGGTCCGGTCCGCCTCCCCGGCGGTGCGGTAGCGCGTCAGCAACGTGTTGTCGGTGAGCAGGTGCCAGGCGGCGAGGTTGATGAACTCCCTGGTGGTGACCATGCCGGCGGCGGCGAAGGTCAGGCACTCGCCGAGCACCTCGCCGTCGGTGCAGCCCTCGTCGATCAGGTGGGAGATCAGGTCGTCCCGGCGGGCACGTCGTCTCGCCCGCACCGCCGGCCGTACGTCACCCAGGTAGACGGCGAGCCAGGCGGTGTTCTGCCGGACGATCCCGGCGATCCCCTTCAGGCTGGTCCAGCCGGGCTTGGCGAACTCCTCGGGGAAGAACCGTTCCAGCCGCCGGTCCATACCCGGACGACTCTCGGTCAGCCCCACCACCGCCGCCGCCACCTCGATCGCCAGCCGGAAGCTGAGCTGGGACAACTCCGCCCGGCCGTCCCGGCGCAACCGGGCGATCTGCGCCTCGCTGATGCGTACCATCAGCTCCCGGTAGTGCTCGGTGACCCGGCGTGGGGTGAAGAAGCGCGCGGTCTGCCGGCGGTGCTCTCGGTGCTCCGGGCCGTCCCGGTAGAGCACCGGACGGCGGATCTTCGGGCTCAGCTTCTCGACCGTCTCGACACCGAGTCCCGCCTGCCGGGTCTCCGTGCTGCGTAGCACCGCCCGGCCGGCCTGGTAGCCCCGGATCTGCCAGACCCCGTGCTCGTCGCGCCGCACCGGGCAGCCGGTCCCGGGATCACCCCGGTCGATCTTGCGCGCGCCGCCACCCGGATCGGCCATCGGCAGGTTCGACATCAGGACCTCCGCCCGCTGACCCAGGTTGCCCCGGTCCCGTCCAGCGTACCGGCGGTGCCCGGTCCACAGGGGACGCGCGTGGGCGCCGAGGCCCTCGGGACGGGGTCAGGCGAGCAGCCGGGCGGCGTCCTCGGCGCGACCGTCGTCGTGTGCCGCGAGCGCCTCGGCGAAGACGTCGGCCGGCAGGACGCGTACGCCCAGCTCCTCGGCCTTGGTCGCCTTGGAGCCGGCGCCCTCGCCGACCACCACCAGGTCGGTGCGCTTCGAGACCGAACCCGAGGACTTGCCGCCGAGCCGTTCGACCGCCTCGTTGCCCTCGTTGCGGGACAGGCCGGGCACCGAACCGGTGACCACCACGGTCATCGGCGTGCCGTCGGGCCGCCGCAACGGCAGGGCCGGTCCCACCGGGTCGGCGCCGGTGGTGGCGGCGCCTTCGGCGTCCTCCTCGACCGGGGCGACCCTGGCCGGCCGACCCGGCTCGGTCATGTTGACCCCCCGGGCGGCCAGCTTGTCGATCACCGGTGCCAGCTCGACCAGCTCGGCGGCGATGGTCACCGCCCGTTCCGGGCCGACCCCCTCGACCTCCTGGAGCGCCTCGACGTCCGCCTGGCGCAGCGCCGCCATCTCACCGAAGTGCCGGGCCAGCCGCCGGGACATCGACCGGCCGGTCATCCGGACGCCGAGACCGGTCAGCACCCGGGACAGCGGCTGCCGTTTGGACCGCTCGATGTTCGCCACCAGCTTTGTCGCGGAGGTCTCGCCCATCCGGTCCAGCTTCGCCAGGGTCGCCACGTCCAGGTCGTAGAGATCGGCCGGGTCCGTCACCAGACCCGCCGCCACCACCGCGTTGATGATTTTGTCGCCGACGCCCTCGATGTCCATCGAGTCGCGGGCGGCGAAGTAGGCCAGCGACTCGGCGGCACCGCAGGCCCGGCCGAGGGTGCACCGCCACCGCTTCTGGGACCGGTCGATCTCGCCGCCGCACCGGGGGCAGAGCGCCGGAGGCTCGAACGGCACCGAATCCGCCGGCCGTTCGTCGAGCTTGGCCCCGGTCACCTCGGGGATCACCTCGCCGGCCCGCCGGACGAACACCGTGTCGCCGGCCCGTACGTTGCGCCGGACCAGATCGTCGAAGTTGTGCAGCGTCGCCGACGTGACGACCACCCCGCCCACCTGCACCGGTGCCAGCACCGCGACCGGGGTGATCAAGCCGGTGCGGCCGACCTGCACGTCGATCCGGAGCAGCGTCGTGGTGCGAGTGTCGGCCGGGAACTTGTACGCGATGCCCCAGCGCGGCGCCCGGCTGGAGAAGCCGGCCAACTCCCGGTCGGCGGAGGCGTCTGCCTTGATCACCGCCCCGTCGACGGCGAACCCGAGCTGCCCCCGCCGCGCGTTGAGCGCCTCGACCGCCGTGAACGCCTCCTCGACCGTGGCGCAGACCGGCATGCCGGCCGGGGAACCCGCGGTCGTGGCGACACCGAGGCCGCCGACGTAGACCATCTCGGCCGAGTGCAGACCGGTTGCGGTGGTCCCGTCGCCGCCCAGTGTTCCGTACGCGTAGAAGGAGAGCGGCACCTCGTAGGCCCGGTCCTGGGCGCGCAGGCTGCCCGCCGCCGCGCTGCGCGGGTTGGCGAAGGCCGGCTCGCCGTGCCCGGTCCGCAACTCGTTGGCGCGCTCGAAGTCGGCGTCGGTCATGAAGACCTCGCCCCGGATCTCGAGCGTGACCGGCTCGGCGAGCTGCTGCGGCAACCCCACGACCAGACGCGCCTGGGTGGTGACGTCCTCGCCGGCACGCCCGTCGCCCCGGGTGGCGAGCTGGACCAGCCGGCCCTGTACGTACCGCGCGGAGATCGCCAGGCCGTCGATCTTCGGCTCGACGGTGAAGCCGGCCGCCGGGCGGCCGAGCAGCTTCTCCAGCCGGGCCGCCCAACCGCGCAACTCGTCCGGGCCGAAGACGTTGTCGAGGCTCAGCATCGGCACCGTGTGTTCGACGTCCCCGCCGATGTCGACCCCCGCCGCGACCGACCCGGTCGGCGAGTCGTCGGCCCGCCACTGCGGCCGGGCCGACTCGGTGGCGCTCACCCGGGCCATCAACGCGTCGTAGCTGGCGTCGTCCATGGTCAGGTCGGTGCCGGTGTAGTAGGAGACCGCGGCGGACCGGATCGCGGTGATCGCCGCCCGGTAGTCCTCGACGGTCTCGAACGCGTCCGCGTGGCCCGCGTCGACCACCGGGTCGACGGTGTCGATCAGCTCGGCCACCTGCTCGGCACCGGAACCAGCCATCTCCCGAACCCCATCCCCGTCCCGGCCGGAGCGCCCCGCGCGCCCGGCTCACACACACCGCCCACCGGCAACGCCCGTGGGCTTCCGGTGGAATCGTCGGCAAGCCTAGGACCGGGGTACGACAGGGTCGCCGCACCAGGTCGACCCGGGTACGACAGGGTCACGGCACCAGGTGGACCCGGACCCGTCGGGCGGCGACGACCGCCTCCTCGAGTACGGCCAGCCGGGGTTCGACCGACTCGACCAGGTGGGGATGGCGTACCCGGGCCAGCGGTGCCAGCCGCCGGTCGGTCAGCACCACGTCGATCATCGACCGGTCCCCGCCGCAGACCAGGGCGGTTACCGCCGCGTCCGGGTCGGCGGCGACACCGGGCGCGTAGGGCAGCAGCACCCGGGCGGTGATCTCGGTCGCCCGGTCGGTGGCCGCCTGCGCCTGGTTCGCTCGGCGACGCGCGAAGCGCTGCTGGGACGAGCCGCCGGCCGCCGTACGGCCCTGCACGTAGAAGCGTTGGACCTTCGAGACGGTCACCGTCGTACCGTCCGCGACACCCACCGCGACGGCACCCTTACGGGCCAGCAGTACGGCGACCCGGGGCGGCCGGACGACGCCGGTCAGCAGCGCGTCGACGTCGCCCACGTCGTCCAGTCCCGGCGGCGGGTACAGGGTGGCGGTGTCCCCGTTGCTGGCCCCGGTCAGGACGAGGCCCTGCTCGGTGGCGCCGTCGTGCCGGCCGTAGAAGCCGTCGAGCCAGGCCGGCAGCCGTTCGGGCGAGACCTCCACCCAGCGACCGCCACCCGCCGCCGGCCGGGCCCTGGCCACGTGTGTGCCGCTCGTCGGCACCGGCCGGTTCGCGCGTGACATGCTCACGCCCTACATTCTTCCGCGATCCAGGGGCAGGTCGCGCGGGTACGGTCCGCCTCCGTGCCCGGTCGGGAGGTCAGGCGGGTCCGCCCGGGGGCTGGCCGGACCGGAAGGCGCGCTCGATCCGGTTGCCGAGCACGTCGCCGTCGGCGATCTGGGTGTTGAACCGGATGGTCCGGCCCTCGCGTCGCTTCACCACGTACCGGCAGTCGATGCCGAGCGTCTGGCGCCAGCCCTCCCGTGCCTCGCCGACCCTGCGGACCGAGGTGATCCCGGACCACTCGACGACGTCCTCCACTCCACGGCGGAGGTGGACGAAGCCGCGCTCGTACTCGTCGAACCGCTCGCCCCGGGTGGCGATCGCGTGTCCCAGCCGCCAGCACGCGAAGGCGGCGAGGATCAGCCCACCGAAGAGCGGAAACGAGGTGAGCGCGTTGGTCATTGGATTGCCCGGATTGCCGCCCTGCGAGCTGATCTGCTCCTGCCGGGCCTGGAAGATCGGAATGCCGATCAGGGCGCTCAGCAAGCCCACCACGAGCATGCCGATCGCGGTGGTCAGCCGCCGACGGTCGTTGGCGCGGTACGACCGCACGAATCCACTCAACCGGTCGTGGCTCCGGTGTTCGCTCGTGTCGCTCACGGCACACATGGTACTGACGACATCAACCCCCATCGACGCTCCAATGTGCACCGGGATACCCGAGCGCCCAACGGTCCCGACCGGAGCACGGCCACGGGTGAACCGCGACGGACGGCGTACGTAGTAGGGGTCCCGGCCGGGCGCTGGTCAGCGCGGTGGTGAGCGGGTCGGTACGGTGAGGAGAGGTCCCACGGTGAGCGCTGGCGCCACGACGATACGGACACGGTACGGGTGGTCACGCGTGGCGAGGGTCGCCGTCGGTGTCACGGCCGCCGGGCTGCTCGTGCCGCTCGCGACCGTGCTGCCGCCGTCGGCCGCTGCCACCGCGACGGCCACTGCCGCTGCCGCCGCGACGGCCACTGCCCCTGCCGCCGTGACGGCCACTGACACGACCGCTACCGCCACGCCGGGTCCGACCGCCGGGACGGACGGTGCCGGTTCCACCACCGGTCGCTACTACGTGGTCGGTCCGGGCGTCGGTGGACAGAAGGAGTTCCTGTACCAGATCGCGGCCCGGACCCTCGGTGACGGCAACCGGTTCCGGGAGATATTCGAGTTGAACCGGGACCGGCCACAGCCGGACGGCGGTCGGATGACCGACCCGACCGACCTGCGTGCCGGGTGGATCCTGGTGCTGCCGCCGGACGCCGAGGGCGCGGGGGTCCGGCACGGCACGCCACCCGACCCCGCCGGCTGGGCCAGCGCTCCGCCCTCGGCGGCCCCGGTCGGCGCAGGGAAGGCCGAGCCGTCCGGGAACGGGTTCGGCGGGTACCTGCTCCGGCTCGGCGCGTTCGGACTCATGGTGCTGCTGCTGGCGGTGGCGCTGACCGTACTGCGGCGCCGGGCTCAGCCCGCGTCGCCCGTCGGGCCGCCCGCGCCCGCCGAGATCACGGCACCGGCGGCACCGACCGACGCACCCGGACCCTCGGCGATCGGCGCCGTGCCGGCGGCGCGGGGGAGTGAGCCGGTGGAGCTGCGGGCGGAGCTGGGACAGGGCGCGGACCGGGTCGAGGTGCGCCTGACCGGTGCCGGGCGGGAGCGGGACGTGCCGGCGTACGGCTGGTTGCCCGAGGGTGAGCGGCTGCCCGGCGCCACGTTGCCGGTCCTCCTCGGTGAGCGGGACGGGCGACGGCTCTGGGTGGACCTGGCCCGTACCCCGGACCTGCTCACCATCACCGGCGACCCGGCCGGCTGCCGCCGTCGGGCAGTGGGTCTCGTGGAACAACTGCGCGCCGCCGACATCGAGGTGACCGTGGTCGGCCAGGTCCTCGGTGACGCCCTTCCGCCCGGCTGCCGGCGGATCGACAGGTTCCCGTCCCCGGACAGCGCGGGCGGTGCGGGGACGGGTCCCGGGATCGTGGTCACCGGCGGGCTGCGCGGTGCGGACCTGCGGGCGGCCCGGCGGATCGCCGCCGACAGCGCCGGTCGGACGGTGCCGGTGCTGGTCGGCAGGGTGCTCCGGGCCCGCTGGTCACTCGCCGTCGGCCCGTCCGCCGGGGAACCGGCCCCGCCACCGCCCGCCGCCGGGCCGGTGGAGTCCGAACGAGTTTGAACCGGAGTGGCCACGCCGTCGTAGTGCGGTCCGGCGCCGGTCGGCGCGGCGATGCGGAGATCCGCGGACGAGGCGAAGGAGAGTGCCGGTGACGGTGCGACGGCGACCCTCGATCTGGCGGTGGTGGTACCTGGTCGTCACGGTGCTGGCGGCGCAGGTGGCACTGCCGGCCGGTGCGCTCGCCGCCCCGCCCGGTGCCGGCGAGAGTTACCTCAAGTACTACGTCGTCACCTCGTCCTACCAGGGCGAACCGGAGAACCTCGCCCGGATCAGCCGCCGGTTCCTCGGCACGGCGGACCGGGCCGACGACATCTTCGACCTCAACGTCGGTCGTCGGCAGGCCGATGGTGGAGCGCTGGCCGACCCGGCCGCGCTCCGCCCCGGTTGGCTGATCGTGCTTCCCTGGGACGCCGTAGGCGAGGGGGTCCGCAACGGTCTGCTCTCCGCCGCCCAACTCGGCGCCGGCCCCGGTTCCGGGCCGCCGGGCGGCTCGACCACCGGTACCGCCGTCGCGCCGCCGGCCCCCGCCGGCAACACCGGGGCCGGTGTCAGGTGCGGGGCCGCCACCGCCGTCACCACCACCGCCGTCACCACCGCCGGCTCCGACTGGGCGATCCGGCGGATGGACCCGCAGCGGGCCTGGCAACGTGGCGAGGGCGACGGTGTCATGGTTGCCGTGGTCGACTCCGGTGTGGACGGCGCCCTGCGCCAACTCGCCGGTCGGGTCGCCGTCGGGGTCGACATCACCGCCGGCAGTGCCCGGGGCGACTCGGACTGCCTCGGCTCCGGCACGGCGATGGCCGGCATCATCGCCGGCCGGTCGGTCCGGCCGGGCGATGCCGGCGGGATGGCCCCGGCCGCCACCGTGCTACCGGTACGGGTGGTCGGCGCCACCGGACCGGCGCGCTCCACCGACGTGGAGACCGGAATCCAGGTCGCGGTCTCGGCCGGAGCCCGGGTGATCGCCCTCGGCGACCACGTCACGCTGGACGACCCGGTGGTGGCGAAGGCGGTCTCCGCCGCGCTGAGCCACGACGTGGTCGTGGTCGCCGGGGCGACGGTCACGGCACCCACCGGCACCGGCGCCACCTCTCCACCGACCGAGCCGGCGCCCGCCGCCGACGCGGCACTGTTGCGGGTCGGTGGCGTCGGCGCGGACGGCCGCCCCGCCGCCGGCTACCGGCCCGGGGCGGTGCACCTGGTCGCCCCCGGGGTCGACGTGGCGAGCCTCGCCGCCGGTACGGGCGCCGTACGGGCCGGCAGCGGCACCCCGTACGCGGTCGCGTTTGTCGCCGGCACGGTGGCGCTGGTCCGGGCGGCCTTCCCGAACCTGGGCGCCGCGCAGGTCGCGTACCGGATCAGGGCGACCGCCGAGCGGACCGGCACCGGCGGTCCCGATCCGTCGACCGGGTGGGGGATGGTCGACCCCGGGGCGGCGGTCACCGCCGTGCTGCCCGAGGAGGGACGGCCCGCCGCCCCGGCCCCGGAGCCCGGTGGTCCGGGCCCGGTCCGGGTGGCCGTTGTTGTCGTGCTGGTGCTGCTGCTCGCCGTGGCCGCCGCGCTGCTCGCCCGCCGGGCCCGCCGTACCCGGGTGATCAGCGCGGTGCCGGTGACCGTTCCGTTGGTCGGCGCCGCCGCGTCGGTGCCGCTGCCGTCACCACCACCGGCGGGAACGTCGGCCCCGCTGCCGTCACCACCACCGGCGGGAACGTCAGCCCCGTCCGACGCCGGTGACGGGTCCGTCGGTACGCGGCCGTAGCCGGACGTCTGGGGAGAGTGCCATGACGACGCACCAGCGGGGACGGGCTTTCGCCCGGACGGTCGGGTCGACGACCTGCACCGTCCTGCTCGTGCTCGGCCTACCGGCCGGGGCCGGGTACGCCGCCGAGGAGCCGCCGACGCTGCCGGTGGTCACCAACACCTGCGTCGGTCCCTCCCCGGTGCCGTTCGCCGGGGTCCCGTGGCCGGTGGCCCGGCTGGCGCCGCAGTCGGTGTGGCCGCTGAGCCGGGGCGCCGGGGTGACGGTGGCGGTGATCGACACCGGGGTCAGCGCCGTCGCCGCCGGACTCGCCGGGGCGGTGCTGCCCGGTCGGGACGTGGTGGCGGGTGGGCGGGCCGACCGGGACTGCCGGGGGCGGGGGACCGCTTTGGCCGGCATCGTGGCGGCCCGCCCGGTCACCGGCACCGGGGTGGTCGGGCTGGCGCCCGGGGTGACGGTGCTGCCCGTCCGGATCGTCGACGGCCAGGGGCGGTTGCGCCCGGAGTACCTGGCCGACGGTATCCGTACCGCCACCTCGGCCGGGGCGAAGGTGATCCTGGTCGGCACCGGGGTCGCCGGCGCCGACGCCAACCTGCGCGCCGCGGTGGAGGAGGCGGTGGCGCACGACATCGTGCTCGTCGCGGCGACCAGTGACCAGCGGGGCGCGAACCAGCCCGGTCAGCCCGTGGTCTGGTACCCGGCCGGCTTCGAGCAGGTTGTCGCGGTCGGCGGAATCGACGCCGACGGCAAGCCGACCGAGCCGACGGTGGAGGAGTCCGGGGTCGACCTGGTCGCCCCGGGGGCCGAGGCGGTCGGTGTCGGGCCGAGCGGACCGGGCCACTACCGGGTCGGCGGTCCGGCCGTCGCCGCCGCGTACGTGGCCGGTGCGGCGGCACTGGTCCGGGCGTACCGGCCGGGGTTGACCGCCGACCAGGTGCGCCAGCGGTTGGAGTTGACCGCCGAACACCCGCCCGGGGCGGCGCGTACCCCGGCCCTGGGCGCCGGGACGGTCGACCCGTACGCCGCCGTCTCCGTGCTCGACCCGGGTCAGGCGGCGCTCCGGGTCGAGCCCCGGCCGGCACCGGCGGTGCTGCCGGTCGCGGCGGCGCCCGACCCGAGGGTCGCCCGCGCCGGCCTGGTGGGTGCCGCCGTCGGGGCCGGCACCCTGCTCGCCCTGGCCGCCGCGGTGACGGTCAGGGCCGGCCGGCGGCGTCGCTGGCGGGCACGCTGACCTGCTGGTCGACCGCCGGTTCCACCCAGGCGGTCTGGATCAGCCGGCTGCCCCGGCGGGTGCAGAGCATGGCCCGTCCCGGCGGCAGGATCCGTGGTTTGGTGTTGCCGAGCAGCGGCCCCTCCGACGGTGGGCAGGAGAGCGCCACGTCCGGGCTGTTCGTCTCCTGCAACCGCCTGATCAGCGGGTCCATCGACATCCGCATCACCCCGGCGGCGCCCCGGCTGAGCACCAGGTGGAACCCGATGTCGGTGCCCTGCGGCAGGAACGGGATCAGCGGTTGCAGCGGGCTGTCGTGGCCGCTGAGCAGGTCGTAGTCGTCGACCAGCACGTACAGGCGCGGCCCGGCCCACCAGTCGCGGCGCCGCAGCCGCTCGGGGGTGATGTCCGGGCCCGGCACCCGGCTGCGCAGCCCCTCGACCGCGTCGGCGACCGCCTCCTTTGTGGAGTCCGGCGAGACCGAGTAGCCCAGGCGGTACTCCGACGGCACCGACTCGAACAACTGGCGCCGGAAGTCGACCACCATGATCCGCGCCTCCTTCGGCGTGAACCGGCGGGTCACCGCCGCCGCCAGGTGCCGCAGCAGCGCGGTCTTGCCGCTCTCGGTGTCGCCGAGCACGGTCAGGTGCGGCACCTCCTCGAAGTTGTGCCAGACCGGGCGCATCCGCTCCTCGTCCAGGCCCAGCGCCACCCGCAGGTCGCCCTCGGGCGCGGGCAGGTCGGCCGCCGGCAGCACCGCAGGCAGCGTACGCACCGCCGGGGCGGCCGGGCCGTCCCAGAAGTCGTTCACCATCGCGGCCAGCCCGCGCGCCCCGTCGGCGACCGTGCTCGGGTCGGACACCCCGTCGATCCGGGGCAGCCCACCCAGGAAGTGCGTCTTCTGCGCGGTCAGACCACGGCCCGGGATACGCGGCACGGTCGCCGCCAGCCGCAGGTCGATCGCCGAGTCGACCGGGTCGCCGAGGCGCAGCTCCAGCCGGGTGCCGATCTGGTCCCGCATCCCGTGGTGCACCTCCGACCAACGCGCCGTGGTCAGCAGCAGGTGTACGCCGAAGTTCAGGCCCCGGGCGACGACCTGCCGGATCGCCGCCTCGCCGGCCTCGAACTCCTGCCGCAGCGTGAACCAGCCGTCGACCACGAGGAAGACGTCGCCGTACGGGTCGTCGTCGATCGTGCCGTCCGCCCGCCGCTGCCGGTACGTCGCCATGCTGTCCACCCCGAGCGCGGAGAACCGCCGCTCCCGGTCGGCGATCAGCGCGGTGATCTCGGCCAGGGTCCGGCTCACCCGGTCGGTGTCGAGTCGGCTCGCCACACTGCCGACGTGCGGCAGGTCGGCGATCGAGGCGAGCGCGCCGCCGCCGAAGTCGAGACAGTAGAACTGCACCTCGCGGGGACTGTGGGTGAGCGCGAGACCACCGATGACCGTACGCAGCAGGGTGCTCTTGCCGCTCTGCGGTCCGCCGGCCACCCCCAGGTGACCGCCGACCCCGGCCAGGTCGACCGTCATCAGCTCGCGGACCTGCTCGAACGGCTTGTCGACAAAGCCGACCGGCACCACCAGCCGACCGTTGCCGGACCAGTCCGGGGGCCGCAGCCCCTGCTCCGGGTCCGGTGCCAGGGCCGGAAGCAGTTGGTCCAGCGTGGGTGCCGCGCCGAGCGGGGGCAGCCACACCTGGTGGGCCGGCGGTCCCTGGTCGGTGAGCTGGTCCACCACCACCGAGAGCACGCTCGCGGCGTTGCTGTCCGGCTCCACCCCGTCCGGTTCCGGCGCCAGCGGCGCGGCGCTCTCCTCCGGGACCCGGTACGGCACGTGTTCGAGCAGGTACGGCACCACCTGCTGCTGGACCACCTCCTGACGTACCCGGGCGGTCTTCGGGCGGTACGGGCCGGAGACGTACGCCGCCTTGAACCGGATCAGCGTCGACACGTGCGTACGCAGGTAGCCGTTGCCGGGCTGGCTCGGCAGCTCGTGCGCGTCCGGCACCCCGATCACCGAGCGGGACTCCATCGCGGAGAACGTACGCAGCCCGATCCGGTAGGACAGGTGTGACTCGAGCTGCGCGATCCGACCGTCGTCGAGGCGCTGGCTGGCCAGGAGCAGGTGCACCGCGAGCGACCGCCCCAGCCGGCCGATCATCACGAACAGCTCGATGAACTCCCGGTGCGCGGCGAGCAGTTCGCTGAACTCGTCGACGACCACGAAGAGGGTGGGCAGCGGGTCCAGCGGGGCACCCTGGGCGCGGGCCCGTTCGTAGTCCAGGGCGGAGCTGAACCCGCCGGCCTGACGCAGCAGCTCCTGACGCCGGACCAGTTCGCCGTGCAGCGCGTCGCGCATCCGGCTGACCAGGGCGGCCTCGTCGGCCAGGTTGGTGATCACGGCGGAGGTGTGCGGCAGCCGGTCCAGCCCGAGGAAGGTCGCGCCGCCCTTGAAGTCGACCAGGATCAGGTTCAGCGTCTCCGAGGAGTGCGTCGCGGCGAGCGCCAGCACCAGCGTACGGAGCAACTCGCTCTTGCCGGACCCGGTGGCGCCGATCAGCATGCCGTGCGGACCCATGCCGCCCAGCGCCGACTCCTTGATGTCCAGCTCGACCGGGACACCGTCGGAGTCGATCCCGATCGGCACCCGGAGCCGGTCGGCGGGGGCCCGTGGCGCCCAGGCGCTGGCCACGTCGAGCCGGCTCAGGTCGCTGATGTCGAGCAGGGCGGCCAGGTCGAAGTCCGAGGTGAGCGCCTCCGCCGCCGGTTCGGTGGAGATGCTGAGCCGGTACGGCGCCAGGATCCGCGCCACCGCCCGGGACTTCGCCACGCTCAACCCGTCCGCCCGGGCCAGCGGGGTACGCGTCTCCCGCCCCACCGCGTCGTGTCGGACCATCTCCACCTGACCGTCGGCCACGTCCAGCCAGAGCAGTTCGCGCGGGGTGGCCGCCGGTGCCGTACCGAGTTCGATCAGGAGGGCGTTGCGGTAACCCCCGGAGGCCATCCGAGCACCGGTCGGGATCCGACCGCCGTCGCAGACCACCAGCACGTACGGCTCGTCCCGGCTCGGGGTGGCACCCTGCTCGTACCGGGGGCGGGCGGAGAAGGACTCGCCGAGCAGCCGCTCGATCTCCTCGATGTTCTCCGCCACCAGCCGGGCCGAACCGGCCGCGTCCTGGTCGACCGGGTGCTGGACGTGCGGCAGCCACTTGGCCCACTCCCAGGCGCCGGCACCGTCGCCGCCGAGACAGAGCGCGACCATCACCTCCTCGGGCGCGTGGAAGGTGGCGAGCTGGGTGACCAGCGCCCGCAGCATGGCCCGGCGCTGCTCGTCGGGGCCGGTGACCCGGATCTGGGCGAACCCGCGCAGGAAGAGGGCGACCGGCTGGTCCTCGATCGTGCTGTACGCCTTGATGAAGCGGCGCAGCGACTTCGCCGACAGCGGCTCCAGGTCCTCGATCGGCTTGGTCTGCATCGGCGCGATCCGGGTCGCCAGGCGCTGCCGACCGGTGCCGACCCGCAACTCGAGGAAGTCGGGATGGGTGCCCCGCCGCTCCCAGCGGCGCGAGGTCATCGCCACCGACCAGAGGGTGCCCGGCTCGGGATGGCGCCAGGCGCTGGCGTCGCGCTGCTGGCCCACGTACCGCCGGACCCGGCGTCGGTTCTGCGCCAGGTAGCGCAGGTAGTCGCGGCGGTCGCCGCCGAGGCGGCGCTTGCGGTCGCCGCCGCTGAGCGCCATCTGGCCGACCATCATGCCGCCCATCGCGACCACCAACAGCCCGACCATCATCCAGGTCATCGGGCCGCCCCGGGACGGGCCGACGAACATCAGCATCATCACGCCGGACATGAGCATCATCGGCAGGAAGGTCATCATGCCGCGCAGCCCGCCGGACTGGATCTCCGGCAGCTCGGGCGGCTCCTGGAGGCTGATCTCGCCGGACGGCATCTCCGGACCGTTACGTCGGGCCGGGCGCCGGAACACGACCGTGGTCACCGTTGCCTACCTGTCCAGGGTTCGGGCCCTGCGTTTCACGGGGCCGGTGCGTCCTACAACGCGCCGATCCCCGGGTCGGATCAATCGGCGCCGGAAAAAACCTGCGGCACCGAGAACTGTGGCGAAAAACCCTCTGTCGATTGTGAACCGACTCGCGGGCGGTCCGTAGTGAGGGCGTGACCATCGTCGCCAACGGAGAGATGTGCCGCCTGGTCGTGTGCGGGCCGGACCGTCAGGTCGAGGTGGCCGTACCGGCCCAGGTGCTGGTGGCCGATCTCCTGCCGGCACTGCTGCACCACCTGGGCGAGAACCTGGCCGACACCGGGCTGCTGCACAGCGGTTGGGTGCTCCAGCGACTCGGCTCGCCGCCGTTCGACGAGGACGGGACGGTGGCCTCGCTCGGGCTGCGCGACGGCGAGGTGGTGCACCTGCGGCCACGTTCCGAACAGATCCCCCCGGTCGACTTCGACGACCTGATCGACGGAATCGCCACCGGGGCCCAGGCCCGGGCGGGTCGCTGGCGCCCGGAGATGATCCGGTGGGCCTCGCTCGGCCTCCTCGTCACCCTGTTCGGTGTCGGTCTGGCGGTGCTGGCGTTGGCCGGACCGCCGGTGCCCCGGGCCATCACCGCCGGTGCGCTCGCCCTGGCCTGCCTGGTCACCGCGTTCGCGCTGACCCGGGCCGGCGGCGACCGGGCGTTCGGCCTGGTCTGCGCGTTCGCCGCGATCGGGTACGCCGGGCTCGCCGGAATCCTCCTGCTCGACCTCGACGCGGCGACGACCGGTACCCCGTTCACCGGACCACACGTCTTCGCCGCGTCGGTGGCGGCCCTGGCCGTCGCCGCGATCGGCCTGGCCCTGGTCGGCTGGGCCGGTCCACTCTTCTCCGGGCTGATCACCGCTGGTCTCCTCGCCGCCGCCGGGGCGGCCCTGGCCGCGTTCGTGCCGCTGGCCGCCGACCGGGCCAGCGCGGTGGTCGCGGTGGCGGCGACGGTGGCCGGTACGGCGGTGCCGATGCTCGCGTTCCGACTCGCCGGCCTGCGGTTGGCGCCACTGCCCACCGAACCCGAACACCTCCAGGAGGAGATCGACCCGGAGCCGAGCGAACCGCTGCTGGCCCGTACCGCCGTCGCCGACCGCTACATGAGCGCGTTGTACGCCGGCCTGGCCGCCGTGACCGGCGCCGCCCTGGTGCTGGTCGGCACGGCCGGGGGATGGGCGTCGATCACGTTGGTGCTGCTCGTGACACTGGTCCGGCTGCTCGCCGCCCGACCGATGAACAGCGGTTGGCACCGGCTCTGGATGGCCGCGCCGGCCCTGGCCGGTGTGGTCGCGGTGACGTTGCACGTGGCGGCGACGGCGCAGCCGCTGGGCCGGCTGCTGGTGCCGGCGGCGCTGGTGCCGGTCGGCGCGGCGGTGCTGACGGTGATCGCCCGGACGATGCCGGGCCGGCGGATGATGCCGTACTGGGGCCGGATCGGTGACCTGGCGCAGACCGTCACCACGGTGGCGATGTTCCCCGTCCTGCTCGCGGTGCTCGGCGTGTACGGCTACGCGCGGGCGCTGGGGGGCTGATCGAGGTGCAGTCGCGTCGGGATCAGGTGCAGGCCCAGTCGTACGTGCTGGGGCGGCTCACCTCGGCTCTGGTGGCGGCGGAGCCGGAGGCGCCGGAGAACCCGCACCGCCGGCTGTTGGTCGGGACCGTCGCCGGGGTGCTGGTCGCGGCCCTGGTGGTCGCAGGTTTCACGGTGTACGGCTTCCTGCGTCCCGGTGGCGCCACCGGTTGGCGCAAGCCGGGCACGGTGGTGGTCGAGAAGGAGACCGGCAGCCGGTACGTCCTGGTCGACGGTCGGCTGCGTCCGGTGCTCAACTACAGCTCGGCGCTGCTCCTCTTCGGCCAGAAGCCGGCGGTCAGTACGGTCTCCGCCGCCTCCCTGCGTACGGTGCCGCGCGGCGCCTCGGTCGGCATCGTCGGCGCACCGGACGCGCTGCCCGGCCCGACGGCCCTGGCCGGTGCGACCTGGACCGTCTGCGCGGTGGCCGGGCGGGACGACGCCGGCACCCTGGCCACCGCGACCACGTTGACGGTCGACCGGGCGCCGGTCGGCCCCCCGGTCGGCGCCGATCAGGGAATCGTCGCCCGCGCGCCGGGCGGCGAGACGTTCCTGGTCTGGCGTGGCCGGCGGTTCGCGTTGACCCAGACCTGGCTCAGCCGGGCCTTCGGCTACGACGCCGCCCCGGTGCAGGTCGAACCGGGCTGGTTGGACCAGTTGCCGGCCGGTTCGGACATCGGACCGTTGGCGGTCTCCGGCCGGGGCGATCCCGGACCGACGATCGACGGCCGCCCGACCCGGATCGGGCAGCTCTTCGTGGCCCGTGTCGCCGGCACCGCCGAACGGCACTACCTGCTGCGGCGGGACGGCCTGAGTCAGCTCACCCCGACCGGCGTCGCCGTGGTGTCGAGCGACCCCGAGACCGCGCGGGCGTACGGCGGCCAGCCGGTCATACCGGTGGAGCTGACCGCGGCGGCGCTGACCGGGCTGCCCGGCTCGAAGGAGCCGGTGCTCCCGGGCGACCTGCCCGAGTCCCCACCGGCGGTGGCGGGCGCCGGACCGGGGCAGGTGTGGTGCCTGCACCAGGGTACGGCCAACGGGATCGAGTTGACCGCCGAGTCACCGCTGCCCGCCCGGGGGGTGGCACCCGGTGACGGTGTCGGGGTGACCCGGACCGCCCGGACCGCGACGGCCGTGGCGATCGCGGCCGGGATCGGTGGCCTGGTCCGGCTCGGCCGTCCGGGGCAGGCACCCGGTACGAGCTACTTCGTGGTCACCGACGCGGGGATCAAGTACCCGCTCGTCAATCCCTCGGTGGCGAAGGCGCTGGGCTACTCCACCTCGGCGGCGGTCACCGTACCGCCGGCCCTGCTGGAGCTGCTGCCGACCGGGCCACTGCTCGATCCGGCACGGGCCCGGGGGTGATCGACGCGACGAACCGGTCCGGTACGACTGAGTCCCGCAACAGGCAACCGAACGGCACGAGAGGACGTGTGTGATGGCCCAACCGAACGAGGTAGACGAGGCGACCATCCGGCAGTTGCTGGCCGCCTTCGAGGTCGCGATGGCCGACTGCAACGCCGCCGACCGCAGCGTCGACGCGGTCTCCGGCTCCACCCCGTGGCACGGCGAGGCGGCCGTCCGGTACATGCAGGAGCTGCAGAACTGGCGTGGCGGCCTGGCCCAGGTGCGCAACGGCCTGGAGCAGTTGCGCGCGGCGATGACCCAGCACCTGCAGGTCTCCGGCAACGCGGAGCAGGAGTCGGCTTCGCACGCGAAGTGGTACCAGCCCTGATGTTCCGCCGGATCCACCCGCCGGCACCCGGCCGGCACCGCATCGACGACGAGCAGTTCGACGGACAGGAGTGACGCATGGCGACCTACGGCCTCAACCCGGACGGCCTGCTGGCCAGCGGTGAGGAGCTGCGCGGGGTGACCCGGTCGATCGAGCAGGCGCTGGCCGACCTCGATCAGGTGGTCAACCGGTTCATCGCCGCGAACACCGGTAACACGGCGGGTTCCTACCAGACCGCCCAGAACACCTGGCACCTCGGGATGGGTCAGATGAACGCCGCGCTGAACTCGGGCGCGAGCGCGATCGACCGGATCCGCGACACGTACCAGATCGCGGACACCCAGGGTGCGGCCCTGTTCGAGGGCTCGATCTGATCTTCCCGGTGGGTCGGGTGGCGCGCCGCGCCACCCGACCCACCGACCACGCACCAGTCGGTTCCCAGAGGAATGGTGAAACGTGCCGATCAATGTGGACGAGGCGTTCATCCGCCGGGTCGCGGCGGAGAACACGGTGCTCGGCGGCGAGGCCCCGGGCGCGGCGAACGGGCCGATCGACAACATGATCATCAAGCCCGGACACCAGAACTTCGTGGTGGGGCAGAACCTCTCCACCCAGCTCAAGGCGCAGGGCGGGGTGGTGAAGCAGCGGCTGAACCAGCTCGGGGTGCTCTTCACCACCCGTCGCCAGCAGTTGCGCGCGTTCGTCGACACGACGGACGACATCGAGTCGCTCAACGAGATGACGGTCGGCGAGTTCCGCGGCCGGATCCCGAACTTCTGACCGTAACGCCACCTCCGACCGTACCGCGGCCGGCACCGGGGCGATCGACCCCGCCGTAACCCGGTCGGGCTGGCCGACCCGGTGCCGGTGGCACCGGACAACCGTGATCCGCCACCCGTCGTACGACCGTCGCCGCCGAGGCCCCACCGGGCCACCGACCGCAGAGGATGACCCATGACCCAGCCAGGTATGAACTGGGTGCCGGCGCTGAAGGACATTCTCGGCGCGGACGACGACGTGGACCACACCCGGATCACCAATCCCGCCTGGGTGCAGCTCGACACCTCGTACTGGATCTCCGCCGACCGGCGGTACAACACGGAAGGCTCCCACCAGAGCCCGTGGAACCACTGGATGCCGGGGGACCCCGCGCACGCCGGATGGAACCGGATCACCCTCTACCGCAAACGCAACACCGACACCATCGAGAACTTCCAGCTCATCCGGGGCTGGATCACGTTCTACGAGGGCGGTGAGACCGGACCGGCCCGGCAGGCCCAGATGCTGGTCGCGATGAGCAACGAGATCACCTCGCAGATCCTGAGCAACCCGTTCCTCGACCCGCAGACCCTCTACGACGCCGCGCACCTGTTCTACGAGGTGGCGAACTGGCTGATGAACACCGGCCAGCCCCGGGTGCAGACCCTGGTGAGTGAGATCGACCAGGACGCGAGCGGCTTCGAGGGCTCGGCGGCGGACGCCTTCGTGTTCGCCATGGAGGACATCAACCGGACGATGCTCTACCTGAAGGAGAACATCACCGAGCCGGACGACTGGATCGAGTTCCTCAACGGCAGCGGCGACGCGGTGGTCACCTTCAAGACCGCGATGGTGAACGCCTGGGACGCCTTCAAGGCATACCGCTTCTACGACCCGAACTGGCTGGTCGGACAGATCGTCCAGTCGATGGAACAGCAGGTCGACGCGTACGACCGGACGGTCAAGTTTCCCGGCTTCTTCACCGGCGGCACCACCACCGGCGGTTACGACGAGGTCTGGAACTTCACCTTCCCGGACCAGGGACTGCCCGGACCGTACGACCTGATGCAGCCCGCGGCGTGGCAGCAGCTCGACACCGACACGAAGACGGCCTGGACCAACGAGCTGAACAAGCTGAACACCGCCTCGTTGGCCGCGACCAAGGCGCTGATGGACAACTTCGTCAACACGACGGACAAGTTGCAGCGGGTGATCCCGGACCTCTACCGGGGCACCTTCTACGTACCGCCGCCGGACCCGACTCAGATCCCGCCGCCCGGTGGTGGGGACAACTTCGGCATCAACGGCGGCGGCAACAACGGCCCCGGCGGTGGCGGTGAGGGGGGCTTCGACACGTCGGGGCTCGGCAACGGTGGCGGCGGTGGCGGTGGTGGTGGCAGCGAGGGCGGGTTCGACACCTCGGGCCTCGGGGGCGGTGACAGCGGCGACGGCAGCGGCGGCGGGTCCAACTTCCGGGGCGGCGGCAACAGCGGCGGGAACTTCGACCCCTCCCAGTTCGCCGCCGGTGGCAACAACGGTGGGGGCTCCGGGGGCGGTACGTCGATCGGCGGGATCTCCGGTGGCGCGAACTCCGGTCCCGGCTTCACCGGCGGTCCGGGCGGCGGCACGTCGATCGGTGGGATCTCCGGCGGCGGTGCCTCCGGGGGCTCGGGCGGCGGCGCCGGTGGCGGGATCACGATTCCCGGTCTGGGCAGCGGCGGCTCCTTCACCGGTGGCGGCGGCGCCGGCAGTGGATCGGGCGCCGGCAGTGGCCAGAAGCCGCCCGGAACGGGCCTCGGCTCCGGGCTCGGTTCCGGCGCCGGCTCCGGATCGGGGTCCGGCTCCAACTCCGGGTCGAACTCCGGGTCGGGCTCCGACGACGGTCTCGGCACGGGCATCGGCGGCCTCGGCGAGGGCGTCGGCAGCGGCGGCTGGTCCGGCATCCCGGGCCTGGACGACCCGACCCTGGGCGGATCGTTCCCGCCCAGCAGCCAGTTCCCGACCGAAATCGACCCCGGCAGCTTCGGCTCCGGTGGCGCGAACCCCACGGCCGGCTCGGTGGTCGGCCCGCTCGGCACCCCACCCCCCGGCTACGCCGGTGCCGGCGCGCTCACCGGCATCCAGATGGGCGGCGCCGGCAACGGCTTCAACAGCGGCGGCTTCGGCCTGGAGAACCTGCCCGGGGCGGTGGTGCAGGCCGGACTCGGTGGCGCGAACGGGGTGGTCGGCACCGGTGCGAACGGCATGGGCGGCGTGCCGTTCATCCCGCCGATGGGCGGCATGGGCGGGATGGGCAGCCCGGGTAACGGAGACAACGGCAAGGAGCGCGAACGGACCACCTGGTTGGCCGAGGAGGAAGAGGTCTGGGGCACCGACCCGGACTGCGCGCCGGCTGTGGTGGGCCGGGACGACAGCCCGGAGTACGACCAGTCCGAGACGCGGCGACCCGCGCCCGCCCGGGGTCCACAGTCGCCGTACGGCCCGTCGCGGGGCACCACCCGGGGCCGTGGCTGACCACCCCAGCACCTTCCCGAGCGAGAGGAGCACCGGAGCACCATGTCCAGCCCGTTGCACAACCAGATAGAGCAGGCGTACGCCGAGCTCGAACGCAGCCAGGCCGCGCTCGCCGGGGTGCAGGAGGAACTCGACGGCGCGGAGACGACGGTGACGTCGAAGAACCGGGCCATCACCGTCACCGTCAACAGCCGGGGTGACCTGGTCGACATCAAGTTCCTGACCAGGTCGTACCGGACCATGCCCGCCGCCGAACTGGCCACCCTGCTGATCGACACGATCGCCGAGGCCCGGGCGAAGGCGCAGGCGGCGGTCGCGGCCACGTTCCAGTCGGTGCTGCCGGCCGGGATGTCCGCGCTCGACATGATCAACGGCACGGTGGACTTCGACTCGATGATGCGCGAGGCGATCCGGATGGCGAACGAGCCGTTCCCGGGCGAGGAAGCGACCGACCGGCGGGAGAGCGGGGACGGCCGATGACCGAACCGGTCATCTCGGCCGACACCGAGCGGCTGCGCGCCGAGGCATTCGCCACCTACCTCGAACACATGCGGGGGGTGGTCGACGAGTTCGACGCCGAGCGCGCCGCGAACGCGCCGGTGGTGCCGAGCGTACGGGGCGAGGTGGACGAGGCGATCGTCAAGGACGTGGACCGGGACCTGCCCGAGACCCTGTTCGTCCTCACCGGGCTGCGGGACCTGTCCCTCGGCGACGGCGACCGGGTGACGGAGCTGCGCAACCTGCTGGAGACGTACGAGGCGGAGAACGTCGACACCGCCGGCACCTGGAACGGCGGGTCGAACCTGCCGCACTGAGGCGGTGTGCTGGGCGCGGACCGAACACGGACGGAGGTGAGCCGGCCCCATGGCGATCGAGGCGTCGGACGAACTCGCCGGCTTCCTCAAGTGGGTCTCCGGGGAGGACTTCCCGGGGGCGAACGAGGATCGCCTGTTCGGCCTCTCCCGTGCCTACTACGGCGCGGCGGACGGGGTCGAGGCCGCGATTCCGTTACTGGTCAGCGCGGTGGAGAGGATCCGGGAGGGCGTCTCCGGCCAGGCCGACGCGGCGTTTGTCGAGTCGATGCGGGCGTACGTCGACGAGGAGCCGGGCTTCCTCGCCGCCGCCGGCATCCACATGCGCAAACTCGGTGCCAAGAGCCAGACCAGCGGTACCCAGGTGCAGTACGTCAAGATGACGCTGATCGGCGCGATCATCCTGCTGCTGATCGAGTTCGCGGTGGCACTCGCCTTCTCGTTCTTCAACCCCGGGGCGGCACTCAACTGGCTGGCCGCCCGGGTCGCGATCTTCCGCTTCCTGGTGCGTACGTTGCTCGGCCGGCTGCTGATGCACGTGGTGATGAACCAGATCATCGGCATCGGCCTCCAGGTGCTGCTGGACCTCATCGTGCAGCGGTTGCAGATGGCGATGGGCACCCGCGACCACATCGACACCTCGCTGACCCGGCAGGCGGCGATCGCCGGTGCGGTCGGCGGTGCGGTGGCCACGGTCCTCGGCCCGGCCGCGAACCGGATCTTCCGCCGCTTCGCCGGGGAGGCCGGCGACGCGGTGGCGAACGCGATCCCGGATCCGAAGCCGCCGAAATCCTTCCTCGACGCGCTGATCACCCCGGCACCGAAGCCGACCGCGCGGCAGGCGGTCGCCGAGGGCGCCGAGGAGTTGGTCGTCGAGGCCGGGACCGAGGTGATCGCCGAGGGCACGGTCAACGCGATCAACGGCGAGGGCTTCAAGGTGACCGGCGCGGCGGCCACCTCCGGCATCCTCTCCGCCGGGGCGAGCATCGCCGGTACGAACGTCGGCAACGCGATCCGCCCCGGCCCCGACACCAACGGCGGCGACGGGGACGCCCAGCCGGGCAAGGTCACGCCGACGAACGTACCGAGCACCGGTTCGGGGGACCCCTCCGACCCGCCGCCGCCCTACAGCTCCGGCGACGGCCCGACCGACGGTTCCGGCGGCGGGTCGAGCAGCGACGGTCCGGACGGCGGGGCCGGCAACGGTACGGTCACGCCGGTGCCGACGCCGACACAGGTCGGTGGCGGACCGGGCAACGGTTCGTCGTCCGGGGCGAGCGCCACCCAGAACGGCGCGTCGACCGCGACCACCGGCTCCGGCAATCCTCCCGGGTCGCAGAAGCCGGGCGGCGGCAACGGAGTTCCCGAGGATCTGACCTCCGGGTCGGTGCCGCCGAATCCGCCGACACCCGTCCCGGTGACCCCGGACGCCCTGACCTTCGGCGGCCCGTTCGACGGTGGCCCGTTCGACAGCGGCTCGTTCGACAGCGGCTCGTTCGACGGTGGCTCGTTCGACGGTGGCCCGTTCGACGGCGCCCCGGTGTCCGGCGGTCCGGCGTCGGACGGCTCCGTGTCGAACGGCTCCGTGTCGAATGGTCTTCCCGGTGGTCCGGCCACCCCGTCGCCCACGGTCCCGGCCTCCGCCACCTCCGGCGCTACGGTCTCGGGCACCGGTAGCGCCGCGACCTCCTCGGCCACGACCGGCGTCGGGACCGGTGCACAGGGTCCGGCCCCGGTGGCGGCCAGCGCGGTCTCCGCCTCGTCCAGCGCGTCCGCGATGAACAGCGCTCCGGCCCCGAACCCGAGCGGCTCGACGCCGTCCACCCCGACCAGCACCCCGTCCACCTCGACCGGTGCGTCGGCGAGCACCGGCGCCGCGCAGCCCGGATCCGCCGCGCAGCCCGGATCCGCCGCGCAGCCCGGATCCGCCGCGCAGCCCGGATCCGCCGCGCAGCCCGGATCCGCCGCGACCCGTCCCGCCCCGGTCAGCCCGACCAGCCTCGCGAGCACCGCGAACGGCCCGGTGCCGGCCGGTGCCGTCCCGCCGGCGACACCACCGGTCTCCCCGCCGCAGACCCCGCAGACCCCGGCGGCGCCCAGCCTCGACAACACCACGAGGACCGGGGCGAGCTCCACGACCGAGACGACCCCGACGACCGAGGTGACCTCCACGACCGGCGATGCCGAGCCCGGTGGCACGAGCGCGCCGACGGCACCGGCGGACCCGGTTGTCATCACCGGTCCGGCCAGCCCTTCGGTACCGGCGCCACCGGCTGCCCGCCGTGACGGTGTACCGCGCACCGGCACCGCCCGGCGTACCGGGGATTCGCGGCAGCGCGGGGCGGCGGACCGGCTTCGGCGTCGCCGCCGACCGGGTCGGCCCGGCCCGCTCGGCAAGGTACGCCCGACACCGCTCGGCCGGGGAGGACCCCTTCCCGTCACCATGGCCGCCGAACCGTCGCCGGCCGGGCCGCGACCGGTGGGCGACCTCACCCAGGGCGCGGACGGCACCTGGTACGCCGACGGCGTACCGCTGGTCGTACGTCCGGTGCCAGGTGAACGGGCCGGGGTGGCCCTGCTCTCGGACGCGGACTGGGAACTCGTCCGTGACCGGCCACTGCCACCGGGTGCGGGTGCGGCGGTCATGGTGCACGGGGTGGCCGACGCCGTACGGGCGGTCGTTCGGCTAGCCGACGGCACGACCGGTCCGGTGCTGCTCGGTCCCGATCAGGTGGCCCGGATCGTGGCGGCGAGCGCGCCACCGCACGTGTCGCTGGCACTGATCGCCTGCCAACCCGGTGGTCTGGCGGGTGGGTTCGCCCAGCGCCTGGCCTCGGCGCGGGGAACCGAGGTGCTCGCCGCCTCCGGTGACGTGATCGCCGCTACCGGCGAGAACTCCGACGACCTGGTCTCGGTCGGCGGGGACCCGTGGCTGCTCTTCGTCCCCGACGGTCTCGGCGGCGAGGGCTGGGACGTGCTCAACGACGACACCGGTGGCGGCCCCCGGCCGTTCGACGGGATCACCGCCATCACCGGCGACGGGCGCGGAACGGGACTGCGACTCGGCGGCGACCCGGAGACCGCCACGTCGTCGAAGACCACGCCGGCCATCTCGAACCAGCCCACTCCGAGCCGAAAGGCCGGCGCGGACCAGGGCAAGGCTCCCGCCGACAAGGGCAAGGCCCCGGCGGACAAGGGCAAGGCCCCGGCGGACAAGGGCGAGGGTTCCGCGGACAAGGGCAAGGCCCCTGCGGACGGGAAGAGGGCTGTCACGGAGAAGGGCAGGGGCCCGGCCGAGCCGCTGCCCTGGACCAGGCCGAAACGTCCCGTCCCGCCCCGGCCCCGGCCGACCACGCTCGACCCCGTGCCCGAGGGGCAGCCGGCTCCGTCGGCGCCGCTGCCGGACATCTCCGCCGTGCTGGGTGTCTACCATCGTCGACCGGAGTTGTTGACCGAGGTCGACGGTGCGGCGGACATTGATTCGCTGGTGACGGAGCTGAGGCAGGCGGTCGAGGGTCGGGTACGGGCCCGGGTGTCGAACCTGCTGGCCCGGCTCACCCGAGGAGGCCGGCAGGCCGTCTCGGTCGACTTCAGCGAGATCGAGTACGCCCTCCGGACGGACCTCCAGTCGTTCTTCACCACCGGCGGGCGGACGTTCGACGTACGCGATGGTTGGCGACGGTGGCACCGGGTGACCGTGACCCCGACCCGGCTGACCGACACCCAGCGGTGGCTGGACCAGAAGGCGGACAAGGCCAAGTACGACACCAGGAACGACACGAACATCGCGCTCAAGGACACGGCGACGGCCGGTGACAGTCTCGCCCTCGGTCTCGGCGCCGCGATCGGTGGTCGGATCGGGCCGGGTGGCTCGATCTCCGGTGACCTGGCGTTCGCCCGCGCCGCCGAGACCGCCGAGTCGAGCGGCACGCTCTCCGACTCGCGCAACGTACGCAGCGGCGCCGGTTCGCACCTGGTGCTGGCGTCGGTCCAGTTCGCCGTCGCGGTGGACCGGCCGGGGCGGCGGGTCACCACCCCGCCCCCGCTGTACGAGACCGGGGCCCAACGGGCGCAGCGGATGAGGCGGAGGTTCCCGCCGCCGCCCGGCGGACCGACCACCACGATCGCGTTCCGTGCCCTGGAGGACATCTCCGGTGCCACCACGGCAGCGCCGAACCGGCGCCGCGACCAACCTCCGTTCGACGTGTCGACCCTGGTCGAGAGCATGTATCCGACCCGGATCGAGGACGCCCAGATCACCCAGACCAACCGGCTCGGCACGCCGACCACCGGCCGCTCCCGGACCTGGAACGAGACCACCGAGGACATTCTGCGGCTGCTCGAGCCGACCGGCACGGTCGACCCGGGCAGCCTCGGCCGGGAGCAGGTCCGGACCCTGTTCAGCGAGGCGAGCGTGCTGGGACAGGTGCCGCTGGCCCTGGAGACCCCGGTGCACTCGCCGCTGGTGGTCAGCTCCTCCCGCCGCCAGGCCGTCGCGATGGAGCTGAGCGGCGAGGTCACCGCCATGGAGGTGATCGAGGACGTCAAGAAGTCGTCGTTCCGCTGGCAACCCGGGGTCAGCGCGGTCGGGCGGCAGCAACACGTCAGCTCGGTCGGCGGTGGCGGCAGCGGCGCCTTCCGCTGGGGGTTCGGGCCGGCGTACATCCAGGCCAGGTTGAGCGTCGGCTTCCGCCGCAACACCACCACGAGCGCCAAGCAGAGCAGTACGACCCGAACCGGTACGGAGTTCAAGGACGTACCGAACGTGCTCGCCCGGATGACCGTCCGGCTCACCGTCGACGTCTCCACCCGGGTCAACGCCTTCCAACAGCCGTTCCGGGAGGCACCGCGCCCGATCGTGGTCGAGATGACCATCCTCGCCCGGCTGCCCCGGGACAAGGCGGACCGCCTCCTCGCCGGACCCACCCCGGCCACCCCCGCCGCGCCGACCACCCCGACCACTCCCACCACCCCCACCTCCACGGACGAGGGCGGGTCGAACGACGTCGGCGCGTCGAACGGCGGCGCGTCGAGCAGCAAGGTGAAGGGCGAGGTCAAGGAGAAGGCGCCCGACCCGCTCCCGCCGCCGTGGGCGAAGCGCGGCGGTAACTCGGTCCCGTACGGCATGGGCCGGTTCCGCGACGTTCATCGTGAGGCGTCGACCCTGATCCGGGGGCTCGGTGGCGGCTTCCTGCCCCGCTTCCGTACCTCGGGTGTGGTCAAGCGGATGGGTTTTGTCAGCTCGGCCAGCGAGCGGCAGAAGAACCAGTCCGAACTGGACCGGGTGCTGTCGGTGCCGGCGCTGCGGCAGAACTACACCGCACTGCTCAACGGTGGGGTCGCGGCGGTGCTGACCCGGACGAAGTTCTGGCACTCCCGTCACGTGGTGGTGCACGTCGAGGCCCGGCACCGGCAGGACCTGCGCTACTCGGGGGTGGAGAAGGGCGTCGCCGTACGGAACTTCCAGTCCAGCAGCGAGCAGGACGGCCTGGCCGCGGGCGCCCAGTGGCGGGCGGCGCTGGCGGTGGAGGGCGCCTTCATCCAACGCTTCCCGGGGCCGGTGGCGAGCACGGCGGTGATGCCCGGCGGGGCGATCGAGGCGCAGCGCCGGTGGGCCCAGCAGGGCGGGGTGGAGGTGACCGGGCAGGAGACGGCGCTGCACGGCGGGACCCCCGACTCGTACCGGTTCGACGGCGACCTGGAACTCGTGGTGACGGTGTACTCGTACAAGGTCCGGGTGGGGCAGAACCCCCGGGCCCGCCTCGGGCTGGGCCGCCGGGCGGGACGGCTCACCCCGGGCACCGACCCGTCGAACACCTGGGCCCGCAGCCAGGTGCGGGTCGGCGAGCAGGACATCGACCGGTACCGCCTCACCACCAACAACCCGATCAGCGTGCTGTTCGCCAAGAGCGCCATCCCGCGTACGGTCGACGCCGACGGGTACGACGTGGTCCGTACGAACGCGATCGCCGAGGACCGGGCACCACTGCGCCGCCTCACCAAGGCGGACCTCTCCACCATGCGTACGTTCGTGGACCGCCACCCGGACCTGGACCCGAGGTTCGGTCCGGCCCCGGACCCGGCCACCAACCCGAACCCGGCACCGGTGCCCGTGCCGACGACACCGTCGCCGACCATCTCCGAGTGGCGCTACGTCGAGGCGCTGCCGGGCAGTGTGGAACTGCTCCGGCTGGCCCAGGAGACCGCCCTGGAGACCCAGCGGTACGAGCAGGGGTCGTCGCGCCGGCAGCTGGGCGGCCTGCGCGGCGACGTGACCATGGTCGAGGGCATGCCGGTCTGGGCCGAGGTGACGGACCGGTTCTCCACCACCCAGCAGGTCGCCAACCTGGGGGTGATGACCGAGCGGCAGTGGGACCTGGAGCCGATCACCACCGAGACGGACGGCGGTCGGCTGAACCTCTCGGTCACCGGCCGGCTGACCAACCCCCGGCTGGTGCCGAACCAGGCCGAGGTCACCACCGAGAACGCACCCGGCGGCGGGGTGCAGGTGTGGGGGACCCGGACGCACGAGAACCAGCTCCAGGCGCGGGCCCAGTTCGGATTCTCCGCCCGCGAGGCGAGCAAGCCCAGCGACAGGTACGGCGGCGGTGGCACGGCCTCCGGCGGCTACCAACGCATCCTGTACTCCCGGATGAACCGGCAACGGCGCAAGGTCAGCGGCTTCATCGAGCGGAACGTGAACAACCGCAAGGCCCGGACCCGCTCCTACCTGGTGGTGGCGGACCTGCGGGCCAGCGTGGTGGCGGAGGTGACAAACCCGGCCGACGGGCCCAAGTCACTGGTGCCCGAACCGCTGCAACCGGCGAGCTGGGAACACCACAAGACGGTCACCCGCAGCGCGGTGATCAGCAATGCGGCCTACGTCTGGGTGAGCGAGGAACAGGCGGTCGCGCTCGGCCTGATCACCTCACCACCGGCCCCACCGGTCGCCACCGCGATCGCCGACGAGGTGAAGGAGAGCGAGTTCGCCCTGCCGGCCAACCGCTCGCCGGGCCTCGGGTTGCAGACGTTCCACCAGCTACCGTCGCTGGTGAACGCGACCATCGCCGCACTGCGGACGGCGGTCGCGGGCGCCAACCCACACCCGGTGTTCGGCCGGATCCTGGCGACGCTACAGGGCATGGGGCTCGCCGACCCGATGCTCAACCGTCGTCGGCTGCTCAACGTGCTGTCCCGGGTCGGCTTCCCCCGCCACTGGGCCGCGCTCTTCGACGGCGGCGTCTCGCTCATCTATCCCGAGACGAAGCTGGTCACCCAGCGGCTGTTCGACGTACGACTGGTCGCGGTGCTCGACGATCCGCCGGAGCTGGTCCGTTTCGTGGCCGACCACAACGACATCGACGTGCGTACGGTCGGCGTCGAGGGCGGGGGCAGGACGGTCCGGAGTGGCCGTGGCGACGCGCTCTTCGCCAACGTCGCCGGCTCGGCGATCCTGAACCCGGACGGCAAGCCGGTGGCGCTCGGCGCCGGACACCAGTACGGCTACGGCTCGCTGGTGCTCAGCTCCAACAGCGTCGAGTCGGAGAGCCGTACCACCGACATCAGTTCCGGTCGCGGGGTCAAGGCCCGGTTGCGGCTCAACCCACGGTTCGAGATCCGGATCTACCGCAAGGGCCGGCCGGTACGCGGCGCCGCGATCAGGTTCAGCGCGCCGGTGACGATCGACCGCTGGGCCGGCAGCCTCCGGATCCGCCAGCCCGGTACGCCCGCCCCGGTGCCCGCCGCACCCGACGGCCCGAACGCCTACGCGCTTCCGGCCAAGCCGCTGCCCGACCCCGGCCAGCGGACCGGTCGGCTCCTCGCACCCGGCTGGCGGGAACTCAACGGCGTGCTGGTGCCACCCCGCTTCACGCCCGAGGACATGGTCGGCGCGGAGATCCTCCAGCGGACCGTACAGACGATGCTGGAGGGTGCGTCGCACCGCCTGGCCGAGCAGGGCTACCCCGGCGCGCACCAGGCGCACCAGGGACTCACCCCGGAACTGCTCCTGCCCAACGCGGACGTCGCACTCTCCGACCTCGGTCTCGAACTGCCCGGCATACCCAGCGCGAGCGCGTCGATGAAACGGGCCGGGGTACGGGTCCGGCTGATGCCGGTGGCGGTCCGGCTCGCCGAGGTCGACGCGGGCGTGTACCGGGAACACGTACGGCAGTCGACCTCGGCCGGGGGCAGTGGGACCAACGCCCTGACCCAGTCCACGCAGGCACCCCGGGTGCTGCTCGGGCGCGGCTACCTCGGCGACCCGTACCAGGCGTTGGAGACCGGTGGCGCCGGCCCCGCCACGGGTGAGACCGCCGCCGTCGCCTCGGGTGAGGAGGGCGGCGCGACCGGGTTCGGCAACGTCAAGCCGGAGGGCCCCTCGGCCGCCCTCGCGTACGTCTGTCAGCCGGTGCTGGAGGTGACGCTGCCCGAGCGGGTGATGATCCTGCTGCCGGCGAAGCAACGGACCGACCAGGCCGACCTGGTGACGGTTGTGCTGCGGATGGGCCTGGACGACGCGCGGCAGGTGCTCGACATCGACAACGAGGCGCACGGGCCGCTCGGCCTGCGCGACGAGTTCGATCGGATCGTGGCCCAGGACCAGGACCTCGCCGACAAGGGGGCGGAGTTTGTCACGGCCGGTGACAAGGAGGAGGCGGCCCGGTACCGGTTGGCCAACATCCGTGAGCCCGGGCTGCGCGACCGGACGCTCTCCGCCGAGGAACTGCGGGAGGCGGAGGAGGAGGCGCTTCACGACTGGCAGCGGGCGGTCAGGCAACGCGAGCAGGTCGAGACCGAGTGGTGGGACCTGCTGCGGCGCCACTCGGAGCTGCTCGACAACTTCGAGGCGAACTTCGTCGCCGTACCGCACGACTCGTCGGAGGCGAGCAGCCAGGGATCGAACGAGGGCTCGGACGACCACCACCACGGACCCCCACCCGACCTGGCCCCACCCGACCTGGCCCCACCCGACCTGGCCCCGCTCGACGTGGCCCCGCGTGACCTGGCCCCGCTCGACCCGGCTCCGCGTGACCTGGCCCCGCTCGACCTGGCCCCGCTCGACCCGGCTCCGCTCGACTTGGCTCCGCCCGAGCTGATTCCGCTCGACCAGGAGATGGTCCAGCACCAACCGTCGCCGTCGTCGAGCGAGACCGCTACCCGGACGCGGAAGCGGAACCGGCGGTTCGGCGACGCCATCCTGCAGGGCCTCGCCGGAGTCCTGCCGGTGCAGACCAGCCGACTGTCCAGGCTGCGCGACGACGCCGACGCCGCGCTGAACGAAGGCGCCGACCCGGGCGAGGCGGCCAGACGCGCGAAGGCGTCGGCGGCACGGGAACCCAGCCCGGTGGACGCCGAGTCGACCGGGCCGACCGAGACCCGGACCCGTGCGGCGGAGGAGACGCGCCGACCGGTCGATTCGACGGTGCGGGACCCCGACGCGGAGACCTCATCGGCCGAGCCGCCCCGGGTCGAGCGACTCACCCAGGACCGCCGTGGCGCCTGGCTCGCGGACGGGAAGCCGTTGATCGTACGGGCGGCGCCGGGGCGGCGGCCCGGAATCGCCCTGCTCTCCGACGCCGACTGGGAACTGGTACGCGACCGGCCGCTGCCGTACGGCTCCGGCGGTGCCCTGATGGTGCACGGGGCCGGGGAGTACGTCCGGGTGCCGGTACGGACCGGCGACGGTGTCGGCGAGGTGCTGCTCACCCCGGCGCAGGTGAACCAGGTCGTCGCGCCGCTCGTGCCGCCGCAGACACTGCTGGTGCTGGTCGCCTGCCGGGAGGAGGAACTGGCCGACGGGTTCGCCAGCGCGCTCGCGTCGGCGCGTGGTGGTGACGTGCTCGCCGCCTCCGGCGACGTTGTTGTCGGCTCCGAGTTCCACCCCGGGCGACTGCTCTCGGTCGGCGGTAAGCCGTGGCTGCTCTTCACCCCGGAGGGTGCCGAGAGCGGCGAGTGGGACACCCTCAACGACCTCGACGACCAGCCGGTCCCGTTCGACGGGATCCAGGCGGAGGACGGCGACTCGCATGGCACCGGACTGCGGCTCGGCCGGCGCAAGCAGTCGGTGCCGTCGAGTTCCGCCACCCCGAGCGCGCCGGCCGGTCCCTCCGGTCCCGCCGCGACCCCGGCCCAACTCGGTCTGTACCACAGCGACCCGGACCTGCTCTACGAGGTGGACGAGCCGACCGACGTCGAACGACTCGTGACCGACCTGCGCGCCGCCGTGGAACACCAGGTACGCGCCCGGATCCGCCCCCTGTACGCCCGGCTCACTCCCGGCGACCGGCAGGCGATCTCGGTCGACACCTCGGCCATCGAGGCGGCGATCCGCGACGACCTCCAGTCGTTCTTCACCACCGGCGGCCGGACCTTCGACGTACGCGACGGGTGGCACACCTGGCACCGGGTCACCATCGCGCCGACCCGGCTGACCGACAGCCAGCAGTGGGTGGACCAGACGTCGGAGAAGGCCAAGTTCGACACCAAGAACGACTTCACCGCCGCGCACCGGGACAACTCGACCTCCGCCGACAGCCTCTCCGTCGGCGCCGGCTTCATCATCGCGGGCAGGTTCGGTCCGGGCGGTGGGGCGAGCGCCGACGCGGCGTTGGCGCAGGCGGCGGAGTCGAGCGAGAACAGTGCCACCCTCTTCGACTCGCACAACGTACGCAGCGGCGCCGGTTCACACCTGGTGGTGGCCCAGGTGCGGTTCGACGTCAGCGCCGGTCGCCCCGGGACCGTGCCGCAGACCTCACCCCCGTTCCACCAGGCCGGAAACCCGGCCGCGGCGGCCCCGGTCTACCCGCCCGGCGCGCCGACGGTGACCGCACGGATCGGTTTCCGCGCGGTCGAGGACGTCTCCACCGCGACCCCCCGCACGGGCAGCCGCGCCACCGGCGTCTTCGACACCGCCACCCTGGTGGAGAACATCAGCCCGGTACGCGTCCTCGACGCCCGCATCCGTGGGTACGACAACCGGTGGAGCCCCCGACGCACCTGGAACCAGATCTCGGAGCAGATCCTGGTCCGGATGAGGCGTACCGGCACGATCGACCCGGGCAGCATCGGCCGGGAGCAACTGCGGTCGCTGCTCAGCGAGTCGAGCGTGCTCGGGCAGTTGCCGCTCGCGCTGGACGGTCCGGTGCACGCCCCGCTGCTGCTCAGCCCGTCCCGGCGGCAGGCGGTGTCGATGCAGATGGAATCCCGGGTGACCGCCGTGGAGGTGGTCGCCGACGTCAAGAAGTCCTCGTTCCGGTGGCAGCCGGGGATCACCAACAACGGCCGGCAGCAGCACACGAGCCAGGTCGGCGCGGGTGGCAGCGTGGTACCGATCCGCTGGGGCTTCGGCCTGGCGTACATCCAGCTCCGGCTCTCGGCCGCGTTCCGCCGCAACACCACCACCACCGCCAAGCAGAGCACCACCACCCGGACCGGCACCGAGTTCAAGGACATCGAGAACGTGCTGACGAAGGTGACTTTCCAGGTCACCGTCGACCCGAGCACCCGGGTCAACACCTTCCAGCACTGGTACCGCTCCGGCTCCGGGGTACGGCCGATCCAGCTCGAGCTGACCGTCCTGGCCCGCCTGCCGAAGGACAAGGCGGCGTTCCTGCTCGACACGGTCACCGCCGCACCGGCGGCACCGGCCACCCCCGCCACCCCCGTTCCGGTGTCCGCCGTGCCAGCGGCCCCGCTCGCCGTACCGTCCGCGTCGCTCGCCGTGCCCGCCAGCCCGCTCGCCGTCCCCGTGGCGAGTGGCACCGGCACCGGCACCGACACCGCGCCGGCCCCGGCGACGCCGCTGAGCGCTTCGCGCAAGGGCAAGGCCAAGGCTCGGCGGCAGGGCCCCGATCCGGATCCGGACGGGACGAAGCACCTGCCGCCGTACGCGATGTCCGGCGGGCACGCGATGCCGCTCGGGATGAGCCGGTTCGCCGGCGTACGGCGACAGACGACCGCCCTGATCGGGCAGATCGGCGGCGGCATGCTGCCGAAGCACCGGGGCGACGGTGCGGTACGCCGGATGGGCTTCTCCAGCTCGGCGAGCGAACGGCAGAACAACCAGACCGAGCTGGACAGCGTGCTGTCGATCGCGGCGATGCGGCAGAACTACACCGCCATGCTCAACGGTGGGGTGACCGCGACCCTCACCCGAACCAAACAGACCTACTCGCGCCACATCGTGGTGCACGTCGAGGCGCGGCATCCCGACCCGCCGACGTACGCGGGGGAGGAGCGCAACGTCGCGGTCCGTAACTTTCAGTCGAGCAGCGAGCAGGACGGCTCCTCGGCCGGCGCCCAGTGGCGGGCCGGCGCGGCGGTCGAGGGCGCCTTCATCGGCCGCCTGCCCGGCAAGGTGGTGAACACCGGACTCGCGCCCGGCGGCGCGATCGAGGTCCAGCAACGCTGGGGCGAGCAGAGCGGCGTGGAGGTGACCGGGCAGGAGACCGCGCTGCACGGCGGCACACCGAGCTCGGAGCGGTTCGAGGGCGAACTCGAGATCGTGGTGACGGTCTACTCGTACGCGGTCGGGCTCGGTCGCGACCGCCGGTCCCGGCTCGGCATCGGCCGCCGGGCGCGGATGCTGCGGCACAACCTCGTGCCGGGATTCCGGCGACTGGACGAGACGGTGACCGTCGGTCACGAGCAGATCCCCAAGTACCAGCTCACCGACACCCAGCAGGTGGAGGTTCTCTATTCGAAGACCGCGCTGCCCACCCGGCCGGTCAGCTACCCCGTGTCGGTGGAGGAACGGGAGAACAGGGCGCTGCGCCGGCAGACCCGGACCAACCTCGCCACACTGCGGGCGTTCGTCGACCGTCGGCGGCCCCGGGCCGGCGGTGGTCCGTCCACTGCCGGCCAACGTCCGCCGGCGACCCCGGACTGGCGTTTTGTCGAGGCGATGCCGGGCAGCGCGGAGGTGCTCAAGCTGGCCCAGCAGGCGGTCCTGGACACCCAGCGGTACGGGCCGAACGCAAGCTCACGGCGCCAGCTCGGCGGCCTGCGCGGCGACGCGATCATGGCCGAGGGCATGCCGGTCTGGGCGGACCTGGTGAGCCGACTGTCGTACAACCGGCAGACGGCGAACCTGGGCGCGATGACCGAACGGCAGTGGGACCTGGAGCCGTTGACCACCGACGTCGACGGCGGCCGGCTGGACGTCTCGGTTGTCGCCCGGTTGACCTCGCCGCGACTCGTCCCGGTGCGCGGCGACATCACCACCGAGAACGCGCCCGGCGGCGGGGTGCAGATCTGGGGCAACAAGACCCGGGAACGGCAGTGGCTCGCCCGCATCCAGTTCGCCCTCTCGCTGCGTAAACCCGGCAAGCCGGAGGACAAGTTCGGCGGCGGGGGAACCGGCACCGGGGGCTACCAGCACGTCATGCGCTACCGGTTGAGACGGTGGCGGAAGAAGGTGAGCGGCTTCATCGAGCGCAACATCAACAACCGCAAGGGCAAGACCCGTACCTTCCTGGTCGTGGCCGACCTGCGGGTCTCCGTCGCCGCCGAGGTCACCCACTCGGCCGACTTCCCGGCGGCCCTGGTGCCCAGCGCCGTCCAACCGGAAAGCTGGCAGAACCACAAGACCGCCCAACGCAGCGCGGTCATCAAGAACGGGGTCTACCTGCGGGTCACCGAGGAGCAGGCAGCCGAGATGGGGTTGCTCGATCCGCCCGGTGACGCGGTCGGCCCCTCGCGGTCCGGGCCAGCCACCACACCGGTCAGCACGCCGATCGGTACGCCGGCCCTCGCCCTGCCCGCGAACCGGTCCCCCGGGCTGGGATTGCAGACCTTCCACAAGGTTCCCTCACTGGTCGAACCCGCGATCGCCGCACTCGAGGCGGCGGTGGCGGGACCGAACCCGCAACCGTTGGCGCAGCCGATCCTGGACGCGTTGAACGGCACCTCACTGTCGGACCCGATGCTCAACCGGCGGCGGATGCTCAACCTGCTCTCGCCCAAGGGCGTCCGCCGCAACTGGGGCGCCCTGTTCGACGGCGGGGTCTCGCTGATCCACGCCGACACCAAAGCCTTCACCCAACAGCTCTACGACGTACGGCTGCACGCCACCCACCCCGACCCGATCGAGTTCGAGCGGTTCCTGGCCAACCACGACGACATCGACGTACGCATGGTCGGCGCGCGCGGTGCCGGCAAGCTGCTCCGCCGGGCCCGGGGCTGGGCGCTCTACTTCAACGGCATCGCCTCCGCGGTCCTGCATCCGACGGCCAAGCCCCGGGACCCCGCCGCCCCACCACCGGACCCCAACGCGCCGATGAACGACAACCCGGTCGGCGCGGGTGCGCTCGGCGGCGGCTACCAGTACAACACCGGCAACCTCACCGCGAGCACGAACTTCACCGAGTCCGAGCAACGTACCTCCGACATCAGCTCCGGTCGCGGGGTCAAGGCGAGGATCAGGCTGAACCCACGCTTCGAGATCCGGATCTACCACCGGGGCGAGGCGGTGCCCGCCGGCACCATCCGGTTCCGCAGCGAGGTGACGGTCGACCGGTGGGCCGGGGACCTGCGCCGGGCCGACCGAAACCAGGCACCGGCCCCGATCAACGGCCAGGGCGCCTATCCGCCCAGGTCCCGCCCGGGTCCGGAACCGGGCTGGCGGGAACACGGCGGCCTGCTGATCCCGCCCCGCTTCGCGCCCGAGGACCTGGCCGGCGCCGCCGCCGTGCAGCGGGAGGCCGCGACGGTGCTCGCCGACGCCTCGAAGCGGCTGCGCACACCGGGCTATCCCGGCACCCAGCAGGTGCAGCAGTCGCTGACCCCGGAGATCCTGCTGCCGAACGCGGGCGCGCTGCTCTCCGCCGAAGGTCTGGAACTGCCGGAGCTGACCAGCGCCGAAGCCTCGATGCAGAAGGCGAAGATCACCGTACGGTTCGTCCCTGTCGCGGCACGGCTGGCGAGTGTCGACTCGGGCGTCTACCGCGAGCACGTCGAGCAGGACGGCGGCGGCATGGGCAGCGGGTCCAACGTGCAGAGCCAGTCGATGCACGCGCCCAGGATCGTCGGCGGTCGGGGCTACATCGACGATCCGTACCAGCCGATCGAGACCGGCGGCGCCGGACCCTCCAGCGGTGAGACGGCGGCGAACGCGGCCGGCGAGGAGAACTCGGGGACCGGGTTCGGCAACGTCAAACCGGAGGGACCCTCGGCCGCCATCGCGTACGTCTGCCGTCCCGTGGTCGAGGTGACGCTCCCCGGTCAGCTACCCCGGCCGTTCACCCCCCGGCAGCGGTCCAACCGGACCACCGCGCTGCCCGAGGTCACGGTGGTGGTACGGATGAGCCGTGACGACGCCCGCCGGGTGCTCGGCATCGACCACGGGGCACCGCCCGACGTGCTGGCCGACTTCGACGCCATCGTCCGGGGGGAGCAGAAGCTCAAACCGCTCGCCGACGCGTTTGTCGAGGCGGGCGAGGCCGAGGCGGCTGCCCGGTTCGCCGCCCTGGAGAGTCGACTGCACGACCAGGTACGCGACGACGACCTGGAGCAGGCGTGGACCGACGCGACGGCGGAGCGGGAGCGGGCCGAGGCGGTGTGGTGGCGGGAGGCGCAGGAGCACTACCGTCTGCTGGACCGGTTCCAGGCGCGCTTCGTGGCCGTACCGACCGCGCCGGCACCGGTCGTGCCGCTCACTCCGGCCGTCGTCCCGGCCACCCCTACCATTCCGTTCACCTCGCCGGCCGTTCCGTTCACCCCGGCCGGGCCGTTCACTCCCAGCGTGCCGAGTTTGTCGCCCCCGGCACCGGTGGCACCGACCCTGGTGTTCCCGCGAATCAAGGTGGTGCCGCCGAACGATCCGCTGCTTCCGCCGGTCTTCGAGGAGCCGGCCGAGGACGAGGTGGGCGCGATCCAGCCTCCGACGACAAAGGGGGAGGGGGAACCGCCGGTCGTACCGACCGACGAGGAGGCGGCCGTGGCCCCGCCGGTGCCGTCGGCTCCGGTCGACGATCCGGTCCTGCCGCTCGGCGATCCCGTTCCGCCGCTCGGGGATCCGGTCCCGCTGGTCGGGTCTCCGGTCCCGGTGGTGGATCTTGACGTTGAGTACGGGCGGTTGGTCGACCCGAAGCGGGTGAAGTCGGGGGAGATGGCCGAGGGCTCGGTCCGGTTGAACCCGATGTGGTATCGGCTGGAGGATTTCCGGCCGACCCTGTTGGAGCGGTTGGACGCGCGGTGGCATTACGTCGTTGACGCGGACGGTGCCATCCGGGTCGGTTCCGAGGAGATGTTGACAGTTGTCGAGGATGACGAGTGGGAGCGGTTGGCGGAGGGCATGCGGTCGGTCGATCCGGCGGTGACGGTCGAGGGTCTGAAGAAGTCGCTGAATGGTCAGGGCCATCCGACGATTGCGGCCGAGTTCGGCCCGGGGGGCGGTACGGCGGTCGCGCAGGCTCGGGTCAGTGGTGAGTTCGGGTGGAACGCGTCGGCGGGTCGCTGGGAGGTGAACGACAAGTCGGGGCGTTACATGAGCGAGAAGGTCCGGCCGGATCTGGACTCGGTGAACATCGCCCGTTGGGTGGAGAACGTGGCTCGACGGATGACCGAACGGTTCGGAGTCGAGGTTCACCCGGTGCTGCTCAAGCACACCGCCGCCGTACCGGTGGCCGATCCCCTACCGGCGACCCTGTCCGATCCCCTGCCGGTGCCGGTGCCGGTGCCGGTGTCGGTGTCGGTGTCGGCGGTCGGGCCGACGCCACCGGCACCGGGGCACACCGGAGTAGCCCGCACGACCGATGCGATCATCCGACCGTACGTCGGCCCGCTGCCGGGTCGACCCGCGCTCATGGCCGAACTGCGCGAGCGGGTCACGACCGCGTTGAACGCCGGCCTCGGCGAGACGTACGCGAGCGAACTGGCCGCCCGGATCGCGGCAAACCATGGTGTCACGCCCTCGAACACACAACATCCAGGAGAATCGTGATGAGCGACAACGGGCGGACGGCCGCCTTCCACCAGTTGTTGTTGCGCACCGACAGCCGCCTTCCCGACGAACTCGTCGCCGAGGCCCGCCGATGGCTGGCGGACGGCATGCTGCTCGACATCGCGCAGGCCGTTGTCTTCACCGCCATGACCAGCAGGATCGCGCTCAGCGAGGTCGACGTCGCGCTGCTCGCGGAGACCCTGGCCGAGGCGGGCGCCGACATCGACCTGCTGGCCGACATCGAGGTCGTCACGGCGGAGGAGATGCCCCTGTACGGGCTCGCCCCGGTCGGACCCGAGGTGCTGGCCGAGCACGGCGAGCTGATTCCGTACAACGTCGACCTGACCCGGACGGACGCGGGCCCGGCGGGTCCCGACGGGGTGGACGCCGCGATCACCGACGCCGTTTCCGCGATGACCGGTCCGGCGGCGCTGTGGCGCTGCTGGCGCTACCCGGCGATGGACACCCAGTGGCCGCCCGCGAAGCGGATGTACCTGGTCCACGCGGACCACGCCGTGGCCGAGGCGGATCTTCCCGACCTCGCGGCCCGGCTGCAGAACGTGCTGCTCGCCGCGGGCGAGGCGGACCCGCTGGTCACGGTCTTCGGCGACGCCGACACGCTGCCGATGTTCCAGCGTACGGCGCTCGGGTTCGCCGCGCTGCTCTGGACCGCGCGAGCCCAACCCGAGATCCGGATAGCCCGGTCGTACGACCCTGCCCAGGCGCCGCACGGCGACGACACCAGGCTGCCCGACGACGGAGAACGGGAGCGGATGCTGGGCTACCTCGACCAGGGGGTGCCGCTGGTGATCACCACCACGATGCTCGACGACCTGGTGGACCCCGCACGCGGCGCCGCCGTGCCGACGAACTTCCGCACCGACGGCACCTGGGTCTGGAGCGACGCCGTCCGGTACTACCTCGACCAGCACCGGCTGGCCCCGGACCACGACTTCCTGGCGCACGTCCGCGCCCGGGGATACGCCGTTCCCGAGATCGACGTGGTGAGCCTGCACCGGGCACTGGCCGCCGTCCAGCGGGTACCGGTCACCGAGTTCGACGGCGATCCGCTGCCGGCGGCATCCGGATGAGCCGCCGATCCTCGTGAACCGAAGTGGCGTCCGGTGCGTAGTGCAGGCGACCCGACAGTGAACAGTGCCGGTGGCGCGCTGCGTCCGGGCCGATCGGGAAGGGCGGGGGAGGTGGCGGTTCGGTGATCTCGGAGCGCGCCACGGCACCGGTCGGCGGACCGGTGGTCGCCGAGTCGGTCGGTGACGCGCTTCTGCTGCGTACCGCCGTCGACGACCCGGCACCGCTGACCCGGCTGATCGCCGCCCTGCCGGAGGAACCCGAGCGGATCGCCGTGCTGAGCGCTCCCTCGGTGACCTCGCTGCCGGGTTTCTTCGACCTCCTGCCCGACATCCTCGGCGAGCACCTGGGCGGCAGCGCCGAGGGGATTCGCCTGGTCTGCCTCGGTGCGTACGCCGAGCCGGCCGCCGTACCCCGCGCACTGCGGGACCTGACCGACCGGATCGGCCAGGAACTCGCGTTGCCGCTGGACCCGTTCACCATGGATCCGGCCGCCCGGCCACCGGCACTGGACAGCGGAGGGCGATGGCGGGTCTGCGCGCCGGGGGGCACGCCCCGTCCCGACCCGGCATGGCCTGTCGCGGCGGTCGCCGCCGTGGTGGAATCGCAGGCGTCGCAGGCGGTGGAGTCACAGGCATCGCCGGTGGCGGAGTCGCAGCCGGTGCTGGAGTCGCAGCCGGTGGCGGAGTCGCAGGCGTCTGCGGTGGTGCGGTCACAGGCGTCCCCGGTGGTGGGCCCCGTCGGGGCGGGCGTCCCGGCTCAGCCCGGCTACCGACGGGCCGGCGCCGCGACGGGCACCTCGCACTGGCTCCCCGGCAGCGCCCAGCCAATCGACTCGGCGACGCCCCGCTACGCCCCGTACGGCGGCGTCCGGCAACGAACCGGCCGTACCCCGCCGAAGCCCGAGTCCACCGGACGTCCGTCCACCTCGTCCACGACGGTTGCCTCGTCCACGACGGTTGCCTCGTCCACGACGGTTGCCTCGGACGCGCTTCGACGTCCGTCCGGATCGGCCACCCCGGCCGGCTGGTCGTTTCTCGTGGACCGTCCGCCGGCCGTCAACCTGCCGGTGGCGGCGGGCTTCGTGGTGGAGGTCGAGATCGGTCTCACCGGCTTCCGGGTGGCGGGCCGTCCCGTGCCGCCAACCGCGCTGGCCAAGCTGATCATCCTTGCCATGCGCCGGGCCGGGCGGTCCGTCGTGCTGCTCAGCCCGACGACCCGACCCACCGGGTCGGCGGCCGATCTGCTGTTCGGGGGGCTGGCCGACGCACTCGGCGGCCCGGTCTACGCCGCCGACGCCGCCGTCTCGGTGACCGCGTACGGGCTGCTGGTGACCGAGGGCAGCTTCCGTCGCTGGGCCCCCCGTACCGTGGGGCGGAACGCGGGCGTGACGGGGGCACGGCACCGGGTGGTCGGTCGTGTGCTTCCGGTACCGGCGGGGATTCGTCGCCCCTCGCCCGTACTCACCGCCGTGCCGCCCGCTCCGGTACCGGTACCGGTTCCGGCACCGGTTCCAGGTCTGGAGACGATGCCGGGCCCCACCGGCCCGATCGACCCGAGCGCCACGACCGAACCGCTCGTGACAGAACCGTCGGTGGCGGAACCGTCCCTGGCTGAACCGGTCGTGGCCGAAGCGGGTCCGGTGGAGCCCGTCGCGGTGGTGTCGGCGGCGCTGCTGGAGATGACCCGGTGGGCCAGCGTGCCGCCCGCGCTCGACCCGCGCTGGGCGGCTCCTGCCGCAGCCGCCGACCCCGTATCGGTCGTGGCGCCGCCATCGCCTCCTTCCGTGGTGGTTCCGCCGCCAACCCCTTCGGACACCGCTTCGGCTGCCGTTCCCTCCTCGCCCGCCGCTTCCGCCTCGCCCGGTGCCCGCCTCTCCGCGGCCACCGAACTGGTCCGGCGCGTCGACCCGTCCGCGTCCGTCGCCGCTTCCGCGTCCGTCGCCGCTTCCGCGTCCGTCGCCGTTCCGCTGCCCGTCGACGCCCCCGTGCCCACGGTCACTTCCGCGCCCGTCGCCGCTTCCGTGCCCGCTGCCGCTGCGGGGCGCGCGCAGGCTGCGGCCCCGCAGATCCAGCACGTGCCCGAGGTGGCCGGGGCGTCGGTCCCGGTTCCGACCGGTTCCGCCTTCGGCGACCCCGGAAGCCCGGCGCTGCTCTCCGACCCGGCCGAGGACCAGGAGCCGGCGCTGTACCCCGGCGACCGGGGGCAACCGGTGCGGCTGGAACCGGCGGGCGAGGCGACCGGGCTGGTGCCTCCGGAGGGGCAGGCGGTGCCGGCCGAGCCGGAGGCCGTACCCGACGTCGAGCGCGAGGGTTTCCCCGGGCGGGCCGTGGAACTCCCGCCGACGACCCCGGCGGTTGCCGCCTCGGCGGTGGCACCGGCCGAGGAGCCGGTGTCCGCGCCGCTCTGGCTGCCCGAGCAGGGGTGGGACGCGGCGGACCGGAGTCGCCTGCGGGAGTCCCTCAACGGGCGCTACGACGCCCACGTACGGGTCATCACCCGAACACTGGCCGAGGAGCCGGGCATGCGGGCCGCCGGGACAGCGGCGGAGTTGGTCGCGGGACTGGTCGCGGTACGGGCGTACCACGACGGTGAGCGGGAGGCCGTCAACCGGGTGCTGCGTACCGGTGGCCCGGTGCCGGGGGGCCGGCGCGCGGACGGCACGGGGGAACGGGAGAGGTTGCTGGCCCGGGGAGCCGCGCACGGCCTGCGGCGGTTGCCGACCGTACTCGGTCCGGTGTACGCGTCGGCGCTGGTGCCGGTGTCGGTGCTCGCCGGATACCGTCCCGGTGACGACCTGATCGAACCGGCGTTCCTCGACGTCGACCTGGCCGGCGGGCCGGCTGCCGAGGCCACCGTCCACTTCGTGATCTGGTCGGCCAGTGCCCGTCGGCTCGGCCGGATCAGCTCCGGCGACCCGGCCACCGCCCTGTTCCCACCCGGTAGCCGCTTCGCGGTGCTCGCGGTCGACCGGCCGGTCGACGATGGGGGCCCGACCCGGGTGCTGCTGCGTGACCTCGCCGGTAACGGGGGACGGGTCGAGCGGGCCGACGGTCGGCTGCTCGACCGGATGCGTACGGGGTCGACGGTCGGCACCCCCGGCGGCACGCCCCGCTGCCTCGACTTCGCGCCCGGACTCGACCGAACGGGGCGGAGTTTTGCCGGACCCGTCCGGGAAACCGGACCCACCGCTGCGGACGAGCAGCCACCAGCCCTCGAAAGTGGAGGTACCCGGGCGTGAACCAGGGCATGCTGTCGGTCTCCCAGAGCGACCCCACCTGTCCGTCGAGGATCTCGGACGCGCTGGCGGCGGCCGCCCCCGGCGCGACCATCGTCGTCCAGCCGGGCGTCTACCGCGAGCAGCTCCGCCTCGGCGGCGACGTGACGGTGGTGGCCGAGGACGGCCGTGGCACCGTCACGCTCCAGGGCGTGGACGGGGTGGCGGTGTTCGTGTCCGGCGGTACGGTCACCCTGCGCGGTCTCACCATCGGCGGCGGCAGCGACCGTTTCCCGGCCGTGCAACTGGGCGGTGGTGCCCTGCGGATGAGCGGTTGCGACATCCGGGCCGAGGCGATCGTGGCGGTGCACGCCGTCGCCGGCCGGCTGGAGCTGGACGACTGCGTGGTGACCAACCCGTCCGGGGCCGGGTTCCTGGTGGAGCAGCAGGGCGGCGGAACGGTCGGCCGGACCGGTATCCGTGACATCGGCGGCGCGGCGATCGTCATCGCGGGCGGTGCCGACCCGGAGTTCCTGGACTGCACGGTGAGCGAGGTCCGGGGCGCCGGAGTGCTCTCCACCCGGGCCGGACGAGGAACCGTACGCCGGGCCGAGTTGCACGCGGTGGACGGCCCGGCGGTGGCGGTCGAGGACGGCGGCACGGTCACGGTCCTGAACAGCGTGGTACGGGACACCCCTGGCTCCGGTCTGGTCGCCACCGGCGGCGGTCCCACCCTGGAGGACGTCGAGTTCCGCGACCTCGGCGGCCACGGCCTGGTCTGTTCCGGGGACGCGGCACCGGTGCTGCGGGGCTGCCGCGTGACCGGCGTCGGTGGACACGGCGTCTACCTGCTCGACCAGGCCGCCGGCCTGCTCGTCGACTGCGAGCTCTCCGGGACCGGGGCGGCGGCGTTGGCGGTCAGCGGGTCGGCGACGCCGCGTGTCGAAGGGGGCCGGATCGCCGGTGGCGACGGCACGGCGCTGCTCTTCGACGGACCGGTGGGTGGTGAGGTGACCGGCACCGAGGTCGAGGGGGGCCGGACCGGGATCATGCTCCGCTCCGGCGCGGATCCGGTCCTGGAGAACGTCTCCGTCCGGAACAGCACCGAGTACGGCCTCCAGTCCGTCGACGGCGGGCGGGGCACCGTACGCCGGCTCAGGGTGACCGAGTGTGCCGGCGTCGCCGTCCGGGTCGGTGCCGAAGGGGCGTTGACCGTGCAGGACGCCGACCTGCGCGGCGGCCGGGTCGGGCTGCTCGTCGCGGCCGGCGGCACCGCCACGGTCGCCTCCTCCGACGTGGACGGGGCGCGCGAGACCGGAATCAGCGTCGAGGCGACCGGCGAGCTGAACCTCCGGGAGTCGCGGGTACACCACAGCGGCGGGCCGGGGATCCGGTTCGCGGCCCGCTCACGGGGAAGACTGGAGCGCTGCGACGTCTTCGACAACGGCGGCGACGGGGTGTGGTTGGAGACCGGCGAGCCGGTGCCGATGACCGGCACCTCGGTCCGGGGCAACCGGGGCCAGCAGGTACGCCAGGGCGGACCCGCCGCGACACCGCAGCCCAACCGGGTCGCCACCGAGCCCGTGTCCCGACCGGAGCCGGGACCGGTGCCGGGCGACCCGGGCACGGCCCCGGCACCGCCCGACGGCACGCCGCCGGGGGAGACGCCGGCCGACGATCCGGTGACCCCGCTGCTGGCCCAGCTTCAGGCCCTGGTCGGCCTGGCCGGGGTCAAGCAGGAGGTGGCCACCCTGGTCGGCCTGCACCGGATCGCCGCCCGCCGCAGCGCCGCCGGGCTGCCGATGCCACCGATGTCCCGGCACCTGGTGTTCGCCGGCGCGCCCGGCACCGGCAAGACCACGGTGGCCCGGCTCTACGGCCAGATCCTGGCCGCGCTCGGTGTGCTGCCGGGGGGACAGCTCGTCGAGGTGGCACGGGCCGATCTGGTGGCCGAACACATCGGCGGCACGGCGGTGAAGACCACCCAGAAGTTCACCGAGGCGATCGGCGGTGTGCTCTTCCTGGACGAGGCGTACGCGCTGGCCGCGGTGGAGGGCGGCTCCGGGCACGACTTCGGCCGGGAGGCGGTCGACACGCTGGTGAAGCTGATGGAGGACCACCGCGACGAGGTCGTCGTCATCGTCGCCGGTTACTCGCCGCAGATGCGTACGTTCCTGGCCTCGAACCCGGGGCTCGCGTCCCGGTTCTCCCGCACCGTCGAGTTCGACAGCTACACCACCGACGAGCTGGTCACGATCGTGGAGCGGCTCTGTAGCACCCACCACTACTCGCTGGAGTACGACACCAGGCTGGCGCTGGCCGGGTTGTTCGACACGATGCCGAGGACGGAGTCGTTCGGCAACGCCCGGGTGGCTCGGAAGGTGTTCGAGGAGATGATCGGGCGGCAGGCGTACCGGCTCTCCGAGGCCGGCGACTCCTCCGGCGTCGAACTGGCCCAACTGCTGCCCCAGGACCTGGGGGCGGTGGCGTCGGCGGTGACCGCCGGTGCACCCCGTACGGCCGAGGTCGACGCGCTGTTGGCCCAGCTCAACAACATGATCGGGCTGGCCGGGGTCAAGCGTGAGGTGTCCGATCTGATCGACCTGCTGGCGAACGTACGGGCCCGGGTCCGGGCCGGGCTGCCGGTGCCGCCGGTCTCCCGGCACCTGGTCTTCTCGGGGCCGCCCGGCACCGGCAAGACGACGGTGGCCCGGCTCTACGGGCGGCTGCTGACCGCGCTCGGCGTGCTCACCGGCGGACAACTGGTCGAGGTGGCCCGCGCCGACCTGGTCGGCGAGTACGTCGGTCACACCGCGCACCGGACCCGGGAGGCGTTCGAGCGGGCCCGGGGTGGGGTGCTGTTCATCGACGAGGCGTACACGCTCGCCCCGCCGGAGAGTCGTAACGACTTCGGGCGGGAGGCGATCGACACGCTGGTGAAGCTGATGGAGGACCACCGCGACGAGGTGGTGGTGATCGCGGCAGGGTACGACGAGGAGATGGCCTCGTTCCTGGCCGCGAACGCCGGTCTCCAGTCGCGCTTCACCCGGCACATCCACTTCGCCCACTACCAGGCCGACGAGCTGGTGGCGATCTTCGAGGGGTTGGCCCGGTCGAGCGGGTACGAGTGCCCCGGGGACACGCTGGTGGCGCTGCGGGCCCACTTCGAGTCGGTCCCGACCGGGCGCGCGTTCGGCAACGGCCGGTACGCCCGGCAGTTGCTCGACGAGGCCGTCACCCGCCAGGCCGGTCGGCTCCGGTCGGTCGCGACGCCCAGTGTGGACGATCTGCGAATCCTGCGGGTCTCGGACGTGACGGCGGTGCTCACCGCCAACGTCTGAAGCGCCGTCCAATTCAGATGGTGACCCGGAAAACCGTTGCCGGACACCAACATTCATCTCCAAGACATTTATAGGTCTCCTTCTCTCTACCCTCGGTCAGACCGGGCGACGGACCGTGGCGGCTGGCATCGGGCGGCCCGCCCGACGGCTCAGGCGGGTGGGAGGCGGCTCGGTGGCTGCGGTGTCCAATGAGGCTTGCACGACGGCGTCGGACGTGAGCGTCCATGACGCGGCCGAGGCACCACCACCGGACCGGCGGATGACCGACGCCCGGATGGTGGTCCTGTACGAGACGCACGCCGACCCGCTCTTCCGTTTCCTGCTGCGGTTGACGCTCGGCGCCCGGCACCTCGCCGAGGACCTGCTACAGGAGACGATGGTGCGGGCCTGGCGCAGCATCGACGTGCTCGCCGCGGACCGGGAGTCGCAGCGCCGGTGGTTGTTCACCGTGGCCCGACGGATCGCGATCGACGCCGCCCGGGCCCGACAGGCCCGGCCGACCGAGGTGGGCGTCATCGACATGTCCCGCCTGCCGGCCGCCACCGACGCGATGGAGGAGGTGGTGGCCGCGCACACCGTACGCGAGGCGTTGCCCAAGCTGAAGGTGGAGCACCGTACGGTCCTGATCGACCTCTACTTCCACGGTCTCTCCACCGGCGAGGTAGCCGCCCGACTGGGCATACCCGAGGGCACGGTCAAGTCCCGCGCACACTACGGGCTCCGCGCGCTGCGGGCTGTCGTCGGCTCGACAGATTCCGACTGACCTGGCCGTTCCGGGAGATCACGCCGCGACCTAGCCTTGACGGTGACACCTCCGGGTGTGACGACACCGAGCAGAGCCGGCGGACCCATGACTGACCTCGACGACGACCACCCCGCGCCACCGCACCAGGTCGCGCTCTACCTGCTCGGCGCCCTCGACGCCGACGGCGAGGCCGCCTTCGAGCGACACCTCGCGGGGTGTGCCCCCTGCCAGGACGAGTCCGACCGGCTCGGGCCGCTGCTCACCGGGATGAGCCGGCTGGGCGTCGACGAGGTCGATCCGGGTGCGGCCCCGACGCGTTCCTGACCGTCAGGCACGCCACCACTTCTGGTTGGCGTCGCCGCTGCACTGCCAGAGCTGCAACCGGGCACCGTTGCCCGTGTTGAAGTCCCGGACGTCGACACACTTGTCCGCCGGTTGGTTCACCAGGTCGTGGGCGGCGTTGAGGGTGAACCGCTGGGCGGCCCCGCCGTTGCAGTTCGCGAGTTGCACGGTGGTTCCGTTGGCGGTCGACGCCCAGGCGGCGTCCATGCACTTGCCGAAGGCCCGGATGGTTCCGTCGGAGGCGAACGTCCACTTCTGGTTCGCCGAGTTGTTGCAGGTGTACAGCCGTAGCGGGGTGCCGTCGGCCGAACTCGGCGCGTCGACGCACTTGTCGGCGTACCCACGGATCCGGACGCCGGACCCGCCGCCGGTGGCGGGCTTGGTCGTGGTGGGCGGCGGGTTGGCCGCCGGAGGCTTCGCCGGTGGCGGTGCGGCCGGCGGTGGCGCGGCCGGCGGTGGTGCGGCCGGTGGTGGTGCGGCGGGCGGTGGCGCCGCCGGTGGCGTCCGGCCCGGGGCGGCCCCGGCGGCTGCCGGCGGCCTGCCGCCCGGAGCGGCCGGGGTCCCGGCCGGGGCCCCGGCGGGCGGACCGCCGAGGCGGGGGTCGTGCGCGTAGTGCTCGGCGTACGCCAGCACCATGCCGGTGTGCTCCCGCAGCCCGGGGGCGTCCGGCAGGCCGCCGGCCTGCTGGACCACGTCGGTGCCCCAGTGGTACGCGGCGAGCGCCACCGGGTAGGGGTCCGGACCCAGCCCGGACAGTTCCCGGGTGAGGGCACACATCGCCTGGCCGAGCGCCGGAACGGCGGTACGCGGATCCCACGGGGAGCCACCCGGGGGTGCGTACCGGGACCAGATCTGGGGCGAGAACTGGGCGACGCCCTGCCCGCCGCCGGCACTGAGCAGGTTCGGGTTGAACCCGGAGGAGGCCATGAGCTGGCCCGCCACCCGGGCCGGGGTGACCGTCGCGCAGACCTTGCCGGCGGCCAGCACCAGCGGCACGTAGTCGTCCGGTACCGGAACCGGCGCGGTGCCGGGAGTGGGCACCACACCGACCGCGCGGGCGACCGGTGCCGGGCTGCCGGCGGAGAGGTCGGGCTGGTGCTCGTACCAGGTGGCGTACGCGGTGACCGTCTCGACGTACCGGTCCGCCTGCGGTGGTACGCCGCCCGAGGCGCGTACCGCCGGCAGCCCGGACCGGTACGCGGCCAGGGCCAGGCGCCACGGGTCGCCGGCCACGCCGGCCTGACGTACCTGCCCGACCAGGTCGCACATGTGATGGGCCAGGGCCACGATGTTGGCGTCGACGTCCAGCCGGGGAGCCCTCGGCCACGGTGCCCACGCCTGCCAGGTGGTCTCCGGCAACCCGGCGATACCGGCCGCTCCGGCGCTGCCGTCGACCCTCAGGTTGATCTCGAACCCGGAGGCGGCCATGAGCTGGGCGGCGACCCGGGCCGGGCTCAACGCCGGGCAGGAGAGCGCCGCCGACGCGATGGTCGACACGCGCGCGGCCGGCACCGGTCGGGCGCGAAGGCCGGTCTCCTCCGCGGTCGCGGCACCGAAACCGGAGCCCGCCGCGACCGCGCACACCCCGACCATCGCCAGTACGGCGGTGAGGGCGACCGTCCGGCGCAGTCGCGGACCGAGCGGGGATCGCCCAACCGGTGCCCGCCGCGCCGCCGCGACCAGCCGGCCGAGGCGTCGTACGGTGTTCCCGCCAGCACCTGCCCGCACAGCTCACCCTCCTCGACGACCGACATCCGCACCCCACAACGGTCCGCGACCCTCCCCGGTTCACGGCGACCGCCCGTGGACTGCCGGCGATCCCGTGGGGTGACGGTTCGGTGAGTCGGTTCGAGCGGGCGACCCGACCGGTCAGCGGCTCAGCCGCCGGTAGCGGCGGATCGCCAGCGGTGCGAAGACCGCGACCAGCAGCAGCGGCCACGCGGTGGCGCTGGAAGGGGTCCCCGCGCTGCCGGCCCCGGTCCCGACCGGCGGCACCGGGACGAGGGGCGTGGCGGGTCGCCCCACCCCTCGCCGCCGGAACCTGTCCGCGTCAGGGCAGGAGGTAGTCGGAGTTCAGGACGTACGGTGCGGGTTGTTGGTCGTCGCGGCCGTCGTGTCCCTGGGCGTCGCACTGCCGGGCGGCGACGATGCAGCCGTTGATCATGGCGGCGAGGGTCCGTTCGTCCCACGCGTTGAAGAAGTCGTAGTGGAAGGTCGGGCCGGCGCCGCTGGCGAAGCGGACCTTGGACATGTCGCCGTTGACCGGCCAGGCCATCTTGAACTCGAGCTTCGGTACGGCGACGGGGTGGGTGTCGGGGCAGACCCAGCCGGACGCCTTGTGGGTGTCGACCGGGTACGCCATGTGGCTCTGGTGGTCGGGGGAGTCGAGGTGCAGTCCGTCCCAGCAGCTCGGCGCCTGGTAGCGGATGTTGAGCTTGACGCTGCGCTCGGACGAGCAGGTCAGCGGGATGTTCTTGTTCTTGTAGCTGTCACCGCACTCGAAGCCCTCTTCGGTGGCGGCGAGGAACTTGTCGGCGTCGAGGTTCTTGGCGTTGCCGACGACGTAGCGCAGGCCGGTCGGGAACGGGCGCACGGTGCGGTAGTCGGTGACCCCGGCCTTGTAGTAGATGGTCTGCAGGCCCTCGGGGTTGACCTCGGTGTTCCCGTTGAGCAGGGTCGGCATCCAGTACGCGGACAGGTCACCCTTGGCCTTGCAGGTGGTCTTGCCCTTGCGGAGTGACTCGACGGTCGAGGCCGCGTTCGTGGTGGTGTTGCCCATGAAGGTGTGCGAGTGCGAGGCACCGGCGAGGTTCGGGAAGACGATCGGGTCGTCGCCGAGGTTGGTGCGGCTGACCGAGCAGTTGGCCTGGAATTCGTGGAAGCCGCCCTTGTTCGGCGGTACCTCGTGCGAGGGCTTCACGTTCTTCACCGGGTTGGGGGCCGGGATCCAGCCACCCTGACCGCTCGGTGCGGACGAGGAGGCGGACGGCGCGCCCGACGGTGTGCTACCCGCCGTGTTGCCGGGGGAGGCCGAGGTGCCGGGAGTCTGGCCCGGTGCCGTCTCCTGGCCGGTGTCCGCGGTGCTGGACTGCGCCGAGGGTGTGGGCATTCCGGTGATCGGCCCCTTCGGTCCGCAGCCGGTCGCCAGCATGGTGAGGGCCGTGACACTGACGGACAAGGCCACCAGGCGCCATCGACGGACTCTCACGTGGAACATTGAGGTGCCTCCTGAAAAGGGGTCTTGCGGCGGGTGCCGGTCCGACTCTCCCGATCTCCGCTTCCCTGATCAACAGGCTTGGGCCAGCCCTAAGACTGCCCTAAAGATCATTACCTGGTTGGTCCGTCCGCTCGCACTACTCGGTCAGAATTCCGGAATTTCTGTTATTCGCCGAATATTTGATTCATTTGCATAGGTGTGGCGAGAGTTCGCCCCGGTCGAATGGCGACTCAGGCGGTCGGCGCGGGCTGGTCGAGGATCGCGCTGAACCGCTCCTCGGCCAGGTCGAGTTGCTGGAAGATGTGCTGCTTCACCCGATCTGACAGCGGCGTGTCCGCCCGGCCGATCAGCTCCCGGAACACCGGCACCAGCGGCCGGTACTTGCGCGCCGACGAGACCACCTTCGGGCCGGTCGTGTGGATGACCCCGACCCCGTTGTCGGTGAAGTCCGACACCTTGATCACCCTTGCCCACGGCTCCCGGTCGAGGCTGCTCGCCACGTGCTCGCGGTACTGGGTGTTCCGGTCCCGGTCCGGTGCGTACGCCGGATTGGTCACCGCGCCGACCAGGCGGGCGACCCGGGGGCCGAATCGTCGCGCCAGCGTGTCGAGCGCGGCCTCGGTGGGGTCGGCGTCGCCGGCAGTGGTCCCGGCCAGTTCCGCCGGGTGGTCCTCGACCGCGTCGTGCAGCAGACCGGCGACCACCACGTCGACATCGTGTACGTCGTAGTGGTGCAGCATCCGGATGCTCACCCGCAGCAGGTGGTTGAGGTACGGCTCCCGGACCCGGCGGTCGGACCGGTGCAGTTCGCCGGCGAGGTCGAGGGCGGCGGTGAGCCGGTCCCGGTCGGCCGGTTCGAAGCGCTGGATCTCCAGCCGGAACCGCTCCCGGAGCCCGGCCTCCCCGTGGATCTCGGTGATCGCGTGCATCGGCATGGTGGCGAGGTACGCGGGAAACTCCATCCGCTACTTATAGCCGACCGCGACCGGTTCGGTTCTGCCCGACCCGCGCCCGTACGGCGTCGAGGAACGCCTGGATCAGCGACGCGTCCTTCACCCCGCGCCGCTGCTCCACCCCGCTGGAGACGTCGACCCCCCACGGACGCAGGGCGTCGATCGCGGCGGCCACGTTGCCGGGGTGCAGACCGCCGGCGAGCAACCACCGCCCGTCGAGCGTGGCCCGGTCCAGCGTGGTCCAGTCCCAGGCCGCGCCGGAGCCCGGCTGCGGTGAGTCGACCAGCAGCAGGTCCTCGCCGAGGGCGCCGAGCCGGAGATCGGTCCCGTCACCGGGGGAGGTGGCCCGGATCAGCGGAACCCCCAGGTCCCGTAGCGCGCTGTAGTGGCTGGCGGGCTCGTCGCCGTGGAGCTGGACCGCCCGTACGCCGGACGTGGTGACCGCGGCCCGGACCACCTCGACCGGCTCGCCCCGGAAGACCCCGACGGTCAGCACCCCCGCAGGCACGGTTTCGCCCAGTTCCCGCGCCTGCTCGGGGGTCACCCGGCGGGGGCTCGCGGTGAGCACGAAGCCGACCGCGTCGGCGCCGGCCCCGACGGCGGCCCGGACGTCCTCGCTGGTCCGCAGCCCGCACACCTTGACGAACATGGTGGTCCCGTCCCTCCGGTTCGGCACGACTCGATCCATTCTCGCGGTCACCCCCGGACCGCTCCTCGCCAGGGGCCGAGGCGTCCCACGGCGCGTCAGCAGCTCCCACGCCGGTCGGCGTACGTCGACCGAGTGATTCGAAACTGGCTCATCTTCCGCTTTATCCGAAAGATGCTCAACTGTACGCACAGTCACTTCCCAACTGTGACAAGCGCGATATCCGGGGCGCGCGGTGAAACTTCCCACTGATCCGACTTCGTCTTCACCGCGTACTGAATGTAGGGTCGGTGACGCGCGACTGGGGAGATCGATGAACGCTGCAGGAAGTCGGTCCTGCGCCGGGGCTTCCAGCCTCCGCATAAGTCCGACCAGCGAGGCCCTGTCGTCACGGAACGTAACTGGCGCAGCTCGTTCAGGGGAGGTTGCTCACCGTGCCTAGAGGTACCCGGCGACGTGGGCTGTCGCGGCGGCAGGTAATCAGCTCGACGTTGGTGGCGGTGGCCGGAGTCGGCGCGCTCGGCACCGGCGTGGTGTTGCAGTTCCCGGAGGCCGCCGGCGTGACCTCGTCGAGCGTCCAGGACGCTCCGAGCCCGACTCCGAGCCCCACCCCGGACTACTTCGCCGAGGCGCAGACCCGGATCGAGGCGTACGTCACACAGACCAACGCCCGGGTCGCGATCTCCGTACGCGACCTGTCGACCACGACCGACCTCACCATCGGCTCGCGGGCCTTCCAGACCGCCAGCATCGTCAAGGTCGACATCCTCGCGGCGCTGATGCTGCGCCTACAGGACCAGGGCAGGCAGATCACCGCCGCCGACCGGGAACGCGCCCGGAAGATGATCGTGATCAGCGACAACGACTCGGCCACCGCGCTGTTCAACAAGATCGGTGGCGTCTCCGGGCTCAACGCCGCGAACAAGAAGCTCGGTCTGACCCAGACCAAGGCCGACGTGCACTGGGGCATGACCAGCACCACGAGCGGCGACCAGATCAAGCTGCTCTCCGACATCTCCGGCACCGACGGCCCGCTCACCCCGACCAGCCGCGAGCTGATCCTCGATCTGATGGGTCAGGTCGACTCGACCCAGCGCTGGGGGGTCCCGGCCGCGGCGAGCACGGCGACCACCGACGTCTTCGTCAAGAACGGCTGGGTGCCGGACGACGCGAACAAGGGCCGCTGGCAGGTCAACAGCATCGGCCGCCTGGTCGAGCCGGGCCACGACTGGCTCATCGCCGTCCTCTCCGACGACCACGTCAAGCAGGCGGACGGAATCAAGCTGATCGAGCAGGTGGTCAAGTACACGATGGGCGAGCTGCGTACGTTGCCCGTCGTCACCGCTCCCTGACCCCTCCGTACGCTCACTCGCTCCGTGCCGGCGGCACCCGTGCCGGCTCGGCCGGGTCCGTCCGGCCACCACCCGGGCGCGCGGCGTCGACCGCCGACCTCGGGTGGTCCTTGCCCGGCACCACCGCCGACGCCGGTCGTCTCCGGTCGAGCAACAGGAAGAGACAGCCGGCGAGCAGACCCCAGAACGCGGCCCCGAGACCGAGCACGGTGAGCCCCGACGCGGTCACCACGAGGGTGACCACGGCCGCCGACCGGCCGGCGGGATCGGCGACCGCCCCGGCGATCGCCGCGCCGAGTGCCCCCAGCAGGGCGAGCCCGGCCACCGCCTCCACCAGCACCGGCGGCGCCAGCAGGACCAGGGCCGTGGCCAGCCCGGACCCGAGGCCGAGCAGGAGGTAGGCGACCCCGGTGGTGACCGAGGCGATCCAGCGCCGGCCACGATCGGGGTCCGCGTCCGGTCCCGCGACCAGGGCGGCGGTGATCGCGGCGAGGTTGACCGCGTGGCCGCCCAGCGGTGCGGCGGCGGTGCTGGCCAGCCCGGTGCCGACCAGGACCGACCGCAGCGACGGCCGGTAACCGAAGCTGGCCAGCACCGCCATGCCGGGAACGTTCTGGGACGCCATCGTGACGAGGAAGAGCGGTAGGGCCAGGCTGACCGTCGCCGACAGGCTCCAGGCGGGCGTGGTCAGCTCGACGGTGGGGCGGAGGTCGGCCTCGGCCAGACCACCGACCGGTGCGGTCAGCACGATCACCACCGCCGCCACCGCGAGTGCCGCCGGCACCGCCCACTGCCGGGCGAACCGGGTCAGCACGGCCCAGGTGAGCACGACCGGCGCCGCCATCAGGGGCACCTCCACCAGCGCGTGCACCGGGGCGAGGCAGAGGTCGAAGAGCACCCCGGCCAGCATCGCGCTGGCCACCGGCGCGGGGATGGCCGCGATCGCCCGCCCGAGCGGCGGGACCAGACCGGACACCGTGATCAGCAGTCCGCAGAGGAGGAACGCGCCGACGGCGGCGGCGAACCCGCCCTCGACGGTGCCGGTGGCGACCAACAGCGCCGCGCCCGGCGTCGACCAGGCGAGGGCGATCGGCATGCGCTGCCGTACGCCGAGCCAGATCGACACCAGGCCCATGGCCAGACAGAGGGCGAGCAGACCCGAGGCGGCCTGCCGCTGGTCCGCGCCGACCGCGCGCAGACCGGCCAGGACCACCGCGAAGGTGCTGGCGAACCCCACCAGCGCGGAGAAGAGACCGGCCAGGACCGGTTGGAGCAGGCGGGTCATGAGGATTCCTCCCACTGTCGACGCCGACCCGACCGGGACCCGTGGCAACGTCCGCCCAGGGGTCGGCCCGGTCCGGTGTTCCGTAAACGGAACACCGGAGTTCTGGAGAATAGCGCCATGGACGAAACCGTGGGAGGCCCGCCCGGGGCCGACGTGGGGCGCCGGCTGCGCCGACTGCGCGAGGCGCGGGGGCTTTCCCTGTCCGCGCTCGCCCGCCGGGCGGGCATCGGCAAGGCCACGCTCTCCGGTCTGGAGGTCGGCACCCGCAACCCGACCCTGGAGACGCTCAACGCGGTCACCGCGCAGCTCGGCGTACCGCTGACGGCGGTGCTCGCCACGCCCGCCGACCAGACGGAAACAACCTCGCCGCCGGTGGTACGGGGCCGGGCGGTGATCGGCACGCTGCTCGAGATGTTCGAGGAGGAGGCGGCCACGTACGAGCTGTTCCACCTGCGGGTACTGCCCGGACCGGTGCAGGTCGCGCCCGCGCACCACCTCGGGGTGACCGAGCACATCACCGTCTTCGCCGGGGTGCTCCGGGCCGGGCCGACGGACGCGCCGCTGCTCGCCGGAGCGGGCCAGCACATCTCCTGGCGGTCCGACGTGCCGCACGGCTACGCCGTCGTCGGAGCGGAGGAGGTCCGGGCGAGCCTGCTGATCCGTTACCCCCGCCGACCCGGACCGTCCTGAGGACGACCCGGTCTCGCGTACAGTTCCGGGGTCACCGACGATGAACACACAAGGTACGGAGCGGCAGCGCGGCATGACGGCAAGTGAGCGGAGTGGGGCTGGCGAAGCGCCCGTGGGGATCGATCCGGCGGAGCTGGAGACCTGCCTGCGGGTGCTCGCGGCGGTGGACGGACTGCCGGTGGACCACCCGGACGCGGTGCGGGTGCGGGTGGCGACCGCCCGGATCTTCAAGAGCGTGAAGGAACGTCGGCGCAAGGAGCGCCAGGCCGAGGTGGCCGCCGCCGACCGGGCGGTGACGGCGGCGACCGCCACCGGCGCCCCCGGCCGGATCGACGACGAGACCAGGGGGCTGCCGCTCGCCTCGTCGACCGAGGCGCCGCTGGCCGGCACGCTGCGTCGGGCCCGCGCCTGCTACATCTGCAAGGAGCGGTACGTCGAGGTCGACGCCTTCTACCACCAGCTCTGCCCGCCCTGCGCGGCCACCAATCGGAGCCGCCGCGACGCCCGTACCGATCTGACCGGGCGACGGGCGCTGCTCACCGGCGGTCGCGCCAAGATCGGCATGTACATCGCGTTGCGACTGCTGCGCGACGGCGCGCACACCACCGTCACCACCCGGTTCCCCAACGACGCGGTGCGCCGCTTCGCCGCCATGCCGGACAGCGCCCAGTGGCTGCACCGGCTCCGGATCGTCGGGATCGACCTGCGCGACCCGGCCCAGGTGGTGGCGCTGGCCGACTCGGTCAGCGCGCAGGGGACGCTGGACATCCTGATCAACAACGCGGCCCAGACCGTACGTCGCTCCGCCGGGGCGTACGCGCAGCTCACCGCCGCCGAGTCGGCGCCGCTGCCGGACGGGCCGCTGCCGGAACTGGTCACCTTCGGCCACCACAGCGCCGGACCGGCGGCGCTCGCCGCCGCCGTCGCGCTGCCCCAGCAGCGTCAGACGCTCGCCCCGCACGAGCTGACCGCACTCGCCCTGACCAGCGGGTCCGCCTCGCTGGACCGGGTGGCCGCCGCGACCGCGATCGACGCCGGCGGGCTCATACCCGACCTCGCCCCGGAAAATAGCTGGTCGCAGCGGGTGCACGAGGTCGACCCGGTCGAACTGCTCGAGGTGCAGCTCTGCAACGTCACCGCGCCGTTCGTGCTGGTCAGCAGGCTGCGCGCGGCGCTGGCGGCAGCGCCGGCCCGGCGCAAGTACGTGGTGAACGTGTCGGCGATGGAGGGGCAGTTCGGCCGGGGCTACAAGGGGGCCGGGCACCCGCACACCAACATGGCCAAGGCCGCGCTGAACATGTTGACCCGCACCAGCGCCGCCGACATGCTCGCCGACGGCATTTTGATGACCAGCGTGGACACCGGCTGGATCACCGACGAGCGGCCACACCCGGTGAAGGCGCGGCTGCACGACGAGGGCTTCCACGCGCCGCTGGACCTGGTCGACGGCGCGGCCCGGGTGTACGACCCGATCGTCCGGGGAGAGCTGGGCGAGGATCTCCACGGGTGTTTCCTGAAGGACTACGTACCGTCGGCCTGGTGACCGGTCGGGTCCGGCCGGGACTCTCGACCGGGTCACCCGGGCGGTGGGGCGCCCCGCCGCCCGGGTGACGCTCGGTTCAGGGCAGGGGCCGCTTGAGGTGGTAGCGGTGCACCTCGAACGTGCTCTCCTGGTTGTTGATGTCCTCGGCCGCCGAGACCAGCTCCCAGCCTTCCGCGCCGACCCGGTTGAGGTGCGCGATCGCCGTGTCCCCGAACGCCGAGACGTCCCGTCTGGAGCCGTCGGGGCCGTACCAGATGTAGGTCAGATCCAACCTCCTGCCCTCGCCCACCCGACGTCGGACCAGCAACGCGTACTCCCATTTGACCATCCGTCCATTATGGCCGGTATCCAACGGGTGATCGCCATCCCCACCCGCCCCGTGTCGGGCTTCCGCCAGGCAGCACTGATCGTGAAGCCGGGACGGGTCAGGAGAAGTGGGTGGTGGGGCGGGGGAGGTGCTCGCCGTCCAGGAAGGTGTCGACCTTCTCGTTGTAGAAGGCGACCAGGCCGGCGACCGGGGTGAGCTGCCGGGTCGGGAAGTCGTACGACCAGGCCAGGTCCGGGTACGTCGTCCCGCCCGCCCGCACCGACCAGTAACCGCTGGTCCGGCCCTTGTACGGGCACTGGGTGACGGTGTCGCTCGGGACCAGGTGGGTGAAGTCCACCTCGGTGCGGTCGAGATAGTAGCGGGTCGGCAACCCGGTCTCGAAGACCGTCACCGGCGCCGACGACTCGGCCAGCACCAGCCCGTCGAGTTCGATCCGCACCCGTCGGCTCGACCGGATGGCGTCGACCCGGGCGTACGGGTTGCGGGGATGGACGAAGACCTCCTCGTCCTCCTCGTACCAGGCGTCGAGCGCCTGCCACTCGAACCGTACCGTCTCCGCCAGGCCGGCCAGGACGTCCCCGGTGTACACCCACGCGGACTCGCCCCGGACGGCGTCGCCGACCCGCAGACCGTGCCGGTGGGCGGTGCCCCGACGCAGTCGCTCCGAATGCCGCTCGTCGACGAGCATGTCGGCGCGTACGTCGGCCAGCGGGATGTAGTACTGCGGATAGTTCGGCCACTCCCACACGTACCTGGCCCGGGTGGTGTCGAACAGCGTCCGGCCGCCCAGCATCCCCCGGACCCGCCGGGGCGCGGGTTCGACGTGGTCGACCGGGACGATCATCTGCGGGTAGTCAGGCACGGTCAACCGTCCGGTGGGTGGGCTGATTTGTCCCGATCAGGATACCCCCGCGCGGCAGGCGGGACCGTCGACTTCCGCCGAGCGGGCGGCCCGCGACCCGGCGTTGTCCAGCCGGGTGCCCGGTGGGGCTCGGCGGCCGGTGCGGAAACGCCCGGTCGACCCCGGCATCGGGGGTCGACCGGGCGTACCGGTCGGTGGTGACGGGTCAGGGGGCGGTGATCCGGTAGGTCGCCCCCGCCTGGGTCGGGAAGGTGATCACGTTCCCGCTGACCGTGTGCGCCACCGTGCCCCCGCCGACCTGACCGACCACGATGGTCTGTCCCGGCCACGGGTGCTGGAGACGTACGGTCCGTCCGGCCTCGCTGGTGATGTCGACGTACGTCACCCGCCCGGCCTGGAACGCGCTCGACACCACCAGGGCGTCCTTCTCCCGCAGCTTCACGAAGCTCGCGTTCCGGTTGCTCGGCCAGACCGGGAAGAGCCGGAGCACGCCGCCGTCACTCTGTAGCAGCAGGTTGTTGACCGCCTCGGTCGCGCCGGCCTTCTCCAGACCGTGGAAGGGGTCGCCGATCCGCAGGTTGGCCGTCATCTTGGTGTTGATCTGGTTCTTGAGCTGGTCGATCAGGCTCTGTGCCGGGTAGCCGACCCGGGCCGCCTGGGTGAAGACCTTCGGGAAGCTGTTGTCCTGCCCCCACGAGTTCATCGCGTTCAGGGTGTTGATCGCGATCTGCCGGTCGGCGGCCGGCGAGTTGATGCCCAGCACCTCGCCGGGGTGGATGAACTCCAGGTTCACCGTGTTGTCGCCCGGCCGGATGTTGCGGGTGTCCGGGCCGGTGATCGTACCGGGGTCGGCGAGGGCGAAGACGGTCTGGCCGTTGTGGGTGGTGGTCGGGGTGGCCGGCAGCCGGTCCCGGATCTGGGTCCAGGTGGCCCGGTCACCCGCGTCGACGCCGAGCGTCACGCTCGCGTCGATCAGTGCGGAGAGCAGGTACTTCAGCAGCCCGATGTCCGGGCTGGAGTTGCGTGACCAGGTGCCCTCGTGCGGACCGGCGTAGAGCCGGTAGCGCTGCGACGCCGCGTCGAACTCCAGGTAGTGGGTGAAGAACGCGGCCACCTCCTTCAGGAACGGGTACGCCTTACCGGTCAGGAAGGCCCGGTCCTGGGTGTAGTCGTAGTAGGCGATGAACTGGGTGGCGGCGAAGAGCGAGTTCGCGACCTGCTGGTGGTAGTTGTCGTCGGCGGTGGCGCCGAACGGTGCGATGCCGACCGGGAAGAGCAGGCCGCTCGGCACCCCGCCGCTGGGGAAGCGGCTGTTGACGTAGCTGGGGTTGACCCGGCGCAGGTCCTGCTGGGCCCGCCGCCGGGCCTCCGGCACGTACGCCAGCAGCAGGTCGTGGTACGGCAGCGCCAGGTCGGCGCGGTTGCTGGAGTAGGTGCCGTAGAAGTTGGCCATGAAGTTGTAGTTCAGGTGCATGTCGCCGCTGAACATCGGATAGTCGGTGGTGGCCCAGATGCCGTACAGGCCCGGCGCGGTCTTGCCGGCCCGGCTGGACGAGCCGAGCAGGTACTGCGAGCCGTAGTAGAAGCGTTCGAGCGTGTCGTCGTCGAGGTCGACGTACGACCTCAGCCAGAACTGCTTCCACCACTCCAGGTGCTGGTTGTAGAGGGTGCCGAGGCTGCCGGCGCTCTGCCCGTCGGCGAGGCCCCGCGCGGCCGGGGTCGGGTCGGCCGGGTTCTGCCCGCCACCGGCCACGCCGGTCACCAACTGGATGGTCTGCCCCGGTTGCAGGTTGAACACCTGGGTCGCGGTGGCACCGCTGGCGGTCGGCGTACCGACCGGGGTCGCGCCGACCAGCCGGGTGGCGAGCGCGGCCCGGGAGACCCAACGGGAGCCGGTGGGGGTGGTCCGGCTGGCCCAGGTGGTGCTGCCGGTGACCCCGGCGGTGTTGGTGAAGCCCGGCTTGGCGTCCTGCGAGCCGGACCAGGTCTGGGCCCGTAGCTGGGTGGACGTCGAGCCGAGCGACTGGATCTGGGTCACCACCAGGTTGTCGTTGGCGGCGGTCCAGGTCTTCATCGCCACCGGCACCCCGCCGATCGTCATCGAGGTGGTGATCTCACCGGTGAGGGTGTTCTGCTCCTCCAGGAACGGACCGGACGGCGGTGGCTGTGTGGAGCCGGGCGCGTACAGCTCGATCTGGCCGAACCGGGCGCGCGGGTTGTTGATCGAGTCGGGCGTCGTACCCTGGGTCGGTTCGCTGGTGGTGACGCGGACGTAGCGTCCGCCGGTCGCCGTGATCGACCGGTCGGTGACGCTCGCGACGTTGTTGGTGACGGTGTCGACCGTGGTCCAGGCCGAGCCGTCGCCGATCTGGACCACGAAGTTCTTCGTGGTGTTCGCGGTCTCGTTCGGCCGGGCCGCGGCGTCGTGCCGGATCACGTAGCGGCCGATGCTGCGGACCGCGCCGAGGTCCAGCGTGATCGTCTGTGGCTTGCCGACCTCGGAGACCCAGCCCTCGTAGCCGGAGCCCCACTGCCCGTTCACCGCCCGGCTGGCCGGGAAGCTCGGGTGGGCGCTGGAGGCGGTGGCGACCGAGCCGAGCGCCAGGTTGCCCGACGGGGTGCTGGTCACCGGGGCGATCGTCACCCCGCCGAGCGCGCCCAGGGAGGGGTTCGGGTTGCCGGCCCAGAAGTTCCCCTTGGAGAGGTAGAACGTCTTGAAGCCGTCGCCGCCGCCGGAGGTGACGCCGACGTCGCCGTTGCCGAGCAGCGCGGTGTTCGGCATGGTGCGCGACACCGAATCGCTGTACGCCTGGTTGGTCCAGCGCCCCTTGACCCCGGCCAGCAACTGCTGGATCGCGGCCCACTGCTGTTCCGGGGTGGGCGGTGCCGCCTGCGCCGGCGCGGGCACCACCACGCCGATCGTGCCGGCGACGGTGAGGATCAGGGCCGTGGAGAGGGACCTTCGGTACTGCTGTTGCCGTTTGCTGGTCACGGAATGTCCTTTCTGGGACGGGCGGGTCTTCCGTGCCCACCGGGCCGACGCGGGGGCGCCGGACCGGTGAGGTCTTAGTGGTACGGCTCCGTCGCCGGCCGTACCGGTGCGACGTTCAGGTGCGAGAGCACGCCGACGCCGGGGCGGCGGACGACGCCCGGCCCGACCACGGCACCGCCGAGGTCGGCGAAGGTCGGGTTGACGTCGAACAGGGCGGAGAGGACCGCCTCGGCGGTGGCGGCACCGGCGATCGAGTCGCGGTTGGAGACACCCCGCTCGGCGACCCGGACCCGGATGTTCGCGGGGTCTCGTCGGTCCGGCCGTCCGGACCGGTCCGGATCCCGGTCGACGATCTCCATCGCCTGTCCCCAGAGCCCGCCGGAGGCCGCGTCCGGGGTCGCCCGCAGCACCGCCACGGCCAGGTCCGGGCGGCCGAGTTTGGCCAGCCCGTGCGCGGTCACCCCGGGCCAGGCACCGAACGCCCCGCCGGCACCGTGGTCCGGCCGGTCGGAACTCGCCGCGACCGGGTCGTCCAGGGACAGGGCACGCATCCAGGCGCCGGTGAGCAGGTGCTCGCTGACGAAGTCGACCATCTCCGCGCGCTGGGTGGGGGAGAGGTCCGCGTGCATGGCCGAGGCGACCAGGCCGAAGTCGAGCACGTGCCCGATGGTGTCGGTGTGCTCCGGGTGCCGTACCGACCAGCGCCCGCCGGGGACGTAGAGACCGAGCACGCCGGCCGCCAGCGCCCCCGCCTGCTCCAGTGCCCGATCCGCCTCCTCCTCCCGGCCTCGCAGCCGGAACAACTCGGCCAGGGAGCGCATCATCGCCACGTACCCGGCGTTGAGCGAGGCGATCACGTTCAGGTAGTTCGGCACGCACTCCAGCACCCGCCAGGCGTCGTCGCCGAAGTCGGCCAGCACCCCGCCGGTGGCGGCCCGACGCCGGTCCCGCCAGCCGTGGGCGAGCCGCTCCAGGTGGCCGCCGACCGTGTCCGTACCGGCCGGCTCGTCCAGGAAGGCCAGCTCACCGGTGACGCAGACATAGTGCTCCACCAGCCGGAACAGGGCGTAGTCGGTGGAGGCGTACTCGTTGCCGAGCGGGCCGCCGTGCCGGGTGTCGAAGCCGAACGAGTCACGGTACGGTCCGGCCAGCGCCCGTAGCAGCCACGCCCGCAGTCCGCTCGGTTCGAGCAGCGCGTACATCCGGCTCCACTCGGTGTGGTCCCAGTAGAACGTGGTGGTCGGGCCGAGGCGGGGGCCGCCGGTGAGGAAGACCGGTTCGGTCGGGCTGGCCCGCACGGTGCGCATGTAGAGCACCAGGAGCGCACCCATGTAGTAGGCGCGGCCCAGCTTCGGGTCGTCGGGCTCGAACGTCGGCAGGTGCCCGCTGAAGTCCTCGTTGCCGGGAGTGAACATGTTCCGCCACAGCCGGCGCGTTCCGTGCTCGGTCTCGTCCAGTGCCTCGTCGAAGCCGGCCGCCGTACGGGTCGCCACATCCAGCACCTCGTCGGCGTCGGTGCCGTACGCGCAGACCACACCGATCGTGCGGGTCTCGCCCGGGGCGAGCGTCAGCGACCAGGTCGCGCGTGCCCCGGCGCCGAGTCCGGTCAGTTCGGTCGGGGCGGTCGAGAAGGCGTACGCCGCCCGAGCGGCCGAGCGGCCGTCGGCGGTCCGGACGGTGTTGTCGACGACCGTGGTCCGCCAGCGGTCCGACCGGGTCCAGTGGCCGGTCCGGGCCACCGGCCAACCGTCGAGCAGCAGGGTGGCCTGGTTTTCGCTGAGGACCACCGCGATGGTGTGCCACTCGCCGGCCCGCAGCGGGGTGTCGGCGTAAGCGGTCTCGCCGGAGATGCCGACCCAGAGCCCGTCCGCGTCGATCCCGAGTTGCAGTGAGTCCGGGTGGTTGCCGTGGGTCAGGATGACGCCCGGTTCGGTGAGCGTCTCCGGTCGGAACTCGAAGCTCACCAGCAGCCCGTCGCGCAGTTCGAACTCGTCCAGGTCGACTTGGGTGTCCGGGGCCAGCTCCACCGGCCCGGCGAGGTCGAGGAGGGTGCCGCCCTCCTCGTCGGTGCCGCAGCGCAGGTTCCGCAGCACTCCCGGAACGGCGCTCCGGTGTGGGTAGACGGTGTCCTGGCTGACGTGTCGGGGCAGCTCGTAGCGCATCAGCATCGGGGAGCTGTCCTCGTCGCGCTGGATGCCGGGCAGTCGGGGCCGCCCCAGCCGCACCCGCCGGGGACCCGGCCCGAGCAGGTACGGTGACCCGTCCCGGCCCGGTCGGGTGTTGTCCCGGATCCGTTCCAGGGTGATGAAGTCGTGGTAGTCGCCGTTGCTCCAGGGCACGTCGTAGAGCCAGCCCCAGCCCACCTCCGCCTCGCCGAGCAGGGCGAACAGCTCCTGGTCGAGCTGGTACGTGACCGCCTGCGCCTGTTCGTTGGTCACCTCGACCCGCCAGAGCAGCAGGTCGCGGCCGAGCGCCATCCGGGTGTCGGTACGGACCGACACCTCGGCGTCGCGGTGCTCACGCTGCACGCCCCAGGGCTTCCAGCGGAACCGGTGCGCGTCCAGCACCGTGCCGTCCAGTCGCAGTACCCCGGTGTGGTAGCCGAACGAGTACGGCGGAGCCGCCAGCCAGGAGAGCGAGGTGAGGTCGTGGTTGACGTGTCCCTGCCCCCGCTGGTTGCGCAGCGACGGCAGGTGGGCGAGGTCGTCGGCGTCGACCCACTCGCCGGTCACCTCGTCCAGGTCGGGTACGCCCACCGGCCGGTCGTCGTGCGGCGTACGTCGGGCGGTGTCGGCGGCGGCGGTCACTTGCTCGACCCCGCGGTCAGCCCGGCGATGAACTGCTTCTGCACGGCCAGGTAGCCCAGCACCGGCACGATCGCGGCGAGGAACATGATGCCGAACAACTGCCCGTAGTCCACGGAATACTGTCCAATCGTCAGGTACAGGCCGGTGGTGATGGTCTGGCCCTGCAACGGGCCGAGGATGAAGAGCGGGTTCAGGAAGTCGTTCCAGATCCAGAGCGAGGAGAAGATCGCCACGGTCGCGGTGGCCGGTCGGACCAGCGGCATCACGATCTGCCACCAGATCCGTACCCCGCCGGCCCCGTCCAGGCGGGCCGCCTGGATCACCTCCTCGGGGACCGAGCGCATGAAGCCGACGTAGACGAAGACCGCGAAGGAGAGGTAGCCGCCGCCGAGGTTGGACAGGATCAGGCCGGGATAGCTGTGGTCCAGCCCGAACCAGGTGAGGATCTTGATGGTGGGCAGCAGGATCACCTGCGGCGGGATCATCAGCCCGGCGGCGAGCAGGGCCAGCACCGCCGCCCGCGCCCGGGTGCGGCGGCGGGAGAGGTAGAAGCTGAACGCCGCGCTGAGCGGGATCAGCAGGGCCACCGAGCAGACCACGGTCACCAGCGAGTTGCGCAGGCCGAGCTGGATCAGGTTGTCCGGCCGGCTCAGCGCGGTGCCGAGGTTCTGCCAGGTCGGCGGGAGCGGCGGGGCGACCGGGCTGCGCAGGATGTCCGGCTGGGCCTTGAAGGCGTTGACGATCATCAGGTAGATCGGCGCGACGAAGACCAGGATGACGGCGGCCGCGACGACGACGCGTACCCGGGGTCGCAGCCGGCGGATGGCGGTCACAGGTTCACCTCTCGGCGGCGCAGCGTGTTGGTCACCGTCAGCGCGATCACCGCGGAGAGCACGAGCAGTACCATCGCGACCGACGAGGCGTAACCGAAGCGGTCCGAGGTGAAGGCGAGCTGCACGATGTAGAGCGCGGTGGACTGGGTGGAGTTGGCCGGACCGCCGCCGGTGAGCACGGCGATCACGTCGTAGAGCTTGAGCACGGTGATCAGCGAGATGGTGACGCTGATCGTGGTCCCCGGCGCGAGCATCGGCCAGGTGACCCGGAAGAACCGCTGCCGGCGGTTGACCCCGTCCATGGCGGCCATGTCGTGCAGTTCGAGCGGGATGTTCTGCAACGCCGCCAGGTAGACCACGGTGGTGAAGCCGCTGAGGATCCAGGCGACCACCACGCCGATCGAGAAGAGCGCGGCGTTCGGGCTACCCAGCCAGGCGAACGGCTCGTCGATCAGCCCGAGCCGCTGGAGTACGTTGTTGAGCAGGCCGTCCTGGGTCAGGATGGTCTGCCAGACGAAGCCGACGATCACCCCGGAGAGGACCTGCGGCAGGAAGGCCACGGTCCGCATCACCCGGTAGCTCAGGGTGGTCCGGTTGAGCATCAGGGCGAACAGCACGCCGATCGCGTTCGCCGCCAGCGTGACGCCGACCGCCAGGACGAGCGTGAAGACCAGGCTGGCCCGGAGCTGCTCGTCCCCGTACGCCTCGCGGTAGTTCTCCAGTCCGACGAAGCTGCTCGTCGCCCGGAGCGGGTTCTCGTTGGTGAAACTGCTGCGCAGGCTCAGCAGGAGGGGCAGTACGAGAAAGCAGACGTACAGTCCGAAGGCGACCGCGGCGATGCCGAAGAGGCCGCTGTTCTCCCTGCGTGCTCGACTCGTCCGAGGCCGCATCTCACTTCCTTAACCCGGGCCGGGGGTCCAGCTGTTCTCCCCCGACCCGGTCGTCGCTGTTACCAGGGGGTGTGGGCGCGCGGTGGCGCTACTTCGTCGCGGTTTCCCAGGACTTGTCGAGCTTGGCCAACTCGCCCTTGACGTCGTCGCTGGTGAACAGCGCCTGGCTGGCGGCGTAGAAGTCGTTGTTGACCCCGGGTGGCAGGGCGTCGTCGTTGGTGGCCCAGCCGATCGAGCTGACCTTGGTGTTCTGGTCGGTGACGTACGCGTACGACTCCTTGAAGACCTGGGTCACGGTCACGCCGTAGTCGTCCAGGGTCTTGTCCTTGAGCATCGGGAAGGCGCCGTCACCCTCGATCAGGGCCTTGAGGTTCTTCGGATCCAGCGACCACGCCTGGGCGAACCTGGTGGCGCCAGGGATGTCCTTGCTCTTCGCGCTGATCGCCATCGAGCCGCCGACGGTGAACGGGACGACCAGCGACCCGTCGTCGGTGGGCCAGGGGAAGACGCCGAAGTTCGCCGCCGTCTCCTTCGGGACCGAACCGAGGAACCAGCTCCCCATCGGGTACATCGCGGACTTGCCGCCGGTGAACCGGGTGATCGAGTCGGCGTACTTGACGCCGAGCGCGCCCTTGTCGAAGTAACCGTTGCCGACCAGGGTGCGGTACTTGTTCGCGGCGGCGACGACGTTGTCGTCGGTGAACTTGACCTTGCCCGCGTACCGGTCCTGGAGCCAGTTCGGGTTCTTGCCGAGCACGTCGGCGCTGATGATGCCGACCAGTGGCATGCCGGCCGCGAACGGGTCGGCGCCGCCGAGCTCGATCGGGTTGATCCCGGCCGCCTTGAGCTTGTCGCAGACGGCCAGGAACTCGGCCCAGGTCTTCGGCGGGGTGGCGTTCGCCTTCGCGAACAGTTCCTTGTTGTAGTAGACCTGTGGGATGACCTGCGAGTTCGTCGGCGGGATGTACACCTTGCCCTCGAGGGCGTTGCCCTGCGGCAGCAGGAAGTTGGCGTCGACCCAGGTCTGGTCGTACGGCTGGAGCAGGCCGGCGCCGACGAAGTTGGCCGGGGTGATCGACTGCAACAGGTCCGGGAACTGACCGGAGGCCTGGAGCTGCTTGGCGTACGCGTCCCGGTCGGTGTTCGGCGAGGTGATCCGGTTGATCTTCACCCCGGCGGCCTGTCCCTGGGCGGCGGCGATCGAGTCGTTCCAGAAGGTGGAGGTCAGGCTCGGGGTCTCGAAGGTCAGGTAGGTGAGCGTGCTGTCGCCACCGTCGCCGGTGCCGTTGCTGGAACAGGCGCTGGTGAGGGCGAGCGCGCCGACGAGGCACGCCGCCAACAGGGGCTTGCGGATCAAGGTGGTCCTCCTGGCGATCGTGGTGTGCGGGGTGGTGGGGTCCCGGGCCGACGGGCGGGAGACCCCGGAAGGGTTCCAGGATGGCGAGTCGAGATAACGTTGTCCCGAGGATAGGAAGTTTCCGGGTCGTGTCAAGACTGTTGCCCTGATCGAAACTGATCGGGTGCGGGCGGCACGGCCCGGATCGGGAGAGGGAGAATCACGGCGATGACTGAGCGCACGGTGCAGGGCACCGCCGGGCACCGCCGCCGCAAGCGGCCGACCATGCGGGACGTGGCCCAGGAGGCCGGGGTGGCGTTGCGCACCGTCTCCCGGGTCGTCAACGGTGACCCCACCGTCGGTCCGCACCTGGTCAGCCGGATCCGCGCGGCCATCGCCGCGCTCGACTACGAGCCCGACGAGCGGGCCCGGCAGTTGCGCCGGGGGGTCAGCGGCACCATCGGCGCGGCGGTCCGCAACCTGGCCGACGCCCACCCGGTGCTCAGCGCCGTCGACCAGACCGCCCGGACGGCCCAGCTCACCGTGCTCGCGATGTCCACCGAGGACGAGGAGGAGCGGGAGCGCGAGGCGGTGATGTCGATGTGCCGGCGCCGGGTGGACGGGCTCATCCTCGAACCGGTCGGCGACAACCACCAGTACCTGGCCGCCGAGGTCGCCGCCGGCCTGCCGGTGGTCGCGGTGGACCGGCCCACCGGCGGGCTGGCCGCCGACTGCGTGCTCTCCGACAACGCGGGCGGCATCGGCCTGGCCTTCCGCCAGCTCGTCCTCCACGGTCACCAGCGGATCGCCTACATCGGCGACCACGAGCGCATCTTCACCGGCCGGGAACGGGCCGCCGCGTTCCGGGCCTGCGTCACCGCGCACGGCGGTCCGCTCGACGGCATGGTGCACCCCGGCGCGCTCGAACCGGCCCGGATCGCCGCCGCCCTGGAGACCGCGCTCGGCGGTACGTCGCCCGCGACCGCCCTGATCACCGGCAACGCCACCGCCACCGTGGAGGTGTTGCGGCGGCTCGGCGCCGACGCCGGCCGGCTCGCCATCGTCGCGTTCGACGACTTCCTCCTGGCCGACCTGCTCCGCCCCGCGCTGACCGTGGTCGCGCAGGACAGCGCCGCGATCGGGCGGACGGCGATAGAGCTGCTGCTGGCCCGGTCCGCCGATCCGACCCGGCCGGTGCAGACCGTGACCGTCCCGGTCGAGTTGGTGCCCCGGGGTTCGGGCGAGCTGAGGCCGTGACCGGGAGGTGCCGGGGGAGGTGCCGGGGATAACGTTATTCTGACGGCGTCGACCGACATCGCCTATGATCTCGTCCCGGCCGGCGTGCGGCGCCGGCCCGCAGACCGCACCGGGTGGAGGGGACGCGACCATGGCCGACGTACGGATCGAGTTCGACGTACCCGCGCGGATGCGTGACGGTGTTGTCCTGCGCGCCGACGTGTTCCGCCCCGGCGGCACCGGACCGTGGCCGGTGCTGCTGGTCCGGACGCCGTACAACAAGCAGGATCCGGGCATCCTCGCCACCCTCAACCCGCTGGCCGCCGTACGCCGGGGTTACCTGGTCGTGCTCCAGGACACCCGGGGACGTTACGCCTCGGAGGGGGAGTGGGAGCCGCTGCGCCACGAGCAGGCCGACGGTTACGACTCCGTACGCTGGGCGGCCCGGCTGCCCGAGGCCAACGGTCTCGTCGGCATGTACGGCCCGAGTTACCTGGGCAACGTCCAGTGGATGGCGGCGGCCGGCAAACCACCGGAGTTGAAGGCCATCGTGCCCGCGTTCACCTGGTCGGAGCCGTTCGACGGGCTGTTCGCCCGGGGCGGCGCGATCGAGCTGGGGCTCGGCGGCAACTGGTCGCTGCAACAGGGGGCGAACCAGCTCTCCCGACGCTTCCGGGACGACCCGGTCGAGCTCCGTCGCCGGCTGGTCGCCCTGGTCGCCGAACTGGACACGCTGGACCGGACGGGGTACTGGGAACTGCCCGCCGACGCGTTCCCCGCCTTCACCCGGCACGGGGTCCCCGACCTGGGCTACCAACGCGCGCTCGCCGACCCGGAGGCGGTCGCCGCCTGCCGGGTCGCCGACAAGTACCACCAGGTCGACGTGCCCACCCTCAACATCGGCGGCTGGTACGACGTGTTCGTCCAGGGGACCCTGGACAACTACCAGGGGATGAGCGAGGCCGGTCACCCCGCCGCGCTGATCGTCGGACCGTGGTCGCACCGCAGCCAGGGCGGCCACCAGCAGGGCGAGCTCAACTTCGGACTGGCCGCGAACGAGCGCAGCCTCGACCTGGCGGCGACCCTGGCCGACGTGCAGCTCGACTGGCTCGACCGGTGGCTCAAGCCGGGAATTCCGGACCCGACAACGGAACTGCCGGTACGGCTCTTCCTCACCGGGATCAACCGTTGGCGGCACGAACCGACGTGGCCGCTGGCCCGTGCCGTCGACACCCCGCTCCACCTCGGGGCGGGCGGTCGTCTGCGGGCCGAGCCGCCGGGCCCGGACGAGGCACCGGACACCTTCCGGTACGACCCGACCGACCCGGTACGCACCCACGGCGGACAGATCCTGATGGCGAGCGAGTATCCGCCGGGACCGTTCGACCAGCACCGGGTCGAGCGCCGGCCGGACGTGCTGGTCTACACCGGCGAGCCGCTCGACGCCGACCTGGAGGTGACCGGCAGGGTCAGGATGGTGCTGGTCGCCGCGTCGAGCGCGCCGAGCGCCGACTGGGTGGCCCGGCTCTGCGACGTCGACCCGGACGGCGTGTCACGCAACCTCACCGACGGCATCGTCCGGGTCCGGGTCGCCCCCGGCCAGCCGGCGGAGCACGAAATCGACCTCTGGTCCATCGCGCACGTCTTCCGTCGGGGCCACCGGCTGCGGGTCCAGGTCACGTCGAGCAACTTTCCCCGCTGGGACCGGAACGTCGACACCGGCGCGACGGACGCCGAAGGTCTGGCGGTCGCGGACCAGACCGTCCACCACGATGCCGCGCGACCGTCACGGATCATCCTGCCGGTGGTGCCGGCGGGGGAGCCGGACCTCGGCTGACCCGCCGCGCCGGGTCCCGGCGGCGACCGCCGGCCGGGACCCGGCGCCGTCCTCAGGCGGCCGGGTGGGACTCGACGATCAGCCCGAGGCACATCTCGTCGCTGGTGCCCTCGCCCCAGACGACGTACCGGGGCGGCAACGGTTGGAGCTGCGGCAGTTGCCGTCGCAGGCCGGCGTCGTGGGTACAGGTGACCCGGTAGCGGTCGCCCGCCTCGACCGTGACCGGTGTGGTCAGTGGCTGGATCGCCTGGGCGTCGAAGTCGTACGCGGGAATGTCGAGCAACGTACGCGCCCGCGGTGTGCCCGGGTTCAGCTCCACCTTGATCGCTCGGCCGAGCAGGTGCATGTGGCCAGCCAGCGCGTGCAGGGTGGCCTTCTCGCGTACCTCGTGGTCGCAGTGCTGGGTGGTGCCGGCCGCCGGCGGCCGACCGTCGTTGCAGTACTCGTTGAGTTCGCCGACCGCCTCCCGCGCCTCGGCGCCGAACCGGGTCGCGACGTCGCTGACGGCGGCGGCGCGGTCGCAGAGCGGCCCGGACTCCTCCGCCGTGCAGGGCAGTTCCACCGGCGCCGAGATCAGGGTGGTGTGCAGCGGGACGAAGTCCGCGCCGCCCTCGGTGAGCCGCAACCGGATACCGGACCGGTCGGAGCCGACCGCCCCGGCCGGCGCGCCGAGCAGGTTGTAGTGCACCTGCATCACCAGTTGGCTGCCGGGTGTCAGCTCGTAACCCAGGTTCGGCGCGAGCAGCGTCTCGTTCGCGCCCGGTGCCCAGTGGGCGATCCAGGCGGCGTCGTTGCCGATCCCGCTGTTGCCGAAGCAGGTCCACCCCTCCCCGGGCGTACGTTCGTCGAGCGCGCGGGCGGCGGTGGCATCGGTCGGACCGATCCGGAAGAAGATCGCGTGGTGCACCAGGTCGACGTTCTGCGGCAGGAACTGGCTGCCGGTGAGGAAGGCCGAGCCGGTCAGGCCGGGGTCGACCAGGAAGCACCGGTACTCGTCGGTGCCGCCGTTCGGTGCCGCCGGGGTGTACGGCCGGGGCATGGTCAGGTTGACGAACCGTTCCCCGTCCCGCAGCGGTGCCGGCGACGGTGGGTCGAACCGGCTGTCGTGGCCGCCGTGTCCGGCGCCGCTGGGTGACGGGCCGCCTCGGTCGGCCTCGCCGCGATCCGGTCCGGACGTGCAGGCGGTGAGCACGAGCAGGACGGCACCGAGTACGGCGATCGGGCCGAGGGAGCGCTGAACGGGTCGGGCGAATTCCATGGCTGCCTCCGGTCGGCTGGGAATCCGCTCGGCAGGCCCGAACGGATCAGGCGCCACCCGCTGTGAGCGGGCAATGGTTATCTGTGACCGGAAGCCAGCCTACCGGGGTGATATTCGGCTAATCCCGGACAACACCCTGTGATGTCGGAGATCAGACACAATGGAGGCGAAGGTGAAATTTCTCCGCGTACGACTCGGCGGTGTTAGCGGCGGCAGGGTCAGCTTCCGGTCGGGAAGTAGTGGTCCGTCCACTCGTTGCGGAAGGTGCCGGAGGGGTCGTACTCACGCCGCAGCCGGCGGAAGTCGGACCAGCGCTCGTACCGTCCGGCCAGCACCCCCGGGTCGACGCCGTGCAGCTTGCCCCAGTGCGGCCGGGCGGCGAACGGCGCCAGCCGCTCCTCGATGGCGGCCAGCACCGGGCGCACCGCCGTGGTGTCCTTGACCCAGGTGAAGTGCAGCGCCACGCTGTCCCGCCGGTAGCTCGGGCTCAACCAGAGATCGTCGGCGGCGACCGCCCGGATCTCCGAGATCTGGAGCACCGGTGCGATGTGCTCCCGGATGCCGGCGAGGGCGTCGAGTGCGGCGAGGGCGTCGGCCCGGTCGACGAAGTACTCCGACTGAAGTTCCTCGCCGCTGCTCGGGGTGAACTCCAGCCGGAAGTGCGGCAGCCGTACGTGCCACGGTCCCGGTACGCCCAACTGCTCGGTGCAGTTGACCGCCGACATCCCCGGTACGGGGTGCAGCGGCCGGTCGGCCGGGGTGGCGCCGTACCAGTCCGCGGTGGCCGGCGATTCCTCCCCGTCGGTCGTCCGGCACTTGCGCCAGACCTGGTCGACCGTGTCACCGGTCCAGTCGGTGAACAGGCTCACGCTGTACCCGCCGCCGAGGATGTCGTCCAGGTGCGCGTGCCACCGCTCGGCGGGAAGGTTCTGGTAGACGTACTGCCGCAGGTCGTAGGTCGGCTCGATCCGCAGCGTCAGCGCGGTGACCACGCCGAGCGAGTCCAGATTGACGACCATGCCGGCGAAGCGGTCGCCGTCGGTCTCCCGGTTCACCGTGACCAGCTCCCCGTCGGCGGTGACCAACTCCATCGCCTCGACGGCGGTGGCGAGGTTGCCGTTGTGCACACCCGAGCCGTGGGTCGCGGTGGCGCACGCGCCGGCCACCGAGATGTGCGGGAGTGAGCCGAGGTTGTGCAGCGCCCAGCCCCGGGCGTGCAGCCGGGCGGCGAGTTCGCCGTAACGGATGCCGGCGTTCACCGTGACGGTGTGGTGCACCGGGTCGACCTCCAACCGCTGCGGCAGTCCGGCGACCGAGACCAGGTCGCCGGGGGTGTCCGCGATGTGGTTGAACGAGTGTCCGGTGCCGAGCACCCGCACCCGGTCGCCGGCCGCGACGATCCGTCGCAGCTCGGCCAGCGAGGAGGGACGGTGCCGGCGTCGCGCACCGAAGGTGATGTTGCCGGCCCAGTTCGTCCCGGCACCGGTCGCCGGTGCGGGGGTCGGTCCGGTGGGCGGCGGGGACGTCATCGGCGGTCCTGTCTGCTGGGCGCGGCGGCGGTGCGGTGGTGCGGCGGCGCGAGGGTGCGGTGGTGCGGCGGCGGTGTGGCGGCACACCGTACCAACATTGCCCGGTGGGCAGGTGCGGGCCAACCGCCACGGTGACACGATCACCGGGCGGGCATCGGATGACCGGCCGTACCCGGACATCCCGGTGCCGGCGGTCCCTCGACCGTCGACCCCGAGCGCGTACCCCGATCGACCTCCCTCGAAAGAAGGTTATGGTGACCACACCCTCGACCCCCGGAGCCGGCGACCTGCCGCCGGGACCGGCCGGCAAGCCCGTACCGCCCGCGGCCGGGGGCGCCGTACCGGAACTCGCGCCACCGACCGTGACCGTGGCGACCTATCCCGACTACGCCGCCGCCCAGCGTGCCGTGGACTACCTCTCCGACAGCGGCTTCCCGGTGCAGCACACCGCGATCGTCGGCACCGGCCTACGCCTGGTGGAGAACGTCATCGGCCGAATGACCACCGGTCGGGCGGCCTCGGCCGGTGCTGCCAGCGGCGCCTGGTTCGGACTCTTCATCGGACTGTTGTTCGGCATCTTCAGCAGTTCGAGCTGGTTCGGGGTGCTGATCGCGGCCGTCGTCATCGGCGCGGTCTGGGGTGCGATCTTCGGGGCGAGCGCGCACGCGATGACCCGGGGGCGCCGTGACTTCACCTCGCGCAGTTCGTTGCAGGCCGAGCAGTACGCCGTCGCGGTCGACGCGGAGCACGCCGAGGAGGCGCGTCAGTTGGTCGTCCGGCTGAACTGGCGGACCAGCGAGGGTTCGGCCGGCCAGTAGTCCGCCGTACCTCCGGCACCTCGGGGCCGCGCGACCGTCACGGTCGCGCGGCCCCGCTGCGTCTCCGGGGTACGGCACCAAGCATTCCCCGTCGAATTCGTCTACCCCTGATCGACGTGTTGCGTGCTTTTGTACGTGTCGAGTAGTCCATAGTGATTCAGGAAATATCGACGCTTAGTACACGATTGTGCTTCGGATTCGTATTTCGCGTACGAGGGGTTTGGGGAAGTTGAGAAAGGTCTCGGTCCGGCCGGCCAGCTTCGAGACCGGAGCGGCCCAGCTCGACAACGCGGCGCGTGAGCTCCTCGCCCCGCCCGGGGGTCAGCACGACGATCTGGTCGCGGTGATCCGTGGCCTGGCGGAGAAGGGCGACCCACGACTCGCCCCGCCGCCCGCCCGGACCGCCGGGCCGCCCGCCCGTGGCCTCACCCGTGCGGTGGTGGTGGAGTCGGCCGGCGAACCCGCACCGGCGGACCGGCTGGACGACGAGTTCGACGTCATGGTCCGGATGCCGCTGGTACAGGCGGCGGACCGGCTGGACGCGGCGCTGACCCGTCACCGGCCGAAACTGCTGCTGCTCAAACACTCGCTCGACAGCGTCGACGAGCGCCTGATGGCCGCCTGCCTGGCACACGACGTCGAGATCTGGGTGCTCGCCCGACCGGTGTACGGGCTGCTCCGCCCGGCCCGGCTACGCCGGTTCGGCGGACTGCCGTGGCTGAGACTGCAGTGGAGCACCCGCTGGCCCGGCAAGGAACCGGCGAAGCGCTGCGTCGACCTGGCGCTGGCCCTCCTCACCGCTCCGCTCTCGGTCCCGGTGATGCTGCTGATCATGGCGGCGGTGAGTTGCAGCGGTCCGCCGCTCTACTTCCAGACCCGGGTGGGCGCCGGTGGCCGGCTGTTCCGGATGGTGAAGTTCCGGACCATGCGGGTCGACGCCGAACGGGAGACCGGACCGGTGCTGGTGGCCGTCGACGACAACCGGATCACCCGGGTGGGCCGGCTGCTGCGCCGGTCCCGCCTGGACGAGTTGCCGCAGTTGTGGAACGTCCTGCGGGGAGAGATGAGCCTGGTCGGCCCCCGCCCGGAGCGGCCCGAGTTCGTCGCCGACTTCCGCCGCCTGCCCCACTACGACCTGCGCCACCGGATCCGGCCGGGAATGACCGGCATCGCCCAGCTCACCGGCGGGTACGCCGCCACGGTCGAGGAAAAGCTCCGCTGCGACCTGCTCTACCTCAACTGTCGATCGGTCCGGCTGGACCTGACCCTGCTCACGCTGACCGTGATCGACCTCTTCCGGGGGTTCCCCCGTGGCTGAGACGACCGCGGCGGCCGGGCGCAGGGTCACCCGGAACACGGTCAGCCTGCTCGGCGCCCGCGCGATCACGGCCCTGGCCGGCCTGGTCTCGCTCCCGATCGTCTACGACCGGCTCGGAGCACGCGAGTTCGGTGTCTGGGTCCTGCTCAACGGTCTGGTCGCGGTGCTCGCCCTGGTCGACCTCGGACTCGGCTCCGCCCTGGTCCGCGAGGTCGCCGCGAACGGCGCCGGCACCGACCAGCGGCGGACCCGGGCCGTGCTCGGTCTCGGTCTCGGCTGGGCCGTCTGCCTCGGTGTCACCGCGCTCGCCGCGACGGTGGCCTGCTGGCCCTGGCTGGTCCGCCTGCTCAATTTCGGTGACCTGGCCGTCGAGGCCCGGCAGGCGGCGGTGGCGCTGCTGGTCGGGCTCCTCTTCGACGGGGTGGCGCTGCCCTGGCGGGCGCTGCTGGAGGGGTCGCAGCGGTACGGGCCGATCGCCTGGACCACCGGTGGCACCGCGTTGCTCGGCGCCGGCCTCGCCGTCGCCGTGGTACGCCTCGGCGGTGGTCTGGCCGCGCTCGCCGCGTCGGCGGCGGCCACCAGCGCCGTACGGACGCTGCTCCTGGTCGCGGTCGCCCGGCGCCACCAGCCACGACTGTCGCCCCGGCTGCGGGACCTGCGCCGGACCGACCTGCGCGTGGTCAGCGGCTACGGCCTGCGGGTGCAGGTGACCAGCGCGGCCGGCGCGGTCAACACCGACCTGGACCGGTTCGTCCTCGGCGGCTTCTTCGGACCGGCCGTCGCGGGTGGCTTCGAACTCGGTGGACGGCTGCTCACCCTGCTCCGGCTGGTGCCGGGGTTCGTGCTGCTCGCCCTCTTCCCGATGGCCGTCGACCGCGCCGCCCGGGAGGGGCCGGGCTGGCTGGACCGCTTCAACCTGACCACCACCCGCTACCTGAGCCTCTTTGTCGTGCCGGGCGCGGCGGCACTGATGGTCTGCGCCGACCCGCTGGTCCGGCTCTGGCTGGGGCAACCGGTCGCCTGGGCGGCGCTGAACATCGTCATCCTGGCCCCCTGTTACGCGCTCAGCCTCGCCGTCGGGGCGACCGCCATCGTCACCCGGGTCGAGGGCCGGCCCGGCCTGGAAACCACCTACGCCGTCCTCTCGGTGCTGCTCAACCTCACCCTCACCATCCCCCTGCTGCACCTGCTGGGTCCGGCCGGGGTGCCCACCGCCACCGCGCTAGCGGTCCTGCTGAGCACCGCCTACTTCCTGGTGCACTTCCACCGCCGTACCGGTCGGGCGATCGGACCGTTGCTGCGGGTCGGCTGGCCGCCGAGCGTGGTCGCGCTCGTCGCCGGCCTGGTCGGCGCGCTCGCCGCCCCGTACCTGCCGGACGGCCCGGGACGGCTGGACGCGGCACTGGCCGTGCTGACCCGGGGCGGGCTCACCCTCCTGGTCGCCGCCGTACTGCTCGCCGCCGTGGGGGCGGTGGGCGCGGGCGACCGGGCCCGGCTGCGTACGCTGCTGCGCCGGGTCGACCCGCCGGTGGCGCCGAGCCGGGTGGGTGTCGGATGAGCGCCCCCGGACTCTCGCCCGCCCCGGGCACACCGTCGACCCCGGGCGCACCGCCGACCCCGGACACCTCCCCGGCCGCGCTCGCGACCTGCCTGTTGTGTGGGCGTCGTGGTGGGCATCGGAGTGTGTTGGGTGGGGTGTTGTGGCGGTGTGGGTCGTGTGCGTTTTCGTGGACGGCGGCTGATTCGCCGCCGCCGGTGGAGTTGTATGACGAGTCGTATTTCCAGGGTGAGGGTTATGAGGACTATTTCTTGAGTGGGCCGCGTCGGTTCGAGTCGGGTCGGCGGTTGCGGTGGTTGTTGTCGGTGGCGCGGCCGTCTTCGTTGGTGGAGGCGGGTTCGGCGGGTGGGTTTTTTGTGGAGGCGGCGCGGGGGGTGGGGATCGCGGCGGAGGGTGTGGAGGTTTCCGAGTCGGCGGCCCGGTTCGCGCGGGAGCGGTTGGGTGTGCCGGTACGGGTGGGTTGTTTCGAGGTGGTGGCGCCGGTTCGTTCGGTGGAGGCGGTGTGTGCGTTCCATGTGTTGGAGCATGTGGAGGAGCCTCGGGAGTTTCTGCGGGCGGCGCGTGATGCGTTGGTGCCGGGTGGTTGGTTGGCGTTGGAGGTGCCGAACATCGCTTCGGCCGCCGCCGGCCGGCTCGGCCACGCGTGGCCCGGCCTTCAGCCGCGTTACCACCGGTGGCACTTCAGTCCCGAGTCGTTGACCCGGCTGGTCCGCGAGTGCGGTTTCCGGATCGTCCGCCAGGACACCGCGGTCTTCCGTTACTACATGCCGGCCCGATACCGCTGGCGTCACCTGCACCATCTGCTCCCCGCCGACCTGGTGGGCATCCGCTCGCCCCGGCTCACCCACCCCCGCCTCGGCGACCTGCTGCGGGTCGTCGCCCAACTACCGACCAGCACCCGGAGGAGAACGTCATGATCGGTCAGACCGGTCAGGTGGAACTGGCCCGCTGTTTGTTGTGTGGGCGTCGTGGTGGGCATCGGAGTGTGTTGGGTGGGGTGTTGTGGCGGTGTGGGTCGTGTGCGTTTTCGTGGACGGCGGCTGATTCGCCGCCGCCGGTGGAGTTGTATGACGAGTCGTATTTCCAGGGTGAGGGTTATGAGGACTATTTCTTGAGTGGGCCGCGTCGGTTCGAGTCGGGTCGGCGGTTGCGGTGGTTGTTGTCGGTGGCGCGGCCGTCTTCGTTGGTGGAGGCGGGTTCGGCGGGTGGGTTTTTTGTGGAGGCGGCGCGGGGGGTGGGGATCGCGGCGGAGGGTGTGGAGGTTTCCGAGTCGGCGGCCCGGTTCGCGCGGGAGCGGTTGGGTGTGCCGGTACGGGTGGGTTGTTTCGAGGTGGTGGCGCCGGTTCGTTCGGTGGAGGCGGTGTGTGCGTTCCATGTGTTGGAGCATGTGGAGGAGCCTCGGGAGTTTCTGCGGGCGGCGCGTGATGCGTTGGTGCCGGGTGGTTGGTTGGCGTTGGAGGTGCCGAACATCGCTTCGGCCGCCGCCGGCCGGCTCGGCGGAGCCTGGCCCCACCTCCAGCCCCGTTACCACCGGTGGCACTTCAGTCCCGAGTCGTTGACCCGGCTGGTCCGCGAGTGCGGTTTCCGGATCGTCCGCCAGGACACGATCTTCTCCCGGTTCTACTGGCAACCCTGGGGTCGACTGCGCCACGCCCGGGGGCTGCTGCTCGCCGACTGGGTGGCGAGCGGGTCGCCCCGGGTCAGCCATCCCACCCTGGGCGACGCGATCCGGTTGGTCGCCCGCCACGACGCGGGAGCGACCGCGTGAACCGGCAGCCGGTCACCGGGGAAGCGCAGCAGCGTAGGCCACTGGTCTCCGTACTGCTGGTGAACTGGAACACCCGGGACGAGACCCGGCGCTGCCTGGAGTCGTTGCGGGCCACCACCGGCCCGGGACAGCGCTTCGAGGTGGTGGCGGTCGACAACGGTTCCCGCGACGGCTCGGCCGAACTGCTCGCCGCGCAGCCGGACGTGCGGTTGATCCGCAACCGGCGCAACGTCGGCTTCGCCGCCGCGGTCAACCAGGCGTACCGGGAGGCGACCGGGGAGCTGATCCTGCTGCTCAACAGCGACGTGGTCTGTCACCCGGGCGCACTGGACACGATGGTCGAGTTTCTGGGCGAGCATCCCGACGCGGCCGGGGTCAGCCCGCTCTACCTCAACCCGGACGGCACCTTCCAGCAGCACTACGTGCAGCTACCGAGCTTCGCCGCGACCATCGCCCTGGTCACCGCCGCCCGCCGGATCCCGGTGTTCCGGCGGGCGCTGCACACGTTCCAGATGCGCGGGCAGGACTTCTCCCGCCCTCGGCCGCTCGCCTCGGGTAGCTGCATGCTGCTGCGCCGCTCGGTGCTGCCGGCCGACCACATCTTCGACGAGCGGTTCCCGATCTACTGGAACGACGCGGTGCTCGCCCGTACGCTCCAGGGCGCCGGGCACCAGCTCTGGATGATCCCGGACGCGGTGGTCACCCACACCAGGGGCGCCTCGTGCCGACTGCTGGGGCCGTCGGTCCGGTTCCGCCACCTGCTCGGCAGCCTGGTCTGCTACCTCCGGCTGACCGAACCGGCCTACCGGCTGCCGATCTTCCGGGCGGCGGTCTACGCCGACCACGTGATCAAGCGGATCTTCGGCCGTCCGGTGACGCTCGGCTTCGCCGACCTCCGGGCCGCCCTCCGTGGCGACGTCGGCCCGCTGCCCGACGGCGACATCCGTGACTGGGTCGTGCTGGCCAGCGCGGACCCGTGGACGCAGACCGGTCGGCACCGCGCGGTGCTGGTCGAGGCGCTGGACGCGGACCGTCGGGTCCTCTTTGTCGACCCACCGGCGCGGTTCGTCCGGTGGCGGTCGGTGATCCGGCCGGCCGGGGAATCGGTCTGGCAGGCGAGCCTGCCGACCGTGCTCCCGTTCGGTCGTCGGCTGCCCCTGGCGGACTCGGTCAACCGCAGGGTCGCGGCGGCGCTGCTGCGCCGCTGGCTCGACCAGCGTCCCGGCGCCCGGATGCTGCGGGTCGACGACCGGGCGGTGGCGCTGGCCGGGCGGCTCGGCGAGGACGCGATCCTGCCCGGCACCCCGGACATGCCGGTGCTGGAGCCGTCCCGTGGCTGACCGGGCCGACCCGGACTGGGTGCTGATGTTCAGCGGGAGCCCGTGGCGGGCCGCCGCGCACCGGCAACACGCGCTGGCCCGGCAACTCGCCGCCGACCACCGGGTGCTCTTTGTCGACCCGCCCGGCAACCGCCCGCACTGGCGATGCGGCGTACGGCCGGTGGCGGACTCCATCTGGCACGCGGTGCCGCCGAGCCCGCTCCCGTACGGCCGGCAGTTGCCCCCGGTCAACCAGCTCACCCGGCGGCTCACCTCGACCTGGCTGCGCCGCTGGCTCGACCGGCGGCCCGGACCTCGACTGCTCTGGCTCGACGAGGACCTCGCCGCGCCGGTCGTCGGAGAGCTGGGCGAGCGGGCGGTCGTCTACGACGCCACCGACCTCGACTGGACCTTCACCCGCCGGTGGAACCGCTGGCACCTGCGGCGCGGGCTGCGGGACGCGGTCGGCGCGGCGGACCTCGTGCTCGCCTCCTCCTCCGCACTGCCCGAGCGGCTGCCGCCGTCGCGTCGACCGGCGGTGGTGCTGCCGAACGGCTGTGACCCGGACCGGTTCACCCCCGACGGGCCGAGCGCGAGCTGGCTGGACCGGCTGCCCCGACCCCGGCTCGGCTACCTCGGCGCGATCGACAGCAGGGCGTTCGACGCCGAACTCGTCGCCGGTGTCGCCCGGTCCCGACCCGACTGGACGTTCGTCCTGGTCGGACCCGCGACCCCGGCCGGGTACGCGCCGCTGCGCGGGCTGGCCAACGTACGGCTGTTCGACGCCGTGCCGTACGCCGACGCGCCGGCCGTGTTGCGGGGCTGCGACGTCGGCCTCATCCCGTACCGGGTCGGTGGGCTGATCGACTACGTCCACCCGAAGAAGTGCTACGAATACCTGGCGGTCGGCAAGCCGGTGGTCGCCACCCCGCTGCCGGCCCTGGCACGGCTGGCGGCGAGCGCGGCCGGTCCGGTCCGGCTGGCCGGTGACGTCCCCGCCTTCGTGGCGGCCGTGTCGGCGGCGCTACGCGAGGCGCACCACCCGGACGAGTTCGCCCGCCGTCGGGCGGTGGCCGTCGCCAACAGTTGGTCCGTACGCGGCGACCAGCTTCGTGGCCTGCTCACGGAGCTGAGCGCGGGACCCGGCACCGGACCCGAACCAGCCGGATCGTCGGGACCAGCCGGATCGTCGGGACCAGCCGGACCGTCCGAACCGTCCTGGCCGGGCGGCGGGCCGTCCGGCGGCGCGGCGCGTCCCGGCGCCCCGGCCGAGCCGGTGGTGACCCGGTGATCGCCGCGCGGGTGGTCCCGCCCGGCGTGCTGATCGCCGGCGCGGCCGGTGGCGTGGCCGTCGTCCTGCCGCTCGTGGGCCTTCCCGGCGACCTCGGCCTGACCGCCGCCTGCGGTGTGCTCTGCCTGATCGGGTTCACCCTCTGGCCGTGGGCGGTGCTGCCGTTCGGCATCATCGGCGGCACCATCGCCGGAGTCTTCCTCGGCGACGGTGGCATCCGCTCGGTCATCATCATGCACACGCTGATCCTGCTGACCGGCTGTGCGGCGGTGGTGGTCCGGCGGATGCTGCTACCCGGGGAGCGGCCGAAACGCACCAGCACCGACACCGCGATGCTGGCCCTGGCCGCGCTGACCGCGCTCGCCGCGATCTACGGTCTGGTCCGGGGAAACGTGCCGATGTACGTCATCGTGGCCGCGTACCAGATCTCCATCATCCCGGGTTACTTCTTCGTCGCCACGCACACCCTCGCCGACGCGCGGTCGCTGCGCGCGGCCGGGCTGCTCTACCTCGGTACGGCGACCGTGCTGACCGCCGCCGAACTCGCCACCCCCGGGCGGCACGGCGGACTGCTCTCCTCGCTGGCCCTGCCACCGCTGATGGTGCTCGTCGGACGGACCCGGGGCTGGCGCCGGATCGCCCTGGTGCTCGTCGCCGCCGGGTTCGCCGCGGATGTCGTCCTCGCCTCCTACCGTTCGATCTGGCTGGCCGCCGGACTCGCCGTCGCGATCATGGTGATCCGGGGCGGGCCGGTGATCCGGCGCGGTGTCGCGACCACGGCCGCCGTCGGCATCCTGCTGCTGGCCCTGCTCAGCCTCTCCGCCGGCGTCCGGGAGCGGGCCTTGGTGATCACCTCGGCGCTCGGCCGGTCGGCGGGCCACCGGGCACCCGAGGCGTCCGTCGGGGTCGACGTCTTCTCCACCCAGCCGTTCGCCGGTGCCGGGTTGGGGCAGTCCACCCAGGGCATATACCTGCCCGGCATGGGCATGACCGACGTCGGTCCGATCTACCACGCGTTCTACGTGCTGGTCCTGGCCAACCTCGGGCTGATCGGGCTCTGCGCGGTGCTCTGGCCGGTGCTGCGTACGCTCCGGGTGGGATTTGCGGAGCGGGACGGCATGCCACTTGCCTTCGCCGCTCTGACCTGCGGGTTCCTTCTCGGCGCGTTCTTCGCCGGGCCGACCGAGGGACACTGGGAGCTGGGTCTGTTGCCGGCCCTGACCCTGCTCACCGCCCGAGCCACCGGGCTCTCCAACGGCCGGGTCGACCTGCCCGCCGCCGAACGCGTCCCCCAAACCACCGGACCGCCCGGTACCGCCCCGCCCTCGGCCGAAACGTGGTCGGGGCAGGCGCGCCCGCGCGAGTTGGTCCGCCTCACCCCGTCGACCGTCCCGGGTGGCGGGTCCGTCTGGGTGGTACGGGAACCGGCGGTGCCGCGATGACCAGGTACCCACAGGACCAGGCCGCCCGGCCGGGCACCGGCGCGGCCGGGGCGACGACCGGCGCGCCGGCCACCGCGATCATCGTCACCCACAACTCCGCCCGCGAGTTGGCCCGCGCACTCGACCCGCTGCTGCGGGCCGGGCTCGCGGTACGGGTGGTCGACAACGCCTCGACCGACGGCACGCCCGCGATCGTCGCCCGCGACTTCCCGGCCGTGCACCTGACCGTGAACGAGGTCAACGTCGGCTTCGCCCGCGCGGTCAACCAGGCGTTCACCGGGGTAGGGACGGACGTCGTACTGCTGGTCAACCCGGACTGCGAGGTCCCGGCGGAGACCGCGTACGAACTGGTCGGGCTCCTGCGCCGGCGTCCGGAGGTCGGGATCGCCGGTCCACGGCTGCTCGGTCGGGACGGTCGGGTGGCGATCAGCGCCCACCCGTTCGAGTCGCTGACCAGCGTGCTGGCCTCCCGGTTCGGTGGTGCCCTGGTGCCGGTCGCGCTGCGCCGGCTGGTCAGCGGGCGCCGCCGCCGCGACGCGTACGACGCGTGCCGCCGCCCGGCCGCCCCGGTCCCCGTCGACTGGCTCTCCGGTGCCTGCCTCGCCGTACGGGCCAGCGTCCTGCGCGACATCGGCGGCCTCGACGAGGGCTACTTCCTCTACTACGAGGACGAGGAGCTGTGTCTGCAGGCGTGGCGCCGGGGCGCCGAGGTGGTCTACCTGCCCACCGTGCGGGCCACCCACGTCGGCGGTGCCAGCAGCGCCGACCCGAGCTGGATCTGGCCCCACCTCTACCGGAGCCTGCTGCGGTTCTTCGCCCGCCACCGACCGCGCAGCTACCCGTTGGTGCGGGTCGCCGTCCTGCTCCGCGCGGTGCTCGGGATCGGACTCGCCGGCATCCGGCTGGGCATGCGGCCCCGCGCCGCCGCCACCCGGGCCCGGGCCTGGACGGGCGTGGCCCGGATCGCGCTCACCGCCGACCCCGAACGGCTGCGTGCCACCGCCGACCCCGTTCTGCCGCCCGCCACCGCCGACCCTGAACGGCCGCACGCCACCACCGTTGCCGACCGGCCGCACACCACCACCGTTCCCGAACGCGTCACCGCCACCCCCGAGCTTCTCGAAAGGCGGCCTCCATGCACGTCCTGATAACGGCGGCGGGCAAACGTACCGAGCACTGGACCGCGCTGTTCGCGGCCCTCTGCGACCGACCGGAGGTCACCCTGACGGTGCTCGCCGCCGACGTCTCCGCGCCGACCCACCGGGCGCTGGACCGGCTGGCCCGGCAACGGCCGAACCTGCGCTACCACCTGGTGCCACACCTGCTCGGCGAGGACCGCACCGGGCACATGGCCTCGGTGCTGTTCCGGCCGGGCACCGGGCGCCTGCTCGGCGGCCAGCGCCCGGACGTCGTACACGTCATCGGCGAGGCCGCCTACCTGACCACGTGGCAGGCGATCCGGATGCGCCAGCGGTACTGGGCCGGCACCCCGATCACGCTCTACGCGGCCCAGAACATCGTGATGCGCTTCCCGGTCCCGTTCCCGCGACTGGAACGGCAGGCGTACGACACCGTCGACCACGCCTTCCCGATCACCCCCGCGGCGCTCGGTGTGCTGCGAGCCAAGGGTTACCGGGGGGCGGCGACCATCGTTCCGTTGGGTGTGGACACCGCTCTGTTCCGCCCCCGCGCGTCGCCCCGGCCGTCGTCGGAGCGCTTCACCGTGGGCTTCGTCGGACGGCTGGAGCCGCACAAGGGCGTGCGTGACCTGCTCCGGGCCGTCGACTTGCTCGACTGTGACCTGCTCGCGGTGGGTGGGGGCAGCCTGCGCCCGGAGATCGAACGGCTCGCCGACAGCCGACCCGGACGGGTACGCCTGCACGGCTGGACCGACCACGCCGACCTGCCCAGGCTGCTCTCCCGGATGGACGTGCTGGTGCTGCCGTCGATCGAGGTGATCCAGCGCAACCTGGTCCGATGGATCGGCATCCCGCTCCGGGAGCAGTTCGGCCGGGTCCTGGTGGAGGCGATGGCGTGCGGGGTGCCGGTCGTCGGCAGTGACGTGGGGGAGATTCCGTACGTGATCGGCACCGCCGGGTTGACCTATCCGGCCGGGGACGTGCTGGCGCTGACCGATCGGCTGGCCCGGCTGCGCGACAACCGCGACTTCGCCCAGCGGCTGGCCACCCAGGGGGTGTCCCGCGCCACCACCGAATTCAGTTGGACGGGTACGGCCGACAGCATGTGCCGGGTCTGGCGGCAGTTGACCGGGGGCGCGAGTCCCGAACCAGCGTCGACCGGTGCCGGCGGTGCGGTGGGCCGGCACGAGCCGGCCGGCGGTGCGGTCGGCCACCACGACCCGGCCGGCGGTGCGGTCGGCCACCACGACCCGGCCGGCGCTCCGGCGGGCACATCGGGCCGGTCCGTACCGGACGCGCAGAAGGCGAGAACGTCATGATCCGACCAGCGGTTTCCTGGGCATTCCTGCGCGCCGTCCGGCGGCGCGCCGGACTGCCCCTGCTCGGCCTCTGCGCCGGGCTCGCCGGGGCGCAGGTGGTGACCATGTTCACGCCGCCGACGTACGAGGCGACCGCGACCATCATGGTCGTCGCCGGCACCCGTAACGACGAGGGCGGGGTCGCCCAGGCCGACATCGCGCTGGCCCAGAACCTCGCCCCGACGATCGCCCGGCTGGCCGAGTCCGGCGAGGTGGCCCAGGACGCCGCCGCCGCGCTCGGGCTCCCCACGAAGGCCGTGAACGGGAAGATCGAGGGCGGCTTCGAACTCGGCCTCCAGATCGTCACGGTCACCGCGAGCGCGAGTTCGGGCGTCCGGGCGGCGACGATCGCCAACGGCGCGGTCGACGCGGTCACCCGGCAGATCACCCGGCTGCGGATCGCCGGTCAGTCGGCGGTCTCCGCGCAGCCGCTCGACCGGGCCGGGCCGCCGTCCCGGCCGACCTCGCCGAAGCCGTTGCTCAACATCGCCCTCGGTGCGCTGGCCGGGCTGTTGATCGGACTCGGGCTGGCCTCGCTGCGGGAGCGGCTGGACGGGCGGTTGCGCGGGCTCAGCCGCATCGAGGCACAGCTCGGCCTGCCGATCCTGGGTGTCTTTCCCCGGCTGCCACGCCGGTTCCTACGCGGTCGGGCCCGGGTGGTGTACGCCCGCGCGGACGTGCGGGCCGCGACCGACGCCGCGGTCGCCGCGGTGAGCGTCCTGACCACCGCGTTGCCCCGGCGACGACTGCTGGTCGCCGGCGTCCGTGAGGACGACCGGACCGCGCTGGTGACCGGCATCCTCGCCCTGGGGCTGGCCGGTCAGCAGGAGCGGGTCACCCTGGTGGAGGGGCACCTCGCCAAGCCGGTCATCGCCGGCTACTTTCCCGACTCGCCCGGCTCCACGATCCAGGAGGCGGTCGCCGACGGGCTGCTGCCACAGACCGGTAACGGCCCGGGTCTGACCGTGCTGCCCGCCGACCCGGTCGGGCTGCACCTCAACTCCCGATCCGTCCAGATCGGGCAGGTCGGCGCGCTGCTCGACGTCTTCGCGGCCCGGGGCGACCTCGTCATCTGCAACGCGCCACCCGTGCTGGCCGGCCGGGAACTGGCCGCACTCGCCCAGCACGCCGACGGTGTGCTGCTCGTGGTCTACCCGGACAGCACCGGGCAGGCGGAAGCATCCCGGGCGGCACTGCTGATCCAACGGCTCGGGGCGCCCCTGGCCGGCGTACTGGTCGTGGGCGCGGCCGGGGAGCGGGCCGAGGCGCTCCCGTCGGCCTGGCCGGCGATCACACCGAGGAACCCGGTCATCGGACGGTCGGCACTGCCCAGCGGGGCCCGGCGCGACGACCTCGCGGTCACCGGGGCCTGGCGGGACGGCAACACCACCGTCCTGCCGGCGATCGGATCCGACGGCAGCGGCATCGGCTACCGCTTCGGCGAACTCGACGACCTGCTCCGCCCCGGGCGCGGCCGGACGGCGGTCGGCGGCCGGGCCAGTCACCACGTACTGCCGGAGAAGCAGCCCGAGGAGTGATCCCCCGTGGGCTCCGCGCGACAACCAACGAGTGAAGAAGCATCCCAGTGAAGGAAAGAAGATGAGCGATTACCTGTCCCCGGCGCGGGTCGCCGAACCGAGCCTCGACGACCCCCGCCAGCTTTACTGCGACCTGTTGAAGAAGACCCTGACCCGGTACGCGTTCGGCGAGACCTGGACCCCGTTCCAGCCGCGCCGCCGGTCGCTGCGGGGAGCGGTCTACCGGCGGGGACAGCGGCTGCTGCACCAGCGCGGCATGGAGTTGGTGCTGCGCTTCCCGTTCAGCGCCGAGGCGCGCGAGGACGGCCGGGACTGGCCCCCGGAGGCGGAGACCATGATCGGCCTGCGTCGGCTGGACAACCTGGAGTCCTGCGTACGTGACGTGCTCGAACGCGGCGTGCCCGGTGACCTGATCGAGACCGGGGTGTGGCGGGGCGGCGCCTGCATCTTCATGCGCGCCATGCTCAAGGCGTACGGCGACCGGGACCGCCGGGTCTGGGTCGCCGACTCGTTCCGTGGCCTGCCCAAGCCGGACCCGCGCCGGGTCGAGGACGTCGAGGACGCGCTCTGGAGCGTGCCCTTCCTCGCCGTCTCGCTGGACCAGGTCAAGGGCAACTTCCGGCGGTACGGTCTCCTCGACGACCAGGTCGTCTTCCTGCCGGGCTGGTTCGAGGACACCCTGCCGAAGGCGCCGGTCGACCGGATCGCGGTGATGCGGCTCGACGGGGACCTCTACGACTCCACCGACGTGGCGCTCCGGTCGCTCTACCCGAAGCTCTCCGTCGGCGGTTACGTCATCATCGACGACTACCACGCCGTACGCGGCTGCAAGCAGGCGGTGGACGACTTCCGGGCCGAGTTCGGCATCACCGACGAACTCCACCAGGTCGACTGGACCTGTCGTTACTGGCAGCGCACCCACTAAGCGGTCGAGCCCAGGTGGGCGGTGAGGTGGTCGGCGAGGTCGTCCAGGGTGGCCAGCGCGTAACCGCCGGCGGTCAGATCGAGTTCGACGTCGTACTCGACCTCGATCGCGTCGATGAGCCGGAGCAGCCCCAGCGAGTCCACGCCCAGGGCGACCAGCGACGCGCCGTCGACCAGCGCGTCGTCCGCCCCGACCGCCCCGTCGGTGACCTCGTTGACCAACTCGGCCAGCCGTCGACGCAAAATGTCGTCGCCGCTCACCGTCCACCTCCCGACTCTCGTACGAACTCGGCGATCTCCGCGATCGTCGGTGTGTCGAAGAAGACCTCCAGCGGTACCTCGACGCCCAGCCGCTGGTGGATCCGGCCGCTGATCCGGGTGATGGTGAGCGAGTGTCCACCCAGGTCGAAGAGGTCCTCGTCGAGCGCTATCTCGCTGATCTGGAGCACGTCCTGCCAGATCGTCCGGATCTGCCGGACCACCTCGTCGGTCTCGTCGTCCGGGTCGCCGGGCAGCACCTCGCCGTGCGCCCCGGCGCCGGGGGCCGCGGTCCGGTCGGGTGGCGGCGGGTCGGGCAGGGCGGCCCGGTCCAGCTTGCCGTTCGGGGTGAGCGGCAGCCGGTCCAGGAAGACCCAGGCGTTCGGCAGCACGGCCGAGGGGAGGGTCTGCGCGAGATGGTTGCGCAGCCCTCCCGGCTCCGGCGCGGCACCGACCGGTACGACGTACGCCACCAGCCGTGCCTCGGTGGCTTCGCCGCGCAGCAGCACCGCCGAGGCGAGCACCCCCGGATGGGTCGCCAACCGGGCCTCGACCTCCCCCAACTCGACCCGGTGGCCCCGGATCTTGACCTGCTGGTCGGTCCGGCCGACAAAGTCCAGCCGGCCGTCCGGCAGCCGGATCGCGAGGTCACCGGTGCGGTAGAGCCGGGGCGGCGGACCGACCGGTCCGGCGGGTACGAACGGGTCCGGCGGGAACCGTTCGTCGGTCAGTTCCGGCTGGCGCAGGTAGCCGACGGCCACGCCCCGCCCGCCGAGGTACAACTCGCCGGGCACACCCACCGGCAGCGGACGCATCCGGTCGTCCAGCACGTACCCGCGCGTGTTCGGCAGCGGCGTCCCGATGGTCACCCGCTCCGGCTCCTCGGCCAGGTCGTCGGCGGTGGCCCAGATCGTCGCCTCGGTCGGTCCGTAGAGGTTGACCAGGCGGGCGACCCGGGCCCGCAGTTCCCGGGCCAGCGGCAGCGGCAACGCCTCGCCGCCGGCCAGCGCCACCACCCCGCCCGCGCCGGTGGGCGCGACCGCAACGCTTCCGCCCGCGCCGGCAGGCGGGACCGCCCCGGGCGAGCCGCCCGCGCCGAAGCCGGCGTCGAGCAGGATCCGCCAGCCGGACGGGGTGGCCTGGACGTGGGTGACCCCGTGCTCGCGGATCAGCCGGCACACCGCCGGCCCGTCCGCCGCGTGCGTACCGGCGGCGACCACCACGCTCGCACCGGTCAGCAGCGGCAGGTACAACTCGACCCCGGAGATGTCGAAGGACAGCGAGGTCAGTGCCAGCCAACGGTCCTCCGGCCGACTAGCCAGCAGGTCACGCAGGCCGAGCAGCAGGTTCGCCAGAGCGTCGTGACGTACCGCCACCCCCTTCGGGCGGCCGGTCGAGCCGGAGGTGTAGATGACGTACGCCAGGTCGCCGGCCTTGACCGGCGGCGGCGATTCGGCCGGAGTCGACGCCGCCGGCCCACCGGGTTCGAGGTCGTCCACGGTGAGCACCGGGTGCCCCGGCTCCAGGCCGGCGGCGACCGGTGCGGTCGTGACGACCAGCGCTGGCCGGGCGTCGGCGAGGATCATCGCCTGCCGCTGGGTCGGATAGGCCGGGTCGACCGGCAGGTAGGCGGCCCCGGCCCGCTGTACCGCCAGCAGGGCCGCGACCGCCTGCCAGGACCGGTCGAGCACGACCGCGACCAGCGCGCCGAGGCCGACGCCCCGGCCGCGCAGCACCGTGGTCAGCCGGCCGCTCACCGCGTCGAGATCGGCGTACGTCAGGCGTCGGTCACCGTCGACCACCGCGACCGCCTCCGGTGCCAGGCGCACCCGGTCGGCGAAGAGGGCCGGCACGGTGACGCCGGTCGGATAGTCGCGCGCGGTGTCGTTTGCCAGCAGCACCACCTGGGCGTGTTCGTCCGGCGGCAACAGTGGCAGCGTCTCCACCGGCCGGTCCGGGTCCTCGACCACCGCCGCCAACACGGTGCGCAGGTGCCCGGCGATCCGTCGCACCGAGGCGGTGTCGACCGCCGTCGGACTGTGCTGGAGGCTGACCCGCACCTCGTCCGGGCCGTCCACGACCTGCACGTGCAGCGCGTTGCGGGCGGTGCCGTTGAACATCGTCCAGGCGACGTCGACGGTGGTGCCGGGGAACTCCGGTGCGGCGGTGCGGCGCCGGTAGCCGACCGACACCGGGGTCAGCGCGGGTGCCGGACGCAGCCCAGCCACGGCTCGGGCCAGTGGCACGTGCCGGAAGCGGTAGACCTCGCGTACCCCGGCCCGGACCGCGCGGACGTAGTCCCGGAAGCTGCCCGTCGGCGCGGGCGGGTGCAGCGGCAACTCGTTGACCAGGAGCCCGACCTGCCCGCCGGTGCCGGGAGTACGGGTGGACAGCGCGACGCCGACCGGCAGGTTCCGGTTGCCGTACCGGTCGAGCAGTGTGTGCACCGTGGCGAGGAGCAGTTCGAACCGGCTCACGCCGACCAGCTGGGTGACCCGGTCGACTCCGGCGACCAGGTCCGGCGCGAGGGCGAACTCCACCGTGGCGCCGGGTTCGGCGGCGGTCGGCACCCGGTTCAGGCCGGGCAGGACCACGTCGACCGGCGGCGACCAGCGGTCGGCCCAGAACCGCCGGGCGGCCGGCAACTCCTCGGCGACACGGTCGGGTTCGGCCACGGGTTCGGTCGCGGCGGGCCCGGCGTACGGCTCGACCGGGCCAATGTCCCACGGCTCGCCGGCCACCGAGGCGGCGTACGCGGTGGCCAGGTCGGCGAGGAGCACGTCCTTGGACATCCCGTCGAAGACCAGATGATGTGCCGTGACCAGGAGCAGGTGCCGGTCCGGTGCCCCGGAGAGCAGGGTGAACCGGGCCAGTGGACCCCGGCGCAGGTCGAACGGCCGGGCCAGTTCCGCGCCGACCCGCTCGTCGGTGAGCGCGCCGGTCTCCAGGGAGATCTTCTCGCTGGCGGGGACGAGCCGGGGCTCGCCGTCCGGCCCCGGGTCGACCGCGAGGCTCAGCACCTCGTGCCGGTCGACCACGGCCGCGCACGCCGCGCCGAGCGCGACCCGGTCGAGCCCCGCCCCGAACCGGACCCCGAGCGCCAGGTGGTAGCCGTTGCCCGCGACGCCGGCCTGCTCGGTGAACCAGACGGCGTGTTGGGCGTACGTCGTCGCGGTGTCGTTCACGGGCCCTCCGGGATCTGGGTGTCGGCGAGTTGGGTCACCAGTTGGCGTTTGAGCACCTTGCCGGCCTCGTTGCGGGGCAGCTCGTCGACCACCAGCACCCGGGCCGGCAACTGGTAGTCGGCCAGGCGGGCGGTGAGGAACGCGCGCAGCGCGGGCAGGGCCAGTTCGGTGGCCGGCGTCCGTGGGTGCGGCACCACCACGGCCGCGACGGCGCTGCCGAGCACCGGGTGCGGCACCCCGACCACGGCCGTCTCGGCGATTCCCGGGTGCTCGTACAGGGCGGCTTCGATCTCCAGGGTGGAGATCTTGAACGCGCCGGACTTGACCACGTCCCCGTCCCGGTCGGCGAGGTAGAGGTAACCCTCGGCGTCGATCCGTCCGATGTCACCCATCCGTACCCACTCGCCCCGGAACGTCGACCGGCTGGCCTCCTCGTCCCGGTAGTAGGCGCGCGGGTGGCGGCAGCGCAGCCAGACCTGCCCGGTCCCGCCCGCCGGCACCGGCCGTCCCCGCTCGTCGGCGATCCGCAGCGCACCGGGGCTGGCCCGGCCGACCGCGTCCGGCCGACCCGGGTCGAAGATCATGGCGGTCTGCGCGGGCGCCGCCTCGGTCGAGCTGTAGTAGTTGACCACCACCGCGTTCGGGAACGCGGCGGCGAGCCGGGCGGCGACCACGGGCGCGAGCGGCGCGGCGGTCGATCCGACCAGGTGCACCCGGGACAGGTCGCGCCCGGCCAGCGCGCCGGAGTTGAGCAGCTCGATCGCCATCGACGGGACGACAAAGACGGTGCCGGTGCCGGGGGACTCGATCAGGCGGGCGAACCGGGCCGGGGTGAACTGCGGCAGGGTCAGCGCGGTCGGTCTGGCGGTGAGCGCGTTGAACAGCATCGTCTGGGCGGCGTTGGTGCCGATCGCGAAGGCGTGCGCGAACCGTTCGGAGTGCCCGAGGGCGAGCCGGCGCGGATTGCCGGGCGCGGATTCGGTCAGGTTCGCGTGGGTCGCGCCGACGCCCTTGGGTCGCCCGGTCGTGCCGGAGGTGTAGAGGATCTGTGCTAGATCGCCGGGACGGACCACGTCGACCGGCACCGGGGTCCCGGCCCCCTCGGCGACCAGGTCCGGCACGGACACCGTCGGCACCGGCACAGCGGCGGTGGTACCGGCGCCGTGCACCAGGAGGGTCGCCGAGCAGTGCTCCAGCGCCTGCCGCACCTGGTTGGCGGCCAGCCGGTCGGAGAGCGGTACGGCCACCCCGCCGGCCCGCTGCACCCCGCAGTACGCCACCGCGAACTCCGCCCACCCGGGTGCGCCGAAGAGCAGACCGACCGGGTCACCGGTACGCAGCCCGCGCTGGCGCAGCGCGGCGGCGACCGAGGTCGCGTCCCGCTCCCACTCGGCGAAGGTCAGGGTCGCCACCCGGTGCACCTCGATCGCGACCTGATCCGGGTGTGCCGCCGCCCGCCAGCTCAACACCTCCGGCACGGTCCGGCCGCCCGGATGCCGTCCACCAACCCCGGCGCCCGGCCGGCTGGTCTCAGTTGCCACCGGTGCCCGCCCTCGCCTGCCGTGCCTCGATGCCGAGTACGTCGTCCGGCGGAGCGTCCGGCACCTCGTCGTCGAACCGCGCCAGCACCCGGGTCCGCAGCGACACCACGGCGGTGACCACGATGCAGAACCCGAAGGCGACGTAGAGCAGCCCGATGCCCCGACCGGTCCCGACCCCGATCACCGCGCCCACCGTCGACGCCAGCGCTCCGCCGGGTTGCAGCAGCGGTTCCACCCACCGCGAGGCGAGTGGTGCGATCACCCCCCAGCCCAGCGGCAGGGTGGACCAGGCCACCATCTGGTTGAGCGCGAAGACCCGGCCGTGGAAGAGGTGCGGCACCTTGGTCTGCACCACCGTGGCGTAGACGCCGTTGACGACGCCGAGCGCGAGGTACATGCCGAACGCCCCGACCGCGACCACGGTCAGGTCCGCCCGCAGACCGGTGACCACACAGGCGAGGCCGAGCACGACGGTGCCGATCAGCACCGTACGCATCCGGCGGTGCCGGGGACCGCCCCAGACCAGCATCACCAGTCCGCCGGCCGCCCCGCCGAGCCCGCCGACCAGTGCGGTCCGGGCCACCTCGGGCAGCTCGGCGAAGCCCAGCACCAGCGGGGAGAGCAGGAACAGCGCCGGGAAGAGGAAGAGGTTGAGCAGGGCGAAGAAGACCAGCATCGCCCGGAACTCGCGTCGCTGCCACGAGTAGCGCAACCCGCCGGCGATCTCCGCGCCGATGCTCTCGCGGCGGCGCAGCGCCATCGTCGCCGGGAACCGGATGGCCAGCAGCACCACGATCGCGAAGCCGTACGCCACCACGTCGATGACCAGGATGCCGCGCAGCCCGACCGCCTCCAGCAGCGCCACCGCGACCAGCGGCACCATGAACTGGGTGAGCCCGGTCGCGGTCTGCGTCACGCCGTTGGCGTGGCCCAGGTAGCGCTTCGGCACGAGTTGCGGTACGGCCGAGACGAAGGCCAGTCGTTGGAACGCCAGCGCCACCGAGAGCCAGCCGACCAGCAGGTAGAAGTGCCACACCTCGGACCGGTCGGCCAGCAGCGCGGCGGCCACCAGGAGTTTCGCCCCACCGGCGGCGCAGCAGGCCAGCAGGATGATCCGACGGCGGCTGCTGCGGTCGATCAGCGCACCGGCGACCGGCGCCACCAGCAGCCCCGGCACCAGCCCGAGTACGGCGAACAGGGCGAACCGGGCCAGCGACCCGGTCTCCAGGTAGATCCAGAGGGGCAGGGCGAAGTTGGTCAGCGCGGTCCCGCTCATGGTCACGATCTGGCCGACCGCGACCAGGGCGAACCGCCGCATGCTCGGCTCGGGTCGCCGGGTCGACACCCCGACCGTCCCGTGCGCCGCCGTGCTGCCCCGTGCCGCCGCCGGATCGGCACCCGCGACCGGCGTACGCGAGGAGACCTCGGCCAGTCGCCAGGCCGGGTCCGGTGACGACGGCTCGTCCACCGGCACCGGTGGCTGGTCCAGCCGGCGGTCCACGGTGGTGACGATCTCGGCCAGCTCGGCGGCCCGGTACTTCAGGAAGTAGTGGCCGCCCTCGTCGATCACCGCCAGGGCGGTGCGGTCGCTGAGGAAGTGCCACTCCCGGAACCGTTCCTCGGCGTACTCGGTGCCCCGGTCGCGGTCGCCGACCACGGAGACGACCGGCGCCCGCAGCCGATCGGGTCGCTGGTGCACCAGCGACGTGAAGTAGTCCTCGGAGACCCGGGCGTCGTGCCGCATCGCCCGGATCAGGAACGCCGCCTCCTCCGGGTCGAGCGCTCCGATGTCCGCCCCCTGTGCCTGCAACCAGGTGCGGTAGATCCGGTCGCTGCGGATCCGCTCGGCCAGCCGCAGCCGCAGCAGCGGCCCGAGTATCCCGCCGACCGGACGGGCGAACGGGAACACCCCGCCGAGGTAGAGCGCGTCCAGTTCGCGGCCGGCCGCTTCGAGCAGGCGGGCCACCTCCACCGCCAGCGCCCCGCCCGGACCGCAGTGCCCGTAGAGCGCGAGCGGGCCGTCCACCGTGGCCAGGATCTCGTCGGCGACCTCGCGGGCCACCTCCGGGATCGGCCGGGGGTCGTCGGCCAGACCGATGTCGTGCCCGGGTACGGCCACCGCGTAGAGCCGGTGTCCGGGTGGCAGCGCGTCCGCGAGCGGCTGGTACACCACCGCGCTGCCGCCCCCGTACGGCACGCAGACCAGTGACCGTACCCGTTGGTCGGCCGGCACCGGTCGGGTCAGCTCGTGCAGCAGCCCGCCGTCCGGGCCGGCACCATCGGCGACCAGTTCGGCCAGCTCGCGTACGGTCCGGTGCTTGAACAGGTCCATCACGGTGATCGGCGGCAGCGGTCCGGTCGTGGTCCCCGGCAGGTCGCGCCGGAGCCGGGCCACCACCTGGGTGGCGAGCAGCGAGTGCCCGCCGAGGTCGAAGAAGTCGTCGGTGGCGCCGACCTCCGCGATGCCGAGCACGGCCTGCCAGACCCCGGCGATGACGGTCTCCACCGGACCCCGCGGCGGAGTCCGCGTACCCGTGCTCGGGTTGTCGGCGGGCGCGGGCAGTGCCCGGCGGTCGACCTTGCCGTGGTCCTGCAACGGCAGCCGGTCGAGCCAGACAAAACGACCGGGGATCATGTACTCCGGCAGCCGGTCGGCGAGCGCCCGGCGCAGCGCCGCCGGCTCCGCGTCGCCGCCGTCGGCTCGCCGCTCCAGGTAGGCGACCAGCCGGTCGTCGCGGAGCAGCACCGCCGCCTGCACCACCGCGTCGTGCTCCCGCAGCGCGGCCTCCACCTCGCCCAGCTCGACCCGGTAACCACGGATCTTGACCTGGTGGTCGCCCCGACCGAGGAAGACCAGTTGCCCGTCGGCCCGCCACCGGCCCAGGTCGCCGGTGCGGTAGAGCCGCCCACCGGGCGCCCCGAACGGGTCGGCGACAAAGCGTTGCGCGGTGAGTCCGGGTTGGTTCAGGTAGCCCCGGGCCAGCCGGTCGCCGCCGAGGTAGATCTCCCCGACGGTGCCGACCGGCACCGGACGCAGTCGGTGGTCGAGCAGGTGGACCCGGGCGTACGGCAGCGGCGTGCCGATCGGCGCCGTCCCCGGACCCGTCGCGGTCGCCGGTACGCGGTACGTGGTGACGCCCACCGTCGCCTCGGTCGGCCCGTAGTGGTTGAACACCGCCGTGCCGCCACCGGCCAGCCCCGCCGCCCAGGCCAGCTCCGACGACTCCCCGCCGAGCAGCAGGGCCCGCCGGGGCAGCAGCGCGCCCGGTGGCACGTCGGCGGCGAGCGCGGCCAGGTGCGACGGGGTCATCTTCAGGTAGTCGATCCGGTGCGTGCGCAGCTCGTCGGCGAGTTCCGCGCCGGTGCAGCGGCGGGGGACCAGGTGGACCGTGCCGCCGGTGGCCAGGGCGAGGTAGAAGACGGTGACGCTGAAGTCGAACGACATCGACTGGAGCAGGGCGTACCGGCCGGCGGGTGTGACCTCCAGACGGTCCGCGACGCCGTCGAGGTAGTGACGCACCTGCCGGTGGGCCACCGCCACCCCCTTCGGCGTGCCGGTGGAGCCCGAGGTGTAGATGACGTACGCGAGGTTCTCCGGTCCGACCCCGGTGCGCGGGCGCTCCGCCGGCTCGGCGGCGATCTCGGCCCGGACCAGGTCCAGGCAGCTCAGCGGCGCGTCGGTCACCGGCTCCAGGTGCGCCCGCAGGGTGGTGTCGGTGAGGATCAGGGCCGGTCGGGCGTCGGCGAGCATGGCACGGAGCCGGGCGGATGGCTGTTCCGGGTCCAGCGGCAGGTACGCCCCACCGGCCCGGAGCACGCCGAGCAGCGCGACGGCTAGCTCGACCGACTGTTCGAGGCAGACCCCGACCAGCGAGTCCGGCCCGACGCCCCGCCCGCGCAGGTACCGGGCGAGACGGTTGGCCCGCCGGTCCAACTCCCGGTACGTGACCGAGTCACCCCCACAGACCACCGCGAGCGTCTCCGGGGTGGTCCGCGCGTACGGGCTGACCAGGTCGGCGAGGGTCGGCCCGGCGGTCGCCCGGGTCCCGCCGAGGCTCGGCGGGACCGGTGCGGACGCGCCGAAGCCGAGCACCCGGTCACGTTCGGCCGGGCCGAGCAGGTCGAGGTCGACCACCGGCAGGTCCGGTCGGGCCACCGCCGCGCGCAGCAGGTTGCGGTAGTGGTCGGTGAGGCGGGTCATCGTCTCCGGGTCGAACAGTGCGGTGTTGTACAGCACGCTGCCGCGCAGACCGTCGTCGGACTCGGAGAGGTAGACCGCCAGGTCGTAGCGGGCGCTGCTGATGCCGGTGCCGAAGCTCTCCGGGACCAGCCCGCCCGGCCAGGCGTTGGCGCCCCGGGCGTAGTTCTGCAACGCGAACATCACCTGGAAGACCGGGGCGCGGCTGACGTCGCGGGGCACGTTCAGCTCCTGCACCAGGCGTTCGAACGGGACCTCCTGGCGGGCCAGCGCGCGGATCGCCACGGCCCGGGTACGCCCGAGCACCGTCGCGAAGTCCGGCTCGCCCGCCGACCCGTTCCGGGTCGACCCGGCGCCGGTCGGGTCGCCGCCGGGCGCCACCGACAGGTCGGCGCGGAGCGCGATCGTGTTGATGAACAGGCCGACCAGACCCTCCAGCTCCGGCACCACCCGACCGGCCACCGGGGAGCCGACCGCGAAGTCGCGTTGCCCGGACCAGCGGAACAGCAGCGTCTGCAACCCGGCGAGCAGCGTCATGTAGAGCGTCGCGCGCTGGCTCCGGCCGAACCGACGCAGCTCCTCGGTGAGCGCGGCGTCGAGCGTGAACCGGTGGGTGGCGCCCTCGTGTCCCTGCTCGGCCGGGCGCGGCCGGTCGGTCGGCAGCTCCAGCGGCGGTACGTCGGCCAGGGCCTGGCGCCAGTAGTCGAGTTGGCCGCGTACGGCCGGGCCGTCGACGCGTTCGCGCTGCCAGGCGGCGTAGTCGCCGTACCGTACGGCAGGCGGGGCCGGTGCCGCCCGTCGGTCGAGCTGTCCGGCGTACTGCCCGGCCAGCTCACCGAGGAGCAGGTCGAACGACCAGCCGTCGGTGACGATGTGGTGGGCGGCGAGGTGCAGCACGTGGTCGGTCTCGCCGAGGCGGACCAGCAACCCACGCAGCAGCGGTGCCTCGGCCAGGTCGAACGGTTGCCGCGCCGCCTCGGCGACCAGCTCGCGGGCCCGTTCGGCGTCGTCCGCGTCGACGGTCACCAGCGGGACGGTGACCGACGCGGCCACCTCCACGGCCGGCGTGCCGTCGACGGACTGGGTGAACCGCATCCGGAGGCTGTCGTGCCGCGCGGCGACCGCGTCGAGCGCCCGGCGCAGCAGGTCGTGGTCGAGGGGTCCGCGCAGGCGCAGGGTAGCCGGGATGACGTACGCGGCGGTGCCGGGGCTGAACTGCTCCATGAACCAGAGCCGTTCCTGCCCGAAGGAGAGCGGGGCGGTGCCGTCGGGCCGGCGCGGGATCACCGGCGGCGCGACGGTGGTCGGCCTTGCCGGTAGCTCGACCTCGGTCACGTGGACTGCCTCGATTCCGCCGAGAACGGGAGGGGAGGGTGGTCGGGTTCCTGCCGCGCGGGTTGGCCGAACCGTCGCTCAGCGTTAGGTCGGCGTTCCGATTCGCAGTGTGCCCGTTGCGCGTCGCCGCCGGGGATCGGCCGAACGGGGCACCGGATTGGAGCCGAACCACGGCCGGATTGAAGCCGAATCACGGATGGCATCTACATAGGACCGACAGTGCCGGGAATGCGCTTTCCCCGTGCTCGTCCGCGTTGTAGCGAAGGGCACCTTCTCGTCGTTTTCGGTAGCACACGAGGCGCTTGTCGGCCCAAACGTGACCGCTGCCGGACGGCGCCGCTCCGAGCGGGCGATCGCCTGCTGCTCGCCGTGACCGCCGCGCTGACCATTGGCGACGACGCCCCGGAGGGCCGTCGCGCTGCTGCGCGGCGTCGAGGAGCTGCTGCTACGGGCGGCGTACGAGGACGTGCCGTGGCCCTGGTCTGCCGACCCCGGCCCGCCCGGGTCCTGACGGCCTCACAGGCCCAGTTCGGTCAACCCCGGGTGGTCGTCGGGGCGGCGGCCGAGCGGCCAGTGGTACTTCCGCTCGGACTCGGCGATCGGCAGGTCGTTGATGCTGGCGAACCGGACCCGCATCAGCCCCTCGTCGTCGAACTCCCAGTTCTCGTTCCCGTACGAGCGGAACCAGTTGCCGGAGTCGTCCCGCGACTCGTAGGCGAAGCGTACGGCGATGTGGTTGCCGTCGAACGCCCACAGCTCCTTGATCAGCCGGTACTCGAGTTCCTTCGCCCACTTCCGGGTGAGGAACGCGACGATCTCGTCGCGGCCGTTGACGAACTCGGCCCGGTTGCGCCAGCGCGAGTCCGGCGTGTACGCCTGGGCCACCCGCTGGGGGTCACGGGAGTTCCACCCGTCCTCGGCCATCCGGATCTTCTGGATCGCGGTCTCCCGGGTGAACGGGGGAACCGGTGCGGGCATCGCTGTCTCCTCCGCGACGGGGGATCGACCCTGCTCTAGATCATCCCGTCCGGCGAATATAACAGCGGATCACGTTCCGGTGCGGCCGGTTCGACCCCTTCACCTGGTCACACTCCTGGCGACCGGGACGCCCTCGCGGCGGACTAGGTTGGAGACATGCATGATCGTTCCGGGTCGGGCGCCGGCCCCGCCGTGCCGACCCGGCCCGGTACGCCGGCACCGCCGCGCCCGGCACCGGTGACGATCCGTTCCCTCGGACCGACCGTCTACCTGCCGACAATCATCTACAGCCTCGGCCAGGGAGCGGTCGCCCCGGTGGTGGTCCTCTCCGGCACCGCGCTCGGCGCCTCGGCCAGCGCCGCCAGCATCCTGGTCGGCCTGATCGGAATCGGACAGATTGTCGGTGCCGTGCCGGCGGGCGCCCTGATCGCCCGGATCGGGGAACGCCCGGCGATGGTCTGGTCGACCGCGCTGGTCGTGCCGGCGCTGCTCGGCTGTGTCCTCGCCACCTCGGTCTGGCTGCTCGGCGTGGCGGTGGCCGCCGTCGGACTGGCCGGCGCGGTCTGGGGCGTGGCCCGACAGGCGTACGTCACCGAGGTCGTGCCGTACGGGTTGCGGGCCCGCGCCCTGTCCACCCTCGGCGGCGCCGGTCGGATCGGCGCCTTCGCCGGCCCGTTCGTCGGGGCGGCGGTGATGACCGTGCTCGGCACCGACGGCGCGTACTGGGTCCACGCGGTCGCCGCCGCGGTGGCGGCGACGGTGCTGCTGGTCCTGCCCGGCCTGCCGGTCGACCGGACCGCCGGTACGGGCACCGCACCGGACCGGGTGGCCACGCTCGCGGTGATCCGGCAGAACCTCTCGGTGCTGCGTACCCTCGGTCTCGGTGTGCTCCTGATCGGCGCGCTGCGGGCCGCGCGGCAGACCGTGATCCCGTTGTGGGGCGCCCACCTCGACCTCGACGCCGCCACCCTCAGCCTGGTCTTCGGCCTCTCCGGAGCGGTCGACATGCTGCTCTTCTACCCGGCGGGCAAGGTGATGGACCGGTGGGGCCGGCGGCTCGTCGCCGTACCGTCGATGCTCCTGCTCGGCCTGGCACACGCGCTGCTGCCGCTGGCCACCACCGTCGCCGGCCTCGCCGGGGTGGCCATGCTGATGGGGGTCGGCAACGGGCTGAGCAGCGGCCTGATCATGACATTGGGTGCCGACATGTCACCCGTGCGTGGTCGCGCGCAGTTCCTCGGCGCCTGGCGGCTCTGCGCCGACCTCGGCAGCGGCGCCGGCCCGTCGCTGATCGCCGGGGTGCTGACCGTCGGGTCGCTGACCGCCGCCGTGCTCACCATGGCCGGGGTCGGCGCGCTGGCGGTCGCGGTGCTGTACCGCTTCGTGCCTCGTTCGGTGACGCAGGGTTAGCGTTGTCGGCCCGGGACCGACGATTGGTGCGATCCCGCGTCCATCCCACCGGGAACCGGGCTGCGCCGGGCAGACCCGGCCCGGCATGCTGGGCGGACGACCAACGGGGGAGGCGTTTGGTGTGCGTGGTGCGGTGGGAAGGGTTCGGGCCCGAGCGGCGACCGTGTTCCTGGTGGCCCTACTGGCGTCGGCGGGTTGCGGCGGCGAGCCCGAGGAGCCGAAACCGGATCGACAGACCCGGGTCGACCAGGCGTTCCAGCGGTACGCCGACGGTCTCCAGGATTCGGCGGGCGTCTCCGCCGCACCGACCCAACACCTGCTCGCCGGCAGCGACCAGCTCGCCAACCGCACCCGGGTCAGCCTCTGGGTGACCGACCCGGAGGCCAGCGCCCACCTGTCGTCGCGCTGCTACTACCTCGACCTCGAGGACCCGAGCGGCGTCGCCAGCGGGTTCGGCGGCTGCGGCGGCACCGACGACCAGGTCACCGTCCACCTGGACAGCGGGATCGCGTACGGCACGGTGGGGACCTGGCCGGCCCGGCTGGTCCGGATCGGTCGGGGCGGACCACCGACGGAGGTGCCGGTGACCGGCGGTTGGTTCCTGGTCCCGCAGTCCCTGACCGGCGGCGCCAGCTACTCGATCGAACTGGTCGGCGCCGACGGCGAGACCCTGTGCACCGTACGCGACCTGACCCCACCGGGCAGCGTCACGCCGGTGACCTGACCGACGCTGCCCCGGACGGCTCGTCCGCCGCCGCGCGCCCTGTGCGACGATGCACGCCGTGCGCGCGGTGGTGTTCGACGAGTACGGCGGTCGGCCCGAGGTCCGTACGGTGCCCGACCCGCGTCCGCCGGTCGACGGGATCGTGGTCCGGGTCGAGGCCACCGGCCTGTGTCGCAGCGACTGGCACGGGTGGCAGGGGCACGATCCGGACGTACGGGTGCCGCACGTGCCCGGTCACGAGTTCGCCGGGGTGGTCGCCGAGGTCGGCGCGCAGGTCACCGGCGTACGGGTGGGCGACCGGGTGACGGCACCGTTTGTCTACGGCTGTGGTCGGTGCGCCGAGTGTCTCGCCGGGCAGCAGCAGGTCTGCGCCGCCCAGACCCAGCCCGGTTTCACCCAGTGGGGATCGTTCGCCGAGTACGTGGTGGTCGACCACGCCCCGGTGAACCTGGTGCCCCTGCCCGACGAGGTCGACTATCCGGTGGCGGCGGCCCTCGGCTGCCGGTTCGCCACCGCCTTCCGGGCCGTGGTCGGCCAGGGCCGGGTGGCGGCCGGTGAATGGGTGGCGGTCTACGGCTGTGGGGGAGTGGGCCTGAGCGCGATCATGATCGCGGCGGCCGGCGGCGCCCGGGTGGTGGCGGTCGACCTGGCCGAGCCGGCGCTCGCCCTGGCCCGCGAGTGCGGCGCCGCCGCCACCGTGAACGTCGCCGGACTGGCCGGACCGGCATCGGTCGCCGAGGCCGTACGCGACCTCACCGAAGGCGGTGCACACCTGTCGGTGGACGCGCTGGGCAGCCACGACACCTGCGTGGCGGGGATCCGGAGCCTGCGTCGACGGGGTCGGCACGTCCAGGTCGGGCTGCTGCCGGCCGTACTCGGCGCACCGGCGCTGCCGATGGACCTGGTGATCGGCGCCGAACTCGAGATACGCGGCAGCCACGGCATGGCCGCGCACGCGTACCCCGCGCTGTTGGGTCTGATCACCGGCGGGGTGCTGGACCCGGCCCGCCTGGTCACCCGGACCCTGACCCTGGACGAGGCGCCGGAGGCGCTGACCATGATGGACCGACCGGGCAACGCCGGCATCCGCCTCATCCGACCCTGACCCGCCCCTCGGGTCCCGCCGGCCCGGGGCGGCGGCCGACGAACGGAGCGACCCGATGCGGCTCCCCGAGCGGTGGACGATCGAGACCCGGCCGTGGGACGACCCGGCGGGCCGGGAGCTGCGGGAGCGGCAACGCGCCGAGCTCGACGCGCGGTACGGCACCGACGACCACGAGCCCGGTACGCCGCCGACCGAGTCCGACGTCGAGGTCTTCGTGGTCGCCCTCGACGCCGCCACCACCGCCCCGATCGGCTGCGGCGCGCTGCGCCGGCTCGACCCGGCCACGGCGGAGATCAAGCGGATGTACGTCGTCCCGGACGCGCGCGGGTCCGGTGTCGCCACCGGCCTGCTCCGGGCACTGGAGTCGGCCGCCGCCGGGGCCGGGTGGACCACACTGCGGCTCGAGACCGGCACCGCCCAGCCGGAGGCGCAGCGCTTCTACCAGCGGGAGGGCTACCACCCGATCCCCGCCTTCGGCCCGTACGTCGGGTCGGAGCTGTCGCTCTGCTACGAGCGCCGGCTGGGCTGACCCGAGCGACCCGCCGAATCCACTGTGGATTGACGGGAAAGCCGCTACGGGCAAGCAAAATCGTTTACCGAGTGGCAATCTCTGTGTCGCACGACCACAACAGCGGGATCGTGTGCTTCTCCGAGATCGACATCGTCTCGAGATCCGTTCCGCGCCCGGCCCCCACCGGGCGCGGCCCCATCGAAGGGTCGTACAGGTGCGTCTAACCCTTGCGCTGCCCCGGCCGCGACACGCGTCCCGGCTCGCCCTGCTCACCGCCGTCGCCGCGGTCACCGTCGCGGTCGTCGCCGCGTCCCTCGGCAGCACCCCCACCGAGGCCACCGGCCGGCACCGGCCGTTCCCGATCGACCTGGAGCGCGCCAGCATCCCGCAGTTGCGGGCGGCGCTGGACGCCCGACGGGTCACCTCCGAGGAGCTTGTCGACGCGTACCTGGAACGGATCCGGGCGCTCAACAGCAACGGTCCCGGACTGAACGCGGTCCGGGTGCTCACCCGGGACTCGGTCGAGCAGGCCCGGCAGGCCGACGCCGACCGCCGCAAGGGCCGCGCCCGTGGCCCGATGCACGGCATCCCGGTGCTGGTGAAGGACAACATCGACGTCCGGGGGCTGCCGACGACGGCCGGTGCGCTGGCGCTCGCCGACTCGTACCCGTCGAAGGACGCCTTCCTGGTCACCCGGTTGCGGGCGGCCGGCGCGATCATCCTGGGCAAGACCAACCTGACCGAGTTCGCGAACTTCACCACCAACGGCATGCCGTCGGGTTACAGCGGCCTGGGCGGCCAGGTGCTCAACCCGTACGACGTGAGCCAGACGCCGAGCGGCTCCAGCTCCGGATCGGGTTCCGCCGCTGCCGCCGCCCTCGCCGCCGTCACCGTCGGCACCGAGACCTCCGGCTCGATCCTCAGCCCCTCGGCGGCGAACTCGCTGGTCGGGGTGAAGCCGACGGTCGGCCTGGTGAGCCGGACCGGGGTGGTCCCGATCGCCGCCAGTCAGGACACCGCCGGCCCGATGACCCGCTCGGTGTACGACGCCGCCGCGCTCCTCACCGCCCTCACCGGGATCGACCCGGAGGACCCGATCACCTCCACCAGCGGCGGCGTGGTCGGCACCGACTACACCCGGGTGCTCTCCACCACCGCGCTCGCCGGTAAGCGGATCGGGGTGGCGAGCACCCCCACCGGCAACCAGGGGATCGTGTTCAACGAGGCACTGGACGTGCTCCGGGCCCGTGGCGCCACCGTCGTTCCGGTCACGGTGAGCACCGGTGGCCTGCCGCCGGGCATCCTCGACTACGAGTTCAAGCGGGACCTGAACGCGTACCTGGCCCGGCTGCCGCGCAGCGCGCCGATGGACACCCTGGACGACGTGGTCCGGTACAACCTGGCCCACGCGGCCGAGGGCACGATCAAGTTCGGTCAGACCCAACTGGTCACCTCGAACGACATCGATCTGACCGACCCGGTGGCGAAGGCGGCGTACGAGACCAACCGGGACACCGGCATCGCCACCGCCCGGGACCGGATCGACTCGGTGCTGCGGGCACAGACCCTGGACGCGATCGTCTTCGTCGGCAGCGGCTCCGCCGGCATCGGCGCCCGCGCCCAGTACCCGTCGGTCGCGGTCCCGATCGGGTACGACCCGGCGAACGGCCGCCCGGTCGGCATGACCTTCCTGGGCACCGCCTACACCGAGGCGTCCCTGCTGGCGCTCGCCTACGACTACGAGCAGGCGTCGAGGAAGTGGCTGCCGCCGTCGCAGGTGAACCCGTCACTGTTCCGGTGCAGCTCGCTGGAGCGCCGCGGCACCACCTGCGCCCCCTGATCATCCGTCCCTGATCATCCGTTTCTGATCAACCGCTGCGCGATCGGCCCCGCCGACACCCTCCCGGTGTCCGCGGGGCCGATCCTGTCCGCGGCCAGCGGTCGCCCATGCCGGGGCAGCCGTCCTCTCGCTGGCGCCGATTGCCCTCGCTGGCGTCGGTGATCTGTCGACGACGTACACGAAAGAACATGTGAGTACACGTTCTTTCGTGTAGAGAAATTCGACGTTGTCGCTTCCGGCACGGCCGCCCCGGCGCGCTTCGGTCGTCGCCCCGGGTCAGGCGGGTCGGGCGGGTGCCAGGAGTCCGTGGAACAGGTCACGTAGCGGCCCGACGAGATCCTGTTCGCCCGCCGAGCCGAGCGGTTCCAGCGCCGTGGACGACCGGAGCAGGGCGATGCCGAAGGCGGCGGCGAGCGCGACCTGGGCGCGAAGGATGAGCCGGTCGGCTTCGGCGTCCTCGGGTCGCCAGCTGGCGGTCGCCGCCAGGCGTTCGGCGAAGGTGCGCAGGGTGTCGAGCCGGATCTGTTCGGCGCGCTCGTCGCCCGACGTGCGCAGCAGGAGCAACAGCCGACTCGGGGGCATGTCGCTGGTGTCGCCGGTGAGCTGCCGGGCGATGGCGTACGGCACCTGGTCGAGGGTCACGTCCTCGTCGACGGAACGGCCCAGTTCGTCGACGGCGCCGGTGAGAGATGCCCGGAAAAGGCCCTCTTTCGAGCTGAAATACCGGTTTATCAGTGCGACGTTGACGCCGGCCTCGTCGGCGATGTCCCGCACGGTGGTGGCGGCGTAGCCGTCGTAGGCGAAACGGCGGCGGGCGGCGTCCAGCAGGAGTTGGCGGGTGCCGGCGGCGTCACGGCGGCGGGCGGGCTGGGGGGCGGGCGTTGTCATGGCTTCCTTTCGGTCCGTTACCAGGGTAGTGGCCGCCGAGTGTGATGTAAACAATCGTTGACTTGGTCGCCGGACGGGGCATACTGGGCAAGTCAGCAACTGTTTACATCTAGCTTCGAGGAACTCATGACACAAACCATCGAGGAGCCGGCTCACCTCGGCTCCGACGCGGGCGTGGGTCGGCCCACCGGGCGATCCGCCAACAACGCCCTCCTGGTGGTGTACCTGTCGTTGGGCGGCCTGGCGTTCGCGGTTCTCCAGTCACTGGTGGCGCCCGCCATGTCGACCATCGCCCAACACCTGAACGTCTCGACCGGGGACATCAGCTGGATCCTCACGGCGTACCTGCTCTCGGCCTCGGTCCTGACCCCCATCCTCGGCCGGCTCGGCGACATGGTGGGCAAGCGCCGGGTCCTGATCGGGGTCCTGGCCACCCTTGCCGTGGGCACCCTGCTCGCCGCCCTGGCCACGAACCTGACCGTGCTGATCGTCGCCCGCGCGCTCCAGGGCGCTGCCGGGGCGATCCTGCCGCTGTCGATCGGCATCGTCCGCGACGAGCTGCCCCGGGAACGGGTCGGCGTCACCGTCGGCCTGCTGTCGGCGATCTTCGGGGTCGGCGCCGGTGTCGGCATCGTCGGCGCCGGTCCGATCGTGGAGCACCTCTCCTGGCACTGGCTCTTCTGGTTGCCGCTGGTGCTCGTCGTCGTCGCCCTGCTCGGCGCCGTCTTCGGCATGCGTGAGTCGCCGGTACGCACACCCGGGCGCCTCGACGTGCTCGGCGCGGCGATCCTGTCGGTCTCGCTGGTGTCGCTGCTGCTGGCGATCAGCAAGGGCCAGAGCTGGGGCTGGGGCGCGGCGAACACCGTCGGCCTGCTCGCGCTCGGCGCGGTCGCGCTGGTCGCGTTCGTCCTGGTCGAACTCCGGGTCCGGGAGCCGCTGATCGACATGCGGCTGATGCGGATCCGTGGCGTGTGGGCCACCGACCTGGTCGCCCTGATCCTCGGTTTTGCCATGTTCGGGACCTTCCTGCTCGTCCCGACGTTGCTCCAGCTCCCCGCCGCCACCGGGTACGGTTTCGGCAAGTCGGTCTCCGAGGCGGGACTGTTCCTGCTGCCCACCGTCCTGATGATGGTGGTCTTCGGCCCGCTCGCCGGGTCGCTGGACCGCCGGTACGGCCCCAAGGTGCCGATGTTCCTCGGTGCCGTCGCGGTTGTCGTGGCGTTCGCGTTGCCCGCGCTCGCGCACGACGCCGTCTGGCAGGTGCTCGCCTCCGGCGTCCTCACCGGGGCCGGCATCGGCCTCGCCTTCGCGGCGATGTCCAACGCCATCATCGAGAGTGTTCCGGCCGCGCAGACCGGTGAGGCCACCGGTGTCAACACCATCGCCCGGACCATCGGCAGCAGCGTCGGCACCGCCGTCGTCGCGGCCGTCATCTCGTCCAGGAGCACCGCGCGGGGCCTGCCCACCGACGCGGCGTTCACCTCCGGGTTCTGGGTCTGCGCGGGGGTGGCCGTGCTCGCCGTACTGGGCCGCGCTCGTCCTGCCCTCGGCCCGGCGCCGTCACGACCAGGCCGTCGCGGCCGGCGTCGACGACCTCCCGCCCGAGCCGGTCGAGCTGCACCTGCCCCACCCGCACCGGAACGGGGTCTCGCACGCCTGACCGGGACCGACGGGTCCGTACCGGCCGCGGCCGTGGCCACCACCACCGGTGGCCACGGCCGCGCGGGCGTCGGTGTCAGTGCTCGCCGGTCACCAGGTAGGTCAGCTCGACCAGCCGGAACGTGTGCGGGGCGGTCGAGTCGGCGGCGAACTCGTGGATCTCCCCGGGCGCGAGATAGTGGACGCCGTCCTGTTCGGGGTGGGACAGGCCGATCACGACCGACGGGACGTGTCCCGCCCGCCAGCGGTGCCGGGCACCGGGTGCGACCTCGACGCCGAGGACGCGTACCTCGTCGTCGGTGAAGACCTCGGCGGCGTCGAGACCGTCGGTCTCGGCGGGCAGCGGGGACAGCCCCGGATCGGGTACGCCGGACGCCTCCTCGCCGAGGTCGAGCAGCTCAACGATCCGGTTGCGGTAGTTGGCGTCGCCGTGGTTCGTCAGCATGTGCACCGGCGAGACCGGTCGGTGCACCACGTTGCCGACGGTCTCCGAGAGGAACCGGGGCGGGCTGCCGTCGAGCCAGTCCATCCGGCACGGTGAGGTCTCCAGGCAGAGCACCACGTACGGGTTGTGGTGCAGGTGCCAGGGCTGTGACTGCCCGGGGGCCAGCTCGACGTCCCAGACGCGTACCCGGGGGTTGTGCAGCAGTACCCGCTGGCCGATCTCGCCCAGCGTGACCGGGGTTCCGTCCGGGGCCTGCACGATGGATCCTGCGCTCACGTCGACTTCCTTCACCTGCCGGGGGCAACCGGCGCCCATCATCGCCCAGCCGGCCGTCGAAGATCCACCCAGGTCCCCGTGAGCCGGTGCGGATTGGTGGCCACATTGACTCGGATCGCTGACGGTGGAACTATTTCCGAGTGGGCAGAGAAATGGTCCGTTAATTCGAGTAACTCGAATTAACGGACCGCAGAAAGATGGCGATCGGCGCGCCAGTCACTCTTTCCCGGTCGAGTGAAGGGTCGTAGCAATCATGCACAGCGAAAGCAGCGGCGTCAGCCGCCGAACGGCCGTGGCCGCGTGGACCACGGGCGTCGTACTGCTCGGGTCGATCGTCGTACCCGGAAGCGCCCAGGCTGCCCCGGCGGACCGTGCCGGCACCACGGACGTCGGTGCCCAGGCGGCCTGGAACCTGCTCTACTCCGAGGACTTCTCCAACCCGCTGAACCCGGGCAACGCCCCCTGGGTGCGGGAGACCCACAGCAATCCGTTCGACACCATCATGGACGACTCCGGACAGTGGTACCGCAACGACTACGGGCCGGACTGGACCACCGCCTTCAACTCCTTCGACACCTATCGGAAGGAGTTCCCGGTCGGTCAGAACGGCTGGCTCACCGCCTCCCTCTCGGCCCGCGACTGGGACAAAAATGGTGCCATCGAGGCACCGCCGTCGATCACCACCCAGGCCCAGGGCGGCGGCAACGTGGCGGTGCTCAACGTGCCCGACCACACCGGCGGTGCGATCTTCCGGCCGACCAACAAGCTGCCGTCCCAGTACCGGATCGAGTACAAGCTCAAGACCATCGACTTCGGCGGCAAACGCAACGGCACGATCGAGTACGGTGGCCGGGTCAACGGCTACAGCACCCAGGGCTGCAAGACCCAGCACCCGTGGGGCGAGGGGTCGAACAGCCCCGGCTGGTCCGGTGACGCCTCGGTGCCCTACTGTGAGTGGCAGGACGTGCGCTCCGGCCCGTACGGCTACAACGGCTTCCACTTCCTGTCGATCGTGGACTTCGCCAACCCGGCACCCCGGAACAACCACTTCTGGCACTACCGCCGCAAGGTGCTGATGGACTCGTTCTCGCAGCACCCGGACCGGGTCGGCAGCGGCACCGGCGGCCGGGTCTGCAACTCCAACACCAACCAGTACTACAACTACCGCGACGGCAACTTCAACACCGTCAACATGTGGATCAGCGGGCTGCCGAACTGGAACCCCGGGCCGGGCGGACTCGCCGGCAACTCCCAGTGGTTCATGACAAACTGCTCCGGCGGCGTCGCCGAGCAGCAGCTCTCCTCGGCGGCCGAGCTACAGCCCGAGTTGATGCCGAACCAGTTCTACACCTTCGCGATCGAGCGCGACGCGACCGGCTACACCCTGGAGGCCAGTGGCAACTTCGCCCGGGTCGGGCAGAAGACGATCCGCTTCCACCGGCCGTTCATCGTCAACAACGCGCCGATCTGGCACTACAACAGCGAGCCCGGCGAGTACGACGGCCGTTACAACAACAACCTGGTGCAGAACGACAACCACGGCAGCACCACCTGGCCCAACCAGTGGCCGGCCGGCTCGGCGTACCCGGACTACTTTGTCATCGGCGACCTCTACACCAACGTCTACGAGGGCAGCGCCAGCCTGACCGACATCCGCCTCTACACGCCCGCGCCGCCGAGCACCACCAACCTCGCGCTGAACAAGCCGGCCACCGCCGACAGCCAGTGCGCGGCCAGCGAGGCGCCGGCCAAGGCGGTCAACGGAAGCTGGACCGCCGGCAACTCGGACAAGTGGTGCTCGCTCGGCGCCGCCAAGTGGCTCCGGGTCGACCTCCAGTCCAACCAGCAGGTGGGCAGGCTGGTGCTGCGGCACTCCGGTGCCGGTGGTGAGAAGCCGGCCTGGAACACCCGTGACTTCGACCTCCAGGCGAGTACGAACGGCACCACCTGGAGCACGGTCGCGGCCGTACGCGGCAACACCGCGAACGTCACCACCCACACCTTCACCCCGGTCACCGCCCGATATCTCCGGGTGAACGTGCTCGCCCCGACCAACGACAGCGACACCGCCGCCCGGATCTTCGAGTTCGAGGCCTACACCGGCTGAGCAGTGTGCAGTGTAAGGAAGGGCCCCTTGTTAACGCATAGCGTTAACAAGGGGCCCTTCCTTACACCTCAGGCGGCGAGCAGGTCGCGCAGCCAGCGGAACTGGGCCCGCTGCTGGAAACCGGCCCCGCCCTCGTGCCCGTTGTACGGCCACACCTTGATCTCCTTCGCCGCACCCGCGTAGTGGTTGTACGCGGCGAATACCGTCGACGGCGGGCAGACCGCGTCCATCAACGCGACCGAGAAGAGTGCCGGCGCGCTGGCCCGGGTGGCGAAGTTGACCCCGTCGAAGTAGCCGAGCGTGTCGAAGACCCGCTCGACGCTGTCCCGGTGCGTCCTCAGGTACGTCACCAGTTCGCCGTACGGCATCTCGTCACTGATCTCGGTGGCCCGCCGGTGGTGGCAGAGGAACGGCACGTCCGGCATCACCCCGGCCAGCCCGTCGACGAGCCCGGAGACCGCGATCGAGATTCCGCCGCCCTGGCTGATCCCGGCGACCACCACCCGTTCCGGGTCGACCGCCGGGTGGGACCGGGCCGCGTCGACCGCGCGTACGCCGTCGGTGAAGACCCGCCGGTAGTAGTACTGCTCCGGGTCGGTGATGCCCCGGGTCATGAAGCCCGGCGTCTGCGGCAGCCCGGCCTGGTCCGGGTCGGGCGTTTCACCGACCAGTGTGCCGACGCTGCCCTGCCCCCGGGTGTCCATCACCAGGTGCGCGTAACCGGCGGCGCTCCAGGTCAGCCACTCGTGCGGCAGGCCCCGTCCCCGCCCGTAGCCGAGGAACTCCACCACGCAGGGCAGCGGGCCGGCGGCGTCGCGGGGGAGCAGGAACCACCCGCGTACGGGCTGACCGGCGAAGCCGGGAAAGGTGACGTCGTACACCCGTACCGTGGCGAGGCCGGCGTCGACCGGCTCGAACCGCGCGGGGGTGTCGACGGCTCGGGCCAGCGCGAGGGTGCCGGCCCAGAAGGCGTCGAAGTCGTCCGGTTCGGTGCGCGCGGGCAGGTAGTCACGGAGTTGGTCCAGCGGCCAGTCGACGAACATGAGGGATGTCCTTCCGTGGGGGCGGCGGCAGCCAACATGATCTACCACCACCGCCCGGCGCCGCGCCCCCACCGGCCGTCGCGACCCCCGGGTACGCGAGTACGGAGACGGAGGGTAACGTTGCCGTACTCAGTCCGCTGCTGCCCGAGGAGGTGGGTCCGATTCTCGTCACGATTGGCGGGTGCTCCCACCACGCGGCACCATGGCTGCCCTGACCCCGGTCGAGGGACGGTAACCGCGGGAGCGCCCACAGGCGTCCCGAAGGGTCACACATGTCGACATCCCGCTCCATCCCGGCACCGAGCCGGAACACCGTTGTCAGCGAACTCCGCGCCGCCGGATGTGTCTTCGCCGAGGACGAGGCCCGTCTGCTGATCGAGGCCGCGGCCACCCCGACCGCGCTCCGGTCGATGGTGCGACGCCGAGTCGCCGGCCTGCCCCTGGAACACATCGTCGGTTGGGTGGACTTCTGCGGCCTGCGGATCTCGGTCGACCCCGGGGTCTTCGTACCGCGCCGACGTACCGAACTCCTGGTCGACCGGGCGGTGGAACTCGCACCCGACGGCGCGACCGTCGTCGACCTGGCCTGCGGCTGCGGTGCGGTGGGGCTTGCCGTCGCGGCCCGAGGCAGGGGCGTGACCCTGCACGCGACCGACATCGACCCGGCGGCCGTACGCTGCGCCGGGCGCAACCTCGAGCCGTACAACGGCCACGTGTACGCCGGAGACCTGTACGACCCGCTGCCACCCGGACTGCGCGGCCAGGTCGACGTGCTGGTGGCCAACGTTCCCTACGTGCCCAGCGCGGCGGTCGACCTGCTGCCACCGGAGGCGCGACTCCACGAACCACTGGTCGCGCTCGACGGCGGGGCCGACGGTCTCGACATCCTGCGTCGGGTCGCCGCCGACGCCGCCGACTGGCTCGCCCCCGGCGGCCACCTGCTGCTGGAGACCAGTGTGGACCAGGTCGACGCCGCGCTCGCCGCGCTGGCCGGCGCCGGGCTCACCCCGGCCGCGACCCACGACGAGGAGTTGGGGGCCACCGTCGTCATCGGCCGCCGCTGACCCGGGACCGGGAGCAGGGGGCGACCCTCGTCACCGGCCGCCGCTGACCCACGCCGGCATCGGTTCGCTCGCCCGTCCCGCGAGTACGTGCGTCGCCGTGCCACGCCCGGCAAGCGCGACGAGTGGGCCGGTGCCGACCGTGGCGACGGTGCCGTCCGGCGCGACCAGCCGGGCGTCGACCCCGAGCCTGGCCAGCCACGGTCCCGCCCCGGTGCCGCGTACGAACGCGGCGACGCTCAGCGCCTTCGCGACCACCGGGTCGCCAGCCGCCACGGTGACCCGGCGCCAAACCGGTGCCGGCGGGCGGCCGGTGCGAGGATCGACGATCGGCCGGGTCGGGCCGCCACCCGTCGCGCGGGTGGTGGCGAGCGCACCCCGGTCCAGGCCGAGCACGGCACCGTCGAGCGGCACCCGCCAGCCACCCGGCGGTGGCGGCCCGGCGGTCGCGACACATCCGCCGATCGCCACCAGCGCGCCGTCGGCGCCACGCGCCGCGAGCTGGTCGGCGCAGCGTCGCGCGGTGACCGCCCGCGCGGTCGCCCGGAGATCGAGCAGCAGGGTCGCCGGCAGCGTCAACCAGCCGTCGCCGAGCACCACCTGACGCCACCCGGCCGGTCGCGGCACCGGCCGTGACGTCGGACCGTAGACCGGCAGCCAGCCGGGTCCGGTGCGGGACAGCCGGAGCAGGGCGGCACCCACCGTCGGGTCGACGTCGCCGCCGGTCAGCTCGGCGGCGCTCAGGGCGGCGCCGACCAACTCGGCCAGCCGTGGACCGACCGGCACCGGGCGCCCGACCGAGCGGTGCACCCGGCACAGCTCGCTGCCGCCCCAGCGGGAGCCACAGGCCCGGTCCAGCCCGGCCAGCTCCGACGTGACCAGGCGGCGGGCGGTCCGTGCGGTCGCGTCCCCGGCGACCACCACCCGTACCTCGATGCCCCGATCCGACCAGCGCGCCTCCGCCATGGTGACCTCCCGATCTCGACGGCGGGCCGCTCAGCGCTCGCCGTGACCCTGCCGAACCACCCCGCTACCGTCGTCGGCCTCGCTGAGCAGGCGGTATGTCGCACCTGTGTGTCCGCTGTGAGCCCCGGTCGCTCCCCGCGTGGCCGACTCCGATCTCATGGCTGTTACACAGCCGGTACACAGGTAGCGATGAGGTGCGGCCCAGCTACCGGCCGCAACATAGGAGGATGACGACCGACGCACGCCCCAACGGCCGGCAGATCGAGCTGCGACGCCCCGACGGCGAACCCGTACGGGTGCTCGTCGTCGACGACGAGAGCGTGCTCACCGACCTGCTCTGCATGGCGCTGCGGTACGAGGGCTGGGAGGTGCGCAGCGCCGACACCGGCCGGGACGCGGTACGCCAGGCCAAGCACTTCCAGCCGGACGCGGTGGTCCTCGACGTCATGCTGCCCGACCTCGACGGGCTTGAGGTGCTGCGGCGGCTGCGTGGGCACGCCCCGACGATGCCCGTCCTCTTCCTCACCGCCCGGGACTCGGTCGAGGACCGGATCGCCGGCCTCACCGCCGGCGGCGACGACTACGTGACCAAACCGTTCAGCCTGGAGGAGGTCGTCGCCCGGCTGCGCGGGCTGATGCGCCGGGCCGGGGTCGGCGTGGCCAACGAACCGGAGGCGGTGCTGGTGGTCGGCGACCTGACCCTGGACGAGGAGAGCCACGAGGTGCACCGCGCCGGCCAGCTCATCGCGCTCACCAGCACCGAGTTCGACCTGCTCCGCTACCTGATGCGCAACCCGCGCCGGGTGCTGAGCAAGGCTCAGATCCTGGACCGGGTCTGGAACTACGACTTCGGCGGCCAGGCCAACATCGTCGAGCTCTACATCTCGTACCTGCGCAAGAAGATCGACGCGGGCCGGGAGCCGATGATCCACACCCTGCGCGGAGCGGGTTATGTCCTCAAGCCCGCCGCCTGATGCCACCGGCCTGCGCCGCTGGCTCGCCGGCCGCTCCCTGCGGGCCCGGCTGGTCGCCGCCGTCGTCGCCCTGGTCGCGGTCGTCTGCGTGCTGGTCGGCGGGGCCACCACGCTCGCCCTGCGCCACTCGCTGATCCGCCAGCTCGACCAGCAGGTGAGCGCGGTCGCCGGCCGCGCTCCCGGGCCGCCCGACGGGTTCCGCCCGTCCGGCTCCGGACCGGGCGCCGGATACCCCTACCAGCGCGGACAGCCGATCGGCACGCTCACCGCGATGATCGCGGACGGGGAGTTCGTGTGGGCATCCACCCTCCCGGCCGACGGCGACGCCGCGTCACAGCCGGTGCCGGACGCGCAGCGGGCCATCCTGGCCGACCTGCCGGCCGACCGCCGGCCGTACACCCGCACCCTCGGCGACCTGGGCGACTACCGGCTGGTCGCCCGGGAGTTGTCGGACGGCGACGTGGTGGTCACCGGCCTGCCGCTGGCCGAGCTGGAACAGACCGTCTGGCAGATGGCCGGCATGGCGGCCGGCATCGCCACCGCCGGGCTGCTCCTCGCCGGCACCGCCGGGGCACTGATCGTACGGGCGTCACTGCGACCGCTGCGCCGGGTCGCCGCCACCGCCGGCCGGGTCGCCGAACTGCCACTGGACCGGGGCGAGGTCGCCCTCGCCGTCCGGGTGCCGCCCGGGGACACCGACCAACGTACCGAGGTGGGCCAGGTCGGGGCCGCGCTCAACCGGATGCTCGGTCACGTCGCCGCCGCGCTCGCCGCCCGCCAGGCCAGCGAGACCCGGGTACGTCAGTTCGTCGCCGACGCCAGCCACGAACTGCGTACGCCCCTCGCCGCGATCCGGGGCTACGCCGAACTCACCCGACGGGGTCGCGACCCGGTCCCGCCGGACATCGCGCACGCCCTGCGCCGGATCGAGTCGGAGGGGACCAGGATGACCGCCCTCGTCGACGACCTGCTGCTGCTCGCCCGACTCGACGCCGGACGCCCACTCGCGTTCGAACCGGTCGACCTCAGCGCGCTCGCGGTCGACGCGGTCAGCGACGCGCACGTCGCCGGCCCCGACCACCGCTGGCGGCTCGACCTGCCCGACCGGGCGGTCTGCGTCGACGGCGACCCGGCGAGGCTGCACCAGATCCTGGCGAACCTGCTCACCAACGCCCGTACCCACACACCGCCCGGCACCACGGTCACCACCAGCCTGAGCACGATCGGATCGGACGGGGTCGCGCTCACCGTGCTCGACGACGGACCCGGCATCCCGGAGGCGTTGCAGGGCGAGGTCTTCGAGCGGTTCGCCCGGGGCGACACCTCCCGGTCCCGGGCCGCCGGCAGCACCGGTCTGGGACTGGCGATCGTGGCCGCCGTGGTCGAGGCGCACCGGGGAACGGTCAGCCTGACCAGCCGACCCGGACACACCGCGCTGACGGTCCGGCTGCCCCGACTCGCGGCGGACACCTAGGCCACACGCATCAGATGATCGTGTAGGCGGGCGTGGCGGAATTGGTAGACCGCACCGGCCTGGCGTAACACCCCTCGCTGGTGAGCGTCTTCGAGGAACGCGAGTACCGCCCAGGGCAGCCGCCCGGTAAGGGGAAGCCATATCCGGACGAAGACCACCCAGTGCCCCCACGCGGTGAGTGTGAGTACTACTCCGAGTCCGCCGCCGAGCGCGACGACAACACCGGCGGCGAGCGCGGCTCCGAGCCCGAACGTGAGTGGGCCGACGAGTCCCTGCAAGAGTTCGACCGCGGCCCAGAGGGCCAGTGCGACCATGAGCCCGAACAGGGGGCCGATCAGCAGCAGTTGGAGGATCACCAATCCCGGCCCGCTCACTCCCCAGAATTGGAAGACCTTCCACCTCGACCAGTTGATCCCGTTGATCGACGCCAACCTGAAGACCATCCCCGCCAGGTCGGCCAGGGCGATCTCCGGCCACTCGATGGGGGGTTTCGGCGCGTTCCACTACGCCGGGCACCGGCCGGACCTGTTCAGCTACGTGGGCAGCTTCTCCGGCGATCTCGACCTGATGAACCCGGCGATACGCGCCGCCGTGGTCGGCAGCACGCAGTCAGCGTCCTACGGCACCCCGACCGTGGCGATGAGCGCGATCTTCGGTCCGCCGGTGTGGCCACTGGACGGTGTCTGGGCCGAACGGAGTCCTGCCCAGCATGTCGGTTCTTTGCGCGGCATGGGCATCGCCATGTACTTCGGCGACGGCGGCAACCTGCTGGTCGACCCGATCCAGGCCATGGCCGAGGTGGTCGTCAGACAGACGGCCCTGGTGACCTCGGCCAACCTGACCGCAGCGGCCATCCCGCACCATCTTGTCGACTACGGCGACGGGAGTGCCTGGGCCCCCGGGTGCACCGGTAAGCACAACCAGGACGCCTGTCTACAGGCCGACATGGACCACTTCGTATCGTTGATCATGGAGCGGCTCCAACGCCCGTGACCTCCGTGTTCCTTCGAGAGGCAGCGATGAAGGACTCGACTCGATCCAGGTCTTCCGGTTGCAGGCCCCGGCTCGACGCGGGAGCTATCAGGAGTGCCCGGCCGTTGGCCGTCAACTCGTCACGCAGCCGGCCCGGTGCGGGCAGGGCCTCGTCGTCGGCCGGTTCACGTTGATGACCCCGTCGACATCCAGCAACCACACCGGGCGTTCGGAAGACAGGCCCGTTCTTGTCGCGTCACCGACGGGTACGACCATGGCAGCACGGTAGCGGAACCGGTGTGCCGTCCGAGCGGCATTTCGGCCGTGGGTGCTCACGCGGTCCGCGCTGGCTCAACCGCCGCTCGGTGGACCGTCGACTGTGGCGTGGACGACACCCGGGGCCTGAACCGTCCGCCCCCGCTTCCGTCTGTCGGGGTGAAGTCACGGACATTGAGAAGCTACTCGTGAGGACAGTCGTCGGGGCAGTGGCAACGAAGAATCCCGGTGCCGGCGGCGGTTCGACCCGGAGGAGAAGACGTTGACAACCACCGAAGCCAAGGCCCCCAGCAAGCACTTCGGCCGAACCCTCGGTATCGGCGTACTCATTCAGATCGTCGTGATCGTGGGGACGTACTTCGTTGTTCGTTTCACCTCGTTGGGGGACGACGGCCTGGTCGGCCTGGTGTTCTTCTTTGGGATCGTCGGCGCGCTGGATGCCCTCGTCCTCATTGTGGAGATCATCCTCGTCGCGATCCCTGCGACCCGGGCACGCATAGGGTCGGGACCGGGCCTGCTCCTGGGCTGGCTGCTCGGCTTCATCCTGCAACTGCTGCCGTTCATCATCATCAACCTCACCTGAGCCTCCCCGGAGACGGCGAGCTTGCTCAACCGTCTGCGTCACCCTCCCGAGCGGTTTGATCGGCGCCGATACGATGCCGGCGGACGACAGGTGAAGGAGTGGTCGATGGCCGACGACTGGACGACAGGGAGCTCCTCGGCGGGCGGGTCCCGGCCTCCACTGCGACCGCGCTACAGCAGACCAACACCGCAGAGGCCGACGACAAGACCCGGTTCGGTCTGGGCGGTCTTCCTCCTGCTCGTCCTGTTCGGTCTGCTCGGCGCGCTGGTGGGCGGGGTGCTGCTGGAGGACGCGGTCTCCCACGGCGAGGAGGAGCAGGTCATCGTCATGACGGTGATCAGCCTGCTGCTCTCCCTGGTCCAGGTCGCGGTCGGCATCGGCATCTTCGTCGGGAAGAGATGGGGCCGCAGCGGAGCGTTGGTCGTCTGCGCCGTCAACGTGGCCGTCATCGTCGTCGGGGCGGCGCTGGACCGGGTGGGTAACGGCGCGGCGTGGATATCCGTCGCCGTCAACGGTGCGTTGATCTTCATCTTGCTCGGCGAGAAGGTGCACACCTGGACCGGCGGCGACGCCTGACAACACGCCCGACAACACGCCTCACAAGGGCCTTACAACAGCTTCGCCGACAACGGTGCCGGTGCACCGCCGGCCGGCCGCTGAGGAGGACCGGCCGACCGGCGGTGGCCTGAGGGCAGGCCGGGTCAGCCGACGGCGGTCGGGGCCGCCCGGGCCTCCTCGGCGAAGTGGCAGGCGACGGTACGGTCCGAGCCGTCCTCCAGTCGTCGGGCGACCGGCTGTTCCGTACCGCAGCGGTCCTGGGCGAAGCGGCAGCGGGTGTGGAACCGGCAGCCGGTGGGCGGGTTCGCCGGGCTGGGCGGGTCGCCGATCAGCATGATCCGGTCGGAGAGCCGTCGGCGGCTCCGGTCGACCACCGGTGCCGCCGAGAGCAGCGCCTGGGTGTAGGGGTGCGCCGGCTGGTCGTACACGGTGGTGGTCTCGCCGACCTCGGCGAGCCGGCCCAGGTACATCACCGCGGTCCGGTCGGCCACGTGCCGGACCACCGACAGGTCGTGCGCGATGAAGAGCAGCGCGATGTTCATCCGTTTTTGCAGGTCGCGCAGCAGGTTGACCACCTGGGCCTGGACCGACATGTCCAGTGCGGAGACCGGCTCGTCGCAGACCAGCACCTCGGGGTCGAGGGCGAGCGCACGGGCGATGCCGATGCGCTGGCGTTGCCCGCCGGAGAACTGGTGCGGGTAGCGGTGCATCAGCTCGGGGGCGAGGTTGACCAGGCCGAGCAGTTCGGCGACCCGGTCGCGCAGGGCGGCGTTGCCGCTGACCCGCCTGTGTACGGTGAGCGGCTCGCCGATCAGCTCCAGCACGCTCATCCGTGGGTCGAGCGAGGTGTACGGGTCCTGGAACACCATCTGCACCTGCCGGCGCAGCAGTCGCCGGTCGCGTCCGCGTACCCGGGTGACGTCTCGTCCGTGGATCTCGATGCTGCCGGAGTCGGGTCGCTCCAGGCCGACCAGCATCCGGGCCAGCGTCGACTTGCCGCAGCCGGATTCGCCGACGACGCCGAGCGACTCACCGGCGTGCAGGCGCAGGCTCACCCCGTCGACCGCGCTGACCCGTGACCTGCGCAGGCCGGACCGGCCGGTGGCGAAGGTCTTGTGCAGGTCTCGGGCGTCGAGCACCAGGTCACCCGGCGACGGTGGCATGGCGCACCTCCTCGCTGCGGTGGCAGGCCGCGGTGCGGCCGGCGGAGATGACGGTGAGCGCGGGTCGTTCGGTCCGGCAGCGGTCGACCACCAGGGCACACCGGGGGTGGAACGGGCAGCCGTCGGGTTGGTGGGCCGGGCTGGGTGGGCTGCCGGGGATGGCGTAGAGGTCCTGGCCGCGTTGGTCGGCCTGGGGCACCGAGCGCAGCAGCGCCTCGGTGTAGGGGTGTGACGGTTGGCTGAGCAGGTCGTCGGCGCTGCCGGCCTCGACCACCCGGCCGGCGTACATGACCATCACCCGGTCGGCGACCTCGGAGACGACACCGAGGTCGTGGGTGATCAGCAGGACGGCCATGTTCAGTTCGCGGCGCAGCTCGTCGAGGAGTTCGAGGATCTGGGCCTGCACGGTCACGTCGAGCGCGGTGGTCGGCTCGTCGGCGATGACGAGTTCGGGGCGGAGCGCGATCGCCATCGCGATCAGGATGCGTTGCCGCATGCCGCCGGAGAACTGGTGCGGGTAGTCGTCGACGCGGCTCGACGGGGCCGGGATGCCGACCTGTCCGAGCAGGTCGATCGCTGACGCGCGGGCCTGCCGGCGGGACACCTGCCGGTGGGTACGGAACAGTTCGCCGAGCTGGTCGCCGATGGAGAGGACCGGGTTCAGCGCGGAGAGCGCGTCCTGGAAGACCATGCTCATCCGGTTGCCCAGGATCTCGCGGCGTTGCCGGTCGGGCAGGGCGAGCAGGTCGGTGTCGCCGAGTCGGAGCTGGTCGGCGGTGACGGTGGCGTTGGGCGCGGAGAGGCCCATCATCGCGCGGGCGGCGGCGGACTTGCCGGAGCCGGATTCGCCGAGCAGGGCGACGAGTTCACCGCGCGCGACGTCGAGGTCGACGTCGACTACCGCGGGTACGGGACCGCGCCGGGTGCCGAACGTTACCGAGAGGCCGCGTACGTGCAACGCGGCGTCGGGCGGGTGACGCATGTGTTTCCTCCCGGTGAATCATCCGGACGCTTCTGCCCGTAGCTCGCTCACCGAGCACCATCAGTGCCCGTTCTTCTTTTGCATCTTGACTTCGGTGCCGGATTATTGCAAGCCTTGCATGGGTCGCCCCGGTCGCCGGTTTTCCGGCCGGAGCGGTGACCGAATCGCGCCATCACCCATTCGGCAGTACGGCGGCACTGAACGTCACCACCTGGTGGCAACGGGACGTCACGAAGGAAGGGGCTTTGATGCTTGACAGCGCAAAGCGATACACCGGCTACACCGCGTACGACTACCTTGAGCCGGGCAAGGACTACAGAATCTTCAAGTACGCCGAACAGATCAGCCGGGTCCCCGCCTACCAGGGGCTGGAGCTGTCGGACAGCCAACGGGAACGGACCGTTCGGCTACTCACCGACGAGATCGTGATCTCCCTGCACGACCACGTCCAGGTCTTTCCCGAGGACATGGGGCAGTTGCGCGAGCACATCCGGCAGGGCCGCGAACCCACCGGATACCAGGGCCTGGCCCGCTCCGGGATGACCGCGGTGTTCGACAACGGCATGGACGGCACCTGCTGCATCTCCAGCGACGCCGGCTGGAAGTACCAGGACGTCCTGTTCGACCTCGGCGTACGCATGGCCGACCTGGCCCACCAGGACTACGTCGTCAAGGCCGAGTCGCTCAGGGACATCCACCACGCGCACGAGACCGGGCGGCTCGCCCACGTCTTCGCGCTCGAGGCGGCCACCCCGATCGAGAACGAGGTCGACCGGCTCGACGTGCTGTACGGCTTCGGCGTACGGCAGATCGGCATCGCCTACTCCGAGGCCAACTACCTCGGCAGCGGGCTCAAGGAGCGGGGCGACGGCGGGCTGACGTACTTCGGTGAGCGGGCCGTGGAGCGGATGAACAAGCTCGGCTTCGCCATCGACATCTCGCACTCCGGCGACCGCACCGCGCTCGACGTCATCAACTACTCCAAGAAGCCGGTCCTGATCACCCACTGCGGCTCCCGCGAGGTCTGGCCGACCAACCGGATGAAGCCGGACGCCCTGATCAAGGCGTGCGCCGAGCGCGGCGGTGTGATCGGCATCGAGGCCGCACCGCACACCACGCTCTCCGCGGCGCACCCGAACCACTCGCTCGAATCGGTGATGGACCACTTCACCCACCTGGTCGACAAGATCGGCATCGACCACGTGACGTTCGGCCCGGACACCCTCTTCGGCGACCACGTCGGCCTGCACGACGCGTTCTCCAGCAACCTGTCCATCTCCCAGGCGCACGGCCACGTCGAGCACCCGAAGGTGGAGTACGTCGACGGCCTGGAGAACCCGGCCGAATGCTTCTACAACATCATCGGATGGCTGGTCAGCCACGACTACTCGGACGACGAGATCCGCAAGGTCGTGGGCGGTAACACCATCCGGGTTCTCGAGGAGGTCTGGGTCTAGATGCGTGTTCGACTACCCCTCGTCGCGGTCGCCGCCCTCGCCGTCGCGACCACGGTCGCCGCCTGCGGCCCCTCCGCCCCGTCGAAGACGGCCGGCGGCAGCGACACGACGCTCACCATCGCCACCACCACCGACGTGGTCAACTTCAACCCGCTGGTGGGCAACAGCCGTACCGACAACTGGATCACCAGCCTGATGTACCCCCGGCTGCTGACCATCGACGCCAACGGCGCCAAGCAGCCCTACCTGGCCAAGTCGTTCGGCTACACCAACCCCACCACCGGTTACTACGAGCTGCGCGACGACATGAAGTGGAGTGACGGCAAGCCGGTCACCGCCGCCGACGTCGCGTTCACGATCAACGCGATCCTGAAGGACAAGCCGGCCGGCAACACCACCTACGGCCAGCTCGTCAACGTCGACACCGCCACCGCGCCGTCGCCGACCCGGGTCGAGCTCAAGCTCAAGACCGCGGACTCGACCGTGGTCAGCGAGGCCGGCTTCTGGATGAACGTGGTCCCGCAGCACGTCTTCGAGCCCGCCGGGAACGTGGCCACCTTCCCCAACAACAGCAACTGGGTCAGCGCCGGGCCGTACAAGCTGACCAGCTTCGCCAAGGGACAGAACTACACCCTGGAGCGGGTCACCCCGTACCCGTTCGCGCCGAACGGCACCCCGACCGTGGCGAAGATCGTCTACCGGGTCTACCCGGACGTGAACACCGAGATCCTGGCGTTGAAGAACGGCGACGTCGACCTGATCGCCAACGCCCTGCCGCCGGCCCAGGTGAAGAACCTCCAGGGCGCCCCCGGGGTCAAGGTGCAGGAGGTGCCCGGCCTCGGCTACGCGCACATGACGTACAACATGAAGCGCAAGCCGCTGGACAACGTCAAGGTCCGGCAGGCCCTCGCGCACACGGTCGACTACAACGCCATCCGTACGGTCGTGTTGCAGGGCCAGGCGGTCACCACCGGATCCAGCCCGATCCCGCCGGTGCTCAAGGAGTTCGTCGACCCGTCGCTCGAGGAGTACAAGTTCGACCCCGAGCTGTCGAAGCAGCTCCTCGCCGAGGCCGGCTACGGCGCGGGCAAACCTCTCTCGCTGACGATGATCTACTCGCTCCAGGACGCGGTGACCTCGCAGTGGGCCACCATCGTCAAGGACGACGCGGCCAAGGCCGGCATCACCATCAACCTTCAGGGGATGGACCGCAACACCTACCTGGCCAAGACCGACGCCGGGGAGTACGACATCTACGCCGGCAACTTCGCCATCATGGACGACCCGACCACCAACATGGCGCTGACCTACCTGCCCGGCGGTGCGATCAACTACTCGCTGGTCGACGACCCGGCGCTGAACGCCCTGATCACCCAGGCGCAGGCCAGCACCGACCGGGCGCAGCAGCGCTCGCTCGCCCAGCAGGCGGCCAAGCTGGTCCACGCCAACGTGTACGACAACGTGATGTACATGCAGAACCTCTACTTCGCGCACAGCGACAAGTGGAGCGGTTTTGTGGTCAAGCCCAGTGAACTGCTCTCCGTGGTGGACCCGCAGTCGCTGGCCAACGTGACGAAGGGCTGACGCCCATGCCCCAGGCTGTCCGATTCGCGGTCCGCAGACTCGGTAGGGGACTGCTGACCCTGTGGTTCGCCGCCACGGTCACCTTCCTCCTGCTCCGGCTGCTGCCGGGTGACCCCGCGCTGGCGGTGGCCAGCCCGAACATGACTCCGGAAGCGCGCCAGATCCTGCTCCACCAGTACGGTCTGGACCAGCCGCTGCTCACCCAGTACGGCAAGTACCTGTGGCAGTTGCTGCACGGCAACCTGGGGATCTCCTTCACCCAGCAGATCTCGGTCACCGACGTGCTCCTGGAGCGCCTGCCGTGGACCCTGCTGCTGACCATCTCGTCACTGGTGGTGACGGTCGCCGTCGGCATCCCCCTGGGGGTGCTGGCGGCGACCCGCCCACGCGGCTTCCTGGATCGCCTGGTCCAGGTCGGCGGCGTGACCGGCCAGTCGCTGTTCGTCCCGAGCGTCGGCATCTTCCTGCTCTTCGTCTTCGGGCTGCAACTGCACTGGCTGCCCATCGGCGGCGCCTACAGCCCCGGGGTCTACGGCCCGGCCTGGTACGGCGACGTCGCCCTGCACCTGGTCCTGCCCTGCTTCAGCCTGGTCCTGGTGCAGCTCGGCTCGTACGTGCTGACCCTGCGCTCCACCCTGATCGACTCCCTGGGCGAGGACTACTGCGTGCTCGCCCGCGCCAAGGGGCTGCCCAACCGCAAGGTGGTCTGGAAACACGGGCTGCGCAACGCCCTGCTGCCCACCACCACCCTGGTCGGGTTGCAACTCGGCTTCCTCGTCGGCGGAGCGGTGTTGACCGAGACCGTGTTCGCGTACCCGGGCATCGGCCGGGGTATCTACGAGGCGGTCACCCAGCTCGACTTCCCGGTCCTGCAGGGCGCGTTCGTGCTGCTGGCCGCCGCCGTGGTGATCGCCAACGTGTTGACCGACCTGGCCTACGGACTGCTCGACCCGAGAGTGAGGACGGCATGACCACGGCAGCCACCGCCGGAGTCGGCCCGCTGGAGACCGTCGCCGCCGACCAGGTCACCGCCGCCCGCGCCACCTGGGCCGCCTTCCGGCGCAACCCGCTCGGCCTGGCCTCGGTCGGCATCCTCGCCGTACTCGTGATCGTCGGGGTCTGCGCGCCGCTGATCACCGACTCCCCGTCCGGGTACGGCGAACAGGTGCTCCAGGGCCCCTCCGGGGCGCACTGGTTCGGCACCGACAACCTCGGTCGGGACATCTTCGCCGAGGTGGTCTGGGGAGCCCGGCTCAGCATCGTCATCGCCGCCCTCTCCTCCGCGCTGGCGATCGTGATCGGGGTGCTGGTCGCCGTGCTCGGCGCCTACTTCCCCAGGGCGGACCCGGTGATCGGCACGATCGTCGACCTCTGCCTGTCGCTGCCGGTGCTGCCGCTGATGATCCTGGTCGCCGCGCTGGCCGGGCCGAGCCTGGTCACCCTGGTCCTGGTCATCGCCTTCTTCTCCTGGCCCGAGGTGACCCGGGTGGTCCGCTCCCAGGCCCTGTCGGTGGTCCGGCTGCCCTACATGGACGCGGCGCGGCTGACCGGCGGCTCGCACGTCTGGATCATCCGCAAGCACCTGCTGCCCGCGGTCGCCCCGGTGATCGTGGTGTCGGTGGTGCTGACCGCCTCCCGGGCCGTACTCTCCGCCGCCGGCCTGGCCTTCCTCGGCCTCGGTGACCCGAACAGCTGGTCCTGGGGACGGATCCTGTACGAGGCCCAGCAGTCCGGCGCGATGTCGAGCGCCTGGTGGACCACCCTGTTCCCGTCACTGGCCATGCTCGCCTTGGTGGTGTCGGCCACCCTGATCTCGATCGCCTACAACGACGCCCGCAACCCCCGCACCCGGGAGGACTAGCAACGATGCTGGAAACCCAACGGCTGTCACCCACCTTCTACAAGGCACTCCAGGACGACCTGCGCGCCGACCTGGCCCGCCGGGGCCTCGACGCGATGCTCGCCGACGACCCGCAGGACGTCGCCTACCTGACCGGTTTCTTCCACCACCCGGGCGAGCGGCCGGTGGCGGTGCTGCTCCCGGTCGACGGGACCACCCGACTGCTCCTGCCCGAGTTGGAGCGGGAGCACGCCGAGGCGCAGCACAGCGCCGCCGAACTGGTGGCGTACCCGGAGTTTCCCGGGCTGCGCCCCCAGTTCGAGCACCTGGCCCCGGTCACCGGCCGGATCGGGTACGCCGGCAGCATGAGCGTGGACCGGCTGGCCCAGGTGACGGCGGCCTTGCCGGGCGCCACGTTGGTCCGTACCGACGCGGTCACCCGGGCCCGGTTCCGCAAGCGGCCGGAGGAGATCGCGCTGCACGCGGAGGCGGCCCGGATCACCGACCTGATGCTCGCCGCCGGCCGCACCCTGGTCGAGGACGCCGTCGCCGCCGGAGGCGAACTGCCCAGCGAGGCGGAACTGGCCGACCACATCACCACCGTCGGCACCCGCACCATGTACGCCGAGCACGCCGACGTGGTGGTGGTCTCGCCGCTGGCCGGCGGGCTGGTCTACGCCGGCCCGAACAGCGCCCGCCCGCACGCCCTGCCCTCGGGTTACCGGCTGCGTCCGGGTGACACCTTCATGCTCTCGCTCGGCTGCGCGGTCGGCGGCCGGTTCGTCGAGGGGGAGCGGACCTTCATCCTCGGCGAGCCCACCGCCGACCAGCGCCGTTACTACGAGGCGGTACGGCGGGCACAGCAGGTCGGCGGCGAGGCGCTGCGCCCCGGGGTGCCCTGTTCCCGGGCCAACACCGAGTGCCTGGACGTGATCCGGGAGGCAGGTCTCGCCGAGTACCTGCGGCACCGGCAGGGCCACGGCATCGGGCTCGGCATGCACGAGCCGCCCTGGCTCGCCGACGGTGACGACACGCCGCTGGAGAGCGGCATGGTTGTCTCCAACGAGCCCGGCATCTACATCCCCGGTCACGCGGGCTACCGCATCTCCGACTCGATGCTGATCACGAGCGACGGCGCCCGGCCGTTCACCGCGTACCCGCGCTCGCTCGACGACGTCGTCATCGCGTACTGACCGCGACCACCCCCAAGCAGGACCAGTAAGAGAGGTACGACTGTGCGGCTCACCATCAACGGCAACGAGCTGGAGGTCGAGGTCTTCGGCGCCGACGACGCCCCGGTCCTCATCGCCCACCACGGCGCGCCCGGCCTCGGCTCACGCAGCGAACCGAGGGCGACCTTCAGCCCGTTCGCGGACACCTTCCGGGTGATCGTCTTCGACGCCCGGGGTTCCGGGGCGAGCGAGGGGCAGCCACCGTTCAGCCACGAGCAGTGGGTCGCCGACGTGGACGGCCTGCGCGAGTGGGCCGGGGTGGAACGGTTTGTCATGGCCGGCGGCTCGTACGGCGGTTTCATCTCGATGGAGTACGCCATCCGTCACCCCGAGCGGGTCCGGGCGCTGGTGCTTCGGGACACCTCGGCCGACCACGAGAACGACAAGGCCGCCCGGCACAACGCCGAGACCTCCACCCGGGTCACCATCGACCTGGAGAAACTCGACCGGATCAACAACGGACTGACCCGCGACGACGCCGACCTGCGCGACTGCTGGCGGGAGATCCTGCCGCTCTACGACCACGTGTACGACCCGGCGAAGGTCGCCGAGCGGGTGGCGGCCACCCCCTACCGCTACCAGACCCACAACTACGCCTTCGCCGTCAACATGCCGAACTACGACATCAAGTCGCGGCTGCACCGGATCACCTGCCCGACCCTGGTCACCGTCGGCCGGGACGACTGGATCACCCCCGTGGCGAGCAGTGAGGTAATTGCATCCCTGATTCCGGACGCTAGGCTCGTCGTGTTCGAGAAGTCGGGTCACTCGCCGCAGGTCGAAGAGGCGCCACGCTGGCGGCAGGTGGTACGCGACTTCCTCCACGAGATTGGCGCCGATGAGCAGTAGCACCGACGACCTGGACGACCTCGACCGCCGCATCATCGCGGCGTTGCAGAGCGACGGCCGGGCGAGCTGGACGGAGATCGCGGAGCTCTCCGGCAGCTCGGTCGCGACCGTTGCCCGGCGCGGGCAGCAACTGCTGCGCGAGGGGGTCGTCCGGGTCGCGGCCATCCCCGGTAACAACCACGCCGGCGCGGCGGACCTGTTCGTCCTGCGCATCACCTGCGAGCCGGGCACCCAGATGGAGGTGGTCTCGGAACTGGTCCGCCACAGCGACCTGCGCTTCCTCAGCCTGGTGACCGGTCCGTACGACATCCTGGCCGAGCTGAACCTGCGACGGGAGGAGTCGTTACAGGCCCGGATCGTCGAGCGGATCCTGGCCATCAAGGGGGTGCAGCGCTGCGACACCGACCTGACGCTGCACGTCTACAAGGTGTCGCACGACTGGAGCCGGCAGTTGCTCGGCGACGACCCGCCGGAGGAGGTGGCCGAGGCGCACCAGTGCGACCCGAGCCACTTCGACGCGGTCGACCGGCAGATCATCGACCTGATGCGCGAGGACGGCCGGTCCAGCTTCCGGACCGTGGCGGCCGAGGTCGGACTGAACGAGAGCACCGTACGCCGACGGTTCGAGACCCTGCTCAGTCGCGGCTGCATCCTGGTCACCACGCTGGTCCCGGCACCGGCGCTGGGCTTCGAGTCGGAGATCGTCCTCAACGTCACCGTCGCGCCGCCGTTCCTCGACTCGGTCGCCCGCACCCTGTCGCGTTACCGGGGCGTGCGGTACGTCGCGGCGATGCTGAGCAACAACGCGCTGATGTGCGAGCTGATCCTGCCGACCACCCAGGACCTCTTCGAGTTCACCACCAACACGCTCGGCCGGCTGGAGGGTGTGCAGGGCTGGACGGCGAGTGTGGTGCTGCTCGTGCTGCGTCGTGGTTTTGTCGAGACGCCCTGGTGGCGGGGGAGCATCGAGACCGCGCAGCGGTGAGCGGCGGGGCGCCGTACCGGGTGTGTTGTCGGCTCCGGCCCTCGTCCGTGAGCGGGCTCCGGTAGCCGTCTGGTTGCCGTACGGGATCGTGCCTGGTTGCCGGTGCGCCGGTCGCGTTGCCGTGCGGTGATGACCTGACCGCGTCGATCGACAACCGGTGCAGGGTCTATGTTGTGGGGGCGTTTCTGGTGGTTCGGCGCGGTTGCGACGCCGAACGACGTACCGAGGCGGACCGGTGCCACCCGCTTCCACGACCGCCGGGCCAGCGGCGGTCGGCCCCGACGAGAGGAACCGCGACCCGATGTCTGCTGCCCAGGGCGGTTACCGGCAGGACGACCCGGTGCGCGGGCTGCCCGGCGGGCAGGGCCGGGAAACTCAGCCGCCGGTCGGTGGGCCACCGCCGGAGGAGGACGCCGACCTGGCCTCGGCGGTGCGTTCGACCACCCGGATGCGTACCGCGTTCTACGTGGTGGTGCTGCTGATCGCGCTCGGCGGCCAGGTCTCCGGCGCGATGGAGGCGCTCGGCATGCCCTGGTACGTCGCGCTGCCGGCGGTCGGCGCGCTCGAACTCGGCGGCATGGTGGTGCTGGCCAACGCGGACGTACGGCGACGCCTCGGCGAGCACGCGACCCTGTCCCGGCTGCTGTCGGCCGGGATCGCGGGCGGTGCGGTGGCCTTCAACTGGCTGGCTCACGAGAACCACCTCGAAGGCGGCTTCTACGGCGGCATGTCGCTGCTCGGCTACCTGGTGTGGCTGATGAACACCGAGAACAAGCGCCGCGACCGGTTGCGGGCCAAGCGGCAGCTCCCGCCCACACCACCCGCGTACGAGGTGGTCGGGCACTGGTTGCGGCACCCGCTGCTGACCCGGCGCGCGCGTACCCTGGCCAAGGCGGCGCCCTCGCTCGGCCTCTACGGCTCGCTGGAGGCCGCCCGTACCCAGGTCCGCACCGAGCGGCGACAGGCGGCCCTGTCCAAGGTGCTCCGTCGCAAGATCAGGCGCGCACTGGACGGAACCACGGCCGACATCGCGGTGGCGGTCTACGACCTCGACGAGATCGCCCGGCGGTTGGCCGAGCGCGCGGACTACGACGGTCTGACCGCCCTGATCGCCGCCGACCTGGCGCCCGCCCGGGTGCTCGCGGGCAACCTGCCGGCGGGACGCAGGCGGTGGTGGCGACGGCGCTCCGGCGGCCCCGACGCGGTGGCGCTCGCCTCGGCCGACCGGCTGCTCAACGACGCGCTGGCGGTCCCGGACCCGGGCCGGATCCACCCGGCACACCGCGCCGCCGCCGAACTGGCACCGGCACCGGCACGGGTCGCCGAGCCGGTCACGTACGCGACGGGACGGAACGAACCGGCGATGGCCGACACCGACCGGTTCGACCCGCCGACGGTGGTCGAACGCCTCGACCCGCCGTCGCCCGCCAGCGGTGAGCGTCCGCCGGAGGAGGCCGACCCGACGGCCGAGAAGGCCGACCCGGCCGCGGACCAGGCCGACCAGGCGGGGGAGAGGGCCGAGCCGGTCCTGACCGACGAACACGTCGAGCGGGGCGTGCGGAGCGAGCCGGTCGAGCAGGGTGTGCGGAGCGAGCGTGCTGTCCGGACCGCCGAGCCGCGCGCGGAGCGTGGGCAGCGGACGAACGGGCGGGCCAGCCGCGCCGTCGACCGCGCGGCGGGAGCGGAGCCGGAGCAGTCCGGGCAGCCCGACGTGGTCGACCGGCCGGAGCCGGCCCGGCCCCGCTGGGACGCGCTGACGGCCGAGGTGAGCGCCATTTTCTCGACCGCGCAGCGGCGTCCCGCGCGCACCTCCGTCGAGCGGGAGGCGGCGGCCCGATCGGCGCCGGCCGAGCCCGAGCCACCGGCGAGCCCCGAGCCCTCGCCGGGTTCGGTGACCCGGTCCGAGGTGGCTGACCAGCCTGAGCCGGTGACCCGGCCCGGGATGGTGCACCAGCCGGTGACCCGGCCTGGAATGGTGCATCAGCCTGACGCGGTGACCCGGTCGGCGTCCGAGGCCGCGAGCCCGTTCGAGCAGTCGCCGTCCGAGCAGCCACCGGTCGTGCCGATCACCGAGCGGCCGTTGCCCGACCTGGTCGCGGCGGCGGCGACCCGTACGCTGCCGCCGTCGCAGGTCGCCCCCCGGGCCTCGGTCGAGCCGGTGCGGGTGGCCCGGGGCGTGGCGTCGGTGCCGTCCGGTGGCGAGGGTTCGTTGCGCTCCCGGGTGTACGCGGCGCTGGACGAGCTGGTCTCGCCCGACGACGAGCGGGACAACGCCACCCTGACCGACCTGATGATGACCGACCTCCGGCTGACCCCGGCCGACCGCACCAACGTGGTCAAGTACGTCCGGACCTGGCGGGCCGACACGACCGCCGGGCGTCGTTCGCCCGCTGACGCGGACCGACGGGTGCGGGCGGTGCCGGGGCAGTAGTCCTCGGACGACGATCCATCCTCGCGGCCGGCATCCTCGGATGCCGGCCGCGCCCGTGTGTACCGCTTCGACGACCATGCCTTGACGGACCTCCATACTGCATACAGAATCCTATGAGGTGACAGCGGTATCACCGTCGGTGGTAGGCGGGCGGCGGCCCGACCTACCGCCCCACCGCGCCGGCAGGGCGACCTGGAGCAACGTGAGGAGATCGCTGAGATGACACGCGTGGGTTTCATCGGCCTCGGCATCATGGGCGGCCCGATGGCCGGCAACCTGGTCAAGGCCGGCTTCGACGTGATCGGTTACGACTACAGCCCGGCCCGGACCGAGGCGCTCGCCGCCGCCGGTGGCCGTGCCGCCAGCGGAATCACCGAGGTGGTCCGGGAATCCGACGTGGTCGTCACCATGGTTCCCGACTCGCCGGACGTGGAGGCGGTGGCCCTCGGCGAGGACGGCATCCTCGCCACCGCCCGGCCCGGTCAGCTCTACGTCGACATGAGCAGCATCTCGCCGAAGACCGCCCAGGCTGTTGCCGAGGCCGCGAAGCCGTACGGCGTACGGGTGCTCGACGCGCCGGTCAGCGGGGGCGAGCAGGGGGCGATCGAGGGCACCCTCTCCATCATGGTCGGTGGCGACCCGGCCGACTTCGAGCAGGCCCGCCCGGTGCTGGAGGTGGTCGGCGCGACCATCGTGCACGTCGGCCCGCACGGCTCCGGTCAGACGGTCAAGGCGGCGAACCAGTTGATCGTCGCCGGAACCATCGAACTGGTCGCCGAGGCGATCGTCTTCCTCGAGGCGTACGGGGTGGACACCGAGGCGGCCGTCCGGGTGCTGGCCGGCGGTCTGGCCGGCAACCGCATCCTGGACCGCAAGGCGGCCGGGATGCTGGCCCGCCAGTTCCAGCCCGGGTTCCGGATCGACCTGCACCACAAGGACATGGGCATCGTCACCTCGGCGGCCCGCGAGGCCGGCGTGGTGATCCCGCTCGGCGCCGCTGTCGCCCAGCTCATCGCCTCGCTGAAGGCACAGGGGCACGGGGGACTGGACCACTCGGCGCTGCTCAAGCTGGTCGAGCAGCTCTCCGGTCGTACCTCCGACTGAGGCCGCTCCCGATGGCCCGCCGCGCGAAGATCGTCTGCACCCTCGGACCCGCGACCGCGAGTGCGGAGCGGCTACGGGAGCTGGTCGAGGCCGGGATGGACGTGGCCCGGCTCGACCTGGGGCACGGCACCCGCGCCGACCACGCCGCCACCTACCACCTGGTACGCGAGGTCGCGGCGCGCGCCGGTCGTACCGTCGGCGTTCTCGCCGACCTGCGCGGACCGCAGATCCGGTACGGACGCCTCGCGACCGGCGCCGCGCTGGCCGAGCAACGCGCCGCGGACCTCCGGTTCGTCCTCGGTCTCGGCGTCGACCTGGTGGCGCTGTCGTTCGTCAGCTCCGCGGGGGACGTGGCGGTCGCCCGGGAGGTGATGGCGGATCTCGGGGTGTGGCGACCGGTCCTGGCCAAGTTGGAGACCCCGACGGCGGTGGAGCACCTCGACGCCATCGTTGACGCCTTCGACGGCGTGGTGGTGGCCCGCGACGACCTCGGGGTCGAGTTGCCGCTGGACGAGATCCCCCTGGTCCAGAAGCGGGCCGTGCGGCGCTGCCGCGAGCTGGCCAAGCCGGTGGTCGTGGCCGCGCAGATGCTCGACTCGATGGTCGAGCAGCCGCGCCCCACCAGGGCCGAGGCGTCCGACGTGGCGAACGCGGTGCTCGACGGCGCCGACGCGCTGCTGCTCGCCGACGAGACCAGCGTCGGTGCGTTCCCGGTGGCGGCGGCGGCGATGATGGCGCGGATCGTCGAGTCGGCCGAGGCGAGCGCTTCGGCCCGGCCTCCCGTGCCGGCCGCCGGGCCGGTGGAGAACGCGGACGCGGTCACGGTGGCCGCGACCGAGGTGGCCCAGTCGCTGACGGTCGGCGCCATCTGTTGCTTCACCCGGTCCGGGGCGACCGCGCGACAACTGGCCCGGCACCAGCCGGAGATGCCGCTGCTGGCGTTCACCCCGGACCGGGGCGTACCCGCCCGGCTCGCCCTGACCTGGGGCGTCGAGACGTTCACGGTGCCGGTCGTCCGGCACACCGACGAGATGGTCCACCAGGTGCAGGACACGCTGCTGTCGTTGGGCCGTTTCCAGGTCGGCGACCTGGTGCTGATCGTCGCCGGCAGCCCGCCCGGACTGCCCGGCTCGACCAACACGATGCGCCTGCTCCGGCTGGGTGACCGGGTGATGGCCCGGCCCCCGGCACACGCGGCGGTACGACTGCTCCAGCGGGCCGCCCCCAGCCCGGAACCGGTGCCCTGACCGCGCCGGAGCGCACCCACCCGTCACCGGTCCGTGCTGGTCTGACCGCGACCGTCGCCGACGGCCTCACCCCTCGGCGACGGTCGCGGTGGCCAGCGGCAGCCGGTCGGGCAACCGGAGGGCGCCGCCGGGCGGTTCGGCGACCCCACGGGGTGCCCGCTCCACACTGTCCGGCGTGGTGGGACCGTCGGTCGCCAGCCGTACCATCGCGGCGACGGCGGTGTCGGCGTCCGGCAGGGCGAGCAGTTCGACCTCGTCGCCCTGCCAGCCGGGCGGCACCACGGCCAGCGCGTTCGCCTCGGCGGCACCCCAGAGCAGGCCGGGCCGGTCGTGACCGACCGGCACCACGGCCGAGCCGTCCCGCGCCACCGGCACCAGTCGGGTGTCCCGGTCGAGGACCTTGACCGGGCCGACCAGCCGGGCGGTGACCGGGCGCCGCTCCGACCGCCCGGCCAGCCGACCGAGCAGCGGCGCGAGCAGCGTCAACGCGGCGACCAGGGCGGCGTACGGATTTCCGGGCAGGCCGACGACGCAGCGCCCGTCCGGCATGGTGGCGAGCAGTTGCGGGTGACCGGGCCGGCAGGCGACCCCGTGCACCCGTACCCGGGCCGCCACCGTCTCCAGCGCACCGCGCAGGTGGTCGGCGGCGCCGACCGAGGTGGCGCCGCAGACCACGATCACGTCGGCGTCGGCCCGTCGCATCGCCTCCACCAGCGCGGTCAGGTCGTCGGTGACCCGGGTCGTCCAGGCGATCTCACCGCCGGCCGAGCGCACCAGACCGGGCAGCATCGGGCTGATCGCGTCCCGGACCCGACCGGGTGACGGCAGTCCGGCGGAGAGCAGTTCGGCGCCGGTCACCACCACCCCGACCCGGGGCCGCCGGTGTACGGCGAGCCGGTCGTGGCCGAGGCTCGCCGCGAGTCCGAGCAGGGTCGGCGTGACGAGGGTGCCGGCCGGCAGCACCTCGGCGCCGAGCGGGCAGTCGTCGCCGCGTCGGCGGATGTGCCGGCCCGACTCGATCTCCCCGTGCACCTGGTCACCCCGGAACCGGGCCCGCTCGTACGGCAGCACGGCGTCGACGCCCGAGGGCACCAGGGCACCGGTGGCGATCTCCATCGCGCTTCCCGGACCCAGCGGCTCGACCGGTCGCGCGTCACCGGCGAGGATCCGGCCGAGCACCTGCCACGGTCCGGTGCCGGCGACGGCGTACCCGTCCATCGCGGCGGCGTCGTACGCCGGCAGCGGGGAGAGGGCGACCAGCGGCTCGGCCAGGGTGGCGCCGAGCGCGGCGGGCAGCGGGACGTCGACCGGATCCAGCGGGGTGCCGGCCTGGCGGGCGATCCGGCGGGCCTCCGGCCAGCTCGTCGCGCTCATGACCGGCTGCCCCGTTCCGGCCAGCCGGCGGCGAGCGTGGCCAGCCGCTCGGCGGCCTGTCGCGGGTCGGCGCCCCGGCCGACCGCGACGCCGAGCAGGTAGGTGGTCAGTGGTGCCGCGGGTCGGGCCACCCCGTGCGCGACGTCGCGGGCCAGGTCCAGGACGCGCTTCTGGTCGAGCGTGCCCTGGTCGAGGCCGAGTTCGTCGAGCGCCTGGCGGGTCCAATCCTCCAACTGGCTCATCAACGCTCCTCGTTGTTCTCCGGTCGGTGGCGCCTGTGCCCTCCATCGTGCCCGACCCCGGGGGTGCGGACCGATTGAACCTGGACAGGCGCTCGTCCCTGGTAGACACTAGTGCACGTAACATACTGTATACAATGGCCGCCGGTGGGTGGATCACGACGCTCGCCGCACGGGTGACAGGCGGAGGTACGAGCATGCCGGACCCCAGTAACGCCCTACCCGTCCGCGAGGTACGTGACGTCTACGGGCGCCGCTACCGGGTCGGGGAGACCGACGTCGACCTCACCGGACGATCCCGGGCCTGGATGCTCCGGCTCTGCTGGGCCTCGATGCTCGCGATCAGCCTCTTCCAGTACGGCTTCGGCGCCGCGATCCCGGCGCTGACCCGGGCCAACGGCTGGACCCTCTGGGAGGCGTTCGGCGTACTGGCGGTCTGGATCGTCTGCCAGGCCGGCACCGCGCTGCCCGCCGTCTGGCTCTACCGGCGGGCAAGGGTCCGCCTCGCCGCGCCGATGCTCGCCGGCGCGTCGCTCAGCCTGGTCGCGCTGACCACGCTCGGGCAGAGCCGGGACCTGACCACGGTCCTGCTGGGCTACGCGGTGCTCGGCGGGATCGGCGCCGGCCTGGTCTACATGACCTGCATCGCCACCGTCACCGAGTGGTTCCCCGAGCGGACGGCCACCACGGTCGGCGTGGTCAGCGGCGCCTTCGGCTACGGTGCGATCCCGTTTGTCGTGGTCGCCGCGTACGTCCTGGCGCCGGAGAACCTGCCGCTGGTCCTGAACGGCACCGCGATCGCCGTGTTCGCCGTGGTGGCCACGAGCGGGCTGCTGCTGCGCAAGCCGCCCCGGCACTGGTGGCCGGCGGAGATCGACCCGCAGCGCTGGGCGGTCGACCGCCGGCTCAACCGGAGCATCCCGAACAACATGCCCGCCATCCGTGCCTACTCGCCCCGGGCGGCGGTACGCAGCGGCATGCTGCCCCTGATGTTCTTCCTCGTGGTGCTGACCGCCGCGATGGCGCTGTTCGACATCGCGTACCTGGTCGGGTTCGCCCACCACCGGGTCGACCAGCCGTTCCTGATCGTCGCCTCGATCGGCGTACTCGCCGTCGCCACCGGGATCGGCCGGGCGGTCACCAGTTCGCTCTCCGACCGGCTCGGCCGGCGCCGTACGCTCGGGCTCGCCCTGGCCGTCGGCGGGGTCGCGCAGTTCGGGCTGCTCGCCGCCGTACAGGCCGAGCAGGTGCTGGCGGTGGTGGCGTTCGCCGGACTCGCCGGCGCGGGCACCGGAGCCGGATACTCTCTGTTGGTCAGCCTGGTACGGGACTGGTTCGGCGGCGAGGCCACCCTGTTCAACTACGGCATCGTCTACACCGGCAAGGTGGTCGGCGGGCTGGCCGGCATCGGCCTGGCCGGTCTGGTGACCGGCACGCCCGGGGCGATCGCCGCCTTTGTCGCGGCTGGCTGTCTCGGCCTGTTCGGTGCACTGTTGACGAGCGGGATGCGCCAACCGGGACGACCGACGCTGTCGGTGCTGCCCCGGCTGCGCCCCGACAAGCTCTGACCGTGGTCCCGGTCGCCGGTCGAATCCGGTTCCCGGACGACCCCGGACCGGTACCGGATCGACTGATGGGTGGTGGCTGATGGGACGCGTGACAAGCCGGCGGCGCGTGGTGCGGGTGGTCGACGGGAAGGCCACCGAACCGGTGGACACCCTGGTGGCCGAGGAACCACTGGAGATCCGCGTCAACGGACGCGCGCTCACCATCACCATGCGTACGCCCGGCGACGACTTCGACCTGGCGGCGGGCTTCCTGGTGAGCGAGGGCGTGGTGCAGCGCGGCGAGCACGTCGCGGGGATTCGCTACTGTGCCGGCGCGACCGACGACGGGGTCAACACCTACAACGTGGTCGACGTGGTGTTGGCGGCCGGGGTGCCGGCGCCGGACCCGTCGTTGGAGCGCAACTTCTACACCACCTCCTCCTGCGGGCTCTGCGGCAAGGCCAGCCTGGACGCGGTGCGTACCACCGCCGCCTGGTCGGTGGCGGAGGACCCGCTGCGGGTCGACCCGGACCTGATCGCCGCCCTGCCCGACCGGCTCCGGGCGGCCCAGCGGGTGTTCGACCGCACCGGCGGGCTGCACGCGGCCGGACTCTTCGGCGCCGACGGGGAACTGCTCTGCCTGCGCGAGGACGTCGGCCGGCACAACGCGGTCGACAAGGTGGTCGGCTGGGCGCTGCGCTCCGGCCGGGTGCCGCTGCGCGGCACGGTGCTGCTGGTCAGTGGCCGGGCCTCGTTCGAGCTGGTGCAGAAGGCGGTGATGGCCGGGGTGCCGGCGCTCGCCGCGGTCTCCGCGCCCTCCTCGCTCGCCGTGGACCTGGCCGAGGACTCGGGACTCACCCTGGTCGGCTTCCTGCGCGGCGCGTCGATGAACGTCTACACCGGCGCGCACCGGCTGGGGCTCGCCGAGCACGCACCGGCCGCGAGCGCGCTCTCCTGAACCCCGGCGTACGCCCGCCAGCTCGCGCCGTACCCCGACAGCCTCCCGGCCTCCCCCGCCTGACGGTGGGGGAGGCCGGGATTCGGCGTTCCTACCGGGTGGCCATCCGGGACAGCAGGGTCTCGCGCATCAGCCGGGCCGTCTCCGACGGCGTCTTCCCGACCCGTACGCCGACCGCCTCCAGCGCCGCCTGCTTGGCGGCGGCGGTGCCGGACGACCCGGAGACGATGGCCCCGGCGTGTCCCATGGTCTTGCCCTCCGGGGCGGTGAAGCCGGCCACGTAGCCGACCACCGGCTTGGTGATGTTCGCCGCGATGTACTCGGCGGCCCGCTCCTCCGCGTCACCGCCGATCTCGCCGATCATGACGATCGCGTCGGTGTCCGGGTCGTCCTGGAACGCCTGGAGGCAGTCGATGTGGGTGGTCCCGACGATCGGGTCGCCGCCGATCCCGACGCAGGTGGAGAAGCCGAAGTCGCGCAGCTCGTGCATGAGCTGGTACGTCAGCGTCCCGCTCTTGCTGACCAGGCCGATCCGTCCCGGACCGGTGATGTCGGGCGGGATGATCCCGGCGTTGGACTGTCCCGGGCTGATCAGGCCGGGACAGTTCGGGCCGATGATCCGGGTCTGGTTGCCGGTGGCACGGGCGTACGCCCAGAAGGTCGCGGTGTCGTGCACCGGAATGCCCTCGGTGAGCACGACGACCAGGGCGAGCCGCGCGTCGATCGCCTCGATCACCGCGCCCTTGGCGAACCGTGGCGGTACGAAGACCACCGAGGTGTCGGCGCCGGTCGCGGCGATCGCCTCGGCGGTGGTGTTGAAGACGGGGATGCCGTCCACCTGCTGGCCGCCCTTGCCCGGGGTCACCCCGGCGACGATGTTCGTGCCGGCGGCGACCATCCGTCGGGTGTGCTTGGTGCCCTCGGCTCCGGTGATGCCCTGGACCAGCACCCTGCTGGCGTCGGTGAGGAAGATTGCCATCGCGGTCATGCCCCCTTCGCGGCGAGTTCGGCGGCGAGGCGGGCCGCGCCGTCCATCGTGTCCACGGTCCGTACGCAGTCCAGGGCGGCGGCGTCGAGGATCCGCCGCCCCTCCTCGGCGTTGTTGCCGTCCAGCCGGACCACCAGCGGTTTGGTGATCTCGGCGCCGTCGCGGGTGAGCAGCTCGATCGCCTGCACGATGCCGTTGGCGACCGCGTCGCACGCGGTGATGCCGCCGAAGACGTTGACGAAGACGCTGCGTACGGCCGGGTCACCGAGGATGATCTCCAGGCCGTTCGCCATCACCTCGGCCGAGGCGCCGCCGCCGATGTCGAGGAAGTTGGCCGGTTTCACCCCGCCGAACTGCTCTCCGGCGTACGCGACCACGTCGAGGGTGCTCATCACCAGGCCGGCACCGTTGCCGATCACCCCGACCTCGCCGTCCAGCTTGACGTAGTTGAGGTGCTTCTCGGCGGCCAGCGCCTCGAGCGGGTCGGCCGCCGCGCGGTCGACGAAGTCGGCGTGGTCGGGGTGGCGGAACCGGGCGTTGTCGTCGACGGTGACCTTGCCGTCGAGGGCCCGGATGGAGCCGTCGGCCAGCTTCGCCAGCGGGTTGATCTCCACCAGGGTCGCGTCCTCCTGCTGGAAGACCGTCCAGAGCCGGACCAGCACGTCGGTGACGCCCTCGTGGACCTCGGGCGGGAGCTTGGCGTCGACGCAGAGCCGGGCGGCGGTCGCGGCGTCCAGCCCCTGCGCCGGGTCGACCGGCAGCCGGATCAGCGCGTCCGGGTTCTCCGCCGCGACCTGCTCGATCTCCATCCCGCCCTCGCGCGAGACCATGGCGAGGAACGAGCGGTTGGAGCGGTCGAGCAGGAGCGAGACGTAGTACTCGTCGGCGATGTCGCTGGCCTCGGTGACCAGGACCCGGCCGACGGTGTGGCCCTTGATGTCCATGCCGAGGATCGCGCTGGCGCGCTCGTACGCCGCGTCCGGGTCGTCGGCGAGCTTGACGCCGCCGGCCTTGCCCCGACCTCCGGTCTTCACCTGAGCCTTGACCACGACCCGACCACCGATCTCGGCGGCGGCCTCCCTGGCCTGTTCGGCGGTGCTGGCGACGCGGTACCTACCCACAGGTACGCCGTGTTTGGCGAAGAGGTCCTGTGCCTGGTGCTCCAACAGATCCACTGAGGGCCTTCCTCTCTTCCGACCTTCGTGGTAAGTCGCGCCCGGACTCGGGACGGGTGGGCGCCGACTGGCGAAGCGGGCGTGGGACTGCGGGCGTTCCGCAGGTGAGGCCGGCCCGCGCGGGGTTCGCAGGAATTCGTTTTGCTACCCCCTAGACACCCCGCTGTTACATGCGCCACGATATTGCCTACCCCATACGGTATGCAATCCCCGAGGACGCGGAGGGTGCCGATGACCCGACGGTCAGGCCCGGCCCGCTCCGAGCGGATCTCGGGTCTCTTTCCCCTGATCAGCAACACGTGGCGTGTCACGTACAGGAGGTTGGCTCATGGGTAAGGCACTGGAGGGCATCCGGGTCCTCGACATGACGCACGTGCAGTCCGGTCCCTCGTCCACTCAGATCCTGGCCTGGCTCGGCGCCGATGTCATCAAGTTGGAGGCGCCCGGTTCCGGCGACATCACCCGGGGCCAGCTCCGCGATCTGCCCGATGTGGACAGCCTCTACTTCACGATGCTCAACTCCAACAAGCGGAGCATCACCCTGAACATGAAGAGCGAGCAGGGCAAGGAGGTCTTCACCTCCCTGGTGTCCGGGGTGGACATCCTGGTGGAGAACTTCGGACCCGGGGTGGTGGAGCGCTTCGGCTTCCCCTGGGAGCGGCTCCAGGAGATCAACCCCAAGCTGGTCTACGCCTCGATCAAGGGCTTCGGCCCCGGCCGGTACGCCAACTTCAAGGCGTACGAGGTGATCGCGCAGGCGATGGCCGGCTCGATGAGCACCACCGGTTTCGAGGACGGCCCGCCGACCGCCACCGGCGCCCAGATCGGCGACTCCGGCACCGGCATCCACCTGGTCGCCGGCATCCTCGCCGCGCTCTACCAGCGCACCAACACCGGCCGCGGCCAGCGGGTCCAGGTCGCCATGCAGGACGCGGTGCTGAACCTGTGCCGGGTCAAGCTGCGCGACCAGCAGCGGCTGGCGCACGGGCCGCTGGGGGAGTACCCGAACGAGCAGTTCGGCGACGAGGTGCCGCGCTCCGGCAACGCCTCCGGTGGCGGCCAGCCCGGCTGGGCGGTGCGCTGCGCGCCCGGCGGGCCGAACGACTACATCTACGTGATCATCCAGCCGGTGGGCTGGAAGCCGATCACCGAGCTGATCGGCAAGCCCGAGCTCGCCGACGACCCGGCCTGGAACACCCCGGCGGTCCGGCTGGCCAAGCTCGACAAGGCGTTCGCGCTGATCGAGGAGTGGACCGAGAAGCACACCAAGTGGGAGGTCATGGAGAAGCTGAACGCCCACAACATCCCCTGCGGCCCGATCCTGTCGACCAAGGAACTGATCGAGGACGAGACCCTCGCCGAACTCGGCTCGGTGGTCTCCGTCGACCACCCCGAACGGGGCGTCTACAAGACGGTCGGCAACCCGATCAAGCTGTCCGACTCGACCGTCGAGATCGAGCGCTCGCCGCTGCTCGGCGAACACACCGCCGAGGTGCTGGCCGAGCTCGGCTACGACGAGCGGCAGGTCGCCGACCTGCGCGCCGCCGGCGCGATCTGACCATCCCGCTGTTCACAGGCGTCCGCCACCACCGGCGGGGCGTACGGCTCGAAGGAGAGACGAGGAAATGCCAGATATCGCAACCAGTTACGACCGCGAGGCGGTACGCCGGGTCCTCGACCAGGTCCGTGCCGAGGGCCGCGACTCGCTGACCGCACCCGAGGGTCGGCTGGTGGTCGAGGCGTACGGCATCGCGACACCGAAGGAAGGACTCGCCACCAGCGCCGACGAGGCGGTGACCCTGGCCACCGAGATCGGCCTGCCGGTGGTGCTGAAGATCGTCTCGCCGGACATCCTGCACAAGACCGAGGCCGGTGGCGTGCTGGTCGGGCTGAAGACCCCGGCCGAGGTGGCCGACGGCTTCCAGACCATCATCGACAACGCCAAGGCGTACCAGGCCGACGCCCGGATCGTCGGCGTGCAGGTGCAGCAGTTGCTCTCCTCCGGCCACGAGGTGATCGTCGGCACCGTCACCGACGAGACCTTCGGCAAGGTGGTCGCCTTCGGGCTCGGTGGCGTGCTGGTCGAGGTGCTCAAGGACGTGACCTTCCGGCTCGCCCCGACCGACCACGTGACCGCGCTGTCGATGATCGACGGCATCGCCTCGGCCGAGATCCTGCGCGGCGTACGCGGCGCCGAGCCGGCCAACCGCGAGGTGCTCGCCGGCCTGATCCAGCGCCTCTCCGACCTGGTCACCGACTTCCCGGAGCTGGCCGAGGTCGACCTCAACCCGGTGCTGGCCACCTCGACCGGCGCGACCGCGGTCGACGTGCGGATCCTGATCGACGAGAACGCGGCGAAGACGCCGGAGCGCTTCACCGAGGCCGAGATCCTGGCCAGCATGAACCGGATCATGCGGCCCACCGCGATCGCCGTGATCGGCGCCTCCGCCGAGACCGGCAAGATCGGCAACTCGGTGATGAAGAACCTGGTCAACGGCGGCTTCCAGGGCGAGATCTACCCGATCAACCCGAAGGCCGACGAGATCCTGGACCGCAAGGCGTTCCGGAGCATCTCCGACGTACCGGGGCCGGTCGACGTCGCGGTCTTCGCCATCCCGGCGAAGTTCGTGCCGCAGGCGCTGGAGGAGGTCGGCGCCAAGGGCGTGGCCGGGGCGATCCTGATCCCGTCCGGCTTCGGCGAGACCGGCAACCACGAGTTGCAGGAGGAGGTCGTCGCGATCGCCCGCCGGCACGGCGTACGGATCCTCGGCCCCAACATCTACGGCTACTACTACACGCCGGAGAACCTCTCCGCCACGTTCTGTACGCCGTACGACGTCAAGGGTGGCGTCGCGCTCTCCTCGCAGAGCGGCGGCATCGGCATGGCGATCCTCGGCTTCAGCCGCTCGGCGCAGATGGGCGTCTCGTCCATCGTCGGCGTCGGCAACAAGGCCGACATCGACGAGGACGACCTGCTGACCTTCTTCGAGTCCGACGACAACACCCAGCTCATCGCCATGCACCTGGAGGACCTCAAGGACGGCCGGGCCTTCGCCGACACCGCCAAGCGGGTGTCGAAGACCAAGCCGGTGCTGGTGCTCAAGGCGGGGCGTACCGACCAGGGCGCCAAGGCGGCCAGCTCGCACACCGGGGCGCTGGCCGGCAACGACAAGGTGTACGACGACATCCTGCGGCAGAGCGGCGTGATCCGCGCCCCCGGCCTCAACGACCTGCTCGAGTACGCCCGGGGCATCCCGCTGCTGCCCACCCCGCAGGGCGAGAACGTGGTCATCATCACCGGCGCCGGTGGCTCGGGCGTCCTGCTCTCCGACGCCTGCGTCGACAACGGCCTGAGCCTGATGGAGATCCCCGGCGATCTCGACGAGGCGTTCCGCAAGTTCATCCCGCCCTTCGGCGCGGCCGGCAACCCGGTCGACATCACCGGCGGCGAGCCACCGTCGACCTACCGCAACACCATCGCCCTCGGTCTCTCCGACCCCCGTATCCACTCGCTGATCCTCGGTTACTGGCACACCATCGTCACCCCGCCGATGGTCTTCGCCGAGCTGGTCGTCGACGTGGTCGAGGAGTTCCGGGCCAAGGGCATCCACAAGCCCGTCGTCGCCTCGCTCGCCGGCGACGTGGAGGTAGAGCAGGCCAGCGAGCACCTGTACCGGCACGGCATCGTGGCCTACCCGTACACCACGGAGAAGCCGGTCGCCGTACTCGGTGCGAAGTACCGCTGGGCCCGGGCCGCCGGTCTGGTCGGGGCCGACCCGAGCACCAGCGGCTGATCCGACACACCCGCGGCACACCGGTCTCGCCGAGGGGAAACCTGCGACATCGACCGCTCCGCGGCCAGGAGGCAAACAGGACATTACGTCAGGGTCTGGTTCCGTCCCCCAGACCCTCCAGCCACTAGGTCCCGAGGAGGTCCAACGTGGACGCTTCGAACACTCCCGCCCCCCACGGGGGCGGGACCACCGCTCCACCCAGCACCACCACACCCACGGTCGGCGGCGAACAGCGCGTCTGGCGGGCCGGCAAGCTCGAACCGATGCCGATCCGGGAACTTCCCGACGCGCCACCCTCGATCCACCTGCTCGGCCCCACCGTGTTCCTCGTCGCACTCGGCGTGGGCATGGGCGAGGCGTACATGTGGCCCCGGTTGGTCCTGGTCTTCGGCCCGGAGATCCGGTGGCTGTTCCTCATCGGTGTGACACTGCAGGCGTTCGTCATGCTCGAAATGGCCCGGTACGCGATGGCGACCGGCGAGAGCATCTTCTTCGGCGCCGCCCGGGTGTTCAAACCACTGATGTGGTTCTTCTTCGGGGTGGCGATCCTGGTCTATATCTGGCCGGGCCATCTGTCCACCGGCGCCGCCGCCTTCGAGGAGGTCAGTGGCGTACCCTGGGTGGTCACGGCCTGCATCGGCCTGATCGTGGTCGGCATCCTGTTCAGCCTGGCCTCGGTGATCTACCCCCTGCTGGAGGGTCTGCTCGGCATCCTGATCGGCGTGCTGGTCGTCGGCACCGCCGTGGCGGCCTCGCTGGTCGGCCAGTGGAGCGACGTCACCGCGACCCTCGGTGGCATGTTCCGGTTCGGCTACTTCCCCGAAGAGGCGATGTCCGCCGCCTGGTTCCCGGTACTGGTCGGCGCGATCGCGTTCGCCGGGCCGTCCGGCATGCAGCAGATGTGGTACACGCTGCACCTGCGCGACTCCGGGGCCGGCATGGGCGCGCACATCCCGAAGATCCGGGGTCTGCGGGCGGCGGGCCAACAGGAGGAGATGCCGTCGCGCGGCTTCATGTTCGACACCGACAACCCGGCCGAGATGCGCAAGTGGAAGGGCTGGCGCAGGTGGGTGACCTTCGACGCGGTGCTGCTCTTCTGGGGCATCACGATGCTGGTCACCATTTCGTTCACCGTGCTGGCCCAGACCGCCGCCCGGGAGAGCCCGAACGTCGCGAACCTGATCCGCGACGGGGAACGAGAGGTCGCCCTCACCGCCATGGCGGACGCCTTCGCCTCGGCCGGCGCGCCGGTCCTGCGCGGCATCTTCCTCGGCTTCATCGCGCTGATCGGCCTCAACGCCACGCTCGGCCTGTTCGACTCCTTCTCCCGGGGGCAGGCGGACATGACATACCACTTCGTCCGTGGGGCGAAGCGGTTCAGCATGTCGAAGCTCTACGCCGGCTTCCTCTGGGGGGTCATCACGTTCGGGATCCTGATCCTGCTCTTCGGTCCCGCCGACGGTCCGGGCGCGATCCTCGACATCCTGGCCTTCCTGTCCACCTTCGCCATGGGCATGTACTGCGTGGTGCTGCTGCTGGTGAACAACCGGATGTTGCCCAAACCGATCAGGCCGGGCATCCTGCAGAACCTGGTCATCGGGTTCGGTGCGGTGTTCTACCTGGGCATGCTCGTCTACAGCCTGCTCCGCTTCGGCGTGGTAGTGAACTGAGATGACTACCAACGGGATGAGAGAGCTCGGCCAGATCGCGGTCCCCGGCGTCGCCATCGGCGCCAGCGCCGGAGTGGCCGGGCTGGGACTGGCCCTGATCGTCGGTCAACCGATCGGCTGGGCGGTGGCCACCGGGGTGGCCCTCAGCCTGCCGCTCGCACTGCTGGGAGGCGGGTTCGGTGCGTTGCTCGGGGCCGGGATCGTCACGCCCGGCGTGTTCGCACCGGCGGGGCTCTACTGGTTCATCGGGTTCCCGCTGGCCAGGCTCGCCCATGAGGTGCTGGCCGGTCTGCTGATCGCGGGCCGGCCGGTACTGCCGGCGGACGTGCTCGGGTTCCTCGCGTACCAGGCGATGGTCAGTCTCGGGTTCGCGATCGGGTTCAGTTGGCTGCACGAGCGGTTCGCGCCGGGCTGGCTGCGCCGGATCAAGGACGACAACCCGTCGGCCGACCGGCTGTACGCCTTCTACCTGCGGCACGCCGAAGCCCAGTGGCAGGCGAAGGAGAACCGGCGGCGGAACCGCGGCGCCGGGCAGGGGTTGGGCCGGCTGCTGCGGCCCGGAACCGGGAGGTAGGCATGAATCTGCCCGACTGGGTGTGGGCGGTCACCATCACCGCCTTCGCCGTGATGATCGCCATCGACTTCTACCTGGTGGCCCGCAATCCACGCGATCCCTCGTTCCGGGAGTGTGTGGCGTGGGTGAGCTTCTACATCCTGGCGGCGGTCGTCTTTGGCCTCATCCTGACCGGGACGGCAGGTGCCACGTACGGCGGGCAGTTCTTCGCGGGTTGGCTCACCGAGTACTCGCTCAGTGTCGACAACCTGTTCGTGTTCGTGATCATCATGACCCGGTTCGCGGTGCCGGTGAAGTACCGGCAGAAGGTGCTGCTCATCGGCATCGTGATCGCGCTGTTGCTGCGGGGCGTCTTCATCGCCGCCGGAGCCCAGGCGATCACCCGGTTCGACTGGCTCTTCTACCTGTTCGGCGCGTTCCTGATCTACACGGCGATCAAGCTGGTGGGGCCGCAACAGGAGGACGAGTTCTCGGAGAACGTCGCGCTGCGGACGGTCCGTCGGGTGCTCCCTACGACCGAGGGTTACCACGGCGCGTCGGTGCTGACCAAGATCGATGGGCGGCGGATGGTGACCCCGATGCTGATCGTCATGGTCGCCATCGGCACCACCGACCTGCTGTTCGCGCTCGACTCCATCCCGGCGATCTTCGGCCTGACCCAGGAGCCGTACCTGGTCTTCACCGCGAACACGTTCGCGTTGATGGGCCTGCGGCAGCTCTACTTCCTGATCGGTGCCCTGCTGGACCGGCTGGTCTACCTGAGCAAGGGCCTGGCGCTGATTCTCGCGTTCATCGGTGTCAAGCTCGTGCTGGAGGCGCTGCACCACGACGGAGTCGGTTGGGCACCGGAGGTGCCGATCGTCGCCTCGCTCGCGGTCATCATCGGAACCCTGCTGGTCACCACGGTTGCCAGCCTGGTGAAGACCCGGCGGGACGGACAGCGGGCCCCCCAGCCCGCCGCCGCCCACGCCGTCACAACGGACGATCAGCCACGTGCGTCGGAGGTCGCCATGGCGGAACGTGATGCGTCCTGAACAGTTGTCACACCTTGACCAGGTCGTCGCCGGTGTGCTCGCTCAACAGCCGCGCGATCTCCTCGTCGCTCGGCCGGGCCGCTCGCCGCTGGGACTCCAGCGCGAGCGCCAGGCCGAGCCCGAGGGTACGACCGTCGGCGTTGAAGCCACGCGGAAGGTTGAGTCCGCGTTGGATTCGGTTGAGGAAACGAACGAACTCTCCTTGGGTTGCCATGACCTTCTCACCTCGATGGGTTTTGGCGATCCCGCGGGACGACGCCCCGTGGGAGGGTGTGCACCGGCCGCGCGTCGGAGACTGGGTGCCTCGTCGCCCCCAGTGGGACGGGCGCGTGTGCTCGCTGTGGTCGCCGAGGGCTCGGGCCGAAAGGCTCGGGCCCTCGGGCGTTGTGGTGGTGACTCGGGTGCGGTGTTCGGCGCGGCGGCTGGTGGTCCGCCGCTGGTCCGCCGGCGCGTCGTGGTCCCCGCCGCCGGGCCGTCGGGAGTCGAGTGTCTGCCTGGTCCCTCGTTTGTCCGGAGCCCCGGTGTGACCGGAGGGTCCGTCCGGTCGTGGGGGCGATGGTTCCGTTCACCGTGGGCCTGCTTCTTGTTGCTCGATTCCCGTGACCGCTCGGGCTCCAGCATACAGGCTTTTGTATGCAAAATTTGATCCAGTGACCAAGGCCACGGCAGGCTGGACCCGGTCTCGCCGCTCGTCGCGCCGGGCATGGGAGTGACCCTCCCTCCTGGACCCGTGCACTCCGTACCCCGGCTGGCTCACTACCCCCGGTGACTCCCGCCGAAACGTGCGGGACGGCGTACCCGTGAACAGATCCGGGTTGTCCAGGGTGGCGAGAGGAGGTGTCGGTCGGCGAGGCGAACGGGTGGCCGGACTCACCGTCACAGGGTGCGTCGGTACGACACCGAGGTAGACGGGGGGAGGCGGTCGCCGCTCTCGCGGAAAACCTTCTGCTACCCCCTAGACACTCCGCTGTTACATGAGCCACGATATTGCCTACCCCATACGGTATGCAATCCTTGAGGGTGGCGGAGGAGAACCCCATGACTCGTCAGCGACATCGAGCCCGTGCGGCGATCCCCGCTGGCGTCCTACTTCACGCGCGGTCCGCGCCGACCGGCCCGTCCCGGCCGGCGACGCGGAACCGCGCCCACCCGTGGACAGGGGAGGTTGCCGTGGTCGAGCAGCCGATGCGGAGCCGTGCGCCGGGCGCGCCCGCCGCGCCGCGCCCGCGTACGTCCCGGAGCAGTTTTCCAGCCCAACACCGCCGGATTCGGGGCGCGCACGCGCCCAGGTCGTCGGCGGCGACTCAAGGGAGTTGAGAAACATGGTTCAGACCGCGAGGGAATCCGCCGTGGACCCGATCCTGGCCGAACCGAGTCGCGACCCGGAGCGGATCTCGGGCGGACACCTGGTGGCCAAGGCCCTCAAGGCCGAGGGCGTCGACGTCATCTTCACGCTCTGCGGTGGCCACATCATCGACATCTACGACGGATGTGTCGACGAGGGCATCGCGGTGGTGGACGTCCGGCACGAGCAGGTCGCCGCGCACGCGGCCGACGGTTACGCGCGGGCGACCGGCAAGCCGGGATGCGCCGTCGTCACCGCTGGTCCGGGTACGACCGACGCCGTGACCGGCGTGGCGAACGCGTTCCGCGCGGAGAGCCCGATGCTCCTGATCGGCGGCCAGGGCGCGCTCAACCAGCACAAGATGGGCTCGCTGCAGGACCTGCCGCACGTCGACATGATGACCCCGATCACCAAGTTCGCCGCCACCGTGCCGCACACCGCGCGCGCGGCGGACATGGTCTCGATGGCATACCGGGAGGCGTACAGCGGGGCACCGGGACCCTCCTTCCTGGAGATCCCGCGTGACGTGCTCGACGCCGAGGTACGCCTGGCCGACTGCACCATCCCCGAGCCCGGCCGCTACCGCGCCTCGACCAAGAGCATCGGCGACCCGGCCGCGATCCAGCAGCTCGCCGACATCCTGGTCAAGGCGAAGAAGCCGGCCGTACTGCTGGGCACCCAGGTGTGGACCGGCCGGGGCAGTGACGCCGCGATCGACTTCGTCCGGACGCTGAACGTTCCGGCGTACATGAACGGGTCGGCGCGCGGCACGCTGCCCCCCGGCGACCCGCACCACTTCCACCTGTCCCGGCGTTACGCGTTCAACAACGCCGACGTCATCATCATCGTGGGCACCCCGTTCGACTTCCGGATGGGCTACGGCCGCCGGCTGCCCAAGGGGGCCACCGTGGTGCAGATCGACATGGACTACCGCACCGTGGGCAAGAACCGGGACATCGACCTGGGCCTGGTCGGCGACCCGGGCTCGATCCTCGCCGCGGTGACCCAGGCCGCGTCCGGTCGGATCGACAACGGCGCCGCCGGGCGCAAGCCCTGGTTCGCCGAGCTGCGGTCCGAGGAGACCTCGGCGTACGAGAAGCGGCTGCCGCGTCAGCTCTCCGACGCCAGCCCGATCCACCCGCTGCGACTGGCTCACGAGATCAACGAGTTCCTCACCGAGGACTCGATCTACATTGGTGACGGCGGCGACATCGTCACCTTCTCCGGCGGTGTGGTGCAGCCGAAGTCGCCGGGCCACTGGATGGACCCGGGGCCGCTGGGCACCCTCGGCGTCGGCATCCCGTTCGTGCTCGCCGCCAAGTACGGCCGGCCGGACAAGGAGGTCGTCGCGCTCTTCGGCGACGGTGCCTTCAGCCTCACCGGCTGGGACTTCGAGACCCTGGTCCGGTTCAACCTGCCCTTCGTCGGCGTGGTCGGCAACAACTCGTCGATGAACCAGATCCGCTACGGCCAGGCGGCGAAGTACGGTGCCGCCCGCGCCCGGGTCGGCAACACCCTCGGCGACGTCCGGTACGACGAGTTCGCCCGGATGCTCGGCGGCTACGGCGAGGAGGTCCGCGACCCGGCGGACATCGGTCCGGCGCTGCAGCGGGCCCGGGAGTCGGGGCTGCCCTCGCTGATCAACGTCTGGGTCGACCCGGACGCGTACGCCCCGGGCACCATGAACCAGACCATGTACAAGTGAGGGCCTTCGGCCCGAAACCGGAATTGGTGGTTGCGGTTTAGGGCGGGGCGGCTCGCCCTCGGGGACCAGCACTGACGGCCAGTGGGGATTGGCCGGACCAGCGTCGACCGGCGCGGCGGAAGCCGTACCGGTCGACGCTGGCGTGTGGGGCCGGTGGCGACGACGGTCCCGGAGGGTCCGCGCGGCGGCCTTCAGGATGCCGCTGCCGGCGCGAACAGCCACAACGCGTACCGCCACCACCCCGGTCCGGGTGGTGGCGGTACGGACGTCCTCAGGTCAGGCCAGGGCCTCCCGCTCGGCGGCTTCCTTGCGCCGCTTGTGGTAGCTCTCCCGGGTGCGTTCGGTGTGCCGGCGCATCATGTCGCCGGCGCGCTTGCCGTTGCGGCTGGCGATCACCTCGATCAGCGCGGCGTGCTCGTCCCACGCCTCCCGGCCACGGGAGCGGGCGATCGGCAGGTAGTACCACCGCACCCGGCGGTCGACCAGGGCGATCAGTTCGGCCAGCACGTTGTTGCCCGACATCGACACCACGTACGCGTGCAGCGCCGCGTTGGCGGCGACCATGCCCTCCTGGTCGTCGTCGCTGAGCGCTTTCTCGCCGGCGCGCTGCAACCCCCAGAGGTGCTCGATGTTCTCCGGCGTCGCCCGCCGGGCGGCCAGCCGGGCCGACTCGGTTTCGAGCAGCGTGCGGGCCGCCAGCAACTGGTCCGCCTCGGCCTCGGTGGGCACGTGCACAAACGCGCCGAGCGCCGGGCGCAGGTCGACCCAGCCCTCGCTGTGCAGCCGTTGCAGGGCCTCCCGGACCGGCTGCCGGCTGACCCCGAGCTGGGCGGCCAGCTCGTTCTCGACCAGGTGCTCGCCGGGCTGCAGCTCGCGGTTGATGATCATCTCGGCGATCACGTCGTAGACCGCCTGGCGCAGCGGTGCGGGGCGTTCCAACGGCTGGCGTACGGCGCGAGCCTCGGCTCGTGCGGCGGCGAGCCGTCGTCCGCCGCTGGCTGCGGCTGGCGGGCTCTGGTCCCAGTCCGTCATGGAAACCTCCGGCTTCGCTGGATCGACCGGACGCGATGCCGATCGAATGTGTTCATAGCATACAGTCGCCGAGAAACAATGCGTCGACGCCACCACAGCGGTGACGAGCTGCGTCGATGTCGAGGCGCCGTTGCCTCCGGCCGGACCTCGGCCCGTACCTCGGGGTGCCGCCAGCGCACGCCCACGGAGGTGGGCGTGCGCTGGTCGGTTCGATGTGGCCGCCGGTGCGGCGGTGACGTCCGGTCAGTGCGCGGTCGGCTCCGCCTCGGGCACCGGCTCGAACTCGTTGACCTTCGCGATGGAGACCCCGTGGGCGGTGTTCGCCTCGCGCTCGATCATCACCTCGACCAGCACCGGACGGCTGGTACGCCGGGCCTCCTTGCTGGCCCAGGCGAGCGCGTCGCTGATCTCGCCCGGTTCGGTCACCCGCCGGCCGGAGCAGCCGTACGCCTCCATGATCTTGACGTTGTCGGTGCCGTACTCGTCGTAGTGGATGTCAACCTCGAAGTTCATGTCGTAGCCGATCTCCGCCTGGCGGATCAGGCCGAGGTACTCGTTGTTCAGCATCACCAGCACGAACGGCACGTTGTACTGCGCCGCCACCGCCAGCTCCTCCACCAGGAACTGGAACGAGTAGTCGCCGACCACGCCGACGACCTCGGCCTCCGGCCTGGCCGACTTGACCCCGATCGCCGCCGGGATCTCCCAGCCGAGCGGCCCGGCCTGGCCGCAGACCTGGTAGTGCCGGGGCTTGAACACGTTCTGGAACTGCCCGGACCAGATCTGGTAGAGGCCGATCGCGGTGACGAAGTAGGTGTCCGGGCCGAAGAACTCGTTGATCTCCCGGAACACCCGGGGCGCCTTGATCGGCACCGAGTCGAAGTCGTCCCGACGGGTGAGCGTGCGGCGCAGCGTACGCACCCGCGACACCCACTCGCTGCGGTCGACCCGCTCGTCACGGCGGCGCACCGCGGCGAGCAGCGCCTCCAGGAAGGCGCCGGTGTCGGAGACGACGCCGAGGTCCGGACCGAACACCTTGCCGATCTGGGTCGGCTCGATGTCGACGTGGATGAACTTCCGGTTCCCCCGGTAGGTCTCCAGGTCGCCGGTGTGCCGGTCGCCGAACCGGGCGCCGAGCGCGAGCACCAGGTCGGACTCCAGGAAGGACGCGTTGCCGTACCGCTGGGTGGTCTGGATGCCGGTTATGCCGGCGAACAGGTCGTGGTCCTCGGGCAGCGAACCCTTGCCCATCAGGGTCACCTGGACCGGGATGTCCAGCGTCTCGGCGAGTTCGCGCAACAGGTCGGTGGCCTCGCCGAGGATGACCCCGCCGCCGGCCAGGATGAGCGGCCGCTCGGCGGCCAGCAGCAGGTCCAGGGCCCGTTCCACCCGGGGCGGGTGCGGCTCGACCCGGGTCACCGGCAACGGGGCGTCGATCGACGCGTCCCACTCGATCTCCTGGCGTTGCACGTCGAGCGGCAGGTCGATGAGGACCGGTCCGGGCCGACCGGACCGGGCGATCCGGAACGCCTCCCGGAAGATCCAGGGAGCCTGGGCGGCCTCCTTCACCTGCACCGCCCACTTGGTCACCGGCTTGGCGATCTCGACGATGTCGACCGCCTGGAACGCCTCCTGGTGCAGTTTTGTCGTCGGCGCCTGCCCGGTGATGCAGATCATCGGGATGGAGTCGGCCTGCGCGGTGTACAGGCCGGTGATCATGTTCGTGCCGGCCGGGCCGGAGGTGCCGATCGCGACCCCGACCTTTCCGTTGGTCCGGGCCCAACCGTCGGCCATGTGCGTGGCGCCCTCCTCGTGCCGCACGATGAGGTGCTTGATGTCGCTGTTCTTCAGGGCGGCGTAGAGCGGCAGGATGGCGGCGCCGGGGCAACCGAACGCGATGTCCACGCCCTCCGACGCGAGCACGGCGACCACCGCTTCCATACAGGGGATCTTGGTCATGGTTTCCATACCTCTCGGGTGCGGGGGAGACGCTCGGCAGCGGACGGAGCGGGAGTCTTCGGGGAGCGGGCCGGGCGGGGCCGGGCCGCGTCCGGGTGGCGGTCACGTTGCCGCGTACGCCGCCACCCGGACCGCGGTGGACCCCGGGGTACGGGGTCAGAGCCGGGCGGACGCGCGCCGCTGCCGGGGGAGCCAGTCGAAACTGTCCGCGCTGGCGCCGAGCGGCTTGTACTCGCAGCCCACGTAACCCCGGTAGCCGGCCCGTTCGAGCTGGGCCAGCAGCCCGTCGATGTCGAGCGTGCCGGTGCCCGGCTGGTTACGGCCCGGGGTGTCGGCGATCTGCACGTGCCCGATGTGGCCGGTGTGGGTGGTGATCACCTTGTCCAGGTCCTCACCGTTGCTGGCCAGGTGGTACAGGTCGCAGAGCAGCCGGACGTTGTGCTGGCCGGAACCGACCCGTACCCGGTCGATCACCGCCCGTACGTCCGCTGCGGTGGCCAGCGGGTAGGCCGGGTTCTGGGCGATGTTCAGCGGCTCGACCAGCACGATCGCGCCGGCACCGGCGGCCGCCTCGGCGGCGAGCGCGAGGTTCTCCGCGGCCAGGTCGTCCTGGGCGGCCGGATCCACCCCGTCCACCCGGTTGCCGTACAGCGCGTTCAGGGCCCGGCAACCGGTCGCCTCGGCGATCCCGATCGCCGCGTCGATGTTGGCCCGGAAGCGGGCCGAGTTCGCCGGCTGGGAGAGCAGCCCCCGGTCCCCGGCGGCCATGTCACCGGCGTCGAAGTTCAGCCCGACCAGCCGGACCCCGGCGCCGTCGAGCGCGTTCAGGAAGGCGGTGACGTCCCGGTCGGAGGGCACCGGTTCGGTGAACGGCCACCAGAACTCGACCGCGTCGAATCCGGCCTCGGCCGCGGCCGCCGGCCGTCGCAGCAGTGGCAACTCGGTGAACAGGATGGAGAGGTTCACGTCGAAACGGAGATCGTGTGCCGTCATGGGCGGGGACTCCTGCGGGTCGGGCGGACGGTGGACGGGGACCGGCGCCGCCGCCCGTGCCGGTCGCGACGGCACGGGCGGCGGCTGGCGGTGGAGGGTCACACCGCCGGGTACCGGGCATGGGACGGGAAGTTGCCGTACAGGCGCTCGTCGGCCGGGCCCTCGGTGACCGCGTGGACCAGCAGCTTGCCGCCGACGAAGGCGCCCCGCCAGGACGCGCCCTTGCCGCCGAAGACCTCCTGCCGGTCGCCTCGGGACCGGGGCCGGTTGATCCCGACCTTGAACGCCTGCAACTCGCGGCTGAGCCGGTGCGCCGTCGCCTCGTCGTCACAGGCGATCGACGCCACCAGGGCCCCGTTGCTGGCGTTCATCGCGGCCAGCAGCTCGGCCTCGGTGTCGACCAGGACGATGGTGTCCACCGGCCCGAACGGCTCGGCGTGGAACAGCGGTGAGGAGGGCGGCGGGGCCAGGATCGCGGTCGGCGGCAGGTACGCCGAGGTGTCCTGACCCGGCAGGAAACGGCCGCCGTCGAGGGAACCCCGGTACAGCGGCACCCCGCCCTTGGTGATCGCCTCGTTGATCGCGTCGTCGAGTTCCTTGACCTTGGCGTCCTTGATCAGCGGTCCGAAGTCCAGTTCGGGGAACTCCTCCTGACCGGGCTCCACCGCCAACGGGTGGCCGAACCGCACCCCGCGCACCGCGGGCAGGTACGCGGCCAGGAACTCGTCGAACAGCGACCGCTGCACCACGTAACGCGGGTACGCGGTGCACCGCTGTTTGCCGTACTCGAAGGACTTGCGCACGTTGGTGGCGAGCAGGTCCCAGTCGCCGAACTCCCACACCCCCCAGCAGTTGAGTCCCTCCTGCTCGAGGACGTGGCGCTTGTCGGAGTCGACCAGCCCGGCGGCCACCTGGCTGCCGACGTCCCGCCCGCCGACGAAGAAGACACAGCCGATCTCGGGCGCGGCGACCAGCACCGAGGAGAGTTCGGCGCCGCCACCGCTGATCAGGGTGAACGGCAGGTTGTGCCGGGCGGCGATGGCCACGGCCAGGGTCAGGCAGCTCACCCCGCCGTCGGACGGTGCCTTCGCGATCACGGCGTTGCCGGCCAGCGCCTGCACCAGCATCGCGTGCATGATCACGCTCATCGGGTAGTTCCAGCTCGCGATGTTGCTCACCGGACCGGCGAGCGGGGCGCGACCGTCGACCATGTCGTCGATCTCCTCGACGTACCAGCGCACGCCCTCGATGCACCGGTCGACGTCGGCCCGGGCCAACCGCCAGGGCTTGCCGATCTCCCAGACCAGGAGCAGGGCCAGCAGGTCGCGGTGCGCGTCGAGTTCGTCCAGCGCCGCGCTGACCCGGGCCTTGCGGGTGGCCAGCGGCAGCCGGGACCAGACCCGGTGGGTGTCGAGGGAGGCCCGGACCGCGGCGGTCGCGGTCTGCCCGGTGACCCGGGGCGGGCCCGCGATCGCCGTACCGTCCACCGGCGAGGTCGCCGGGGTCGGCGAGCCGTCCGGCTGCCAGCGGCCGTCCCAGTAGTTGCAGAGGCGGCCGTCGTGGAACGCCTCGGGTGCTACCTCCCGGCATCGGGCATAGACGTCTGACCACGCGGTGCCGGGTTTGAGGATCAGGGGCACGGGAGCCTCCAGGGCGTCGGGTGTCCTGCGGGTGTCCTGCGGATGTGCTGGCGGGCCGGGTCGCGTCAGGCGTCTGGTACGCCGAGGACGCCGGCGTCGCGCCGCTGGCTGGCCGGCACCGGATCCCGGTGTTCACGGCTGAGCCTTTCGCGCGTACTGCATACAGTATGCCGTTGCCCGGACCGGTGGCAAGGCTTCGTCCGGCCGGGATGGCTGGGGTGCGGGTTCGCGACGGTGCTGTTTCTCGGTGGTGCGGTTCGCGACCGAGCCGACGGACGCGTGACCGCTACCGGTCCGCCGTGGGTGCGGCGGTGGGGACGGGTCGGTGGGGGATGGTGACGGCGTGGTCGGGTGCCGTACCGGGCGGACGGGGATGCCGACCGCCGGGCGAGGGTCAGGCCGCGGCCATGGTGGGGCTCGCGGCCCGCCGGGAGACCGACTTGGCGAGCAGTTCGGTGGCGGCGTAGACGGTGCGCAGGGTGGGCGCCGGGGCACTGGTGATGTCGGCCATCTCGACCACGGCCGCCACGATCGCGTCGAGTTCGAGTTCCTTGCCGGCCTCCAGGTCCTGCAACATGGAGGTCTTGTGGTGACCGACCCGCTGGGCGCCGTCGATCCGCTTGGCGATGGAGATCTCCGGGTGGCTGCCGACCCGGGACGCGATGTCCAGGGTCTCCTCCATCATCTGCGCGACCACCTGCCGGGTCCCCGCGTTCTCGCAGATCTCGATCATCGTGGCCCGGGTCAGGGCGCTGATCGGGTTCAGTGAGACGTTGCCCATCAGCTTGATCCAGATGTCGTCACGGAGCTGCGGCTCGACCGGGCACTTCAGGCCACCGTCGATCATGGCGGCGCTGAACTCGGTGCACCGGCGGGAGATCGTCCCGTCCGGCTCGCCGATCGAGAAGCGGGTCCCCTCGAGGTGTCGGATCACCCCGGGCGACTCGATCACCGTGGCCGGGTAGACCACGCAACCGATCGCCCGCTCCGGCTCCATCACCGCCGAGGTCGCGCCGCCCGGGTCCACCGCCTCGATCCGCTGGTTCTCGTACGGACCGGCGAGCTTGTGGAAGTACCACCACGGGATGCCGTTCTGGCCGGCGATCAGGGCGGTGTGCGGGCCGAGCAGCGGGGACAGCAGTGGCCCCGCCGAGGCGTACGAATGCGCCTTGAGGCCGAGGAAGACGTAGTCCACCGGACCGACCGAGGCCGGGTCGTCGGTGGCGTGCGGATGCGCGGCGAAGTCCCCGCGCGGACTGAGGATCCGGACTCCGTTCTGTTGTAGGGCGGCGAGATGCGCACCGCGGGCGATCAGGTGGACGTCCACTCCGGCGCGACAGAGGGCCGCGCCTACGTAGGCGCCGATGGCGCCGGCTCCGAGCACTGCGACTCGCACGGGCTGCTCCCTTCGAGCGCACACAAAAGACAGGCTTCTGTATGCGTTATGGGGAGTACAGTATGCAATAGGGGTTCGGCACTGACAACCCTCGGTACGCCCGTGCCGGGAATGGGCGTGGGTGACGTCTTGCCTCGAACCGGCCGGCGCGCACCGCCCGCGGCGCCGCCACGGCACCATCCGAGCCGGCCATACAAGACGCCCCGACCAGGCAGGACCTGGGCGGGGCGGGGTGGATCGAGACGCGTCTGAGGCCCGGCGCCGTACCGGTGGGGGCCCGGTGGAAAGGCGTGACATTCCGGGTCGCCCTGGACGGCGTAGACCGGCGGTGGGACCACCGGACCTACGCCGCCACGGGGCGGCTACAGCACGGTCGTACTACGCCGCGCTGTACGAGTGCTGGCCCGTCCCGGCCAGCCTCCCGCCGTCAACGATCAGGTACTCCTCGCGGATCGCCCGGCCCTGGAAGTAGGACTCGAGGATCTCGCGGGTGCCGGCGGCGTAACGCGCCTGCGCCGACAGGGTGGTGCCCGAGGTGTGCGGGGTCATCCCGTGGTGCGGCATGGTCCGCCAGGGGTGGTCGGCCGGGGCGGGCTGCGGGTACCACACGTCGCCCGCGTAGCCGGCGAGCTGCCCGGACTCCAGTGCGCGTACCACCGCGTCCCGGTCGACGATCTTCCCCCGGGCCGTGTTGATCAGGTACGAGCCGCGCCTCATCTTCGCCAGCAGCGCGTCGTCGAACATGTTCTCGGTCTCCGGGTGCAACGGGCAGTTGATCGTCACCACGTCGCAGACCCGGACCATCGACTCGGCGTCCGGGTGCCAGGTCAGGTTCAGCTCCTTCTCGACCTCCGGGGCGAGCCGGTGCCGGTCGGTGTAGTGCAGTGCCACGTCGAACGGCTTGAGCCGGCGCAGCACGGCCAGCCCGATCCGGCCGGCGGCGACCGTACCGACCGCCATCGCCTCCAGGTCGTAGGCGCGGGCCGAGCAGTCGGCGATGTTCCAGCCGCCGTCGCGTACCCACTGGTGCGACGGGAGGTAGTTGCGGACCAGCGACAGCGTCATCATCACCACGTGTTCGGCCACGCTGATGCTGTTGGAGAACGTCACCTCCGCGACCGTGATGCCGCGCTCGATCGCGGCGCTCAGGTCGACGTGGTCGGAACCGATGCCGGCGGTGACCGCCAGCTTCAGCTTCGGCGCCTTGGCGATCCGCTCGGCGGTCAGGTACGCGGGCCAGAACGGCTGCGAGATGACGACGTCGGCGTCGACGAGCTCCCGCTCGAAGACCGAGTCCGGGCCCTCCTTGTCCGAGGTGACCACGAGGGTGTGGCCCTGGGACTCGAGGTAGGACCGCAGGCCGAGTTCACCCGAGACGCTGCCGAGCAGTTGCCCGGGAGTGAAGTCCACCTTCTCCGGGCTCGGTACGGTCTGCCCGCCCGGGTAGTGGCTGATCTGCGGCACGCTGTCCCGGGCGTACGAGGTGGGGTAGCCGGTGACCGGGTCGTCGTAGAGCACACACAGGACTTTGGCCATGAGTGATGTCCTCTCTCATTACGATCGGGGACGGATCACGGCCCGGAATCGCCGTCGGTGCTCTTTCTTCGCGCCATTCCTGGTGCGGGAGTTCCGGGTCGCTCCGTGAACAGTTCCCAGCCTGCTCCGCGTACCGGATCGCCACAATGAGCAGTTCCCGAACGTACGATCGGCGTTGCCTATCGATCCGGGCCGGCGGCGTCGGCGACCAGGTCCACCGGGACCAGGTCGTCCAGGGCGCGTTGCAGGTCGAGGTCGGCCGCGACGTGCAGCAGCGCGCTGGCGACCAGCGGGGGCGGGTCGCGGTCGAGGACGACCAGCCCTACCGTGCTGGTGGCGGCGGGTTTGGCCAGCGGCAGCACCCGGGTTCCCGGTGGCACCCCGAGCAGGCCGAGCCACGCCTGCGGGATGACACTCGCCCACCGCCCGCTGCGTACGTGGGAACAGAGCGTCGAGACCGAGTTCGTTTCCATCCGGGGCGTCACGGTGACACCGGCCCGCCGGAACAGGCCGTCGAGAATGCGCCGGTTCTGCATGTCCGGGGTGAGTAGACAGAGCGGCAGTCCGGCCGCCTCGGCCCAGCCGACCTCGGACCGCCCGGCGAAGTCGCCGCTTTCGGGAGCGAGCAGTACGTAGCGTTCGGAGTAGAGCGGCACGGTCCGGAAACCCGCCGTCGGTTCGACCGGCAGGTAGGTCAGTCCCGCGTCGAGTTCGAAGTCGGTCAGTCGGCGCAGGATCTCGTCGGAGGTCAGCGACAGTACGGTGAGACTGGTGTCGGGGTGCCGGTCGCGGAACGGTCCGGTGAGCAGCGAGACCGGTGGCAGTGACGCCGGCACGGCACCGAGGCGCAGTTGCCCGCTCAAGCCCTGACGACTGGTCTGGCCGAACTCGTGCATGAGCTGGTCGCGGTCGGCGAGCAACCGTCGGCCCCAGGCCAGCAGCCGTTCGCCCTCGGGGGTCAGACCTTCGAAACGGTGTCCGCGACGGACCACGGCGACCCCGAACTCGGCCTCCAGCTTGCGGATGCCGTCGGAGAGCGTCGGTTGGCTGACCCAGCAGGCGGCCGCCGCGCGGCCGAAGTGACCCTCGCGGGCCAGGGCGCTGAGGTATTCCAGATGCCGCAGAAACACGTCTACCAACCCTCCGATGGCCATCCCCGTGGCCCGTAAGCATGGCGCACCCCATCACACCTAGCCTCCTAGGATGCGCTAGTCGGGGTGTGCCCGTCCACACCGGACGAATCGGATCACCGGCAGCGCCCTCGTCGGTGCCGCTGATCTCGATTGGGCCGCGAGCCGAGAGCTGTTCGCGTACGGCATGGGCAACCGAAACCTGATCTTGGAAGACTGTAGCGATGTATGACTTCGATCTACTCGTGCTCGGCTCCGGACCGGGCGGGCAGAAGGCGGCGGTCGCGGCGGCGAAGCTCGGCCGGCGGGTGGGCGTGGTCGAACGCGTCGACATGGTCGGCGGGGTGTGCATCAACACCGGGACGATCCCGTCGAAGACCCTGCGTGAGGCCGTGCTCTACCTGACCGGGCTGAGCCAGCGTGAGACGTACGGTCAGAGTTACCGGCTCAAGGACGACATCACGGTCGCCGACCTCGCCGCCCGTACCCAGCACGTGATCGGGCGGGAGATCGACGTCATCCGCAACCAGCTCTCCCGCAACCGGATCCGGCTGATCGGCGGCACCGGCCGGTTCACCGACCCGCACACGATCGCGGTCACCGACCACAACGGGCGCGAGTCGGCGGTCACCGCCGAGAAGGTCGTCATCGCGGTCGGCACCCGCCCGGCCCGGCCCGCCGGGGTCGCGTTCGACGAACGTACGGTGGTCGACTCCGACGGCATCCTCAACCTCGAACAGGTGCCCAACTCGATGGTCGTGGTCGGCGCCGGTGTCATCGGCATCGAGTACGCCTCGATGTTCGCCGCGCTGGGCACCAAGGTCACCGTGGTCGAGCGGCGCGACCGGATGCTCGACTTCTGCGACCTGGAGATCGTCGAGGCGTTGAAGTACCACCTGCGCGACCTCGCGGTCACCTTCCGGTTCGGGGAGGCGGTCGCCTCGGTCGAACGGCACCCGCGCGGCGCGATCGCGGTCCTGGAGAGCGGCAAGCGGATCGCCGCCGACACGGTGATGTACTCCGCCGGCCGCCAGGGCACCGCCGACCGGCTGGACCTGGAGCGGGCCGGGCTGAGTGCGGACAGCCGGGGCCGGATCAAGGTGGACGAGTGGTTCCGCACCGACGTGCCGCACATCTACGCGGTCGGTGATGTGATCGGGTTCCCGGCGCTCGCCTCGACCTCGATGGAGCAGGGCCGGCTGGCCGGACACCACGCCTGCGACGAGCCGGTACGCGAGCTGTCACGGCAGCAGCCGATCGGCATCTACTCGATCCCGGAGATCAGTTTCATCGGTCGGACCGAGGACGAACTCACCTCCGCCCGGGTGCCGTTCGAGGTGGGTGTGGCCCGCTACCGTGAGCTGGCCCGGGGGCAGATCGTCGGTGACTCGTACGGGATGTTGAAGCTGCTCGTGTCGCCGGCCGACGGGACCCTGCTCGGGGTGCACATCTTCGGCACCAACGCCACCGAGCTGGTGCACATCGGGCAGGCGGTGATGGGCTGCGGTGGCGGTGTCGACTATCTGGTCGACGCGGTGTTCAACTATCCGACGCTGGCCGAGGCGTACAAGGTCGCGGCTCTGGACGCGATGAACAAGCTGCGGCACATCGCCCAGTTGCCGCAGTGAGGCTCCGGTGGGAACCAGCTCAGGGCGGGTCGTTGAAGGCGGCGAGCAGTTGGTCGGCGGCGAGTGCCGGGGTGAGGGTGCCGTCGAGGACCCGGCGTTCCAGGTCCGGCGCGAGTGCGGTGACCGCCGGGTCGGCCCGTAGCCGGTCGAGCAGCGCCGAGCGGACCAGGTCCCAGAGCCAGCCGACCTGTTGGCGGCGTCGGCGGGCGTCGAGTTCGCCGCTGGCGCGGCGGGTCTCCTGGTGTGCGACGAGTTGTCGCCAGACCTCGGTCAGCCCGGTGCCCTCGCGGGCGCTACAGGTGAGCACGGGTGGTTGCCAGCCGCCGCCGTCGCCCGTACGCAGTAGTCGCAGGGCGCTGCCGAGTTCGCGGGCGGCGCCACGGGCCTCGGTGGCGTGCGGGCCGTCCGCCTTGTTGACCGCGATCACGTCGGCGAGTTCGAGCACGCCCTTCTTGATGCCCTGGAGTTGGTCGCCGGTGCGGGCGAGGGCGAGCAGCAGGAACGTGTCGACCATGTCGGCGACGGTGGTCTCGGACTGTCCGACGCCGACGGTTTCGACGATGACGACGTCGTAGCCGGCGGCCTCGACGACGACCATCGCCTCGCGGGTGGCCTGGGCGACGCCGCCGAGGGTGCCGGCGGTGGGGGAGGGACGGACGAAGGCGGCCGGGTCGGTGGCGAGTCGGGCCATCCGGGTCTTGTCGCCGAGAATGCTGCCGCCGGTGCGGGTGGAGGAGGGGTCGACGGCGAGTACGGCGACCCGGTGTCCGTCGGCGGTGAGTTGGCTGCCGAGCGCGTCGATGAAGGTGGACTTGCCGACGCCGGGCACCCCGGTCACCCCGATCCGGCGGGCGTTGCCGGCGTGCGGGGTGAGGGTGACCAGCAGTTGTTGGGCGAGTGCCCGGTGGTCGGGGCGGCGGGACTCGACCAGGGTGATCGCGCGGGCGATCCAGGCCGGGGTGCCGGCGAGTACGCCCTTGGCGTACTCGCCGACGTCGGGGGCGGGTCGGGTCATGTGCTGGGCGCCGGGTGACCGAGCCGGCCGGAGAGCTCGGTGAGCAGGTCGAGGGCGGCGTCGGCGATGACGGTTCCGGGCGGGAAGATGGCGGCGGCTCCGGCGGCCCGGAGGGCGTCGAAGTCCTGCGGGGGGATGACTCCGCCCACGATGATCATGATGTCCTGGCGGCCGTGCGCGGCGAGTTCGTCGCGTAGCGCGGGGACCAGGGTGAGGTGCCCGGCGGCCAGGGAGTTGACGCCGACGATGTGCACGTCGGCCTCGACGGCCTGGCGGGCGACCTCGGCCGGGGTCTGGAACAGGGGGCCGACGTCGACGTCGAAGCCGAGGTCGGCGAAGGCGGTGGCGATGACCTTCTGGCCCCGGTCGTGTCCGTCCTGACCCATCTTGGCGACGAGGATGCGGGGTTGGCGTCCCTCGGCGGCGGCGAAGGCGGCGGTCGCGGCGCGGGCCTGTTCGATGGTGCTGTCCGGGCCGGCTTCGTCGCGGTACACCCCTGATATGGTACGGATCTGGGCCGCGTGCCGGCCGTAGACCTGCTCGAGGGCGTCGGAGATCTCCCCGACGGTGGCCTTGGCGCGGGCGGCGTCGACGGCGAGCGCGAGCAGGTTCCGCGACAGGTCGCCCTGGGTGCTGGTGTCGGTGCTGGCCGCCGCGTCGCGCAGGGCGTCGAGCGCGGCCGCCCAGGCGACGGGGTCCCGTTCGGCGCGCAGGCGGCTGAGCTTGTCGATCTGTTCGGCGCGTACGGCGGTGTTGTCGACCCGGAGTACGTCGATCGCCTCGTCGGCGGTGGGCCGGTAGGTGTTGACGCCGATGACGGGTTGGCGGCCGGAGTCGATCCGGGCCTGGGTGCGGGCCGCCGCCTCTTCGATCCGGAGCTTCGGGATGCCCTGGTCGATGGCCTGGGCCATGCCGCCGGCGGCTTCGACCTCCTGGATGTGCTGCCAGGCGCGGGTGGCGAGGTCGTGGGTGAGGCGTTCGACGTACGCGCTGCCGCCCCACGGGTCGATGACGCCGGTGGTGCCGGATTCCTGGGCGATGACGAGTTGGGTGTTGCGGGCGATGCGGGCGGAGAAGTCGGTGGGCAGGGCCAGTGCCTCGTCGAGCGCGTTGGTGTGCAGGGACTGGGTGTGGCCCTGGGTGGCGGCCATCGCCTCGACGCAGGTGCGTACGACGTTGTTGTAGACGTCCTGGGCGGTCAGTGACCAGCCGGAGGTCTGGCAGTGGGTGCGCAGGCTCGACGACTTGGGGTTCTTCGGCTCGAACTCGCGCAGCAGCTTGGCCCAGAGCAGGCGGGCGGCGCGGAGTTTCGCGACCTCCATGAAGAAGTTCATGCCGATCGCCCAGAAGAACGACAGCCGGGGGGCGAACGCGTCGATGTCGAGTCCGGCGGCCCGGCCGGCACGGAGGTATTCGATGCCGTCGGCGAGGGTGTAGGCGAGTTCGAGGTCGGCGGTGGCCCCGGCTTCCTGGATGTGGTAGCCGGAGATGGAGATCGAGTTGAACCGGGGCATCCGGGTGGAGGTGTAGGCGAAGATGTCGGAGATGATCCGCATCGACGGCCCGGGTGGGTAGATGTAGGTGTTGCGGACCATGAACTCTTTGAGGATGTCGTTCTGGATGGTCCCGGAGAGTTGTTCGGGGCTGACGCCCTGTTCCTCGGCGGCGACGATGTAGAGCGCCAGGACCGGCAGGACGGCGCCGTTCATGGTCATCGACACGCTCATCCGGTCGAGCGGGATCCCGTCGAACAGCTCCCGCATGTCGTAGATGGAGTCGATGGCCACCCCGGCCATGCCGACGTCGCCGGTGACCCGGGGGTGGTCGGAGTCGTAGCCCCGGTGGGTCGGCAGGTCGAAGGCGACCGACAGTCCCTTCTGACCGGCGGCGAGGTTGCGCCGGTAGAAGGCGTTGGACTGTTGGGCGGTGGAGAATCCGGCGTACTGGCGGATCGTCCACGGCTGGGTGGTGTACATGGTCGGGTACGGTCCGCGCAGGAACGGCGCGATGCCGGGCAGGGTGTCGAGGAAGTCCAGGCCGGTCAGGTCGTTCGCGGTGTAGAGCGGGGCGACGCTGATCCCCTCCGGTGTCTCCCAGGCGAGTTTGTCCGGGTCCACGCCGGTCTGGTCGCGTACCATCGCCCGCCACCGGTCGAGGTCGACTCCGCCCGGGTCGGGTTCGCCGAGTTCGATGTCGGTGAAGTCGGGAATCATCACGCCACCCCCAGGTCACGTAGCGTCGTTTCGAGTACCCGCACCGCGTCGCAGCCGGTGTACAGGTAGGAGTCCACGTGGTCGTACCCGGCCGGTCGGCCGGCGACCCAGACCCGTCGTGCGCCGGCCGCGGCGAGGGCCGCCGCCACCGGTTCGGCGAGTGTGCCGTACGCCTTGTCGGTGCCGCAGACGCAGGCGACGGTGGCGCCGCTGGCGGTGAACGCGGCGGCGATCTCGGTCGGGTCGGTCCCGGCGCCGCCTCGGGTGGTGGCGACTCCACCGGTGGCGAAGAGGTTCGCGGCGAAGCTGGCCCGCCCGGTGTGGGCGGCGATCGGACCGAGGGTGGCGAGGAAGACGGTCGGCGTGGTGCCGGTGGCCGTGGTGTGGGCGTCGGAGCGGTCCCGGAGGGTTTCGAACCGTTCGGCGTACCGGTGTCGGGGCAGCCCGCCGGTCGGCGGCGCCGGTGCCGGTGGGCGTTCCGGTCGGACCTCGTCGAGGAGGGGGAACTCGCTCACCCCGGTGATCGGGTCGCGCCGGTGGTCGATGTTGTCCGTACGTCGCTGCCAGGTGGCGGCGAGCCGGTCGGCGACCAGACCGCCGTGCAGTGCCGAGGCGAGTCCGCCGGCGCGTTCGATGTCGACGAACCAGGTCCACGCGGCCCGGGCCAGTTCCTCGGTGAGCCGCTCGACGTACCAGGAGCCGCCGGCGGGGTCGATCACCCGGCCGATGTTCGCCTCGGCCAGCAGCAGTGACTGGGTGTTGCGGGCGATCCGGCGGCTGAACCCGTCGGGGAGGCCGAGTCGGGCGTCGAACGGTTGCACGGTGACGGCGTCGGCCCCGCCGACCCCGGCGGCGAAGCAGGCGAGGGTGGTACGGAGCATGTTCACCCACGGGTCGCGGGCGGTCATCATCGCCGACGAGGTGACGGCGTGCTGGTGTTGCGCGCCCGCGTCGGGTACGCCGCAGACCTGTGCCACCCGCGCCCAGACCCGTCGTGCGGCCCGGAGTTTGGCGATGGTGAGGAACTGGTCGGCGGTGGCGGCGTACCGGAACTCCAACTGTCCGAGGGCGGTGGCCGGATCGAGCCCCTGGTCGGTCAGCGCCCGCAGGTAGGCGACCCCGGCGGCGACCGCGCAGCCGAGTTCCTCGGCGTCGCTGGCACCGGCGTCGTGGTAGACGGTGGCGTCGACGGTGATCGCCCGTAGCCGGGGGTGGTCGGTGGCGCACCGGGTGGCGAGTGCGGCGGTCGGGCGGAGGTCGGCGGCCTCGCCGGTGCGGGCCTGCCAGCCCAGCGGGTCGGCGCCGAGGCTTCCGTTGAGTTCGCGCGGGTCGACCTTCGGGTTGGCGGCGGCCAGGGCGAACAGCGCGGTGGCGGCCTGCTCGGTCGCCGGTCCGGCGTCGAGGACCAGCCCGGCCACGTCGAGGTAGACCCCGTCGAGCACGGCGGGCAGGGCGGCCGGGTCGAGTCCGCCCGGTGGCAGCGCCAGCCAGATCGAGGTGACGCCGTTCTCCAGGTCGGCGAGGATCGCCTCCCGGGTGGTGGTGGGGTTCGGGTCGGCGTGCCGTTGGCGTACGTCCCAGCCGGCGCCGAGGGTGCCGGTCGGCTGCCCGCCCCGGGTGAACGGTGCTGTCCCGGGCGGGGTGGCCGGGGGGAGGGCGTCGGCGGCGGTGTAGAGCGGGGTCACTCGGATGCCGTCGTACGTCGTCCGCGCGAGCAGGTCGTCGACGGCTTCGGCGGGGGTGTCCTCGTCCGCGACACCGCTCTTGCGCAGCACCGCGAGCGCCAGTTCGCGCCACTGGGCCGGTGTTGTGGGCGGGAAGTCAGCGGCCAGGCTCGGCTCGGCTGGTAACCGGGTCATGAACGGAGACTAGGCGCTTTGGTTCTCGGTCCGCTCACCGGTGGGTGTCCGAACGGTGACGTATCGATCACGGTGCCAGTGCTACTGGTCGGTGTCGCACTGGCCGCTTCCGTCCGGGCCGGATCCGGACAGGGAGCATCTGACCAGCCAGAAGTGCACTTCCGGTACGGGCCGTGGCGGCGGGACGGCGGGACGGCTGGTCGACCGGTGAGGTTGGGTGGGTCCGTCGGTGGGCTTGGTAGTTCTGCCGGTGGGTTGGTTGTTCCGTCCGTGGGGTTGGCTGGTCTGTCGGCGGGTAACCGCCCCGGGCGTGTGCATACCCCGTCCGCCGTCACGGCCAGGAGGAGATCATGAGCAGCAGCCCCGCCGATCGCAGCTCGGCCGACACCATCGTGCTGATCCACGGGCTGTGGATGACGCCGCGCAGTTGGGAGCAGTGGGTCGAGCACTACAGCCGGGCCGGTTTCCGGGTGCTGGCCCCGGCCTGGCCCGGGATGGACGGCGAGGTCGAGCAACTCCGGCGGAATCCGGCGCCGATCGCGAAACTCAACGTCACCCGGATCATCGACCACTACGACCGGATCATCCGGGACCTGGACCGCCCGCCGATCATCATGGGCCACTCCTTCGGTGGGGCGTTCGCCCAGGTGCTGGCGGACCGGGGACTCGGCGGGGCGACGGTGGTGATCGACTCGGCCGCGGTGAAGGGCGTCTACCGGCTGCCGCTGTCGACGCTCCGGTCCGCCTGGCCGATCCTGCGCAGCCTGGGCAACCGGCGCAAGGCCGTACCGCTGAGTCCGGACCAGTTCCACTATGCCTTCACCAACACCCTCAGCCGGGAGGAGTCCAACCGGATCTACGGGCGTTACCACGTGCCCGCTGCCGGGGGAGTGCTGTTCGAGGGGGCGATGGCGAACTTCAACCCCCGCTCGGCGCTGCGGGTCAACTTCGCCAACAGCGACCGGGCGCCGCTGCTGTTCATCGCCGGTGGTGCCGACCATGTCTGCCCGGCGGTGTTGAACAAGTCCAACGCGGGCCGCTACCGGCGGTCGCGGGCCATCACCGGTTACCACGGGTATCCCGGCCGGACACACTTCACCCTGGGGCAGCCGGGCTGGCAGGAGGTCGCCGACTACGCCCTGGAGTGGGCGGTCGAGGCGACCGCGACGCACAAGCCCGACTACCAGCGCCAGCCGGCGCCGGTCGCCGGCCAGTGACGACGACGCCCTGACCTCCGACGGCCCGACCCGCTGCCGCGAGGTCGGGCCGTGGCGTCCGGCCACACTGGTACGCATCGAACCATGTCACCGGAAAGGGTGTTGTCTCCCGGCGCGCCCCTCCTAGCCTCGGTGCACGCCGTGCCCCAACCGTCGGCGTCTTCGGCCAGGAGGGCGTCCCATGAGGTTCCTCGCACGTACCGTCGCCGCCACCGCCGCGACCCTTCTGCTCCTCGCCACCGCCACCGCCACCGCAGCCGCTCCGGCCCAGGCGGGGGTCAACCCGTACACGAAGGTGCCGGTGGCCGGCTCGCTCGGGACGTACCAGGTCTCCGGGGTGTACGTCGCCGGGGTCTCCTCCGGTGGTTACCTGGCCACCCAGATGCAGGTGGCCTACTCCGGCAGGATCAAGGGGGCGGCGGTCTTCGCCGCCGGGCCGTACTACTGCGCCCAGAACAACGTCAGCCAGGCGCTGTACGGATGTGCCGACAACAGCCTGCCGACGTACCTGACCAACCTCCAGGCGTACACCCGCACCTGGGCCGGTTACGGCTGGGTCGACCCGGTCAGCCGGCTCTCCGGCCAGCCGGTGTACGTCTACCACGGCAACAACGACACCGCGATCAAGAAGTCGGTCACCGACGACCTGGTCCGCTACTACCAGCACTTCGGGGCGAGCGTGCAGTACGACAGCGGTTCGTCGGCCGGGCACGCCTGGGTCACCCCGTACGGCACCGGGGCCTGCGCGGCGACGGTGTCCCCGTTCCTCAACGACTGCGGCACCGACCCGCAGAACACCTTCCTGCGCAAGCTGCTCGGCACGGTCGCCGCGCCGAACCCCGGCCCGCTCGGTGGCACGTTGACCAGCTTCAACCAGAACACGTTCGCGGTGAACGGGTACGCCGCCGGGCTGAGCATGGGCGCGACCGGGTTCGCGTACGTGCCGTCGACCTGCGCGTCCGGGCAGTCCTGCCGGTTGCTGGTGGCGCTGCACGGCTGCCAGCAGGGCTACAACAGCGTGGGTACGGCTTTCGTGGACCGGGCCAACCTCAACCAGTACGCCGACACCAACCGGCTGATCGTGCTCTACCCGCAGGCGACGGCGTCGGCGGTGAACCCGAACGGGTGCTGGGACTGGTGGGGGTACCTGGGCAGCACCGCGTACCCGATCAAGGGTGGGTTGCAGTTGGAGACGGTGATGAACATGGTGCGCCGGCTCGGCGGCTGACGCGGGTTCGCGCCCGTTCCGGGTAACCGATCCCGGCCAGGTCCTCGGCGAGGTCGTCCGTTGTCAGGTCGGCGCTCAGGCGTCGCACCAACTCGTCGGTGAGCGGACGCAGCGCGAAGACCTCGCCGACCGCGTCGACGTCCACGGCTGTCTCGTAGTAGTCCTCGGCAAAGCGTTGGTACGCCGCCGGGGTGCCCTCCACCAGCACCTCGAACAGCCGGTTGGCACCGTCCGGGTCATCACCGTCCGGGAAGTCGATAACTCCGGCGTGCCACCGGTCGTCGCCGTACCGCCGCCACAGGCAGACCGTCGCCTCCAGCGTGCCCTCGAAGCTGAACGCCGGCTCGTCGACGCAGGCGGCAAAGACCTCCGGCACGGTGTCGACCAGCCCGGGCCACAGTTCGTCGTAGTTGCCGGCGGGGCTCATCGGCGACTCGTGGTCGAAGCCCCGGACGAACGCGCCGGCCGGCGAGAACACGATCGACCACGCGTTGCCGGACCCGTTCCGCATGGACGCCATCTGTTCGTCCGGCGCAGGCGTGGTCTCGCGGACTCACCCCGGAACCCGACTTCAAGTCTGCTCAACCGATAGGAAATGTCGGTAAGGTGTGTCGGTCAGGTTCGGCACCCGGGCGAATCCGGTGCCGACGGATACGTCGTCGGGCGCCAGGGAGGCCGGAGTGTCGATCGTGGAGCGAGCGCCACGAGCCGCAGGCCGGACGCCGGCCACCCGGCCCGCACCGGTACGGCTGGACCGGGTCGGCCGCACCTTCGGCGGCGGCACCGCCGCCCGTACCGTCCTGCGCGACATCAGCCTCGACGTCGCCGCCGGTGAGGTCGTCGCCCTGCTCGGCCCCTCCGGCTGCGGCAAGTCCACCCTGCTGCGCCTCGTCGCCGGGCTCGACCGGGCCACCGGGGGACTGGTCGAGGTGGACGGGCGACCGGTACGCGGAATCGAGTCGCGTACCGCCGTGGTCTTCCAGGAACCCCGCCTGCTGCCGTGGCGGACCCTGGCCCGCAACGTCGCCTTCGGGCTGCCCGCCGGTGTCGAGCGCGCCGAGGCCCGGGCCGAGGTGGACCGCCTGCTCGCCGTCGTCGGGCTGGCCGAGTTCGCCGGACACCGCCCTCGCCAGGTCTCCGGCGGCATGGCTCAGCGCACCGCGCTGGCCCGGGCGCTGGCCCGCCGACCGGGGGTGCTGCTGCTCGACGAGCCGTTCGCCGCCCTGGACGCGTTGACCCGTTTGCGGATGCAGGACCTGGTCGACGACGTGCAACGGGCTACCGGAGCCACCGTCCTGCTGGTCACCCACGACGTCGACGAGGCACTGCGCCTCGCCGACCGGATCGTGCTGCTCGGTCCGGCGCGACCCGGGGGATCCGATCCGGGTTCGACGATCCAACTGGTCGTCGACGTGCCGTCGGTACGCCCACGGGACCGGGCCGACCCCGTTCTGACCGGACTGCGCGGCGAGCTGCTCGACCGCCTCGGGGTACCGCGACGTACCCCGGCGACCTCTGCCGACGTGGCCGCCCGGACGGGCCTCGAGCCTGCGGACGTGGCCGCGCAGACGCCCTGAGCCCGCGTCGACCGGGCCGCGTCGACTGGGCCGCGTCGACCGGGCCGCGTCGGCGGGAAGGCCCTTAGGCCACCCGCCACCGGCGACCACCAGCACCCGGCCCGTCCGGGCACCATCCGACCGTCCGAAGGGATCTGCTGTGCGAAAGACCATCCGTGTCCCGGTCCGGGCCGCGCTCACGCTGGCCGCGATGGCGGGGCTGCTGACCGGCTGCGTCGCCGGTGAGGACTCGGGATCGAAGGCCACCGACGGGTCGACGGTCGCGCTGCGGCTCGACTACGCCTACTGGAACCCGGAGAGCCTCGTGCTGCGGGACCAGAAGTGGCTGGAGACCGACCTAGCCGCCAAGGGGGTCACGGTGAGCTGGCAGCTCTCCGCCGGCAGCAACAAGGCCAACGAGAACCTGCGCGCGGCGGTGATCGACATTGGTTCGACCGCCGGGGTGGCGGCGCTGGTCGCCCGCGCGAACGGGTCGCCGATCAAGACCGTCGAGGTCTTCAGCCAGCCGGAGTGGGCCGCCATCGTGGTGGCCAAGGGTTCCCCGGTCACGTCGGTCGCCCAGCTCAAGGGGCGCAAGATTGCCGCGACGAAGGGCACCGACCCGTACTTCTTCCTGCTCCAGGCGCTCGACGGGGCCGGACTGTCGCCGTCGGACGTCTCGGTGGTCAACCTTCAGCACGCCGACGGCAAGACCGCGCTGGAACGCGGTGACGTCGACGCCTGGGCCGGGCTCGACCCGCACATGGCGCAGAGCCAGGTCGACGCCGGGTCGAAGCTGATCTACCGCAACCTCGACTTCAACACCTACGGCGTGCTCAACGCCCGGGAGGAGTTCATCGCCGCCCATCCCGAGCTGGTGCAGGCGGTGGTCGACGCGTACGAGCGGGCCCGGGCCTGGCTGACCGAGCACCCGGACCAGGCGGTGGAGCTGCTGGCCCGGGAATCGAAGGTCTCCGCCGAGGTGGCCCGGGTCGTGCTCGCCGAACGGACCCGGCTCGCCGTCGATCCCGTACCGGGACCGGCGCAGCGGCAGGTCTTCGAGCGGGTGCTGCCGATCCTGGTCGCCGACGGCAACGTACGCAGTGACGCCGAGGCCCGTGCCGCCCTCGACACGCTGTTCGAGCCCCGGTTCGCCCAGTCGCGGGCCAAGCCGTGACGCTGGCAGCCGAGCATGGCGCGGATGGAACGGATGGCACGGGTGGCGCGGGTTTCGCAGGTGGCACAGGTTTCGGAGGTGGCGCAGGTGGCGCGGGTGGCGCGGGTGGCGTGATTGGCGTGGGTGGCGTGATTGGGGGTGAAGCGGACCGGGCCGGGCCGCTGCCACCACCGGAGCGGTCCGGGTCCGGACCAGCCAATTCCGGGACGCGCCGCCGCCGGCGGCTGCTGCACGCCGCCGCCGGTCTGCCGGTGCCGCTCGCCGTACTCGCGATCTGGCAGGCGGTGGTCGCGGCGGAGATCTACTCCCCGGCGCAACTGCCGCCGCCGTACGACGTGTTGCTGGCCCTGCGCGAACTGCTGGCTCGGGGCGAACTGTGGCACCACGTCGCGATCAGCAGCCAGCGGGTGGTGATCGGGTTCCTCGTCGGCAGCGGCGCCGGCCTGGCCCTGGGTGGCCTGGTCGGGCTCTCGCCGTTGCTGCGGGTGCTGCTCGGCCCAACCGTGCAGGCGCTGCGGGCGATTCCGTCGCTGGCCTGGGTGCCGCTGCTGCTGCTCTGGCTCGGCATCGGCGAAACCCCCAAGGTCGTGCTGGTCGCGATCGGCGCCTTCTTCCCGGTCTACACCACGGTCGCGTCCGCACTGGCGCACGTCGACCCGCACTTCGTCGAGGTCGGCCGGGCGTACGGCCGCAGCGGCGTACGACTGCTCGGTACGGTGCTGCTGCCGGCCGCGACACCGCCGGTGCTCGCCGGCCTGCGCCTGGCGTTGGCCCAGTCGTGGCTGTTCCTGGTCGCCGCCGAGCTGATCGCCTCCTCGATGGGGCTGGGGTTCCTGCTGATCGACAGCCAGAACACCGGCCGCACCGACGTGATCCTGCTCGCCATCCTGCTGCTCGCGTTGCTCGGCAAGCTCAGCGACACCCTGCTCGCCGTGGCCGAGCGGCGACTGCTCGCCAACCGCACCTGACCCAGGCGTTAGGAAGGGCCCCTTCCTATACAGAAAGCGATAACAAGGGGCCCTTCCTTACCCCGGTGGACAGGCGGTGTTCAGGTGGGACGCCTACCGTGCCGGCCATGACAGCTACCGCTCGACGGCTCGGGCTCGGCCTCGGAATCGGCGCGTTGACGCTCGCCGTACTCGCCGTGCCCACCGCCGCGGCCAACCTCATCGGGGCCGACCGTACCGAGGTCAACCTCACCGGGCAGGGTGGACCGGCGAAGCCGTTCCGCCAGGCCACGCTCACCAACTTTGCCTCACTTCCGGCCCTGACCTGGGTCCCGGGCAGCGAGCCGTCCGGCTCACTGCTCGGCACCGCCCCGGTCAACGGGGTCACCGCACCCTTCGCCGACCAGCCGGTGCAGGGCTTCAGTGGCGTACAGCGCAACGCCGACGGCACCTTCGACGTGCTCTCCGACAACGGCTTCGGTAACAAGGCCAACAGCGCGGACTTCGTGCTGCGGATCCAGCGGGTCGCGCCGAACTTCGGCACCGGCGGCGTCGACGTACTCGGCGGCCTGAGCCTGACCGACCCGAACAAGTTCGTGCCGTTCCCGCTGACCCGGGCCGACCGGGTGCTGACCGGCGCCGACTTCGACGTCGAGTCGATGGTGCGCGGCAAGGACGGTTCGTACTGGCTCGGTGACGAGTTCGGCCCGTACCTGCTCCACTTCGACCGGGCTGGCCGCCTGCTCCAGGCGCCGGTGCCGCTGCCCGGCGTCCGGGCCCCGGAGAACCCGGAGGGTCAGCCGAACCTGCCCAGCAGCAAGGGCTTCGAGGGCATGGCGCTCTCCCCGGACGGCCGCTCGCTCTACCCGCTGCTGGAGGGCACCGTCGCCGGTGACCCGGCCGGAGCGTTGCGGCTCTACCAGTTCGACCTGGTCGCCGGCCGTTACACCGGGGCGACGTGGACCTACCAGCTCGACTCGCCGAACCACGCCATCGGTGACGCGATCAGCGTCGACAACAACCGGATGCTGGTCATCGAACGCGACGGCGGCGAGGGTGCCGGTGCCCTGGTCAAGAAGGTCTACCTGATCGACCGGCGGGACCGGGACCGGGACGGCAAGGTCGACAAGACCCTGGTCGCGGACCTGCTGAACATCGCCAACCCGCACAACATCGGCGGGTTCGGGCCGGTGTTCCGGTTCCCGTTCACCACCATCGAGGGCCTGGTCGTGCTCGACGACCGGACGCTCGGCGTCCTCAACGACAACAACTTCCCGTCGTCGAACGGACGTACCCCGGGCCAGCCGGACAACAACGAGTTCATCACCATCCGGCTGAGCGCGCCCCTGGACGCGGACAAGCGCATCCTGCCGTAACCGGCGGTCGTACCGACAAGAACGAGGTGCCCCGGTCCGCTCGACGCGGACCGGGGCACCTTGCCGTCCGGACCCGGGGGGAGCCGGGCCGGCCGGTGGCCGGGTGGGCTCAGCCGAGCAGGGTCACCTTGCCGTTGTCGAGGTCGTAGCGGGCGCCGACGACGCCCAGGGTGCCCGCGTGCACCTTCTCCCGGACGATCTCGCTGTGGTCGAGCAGGTACTGGACCTGGGCGAGCACGTTGGCCCGTACGCCCGCCTCGACCACGTCACCGGGACCGCCGATCAGGGGCTCGACGATCGGGCGCAGCGCCGCCACGATGCTGCCGATGTGCCCCGGGGCCTCGCCGCCGTGCTCGATGGCGTCCACGGTGGCGGTGATGGCGCCGCACCGCTCGTGGCCGAGGACCACGATCAGCGGCACCCCGAACTCCTCGATGGCGAACTCGATGCTGCCCAGCATCAGGTCGTCGACGACGTTGCCGGCGACCCGGTTGTCGAACAGGTCACCCAGGCCCTGGTCGAACAGGAGCTCCGGCGCGACCCGGGAGTCGGCGCAGCCGAGCGTGATCGCGAACGGGTGCTGGCCGTTCGCCAGTTCCCGCAGGTCCTTCATGCTCTGGTGTGGGTGCCGGGCGTCACCCTTGTAGAAGCGCTTGTTGCCCGCGACGAGGCGGTTGAGCGCGGTGGTGGGGGTCGGTGCCGGCGGCTCGGCAGGCTGGGCGGCGGCCGGGGTGGCGATTGCCAGCACACCGGCGGCGCCGGCGGCGGTGAGCCCGCCCGCAGCCAGCAGCGAGCGGCGGGAAACGGTCTGCTGAGACAAGGGGTGTCTCCTCGTGGTGGGTGGAACGGGAAAGAGGATGGGATCCGCCGGATGGTGGTGCCCGCGACCGGCGGAACCTCGCCGATACTGCGCCTACCGGCTGACACGCGAAACCCCGATTCGGTACGGGTGACCGGGGCGGTCGAGGCGACCTGCGCAAAGACAAACAGTCAACAACCGGACAGTGATCTGGACAACGGCCCGGCTCGTCATTCCGGGTGGACGGACACCGCGCACCGCACCGCCCCGCGGACTCGGAGCCCAGGTGCACGGTGGGTACGTTCCGCGATCAGGTGAGTCCGGCGAGTTTGTAGAGCACCAGCGAGCCGGCCACCGCCACGTTCAGGCTCAACCCGGTGCCGACCATCGGGATCTCGACCACGGTGTCGAGCAGGTCCAGCGCCTCCGGCGGGATGCCGTCCGCCTCGTGCCCGAGCAGCACGACCGTACGGCGGCGGGCGGGCGGCAGGTCGGCCAACCGGACCGCCTCCTCGGCCAACTCCACCCCGAGGATGTGCGAGCCGGAGGCGCGTTCGGCGGCCAGCCAGCGCAACGGGTTGCCGACCCGGTGCACACAGGTCGGCCGGCGTAGCGTGTTGCCTCGTTGCAGGGCCCGGTCCACCCAGCCGAACGGCGGCACCGCCAGGCAGGCGCCGACCGCGTCGCAGGTACGTAACAGGGTGCCGAGGTTCGCCTCGTGCAGCGGCCAGAGCGGGGCGGCGATCAGATGGCCCCAGCAGCGGTGCGCTCGGGGGCGGCGGGCCGCGCGCAGGTCGGCCCGGGATCGGATCCGGACGCTCGGGCCCGGCTGGGCCGGGCTCACGCGATGCTGGCGGTTCCGCCAGTTCGGTTGTCGTTCACGGGAAACGTGCTTCGCGGCGCACGCGGGCCATCGACGGTGAGGCACTGACCCCCCGAGCATACCGGTGCCGGACCGGACCGGGACGGTGCGCGTCGGCGCTGCCGCAAGGGTGGGGCAGCGGTCGAGGGCGAAGCGGGCGATGGGCTATTTTGGGCCGGATCTCACCCGCCGCGGGTGCGGCATCGACGGCGTTACCGCCGGTGACGGACGGATTGGCGTACGGATGACTTCCTCCCCGAGGCGCTCGTGGCACCGCGCGATCCGGTCCGTCGCCGTGCTCGCGGTGCTGCTGATGGCGGCGGTGCTCGGCGGAGACGCGTTCGTCCGGTCGGACCGGTCGGCGGTGGGCGTGGACCCGGTGGCCGAGGTCCATACCTTCTGCCCCGGGGCGGGACCTGGCCCCTGCGCCGAACTGGGCGGGCTCGGCGGTGCCGCGTACGACCAGGTGGCCGGTTCGGACGTGTCGGGGCCGCCCGGCACCCCTCCGGCCAGCGTCTTGCAGCTCAACCTCTGCAACAGCGGGTTCGCCGGCTGCTACCCGGCGCTGAACAAGGGCCGGGCGGTGGAGGAGGCGTACTCGGTCATCACCGAACTCCGTCCGCAGATCGTGACGCTCAACGAGATCTGCCGCGACGACGTGGCGAACCTGCACCCGGCGATGGCCGGGGATTTCCCCGACGACCACGTCTTCTGGGCGTTCCAGCCGGCGGCCGAACTCGTCGACGTGTCGCGACCCTACCGGTGCCGCAACGGTGACCGGTACGGCATCGGAATCCTCGGCCGGGTGCCCGTCGCCCGGTGGGCCGGCGTGTCGGTGTTCAACGGGCTCTACCCCGACCAGGGTGGCAGCCCGGACGAGTCGCGGGTCTGGCTCTGCGTCGCGGCGCTCGGAAACTACCAGGCCTGCACCACCCACCTGACCTTCATCGCCGGGTCGATCGCGCTGGCGCAGTGCCGGCGACTGTTCGACGTGGAGATACCGGCGATGCGGGCGACGCTCGGCCCGACCGCTCCGGTGGTGGTCGGCGGTGACTTCAACCTGCGCGAGGGCGGGTCGCCGGACATCCGGGCCTGCGTCCCGACCGGTTACCGGCGGATCGGGGACGGCAACGTCCAGCAGTTCGTGGTCAGCGACGGTCTGCCGATCGCGCGGACCAGGGCGTACCCGATGCGCCGCACCGACCACGCCGGCTGGTTCGTCACCTTCGGCCGTTGAGCGGTGGCTGGTTGGTCACCTTCGGCCGTTGAGCGGCGGTTGGTTCGTCACCTTGGATCGATGAGCGCCGGCCGGTCAGGGGGCCTCGATGCCGCCGTCCGGACGACGTACCCGGGCCGACCAGCGTTCGTGCAGGTGGGTCTCTGGCGGATACTTCGCCGCCACCCGCTCGTCGAGCTCGATGCCCCAGCCCGGGGCGTCGTTCGGGTAGAGGTAGCCGTTGCGGGCCACCAGCGTGCCGGGGAAGACCTCGCGGGCGGCGTCGTCGTACTCGTGTCCCTCCTGGATGCCGAACGCGGGTGTGGTCACGTCCAGGGCCACGTTCGCCGCCGCCCCGATCGGCGACACGTCCGCCGGGGCGTGCCAGGCCGTCTTCACCCCGGTCAGCTCGCAGAGCGCCACCAGCTTGCGGGTCGGGGTCAGGCCACCGACCGCGGTGATGTGCAGCCGCAGCAGGTCGACACCGCCGCCGAGGACCAGCCGGGCGGCGTCCGCGACCGAGCTGACCTGTTCGCCGACCGCGATCGGCACCGGTGACTCGGCGCGGATCTGGGGCAGCCGGTCGTACTCCTCGGGCGCGATCACATCTTCGAGGAAGAACAGCCGGTACGGCTCCAGCGCGCGCGCCAACAGCACCACCTGCTTCGCGGTGAGTCGACTGTGCACGTCGTGCAGCAACTCGACCTCGTCGCCGAGCGCGCTACGGGCGGCGGCGAAGAGCGCCGGTGTGGTGCGCAGGTACTGCTGGACGTCCCAGCCGTCCGGGTACGGCTGCCCCGGGTAGCCGCCACCGACCCCGGCGGCGCCGTACGCGCCCAGGCCGGGCTGGCCCACCTGGAGACGTACGTGCCGGTAGCCGGCGGCCATGATCTCCCGGGCCTGGTCCAGGGTCTCGTCCACGGTCGCGCCACCGGCGTGCAGGTAACACTGGGCGGCGGTGCGGACCCGCCCGCCGAGCAGTTCGTAGACCGGCATCCCGGCCCGCTTGCCGGCGATGTCCCACAGTGCCAGGTCCACCCCGGCCAGGGCGTTGTTCGTCACCGGCCCGTTACGCCAGTACGACGAGAAGTGGACCATCCGGAAGATGTCCTCGATGTCGGCCGGGTGTCGGCCGATCAGCATCGGCGCCACGTGCCGCTCGATCGTGGCGACCACGGCGGCGAAGCGCTGGGTGAAGGTGGCGCAGCCGAGACCGTACAGTCCGGGTTCGTTGGTGTCGATCCGGACCACCACCAGCGGCGGTCCCTCGGGTGCGGTGACGATCGCCCGTACCCCGGTGATCCGCAACCCGTCGCGGGCCGGCCACGGAGCCTGGGTCTCGGGCAGTACGGGCAGCTCGACTTCGGTCATCGGTCCTCTTCGGCTCGCTGGGGGACGGTCACGGGGCCGGGTCGGCCAGGAACCGGTGTTCCGGCTGGAAGCCGAGCAGCTCCCGGGCGGCCTGGGTGTCGATCAGCGAGCGACGGCCGGGCAGGTCCGCGCGTCGGGGCACATCCGGGTGATAGCGGTCGAGCAGTTCGGCGGTGGGGAAGGGGGCGAGGGTGTCGTCGGCGGCGACAAAAACCACGTGTGCCCCGGGGCCGGGGCGGGTCAGCCCGAGCCAGCAGGCCCGGGCCGCGTCGCGTACGTCCAGGTAGCTCCAGAGGTCACGGGCGCCGACCCCCGGGTCCTCGGCGAGTTCGGCGGCCCGGTGGGCCAGCCGGTCGTCGTGGTGGCCGACAAACGGCAGCCGCAGTGCGACGATGCAGCCGCCGTGCCGGCGCGCCATCATCTCGACGGTCGCCTCGTCGGCCTGCTTGCCCAGCGCGTACGCGTCGGTGACCTGCAACGGCAGCCGCTCGTCGACCGGCACGTAGGCGGGGTGCAACTCGACCTCCGCCCAGGGCAGGCCGGTGACGGAGAAGCTGGAGGCGACCACCGTCCGCCGTACCCCGGCCAGCCCGGCCTGCTCCAGGACGGCGAAGGTCGCCCGGGTGTTGCGGGTGAAGACGCCCTGCGGGGTGTCCAGGGTGGGCGCCGGGATCGCGGCGAGATGCACCACGGCGTCCACCCCGACCAGCGCCGACCGGACCGTCTCCGGGTCACCGGCGTCACCGGTCACCACCCGGTCGGCCGGCAGGTCGGCAACCCGGTCGTCGGCCTCGTCGTTGCCCCGGTTGTCGGTTTGGTTGTCGGTTCGGTTGTCGGTTCGGTCGTCGATTCGGTTGTCGGTTTGGTTGTCGGTTCGGTTGTCGGTTCGGTTGTCGGGCAGGTCGTCGGTTCGGTCGTCGGTTTTGTCGAGGACGAGCGCGGTCGCCGGTACGCCCCGGGCGGCGAGGTCGGCCAGGACCGCCCGGCCGATCAGACCGGCGGCGCCGGTCACCAGGACCCGTCGTGGAGCTGAGCTGGTCACGTCTGTGCTGTCTCCCGGTGTACGCGGTGCGAGAACGGCGCGGTTCGTGTCGCCCGGAGCGGCCGCTGCCCCGCTCGGTCGGAGCTGGTGTCGCCCGGCGTCGGGTGCGTCCGCCGGCCCGCTCAGCCGGTGGTCGTCGCGGCGAGCCGCCGGACGGCGAGTTCGGCCAGCAGCGCGGCCCCGTCGGCGAGTACGCCGTCGTCGAACGCGGCCCGGGGCGAGTGGTTGCTCGGTGCCGACTTCGGGTCGTCGGTGACGCAGGCGCCGAGGAAGACGTACGCGCCCGGCACCCGGTCCAGCACCCGGGAGAAGTCCTCCGAGCCGGTCATCGGGTCGGCCAGGTCGGCGAACCGGTCGTCGCCGAAGACGTCGCGTACGGTCGCGGCCGCGAAGGCGTGTTCAACCGTGTCGTTGACCGTCGCCGGGTACTCCTGCTCGTACCGGACCTCGACCCGCATCCCGTGTGCGGCGGCGATGTGCTCGCACAGGGCCACCGCGTACTCGCCGGCCTGCGCGCTGGTGGCGGAGGAGAAGCTGCGTACGGTCGCCTCGAAGCTCGCGTCGTCGGGGATGATGTTGCGGCGGGTGCCGGCGTGGAACACGCCCACGGTCAGCACCACCGGGTCGAACACGTTGAACCGGCGGGTGACCATCGCCTGTAGGGCGGTGACCATCTCGGCGGCGACCGGGATCGGGTCGAGGGTGTGGTACGGGGTGGATCCGTGTCCGCCGGCCCCGACGACGCGCACGAAGAGTCCCGCCGACGCTGCCATCAGCGGCCCCGGGCGGGACGAGAAGACACCGCGCGCCAGGGTGCCGGCGAGCACGTGCAGCCCGTACGCGGCGTCGACCGGGCGACCGGCGGCGGTCAGCACCCCCTCGGAGATCATCGCCCCGGCACCGTCGAAGCCCTCCTCGCCGGGCTGGAACATGAAGACCACGTCACCGGCGAGTTCGTCGCGCCGCGCGCTGAGCAGTCGGGCGGCGCCGACCAGGCCGGCGGTGTGCAGGTCGTGGCCGCAGGCGTGCATCACCCCGTCGTGGCGGGAGGTGAAGGGCAGCCCGGTGGCCTCGGTGACCGGCAGCGCGTCCATGTCGCCCCGGAGCAGTACCGCCGGTCCCGGGCGGCCACCGCGCAGCACGGCGGTGACCGAGGAGAGACCGGTCCCGGTGGTGATCTCCAGCGGCAGCGGGCCGAGCGCGGCCAGCACCCGTTCCTGGGTACGCGGCAGGTCGAGGCCGATCTCCGGAATCTGGTGCAGCTCCCGGCGCAGCAGCGCCAACTCGTCCTGGATCGCCGCTGCGTCCTCGCGTAGGCCCATCTTTCCTCCCCAATCGCACCGCCCGGGCACCCCGCGTCCAGCGCGCTGGCGCCGGGCGGCGCACGACCGAATCCTAACGACCTTGACCGTCGCCAAGCCCCTTCCGCCACCGTCGGATGTTAGGAAGGGGCCCTTCCTCTACCAAAGACGATAGGAAGGGGCCCTTCCTTGCATCTGGTGTTGGGTTAGCGGTGTTGGCGGCGCCAGGCGGTCTCGCGGGCCTCGTGCGCTAGGTGCTCCTGCAACACCGCCTCCCGGACGCTGCGGCGCGAGCTGGCGAACAGGACGAGTTCGGTGCCGACGAGCGCGACGCAGATCGCGGCCAGCAGGGCCAGGGCCGCGAGCGCCGGTACCACGACGGCGAGCGGGATCAGCCCGCCGGTGAGCACGATCGCGCCCACCCGGGTCCAGGTGACCGTGCCCAGCATGCGTAACTGGAAGCCGAGGTGGCCGAGGAGGTAGAGGGCGAGTCCGCCGAAGAGCAGGGTGACCGCGATCGGATGCATCGGGCGGTGCCCGAGGTCGGGGTTGCCGACGTGTTTGAGTGCCTCCTTGCCGCCGAGGGAGAGCAGCATCAGCCCGGTGATGATCGGCAGGTGCAGGTAGATGTAGGCGTCCCGGGCGAGTCGTACCCGGTGCATCCCGCGCGCCGCGTGCAGGGCCTGTTCGGCGGCGAGCGCCACGATGTCGAAGTAGGCCCACCAGAGGGCGGCGCTGACCACGATGCCGAGCACCGCCGCGATGATCAGTGGCCAGGTGATCGGGTGCGGGATCAGGGTGCCGCCGACGCCGACCGAGATGATCAGTTCGCCGAACGCGACCAGCAGGATCAGGGAGAACCGTTCGGCCCAGTGTCCGGCCGAGGCGATCCGCCAGCCGTGCGGCGCGGCGAGGAACCCGGCGCTGTACTCGACCACGACGGCGAGCACCCAGAAGCCGATCTGGGTCCAGGTCCGGACGGTGCCGGCCGGCAGGTGCTCGGGCACCAGCGCGGCCAGCAGCAGGAACCCGGTGGCGAGTCCGATCGTGGTGCCGACCCGGGGCATCTGGGCCCGCAGGTGGCGCTGGTCGGCGGCGACGTTCCACTGCAGGACCACGAAGAGGATCCGGACCACGAAGTAGCAGCAGGCGAAGACGAGCGGACCGGAGAGGCCACCGCTGATGTCGACGAACGCCTCGGAGATGGTCAGGGCGATGACGAAGATGGCGGCCATGACGGTGAACAGCACCACCGGCACCATGCCCTCGCTGGAGCGGATGCTGTTGCCGGCCCAGGCGTAGGCGATCCAGCACCACCACAGCAAGGAGATGATCAACAGGGCGTGGACCAGGCCGACACCGGTGAGGTTGTCGGTGGTCGCGCGGGCGATGTTGAACAGGGCGTAGACGAAGACCAGGTCGAAGAAGAGTTCCAGCCGGTTGACCCGGCTGCCCTCGGCCGCCGCCCGGATCCGCAGCGGGCGCCGCGCGCCACCGTCGCCCATCGTCACGATCCCGCCTCCGTCGGCAGCAGGTGACGCACCTGCGGTGCCCCCTCGGCGAGCGCGACGGCGCGCTGTTCGGCCGCCCGGTCCTCACCGGTGAGCCGCCCGCCGTGCTGGCGCAGGTGCTCGTCCCAGGAGGGCAACTGGTACACCTCGACAAAACAGGCCGGGGACTCGCCCTCCCGGTACAGGCCCCAGCGGCTCGCCCCGGTACGTTGCCGCGAACCCCGTACGAGTTCCATCGCGTCGACGAACGCCACCTCGTTCTCGGCCCGGACCACGTAACTGACGATGACCACGACCGGGCCGATGCGCGGGTCGGGTTCGTGGGTCAGCCGCAGCGCCGGCCAGTAGCTCTCCGGGTCGAGTTTGCTGCCGCGCAGGTCCGGCAGCGGCCAGAGCCGCACGGTGCACGCACCGAGCAGCATCAGCACGGCGGCGGCCAGGTGCGCGGCGACCAGCCCGGCCATGTCGCCGACCACGCCCCAGACCAGCGCGCCGACCGCCTGTCCACCGGCGAAGACCACCTGGTAGACCGCGAGTCCACGGGCGCGTACCCAGCCGGGCAGGTAGAGCTGGATCTCGGCGTTCAGGTTCGACAGCACGGTCACCCAGGCCACGCCGGCCGGCACGAGCGCGACCAGCACCACCGGCAGGTTCGGCACCAGTGCGACCACGATCAGCGCCGCGCCGTAGAGCAGGCCGGCGACGAGCAGGAACGTACCGGCGGTCAGGTGCACCCGTACCCAGGGCAGCAGCACCCCGCCGACGATCGCGCCGACGCCGAGCGCGGCGAGCAGTATCCCGTAGCCGCTGGAGTCGAGGTGCAGTCGCCGGTTGGCGACCAGCGGCAGCAGCGCCCACAACGCGCTGCCGGGGACGAGGAAGAGCAGCGCCCGGAAGAGCAGCCGGCGTACGACCGGGGAGTGCCGGACGAACCGGCCACCGGCGCGGAGCGCGGCGGTGAACCGTTCCGGCACCTCGACCGCGCGGGCGTTCTCGGTACGCCAGCGGTAGAGCGCGGCTCCGAAGACCAGTACGGCGACCGCGTTGAGCGCGAACACCGGCGCGACGCCGGCCCGGGCGATCAGCAGCCCGGCGATCGCCGGTCCGATCGACCGGGCCGCGTTGACGCTGATCGAACCGAGCGCCGAGGCCGACTGGAGCTGGTTGCGCGGGACCAGTTCCGGGATGATCGCCGCCCAGCAGGGCAGGGTCAGCGCCTGTCCGACGCCGATCGCGAAGGTGAGGGTGAGCAGCAGCGCCGGTGGCATCCGGCCGGTCGCGGTCAGCACGGTCAGCAGCAGCCCGACCGCCGCCAGGTAGAGCTGGACCGCGATCAGCAGGTGACGCCGGTCGAACGCGTCGGCCAGCGCCCCGGCGGGGAGCGCGAGCAGCAGGATCGGCAGCATGCTCGCGGTCTGTACCAGCGACACCAGGGTCGAGGCGTTGCGCTCGTCGATCAGTAGCCACTGGGCGCCGACGGTCTGCATCCAGGTGCCGATGTTCGCCGCGAGCAGGGCCAGCCAGAGGTTGCGGTACGCGGCGCCACGCAGCGGCGCCCAGGCCGAGGTGGTGGGCTCGGCGGTCGCGGGGCCGGCGCTTACCACCTGCCGTCGGCGCGGAGGACTTCCTGGCCCGAGACGTACAGGTCGTCCGGCTCCAGGAGGAGCAGGCGTACGACCTCCCGGGCCACCTGCTCGGGCTCGGCGTACACCTCGTCGAGGAACTCGGCACCGACCCGCTCCTGGAGCCTGGTGTGCATCGGGCCGGGGTGGATCTGCATCACCTTGATGCCGCTGCTCCCCTCGGCCTGGGCCAGCGACTCGACCAGGCTCTTGCCGAAGTTCTTGGTGGCCCGGTAGACCGGGATGCCCGGTCGGGGCTTGTCCACCGCCATCGCGCCGATGACGACGATGTTGCCCCGGCCCCGCTCCCGCATCCGGATCAGCGCCTCCCGCAGCAGGTACGCCGTGCCGAGCACGTTGACCTCGATCGCCTCGCGCAGCGCCTCGGGCGCCATCTCCTCCAGCGCCCCGCCGGCCCACCTGGTGGCGCAGTGGGCGAGGCCGTCGACGGCGCCGTATCGGTGAGTGACGTCGGCGAAGGCGCGGGCCACCTGGTCGTACGAGGAGACGTCGCAGGTCATGCCGGCGCAGTCGAGCTCGCTGGTGGTGGCCTCGACCTCGTCGGTGACGTTGCCGAGGACGAAGACCCGGTGGTCGGAGGTCAGCATCCGGGCGACCTCGAGTCCCAGCCCGCTGGTGCCGCCGGCCACGACAAACGTCCTGGCGCCCATGTCACCTCCCGGTCGGCGGTGCCGTACCCACCGAGCCTGTCACCGACGAATCGGATTCGGGCCGCTAACCGGGGAAGTCGTCCGATCGGGGGGCGGCGCCAGGGGGTGGTCCGGCGGTGACCCGGTGGAGCCGCGGATGGTCCGGGGTGACCGGGAACCCGGCGCGAGGGCCGGCATGATCCACGGCCGCGTCATCTACTGTTGCCGGAGGCTTGGCAGGCCCGTACCTCTCCCTCAGGATGGACATACATGGCAAACCCGGCGATCCTGACCGTCGACGACGATCCCGCGGTGTCACGTGCGGTGGCGCGCGACATCCGGCGCCGCTACGGCGACCGCTACCGGGTGGTGCGCGCGGACTCCGGTGACGCGGCGCTCACCGCGCTGCGGGAGATCAAGTTGCGCGGCGAGCAGGTCGCGGTGATCCTCGCCGACTACCGGATGCCGGTGATGAACGGCATCCAGTTCCTCGAAGCGGCCATGGACCTCTTCCCGCAGGCCCGGCGGGTGCTGCTGACCGCGTACGCGGACACCGACGCGGCCATCGACGCGATCAACATCGTCGACCTGGACCACTACCTGCTCAAGCCCTGGGACCCGCCGGAGGAGAAGCTCTACCCGGTGCTCGACAGCCTGCTGGAGATCTGGGCCGCCACCCCGGACACCACCGCCACCGAGACCCGGGTGATCGGGCACCGTTGGTCCGCGCCGTCGTTCGCCGTACGCGACTTCCTGGCCCGCAACCTGGTGCCGTTCCGGTGGCTGCTCGCCGACGAGCCCGAGGGCGGGCGACTGCTCGCCGCGGCCAACCTCAGCGCGAGCGACGTACCGGTGGTGATCACGCCGGACGGCAAGGCCCTGGCCACGCCGAGCGAGGCGGATCTGGCCAGCCATGTCGGCCTGAGCACCACTCCCGCCTCCGACTTCTACGACGTGATCGTGGTCGGCGCCGGCCCGGCCGGTCTGGGCGCGGCCGTCTACGCCGCCTCCGAGGGACTGCGTACGGTGCTGGTCGAGCAGCGGGCGACCGGGGGACAGGCCGGACAGAGCAGCCGGATCGAGAACTACCTCGGCTTCCCCGACGGGGTCTCCGGGGCCCAGTTGACCGACCGGGCCCGCCGGCAGGCGCTGAAGTTCGGCGCGGAGATCCTCAGCACCCGCGAGGTGGTCGGACTGGAGGCCGCCGGCACCGCCCGGCTGCTCCGCTTCGGCGACGGCACCTCGCTCGCCGCGCACGCCGCCGTGCTCGCCACCGGGGTCGCCTACCGGCGGCTCGACGCGCCCGGCCTGGCCGACCTGACCGGCCGAGGTGTCTTCTACGGCTCGGCGGCCACCGAGGCACCGAGTTGCAGCGGCGACGACGTCTACATCGTCGGCGGCGCCAACTCGGCCGGGCAGGCGGCCCTGCACTTCGCCCGGTACGCCCGCCGGGTGCACATCCTGATCCGGGGCGACAGCCTCGCCTCGTCGATGTCGCGTTACCTGATCGAGCAGGTCGAACGCTCACCCTGCATCACCGTGCACCCGAACACCGAGGTCGTCGGCGGGACCGGTGACGAGCACCTGGAGACGCTGACGCTCTGCGACCGTCGCACCGGCACCACCCGTACCGTCGAGACGTCCTGGCTGTTCATCTTCATCGGCGCCGAGCCCCGGACGAACTGGCTCGAGGGTGTGCTCTCCCGGGACGAGCGCGGCTTCATCGTCACCGGACCCGCCCTGCTGCGCGACGGCCAGCGCCCCGCCGGCTGGTCGCTGCCGCGCGACCCGTACCACCTGGAGTCGAGCCTGCCGGGAGTCTTCGCCGCCGGGGACGTGCGCGCCGACTCGGTCAAGCGGGTCGCCTCCGCCGTCGGCGAGGGCGCCATGGCGGTCACGGTGGTCCACCGCTATCTGGAGGCGCAGTGAGTGACCAGGGCACGACCCTCCCCGCCGGGTCCGACCCGGCCGCCGCCGACCCCGGCGCCGAACGGCTGGACCGGGACCAGTTGCGCACCCTGTTCCTGTTCGAGAAGCTCACCGACGAGCAACTCGACTGGCTCGCCGAGCAGGGCCGGGTCGAGCACCGCGAGGCGGAGACCACCATCTTCGCCGAGGGTGAGGCGGCGACCTGCTTCTACGTGCTGCTCAGCGGCACGGTGATGCAGCTCGGCCGGGTCCGTGGCGAGGAGGTCGAGGTCACCCGGACCAGCCAGCGCGGCGTCTACGGCGGGGCGATCCGCGCCTACATGCCCGACGACCCCGACCAGCGGTACGCCAACACCCTGCGGGCGATCACCGACTGCGACCTGTTCGTGCTGCCGGCGACCACCTTCGCCACCGCCATGCGGGACTGGTTCCCGATGGCGGTGCACCTGCTGGAGGGGCTGTTCTACGGCATGCGCCGGACCCAGACCCTGCTCGGCGAACGGGAACGGTTGCTCGCCCTCGGCGCGCTCTCCGCCGGCCTCACCCACGAGCTGAACAATCCCGCCGCGGCCGCCGTACGCGCCACGGCGACCCTGCGCGGGCAGGTCGCCGGCATGCGGCACAAACTCGCCATGATCGCCGACGGTCGGCTCGACGGGTCCCGGCTGCACCACCTGGTCGAGTTGCAGGACGACGCGGTCAAGCGGGCCGCCACCGCCCCCGAACTCTCCGCGCTGGATACCAGCGACGCCGAGGACAACCTCGGCGACTGGCTCGAGGACCACGAGATCGGCGAGGGCTGGCGGCTCGCCCCGACCCTGGTCGCGGGCGGCATCGACACCGACTGGCTGGACCAGGTGGCGCTCGCCGTCGGCACCGAGAACCTCGACCCGGCCGTACGCTGGCTCACCTACACCGTCGAGACCGAGCAGCTCATGCGGGAGATCGACGACGCGGTCGGACGGATCTCCGGGCTGGTCGGCGCGGCCAAGCAGTACTCGCAGCTCGATCGGGCGCCCTACCAGACCGTCGACGTGCACGACCTGCTCACCGCCACCCTCACCATCATGAAGGCGAAGATCCCGGCGGGCGTACAGAAGGTCAAGCACTACGACCCGAACCTGCCCGCCATCCCGGCGTACGCGGCCGAGCTGAACCAGGTCTGGACCAACCTCATCGACAACGCGCTCGGCGCGATGGGGGAGACCGGCACGCTCTCGGTGAAGACCGGCAGGGAGGGCGACATGCTGGTGGTCGAGATCGGCGACACCGGGCCGGGTATCCCGGCCGAGATCCGGGACCGGATCTTCGAACCGTTCTTCACCACCAAACCGGTCGGCGAGGGGACCGGCCTCGGCCTCGACATCTCGTACCGGATCGTGGTGACCAAGCACCGGGGCGACATCCGGGTCGACTCCCGGCCGGGTGACACCCGGTTCCGGGTCTACCTACCGATCGACCCGCCGCCGGTCGTCCTCGCCGACGCCGAATCCGCGCCCGCCGAGTAGCACCGCCGGGGCGGAAAACGGGTTGCACCGGGGACTACGGTGCGAAGGATGAGCGACGACCGGGAAAAGGTGCTGCGTACGTTCCTCAAGGACGATCGACTCGTGACGATCCCCGCCAAGGCCGGCAAGCGCCGGGTGCTGCTGGAGCACATCGTCACCGCGTTCGAGCCCGGTGTACGGCTGACCGAGCGCGAGGTCGACGCCGTGTTACGGGGCTTCTACGAGCCCGACTGGGTGTCACTGCGCCGCTACCTGATCACCGAGGGACTGATGTCCCGGGAGAACGGCGTCTACTGGCGCACCGGCGGCCCGGTCGACGTCTGACCACCCCGCCACCGGCACGGGTACCCCGCCACGCCCGAACGCCGCACGGGTCCGGCACGCGACGCGCCGCCCCGGGTGGCCGGCAGGACCACCGGATGCTGGCAGGATTCATCCGGCAGCGCCCAGTTCCAGCCACCCCACGCGGAGGACCAGCGCGGATGCGCGACGACAAGATTGGCGACTTCCTGGACCGGCTCGCCGAGCGGATCCCCGCCCCCGGCGGCGGCGCCACCGCCGCCCTGCACGCCGCCCAGGCCGCCGCCCTGATCGGGATGGTCGCCCGCTACAGCACCGGCGAGCGGTACGCCGCACACGCGACCACCATCGACCGGATCCGCGACACCAGCGACGCCCTGCGCGAGGACGCGCTGCGGCTCGCGGCCGAGGACGCGGCCGCCTTCACCGCGGTCACCGACGCCCACCGGCTGCCGAAGGAGACCGACCCGCAACGCGCCGAACGCTCCGCCGCCATCGCGACCGCCCTGGTCGGGGCGGCACAGCCACCCGCCCGGGTGATCGCGGTCGCCGCCACCGTGCTGGCGTTGGCCGAGGAACTGCTGCCGATCGGCAACCCGAACGTCAGCACCGACGTCGCCGCGGCCGCCGAGGCGGCCCGGGCCGCCGCCACCACCGCCCGGGTCAACGTCGAGGTCAACCTCGCCAGCGTGCACGACACCACCGCCCGCGTCCCGCTGGTCGCGGCAACGGACCAGGTCGACGAACTCACCACCCGCGCGGACCGGCTGACCGCCGACGTACGGGAGGGGATCGCCGGATGAGCGGGCTGATCCTCAGCGGCCGGGAACTCGCCGCGACGATCCGGGCCGACACCGCCGAACGGGCCGCCGCGCTCACCGCCGCCGGCACCCCACCACGGCTCGCCGTCGTGGTCGCCACCGACGACGCCTCCAGCGCCTGGTACGTCCGCTCGATCAGCACCGCCGCGGTGAAGGCAGGCATCGTCTGCAAGGTCCTCGACCTCGGTGCCGACGCCGAGGTGGAGACGATCCGCGCCACCCTGGCCGACCTCAGCGCCGACAACATGGTGCACGGCATCGTGTTGCAGACCCCGCTACCGGCCGGGGCGAGGCTCGAAGACCTGGCCGGGGCGATCACGGTGGAGAAGGACGTCGACGGGGCCAACCCACTCAGCCTCGGCCGGCTCGCCGCCGGGCTGCCCGCGTACCCACCGGCGACTGCGGCCGCCGTAGTGGCGGTTCTCGACCACCACGAGGTCGAACTGGCCGGTCGGCGGGCGGTGGTGGTGGGACGCTCCACCGTGGTCGGTAAGCCGGTCGCCCACCTGCTGCTCGACCGGCATGCCACGGTGACCGTCTGCCACTCCCGTACCCCGGATCTGGCCGCCGTCACCTCGACCGCCGACATCCTGGTCGCCGCCGCCGGCCGGGCCGGCCTGGTCACCGCCGACCACGTCAAGCGCGGCGCGGTCGTGGTCGACGTCGGCACGAACCCCACCGAGGACGGCGGGCTGGTCGGCGACGTCGACGCCGAACCGGTCGCCGAGCAGGCCGCCGGCCTCACCCCGGTCCCCGGCGGGGTCGGCCCGGTCACCACGGCACTCCTGCTGAACCACACCGTACGGGCGGCGTCGACGCTGGCCTGAGCCGAGCGACGACCACGGTTCGGGCGACCCACGGTTCGGGGCCCGAGCTGACCGTCCACGGTTCGGGTGACCCACGGCTCGACCGGAACCATTGACCCGGTGGTTGCCGGCATGCTCCGATGGTCGGTATCGCCACGGCGTCGGGGGCAACCGCGCCGATCGGCGGAGCCGGATCAGACACCAGGTGGTCGCGACCGCCGTGTCCAGTGGCACCCCGCCGGGCCCGATCGGGAGCCACCGGACACCGAGGGCCGCTGCCGCCACCGCGCGAAATGACCGTGCTGGCGCTGCCGCCGGGGTCTCCGATCGGTGATGGGAAATGATGCAGGCTTCTCCGGAAAGAATCGAGTCCACCACGCCCGCCGTCTGGTGGCGTAACCGCTTTGTCTGGGTCGGCGTCATCCTGCTGGCGGTGTCGGCCACCGTCGTCCTCCTGGTCGACCGGGCCGGGTCGGGGCCGGCGCCGGCCGACGACCTGAACGCGCAACTCGACCGGCGGCTGGTGGCGACGCTGGAGCAACTCGACCCGGAACAGCACCAGGGCCACGGCGAGCACGCGAAGGACGTGACGGCGGAGACAAAGGTCGTCTGCGGCGTACGCGTCTTCGGCTTCGAACCGGCCGGGGCGACCGCCGTCTCCGAGGTGCGGACCGCGTACGGCTTCCACCTCTGCGGTGTCGCCGAACCGAACCGCCCCTGGGACTGGGCGGTGAAACTGGTCGGACCGATCGTCGTGGCCATGGGCACGGAACCGCCGACGGTGCAGGTGGCCGAGGCGACCAACGAGGTGTCGTTCGCTGACCGGGTCGGGCAGCTCTTCCCCGAGCAGTACCGGGAGCAGGCGCGGAAGGAGTCGCTGGGCGACGAGCGGATGCGCGAGCTGCGCCAACGCTACGACCAGGCGGCCGGCGTCTCCTGACCGTTCGACCGGGTGGAACCGGTGGCTATTCCGTCGGCCACCCGAGCGGGTTGGTGACCGACTCCCGGGAGATGCCGGAGCCGGTATCCGGCCACGTGTCGAAGCGCTCCAGGTGCAGGTGCGCGAAGAAGTAGCAGAACTCCTCGCAGTCGGCGTCGAGGACAGCCACCGCCGGATTCGCCTGGACCGCCTCATAGAACTCCCGGCCCATCGCGACTATGAACCCGCGCGCATACAGGAAGCCGTCGTTGGAACCGTCGGTAACCTCGTGAATGTCTGCGCGGTCGATGTCGTACAGCTTTCGCTCGACGACCCGGTCCAGGGCGACCAACTCCGCGGCGGAAAGCCCGCCACACTCCTCGCGCAGTGTGGCGAGGAAGGGAGCGAGCCACGCGTCGATCGCGTACAGCTCGCCGGTTTCGCTGCTGTTCGGATCCCGGTCGAGCAAGAACCGACGCAGGCCCGCCGGTTCCGGTCCCAGTCGTGCCCACGCCTCCTCCACCAACTTCCAGAAACGGTCCTCCTCCTGGGCTGTTGGCAACGAGTGGGAAAGAGCAGGATCGTCATCAGTCACCGGCAGACGATAACCAGACCCACCGACAACGAGGCTCGTTGCCGGCGGCCGTCTTCCCGACCCGACGGCTCGTTGTCAGCCGGAGCGCGGGCGGCGGCATGGCGGCTACGTCCGGTAAGGGGTGGTCGCGTCGCGGGTGACCGCACCCGTGGGCTGCGTGGATTTCCGGGCCGGGGTCTTGATCAACAGTTGGCGAGCGTCCGCCCGGTGGATCCATCGACGTCAGACGTTACAAGGCACCAACTCTAACTAGAGTTGCCGAGTAATTGCCAGATTACGTTCAAGAAACAACAACATGTACGTTAGTTCTTGCGAGCACCCACGAGGGGGCATACCGTACGTTGGTCGATTGCTGGGACGGCACGGGGGTGCGGATGGGCGGCCGTAGCGGGCGGGAAGAAGCGCGTCAAATTCCTATCGATTCCCTGGTCCCGGGGGATTCCCCCCGGCTCGGCGGCGAGGACTCGGAGCACGTCCGGCTGCTGGCGCAATCCGACGATCCGCTGCCGCCGATCCTGGTGCACCGCGCGAGCATGCGGGTGGTCGACGGGGCGCACCGGCTCCGCGCGGCCGTACTCCGTGGCGAGGAGACGATCGCCGCCGAGTTCTTCGACGGCGACGAGCGGGACGTCTTCGTCGCGGCGGTCCGCGCGAACGTGGGGCACGGGCTCCCGCTGACACTCGCGGACCGGGAGGCCGCCGCGGCCCGAATCGTCGCCTCGCACCCGCAGTACTCGGATCGGGCGATCGCCGCGATCAGCGGGCTGGCGGCCAAGACCGTCGCCGCCATCCGGAGGCGCGGTGGCGGAGGCAACGAGCAGGTCACGGCGCGGATCGGCCGAGACGGCCGAGTGCGGCCGTTGAGTAGCGCCGAGGCGCGGCGCGTCGCGAGCGAGACCATTGCCCGGCACCCGCAGGCATCGCTGCGGGCGGTGGCCCGGCTGGCGGGGCTGTCGCCCGCGACGGTACGGGATGTCCGCGACCGCTTGGGGCGGGGCGACGATCCGGTGCCGCCCGGGCAGCGAGAGGAGGGCCGAGGGCAGCTACCCGGACGCCGGCATCCCGGACCGGAGCGGCGTCACCCCGGTGCCGAGAACCGGGTCGGCCGTCCCGGCGGCGGTGTGGGGCGCGACCGGGCGACGCTGCTGCGCAACCTGAACCGGGACCCGTCGCTGCGGTTCAGCGAGTCGGGCCGGCACCTGCTGAGGTGGATACTCTCCCGGGCCAGTGGGCCTGAGGGCTGGGAGCAGGCAACCGAGAAGATGCCGTCGCACTGCGCGTACGTGGTCGCCGAGGTGGCGCGCGGCTGCGCCGAGGAATGGCTCGCTTTCGCCGATCGGCTGGAACGGCGGATGCGCGAAACCGGCTGACCGGAACGGCGGATTCAGCACCGCTGAATTGGCTGTCTGTTCATTCCGTCCGCCCGAGGAAGCTCCGTGGCTCTCGCCAATGGACCGGGTCCCGATTTCCACCGGTCCCGATTGCGGCTGAGCTTCTCCGGCGGGTCGGCGGGCTGGCCGTCACACCCGCCGCCGGCCGGGACGGGGCAGGTCCGCGACGCTCAGCAGCCGCTGTTTCAACGCGGTGAGCAGTTCGGCGACGTCGGCCAGGGCGTACCGCACCGGGTCGTGCCAGCACTCGATGGTCAGGACGTCGGCGCCGTGGCCGAGCATGAAGTGCAGTCCTGCCTCCTCCGCCAGTCCACCCTGGTCGGGGCGGCCGGTGAGGCGTGCCGATCCGAGCCGTACCGGTGGACCCGGCGTGTAGGCGTTCACCGTGACCACCGAGGGTCGGTGGTCGCTGATCGTCCGATCCGGCTCCACCCGCCGGAGCACCAGCGGGTACGGGACACCCTGGTGTGGCAGTTGTCGAGACCACGTCTCGCGGACCTCGGCGAGCAGGCTGACGAGATCGAGGGGGTCGGCGAACCGGAGGCGTACCAGCACCATGTTCGCGAACCAGCCGACGGTCCGGGTGAACGGGGGCCGACGCCCGTGCGTCAGGACCCGGAAGGTGACGTCCCGCTCGCCCGAGGACTCCGCCAGAACCGCCGCCACCGCCGCCAGGTACGCCAGGAAGACGGTGACCCGCTGGGAGGCCGCGGCCGAGACGACCGACCGGCGTTCGTGATCGTCGAACTCGATCCGGGCCGAGGTTCGCCGCCCGGAGAGCGGACCGGTCGGGTCGAGGCAGAACTTCGGTACGACGGGCCGGTTGAGCGCGGTACCGGCCAGGTGTTGCCGCCAGTAGCCCAACGAGGGCGGGTCGCCGGTGCCGTACCGCGCGTGTTGGTCCGCCGCGAACGCGCCGTACGAGTCGGGTCCGTCGGGATCCGGCGCCCGGCTGGCACCGGCGGCGAGGTCGGTCAGGACGATGTCGAGCGAGCTGGCGTCCATCACCAGGTGGTCGAAGGCGAGCGTGAGTACCTGGTGCCCGTCGTGGCGGGTGAGTAGCTGACCGGACCAGAGCGGCCCCTGTCGGCGGTCACGGAAGCGGTCGGCCTCCGCCGTGATCTCGGCCTGGACCTGGTCGGCGGTGAGTCCGGTCCGCACGAGCAGGTCCGGTTCCACCTCGTCCGGCACCAGCATGGCGGTGCCGTCCGGTGTCAGGTGGCCCCGCAGCGCCGGATGGGCTCGCGTGAGCCGGGTCAGCGCACGGCGCAGCCATTCCTCGTCCAGGTGACCGTCCACGTCGAAACTGGCATTGACATTGAAGGGGACGGGGCCGTGGATCCGGTCGCGGGCGAGGCGTGCGCTTTGCGCGTACGACAACGGCCAACGCTGTATTCCACCCGTCATCGGCCCCCCCATATACTGCGCGCACCCACGCCTGCGGGCAGGTTATCCGAGGAAGCGGAACGGCGGAAGGAATGCGATGGCGGAGTTCGACGTGCTCGTGGTCGGCGGAGTGGGCGTCGATACCATCGTCCGCATTCCCGACCTCGAAATACCGTCCGGCGACCACTACGCCGTACCGCCTATCCTGGACTACGTCGCACATTCGGGTAACGGCGTCGCGCTGGGCTTCCACGCACTCGGGCTGCGGACGAAGTTCGTCGACTTTCTCGGCGACGACGCCCAGGGCGCGCAGGTGCTGGCCAGGTACGCCGAGGTTGGACTGGACTTCGCCCACCTGCCCGCGCCGTCGGGCACGTCCCGCAGCGTCAACCTGGTCGACGACCAGGGCCGCAGGTTCTCCTTCTACGATCCGCGCCACCCGGCCGACCTGCGCCTGCCGGCGGACTTCTACCTGCCTTTCCTCACCCGGGCCAGGCACGTGCACGTCGCCTCGGAGCGGGGCGTCGGGGCGTTCGCCGACGCACGGCGGCTGGGGCTCACCACGTCCACGGACATCCACGCGTGGGACGGCGTGCGGTCGGGCCCGCTGGTGCGGGCCCGCGAGGCCGACCTGATCTTCCTCAGCGCGGCCGCGGCGCCGACGAAGATCGAGGACCTGATGTACACCCTGCTCGACGGGGGTGGCACCGAGGTGGTCGTGGCGACCGAGGGAGCGGCCGGCTGCCGTGTGCTGACCCGGGCCGAACGCAGGGTCCGCCGGTTCCCGGCGGTGGTGCCGGAGCGTCCCGTGGTCGACAGCAACGGCTCCGGTGACGCGTTCAGCACGGCCTTCATGAGCCGGTGGTTCGCCGGACGGCCGGTGGAGGAGTGCGTGCTCGCGGGAGCGGTGTCCGGTGCGTACGCCTGCGGCGCGGCCGGTACGCACGAAGAGCTGATCTCCGCCACCCAGTTGGAGGAGGCCGTCGCACGAGCGGCGGAGAGCCCACAGTGGCGGGCTGGCCGCCGCTAGAGGTGCGGGGTGCCCCGCCGGGGTGCGCGGGAAGACCCTCGACCGTGCGGTGGGCTGGAGAACCGGATGGGCCGGCGGACCCGGTGAGACCCGGCCCGCCGGCCCGCTGTCCGGCTGGACGGATCATGCCGGGGTGAAGTCGCTCAGCTCCGCCATGTGCTCGTCGCTGAGCCGCACCGCCGCCGCGCCGCAGTTCTCCGCCAGGTGCTCCAGGTTGGTCGTGCCCGGGATGGGTACGACCACCGGCGAGCGTTGCAGCAGCCAGGCCAGCGCGACCTGCGACGGCGTCGCGCCGGCCGCCTCGGCCAACGTGACCAGGCCACCTCCGTCACGGGCCAGCACGCCCTTGCCGAGAGGGAACCACGGGATGAAGCAGATCGACTCGCGGTCGCAGTACGCGAGCACCTCCTCCGAGCGGCGCTCGGTCAGGTTGTAGAGGTTCTGCACCGAGGCGATCGGGGTGATGGCCCGGGACGCCTCGATCTCGGCGACGGTCACCTCCGACAGTCCGATGTGCCGGATCTTCCCCTCGTCCCGCAGCGCGGACAGCTCGCCGAGTTGGTCGGCGAGGGGCACGTGCGGGTCGATGGTGTGCAACTGGTAAAGGTCGATGCAGTCCAGGCCGAGCCGGCGCAGGCTCATCTCCACGCACTGGCGCAGGTACTCCGGACGACCCACCGGCACCCAGACACCCGGCCCGGGCCGGACCACGCCACCCTTGGTCGCGATGGTGACGTCCCGGTACGGGTGCAGTGCGCGCCGGATCAGGTCCTCGCTGACGTACGGGCCATAGCAGTCGGCGGTGTCGACGAAGGTGACACCGAGTTCGACCGCGTGGCGCAGTACGGCGACGGCGTTCTCCGGGTCGGCCGGCAGCTCCCAGATCCCGGGCCCGGAGAGTCGCATCGCGCCGTATCCGAGCCGGTTGACCGGCAGGTCGCCGCCGATCGCGAACGTCCCGCTGGCCCGGGCGGGTTGCGTGGTGGAGGTGGTCATCTGACGGATCCCTTCGCTGGTCGGACTGGCGGTGGTGGGTCGAGCCGGCGCTGGTCCGGCGGATCGGTTGCCGTGGCCAGGTCGAGCAGCCAGGCGCGGCACGCGGCGGGGCTGTCGAGCACCACGTCGGCCAGGCGTTCGGTGTCGGGGTGCGCACCCGGTGTCCGGACGTGCGCGCAGCCGGCCAGCGCCAGCCTGCCCCGGCGGGCGAGCGCCCGGGCGGCGCGCAGCATCGGCCCGTCGCCGTGGTCGTCGCCGACGACCGCCAGGCGCCGGGGGCGGAACCGGCGGACCAGGTCCCGTACCGCGTCGCCCTTGTCCGGCAACGACGGTGGCCGGAACTCGGTCCAGCCGCGTCCGCGTATCTCCTCCAGACCGGCGTCGCGGGCCCGGGCGGTCACCGCGGCGAGCGCCTGGGCCGCCGCGTCGGGCGGGTCTCCCGGGTGGTGGATGGTCAGCATGAGCTGCTTGTCCTCCACGTGCATGTGGGCCGGGCAGGAGCGTCGAAGGTCGGCGGCGAGGGCGGCGAGGGCGCGGTGCGCCGCCACCGGTACCGGATGCCGTACCGGCACCCGCGAGTGCGGCGTCAGCGTCTCGGCGCCGTGCAGCCCCACCACCCAGGTGGATGCGCCGAGCACCCGGCGAGCGCTCTGGGCCCGGCGCCCGGTGACGCAGACGAACGTGACGGCGCGGGCCGTGGCGATCCGACGGCAGAAGCCGGGCAGCAGCTCGCGTTCGGTCTGCCAGTCGGGCGCGGCCGAGGTCGCGGGAACCAGGGTGCCGTCCAGGTCGGCGGCGATCAGCAGATCCACCGGCGGGTACCGGAGCAGCGCGGCGGGGCGCTCGATCCCGGTCACCTCGGCGCGGCGGTCACCGGGCGGTCGAGCAGCCGGAGCTGTCGTCCGGCCCAGACCGGCAGGGCGATGCGGGCGCCGGCGTCCCGCATCCGGGCCGCGCGGGCCCCGCGCTCGGCGGACGGCATGTCGATCGCCCTGTTGATCGCCCCCGCCAGTTCGACGAGGTCGAAAGGGTTCACCAGCAGGGCGTCCGCGCCGAGTACCTCGCTCGCGCCGCAGGTCGGCGTGATCACCAGGACCGGGTCGCGGGTGCCGATCACCGAGCACTCGAAGGCGGTCAGGTTCTGTCCGTCGATCACCGAGTTGACGAGCACCACGTCGGCCCGGGCCAGGCAGCCCAGCGTCAGCCGCCGGTCGTCGCCGACGAGCAGGCGTACCCGCTCCTCGCCGAGGCGGTCGTTGGCCTCGGCGACGGCCCGTACCACCCGGTCGCGGTAGTCCGCGTTGGCGGCGATGCCGAGCCGGTGCGGCTGGAGCCGTACCAGCAGCCGGGCGTCGCTGGACGGCCGCTCGGTCACCGCGTGGGCGAAGGCCGCGACCGCCCGATCCGCGTTCTTGATCGGGTCCGTCCGGCCCGCGTGCACCACCAGCGGGCGGTCGCCGGCCCACCCGGCCAACTCCTCCGGCCACAGCGGCGCCAGGCCGGACATCGCTTCGGCGCTGTAGCTGAGCGGCTCGACCGCGACCCGGGTCACCCGTCCGGCGTGTTCGACCGTGCAGTTGGCGTGGTCGACCCGGGCACCCGGCACCAGTTCCTCGACACCGCGCAGGAACTGCCGCCGCCAGCGGTCGGCGAAGAACGCCACCACGTCCGCCGCGAGCACCCCGGCGATCAGGTCGTCGACCATGGTGGTGGGCAGCATCGCGAGCCCGCTCGGGTCCGGCCAGGCGATGTGGTGGAAGTAGAGGATTCGCGCGTCGGGGTCGGCGTCGCGCAGCCGCCGTGGTACCAGGCTGAGCTGGTAGTCCTGAACGAGGTAGACGGCGCCGCGACGACCGGCTCGCCGCAGCAGCGCCGCCGCGATGTCCCCGTTGAGCGCGTGCAGCGACTCCCAGGCCAGCCGGCTCCGGGTGTCGAACGTCGGCTCGGTCGCCCCGTTCCACAGTCCGTGCATCGAGTGCCAGAGCAGCTCGGTGACCAGCCCGTACCGTTGCGGAGAGAGCGTCTCCGGGGCGTGCCGGACCAGGTGCAGGCTGATGTCCCGGCCGCCGGCCGAGCGTACGGTGAGGCCGTCCGGGTGACGGCGGGTCATCTCGATGTCGGCGTCCGTCGCGGCGCTGGCGACCACGGTGACCGCGAAGCCGCTCGCGATGTCGCCGGCGACGCTGCCGGTGCTGCCGTTGAGCCGGGGCACCACCTCGCCGTCGACCAGCTCGTGGGCGACCGGGGCGGCCTTGGCGGCGACGAGCACCGGCGGTTGGTCGGTTTGCATGGACTTGCTCCTCCCTCAGAATCCCGCCCGGTCGGACTCGACCCGCTCGCCGTCGAGGACGATGCTGTCCAGTACGGACACCCCGTCGGCGACGGAGCCGCCCGGCAGTACGACGCTGCGGCGGACGCTGGCACCGGCGCCGATCCGCACCCCGGGATAGATGACCGACTCCTCGATCGAGCCCTGGTTGCGCAGGTCCGTCGCGTAGAGGCTGTCGCGCAGCCCCGGACCGGTCGACACGGTCGAACGGACCAGATCCGGCGCCAGGGTGCGCGGCATCCGCTCCGGCAGCATGGTCGGCTCCGGACCGAGTAGCCGCAGGTGGGCCCGGTGGTAGCGGTCGACCGTGCCGATGTCCTCCCAGTAGTCCTCGACCGGGTACCCGGCAATCCGCTCACCCGCCGCCAGCATCGCGGGGATGACGTCGCGGCTGAGGTCGTACTGCCAGTCGGTGGTCCTCAGCTTCGTCAGATACCGGTCGAGCACCGCCTGGTCGAAGAGGCAGAAGGCGCTGAAGACGAGGTTGCTGGTCGGCCGCGCCGGCTTCTCCACGAACGCGGTGAGCCAGCCGTCGGCGTCGAACTCCACCATCCCGAAGAGCTTCACGTACTCGGGCAGGATCTCCTGGTAGCCGATGGTCAGGGCGGCGCCGGTGGACCGGTGGTGGGCCAGCATCGGCTGGTAGTCGTAGTGGTAGACGTGGTCGGCGTGCAGTACCAGCACGTCCCGGTACCGGTCGGTGAAGATGAACTCGGCGTTGGCCAGCAGCGCCTCGGCGGTACCGCGCTCGGGCGGGCGCGGCGCGAGCGCGGCGAGGTCCCGGCCCGATCGGACGTCGCGGTCGTGCGGGCCGAGGTGGATGTGCAACCGGCCCGGCAACTCCCAGGTCGACCGCAGATAGTCGATCAGCCGGTCCTCGTTGAAGTGTGACAGCAGGAGCACCTCGGTCAGCCCGGAGCGCAGCGCGTTGGCGATGCTGAAGTCGATGAGGTGGCACTGCCCGCCGAAGGGGACCAGCGGTTTCGGACGTTGGCCGGTCAGCCGGCCCATCCGCTCACCCCGACCCCCGGCGAGCAGCACCGCGCGTACGTCGTCCATCCCGGTCACCACGGCCTTCCCGCCCGTCACCATGTCCGCCCCTCCGGCGTCCCCGCCGGCAGCAGGGAACCCAGCAGCGCCAGGCCACGGGCGAGGCTCTGCTCCCTGGGCAGCAGGACGTCCTCGTGCTCCACGTACACCACGCCGGTGAAGCCCTCGTCGAGCAGCGCCGCGACGATCGCCGGCCAGTCGAGTTCGCCACAACCGAGCGCCCGGAACCGGATCGGTGGCTGCGGGCCGTACCGGCTCCACCCGTTGCCCGGCGGCTGTCCCGCGTGGCCGGAGCGCTGGAGGTCCTTGGCGTGTACCGCGTACATCCGACCCGCCCAACCCGTCACGGCGGCGACCGGGTCGTGGCCCATCGCGGCCAGGTTCGCCGGATCGACGCAGAGGTCGATCAGTTCCGCGTCCGGGTGCGCGGCGGCGAGCACCGAGGCACTGCTGATCCGGTCGTAGACGATCTGTTTGGGGTGCGGCTCCAGCAGGATGCGCAGGCCACTGTCCCGGGCGGCCGCCATGATCGGCTCGGCGTGGGCGAAGAAGTCGGCGACGTTCCGGTCCCAGCCGCCGGGGTCGCCCGGCCAGGAGAGCCAGTAGGCGAAGTCGGGGCAACCGACCAGCAGCCGTACGGCCGGCGCGCCGATCCGTTCGGCCAGCCGGATCGATCCGAGGGCGCAGTCGACGGCGTGTTCGCGCTTGCGTGCCGGCGTCCCGGTGGCGACCGGATCCGTGTGTCGACCGTGCGGCCCGAGCAGGAGTTGGGCGTCGCGGCTGTTGCTCACGCAGCCCACCCGGGCACCGACCAGCGCTTTCGCCACCTCGTCGAGGTAGTCCCGGTCACGCAGGCAGCGGCGTGGGTCGACCAGCCCCAGCGGGGTGTCGGTCGGCAGGTCGAGCCAGAGGTCACCGAGGTCGCTGGTCACCTCCAGCGCACGGCGCAGACCGAGGGGGGAGTGGGCGGCGAGGCAGACGCCGAGCTGGATACCGGCCGTGTTCACGGTCGTACCAGGCGGACGTGCGGGCGTAGGGCGGTCGGCGGGACGAGCCGGCCGCCGGTGTCGACGACGTGCCGCAGCGCGTCGGCCACCGTGGTGACCGTGTCGGAGATGAGTTCCACCCTGTCGACTCCTTCCGTGCTGAGCCGGGCGCGTAGCGCGGCGAAGAACTCGGGGCAGCCGGTCAGCACCCCGCCCACGGCGGCGACCGCGTACCCGGGCGGCAGTTCGAGCCGCTCGGCCACGGTGCGGACGCCGAGCGCCAACTCGGCGACGGCGGCCTCGACCAGCCCGGTGGCGACCGTGTCGCCGCCCAGCCACGCTCGGCAGACCACCGGGGCGAGCCTGGCCAGGCGCTGCTTCGGGAAGGGCTCGCCGGCCAATTCCCGGGCCAGTTCGGTAACCTGGCGACCGGCTCGGGCTTCGAGCGCGGCGACCAGGCCGGTGGCCGGTCCACGGCCGTCGGCCGCGCGGACCGCCGCGCGCAGCCCGCGCCAGCCGAGGTCGAAGGCGCTGCCCTCGTCGCTGCCGAGGTACTCACAGCCACCGACCCGCCGGGTGCGACCGCGGTGGTCGGCACCGAGGAAGCCCGAGCCGGTGCCGCAGACCACGGCGACTCCGGTGCCGCGCAGGGCCGGCGGCCCCCACAGCATCGGCACGATGTCGTTGGAGAGCACCAGCTCGAGGCCGACCCGGTGGTGTGCGGCGACCCGCCCGACCCGGACGGACTCGCCGCGCAGGCTCTGCTCGTCGGCCGTCGCGCTGGCCAGCCAGCCCACGCCGGGGTCGGCCCCGATCCAGTCGCGCACGTCGGTGAGGATCCGGGCCAGTACGGCGTCGGCCTCGTCCGCCGCGACGGAGGCGCGGTTGACCGTCGGGTATTCGGCGATCCGGGGCGGGCCACCCACCGGCTCGACCCGTACCCGGGTTCGGCTTCCGCCCGCGTCGATGGCGAACCGGGCGGCGGTCATGGTGCCGCCGCGTCGGCGGGTCCCGACACCATGCGTCGCAGCCCGGCGGCCGGGCTCGCGGGCGGCCAGTGCGCGGGTAGCAGGGCCGCGTAGTCGGTGCAGGCGAGGCTGGAGTAGCGGGGCCGGGACGCCCACGCGGTGTCCCGGCGCAGGCAGGGGAGGACCAGATCGGGATCGGCGCCGGCGGCCGCGTAGGACAGCCGGGCGAACTCGTACCGGCTCAGCTCCTGGTGCCCGGCCAGGTGCTCGATCGTTCCGCCCGCTGATCCGGCACCCGCCGGTGTCTCGACCCGGGCCGCGACGACGCGGGCGACGTCGTCGACGTGGATGGGCGTGAACGACTGGTCGACGGGGGCCGGGAGCGCGGCACCGGCCGCCGCGGCGGCGAGGCAGAGCTGGGCGTACGTCGGCCGGTAACCTGGGCCGGCGGTTCCGTAGACCAGACTGACCCGGAGCACGTCGCCCCCACCGGCCAGCACGATCCGTTCGGCCTCGACCTTCAGTCGGCCGTACGCGTTGCGGGGCGCCACCGGATCGGTGGGGCGCATCAGGCCCCGCTCCCCGGAGAAGACGTTGTCGGTGGAGATGAGCAGGACCGGTACGCCGGAGCCGGCGGCCAGCCGGGCCACCCCGCAGTGGATCCGGGCGGCCCGTTCCTCGTTCTCCTCCATCCAGCTCACGTCGCTCGGTCCGTGGGTGAGGACGATCCGGCCCGGCCCGATCCGGTCGAGGTCGGCGCGGAGCGCGGCCCGGCCCGCCGGCAGGTCGAGGTCGTGCCGCAGGTGGGCCCCGGTCGACCGGGCAGGGTCCGGGTCGCCGGTCCGGGCCGAGCGGGCGACCGTCACCGGGGCCCGTCCCTGCCCGCTCAGCTCGCGACGGACCGCACCGCCGATCAGGCCCTGCCCGACGACGACGGTGGTCATCGTCGCGACCCGGCGAACTCGTCCAGCGCGATCTGGATCTCCCGGTCGGCCACGTCGTCCGCGATGACGACCTCGCCCAGCGCCGTCGGCAGCACGAACCGCAGGCTGCCGTCACGGATCTTGCGAATCTGGCCCAGCGCCGCGACCACGGCCGCCGGGTCGACCTCGACGGCGAGCCCCGGCAGGCTGGTCGGGAGTTCGACCCGGGCCAGCAGGTCGACGAAGCGGCACAGACTCTCCCGGTCGAGCAGCCCACGACGCTCGGCGATCTGCGCGGCGGTGACGATGCCGATGGCGACGGCTTCGCCGTGCAGCACCGGGCCGTAGCCGGTGACGGTCTCCAGGGCGTGCCCGACGGTGTGCCCCAGGTTGAGAGGGCGGGCGAGGTCCAACTCGTACGGGTCACGCTCGATCAGACGGCACTTGACCGCACTAGCGCCGTGGACGAGCCGACGCAGCGTGTCCGGGTCACGCGCCAGGATCTGCTCCCGCTCGCTCTCGATCAGCTCGAAGAGGTCGGGGGAGGCGATGATGCCCTTCTTGATCGCCTCGGCCAGGCCGGCACGTAGCTGCCGGTCGTCCAGCGTGTCCAGATAGCCGATGTTGGTGACGACCGCCTTCGGCTGGTAGAAGCCCCCGATCAGGTTCTTCGCGCTGTCGTGGTCGACGGCGACCTTGCCGCCGAGCGCCGCGTCGACGTCGGCCAGCAGGGTGGTCGGCACGTTGATGTACGGCACACCGCGCATGTACGCGCTGGCCACCCATCCGACGGTGTCGATCACCACGCCACCGCCCACCGCCACCACGACGTCGCGACGCCGAACCTCGCTGCCGGCCAACCAGTCGAGCAGCCCGATCGCGGTGGAGATGCTCTTGTTGGCCTCGCCGGGTGGAAAGGACGTCATCGACACGGAGACGCCACGGGTCGCGAGGGTTTCGGCCAACCGCCGGGCATGCCGGGCGGCGACGATGTCGTCCGTGACGATGGCCGCGCGCCGACCGTCCAGGTCGTGTACGAGGCGCTCAATGGCTTCCGACTCGTCGCGAACGATGTGCACCGGATACCAGTCGGACCGGATCGCCGTACTCATCAACGTTCCGGCGTCCACGTCAGGAATGGTGAGGCGATCGGACACGAAATGGTATCCACGTGCTCGACCTGCCATGCGTGAGCCCCCGTACATAGGCCGGAAGAAATGCGGAAGCGGCGCACGCCGCTAGCGGTGGAGCGGGCGGCATCGTGATTGGTCCGCGTTCGTCATGCCATGGTTTCCAGCGCCCCTCGACATGTCAATGCTTCGATCCGAGTCGCTTCCCGTCGGCCGGGAAGAGGCTGATACTTGCCCCTGCGATTGGCTGTCCTGAACCGGCCTGTTGCTCGATCCCCGGTAGCTGGAGGAAACCCGTGAGTGTGGACGAGCCCTGTGTCGTCGGCATCAACTTCGGTCATGACGGTGGAGCGGCGCTGCTCACCCCGACCCGGATGGTCGCGATCGGTGAGGAACGACTCAACCGGAGCCGGTACTCGCCCGGCTGGCAGGCATCGTTGCTCTACTGCCTCCGTGCCGCCGGGTTGCGGCTGTCCGACGTGGACCTCGTGGTGGCCAGCAACTACGGCCAGCAGATCACGGTCGCCGAGACGGGCCTGTCATTCCTCGGTGTCCCGGACGACCGGGTGCGGGTCGTCGACCACCACCTGTCGCACGCCTACACGGCCTTCTGCCTGAGTGAGTTCACCCACGCCACGGTCATCGTCGCCGACGGGGGCGGCAACAACACCGACACCGAGACGTACTACGCGGGCACCCCGGACGGGCTCGTCCGACTGGGCGGCAATGACCCGGGACGCCCCCGGGCCGGCGCGATCGGCGCCACGTACGAGGCCTTCACCGAGTACCTGGGCTGGAACTTCCAGGAGGCGGGCAAGACCATGGCGCTCGCTTCGTTCGGAGATCCGACGACGTTCGCCGACGTGCTCTTCGACGTGGTGGACGGGCGGGTGACCGGACGGCTCGACCAGACGCACGCGCGTGGCGTGGTCGAGTACGCCCGCCGGCACGGGTTGGACTTCGGCCCGCTCGGCTCGCTCGGCGCCGACCAGCGGGGGATCGAGGCCGCCGCGTTCCTACAGGCGGAGGTCGAGAGGGCGCTCTGCGCACTGGTGACGCAGAACGTGGCCGAGGTCGGGTACGACAACGTCTGCCTGGCCGGCGGGGTCGCGCTGAACTGCGTGGCCAACGACCGCATCCGCCGCCTGCCCGGCGTCGCCGACCTGTTCGTGCCGCCGGCCGCCTCCGACCGTGGCCAGGCGTTGGGCAACGCCCTGTACGGCATGCACCTGCTCACCGGGGAACTGCCCCGGCCGGCGTTCAGGTCCGACTCCCTCGGCCGCGCCTACAGCGACGCGGAGATCGAGCTGACCCTGCGTCGGGATCCCCGGTCCGGTCTGGTCGAGCGGCGCTTCGCACCGTTCAGCTACCGGCGGGAGAGCGACATCGCGGCCTGCGCCGCCCAGCTCATCGCCGACGGGAAACTGATCGGCTGGTTCACCGGTGGCAGCGAACTCGGCCCCCGGGCCCTCGGGTACCGGTCGATGCTGGCCGACCCGCGTACCGTCGAGAGCCGCGACGCCCTGAACAACCGGATCAAGCATCGCGAGCCGTTCCGGCCGTTCGCCCCGGCGGTGCTCGTCGAGCGCTCGACCGACTGGTTCGAGCTGGACGGCCCGTCGCCGTTCATGCTGCTGGCGCCGGCCGTCCGGCCGGAGCGCCGGGACGCGATCCCGGGCGTCGTGCACGTCGACGGCACCGCGCGGGTGCAGACCGTCGACCCGGCGGTCGCGCCGCAGTTCGGCGCGCTGATCGAGCACTTCGAGAAGATCACCGGGGTGCCGGTCGTGCTCAACACGTCGTTCAACGACCGGGAGCCGATCGTCGAGACCCCGGCCGACGCGCTGGCGACGTTCCAGGACAGCGACCTCGACGCGCTCTGCCTCGGCGACTACCTGGTGGAGAAGGTGTGAACACCGGACCGGACGGCGTCCGAGGCGACGGGTGTTCAACTGCGGTACGGCCGCGGTTGAACACCGGCGTTCCCGGTGCACACGGCGTTCCCGGTGCACACGGTGTACCCGGCGCTCCCGGCGCAGACGGTCACCGGTAGCGGAAGCGCTGGATCTTCCCGGCGTGTGACCGCTCGAACTCCGCGATCACCTCGATCGAGGTCGGCACCTTGTGCGGGGCGAGCAGTCCCGCGCAGTGCGCGCGCAGGTCGGTGGTGTCCGGCACGCTCTCGGCGTCGGCCGGCACGACCAACGCGTGCACCCGCTGCCCCAGCAGCCGGTCCGGTCGACCCACCACCAGCGCCTCGCCGACCGCCGGGTGCGCGACGAGGGTCTGTTCGACCTCGCGGGCACTGACGTTGGCGCCACCGACGATGATGACGTCGTCGACCCGGTCGACCAGGAAGAGGAAGCCGTCCTCGTCCAGGTATCCGAGGTCGCCGACACTGAAGTAGCCGCCCGGTCGACCCCGCAGATGCCCGGTCTGGGCCGCGGAGAGCCGACGGGTCCCGGCGGTACGGAGGTAGACCTCGCCGACCTGTCCGGGGGGCAGGACGAGGCCCTTCTCGTCGAGGATCCGCACCTGTGTCATGTAGGGGCGCCCCACCGTGCCGGGGCGCTGCAACCAGTCCGTACCCCGGCTGACGACGGCGCCGACCATCTGGGTGCTGGCGTACAGCTCGTACACCCGGTCGGCGCCGATGCTGTCCATCCACAACCGCTTCACCGCCGCCGGGCACGGGGCGGCGGTGTGCAGGAGGCCGGCCAGCCGTGCGCCGAAGCTCCGCAGGAACGCCGGATCGGCGCCGATGACCGCCATCTGGTGCGGGGTGAGCTGGCACCACGTCGGCGGTACCCGGCGTACCGCGTCCCGTACGGCACCCGGCGCGAACCGGTCGACCAGCACCACGTGGTTGCCGTGCACCAGGCCGGTGAGCGCGCAGGTGAAGGGGGCCGCGTGCGACAGTGGACCGAGCACCAGGTGGTCCGCGTCGGGTCGCCACCCCACCGCACCCAGCAGCGTCGACTGACCGGAGAGCTGGTCGGCGGGACGACCCGGGACGGGCACCAGGCGGGGCAGGCTGGTGCTACCGCCCGACGGCAGGTACCAGGCGACCGCCGGCTCGGCGGCACCGACCGCCACGGTCGCCGCCGTGCGGCCCGCCGTCGTCGGCGCGGACGCGTCCCGGACCGGTGCGACCAACTCCGACCCGTCGAAGGCGAAGATCTCCTCCCGGGGACGGCCGACGCTGCTGAACAGCCGTACCAGCTCCGGCGCCGTGCTCTCCGGCGGGACGACCAGCGGCGTACGCCCCGCCCACCAGGAGGCGAGCACCGCCACGAAGAACCCGATGCCGTTGGGGAGCGCCACCACCGTGTACGGGCCCGGCGGCTCGGCCAGCAGCCGGGCGGCCTGCGCCTCGGCGAGTGCGACCAGCTCGGCCCGGGTCAACGAGGACCATCCCCCGTCGGCGCCCCGGGCGGACACCGCCGTCCGGTCCGGCTCGACTCCCGCCAGCTCCCGCATCCGCCGGTACGTCGACAGCGGCCCCGGGGGCAGCACCGGGGTCACCGGGCCGTCCCGGCATCGACCTGCGCGGTCAGTTGTCGGACGGTCCCGAGCTGGTACAGGTCGGCGGCGAAGACGGCGATGCCGCACTCCTGTTCCATCCGCTCGGCGATCGCCACCGCCGCGAACGAGTCGCCGCCGAGATCGAGGAAGTCGTCCTCGGCGCCGACCCGGGGCAGCCCGAGCCCGTCGGCCCAGATCGCCACGACCGCCTCCTCCAGCGGGGACGTGGGAGCCGCGTACCGGTGCCGCTCGACCTCGACCTCGCGCCAGTCGTCGCCGAGCAGACCGGCGCCGTCGCGGGGGATGTGGTCGACGACGACGACGGTCTCCGGCGCCTCGGCCGGGTTCGCCGTTCGGTCCACCCGCAGCCAGGCGTCCAGGGCGGTCAGCCGACCGGCGGCGGCCACCAGCAGCACCCCGCCCTCCTCGACGAGTGCGTGGTCCAGGAGATCCCCGTCGACCGTGAGGGCGTCGCGGAGCTGTGCCTGCGTGACCATGTCACCTGCCTCCGTCCGCTGGTTCACCGTGCTGGGTCCGGGTCAGCCCGTCCAAGAGCCGCGCCACCGGTTGGTTGCGCCGGGTCAGGAGCGATTCCGCGAGCCTGGTCAGCTCGCCCAACAGCCGTTCGGCCGGCTCCCCGTCGTAGTGCCCCGGATCGTGCCAGAGCACCAGGTCGAGGTTGCCGTCGTCGTCCGGCGTGCCCTCCAGCGCCAGCGGAACGTCGAGATAGCCGGGCTGGTCGGCGCGGATCCTCCAGCCACCTCGGGCACCGCCGAGCTGGATCGTCCCGGCGATCCCGGTGCGCAGGCAGACCAGTGCCAGGGGTGCGTCGGCCGCCGGGGTGTCGGTGGGGTCGCCCGACCGTGGCTGGTGCGAGCCGTACGGAGCCGAGGCGAACGCGGCGCGGTCGTCGCGCTCGCGTCGGACCGCGCGCAGCACCTCGGTCACCGGCACCGTGCCGTCCGGTACGAGCGTGAGCAGGGCACGGGTGTGCACGGGACCGACCAGCTCGCGGGTCCGGGGGTCGTCGCGGTTGTCGAGCGGCACGCAGACGCGTACCGGGGCGCCGGACGCGTCGGATCGCCCGAGTGTCAGCCCGAGGAGCAGGGTGAGGACGTCGTCGAGCCCGACGCCGCACTGCTCCGCCAGCCGGGACAGCGCCACCAGCGAACCGGCGGGCCAGCGGGTCCGGGCCGCGAGCCGGGCCACCGGCCGGGCCGCCGCCGGAGCTCCGGCCCGCTCGGCCGGGTACGTCGCGCGCTGCCAGGCCGCCCAGTCGTAGAAGCCGGGCGCGGCTGCCGCCAGTGTCGTCGCGCCGCTGTTGTAGGCGCGGGCCAGGTCGGCCAGGAGGATCGGCACCGACCCCTCGTCCGCCACCAGCCGATCCAGCGACAGCGACAGCTCCGTGTGCCCATGCGCCGCTTCGAGTCGGGCTCGCCAGAGCGCACCGGAGGTGCCCGTGCCGTGCGTCGTCGGGTGGGTCGCCGGCCGTTCGTCGACGGCGTCGAGCAGCACCGAGGGGCTGTCGTGCAGGGCCAGCTCGCCGGCCGGGCCGAGGAACGTACGCAGCACCTCGTGGCGGGTCGCGACCGCCCGCAGCGCCCCGCGCAGCCGTTCCTCGTCCAGCCGTCCGGTGACCCGCACGTCGACCTCGACGGTGGCGCCACGTGGTCCCGGCCCGGCCCAGGGCCCGTCCGGACGGAGCCGGGCGAGTTGTGCCCAGCTCTCCTGCGGAGGTCCCGGCGGTCGGGCGGGTAACGCCGCCGGGGGGTCACCGTCCCGTTCCGCCGTCAGCCGCGAGTACACCTCGGCGAGATCCTCCGCGAGGAACAGGTCGGACGGGTCGAGCACGACATTCCAGCGGGCCTGGATCTCGGCGGCGAGGGCCGTGATGGTCAGTGAGTCGGCACCGAGTTCGAAGAGGTTCGAGTCGAGCGTCGGCTCGGCCGTGGTGGCGGGCAGAAGGAACGCGCACAGCTCCAGGAAGGCCGCCGCCGACGGCGACTCACCCGCCGAAAGTGCGGCGTCGAGTTCGACGTTGATAGATCCCATGTGTACGCGTGCACACTCCTCTCGACCCGCGCTGCCGCCCCGACCAGCCTGTCTCCGCGCGACACAATGCACCGCCGGAACACGCTCGAAGTGTGTCGGTGGCGCGGACCCTTATGCAAGGCACTCGTTCTTCGCATGATGGGGATCAGCAACCGCCGTGGCCGTGTCGGCGGTCCCTGCCGCGTGCGATTCCACGGGGGTGCGACTTGCGATCCGTCCATCGTTTCGAGCTGCCGGTCACCGGCGGCCGTAGCGCACAGGCCCCGATGACGTGGGGGCAGATCGCCATCTGGGAGGTGCTGGCCTGGCTGCCCCCGGGCGACGCGAGCACCAACCTGGTGCTGCACTGCGAGGTGCCGCCCGGCACGACGTCGTCCGAGGCCGGCGCGGCCGTTGCCGCGCTCGTCGCGCGGCACGAGTCGCTGCGTTCGCGTTATCTCGACCTCGACGGCGAGCTGACCCAGCGGGTGGTCGGCGAGGGCACGGTCCCGGTCGAGGTCTTCGAGATCGGTACGGCCGGCACGACGGCGGGTGCCGCCACGGTGGTGGCGAACCGGATCCGTGTCGTCAACTTCGATCCAGCCACCGATCCACCCCTGCGCCTCGGCATGATCACCCGTGCGGGCGCGCCGGTCTGGCTGGTCCTCGTCCTCAGCCACCTCGCGGTCGACGGGTGGAGTCTGCGGATTCTCAAGGAGGATCTCACCGTCCTGCTGCGCGGCGGTCCGTCCCCTCTGCGTCCGGCCGGCACCCAGCCGGTGGAGCGGGCGGGCTGGGAGCGATCGGAGGCGGGCCGGCAGCGTAACCGGCAGTCGCTCGACTTCTGGCGCGGTCACCTCGAGCACCTGCCGCCGACGGTGCTCGGCAGCGACACCGGCGTGCCGGGCGTCCACCTGGAGTGGTCGGAGCTGCGGTCCACCGCGCTGACCACCGCCGCGACCAGCCTCGGCCGAAGGCAACGGCTCAGCCCGGCCCTCGTGGTGCATGCGGGCCTGCTCCTGGTGATCGGCGCGTACCTGGGGGAGCGGCAGGTGGCGACGCGCACGATCGTGGCCACCCGGTTCGCCGCCGAGGAGCGTCGCCTGGTCGGTGCCTTCAACCAGAACGCCCTGCTCAGCCTCACCGTGGCCGACGAGCCGTTCTCCAGGTATCTGCTGCGGGCGGCGGAGGCCGAGCTACTGGCGTACCGCCACAGTGAATGCGACCCCAGGGCACTCGACGAGCTGGTGTCCGAGATCGGTGCGGCGCGAGGGACACCACTCAACGGCTCCTGTTTCTTCAACGACGTCCGCCAGGACGTGGGTGGCCGGCAGGGCGCGGGTCGCGCGACGCCCGAGCCCTCGGCCGAGTTGCTGGCCGAGCAGTTGGCCGCGTCCAGGATCAACCGCCTCGCCGTGGACCACCGAGCCATGAAGGCCCAACTCTTCTTCTACCTGCACGTTCTGGCGCCGAAAGCGTTCTGCTCGGTCGGCGTCGACCCTGGCTTCGCGCCCGGGCGGAACTCGGCCGACCTCCTCGCGGACCTGGAGTGGCTGCTGCTGGAGGCCTGCCGCGCCGACAGCTCGGCCGAGACGCTCTGGCGGGCACTGGCCGGCGCGCGGGCGGTAGCAGGTGTGCAACCGCGGAGGATCGCCAGTTGAACACTCCGGTGCTCGCTCACCTGGTGCCCGGCACCTCGTCCAGGGCCGCGAGGGCTGCGAGGGCCGCGTAGTCGACCTTGTTCGTGCTGGTGGTGGGCACCCGGTCGAGCATTCGGACCGTCACGTGCGACACCGGTACGCCCAGCGCCCGGCAGGCCCGGTCGAGTGCGGACCGGAGTGTGGCGGGGGGATCACCGGCGTGGAAGACCACCAAGCGTTCGTCCCTGGCGATGACGGCCACCCGAGCGTCGGCGGCGAGACTCTCCTCCAACTCGTCGAGGTTGACCCGCCGTCCCCCGGTCTTCGCGATGCGCTTGATCCGTCCGGTCAGCTCCAGGTAGCCGTCCCGCAGCCGGCCGACGTCGCCGGTCGGTAGGACGCCCCCCAACTCGTCCCCGTCGGCGAGCTGGGTCCGGTCGGCGGCGTACCCCATCATCACGTTGGGGCCGGCGTACACCACCTCGCCCACGTCGCCGGAGGCGTCCGGTCGCAGCGGTCTGATCTCGAAGCGGCCGTCGGGGATCGCCCGCCCGGCCGAACCGATCCCGGCCGGATCGGCCACGACGTCCACGCAGGACATCCTGGCGGTGGCTTCGGTCTGGCCGTACATGACAAAGAACCGGGCGCCCCGCTCACGTGCCAGGTCGGCGTACCAGCGGACCAGGTCCGGGCGGAGACGACCGCCGGCCTGGGTCAGCGTACGCAGGGTCGCCGGCCAGGCCCGGCGGAGCGGACCACGCAGCCCCTCGTACGTCAGCGGCACCCCCGCGAACGAGCTGACCTCCCGCTCGGCGCAGGTACGCCAGAAGGCGCCGCCGATCGGGTTGTCCGCGCTGAGGACGATCGACGCGCCGGCATACAGGTGGCTGTGCAGGACCGAGAGCCCGTAGCTGTAGTGCAGTGGCAGGGCGGTGACCGCCCGATCGGCGGCCGTGATGCCGAGCGACTGCCGGATGCTGGCCGCGTTGCGGTGCAGGTTTTTCCAGGAGAGGCGTACGCCCTGCGGTCTGCCGGTGGTGCCCGAGGTCAGCAGCACGAGCGCGAGGTCGGGGTGGAGCGGGCCGACATCCGGGCCGCTTCGGACGTGGACGAGGAGTGACCCGTGCGGCGTGGCCGGACGGTAGCCGTCCGGAACGTCCGGCCAGTTCGGCGCGGCCGACGCGGCCGAGGGCCGGACCAGCACCTCGGGGCGGAACGCGTGCAGCAGCCGGTCCAGCGCCGCGCCGTCGAGGCCGGGGCTGACCGGTACGACCGGATGCCCGTGCCGCAACGCGCCGAGGTACGCCAGCACGAAGTCGACGGTCGGGGTGGCCGCCATCAGCACCAGTGACCGGTCAGCCGGGCCCTGGGCCAGCCAGACGGGCTCCCGGGCGGTGGCCGCCGTCAGCTCACCGTAGGTCACGATCCGGCCGTCGGAGGAGATCAGGGCGGGCGCGCCACTGACGCCGCCGGTCAGGAAGGTCGCGCCCGGCCGATCGGCTCGGCGTTCGAGCCCCCGTCGGGGTACGCCGTCGGTCACGTCGACGCGGGGTTCCTGGCGTGTCACATCCATCACCACACCAATACGGCAAAACCCAGCCGCCGTTAAGAGCCGACCTGACCGGCTCGACCCGACCGGGTCGACCCCATCGAGTCGGCACCGTCGAGTGGGCACCGTCGCGACCGGGACCGGACAAGCGCGATCTGGCCGCTTGTTCGCTGAGCGGAAATGCTCAGACATGGATCGTTGAGCGGCGATTCGTGCCGCTCCTAGGCTCGGGTCCGAGAGGCGGTGGGCGTATGACCGACAGGCGCCTGAGCGCAGGAGCCGGCGGATGACCCTGGAGTCCTTCGCCCTTGCCAGTGGATCCGGAGCCACCCTGACGATCGACGGCGCGACGGTCTGCAAGAGCGTGCCGTCCGGTCAGCTCGACAAGTTGGTGGCGGAGGGAGCCTGGCTTCAGTGGGCGGCCGCGGCGGGCGGCCCGGCGGTCGGCCGTCACCTGCCGGCCGTGGTGGCCACACCCGACGACGCGACCCGTACGTTGGTGCTACGGCGGGTGCCGGGTGTCGACGCCCGCCGAGTGGTCATCGAGAACGCGGACCCGGTCTGCCTGGAGCTGATCACCGAGGCAGTTCTCTTCGGGTTCGAGAAGCTCTGTGTGATCGGCGGTCGCCAGCCAGCCTGGGACACGGGTGGCTGGTGCGCGTCACACCTGGTCTCGAGCCTGAGCACGGCCCGGAAGATCCACCCGGTCGTCAATGCCGTCCTCGCGGCGCGGCACGTGTCGATCGACGCGGTGAGCCTGCCCAATCCGCTCCGGGACGGCGCGGTCGCGGTGACGGAGTCGCTGGCCAGATGTAAGCCCTCGTGGACCCAGGTACTCCACGGCGACCTGCATCTGGGCAACATCCTCGTCGACCGGGGCGGACGGACGTTCTACCTCGTCGACCCGCGAGGCGGCTGGGGAACCCAACTCACCTTCGACCCCGCGTACGACATCGCCAAGCTGCTGCACGAATCCTGCTACGTGGCGTTCCGCCAGTCCCTCACCGACGTACGAACAGTGGCGAGCCCGGCCCACGTCGCGTTCGTCGGCAGCACCGGCCGCGACGACCACGCTCCACTGCGGTCGCTCGCCGACTGCAACGCCCGGCTCGCCCAGATGGTCTGCCGCCGCTTCCTGGGCGCCGATCCGCAGTTGGCCAGCCGGGCCACCCTGATAACCGGGGTGCTGCTGCTGTCGGTCCTGCGCCTGCCGCACACCAGCCGGCAGGCGTGGCAGGTGCTGCTCGCGTACGGGCTGCGCTGGCTGGTCGCCGGCGTGCGCACGCTGCGCGACGGCTACGACCTGCAGCGCTGCGTCCGGCTGTGGCGCGGACTTGCCATGGCGGGGCCGGTGCCGACATGACCGCCCCCGACATCCTGATCACCGCCGCGGGCAGGGGGAGCCGGCTGACCGGCGTGGCACCCATGATCCCCAAGACGCTGATGCCCATCTGTACGGGCCGGTCGGGCTGGCCGGAAAGCGCCCTGGCCCGGCTCGCCCGGCAGTTCTCCGACAGTGGCGCGGCGCGGATATGGGTTGCCGTCAACGCGCACCCGTGGTTCACCGCACTACCGGAGGGTGGTGGTCTGCGGACCTTCCGATCGAGGCCACTGGGGGAGTGGGCAGCGGTGGCCGACTGCCTGAGCGTGCGGGCGTCCGACGGTCCCCTCGTCGTGGTCTCCGGTGACAACGCCTTCTCCGACGCGGACATCGAGCGGTTTGTCGACGCGCTGACCTCGGACCCGGCCGGGTGCCGGGTCGCCTGCGCCGACGTCGAGTCCACCTCGGGCCTGACCAAGCTCGAGCTGGACGGCGGTCACGTTGTCAGGCTGCACGAGAAGCCACCGGAGGGCGGTGCCGGTGTGGCCAAGGCAGGGCTCTACTACTTCAGCGCCGACGCTCTCGACTGGGCGGCGGGCTGGGCCCCGCGGCTGGACCGGTTCGGCGAGCAGTCGATGACCGAGATGCTGCGTGCCCTGCTGCGCAACGAATTCGAGCTGCTTGGCCACCGGCTCAGCGAGGGCTTCCACGACATCGGTACGCCCGACGGGCTCGCCAGGGCGATCCAGCACCTCGCCGCGACCTCCGAATCCGAAAGCTTCGAAACCGAAAGCTTCGAAACCGCGAGCCGTGGATCTCGGTCGGTCGCCGTCACGAGCAGCCTGCGGGGGAGCGAGGTTGACCACCGCTCGCTCCAGCGGAAAGGGGACCCCTCGGTGAACCAGGTGGCCGAACTCCTCGCCAGCCGGAAGATCCTGAGCGCCGTCGAGGCGGCGATCGACGCCGGGGTCCTCACCCAGATCGCCACGGGCCCGGTCCCGACCCAGGTGTTGGCCGCGCGACTCGACCTGGATCCGGGGCCGCTCGAAGCCCTGCTGCGGGTGCTGCTCTGGAACGACCTCCTCGTGCGGGACAACGGGGACTGGCGACTCGCGCCGCCGTACGACGGTCTGCTCGGGGAGCATCCGGGCAAGACCATGTTGCCGCTGTTGCGTATCGAGAGCTGGGCACACGGAAGCCATGTCAACGGACGGGGCATCCGGGCCGCCCTGGGCGGTGAGCAACGGCCCACCGAAATCCCGGACGACGAGGTCGGTGACCTGGCGGCGGCGATGCTGGTGGGCTCGCGAAGTTCGGCACCGTATCTTGCCCGGCTGCCCGAACTCAGAGCCTGCCGGTCACTGGCCGACATCGCCGGCGGCAGCGGCGGGTACGCGCTGACGTTGACGCGGATCCATCCGGAGCTGTCGGTCGTCGTCTACGACCGGCCGGCGATGTTGCGGCACGCCGAGAAGTTCGTCGCCGAGTCGAGTTCCGACGGACGGATCCTCTTCGTACCGTGGAACCTGCACACCGACGACGTACCCGAGCACGACAGTGCGCTGGTCTCCCACGTCCTGCATCTGTTGCCCCGTGACCAGCGCGTGGAGTTGCTGCGGCGGGTAGCCGCAGGGCTGCCCCGACGAGGTCTGCTACTCGTGCACGACTTCGTCTACGACGATCCGAGACCCGGCAGCGCGCTCGCCGCGTCCGCGGTCGACTGGCTTGCCACCGGCGCCGGATTCGCGCTGACCAGCGACGAGCTGCGGGCAGAGCTGGGAGAGGCCGGCTTCGAGGTCGATCGGACGACGAGCCTGCCGCTCGCCGGCACCACCCTGGCGATCGCCCGGCGGACATGAGGAGGCTGGAGCATGCTGACCGGATCGACCATCCTGATCGCGGCGTGGGCCGTCGGGGGAAACGCGGTTGCCTACGAGTTCGTCGCGCGGAAACTGGTCGCGGCGGGCGCCCGAGTGGTGGTGCTGGGCAACGAGCCGATGCGCGTACGGGCCGGGCAGGCCGGCGCGGAGTTCCTGCCGTACGAGCGGGCGCCGCACGAGACGGCCGCACCGCCCGGCCGGGACGCACCGGGGTCCTGGCAGAACGCGGGCGTGTCCGATACCGCTCGGGCTCTCTCGGAACAGCTCCTGTTCGGTCCGGCACACCTTTTTCTCGCCGACGTCTCGGCGGCGATCGAGAAGTTCCGCCCACATCTGGTAATCGCCGATCACGTATTGTTGGGCGCCCTGTTGGCCGCCGAGCGGGCCGGTATTCCCCACGTCGTCTGCGTGACCACCGTGTATCCGCTGCCCACCGGGGCGCCGAATCGCGCCGGCGACATCGGCAGTGGCCCGTACCGTATCCTCTATCAACGGATGCTCGACAAGGGACTCGGCCGGTTCAACCAAATTCGCCAGGACCACGGACTGACGCCGACCTCAACCGTGTCCGGCCAGTACGGACGGGCGGACCGGTGCATGGTGCTGAGCTACCGGTGCTTCGATCCGGCGGCCTCGTCCGTGCCGGATCGGGTGGTCTATGTCGGCGCCCCCGTCGAGTTGCCGAGGTGGCCACTGGTCGACACCGCGGCCCGGGACGCCAACCTGGTGATCGGCCTCAGTACCCTGGCCGATCCGTCCGGCTCCGCGCAACTCGACCGGCTGCTGGCGGCGGTGGGCGGGCTGGCCGCGCGGGTGTTCGTGCTGGGCGAGGTCGACGCCGCGACCCGGACGATCCCGCCGAACGTAACGTTGACCGGCTTCGTCCAGCCGTCGGACCTCTTCGCTCGCGCCACCGGGGTGGTGACGCAGGGCGGGCACGGGACCGTGCTTCGGGCGCTCGCCCACGGGGTGCCGATATTGGGCATCCCGTCGATGATCGACCAGTACGAGAATGTGCGGCGGGCGGTTTCCCTGGGGGCGGCGATAGAGGCCCGCTGGGATGCTCCGGCAGATGAGCTGCGCGATCGTCTGCGGAACCTGTTGACCGACGACGCGTATCGGGTGCACGCGCGCCGAGTGGCCGAGGCGTTGCGCCGCGAACACGATGAAAACGCCATAGTCGACCTGGCTGTCGAGGTGCTCGACCGGCGATCCGCGTCGAGTTAGACTCCCTCATGCGAATCAGCTTTGTGCGGCTACTCGTCTCCGATTTCCCGGCCTGTTTCCGGTTCTACCGCGATGCCATGGGGTTTTCCGTGGTGTGGGGCGATGAGGACGGGGTCTACGCCGAGTTCGACACGGGCACCGGCACCCGGCTCGCCCTCAATCACTACCGCGTCATCGCCGGGGCGGTGGGCACCGACGGAAAGGACGTCGCGCTGCCGAGCACCGACCGGTTCGCCGTCGTGTTCGAGGTCTCGCCCGGCGAAGAGGAATTGGAAAAGGTCGCCGCGCGGGTGCAGGAGCACGGCGTCACACTGATCCACCCGCCGACCGACTATCCGGACTGGGGAATCAGGGCGGTGCATTTCCGCGATCCGGACGGCTATCTCGTCGAGGTCAACGAGATCCTGGGGTAGCTCCTGCACGGCGTCCGGCACCGACTCCGCGACCGAGCCTCGAGATTGGACCGTGATGACCGTTCTTGACCACGGCAGCCGTACGCCCAGTGTGATGACCCTGCGGTTCAGTGCGGACCGTGCCGGCAGGGCCCCGCTCACCTGGGGCCAGATCGCCATCTGGAACGTCTTCGAGCAGTTGCCGGCCACCGACTACTCGCTCAACATCCTGGCCCACTGGGAGCTGCCGTCCGGTCTGTCCGTGCCGGAGGTGCTGACGGCCCTGCGACGTACGGTGGAACGACACGACTCGCTCCGGACCCGTTTTCCCCGTACGGCGCAGGGGCCGTGCCAGGAGGTCTGTGCCGACGGCGATCTGCCGGTCGAGGTGCACGAGGTAACCCCCGACGAGCTGACGTGGACGGCGGAGACGGTCGGTGAGGGGCTACGGCAGGTGCCGTTCGACCACGCCGCCGACCTGCCGGTGCGTATCGCGATCCTGACCTGCGGCGGCGAACCCAGGACGCTGGTGGTCGGGGCGAACCACATGGCCCTGGACGGTTGGAGTCTGGGCATTGTCAAGGGCGATTTCGAACTCCTGCTCGCCGGTGACGCGCTCGGGCCGTTGGGCCTGCAACCCCTCGACCGCGTGGCGTTCGAGGAGAGCGAGCCCGCACTGGGCCGCGAGGCGAAGGCCCTCCAGTGGTGGTGCCGGTCGGTGAACAACCTGCCGAATCGGCTCCTCGCCAGTGTTCGTGAGGTTGGCGAGCGGCAGTCGTTCACCTGGGCGCAGCAGGAGTCCGCCGCGATCGTCCTGGCGGCCCGGTCCGTGTCGCTGCGCACGGGTGTGGCCGCGGGGCAGGTGGTGCTCGCGGCCGCTGCCCTGCTTCTGGCGGCCTACACCGATGCGCGGCACGTGGCCCTTCGGACGATCGTGGCGACCAGGTTCCAGACCGGCACCCGGGACCTGGTCGGCGCCTTCAACCAGAACGCGTTGTTCTACCTGGAGATCGTGCCCGAGTCGTTCGACGAGTTCGTGCGTCGGGCCGCAGGCGCGGCGCTGCGAGGTTACCGCAACAGCGAATACCATCCGGACAAGCTTGAGTCCGTGGTCGCGGAGATCCTGGCCGAGCGGGGGATCCCGCGTGCCGGCTACTGCTTCTTCAACGACGTCCGGTTCGCGCTGGGCGACAAGATCACCGGCGTGGACCCGGCCGGGGCGGCGGCAGCGGCCGCCGGCATCGCGGACGCCCTGCCGAAGACGGTCATCACCTCCGTTTCGCGGGACAACGATCCCTTCGTGGCCAACTTCTTCCTGTACCTGTTTGAACTGTCCGACCAGGCGCTGCTCCAGCTCGGCATCGAAGACGGCTTCTTCGGTCCGCGTGAGCCGGCCGATTATCTGCGTGACCTGGAGAGCCTGTTGACACGGGCCGCCCTCGGCGAACTCTCGGTGCCGCAGCTCCTGGCCCACTACCGGTGATCCGCACAGCCCGGTGGTCTGCGCGCCGAAATGTTGTCAGCGCAGCATCGCCCGGGTCATCCGACGGGTGGCGACGTACATCGCGATCGACCCGAAGGCGACGAGGTAGACCACCGGGATCAGCAGATCCCAGCCGAGGCGGCCCAGCGCCGGCTCGCGGACGAGTTCGATGCTGTGATAGAGCGGCAGCGCCTGGATCAGCGGCTGCACCGCCTCCGGGTAGACCGACAGCGGGTAGAACGTCGTCGCGAAGAGGTACATCGGCAACATGAAGAGCTGGATGTACTGGAAGTCGGGAAAGTCGCGCAGGTACGTCGTGACGGCCAGGCCGCCCGCGGCGAACGCGTACGAGATCAGCACCGACGCCGGTAGGGCCAGTAACACCCAGGCCGAGGTGACCAGCCCACCGGCCGCCATGAGGGCGAGGAATCCGATCGACGTCAGCAACGCGTTGATCATCGCGCTGGTGACCTCGCCGACGGCGATGTCGGTGACGGAGAGCGGTGTCGGCAGGATCGCGTTGTAGGTCTTCTCGACCTTCATCCGGGTGAAGACGCCGAAGCTGGTCTGGTTGAACGCGGTGTTCATCGCCGTCGTGGCCAGGATCGCCGGGGCCACGTACGCGGCGTAGGAGACCTCGACCCCGGGTACCGTGCCGACGAGCAGCCCGACGCCGACACCGATCGACAACAGGTACAGGATCGGCTCGACGAGCGCGTTGAGCAGCGGCGTTATCGACCGGCGGTAGACCATGAAGTTGCGTTCGATGAGAGCCAGGGTCCGGCGTGTCGTCCAGGCGGGTACGGCGACGGTGGTCATGGTGTCTCCACGGAGGTCTGGACGTGGGCCGTCATGGGTGCAACCTTCGGCGGTAGGCGATCCGGGCGACCAGGAAGCCGCCGACCGCGAGCGCCAGCAGGTAGGCGATGTGGATAAAACTGCCGCTGATCGTGGCCGTGCCGAGGCTGAGCGTGCGACACAGTTCCACGCCGTGCCACAGGGGCAGCACGTAGGAGACCGGTTGGATCCACTCCGGTAGCTGCGAGACCGCGAAGAACGTACCGGAGAACATGTAGAGCGGCATGATGACGAAGCGGAACATCGTGTCGATGTGACGCAGCTTGCGTACGCCCACCGCCCACGCCGCGGCCGGTGCCGCGAACGCGACCCCGGTCAGCGTCGCGCCGAACAGGGTGCCGACCGCCCACCACCCGCCGACCAGCCCGAACGCGGCCATCACCAGGATGAAGGCGGCGCTGGCGACGAGCACCCGGAAGGCGATGAAGAGCAGGTGCCCGGCGGCGATCTGTTCGGGTTCGAGTGGCGTCGGCGTGGCGCCCCGGTAGGCCCCGTAGCCGGCGGCCCGGGCGACCCCCGCTGACCCCTCGAGGAACGCGCTCTGCATCGCGGCAGCGGCCAGCATGCCCGGAGCGAAGAACGCCGCGTAGGAGACGCCGGCGATCTGGGCCGGTGCGTTGTTGTCGACGAGCGAGCCCAGGCCGGCGCCGATGCCGATGAGGAAGAGCAACGGGTTCAGCACGCTGATCACGATCGAGCCACGCCAGGTGCGCCGGTAGAGCGCGATCCAGTATCCGAAGGCACGAAGCACCGGTGGTCTCCTGCTATTCGATGAGCGATCGGCCGGTGAGCTTGAGGAACACGTCCTCCAACGTCGCGCGGCGGACCAGAGCGGTGAGCGGGGTGAGTGACATGGCGTGCACCGCGGAGAGGGCCGCCTCGCCGTCGGTGGCGTAGACCAGCACCCGGTCGGGGAGCAGTTCGACCCGGCCGTCGGTGTCGGTGCCCCCGGTGGCCAGCGCCGATGTCTGGAGCTTCTCCGCCGCGGTGTCCCGTTCGTCGAGGTGGAAACGGAGTTCGAGAACCTCTCTGGTGGCGTACCGGGTGATCAGTTCACGAGGGGAACCCTGCGCGACGATCCGGCCGTGGTCGACGACGATGAGCCGGTCGCAGAGTTGCTCGGCCTCGTCCATGTAGTGGGTGGTGAGGATGAGCGTGACGCCCTCCTGCTTGAGCCGGAAGAGCCGGTCCCACAGGATGTGTCGAGCCTGTGGGTCCAGCCCGGTGGTTGGCTCGTCGAGCAGCAGGATGTCGGGTTCGTTGATCAGGGAGCGGGCGATGGTCAGCCGTCGGCGCATGCCACCGGAGAGCGTCTCGACCTGCTCACCGGCTTTCTCCGTGAGCTGGGCGAAGTCCAGCAGTCGGGTCGTGCGTTCGCGAATGACGGCCCGGGGCAGGCTGAAGTACCGCCCGTAGATGTGCAGGTTTTCCCGGACGGTGAGCTCGTTGTCAAGGCAGTCGTCCTGCGTCACGACGCCCAGCCGGGCGCGGATCTCCGGCCCCCGTCTCATCGGGTCCATTCCGAGCACCCGCAGGCTGCCTCCGCTGATCGGCGACGTCGCGGCGATCATGCGCATGGTGGTGGACTTGCCGGCACCGTTGGGGCCGAGAAGTCCGAAGGCTTCGCCCCGCTGGAGTTCGAAGTCGATGCCGTCGACGGCGCGGAACTCCGCTGTCGACCCGCGTGCAGGATAGATCTTGGTCAGATTCTTCGCCTCGACCAGGGGAAGTTCGCTCACCACGGCAGCCTACGAACGAGGACAGCATCTTGCAAGATTTGAGCAGAGGCTTGTAATTTTCTGGCGTAATCATTAGCTTTTGGTTCGGCCGGTCTGCTCCGTGCAGCCAACACCCATGCGAAGGCTCGTCCGTCATCACCGACTGTGCGTCGAACCCTCCTGACTTTCGCCGGCCGACCGCGAGGGCCGCCGAGGGTGGTCAACCGGGTCGTGCACCCGAGAGGGACAGCGAGGCTGAACGACGCGCACATGACCATGGGGAGAAGGGAATGCTCGAACCGATAGGTCTGAGCCCGACGCTAGAGGCCATTTACCGCACCATGCTCCGCCACCGCGACTGGAACACCGAACAGATTGCCGAGCACCTGCGCCTCAGCGTCGCCGAGACCAAGTCGGGACTGGACGAACTGGCGCAACTGATGCTGCTCGCCCCCGCCGAATCCGCCGATCGAGAGTTCCGTCCGGTCAATCCGGCGCTCGGTCTGACCACCCTGCTCGCGCACGCGGAGGAGGAGGTCGAGCAGCGGCGGCGACAGATCTCCGCGGCCCGCTCGGCGATGGCCGTGCTCGCCGCCGAGGCCGCCGACGGCGCCAGCCGGGAGGGGTTCGTCCGCCTGGAGGGGATCGACGCGGTGCGCGAGCGGATGGAGCAGATGGCAGTCTCGGTGCACGTCGAGTGCGTATCGATGAACCCGGTCGCGGCCCAGTCGCCGACCGCCAAGAGGGCCAGCAAACCGCTCAACCAGCTCCTGCTCGAACGGGGTGTCTCGGTACGCTCCATCTACCAGCAGAGCTTCAGCAACGACGCCGATCTGGTGGACTACGCGGAGTGGCTGACCGGGCTCGGTGGCGAGCTGCGGACCGTGCCGATCGTGCCCACGTTGATGATCATTTACGATCGCAAGGGCGTCCTCGTCCCGATCGATCCCACCGCGACGCACCTCGGCGCGATCGACGTGACCGGGCCGGGCGTCGTCGCGCTGGCAACCGCGCTGTTCGAGCAGATGTGGCAGGGCGCGGTCCCGTTCGGCGCGGCGGTGCCGCGCGACCAGGAGGGACTGAATCCCACCGAGCGGCAGATGTTGTCGCTGCTGTCGGACGGGCACACCGACCAGGTGGTGGCGCGGCGGTTGGGAGTCTCGCTGAGCACGGTGCGCCGGCTGATGGCCGGGATGATGGAGCGGCTCTCCGCGCGAAGTCGCTTCCAGGCCGGCGTCAAGGCCGCCGAGCGGGGCTGGTTCTGCTACTGACCACGGGAGGCAGCGGCTGTGGGCCGGGGGCCGTCCGTCGTTCCCAGGGCAGTTCAACGGGCTGCACCGGGCCCCGGGTGCTTTCCTGTCTGCGCCGCTGCGGGCGGCGCGTCGACGGTCCCGCGTGAAAGGTCGCCGCCGGTCGACAGCGAGGTGGCGAGCGCGTCCACCGCGAGAAGGTAGCCGTACGCGCCGAAGCCGGCGACCACTCCCAGGGCCAGCGGCGAGATGACGGAGTGGTGGCGGAAGGACTCGCGCGCCCAGACATTGCTCAGGTGCACCTCGACCCACGGCGGGTCGTAGGCGGCGAGCGCGTCCCGCAGGCTCCACCCGGCGATCATCAGTGCACCGGGATTGACGATCGCCCCGGCGGTGTCCCGGTGGCGGTGCAACGCCCCGAGCATCTGCGCCTCGCCGTCGTGCTGTTCGGCGCGCAGCCCGTATCCGACCTCGGCCAGGCGACGGCGGACCGCGTCCTCTATCTCGGCCAGCGTGGTGTGGCCGTAGATCTCCGGTTGCCGGGTGCCGAGTACGCCGAGATTGGGTCCGTTGAGCAACAGGATGTCCGCCACGGTCAGCCCCGTACGCCGATCAGGGCGGCGAGCTGCTCGCGTAACTGGGTGCAGGACGACGACACCAGGTCCGGCGAGCAGGCCAGCAGTTCCTCGGTGGAGCCCTGCCCCCACAGGGCGGCAGCGACCCGGGTGCCCGCCGCTTGGCCGGCCCGCAGGTCCAGGACCGAGTCGCCGACCATCACCGCCCCGTCCGGTTCGGCGCCGACGCGCCGCAGCGCCAGTAGCACGATCTCCGGCGCGGGTTTGCCGTCGCGGACCTCGTCGCTGCCGCAGACCGCGTCGATCCGGTCGAGCAGGCCGACCGACCGCAGCACCAACTCGGCGCGGTCCCGGGCCTTGCCGGTGGCGACCGCGATGGCCAGCCCGGCCGCGCGCAGCTCTTCGAGCAGGAGGTCCGCCCCGGGGCTCATCGGCACCCGGTGTACGAGTTCGGCGCTCTGTCGGACGAAGGCGGGGTACATCTCCGGCGGCAGGTTCATGATCTTCAGGATCTCGGGCATGTGCCGGCCCAGGTGCGGCAGGTACGCCTCGAAGGGGGCGGGTCCGTCTCCGACGACCTCCGCGTACGCGTTGACGAATGCCTCGCGCATGACGTCGATGCTGTCGACGAGAACGCCGTCCAAGTCGAAGACCACCGCGTTCAATGGCGTCGAAAGCATCGGCTGAGGTCACCTCTCCCTTGTGTTCGACGGACGATCGGTCCGACGATCAAGGGGATCACCGTCACTTCCGCGCTGTCCAGAGAGCCGCGATGAGCTGTCCATCTCTTGAATGGAACCGCTCAACCCGTCCTATTGACGCTGCGCTCGGGAATGACGAACCATGATGCCAACAGCCGCTTTCCCTCTCATCGGTTTCCGCGTCCACCCGATGGAGCGGCGGCCCGCGCGAGGGGATCTCGACGATGATTGAATCGCTCGTCGGCAACGATCTGGTCGTCAACGAAGACTCCTGCAACCTCAGCTGCACCTACTGCCTGACGGGTCAGAGCAATCTCAAGGAGTCGCACAACGAGCAGTTGATCTTCGGCCCACCGGTCAAGGACCGGTTCACCCCGGGGTCCCTGCTCGGCACCCGCCTGCCGCTGATCGACAAGCGGATCGACCAAACCTTCGGTGTGCCGCTGCTCAAGGTCACCGGCGGTGAGATCTTCCTGGTCGCCGGGATCATGGACTTCCTGCGTGAGCAGGCCGCACATCACGAGGTGCTGGTCGTGCAGACCAACGGCGTGCTGGTCCGTGAGGAGCACCTGGCCGAGTTCGCCGCCTGGGGCAACGTCGTCCTGCAGGTCTCACTCGACAGTCATCTGCACACCGGCAACTCCTACCGGGTCGCGACCGAGTCGTTGCACCGCAAGACGATGCGCCACATCGAGGCCATCCTCGACAGCGGGCTGCCGGTCGAGATCTATTCGGTGCTCAACGACCGCAGTGTCGTCGAGATGGAGCAGTTCGCCGAGTGGCTGACCGCCCGCGAGCACCGGCCCGTCTACTTTCCTTTTCCGGTCCGCGGTCCCGACGCGGAGCAGTTCAAGGTACGGGCCGACCAGGTTGCCCACATCGAGCGGTTCGTCCAGCGGTACGACGACTTCGCCGCGATCCTGCCGCCGATGGCCTATTTTCAGCGGCTGATGAGCTTCTACAACAACGGTAAGCGCATATTCCGCTGCCACCTGCCCCGGCTGGTTATTTCGACGTTCAGCGACGGCATGATAACCCCGTGCCCCAACATCTGGTTCTCGAACATGGGCAGCATGATCGAGGACGGCTATGCCAAGTCCCTCGAGGACGTCGGCACCAGCGGCATGTACCAGGCGCTGCTCGCCCCACGCCCCCGGTTGAAGGCGTGCCACGGATGCTTCACGCCGTGGGACACGTTGTCGATGTACTTCGAGGACGAGATCACCCTCGATGAGCTCTGCGCCGCGCCGACCTACTCGCCGCCGGTCATCCGTGCCCTGTTGGAGCAGCGCAAACGCGAGTATGACGAGGGCGTGAGGGCGGGTGTCGACCCGGACACCAAGATCGCCATCGGATCACCCCAGTGGGACGACCCCGAAGGTGTGCGGGTCGAGGCCGGCTATGCCTGAGGTCGCGGCGGTACCGTACCCCGCCGTGGTCGACCTGGCCGGCGGGGTCCGTCCTGGTGAGGTGGTCGCCCTCGTCGTACCGAACGGGCCACTGTGGCTCGCCGGCTACCGCGCGCTGCTCGCGGCGGGGGCGGTGCCGCTGCTCCTCGACGCCGACGTGCCCGCGCCCGAGCTGACCCGCTGGCTGGCCCTGGCCGGCGGCACCCGGACCCTGTCACCCGACGGCGGCGGCGATGGCGAGGGCGAGGGCGACGGCGACGGCGACAAGAACCGCCTGTGCCTGACCGGCCCGCCACCCGCCGATCGCCTCCACCCCAACGGGCAGCCCGAGGGTGTCGCCCCGGACACGTCCGGGTCGAACGGCGAGTCACGGGTGCTCCTGTGCACCTCCGGTACGACCGGCGCGCCGAAGGTCGTCGCCCGGTCGTTGGCCTCACTCGACGCCGAGGGGCGCCGCCACGCGGCCTGGTCCGGGCTCACCCGCGATGACACGGTCGCGCTCCCGCTGCCGATGTGGCATGCCTACGCGTTGGGCTGGGTGCACGCCGTCGATCAGGTCGGCGGTGAGCTGGTCGCGATGGCCGCGAGTGCGCTCGGGCGCTGTCAGCAGGTGATCAGGGACGGGGCGACGGTACTGGTCCTGGTGCCGAGCGTGGCGTCGCTCCTGGCCCAGCGCATCCCGCCCGGATCGGCGCACGATCACCGGCTTCGCCTGGCCATGGTCGGGGCGGGTCCGGTGACCGAGTCGCTCGACCAGCGGTTCCGGGCGGCCTTCGGCATCGGGCTGGCCCGCAACTACGGCTCCACCGAGACCGGGGCACTGTTCAGCGGCGCACCCGGGCTGCCGGAAGGGTGCGTCGGCGAGCCGCTGTCCGGCATCGAAGCCCAGGTCGTCGACCCACACGGACAGCCCCTGCCCGCTGGCGACGTCGGTGAGCTTCGGGTCCGCGTCACCGACTTGCCCGCCGACAAGCCCGACGGGCAGGTCCGCGTTGCCCACCCGCCCGGCGACGAGCCCGACGGCAACGACCAGGCGGCCGACGGCGGGGCGCCCCGGGACGGCTGGCGGCGAATGGGGGACCTCGCCGTCTTCGACGAACACGGGCTGCGCATCGTCGGCCGCAACTCCAGCGCCATCCGCCGAGGCGACCGCTGGATCGCCCCCGAGGAGATCGAAGCGGTCCTCCTGCGCCACCCGGCCGTCGTCGACGCCCGGTGTGTGCCCGTACCGGGCCACGGCGGTGCGACCAGCCTCGAAGCCGAAGTGGTCGCCGTCCGCGCCGACGCCACCGACCTTTCCGACCTGCGCGCCCATCTGGCGGCCAACCTCTCCGCACACAAGACACCCCAACGGGTACGCGTGGTCGGCGAGGTGGTACGCGGCGCCTCCGGCAAACGCCTCCCGCCGCGCTCCTACGCCCTCGCCGACTCCGCCAACCTCGTCGAAGCCGCCCAGGCGTACAAGCGCAGTGAGCTTCTCTTCGCGCTGCTGCGCCTCGGCGTCCTGGACCTCCTGGCGGCCGGGACGGCCGACGCGTCCTCGATCGCCCAGGCGCTCGACCTCGACGCGGGCGCCTGCGAACTCCTGCTCCGGACCGCCGTCGAACTCGGCCTGGTCCAGGTCGCCGCGCCGGTGGCCCCGGAGCAGCGGGTGGACGCCCTTGCCGAGCAGACCAGGTCCATCGTGGAACTCGAAGCGGCCCTCTCCCGAAGCTGGGTCAGCCGGGAGAAGCTCGGCGACGTCGCCTCGGTCGGTCTCCGGCGGCGGGCCTTCGAGAACGCGATCGTCGACGACGGGTTTCGCGACCTGTACCAGCGCGCCATCCACTCCCGTGCGGCACACCGACGGGTGCGCGTCGGGCTCGCGATCGGCGGGTACCGGGCCGGTGACCGGCTGCTGGAGGTCACCTGTGGACCGGGCCGGTACGCCGCCGCCTGCCCGCCGGACACCAGCAGGCTGCTGCGGGTCGGCTGGCTCTGGACCTCCGACGGGCCGCCCGTCGCGCCGCCCCCGGAGCCCGGCGACCGATTTGATCTGGTCGTCGTCTCCAACGCCGTGCACCTGACCGGTCCCGGCAGCGACCTGGTCGACCTCTCCTCCCGGCTGGCGCCCGGTGGTCGGCTGCTGATCGACGACGTGTACCTCGACGCGGACGGCGTACCCACGACGGTCCGGCTCGACTGGCTGACCCACGGCGGCCTCTTCTGGCCCACCGTGGGGACACTGACCGCCGGGCTCACCCGCGCCGGCCTGGCGACCCGTCGCGTCGTGCACACCGGAACCCCACCCGCCACCCTGATCGTCGCGGCGGCCGAACCGCCGGAAAGCGAGCGAGCATGAGCCCGGCCGACCTGTCCGGCAAGGTTGCCCTGGTCACCGGCGTCAGCGGGTATCTCGGCGGCGCGATCGCCCGGACCCTGGCCGGACGTGGCGCGACGGTGGTCGGGACGTACCACCGGTCCGCGCGGCGCGCCGAGGATCTGGTCGCCGAACTCCGAGACAAGGGCGGACAGGCCCATGCCGTCGCCGCGGACCTCGCCGAGCCGCGCGCCTGCGCCGACATCCTGGCCCGGGTCCGTGCGGCGGCCGGGCCGCCGGAGATCCTTGTCTGCGCGCACGGCGGCACCGAACGACGCGGGGTCCTGGAGACCCGGGACCGCGACTCGGCGGCCCGGCTGTGGCGGGTCAACGTCGACGCCGCCGTCACGGTCGCCGGGCTCGCCGCGAAAGCGATGATCCGCCGACGGTCCGGGCGGATCGTGCTGGTCGGCTCCCGCGCCGGGATCGCCGGTATGCCCGGCCAGGCGGACTACGCGGCGGCCAAGGCGGCGCTGCAAGCATGGGCAGCCAGTGCGGCGTGGGAACTGGGCCCGTTCGGCATCACGGTGAACGTGGTCGCGCCCGGCGCGATGGAGGCCGACCCGCTCGGCCCGGCGGTCTACTCGAAGGAGGAGAACGAGGTGGCAGCCGGTCGTACGGCAGCCCGCCGACTGGGCACGGCGGCCGAGGTCGCCGCGACGGTCGCGTTCCTGGCCAGCGCCGGCGCGGCCTACGTCACCGGGCAGACGATCGCCGTCGACGGCGGTGCCCGCTGGTGACCCGCCGCTCACCGGTCACGGTAACGGACCCGAGCGGTACCGTCAGAGCACCCCGGTTCGACCGGCCGGTCCCCACTCCTGCCACCGCGCACCGCGATCGTCGTGCCGGGCGTAGCGGGACAGTGCCCTGGTGAACGGGATGCCACCGGCGAACATCGCCTCCACCTGGGTGCGGTAGGCCAGCGCGGCGCGCAGCCAGATGCCGAACTCGACCGGATAGTCGCGGGGGACCAGGCCGTCCGGTGGCGGCGGACCGTAGGGGAACTCGCGGTAGTAGCGCAACCGGTGCGGCGCGGCGAGCCGGTCGGCGGCGTGGCGGACGATGGCGTGGTCGACGTGGGTGCCGACGCCGAGTGGTGCGATGACCAGATCCGCGGCGCTGACGTACGGCGCCAGGGCAACGGAGACAGCCTGTGCCAGCGGTTCGTCGGCCGGGTGCGGGGCTCGGCGCAGGGCCAGCATCGAGCGGTAGAGCGGCTGGCCGGTGTCGGCGGTGCGCATCGCCGCCTCGGTGAAGCCGAGACTGGCCCGGGTCACCCCACAGATCGCGAGCGCGATCGCGTCCTCGTCACGACGGACCGACATCGGCGTGTCCACCCGTGCCCGGGTGGCCGGGGTGCCGTCGGCGTCGAAGACGGTGGCCACGGTGACCGGTGTGCCGATCGCCGCCCAGGCCGAGAGTGCCCCGCCGCAGGACCACACCGCGTCGTCTGCGTGCGGGCTGATCACCAATACGTTCATGGTGGTCGAACCTCGTCTACGAATCGGAACAACCATCAGTCGCGAGTGTGAATCCGGGGCGCGCGGTGTTTAGCGTAGGGCGTCGCCGGGGCGGGTGTCCAGCATCTGACCCATCCGGTCGTGGCTGCTCAGATGGTGTGCGCCCGGTCGCTGGCGAGAGCTTGTGGTCGTGGTTGGAAGTGGTCACGCCGAAGCTTTGATATTCGATCAGATTCATCCATAGCATCCGATGCAAATAGCCGAGTAGCTATTTGGAATCGCCATGCCAAGGGAGCTGCCGTGTCCGACGCCGGTGTCATTCCACCGAAGGCGCTGATTCTGGGGATCGACGGTGGGAGCCTGGACGTCATCGAGCCGCTGCTGGCACAGGGGCTGCTGCCGAACCTCGGGACGCTGCTCGGCGTCAGCCTGCACGGTGCCACCACGACGACCTGGCCGGCCCACACCGCGCCCGGATGGACCACGTTCGTCACCGCCCGGCAGCCGGGCGGTCACGGGATCTACCAGTTCTTCGACACCCAGCATCCGGAGTACGGCGACCGCATCGTCGGCAGCGGCGACTTCGGCTGCTCGACGGTCTGGGAGTGGCTGGCCCGGCAGGGGCTTTCGGTCGGGCTGGTCAACGTACCGATGTCGCACCCCCCGATCGACGTGCCCGGCTACCAGGTCACCTGGCCCCTGGTGCAGACCCTGCGGTACAGCCGTCCCAGCGGCCTGCTCGGCGAGCTGAGTGCCGCCGGCGCCCCGTTCACCTCGGACCTGCTCACCATGTACCAGGGCGACCTCGGCTACGCCGACTTCGCGGTCGCCAACGTGCACGCCCGGAGCCGCTCGATCCGGCATCTGCTGACCACCCGCCCGGTCGACGTGGTGATGGCCGTGCTGACCGAGGTGGACCGGGTCTGCCACCACTACTGGCACTTCGCCGACCCGTGTCACCCCCGCCACGACCACGCCCCCCGGGACGACGACTGGGCGCAGGCGATCCGGCGGACGTACGCCGCTGTCGACGAGATGGTCGGCGAGGTTCTGGAACTGGTCGGTGACGAGACAACCGTGGTCGTCGTCTCCGACCACGGCTTCGGCCAGGGCCGCCAGCACGTCGGGGTGAACACCGTGCTGGCCGAGGCCGGGCTGCTGGCCACCCGCTCCGCTGCCAACCCGTACGCGAGCTGGTTCTCCGCCGAGGGCCGGACGGTGGACTTCGCACGCACAGCGGCCTACATGCCGACGCCGGGGTCGTACGCGATCAATTTCAACCTCGACGGGCGCCAGCGGGAGGGCCGGGTCACCCAGCGCGACCTTCCCGCGCTGACCGAGGAGATCAGCGGCATCTTCGCCGGGCTCACCGATCCGCAGTCCGGACGCAGGACGTTCGCGGCGGTGCTACCACGCGCCGAGGCGTACCCCGGTGCGATGGGTCATGCCGCGCCGGACCTCCTGCTGGTTCCGGCGGACCAGGGGGTGCTCGCCGACCCGTCGATCGGTGGGGACGTGTGGCGGTCCAGCTACCAGAGCGGGATGCACCGCTACAGCGGGATGTGGGCGATCCGTTCGCCTCGGGTGACGCCCGGGCGCCACCCGGATCCCGTGGCACTGCACGACGTGATCCCGACGCTGCTGCACGACCTGGGGCTGCGCCAGCCCGGGTCGGTCGCGGGCCGGCCGATCCCGGCCGTCACGGCACAGCACCCGGATGTTCAGCCCTACCTGCCCGACGTGGCGTCGGTGCGGACACCGGGTGACCCCGACCCGCGACGTGTCCGCGACGACGACCTCACCGCCAAGGCGCTGGCCGCAATGGGATACCTCTAGAGGAGCGAACGATGGCACAGACGGAAACCAAGGACAGGCTCCGCAAGACACTGGTCGACGCGCTGCGACTGGACCGGGATCCGGCGACCGTCCCCGACAGTGATCTGCGCCAGAAGCTGGACATCGACTCCATCGCCGCGCTGGAGCTGCTGATCTGGGTCGAGAACGAGTTCGGCATCCAGATCGACGACGAGGATCTCAGCGTCGCGCTGGTCGACTCACTCGAGACGCTCGCCGCCTACGTCGACGCCCGCCTCGCGGCGACCTCTGGAAAGGCCTGATCGATGGCGCGCAGCCGGGCGATAGTCCTGATCGCCGAAGGTGTGGAGACGAGCCTGGTCGCCCGGTGGGGTCCGGAGAGGCTGCCGAACTTCCACCGCCTGTTCGCCGAGGGCGCGGGCGGACTGATGCACTCCGAATTTGTCCCGTACGAGCCGTCGGGCCTGTTCACCGCGTTCACCGGCGTCGAGCCGGCGACCCACGGCTGCTTCTCCTACTGGGAGGTGCACACGCCGGACTACGTGCCACGGGTGCTGGACAGCGGCGACAGCCGCCGGCCTTTCCTGTGGCACCGTCCGGAGCTGGGGGACCGGACCGTCGCCGTGATCAACGTCTTCGGTACGCACCCGGTCCAGCCGGTGAACGGGCACGTCATCAGCTATCCGATGCGCAGCACCCTGCACGCCTGCCATCCCCGCGACCTGCCCATCCAGCTTGCCGAGGTGGGTATCAAGCCGGTCCACGACGTCACCGTCTGGTTCGCCGGGCAGCCCAAGTCGGAACGCGTACCGCTCATCCTCGGCGCGGACGAGCAGCGGGCCGCCGCCGCCCTGCACCTGCTGCGCGGCGGGCTCGGCACTCCGCCGGACCTGACCATCGTCAACATGACCGCGATCGACCGGCTGTCGCACTTCTACTGGCAGGAGTTGGAACCGGGCAGTCAGGTCGCCGAGGACGACCAGGCGATCTTCCAGGCGTACCAGCTCTGCGACCGGTTGCTGGGCGAGCTGCTCGACCTGGTCGACGGATCGACGAGCCTGTTCTGCTTCTCCGAGATCGGCTTCGGACCGCTGCGGTCCTACCAGTCGGTCAACGACGTGCTGGCCAAGGCTGGCCTGCTTACCTATGCCGCCGACGGGGTCATCGACTTCACCAGGACTCGGGCCTTCGAGGCGGTACAGGGCGCGGCCGGGGTCAACCTCAACCTCGTCGGGCGCCAGCGGGACGGCGTGGTGACGGGGGCGGAGTACGACTCCGTCCTGGCCGAGGTGCGGGCCGTGCTGACCGAGTACGTCAACCCGCTCACCGGCAGGCTCTTCCTCGCCGACGCCATCCCGCGCGACAAGATCCATACCGGGCCGGCCATCGAGGAGGCCCCTGACCTGATCATGGAGCCCGCCGACTGGCGCTACCTGGCCTTCGGCGACATGTACTGGGTGTCGCGGGTCACCCGGTGGCTACAGAGCGGCTGGCACCGGCGCGACTCCTTCTGGGGAGGCGTCGGTCCGGCGTTCGTCCCGGGTTCGGGCGGCGCGGGCAGCCTGACCGACGTCATGCCGACGATCGCGCAGATGCTCGACCTGCCCGCCTTCGCCGACACCTCCGGAACACCGCTCGGGCACGCCCCTGGCGGCCCCGCCCCCACCTGGCGCTGAACCCACCCACCCGACGATCCCCGACCGACTGTTGCCGCCGCGAAGGAGACGACGCCATGAGAGCTGCCCTGCGGGAGCTGGAGAACGAGGCCGTGCACCTACTGCGTGAGGTGCAGCAGCGGTTCGAGCGTCCGTCCCTGTTGTGGTCGATGGGCAAGGACTCCACCACCCTGCTCTGGCTGGCACGCAAGGCGTTCTTCGGCGAGATCCCCCTGCCGGTGTTGCACATCGACACCTCTTACAAGTTCCCGTCGATGTACGCGTTCCGCGACAAGATGTCGGCCGAGTGGGGCCTCGACCTCAGGGTGCACCGCAACGAGGCGGCGCTCGCGTCCGGAATGGGGCCGGGCGTGGGGGGCAAACTCGCCTGCTGTACCGCCCTGAAGACCAACGCCCTGCAACAGGCGATCAGCGGCGGCGGCTACGACGCGGTGATCCTCGGCATCCGGGGAGACGAGCACGGGGTACGCGCCAAGGAGCGCACCTTCAGCCCGCGTGACGCCTCGTTCTCCTGGGACTACCAGAACCAGCCGCCCGAGTTCTGGGATCTGCACCAGGCCGCGGTCAGCGACGACGGGCACATCCGGGTGCACCCGCTGCTGCGCTGGCGGGAAGTCGACATCTGGGAGTACATCGAGGCCGAGGCCATCCCGGTGCCCGACCTGTACTTCGCCGAGGACGGCCAGCGATACCGCTCGATCGGCTGCGCCTGCTGCTGCTCACCGGTGCGGAGCAGCGCTTCGACCGTGGTGGAGATCCTGCTCGACGTACGCCGGTCCACCGAGGGCGAGCGCGCCGGACGCGCCCAGGACAAGGAGGACGCCGAGGCCATGCAGAAGCTCCGCGCCCTCGGATACATGTGAGGCGGGCATGATCGACCAGGACGAACCCGACCAGGACGTGCGCGAGTGGCGCGCGGACACCCTACGCGTCGCCTTCGTCGGCGAGGTCGACCACGGCAAGTCCACCCTGCTCGGGCGGATCCTGCTGGACGCCGGCGCGATGACCCCCGACCGCCTCAACGCCCCCGTCCTCGACGGCGGCCTGGCGTTCCTCCTCGACGGGCTGGCCGAGGAGCGCAACGGCCTGTTCACCCTGGACACCGCCCAGGCCGTCATCGAGCAGGACGGACGGCGGCTGACCCTCATCGACGTGCCGGGCCACCTCGAACTGCTCAAGAACATGGTGACCGGGGCGTCCACCGCCGACGTCGGGGTCGTCGTCGTCGACTGCGAACAGGGGATCGTGCCGCAGACCAAACGGCACATGCGCATCCTCGAACTCCTCGGCGTGACCACCTGCGTCTGCGCGGCGACCAAGATGGACCTGGTCGACTACCGGTCAAACGTCTACGACGACCTCGCCGCCACCATGGCCGCCGTCGCCGCCGAGTGCGGTATCCAGCTCGTGGCGACCGTCCCCGTCAGCGCCATCGACGGCACCAACATCACCGCCCCGATCCCGCCCGGCCACCCGCTGTCCTGGTACGCCGGCAGCCACCTCGTCGAGACCCTGCACGCCCAGGGCCAGCGTCGGGCCGAGTTGGCTCGGCTGCGGTTCGCCGTCCAGACGGTCCTGAACCGGGGCGGCAGCCCCCTGGTCGTCGGTCGGATCGAGAGCGGCCTGCTGCGGCCCGGCCGGGAACTTGTCGATCCGCGTACCGGGGCCACCTGTCAGGTCACGTCGATCGAGCGCTTCGGCGAACCGCCGCTGGCCGTGGCCGGTCCCGGCGACAGCGTCGGCCTGCGTATCGACGGCACCCCACCCCCGTCCGGCGCGATCCTCGCCCCCGGCGACGAACCCCTGAGCCTCGGCGACCTCTGGTACGCCCGCGTCCTCAACGTCGCCGACCGTGATCTCGCCGGTGGCGAACGGTGCGAGGTCCGGTTCGCCAGTGCCTCCGTCAACGGGCACATCGAAGGCATCGACCAGCGCTGGGAAAGTTCGACGTTCGAGCCCTGCCCCGACGGTCAGGTGATCGGCTTCAGCGAGATCGCCGCGATCCGCATCCGGCTGGCCGAACCGGTCGCGGCCGACAGCCTGGTCGACTGCCCGCCGGTCGGCCGGTTCATGCTCTGCGACGCGGCGGGCGAAGCGGTCGGCCTCGGGGTCATCGACCGGGTCGCCGGTGGCGCACCGGTCACCGCAGAGGCACGGGTGCCGCGATGACCGGCCGAGCGGACGACATGCTGGTGATCGGGCTCGACGGCGTACCGCACTGGTTGTTGCGCCAGCTCGCCGACCGGGCGGTCATGCCCCACCTCGCCAAGCTCCTGCCACAGGCGACACTGCGACCGCTGCGGGCGCCGATCCCGGACATCAGCTCCACCTCCTGGGCCAGCTTCCTGACCGGTGCCGACTGCGGGACGCACGGCATCTACGGCTTCGTCGACCTGCGACCCGGCAGCTACCAGACCTACTTCCCGAACCTGCGGGACCTCAGGGCCACCCCCGTCTGGCAGCCCGTGGGCGCCAGCGGCCGGCGCAGCGTGGTGCTCAACGTGCCCGGCACCTACCCGGCACCGCCGATGCGGGGGGTGCTGCTGTCCGGCTTCGTGGCACCCGACTTCGACCGGGCGGTCTACCCGCCCGAGGTGCGCGGACCGTTGCGGGACATCGGGTACCAGCTCGACGTGACCGTCGGCGACGTGCACGCCGACCCGTTCGCCTTCATGGACCGCGTCGACGCGGCACTCGCCGCCCGCCGGGAGGCATTCCGTCACATCCTCGACACCGCCGGCCCGACCGGCGGAGCGGACGCCCAGCTCGCGGTCTGCGTCTACACCGAGACCGACCGGGTGCACCACTTCCTGTGGCGTGACCTGATGGACGAGAACTCGCCGGTCCACGGGCGGATCCTCGAGTTCTACGGCCGGCTCGACACGGCGGTGCAGGAACTCGCCGAACGGGCCGGCGACGGCGCCCTGATGATCGTGAGTGACCACGGGTTCGGCCCAGTGACCACGCAGTTCCACATCAACGCCTGGCTGCGCCAGGCCGGGTACCTCGCCCTGCCACGCGACGCGGGATCGCTGACCGAGATCGACGAGACCACCACCGCCTTCGCCCTCGACCCGGGCCGGATCTTCCTCAACCGCGCCGACCGGTTCCCGCGCGGGCGCGAGCTGCCCGTCGACGAACTCGTCGAGGAGATCACCGCCGGGCTGCTGGCGCTGCGGCGCACCCCCGACGGCGCGGTCACCGACGCCCGGGTCGGCGAGCCGGTCGTCGCCGAGGTGCTGCGCGGCGTCGATCTCTACCAGGGCCCGTGTCGGGAGGCCGCCGCCGACCTCGTCATCGTTCCGGCCCCCGACGTACAGGTACGGGGAAGCTGGGCGGTCGACGAGCTGACCGTCGACGGCCCGCTCACCGGAACCCACACTCGCGAGGACGCGCTGTTCTGGCTCCGTGGCGATCACGGCGCCGGGACGGTGGAGATGCGCGACGTCGCCCCGACGGTGCTCGGCCACCTCAGGATAGCGCCTCCGCCGAGCATGGAGGGCCGCGACGTGTCGAGCCGCGGACGCAGACAGCCCCATCGGACATAGGAGTGGATATGACCGTGGATCTTCCCCTCGTGCCGCGTCGGGCCAAGCCGGGCGAGTTCACCATCGGGTTGGACGAACGGATCACCGACCCCGCGTCGATCCGGGTCAGTTTCATCATCCTGCTCGACGGCGACCTGGTGATGTCGCCCGAGCACCTCGGTGTCGGCTACATGGCCGCGGTACTGCGTCAGGTCGGGGTGACCTGCGACATCCGCGAAGTCGAACACGGTGACTACAGCGCGATCGTCGCCGAGATCGCCGAGGCCCGACCGCAGATCATCTGCTTCACGCTGATGAGCCTCAACGTGCCTAGCTGCGTCGAGTTCAGCCGCCAGCTACGGCTCGCGTACCCCGAGGGTCTGATCGTCTGCGGCGGCCCCGCCGGGACCTTCACCGGGACCGAGGTGCTCCGCGTCAACGCCGACGCGGACCTGGTCGCCATCGGCGAGGGCGAACCGGTCATTCTCGACATCGTCGAGCGCGTCGCGCTCGACGGCGACCTCACCACGATTCCCGGCATCGCCTACCGGGCCGGGGACGGGTCGCTGCGCCAGAATCCCCCTCGACCGCTCATCCACAACCTCGACGTGCTGCCCTACCCGGCCCGCGACCAGCTCGTCGACCACGGCAACAAACTCGAGTACGTCCGGGTCAGCACCAGCCGGGGCTGCGTGGCGCAATGCACCTTCTGCTCGGCACCCAACCTCGGCAACCGGGTGCAGGCCGGCAAGGCGTGGCGGGGCCGCCCGGCATCCTCGGTCGTCGACGAGGTCGAGTTGCTGGTCAACACCCACCGCTTCCGGACGCTCGATTTCGTCGACTCGACCTTCGAGGACCCCGACGGTGGGCGGGTCGGCAAGAAGCGGGTCCGTGAGATCGCCGAGGGCATCCTCGACCGGGGTCTGGACATCTACTACAACATCTGCATGCGGGCCGAGAACTGGGCCGACACCGCCGACGACCACGACCTGATGGACCTGCTGGTCAGAAGCGGACTGGAGAAGGTCAACGTCGGTATCGAGTCGGGCGTCGCGTCCGAGCTGGTGCTCTGGGAGAAGCGCGCCACCGTCGACGACAACGTACGCATCATCCGGATGCTTCGCGAGCACGGCATCTACCTGGCCATGGGCTTCATCCCGTTCCACCCGTACGCCACCGTCGAGACCCTGGTCGAGAACGCCGACTTCCTGCGCGCCCACTCCGGGCACAACCTGCGCCGGCTCACCGAACGTCTGGAGGTCTACCCGGGCACCGGGATCCTGGCCCGGATGACGGAGGACGGCCTGGTCGGGGAGAAGTACGCCGCGACCCTGGACCCCTACGACTACCGGTACGCCGACGAGCGCGTGCAGCGCCTCGGCATCCATTTTGCCTCGCTCTACAACAACGACGACTACCACCAGCGTGGCGTGATCACCGGGCAGTCCGCGGTCTTCGAGTTCGAGACCTTCAACGTGGTCGTGCAGACCTTCGTGTCCCGCCTCTACCGCCGCTTCCACACCAACCCCGCGGCCGTGGAGGTGCTGGAGCGGTTCAAGGACTTCCTGCACACCAAGCGCCAGGCGATGGGGCAGGCCAACTACGAGTTCTTCATGGAGAACCTCACCGATGTCCTCGACGACCGGCTCGACGAGGCCAAGCGCCACCGTCAGGTCGCCGCGATCGAGACGCGGTTCCGCGAGGCCATCGACCGCATCCGGGGCGAACAACTGCGGGTCGGCATGGCGCTGCACCGCCTCGGGCTCGACGTCTCGTCGATCAGCTCGACCATGCCAGAGGTGACCCCGGGCGGAGCGCCACGAAGTTACAACGGCGGCGCCCCGACATGGTGACCGAACCAACCCCACCCGACCACGGGCCAGCGGACGTCGCCGTCTGTACGCTGACCTCGGTGGCGCTCGCCGCCAGGCTGGAATCGGCGTCGAGGGTTGCCATCGCGGCGTCGATGGCAACCGCCAACCTCGGCATCGAACAGCTCGTCATCGGTGCGCTGAGCACGCCGTACCTGCGCCACCTCGTCGTCTGCGGGAGCGACTCGCCGCTCTTCCGCCAGGGGCAGAGCCTGCTCGCCCTCGCCGCGAACGGGTGCGACCGAGACGGGACCATCATCGGGGCGGTCGGCTACCGGGCCCGGGTCGCGGGGCTTCGGCCGACCGTCGTCGGCGAGTTCCGGCGGCGAATCACGGTCCACGACCTGATCGGCACCGACGACCCGGCAACGCTCGTCGGCCGGATCGGGCGACTACCCCGGCTGCGCGCCATCGCGCTGCCCGACGGGCTGGAGGCGGAGCTCGCCGCCAGCGGGAGCCGGCTGCGGCAGGTCACCGGGATGCGACCGCGGGTGCCGATCGCGGCGGCGGGGGAGGGATTCTTCGTGATCGACGTCGACCATTCCACCCGCCGGATCAGGGTGCGCCACTATCGGGACGACCTCGCTTCCGGGCACGAGATGACCGGGCGAAGTGCGGAGGCGCTTCTGCTGCGGATCCTCGGGCTCGGCCTGGTCCGGGAGAACACCCACGCCGGATACCTGGGCGCGGAGTTGACAAAGGCGGAGACGGCGGCCCGGCTGGGGTTGTCCTACCACCAGGATCGGCCGCTGCGCCCGGCCACCGGCCGAGAACCCGACCGGCTCTCCTCGACGGTCTCGCCGCAGACGCCGGCCCGGCACACCGACACGAACCTGTCAGAGCACTTGCGGGCACATCGACGCCCGTGACACCGGATGTTGATCGCGAAATCCTGGATCTACGTCGAACCGATACCCGAAGGCCAGCCGAAGGGAATGGACGTCATGGCTCGCACGCGCGCAAAGACGGTGTTCAGCGGCCTCGAATGGGGATGAACCCAGGGAAAAGGGCGCGGCACACCCGAGAAGGGCAGGCCTTTGCGAACAAGCATCGTGATACCCACCCGGAACAAGGCGGCGGCCCTTCGCACGACCCTGGCCGGGGTCCAGCGTCAGTCCCACACCGACTTTGAGGTTGTTGTCGTCGTGGACGGCGCGACCGACGACACCCTGGCCGTCATCGCCGGGGCCGCCGAGCAGGGCCTCGGTCCTCGGGTCGTCCAGCTCACCGGGGTCGGCCGGGCCGGTGCCCGCAATGCCGGTGCCCAGGCCGCTGACGCTGACCTGCTGATCTTCATCGACGACGACATCGTCGTCCCGCCGCATTTTGTCGCGGCACACATCGCGGCCCACCTGGAGGGCACCGATCAGCCGATCGGGAGCGCGCAACCCGGTGCGGAAGTCGTCGTGCACGGCCCGCTGCGGGAGCTGCCCGGCGCCGCCCGGCTGATCGACGCCGCACCCGACGACCCGTACCCGGCGGCGGTCGGGGGTGGCTTCGGGCGTACCTTCGTCAATGCCCTGGAACGCCTCGTGGTCGACATGGCCGTGGGCAGGGCGCCTGCGGTGGCCCCGTGGCTGGCCTGTGTGGGAGCCAACGTGTCGATGCTCAGGTCGACCTGGCAGCGCCTCGGTGGATTCGACGAGTCGTACGGTCAGCTCTGGGGTTGCGAGGACCTCGAGCTGGGCTACCGGCTGATGCTCGACGGCGCCACCTTCCACCTCGCCGACCGGGCCGACGGCATCCACCTCTCCCACCCGCGCCCCCACCGGTGGGAGGAGCACGACCTCAATCTGCGGCGGTTCATCACCCAGCACCGCGACCCGGCAGTCATCGCCCTACCCGAACTGCTCTCCGGCGACGGCAGCACGGCCGGATACCTGCGGGCCGTTCGCGCGGACCGGTGGCTTCAGTCGAGCAATCGAGGAGAATCATCATGACGCTGGCCATCGACGGTGGCACCCCGGTCCGGCGAGAGCCCTTTCCGGCCTGGCCCTACCACGACGACACCGAACGTGCGGCGCTGATCCGCGCCCTCGAACAGGGACAGTGGTGGCGAGCCGGCGGTAGTGAGGTCAACGAGTTCGAGCGCGAGTTCGCCGACTTCCACGGCGCGCCCGCCGCGCTCGCGGTCAGCAACGGCACGCACGCACTCGAACTCGCCCTGGAACTCATCGGCCTCGCCCCGGGCGAAGAGGTCATCGTGCCCGCGTTCACCTTCATCGCGACATCCAACGCGGTCGCCCGCCTCGGTGGCGTCGCCGTGCCGGTCGACGTGGACATCGACACCTACTGCCTGGACGCCGCGCGGTTGGAGGCCGTGCGCACCCCGCGTACCAAGGCCGTCATCCCCGTCCACATGGCGGGCCAGGTCGCCGACATGGCCGCCATCGGCGACTGGGCCAACCGCCACGGCGTCACCATCATCCAGGACGCCGCGCACGCCCACGGCGCCACTTGGGAAGGCAAGCGGCTCGGCGAACTCGGCAGCGTCGCCTGCTTCAGCTTCCAGAACGGCAAGCTGATGACCGCCGGCGAGGGCGGCGCGGTGCTACTGCCCGACGAGGCATGGTACGAGGAGGCGTTCGTCCGCCACAGCTGCGGGCGCCCGATCGGTGACCGGGTCTACGCCCACCGCACCCCGTCGTCGAACTTCCGGCTCAACGAATTCAGCGCGGCCGTCCTGCGCGCCCAGCTCGCCCGCGTCGCCGAGCAGACCGCGCGTCGCGAGGCCCGGTGGAGGGAGCTTTCCGTGGCGCTGTCGGGCATCGACGGGGTCCGCGCGCAGGGGCGCGACGCCCGCTGTGACCTCAACCCGCACTACATGGCCATGTTCACCCTGGAACACGAGGACGTGGACCGCGCGCTGGTGGTGGAGGCACTGCTGGCCGAGGGCATCCCGGCCTTCGTCAACTATCCACCCGTCTACCGTACGCCCGCGTTCTGGGCCGGACCGGTCCACGGGCTGCCCGGCGTCGAGGACCTCGCCGAACGCTGTCCGGCCAGCGAGAAGATCGGCACGCGGGGCATCTGGCTGCACCACCGTACGCTGCTCGGCTCCTCGGAGGACACCGCCCAGGTCGCCACGGCACTGGCCAAGGTGCTCGCGGGGATCTCGACCCGACAGCCCACGGGGGCCCGATGAGGACCGTGGTCGTCGGGCTGGGCTGGGTGGCCACCGAGGTGTGGCTGCCCCGCCTGCTGGCCCACCCCGCGATCACCGTGGTCGGGGCGGTCGAACCGACCGTCGCCGCGGCCGGGCGCGCGGCCGGTCTCCTCGGCGACCTACCGGTCCATGCCGACTACCGGGACGTGCCCGTCGACGAGGTCGACCTGGTCTTCGTACTCACTCCCAACCACACGCACGCCGAGATCGCCGAGTGGTTCCTGCGGCGGGGGCGCCGGGTCGTCCTGGAGAAGCCGAACTGCACCCGGGTCGACGAGATCGACCGGATCGCGGCCGCTGCGGCTGACGGCGGCGGATCGCTGGCCCTGTCGGCCGCCGCACGCCACCGGACCGACGTGTCCGCGCTGCGCGACGTCGTCGCCTCCGGCCGGCTGGGCACACCGCGACTCGCCGAACTGAGCTGGGTACGCGGCCGAGGAATCCCGCAACGTCACTGGTTCACCGACAGCGCCAGCGCCGGTGGGGGAGCACTCGTCGACCTCGGCTGGCACGTGCTCGACGTGGCCCACGACCTCTGGGGCCCGGTCCGGGTACGCGCCGCCGTCGCCACCGCCACCGCGGACTTCCTGCGCCGACGGGATGGAGCCGCGCTCTGGCAGCCCTCCTCGGCCGCTGCTCCCGCCGGTGCTCGGGCCTGTGCGGGCGATGTCGAGGATCAGCTCACCGGGCTGGTGACCACCGACAGCTACGCGCTCGGGCTACGGTTCGCCTGGGCGTCACACGAAGAGGTCGACCGGACGACGATCACCCTGCACGGCACGGACGCGTCGGCGCGGCTGCGTACCACGTTCGGCTTCAGCCCGCACCGGCTGCCGAGGGCGTCCCTGCGTGTCCGCAGCGCGGGGGAGGTCGAGGAGGTGGCGCTGCCGGACACCACGGTCGGCGCCGAGTACGACCGGCTCCTCGACGACCTCGTGACCGCCGACGACGACACGACAACCAAGCGGTCGCTGGACTGCGTACGCGACGTACTGTCGATCGTGGAAGCCTGCTACTCGTCGGCCGCGCCCGTACCCTGAGCGCAGATCCTGGACCTGCGGGTCGACGGCGGTCCTCGGTCGGTGGCCGGCGCGGTCGGGGTGGCGCGGCGATCCTGGGCCCGACCCGACCGCGCCGGCCGCCGGCCCGTGTCTCGGCCAGGTCGCTACGCCACCCGCCGGGGTTCAGCGATAGTTGTCACGGTGTGGGTGCTTGAAGAGCCGGTCACCGATGACGATGTAGTCGAGCCGCATCGACACGAAGGCGGTGACCGCGTCCTCCGGGGTCTCCACGATCGGCTGACCGGCCACGTTGAAGGACGTGTTGAGCACCACGGGAACGCCGGTACGGGCGGCGAAGCGGGAGATCACCGCGTACAGGCGGGGGTTGGTGGTCTCACCGAGGGTCTGCACCCGGGCCGTACCGTCGACGTGTGTGACCGCGGGGATCGCGTCCGGCTGTAGCACGTTGGCGACGATCAGCATGTAGGGCGATTCCTGCGTGAGATCGAAATACCGCGTCGTCTGCTCGGCCAGGACGATGGGCGCGTACGGGCGGAACCACTCCCGGAACTTCACCTGGTCGTTGAGCCGGTCCTTGACGTCGGCCGGGTACGGCGCGGCCAGGATGCTGCGGTGCCCGAGTGACCTCGGACCGAACTCCGATCCGCCGTCGAACCACGCGACGAAGGCTCCCGCTTCGAGAAGCCCGGCGACCCGGTCGGGCAGGTCGGCGCACTCCTCGGCGACCAGGCCGCCCTTGCTGATCGCCTCGTCGATCCGCGACTGCGGGTAGACCGGGCCGAGATAGGCGTCGGTCAGCCGGGGCAGGTCGGCGATGGCCCGACCCTGGAGCCGGTGCGCGGCGTAGTAGGCGCAGCCCAGGGAGATGCCGTTGTCACCGGCGGCGGGCACCACGAAGACGTGCTCGAACGGCGTCTCGCGCAGGATGCGCCCATTGGCGACGCTGTTGAGCGCCACCCCACCGGCGAGGCAGAGTCTCGTCGCCCCGGTACGAGCGTGCAGCGCGCGGGCGCAGTGCAACAGCGCCCGCTCCAGCGCCTCCTGGGCCGCACGGGCCAGAGCGGCCTTGACCTCGAAGTCACCATCCGCGACAAGCTTGGCGAAGGTACGGTCGACCTCGTCCGCGGAGATCTGCAACTGCCCTTCGGGCAGGAACGAGATGAGCCCGACAACCTCGTCCACGAACCGGGTGTCGCCGTAGGGGGCAAGCCCCATGGTCTTGCCGTCCTCGCTGACCGGGTAGGTCTGCGAGTCGTCGACGCTGTAGGAGAGCCCGATCGCCAGGCTCGCGCTGCGGTAGAACTGCCCGAGGGAGTTGTCGGTCGACCCCGGCTGGTAGTACGCGGACTCGCTCGTCGCCTCCACCTGGTGCGCACCGCTGACCTTGTCGAGCAGCGTGATCCCCTCGGAGTTGCCCTGGTAGTAGCTGATCGTCTCGGCGACCCGGTCTGACCCGCCGACCCGCTGGCCGGAGAGCAGGCTGCCGGAGTTGTCACAGACGAGAATCGCCGCGTCGGGATAGCCGGACGCGACAAACGTGCTGTAGGCGTGGGCCAGGTGGTGGTTGATCCGGACGAGCCGGTCCCGGTAGGCGTGGGTGAACGTACGCGGCACCAGGTCGCAGGCGACCACGTGCCGGACATCGCCGGGCACCTCGCCCAGCGCGTCCAGTACGGTGCGCCGGCTGGCCCCGGCGAGCAGGTCGGAGCCGACGCCGTACTTGTGCCGGGTCAGCCGTTCCTCGTCGATCGCGACGACCCTGTCGTCGCGAATCGCGCATGCCGACCAGTCATGGCCTGAACCGCCTAGACCGAGGACCGTCGTCATCGAAGACTCCCTTGGTATGTCCGCGCGTTCGTGGGTGCGCTGATCGCGTGAGACGTCGCCTCATCAGGTGGGTGGGCTGTGACTTGGATGCTATGAGCTGCGTCGATCGGGTTCAAAGGCTCCGCCTTGAGCGCTTCCACTCACGGCCACAAGCGTCGCGACGAGTCTCGGGCGACAGGCCCGTCGATCGGGGCGTCCCGACGCGGTCACGCAACGACCCGTCCGTACGCGGCGGCGACGGCGCGGGAGAGGACTCCCACGCCGCCGCCGGGTGCCGCCCAGGGTCAGTTGAGCCGGAAGACGGTGAGGACCGCCGCGTGGTCCGAGGTCCAGGCGTTGGCGGACGGGTTGGACTGGGAGGGGCTGCCTTCCCACACGGCGTCGGAGGACAGGACGGTGAGCGGCCCCTTGTAGTGGATGAAGTCGATGCGGTCCTGGGGTTCGGGCTCGCCGGCGTGGGAGTCGTAGCCGTAGCCACCGGTGAAGGTCTTGTAGACGGGGGACCAGGTGGCGCCCGGATCGGTCGAGGGGTTGGGGCGGGCCTGGCGGTAGGAGTCGACGAGGCCGGCGTTGGCGGGGACCGTGGAGGTGGGCCACGGGACGGCTCCGTAGCCGCAGCGGGAGTTCGTCGACGTCCAGTCGAGGTGGGACGGGGCGTTGAAGTCACCGGTCAGCAGCACGGGCGTGGCCGAGGAGCCGCTGAGGTCGGCCGACATCGCGGCGATGATGCTGTTGATCTGACCGGTCCGGCCCGAGGCCGACTCCCGGTTCAGGAGCTGCTGGGTGCTCATGCGTCCGAAGCAGGCGTCGTACGGGCCGTACGGGGTGTAGCCGAGGTGGGCGCTCCAGAGCCGCAGCGAACGGGAGCCCAGGTCGATCCTGGCGGCGACGGCCGAGCCGGCGACGGTGGGCGTCGTGGCGGTGATCGGGTAGCGGCTGAGCACGGCGGTGTCGGAGTTCTGGAAGTACGACCAGCCCAGCGACGCGGCGAGGGTCTGGGCGGCGCTGCCCTGGTTCTCCTGGATGCCGACGACGTCGATGTCCCGTTCGAGCAGGAACTTCAGCTCCTTCTCCAGGCCGCCGGAGACCGCGGTGCCGCCGTGCCAGAGGTTCCAGCTCAGCGCGTTGAACTGCGGGACGAGCGCACCGGACTGCACGCGGATCGTCACCGTCGCGTCGGCGGTGCCGGACGCGGTGGTGGCGCGGATGCCGAGCGTGGCACTGCCCGCCGTGGTCGGGGTGCCGGTGACGGCACCGCTGGAGGAGACCGTGGCCCACGCCGGCCCGGAGGTCTTGGCGAAGCTCAGACGGGTGCTGTCTCCCTGCACGAGCCCCTGCACCGTCGCCGAATAGGCGGCGCCGACCTTGGCGTTGCGCAGGGTGAACACCGAGGTCGGGAAGCGCGGGGCGGCATTGCTGGTCAGCCGTAGCGTGGCGGGCTGGGCGAGCCAGGTGTACCCGTCGTTGAACAGGTAGTAGACGATGTAGTCACCGGCCGCGAGACCCGATGTGGACAGCGCGGCCGATCCGCTGGAGCCCGTGGTGTAGGTCCAGCTCAGCGACGGTCCAACGTACGTCTGGTCAACCGGCCCGTTGCCGGGGTTCCGGTAGAGCCCGACCCAGTTCTTGGCGTTCGGCTTCGACGTCGTGTAAGTGAGCGGGATCGGCGTGCCCGCGGCGACCGTGGTCGAGCCGAGGGTCAGGGTGCCGGGAAGCGCGGCGGTCAGGCGTACCCGAACCGGCTGCGCGAGCCAGGTGTACCCGTCGTCGTAGAGGAGGTACAGGACGTAGGCGCCCGGGGCGAGCCCCGTGGTGGGCAGGGTGCCGGAACCGTTGGCCGAAGGCGCGTACGCCCACCTGGTCGACGGCCCGGCGTTTGTCTCGTTGACGGGTCCGTTGCCCGGATCGGTGTACAGCCCCACCCAGTTCTTCGCGTCGGGTCGGGGCGTGGAGTAGCTGAACGAGAGGTCGGTGCCGACCGCGACGGACGGCGACGTCACCGTCAGCGTCCCGTCGGCGGCGGCCCGGGCGGGCTGGGCCGGCACGGCGACGGAGAGGGCGACGGAGAGGACGGACAGCGCCAAGGGGAGCAGTCTGCGCATCTGGGCTCCTGAGGATCGAACAACGGCAATTACCGTGATCGTCAGCAGCCGGCATGCATGTGGCGTGACATCCCGGCCACACCCGGCCAAACCACAACCCAACGGTGCCGGACGTCCCCACTGACGTTCGCCAACGTCCACCGCCGGTTCGGCCGGCGAACGAAATTCCTGGGCGAACCTGAAAAAGGGCAAACCTCGCTCGGCGGGCACTGGGTGACGTGGCCGACTCTCTGGTCCGGCGAGCCGTGCCGGCGACGGCCACGCGGCTACGATTGCGCACGTCATGCTGCTGCGGGTGCTGGGACCGTTCGAGGTCGAGTTCGACGGGAGCGATCCGGTCGACCTCGGCGGGCCCCGCCAGCGGGCCGTGCTCGCGCTGCTGCTGTCGGCCCGGGGCGAGGTTGTCTCCGTCGACCGGATGATCGAGGACCTGTGGCGGGGCGAGGCGCCGCCCCGGGCGATCGGCTCCCTCCAGGCGTACGTCTCCAACCTGCGCCGACTCCTGGAACCGGCCCGCGAACGCCGGGCGCCGGCGCGCCTGCTGGTGACCACGCCCCCCGGCTACGCGCTCAGGGTGCCCACCGACGCCGTCGACGCCTGGCGGTTCGAGAACCTGCTCGCCCAGGCCCGGTCGATCGGCGCCGCCGACCCGGGGCGCGCCCGCCCTCTGCTCGAAGCCGGCCTGGAACTGTGGCGCGGTGGCGCGTACGGGGAGTTCGCGGCAGAGTCGTGGGCGCGGACGGAGGTGACGCGGCTGGCGGAACTGCGCCTGGTCGCCCGGGAACTGCTCGTCGAGGTGAGCATCCGGACCGGCGGTGCCGCCGAGTCGGTGCCCGAGGCGGAGGTGCTGACAAAGCAGGCGCCGCTGCGTGAGGAGGGCTGGCGGCTGCTGGCGCTGGCGCTGTGGCGTACGGGTCGGCAGGGGGACGCCCTCGCGGCGCTGCGCCGGGCACGCGCGGTCCTGGCCGAGGAAGTCGGCCTCGACCCGGGACCGGCCCTGGTCGACCTGGAGACCGCCATCCTGGGCCAGCGCACCGACCTGCTCCCGCCGGTCGCCGGCACGGTGATCGCCACGCCCCCGGCCGCTGCGCTGACCGCTGCCGCCACGCCGCCTGCTGCCGCCGCAGCCTTGGGCGCGCGGTTACAGGTGGAGGCGTTGCCGACGCCCGACGAGTTGTTCGTCGGGCGGGAGGCCGAGCTGACCACGCTCAGGGCGATCGCCGAGGAGGTGGCCACGGAGGGGCAACGGGTCGCGCTGCTCACCGGGGAGGCGGGCGCAGGCAAGACCAGTTTGCTCGCTCGCTTCCAGCGCGAGCTTGCCGACCACGGCTGGCTGGTCGCGGTCGGCCGCTGCCCCGAGGTCGAGGGCGCACCGGCGGCCTGGGCGTGGGTCGAGGTGCTCCGGCGGCTCGCCGAGGAGACGCCGCCGGGGGAACTGGCACCGGCACTCGCCCCACTGCTCGACGACTCCCAACGTGACCAAGCCCCCGACGTTGCCGCCGGTCGGTTCCGGCTGCACCGGGCCGTCGTGGCCTGGCTGCGTGCTGCCGCCGCGCGCAGGCCGGTCGCCATCTTCATCGACGACCTGCACGCCGCCGACGCGGAGACGCTGCTGCTGTTGACCAGCGCCACCGAGCCGACCGGTGCACCGGTCCTGTTTGTCGCGGCGTTGCGGCCCACCGACAACCGCGAGCGGCTCGGGCAGGCCATGGCGGACCTGGCCCGCCGGTCACCCCGGCGGATACACCTGGACGGACTCGCGACGGCCGACGTCGCACGGCTGGTCCGCGCCTACGCCCGAACCGCCGTCGACCCGGAGACGGTGGCGGCGCTCAGCGAACGCACCGGAGGCAACCCGTTCTACGTACGCGAGTCGGCTCAGCTACTCGCCTCCGAGGGCGCCCTGGTGGCCACGTCGGACGTGCCGGACGGCGTACGTGACGTGCTGCGTCGGCGCCTTTCCCGCCTGCCACCGCAGGCGGTCGCGGTGCTGCGGCTCGCCTCCGTCGTCGGGCGGGAGGCCGACGTGGCGACCCTGGTCGGGGCCGCCGACGCCGACGAGGCCGTTGTCCTCGACTCGTTGGAGGCGGGGCTGGTCGCCGGGCTGCTCACCGAGCCGGTGCCGGGTCGGGTGCGATTCGTTCACGGCCTGGTCCGCGACACGGTCTACACCGACATCTCGCACCTGCGCCGAGCCAGGATGCACGCCCGCGTCGCCGCCTGCACCCGCCGGTTGCGTCCCGACGACTACCCGGCGCTGGCCCACCACTACGCCCGCGCCGCATCGTCCGACACCGCCCGACTCGCGGTCGACTACGCGGTACGCGCGGCGGAGCTGGCCGAGCGACGCTACGCCTACGACGCGGCGATCGAACTGCTCGGCAACGCGGTCGACCTCGCCGACGCGGTCGCCGGGGACCGTGACGCCATGAAGGTCGACCTCCTCGGTCGGTTGCTGCGGGCCCAGGCTCGGGGCGGCGGGCTGGGCACCGCCCGGGACACCCGTGCCCGCGCGGTCGACATCGCCGCCGCATCCGGCCGTGACGAGCTGCTCGTCGCCGCGTTCACCGCGTGGACCGTGCCGACGCCGTGGCAGATTCGCGCGTACGGGGCCGTGGACCACCGGGTCGTCGGGATGCTCAGCCGACTGCTCCGCAAGGCGGACCTCGGCCCGGTCGAGCGCTGCCGGCTGCTGGAGGCACTGGGCAACGAACTCGACGGCGAGGCGGACCCGCGTGGCCCGGCGGCGGCCGTGGAGGCGTTGGCCATCGCCCGCGGGCTGGGCGATCCCGAGCTGCACGCCCTCGCACTGGTCGCCCGTCTACGGACCATGCGGTACGACCTGGAAATGCCGGAGCGCCGGGAGCTGGCGCTCGAGCTGTGCGATCTTGCCGACGGGCACGGACTGGTGACCTACCAGTGGATCGCCGAGCAGGTGCTCGGCAACATCGCCGGCACCTCCAACCAGCCGGACGAGGTACGCGCCAGCATCGACCGGCAGGCCCTACTCGCCCGTACCTACCAGCTCAAGGAGGCGCTGGCAATCGAGCTGTGCTCGCGGGCTGCCCTCGCGCACATCGCCGGTGACTTCGCGACCGCGCAGCGGCTCTATCACGAGGCCGCCGACGGAATGCGGCGGCAGGGTTCGATGCACGCCGCCGGCCTTCGTTACGTCGGGACGGCGACCCTGCTGCTGAGCCAGCGGCGGTTTGCCGAGCTTCTGGAACCGACCCGGCTGGTGCGGCCGTTGCTCGGTCCGATCGTCGACGACCTGTTGGCGCTGGCCCTCTTCGAGAGCGGCCGGGTCGACGAGGCGCGGCAGGTGCCGGTCGGAACACACGCCTACCGTCCCGACTATGTGCAGTCGGCCCTGTTCACGATACGTGCGATGACAGTTGTCAGACTGGGCCGGCGGGACCTGGCCCAGCCCGTCATCGACGCCCTGCTCCCGGTGCGCGAGCAGTTGGCCGGTTTCTCCAGCACGACGGTTGTCATGCGTCCGGTCGCGCTGACCCTCGGCGAGCTGTTCCGCCTCCAGGGCCGTGCCGACGAGGCGGAGCGGCACTTCGCGCTCGCGGCGCGGGTGGCCCGGCGGTGGGACGCGACGTACTGGCTGGCCGAGGCGGAGTCCGCGCTCGCCGGCTGATACCCGGTTGGTGGATTCCAAGTCGGCCGCAAGCGGCACCTGGCACGCTGGCCCGGCCAGGACCGAGGCGCTTTCCGTTCGGGCCCCGCCGGACCGGGTCCGGCCGGGCCGAGTAACCAACACTGGAGCGAAGAGAAATGCCCAGCGCTGCCACACCGATGGCCGACAGTCGTGACATGTACGTGGTGCACAAGGTCTTCCGGCGCGAGTTCGCGGCGGTACCGGGGCTGGTCCGGGAGGTCGCCGAAGGTGACGTCACCCGGGCCGGGCTGGTCGCGGACCACGTCGGACTGCTCACGTTCGTGCTGACCAAGCATCACGAGGGTGAGGACCTGCTGGTCTGGCCGAAGCTGCTCGAGCGGGGAGCGGCCGAGATCACCCCGATGGTCGAGACGATGGAGCACCAGCACGAGGCGCTCCACCGCGCGTTGGCCGAGGTGGACGCGAAGCTCGACCAGTGGCGCCGTACCGCGGGCACCGGGGAGCGGGAGGCGCTCGCCGCCGCCGTCGAGCGGATGATCCCACCGATGGTGGAGCACCTGGACACCGAGGAGACGCACGTACTGTCGTTGATCGACAAGTACCTGACGGCCGCCGAGTGGGAAGCGGTGGCCGCCGCGACGATGGGGAAGATGCCGAAGAGCAAGCTGCCGTTGGTCTTCGGCATGGCACTTTACGGCGCCGAGCCCGAGCAGGTGCGGATCCTGAAGGACACCCTCCCGGCGCCCGCCTGGTTCATGTTCTCGCGCCTCGGTCCGCGCGCGTTCGCCAAGCACTCCCGGCGTATCCACGGCACCGCGACGCCGGCCCTGGTCACGGACTGAGCAGGGCTCCGTGGGCGGCGGCTCTGCCTCCGCTCACGGAGTGCACGTTCATCCACCGGCGGTTACCGAGCCGATGACGACCACCCGCGCCCACTCGGGCGGTGTGTCCGGCACGTGGTCGGGATCGTTCTCGTCCCACGAACCGGACCTCCGTTCCCGGGGGAAGAGACCCACCACGGTCCGGCACGGTGGCCGCCTCTCCGGCCAGGGCGTCTGCCCGTCGGTCAGCACCACCACGACCTCCGGGCGGGGGCGTGCCCGTAGTGCCGTCGCGAAACCCGTACGCAGATCCGTGCCGCCGCCACCTATCAGCGGAATCCCCTCGGACCGGCACAACGAGCGGGCGAATCCGGCTGCCGCGTCGCACGGCAGCACGCTGACCAGGTCGCGTCGGCCGCCGACGGCTCGGGCGATCGCGTTGACCTCGAGCAGCGCGCTGCCCAGCTCGGCGTCGCTCACCGATCCGGAGGTGTCGATGACGACGCAGACCCGGGGCGGCCTGCGTCGCAGGCTCGGCAGGATCACACCGGGCAGGCTCGCCGACCGTCGGGATGGTCGACCGTACGTGTAGTCCTCGCCGACGCCGGAGCCCGAGGCGGCCGAACGGATCGCCACCCCCAGCAGGTCCCGCCACGGCTGCGGTGAGTGGAACGCCTGCGCCGCCGGTGAACCCTGCCCGTGGCGCACGGTCCACCGGCGGCGATGTCACTGGTAGCCGCGGATTTCCTTGAAAACGGCAGCCAGCGCGCCGGTACGCGCGTCGAACGTACGACCGCCGGTGAGCGCGGCGATCTCGGTCATCTCACCCACGTTGCCCTCGCCGAACAGCAGGGCGAACACCGGTACGGCCTTTGCCCGCGCCGGCAGCTTGGCGTGGTAGGACTGGAAGTCCGTGAAGCTCCTCCCGACCGTCCGCTCACCGTCGGTGAGCAGCACGACCGAGGTGATCCGTCCGGGTTCCGCCGCGTCGAGTTGGCGGGCCAGGTCGAGACCGTTCACGAGCGCGTCGTAGACGGCGGTGTCGCCCTCGGCGGCCAACTGCCGTACGTCGCCACGAATCCGGTCGAGCGCGGGTTCCCGGTTCGTCTCCGGTACGTCGAACCGGCGCGGAGCCGACGGTTTGGTGCTGAACGGAATCAGGATCACCTGTTCCCGGCCGTTGAACCGGGTCAACTCGCCGGAGATCGAGGTGTCGGCGCCGGAGAGGCCGAGCAGCGCGGACCTGAGCCCGTCCAGCCGGGCCCCGCGCATCGACCCGGAGACGTCGAGCAGGTAGATCGTGCGCGCCGGTCGGCGCAGTGCGTCGCCGAAGCCGGTCACCAGCGCGGTCGCCGCGTCGTACCGGGACGGGAACGGCAGCTCGACCAGGCCGCCTTCGAGCGGACCGAGCGAGTCGGCGAGCGGGACGCCCGGTACGGCCGGTCGGCGGTACGTGGTCTCCATGATCCGGCGTTGGGTGCTCGGCCGGCGTAGGAAGTCGGCGATCGCCGCGTAGTTGGTCCGGGCCTGCTCCGATGCGCCGGAGAGCAGCGTCAGCGGGTAGTCGGCGGTGACCACGCCGTCGGCGGGGTGGACGATGGTCAGCGGCTCGGCGAGCTTGCCGCCGTGGTTGAGCGACACGAGCACCGACTCGTAGTTGATCAGCCCGTCCACCGGGGCGTCGCCGCCCTGCCGCTTGACGTAGGCGTCGGCCAGCCAGCCGGACGAGCCGGCGGTCAGCGACTGGCCGGCGAAGAAGGGCCGCAGCCGGGGCGTGAGCGCGTTGATCTCGGCCGTGCCGAGCGCCCGACCCGTACCGGCGAGGGCGGCGGCGACGCTCACCAACGCGGAATAACCGGAGTTCGAGGCCGCCGGATTGGTCATGCCGTAGGTGAACTTGCCCTCCCCGGCGGCGGTGGCGATCTCGCTCCAGGTCGGCCGGTGCGCGTCCCAGCCCAGTTCCCGTGCCACCGAGGTACGCAACCCGAGCACCACCGGGGAGTTGGCCACCTTGGTACTCACGTCGATCTTGCCGGTGGCGTTCGGGTGCAGCTCCAGGTAGCGGTTGCTGGAGAACCAGGTCGCGTCCTGGTCGGCCGAGGCGGCGCCGGAGACTACGCGCTCGATCCCGTCGAGCGTGCCGATCTCGGTCAGTTGCACCCGTACCCCGGTCGCCGTCTCGGCCTGGGCCAGGATCGGACCCAGATCGGCCAGTTCCGAGCCGGCCAGCACCCGCAGCACGCCCGAGCCGCGCTTGTACGGGGCCTCCGAACCCTCGGCGGGCTCGGGGCCGGTCTGGCTGGTGCACCCGGCCACGGCGGCGAGCAGCACCACCAGGGTCAGATATGCGGTACGGCGCACTCGTCGTCTCCTCGTCGTCACGGTCGTAGGCGTACATCGAGAGTGGTGAGCAGTGATTCGATGGTCGCCGGTGGGGGCGGGTCCACCACGTCGCTGATCCGGCCGGGCAGCGCCGCCCCACCGGCGGAGAGCCCGGCGAGCACGGCCGCGGAGACCGACTCGTCGGCGGTACGGAAGCCGTGCTCGGCGGCGAGCCGGACCAGCCCGGCGTCGGTGTTCAGCAGGCGCCCGACCTTGTCGCCCGGGTCGGTGAACGCGACCAGGGTGTGAACCGTGCGTACGGTCGGCGAGAGGTAGAGCAGGGTTCCGTTGCGGGGCAGGAGGCCGCTCCGGGTCGCCTCGACGTACTGGGCCTCGTAGGCGAGCACCAGCGGCGCGAAGTCCAGTGACTGGGTCAGGTACTTCTGGAACGGGTCCTCGGTGGACCGTTCCAGGCCACCCTGGTCGGCGAAGAGCCGGACCACCTGGTCGTCGACGGACTCGTGGTCACCGAGTTGCCGGGCCGCCAGCCAGGCGTAACTCGCCGCGGAGCCGGAATCACTGGGATGGGTGGTGGTGAGCAGGATGTCCCGCCGGGCCGGGTAGACCACGTTGCCGGGAAGCTGGTCCCAGCGCACGTCACGGCGGGCCAGGTCGAGAAATCTTGTCAGGTCGAGCACCCGGTGACCCTCGGCGGCCCGACGTACCACCCCCTGGGCGGCGAGCAGGTCGACGATCGGGGTGAAGGTCGCGACCGCGAGCGGCGAGGCGAACGGTGCGTACGAGCCGACGGCCGGGCGGACCTGACGTACCCGCTCGGCCGCGTGCCCACTGCCGGGGAAGGCGAAGTCGTACCGTCCCAGTGGCACGGTGGTCGACATCTCGCCCGAGCCGCGCGCGTCGACCTCCACCCGGAGCCCGTGCCGGGCGAAGGTGTCCTGTACGCGCGGGTCCGCGAAGAACGCCGCCTTCTCCGACCCGACCACACCGTGGACGGTGTCCGGACGTCCGGGTAAGCCGAAGTGGTATCCGATCCCCGCGCCGAGGGCGGCGAGGATGACGATTGCGATCACGAAGATCCAGGGGCGCCTCACGGGCCGATGGTGGGGTCGGATCGCGTCCAGGACGGGCAACGCCCAATGAACGTCTGGCGAACGCTGGCGGTCCGGCCTCGGCTCCGGTGGCCGGGAACAGCCGAGGCATTTCGACTCACCACACACAGTGCGGTCGGTGTCGTACCCGTCTGGCATTGTCGCCGTGTGCGGCAGATGACCATTCTCAAGGGTGACGCGACCAGCCCGCAGGCCAGCGGACCGAAGATCATCGCGCATGTCTGCAACGACCTCGGCGGCTGGGGCAAGGGCTTTGTGCTGGCCGTGTCGCGGCGCTGGCCGGAGCCGGAGCGGGACTACCGCCGCTGGCACCGCGAGCGCGCCAGCAACGACTTCGGGCTCGGCGCGGTCCGCCTGGTCCAGGTCCGCCCGGATGTCTGGGTGGCCAACATGGTCGCGCAACGCGGCATCAGACGCGGCAGTGCCGGCCCCCCGATCAGGTACGAGGCCGTCCAACGGTGCCTGGAAGCGCTCGGCCGGCACGCGCTGGAACTGCGTGCGTCAGTCCACATGCCACGGATCGGCACCGGGCTGGCCGGCGGTCGGTGGGACCGGATCGAACCCCTTGTGGTCGACGCCCTCTCTCAACGGGACATCGAGGTCGTGGTCTACGACGTCACCTGATCGTGCCCGTCGCGAGGAGGGGAATACCCTCCCCATATGACGTACCGGAGGCCGATCGGATTCCCGGGACGACCCTGAACGCCACGTGACAACCGGACAGCCTCGTGTCTCCGGCTGCCGGCGGCGCCACCGAGCGGCGCGTTCGGCGGTCGTCGCGGGTGGTTACGTCACTTGACAACATGCCGGGTCCTTATCGATTATCGAGATATCGTTAATCGATAAGTGGGAGGTGTCATGAGCATTCGCCACCCTGACTGGCTCGCCGAGTTGCAAGGACTCGTCGCGCTGGCGCTGACCGTCCAGGCCGGGGCCGTCGTGTTCCACATCGTCACGTTCGCCAGCGGCGGCCCCGTGGTCGCGCAGGTGCCGGTGGAGGCGGTGACGGGGGTGGCCGGTGCCTCCGGGGGCCTCCGGGCCGGCGCGGTCGTCGACGGTGAGGTCGACGTGCTCGTCGCCGACCCCACGCCGGGCCAGGCGGCGATGTACCTGCTGACCACGCTGCCGACGCTGACCCTGGTCGCGGCGGTGCTGGCCCTGCTCTGGGCCGCGCTGCGCCGTGCCCGCCGCGCGGACCCGTTCACCGACGGCACCGTCCGGCGGTTGCGGCTCATCGGTTGGGTCGCCATCGTCGGCGGCATCCTTACGCAGGCCGCCCAGACGGTCGCGTCGCTCGGGCTGACCGCGCGGGTCACCACGGACGGCGGCTGGTCGGCCACCCTGAACCTGACCCGGATCGTGCTGTTCCTACTGGTCGGCTTCGGGTTCCTCGCGATCGCCGAAATCCTCAAGCGCGGGTCGGCGATGCGGACCGAACTGGAGACGGTCATCTGATGCCGCCCGAGGACGAGCACCGCGTCGATGTCCACCTGGACAAGCTCCTGGCCGAACGCGGCCTCACCCTGACCGAGCTGGCCGACCGGGTCGGCCTGACCCTCGCCAACCTCTCCGTGCTGAAGAACGGACGGGCACGGGCGATCCGGTTCAGCACCCTGACCGCACTCTGCCAGGAACTCGACTGCCAACCCGGTGACCTGTTCACCGTCCGCCGCTCCTGAGAAGGAGTCGGCCGGGCCCTCGTCCGGCGTCGGCTCGTGGACGTACCGAGGACGTCCGGTCGGGTCCCGGTCGCCCAGTTCGGTGGCGGGCGGCCGGGACCCGACCGGGGTGCGTCAGCCGCCCTTGACGCCCCGGGACGGCTACGCGGTCGGGCGCCCGTACGCCTCCAACAGCCGCAGCCAGACCTCGCTGACCGTGGGGTACGAGGGCACGGCGTGCCACAGCCGGTCGATCGGGACCTCGCCGACCACCGCGATCGTCGCAGCGTGCAGCAGTTCGCTCACCTCGGGGCCGACGAAGGTCACCCCGAGCAGGACCTTGCGCTCCTCGTCCACGACCATCCGAGCGGTGCCGGTGTAGCCGTCGGCGTGCACGCTCGCGCCCGCGACGTTGCCGATCTCGTAGTCGACCACCCGCACCTGGAAACCGGCGTCGCGCGCGGCCTGCGCGGTGAGGCCCACCGAGGCCACCTCGGGATCGGTGAAGGTCACCTGCGGCACCGCCCGGTGATCGGCGGTCGCCACGTGCGTCCCCCACGGGGCGTCGGAGACGGCTGCCCCGGCCGCGCGGGCCGCGATCACGTCGCCGACCGCCCGAGCCTGGTACTTGCCCTGGTGGGTCAGGAGGGCACGGCGGTTGACGTCACCGACGGCGTAGAGCCAGTCGAAGCCCGGCACGAGCATCGTGTCGTCGGTGCGCAGCCACTCACCCGGGGTCAGGCCGATGGAGTCCAGGCCGAGGTCGGTGGTGCGCGGGGTACGACCGGTCGCGACCAGGACCTCTTCGGCGGTGATCGTCGCCCCGCCGCTGGTCTCTACCGTGACGTGGGCGCCGTCCCGGACCACCCGGGTCGTCTCCGTGTCGAGCAGTACGGTGACCCCCTGCTCGCGCAGTGCCTTGGCGACCAGCTCACCGGCGAACGGCTCGGCCCCGGGCAGCAGCCGACCGCGCACGATCACCGTGACCGTGGTGCCGAAGCTCGCGTACGCGGTCGCCATCTCGGCGGCGACGACACCTCCGCCGATCACGACAAGACTCTCGGGTACGGTCTTCGCGCTGGTCGCCTCCCGGCTCGTCCACGGGTCGGCCTCGTCCAGCCCCGCGATGCCGGGAATGAAGGCATCCGAACCGGTGGCCACGGCAACCGCGTGACGTGCGGTGAGCACGGTGGTCGTCCCGTCCGGCCCGGTGACCGTGACCCGCTTCGGCCCACTGATCCGGCCGTGGCCGCGTACGAGGGAGATCCCCGCCCCCTCGACCCACTGCACCTGACCCTCGTCGGACCAGTTGTTGGTGAACGAGTCGCGCCGGTTGAGCACGGCCTGCACGTCCAGCGCGCCGGTGACGGCCTGGGCGGCGCCGGGCACCTGCCGGGCGGCGCGCAGCACCTGGGCCGAGCGGAGCAGCGCCTTGGAGGGCATGCAGGCCCAGTAGGAACACTCGCCGCCGACGAGTTCGTGCTCGACGAGCACGGTGGTCAGGCCGCCCCGGACGGCGCGGTCGGCGACATTCTCGCCGACCGGACCGGCGCCCAGCACGATGAGGTCGTATTCGGTGGTATCCATCGCTGACATCTCTTCCCGTACCACTCGCTCGGCGCCAGGTGTGGGTCGGCCGCCGGGCCTGATCATGAACTCGGTCGTCGCCACGATCCTAATTCAGCGCTCGGCGGGACCTTCGCTGGCGCCGAGGGCCTCGTTCAGGATGCGTACGGCCTTCGGACCGACACCGTGCATCGCCAGCAGTTGCGCCTCGGTCAGCTCGCCGACCTGGGCGAGTGTGGTGATGCCGGCGCTGGCCAGCGCCCTGGTGGCGGGCCCTCCGATCGTCCTGGGCAGGTCGCCGACCGCACCGGGGGCCGAGGTGTCGGCGGCGGCCAGTTGTGCCGCGAGCCGCTTCGGTGCGCGCGCGAGCCAGGCCCGCCGGACCCAGTGGTTGAGTTGCTGGCCGTTGATGTCCCGGAGTGGGACACGTACGCCGATCCGTGCCGTGCCGTGGGTCAACCACTCGGCGGTCGGGTGCTCGGCGAGGACCCTGTCGGCCTCCGCTTCCGGTAAATGGAGCCGCACGTGGTTGTCGTCGCTCGTCGAGGCGAACGGCTTGTCGCGAACGCTGAACACGACCGTGCCGTCGCGGACGCCCTGCTCGGCCGTCTCCGGCAGGGAGAGGGCGGTCTTGCGGAGTTGGGCCAGGGTGGTCATGGGTTCACCCTGGCACGACGACCGGGAGTCGGGTCGCTTCGAGCGGCGACGCGAGGATAAAGATTCCGACCAACCGCCTGTGAAAATCTGCTAGTCCGGCATATCCGTCTGATGCTCGTATTGCCGGCCTGATGCTGATTGGCTATGACATCAGCCACAGGGGGACCTGATGCCGTTGCGTGCCGGTGCGGGTACCGGGCAGGGTCAGGTCCGCTCCACTGACCACGGCTTTCACCGCCCACCCGTACGGGAGTCCTCGTGCCTGCCCACCGTCGTCCGCAACCGCCCCCGTCCCGGCCGGCGATCGGGGTGCTCGCGGCCATCCTCGTCGGCAGCGCCGGGCTCGGCGTCGCGCTCACCGCCGTCGACATCCCGGGGCCGCAGCGGACCCCGGTCCGTCCCGGTGGCCGGACGGTCCAGAACATCGGCGCCGCCGCGCCGGCCGGTCTCGCGAACACGCCGAACGGCGACCCGACCTCGGTCAGCCCGACCGGCATCACCACGACGATGACCCCGACCTCGGTCGAGAGCACCCTGGTCACCCCGTCGGCGCCGGGCAGCAGCGGCGGTGGCGGAGCCGCGCAGTCGATCACGCCCCCGGGTCTCGTGCCGAACCCGAACCCGAGGCCGTACGGCACCGGTGGAGGTCCCCGCCCGGTGAAGACCCCGCACAACCCCGCCTCCGGCGGCCCGACGCAGACGCCGACGCGGACCCCGCCGGTCAGCAGCTCCCCGACCGGCAGCCCGTCCGCGACGCCGAGCACCACCCCGTCGCCGTCCACCTCACCCACCGTGGAACCGACCCCAACCCCGACCCCGAGCACGTCGCCGACCCCCGACCCGACCCTCAGCGGGTCGCCGGACCCGGAGTCGACGGGTGCGGGCTCGGACACCCTCGGCTGAGCCCGGTCAGCTCCGGGCGTCGGTGCCCCGTCTAACCGGGTCGCCGGACCGGGCCATGGCGCGGGCCAGCCGACGCACCCCCTCGACCAGGGTCTCCGGCCCGAACAGGGAGTACGACAGCCGGACATACTCGTCCCCGGAGTCGGTCACGAAGAAGTGCGTGCCGGGCAGGTACGACACCCCGTCTGTCTCCGCGTACGGCAGCAGCGCCGAGGCGGTGACCGGACCCGGTAGCCGCAGCCAGAGGAACCAGCCGCCGGACGGGACGGCGAACGTGACCTCCGGCAGGTGCTGCCGCACGGCCGCGACCAGCGCGTCTCGCTGCTCGCGATAGCGGAGCCGAACCGATGCGAGGTGCCGCTCGTACGACCCGAGCCGGGCGAACTCCGCCATCGCCAGCGCGGTGGCGTGGTTGACCCCGCCGCCGCTGTCGACGTAACCGCGCCGGGCGAGCGCGGCGACCAGCGGCGGCGCGGCGGTCAGCCAGCCGAGCCGGAGCCCCGGCGCCACGGTCTTGGAGAACGAGCCGAGCCGGACCACCACCCCGTCCCCGGCCAGGCTGTACAGCGACGGCGGTGCCGGCCCGTCGTAGCCGAGCTCCCGGTAGGTGTCGTCCTCGACCAGGACCAGCCCGGTCCGCTCGGCCACCGCGACCAGCTCCGCTCGGCGTGGCCCGGCCAGCGAACGCCCGGTCGGGTTGCCGAAGGTCGGCACGAGATACAGCAGCGGCACCCGGTGCCCCTCCCGGCGCAGCCGCTGCACCAGCTCACCGGTTGCCGAGGGATCGATCCCGTCGGGGTCCGACGGCGCCGGCAGCAGGGTCACACCGTGGTCGGCGAGCATCCGGAACGCCAGGTGGTAGGTGGGCGCGTCGACCAACACCGTGTCCCCGCGACCGCAGAGCAGCGCGGCGACCAGCTCCAACCCGTGTGACGCGCCCGCGGTCACGAAGATCTGATCGAGGTCGGGTGCCCGCCCGTCGGTGTGTCCCAGGCGCTCGGCCAGCCACTCGATTAGTGGGCCGGGCCCGTTCGCGTAGCCGTACGTCAGCGCGGAGCCGCCGTACCGTCGCAACGCCCCGGCGTACGCGTCGGTCCACTCCGCCATCGGCAGGCTCGCCGGGTCGGGATGGCCCCAAGCAAGATCCACAGTCTCCGGTCGGCTGTGGAACTGCACGATCGGCGGCACGGGGAGACCGGTGGGCGGCATCCGCACAAGATAACCACCACCACCGAACAGCGCTTCCGCTCGATCGGGACAGCTTGCGTAACGTGCGGGACTCGTGACGTGCCGTTACGATGTCGAGCGGTTCAATCCGTACGAGGATCATCGCCCGGCCGGCAGCGAGATCGGGAGGCTTCGTGATCCGCGTGCTGATCGTCGAGGAGATCGGGCTGCTCCGGGGTGCTCTGCGGATGCTGCTCGCCAGCGAGGGCGACCTGGAGGTGGTCGCCGACCTGGCGCCCCGCGCCGACCTCGTCGCCGTCGTCCGGCGTGAGCGGCCGGACGTCGTACTGATCGACATCGAGCTGACCGGGCTCGACCCGCTGCCCGTGCTGCGGCAACTCGGTCAACGGGCGCGGGGCAGCGCGGTGCTGGTGCTGACCACCCGGCGCTGCCCGCAGACCCTCCAGGCCGCGCTGGCTGCGGGCGTACGCGGATTTGTCGACAAGGACCTCCCGCCGGCCGAACTGCTCCGGCTGGTCCGACTGGTGGCGGCGGGGGAGCGGGTGATCGACCCGGCCACGGCGGTGGCGGCGCTGAGCCCACCGGTCGGACCGCTCACCGAACGGGAGCGGGAGGTACTGCGGGCGGCGGCGGAGGGTCTGCCGGTGCGGGAGATCGCCTGCCGGCTCTACCTGGCGTACGGGACGGTGCGCAACCATCTGACGGTGATCCTGCGCAAGACCGGTGCCCGTAACCGGTTGGAAGCGGTCCGCCGGGCGCAGCGCGACGGGTGGCTCTGAGCGTTGCGCGACGGTGGCTCTGCATGCCGCGCGACGGGTGGCTCCGTACGACGGATCGTCGTGCCACCGGGCGGCGGACGGAGTCCCGTGTTTAAATCCCTACATATGGTGACTCTGTCGAACCCGGAAGAGGCGACGATAGATTGATCCGCACACTGCTGGCTCTCGACGGCGCGCTCGTCCGTGGCGCGCTCGCCTTTGTACTGACCGTTGAGGACGACATCGACGTCGTCGCCGAACTCGACCGGATCGAGCAGGTCGAGCCCGCCATCCGGTCGAGCCGCCCCGACGTGGCGGTGGTCGACTCCGGGTTCTACGGGCCGAGCCGGGCGGCCGAGACAGAGCGACGCTACGACCACCCCTGTCCGGTGCTGGTCCTGGTCGACAGTCGCCGGCCCCGTACGCTCGGCGGCGCGCTGCACAGCCGGAGCCGGACCGTCGGCTTCCTCGGCAACGACGTGCCGCCACAGCGGGTGGTCGACGGGGTGCGCCGGCTGGCCCGTGGCGAGCCGGTGGTCGACGCCGAACTGGTCGCGGCGGCGCTCAGCACGGAGAGTCCGTTGACCGCCCGGGAGACCGAGGTCCTGGAGATCGCCGCCGACGGGTCACCGGTGGTCGAGATCGCCGCCCGGGTCGGCCTGTCACCGGGGACCGTACGCAATCATCTGTCCCGGATCGCGACCAAGGCCGGCGCGCGCACCCGGATCGAGGCGGTGCGCAAGGCCCACGACGCCGGCTGGATCTGACCCCGCCGACCAGGACAACAACCCTGGGTGGGGTATCTGCGGCCCCACCCAGGGCCCGGTTACGACCCGGTCAGTTGCAGGTCACCAGGGACAGCGAGCTGTCGCCGCAGAGCAGCAGGCTCGCCCGGCTTCCACCCGGGTCGCCGCCCTTGAGCTCGGCCGCGGTCAGTTCCAGGCCCTGCAGGTCCAGAAGCGCCATGTCGTGCCACCTCATTTCGGTTCGATCGGTTGTTCGCCCCCGCGGACGCGAGGGAGCTTCGGGTGGTGCCCGCCGGGTGAAGTCGGCGACGGTGGGCGCCAGGGGCGCAGGAACGGCAGCGACACCGGCTGCGTCGACCGGGCCGAGGCGATGGCGAGCAACACCCCGGCCGTGCCGGTGGCGAGGTCCATCGACAGGCGCAGCAACTGCTCACCGGGAAACGCGAGGCGCCCCCGGTACGGCATCGCGTGCCAGGACAGCCGTCGGAGTTGACCGTCCAACTCCGACCGGTCGTCCCCCGCCGCCCCCGGCCCGGATCCCGCCGCGCCGTATCCCACCGAGTCGGGTCCCACCGAGTCGTATCCCGCCGTCTCCGGCGTCGTCGCTGCGATCCGGGCGGCGAGGTAGACGACGATCCCGGCCCGGCCGGCGAAGAGGCCGGACTGGACGTAGAGGGGCGACCGGGCGGCCCGGCGGATCGCCGTGGCGGCTCGGGCGAGTTCCTCGTCCGGGCGGTGTCGCAGATACTGGTCCAGCACGAGCCCGATGCCGACGCTGCCGTGGGCCAGGTACGGCATCGTCCGCCAGCCCTCGTCCACCTCCATCGCCCCGTCCGAGCGGATCACGCAACGCCGCAGGTCCTGGCGCAGCGCGGTGCCGGCGAGGTCGAGCAGGGTCGGGTCGCCGGAGATCTCGTACAGGCGCAGGAACATCAACGCCGGCCCCGACAGGCCACGGGTCAGCCCCGCGTACGGCTGTCGGCCGCCACTGCTCCCCGTGCCGGTCCCGGTGTCGGTGTCGGTGTCGGCTTCGCCAATCCGTCGCGTGACCAGGTCGGCGGCCTGCCACGCGGCATCCCAGAGCGTCGGCTCACCGGTCCGCTCGGCCAGTTCGGCCAGGTTGAGCGCGATCCCGGAAAGTCCACCGGCCAGGTCGTGACCGAGTCGTGTCCACGGCTCACCCAGACAGATGTCGAGTACGTCCAACGCCCGCTGGCGGTGACCGAGATGCTCCAGCGCGTACGCCACCCCGTGCAGCCCGTCGTAGAAACCACAGCGGCTGCCGGAGGGCGGGTCAAGGGCTCGTTCGACCAGCCAGGTCTCGTGTTCGGGGTAGCGGCCGGCGCCGCTGACCGCGAGCGCGTACAGCACACCGGCCGCACCGTGGGCCAGGTTGAGGCCGCCCGACCTGAACTGCTCGATGTCGCCGGGAAAGAGTCGGTCCGCTCGGTCCGGGGTGGCGCTGGCCAGGATCGCGCCGGCAAGCTGCTCCCGCAACCCTGGCCAGCCGGTCGGGTCGGGCCGGAAGCCCGCCGGGTCACCACCGCCGTCGGTGCTGTCCAGCGGGTGGCGGTCGTGGGCGGGAAGGGGCTCGACCGGGCCGGTTATCTCGTCGACGGCCGCGTCGAGCCATGGCCCGGAGACCGGGAAGTGAGCGGCGATGATGTCGGCGAGGTGCCGGGCCTTGGCCGGGGCGAGCCGGACGAGCGAGGTCAACGGCAGGAACAGCGCCAGCCGCAGGCAGGCCAGCGCGTACCGGTCGACGGCGAACCCGGCCCGGTCGCGTGGCGCGGCGAAGCCCTGGTTGCGCAGTCCCGGCCGCGTGGTCTCGCCGATCGGCGCGGCCACCTCGAAGTCGACCAGTGTCACCCGGTCCTCAGCATCGATCATGACGTTGAACAGGTGCAGGTCGCCGTAGACCACACCGCGCTCGTGGATCGCCTCGATGGTCGCCTCGACCTGCCGGTACACGTCCTGCGCCCAGGTCACGTACCCGGCGAGCCGGTCGGCGTCCGCGTCGGCGTCGATCAACGGGTAGCGCTCGACCAGGACCTTGTTCAGCGCACGACCCTCGACGAACCCGAGCGCCAGGAACCGGTGCTCACCGAGGCCGAACTCGTCGTGCACCCGGGGCAGGCCCGGGACGTCGGCCAGCCGGCGCAGCATCTCCGCCTCCCGGGCCAGCCGGGTCACCGCGTCCGCGCCGGTCGCGTCCAGACCCGCGTACGGGCGAGCCTCCTTCAACACCACCGGGGCATCGGTGCGCAGGTCACGCCCGACGTAGAGCCCACCGCCGTTCGAGAAGTGGATCACCCGTTCGATCCGGTACGGCAGCTCGTTGGTGGTGGTGGCGTTGCGGGCGGCGAGATGCGGGGTGAGGAAGTCCGGCAACGTCACCCAGTCCGGCACGTGCAGCACCGGCTCGCGGCGGTCCGGCACCAGCGTTCCGTCGGCATCCGCGATCGCCGGCACCACCTGCCCGTGCGGCGAGAGGCAGTACCGCGCGGCGAAGCCGCCGTAGCGTACGAAGACCGGGCCGGCGCCGTAGCGCAGGTCGCTCAGGATGTACGGCCCGGCCTCGCCGGTGAGTAGTTCGTCCAGTTCCTTGCAGGCCAGCTCCAGCTCGGCTTCGTCACGGGGGTAGATGGTGACAAACTTGCCGCTGGAACCGCGCGGGGCGTACTTGGCGTTGCGGAGCAGGAGCAGGCGCGGGCCACGGAGGAACTTGAACGACAGTCCGCGCGCCACGCAGTAGTCCCAGGCCGTCCCGAGCACCCGGTCGGCGTTCTCCAGGCACGCGGACAGGTGGACCTTCCAGCCCTGCGGCGGTAGGGCCGCGTCGGCGGGACCGTAGACAAACCAGTCGTCCTTCGGTTCGCGTTGCCAACCCGCCGGCACGGAACGGGCGGCCACGGCGAATTCGGTGGTCGGGGCGCTGGTGGTGGCGACGGAGTCGTAGAAGAGCGGGTCGGCGGCGCAGTACGCGTCGTAGCGTTCGTCCATCGTCGGCGACTCCTCCGGTGGACCCGCATCCGGATCCAAGACTCGATCAACGCTTCGAGTCTCGTGTACGGGACCGTGACGGCTCTAGTGCGCTAAGTCATCACCGCCCATGCCGTACGCACGCTCATCCGTGACAAATGTCAGCGCGGCCTTCCAGCGAGCCAAGCCATGGCGTCGGAACCCAGTTGGCCAGCGGGCCAACCCGTGGCGTCGGAACCCAACCGGCCAGCGGGCCGGCACACGGGCGGGGCTCCCGTGTGCCGGCCCGCTGGCCGGTGCGCCTGGTTGGAGGTCCGTCACCTGGACGGCTGCGGTACCTCGCAGTTGACCTTTGGGTTCAGCCCGACGTAATTCAGCGGGCCGGCAATGATCGTCACGATCGTCGTACCGGCCTCGGCGCAGCTTTCGTTGTCGTTGTTGAAGTAGCCGCGCTGTCCCGCCGCAATCGCGCCGATGATCAACCAGATGACAAGGATGGCCGCTCCGGCCGATGTACCTCTACGCATTGCTGTCTCCTCGCCTGAGAGCCTGGCACCGGTACGGCGTCAGTACCCATCCGGGCGTGTCGGCGAAACACGCCGCCAGCGGGAAGCGCAGCCTCGGCTACTGATTCTCCGTCCGGGTCGGATGTTTGCCGCTCATCACGTTCTGCGCACCGGTATCCAGCCCATGAAGCGGTCGAAGATCGCGCGGGGTGCCGGCGGGTCGCCCAACCCCGGATCGATTGCCGACAGGTCGTTAAGGGCCTCGACGAAGAGCGGGGCGAGGTAGAGGTTCAGGGCGAGCGTCCGGCCCTTGAAGCCCGCGAGCAGGTGGAGGCGGGCGTCGGCGCATGGCCACGGGTGGGCATCGATCCGGCAGATCCAGAGTTCCGGTATCGGCGTGTGCTCGGCGAGTGTGGGCGGCTGGGGCGCCGGCCCGTTCACAGAGGCGGACATGGGGCACACCCAAAGGCGCATGGGGGCGGGCGGTAGCCGGGGAGTGCGGCCGTGCGGATGACGCCGACCCACTCCGTCCCCGCGTCGCCGTCCGGCGCCAGCGCGACGCCGACCAGGGCAACCCAGTTGGTACGGCCGAGAGCGACGTGTACGGGGTAGTGCGTGACCCGCAGTGTCAGAGGGTCGGAGCCGTCCGACCACTCAAACGGCCCGTGGCCGTTCATGTAGGCGGTGGCGTCGACCGTGAAGACATCACCGACCTTGACCAAAGGTCTATCGGACATGGTGGCCCCCGTTCCGTGGGGTGCGGCGGGCGACGAGCGGCGGAAACCATCGCAGATTGCCCGCGCGCCTGTCGGCCCACGCTTGGCCTGTCGGAGGCGGCATCGCCTCGGGTGGGATCGGGAGCGCGGACCCGAGGATCCACGGCCACCCGGACCACCACCGACGGAACACGAACAACACGGCACCTCCTCGGTTGCGGGAGGGGGCGCTCCCACCCTTCCCCCTCGGGAGCGCCCCCGCTGACGCAGCCGCCGGGCTCGAACCTCCACCGGCCACGCCTCCTCGCAAACCACCTTGCCCCTCGTGGCCGGACATGCACACTCCGTTGATGTATGGTCGTCGGATATCACGGACGTCCATTGGGGAGGCAAGATGAACCATGCGCTTCTGGCGGCGATGGCTGAGGCAGGGGAGACTGCCGAATCTCTCGCAGCTCAGACAGGTGTAGATCCAAAGACGGCAGGTCGCTGGATTACGCCGGGACGGATCCCGCAGCCCCGACGGCGTGCCCAGGTCGCCCAGATATTGAACAAGGACGTCGGTGACCTATGGCCGGACGTCCTGAAACGCAAAGAGCCCGCCTGGTTCCGGCAGTGGGCAGACATTGAGCGCGAGGCGATATCCTTGCGGTGGTTCGAGCTGGCCTGGGTGCCGGGCCTGCTGCAGACGGAGGGGTACGCGAGGGCAACCCTCGCGGGCGAGACCCTGAGCGCGAGCACCATCGACCAGCTCGTCTCGGCCCGGATCGAGCGACAGGTAGTCCTCAACCGTGACCAGGCGCCCTTATTCATCGCAGTCGTTGACGAGCTGGTTCTTCGTCGTGCACCGCACGGTGACCGCGCGCTGATGCGGGAACAGTGCGGCCGTCTGGCCGAGTGCGCCACGCTCCCATCGGTGTCGGTGCACGTGGTGCCCCTGTCTGTCGGCATGTATCCAGGCCACGGCGGGCCGTTCATCCTCGCCGAGCTACCGGACGGTGGGCGAACCGCACATGTCGATAGCCAGGCAGAGGCACAGGTTCTTAACCAGCCGGACCACGTTGCTACGCTTGAGCGACGGTGGGAACGCATCCGTGGGGAAGCCCTCTCGCGGTCGCAATCCCTAGATCTGATCAGGGAAGCGGCGACATCATGGACGTGACGGGCGCGCGGTGGCGCAAGAGCACGAGAAGTGGCAACAACGGCGGGGCGTGCGTGGAAGTGGCCGACAACCTCGCGGGCGTCGTGCTCGTTCGCGACACGAAAAACCGCGACGGCGGCACGCTGACCATCGCCACCGAGGCATGGCGAACCTTCGTCGGCTTCGCGAAGCAGTCCTAGTAGACCTCGTCCGCCCCCGTGCCGCCCGGTACGGGGGCGTTGCTGTACCCAGATCCCGGGCAGCGACGCTGTGCGCCGCCCCGCAAGGCGTCCGGCCGCGTTCGGTCCGAAGTTGAGGTGGTGGCTCCTCTCGTAATCGTCTGGGACTCTGTGCGTGGGTAAGCACTCTCGCGTGATTCGTCGACCGGGTTCATGAAGGGCAGGCCATGACGCAAGTAGACAACACCCCCAAATGGCACAAGAGCAGCCGCAGTAACGGCGCGGGAGGGCAGTGCGTCGAGGTCGCCGACAATCTGGCTGGTCGCGTACTCGTGCGCGACACCAAGGACCGCGACGGCGGCACCCTCAGCTTCGGCCCGGACGCGTGGCTTGCCTTCGTTGGCCTGGCGAAGCAGCACTGACCGCACCCCGACGCCCGACGTCGTTCCGACGCCCCCGTGCCCACCGGCACGGGGGCGTCGCCGTGGGTGCCCTACCCGGAGTATCGGCCGGGCCAAATCCTGGTCCTGCTCGACGGCACGGGTCGGCGACCGGGGTGAGGCCGACCGGGTGACGTGTTAGGAAGGGCCCCCAGTACCACCAAAAGCGATAACAAGGGGCCCTTCCTTACACCTGGATCTGCCGTGCCGTGATGCCCTGGAGCGCAGGTTGCACGGACGCGCTCCGTTACGGTGAGTGGGTGGGCGGGCAGGGGGAATCGGTGGCGCACCGCGCGTGGTGGCAGGGCGAGATCCGGGTACGGCTGCCGTCGCCGTTGACCGAGTTGGTGGACGAACGACTCGCCGGTCACGGCGTACGGCTCCTGCTCAAGCGTGACGATCTGATCCACCCGGAGTTGCCCGGTAACAAGTGGCGGAAGCTGACGTACAACCTGGAGGCGGCGCGGGCACGGGGCTTTCGCACGCTGGTGACGTTCGGCGGGGCGTACTCGAACCACGTTCGGGCGGTGGCGGCAGCCGGTGCGTGCTTCGGGTTCGACACGGTTGGGGTGATCCGGGGTGAGGAGCACCTGCCACTGAATCCCTCGTTGACGTACGCGATGGAGCGGGGGATGCGGCTGACGTACCTGGATCGGGGTCGCTACCGCGACAAGACCGCGCCGGAACTGCTGGCCTGGCTCCGGGAGGAGTTCGGCGAGCACTACCTGATTCCGGAGGGCGGCAGCAACGCCCTGGCCGTACGCGGCTGCGCCGAGATCCCGGCCGAGATCACCGAGCCGTTCGACGTGATCTGCGTGCCGGTCGGCACCGGCGGCACACTCGCCGGGATCGCCGCCGGTCTGTCGCCGGGCCGGGAGGCGATCGGCTTTTCGGTGCTGAAGGGCGGGCAGTTCCTGGCGGCCGAGGTCGAGCGGCTGCAACAGGCCGTGGGTCGGGTGACCGGCAACTGGCGGGTCGAGTACGACTTCCACTTCGGTGGCTACGCGAAGGGCAACGCCGAGCTGGACTCCTTCGCGGCCGACTTCACCGCCCGACACCGGCTCACCCTGGACCGGATCTACCCCGCGAAGATGATGTACGGCATCTTCGCCCTGGTCGCGGCGGGCCGGTTCGTTCCGGGTACCACGATCGTCGCGGTGCTGACCGGCTGAGGGGCCACGGACGGTCCCGGGCGCTCACGTGGTTGCGTGAGCGCCCGGGGTCGTTCAGGCGACCGGAATGCGGTTCAGCGCGGCCGTACCGATGACGGTGAAGGTCTCACCGGCCTGGAGCGTCACCGCGGTACGGGTGCCACCGCTCAGTCGCCACATCTGCGGCGAGTTGGCCGACCGGACGAGGGTGCCGTCACGGGGCCCGACCAGGGTGCTGAGGTAACGGGTCGGGACGGCGGTGACTCGATTGTTCGCGTACCCGGCCTCGCTCAGCTCGGCCACCGAGGCGAACGAGAACGAACCGCCCCCGGCCAGAACGTGGACCGAGCCGTCGTCTGCGCGGATCAGCGTGCCGTCGCGGGGCACGTCCGGCACGCCGCCGAGGTGACGGGTCGGCATCACGGTACGGGACTTGCCGCCGTAACCAGCCTGGTTGATTTCCTCGGTGGAGTTGAACCAGATCTTCGCGCCACCCGCGAACACGTAGACCGAGTTGTTCGGGTCCCGGACGAGTGTTCCGTCCGCCGGGACGGTCGACATGCCGTTGAGGTGCCGGGTCGGGATGACGGTCAGCGGCGCGTCCGCGTACCCGTTCGCGACGATCTCGTCCCAACTAGCGAAGTAGATCTTCGCGCCGCCGACGACGACATAGACGTTGCCCTGCGGGTCGCTCACCAGCGTGCCGTCGCGGGGAATGCTGGTGACGTCCTGGACGTAGCGGGTGGGCAGGTTCGTCAACGGCTTGCCACTGTGGCCGGTCTCGACGATCTCGGCCGGGGAGCCGAACCAGATCTTCGCCCCACCGACGAACAGGTAGATGCTACCTCCCGGGTTACTGAACACGGTGCCGTCGCGCGGCGTGCTGGCCAGCCCGTCGACGTAGTGGGCGGGCAGGGGGATGATCGGTTTTCCGCCGTGGCCGGTCTCGGTGATCTCCGATGGGGAGCCGAACCAGATCTTCGCTCCGCCGGCCGTGAGGTAGACCGACCCCTGCCGGTCGACGATGACGGTGCCGTCGCGGGGGGTCCTCGGCAACAGCCCGAACACACCGGCGGGCGCGTCGGTCCAGTTCGTGCCGTAGCCCATCGCCTGGAGTTCCTCCATGCTGACGAACCAGGCCGCCGACCCACCGGCGATGACCGCGATCGCCCCGGGCGCCTCGCGATAGAGCTGGCCGTCGTGGAACGGCATCTCGATCACGTTGCTCCGGATCCAGTCGGCCAGGTCGTCGACCCGCGCCTCGACCGCGCCCTTACGGGTCTCGGTCTCGACCAGGCAGCCGTTCTGCCACGACGTGCTGTTGACCGCCACCAGCTCCGCGACGCCGTTTCGCTCGCGGAATGCCGGTCCACCGGCATCACCCTTGCAGATGCTGGCGTTTGCGGGCTCGCGGCCGTCGATCTCGACCGTGGCGCCGTCGAACGACGATTTTGAGGTGAACGTCGCCGTCTGCAACTGGTTCGGCACCCACTCGGTGGCGGTGCGGCCGTAGCCGGCCACCCGGAGCACCTGCCCGTGACGCGGCGCGTAGGTCTCGAACCTGATCGGATCGACGTCGTTGACGGCAGTCGTCAACCGGGCGAGGACCACGTCCCGGTCCGGATGCGGCACCAGCCGTTGCACCGACACCGTCTGACCGGGCGAGGTGGCCAGGTTGGTCTTGCCGACGGTTGCCGTCGTCGCCTGTGGCGGCGGGCCTGCCACCACTGCCGACCCACCGAAGCAAGACTTCGCGGTGATCACCCACTGTGGCGCGACCAGCGCGCCCGAACAGCCACGGCTGGACGGACCGTGCGGGTCGCCGACCAACAGCTTGACCACGAACCGGTACGTGTTGTCAGGTGCGGGAGTGCCCACCACGGCCTGCGCCGGTGCCGCCGTGAGGGTCGCGGCTGTCAGTGCCAGGACCAGCGGCGGACCTATCCGCCAGACCGAACGATTGTGTCGCAAGAAGACCATCCCCATGTTTCGTACCAGCCAGATTACGTACGGACTGCTGATCGATCTCGTGTGGAATGCACGCCGGACCTCCCGGCGGACGATGCGACGCCGAGCGTGGAAACGACAGTGCCGGCGAACAGCGAGCGCCGGATCGCGCGAGTACACGAACCCGCAGGGCGCGGGCGATTCGCCACCGCCCAGCGGTGTGGTCAGGACTGGTAGGGGAACCGAAGCTCCAAGATCGTCGCCTCACCACGGCTCTGGCTCTCGCCGACCGGCTGCCACTCCCCGGGATCGACCCGCTCCACGTCGATGACGGTCGGCTCGTCCTTGGTCTCTACCTTGGCCGAGATGGTGCGGCCGTTCTCGCCCCGTACGAAGTAGGCCTGGGCGATCTCCAACTCGAGGTAGCCGCTCGACCCGGTTGCCTTGAAGCAGTAGTTCGGGTTCCCGGGCACGTTCAGGTTGTAGCTCTGGACCAGGATGAGGTCGGGTGGAGGGTTGTTGGGATCAGCACCACAATCGGCGAGCATGATGTGTCCGTCCCCTCGGTGAAGCTTGATGCCGCGCTCAGCCAACACCTGGGCGGCTCCGGGGTACGAATAGTCCTCCACCGTGGACGGCATTGCGTCGTCCGCTGTGGCCGCGACGCCGCTCGCTTCGGCACTCACCGCGTCGCCAAACTTGGCAACAACGCCCGCGGCCAGCATCACCGCGAACGTCGCGCCGCCTGCCACCATAACTGCCAGATTCCGAAAATTCGCGCCCACCAATGTTCTCGCCTTCATGAATTGTGTGTCGGATCGACGGGCTTGCTGGGCACGAGTCCACCCAGGATGCTGCCAAGAGGAATTTCCCACAGACCTCCGGACGATGGCGGCCCCGCGACCAGTTTGCTGGTCACGGGGAGTGGTGGCGACCGTCGCACAATCCGATCCCCCGTACGACGAACATCTGCCTCGAGATCGCCGGGCGATCAAGGGCATCGAGAGGATAAAGATCATCGAAGCCCGCTGTCAAGGCCGAATCACGTACGGTGATGGTCGTCTGGGGTATAGGCGGACAAAGGGCACGGGAGCATCGCTGGGTGCGACCGACCAAGACGACGGGTGCTCGCCGGGGGCCATCACCTGACCCGAACCGCCATAACCATCCCCGGGCATCGTCACTACTGCGCGGGGTCTCTCCGTGAGCGTCCCGCGTCCTTCGATGCCGCTTCCTAAGTCAGTGTTCATGACGAATTTGACGCGGCCACACCTTCACAGAGTGAGGCACGACCCACTCGTCTCGGTTTTCATCTACCGGATCCGGTGCGACTTGCGTAGTCTGCCGTCTGTCGATTTCATGTCCACGATGGAGCGGCCGACACCCTCCGTGGATTTCCGGATCTGCCATCTACTCGACGGGCCCCGGAGAGCACGCAAGCGTCGGCGTGCCACTCGTGGACGACAGCAGCCGAATACGGGGAGACTCATGCCGAGATCGAGAAAGCGCCGCTCCGGGTACGCGTATCGCACCACCCGACTCGCCGTGGCGGTGATCGTCGCCACGGCGATGTCCGCCGGTCTACTCGCGGTGCCGCCGGCGGCGGTAGCCGACACCGTGGTCGTGGACCAAGCTCTCATCGCCGACTACCGGCACGATGTGCTGACGCTGATGCGCCTCGGCGGCACCAGCGTCGCCCGGGAGGCCGAGGTCGCCCTGGTCGGCCCCGATGAGGACGTCGTCGAGTTCCTGGAGACGGGGTACGCCGAAGCACAGCGGCGCGACGACCTCGTGCGGATCGAGGAGTACGCGGGGCTGGGCGGCCCGGCGATGAAGCAGGCGGCGACGGCGGCCATGACCGCCTCGGAGGAGGACCAGGTCGTCTTTCTCGACCGGGGTTGGCAGACCGCCTGGGCACTCGACGAGCGGGTGCGGGTCGGCCAGGTCATCGCGGTCGGCGGCGCCCGGACCAAGGCCGCCGGTCAGGCGGCGCTGAGTGGTACGGAGGACGACATCACCGCGTTCCTGTCGAAGGGACGCTACGAAGCTCAGGCTTTGGACGACCGGATCGCGGTCGGGCAGCTTATTACCACCGGCGGTCCGGCGCTCAGGGCCGCAGCCCAGACGGCACTGAGCGGTAGCAAAGCGGACATCCGCGAGTTTCTGCTGCATGGCCAGCACGTGGCGCGGGCCCGGGATGCGGAGATGTTGACCGTCTCGCAGTTGGCCAGCGCCGCAGCGGAATCTGGTGCGTTGGCAGCCCAGGAGACGCTTCTGGCGGAGGAAGCCTCGGACCGGGCGGTACAGTCGGCCGCCCTCGCCAAGGCCGCAGCGCAGCGTGCGGCGGCCGAGGCAGCGGCAGCCGGAAGCGAGGCGGGCAAGGCGGCGTCGGCGGCGAGCCGGGCGGCAAAGGCCGCCACCCGCGCGGCGGACGCGGCCCAGCAGGCGATTGGTGCGGCGAACGCGGCGAGCTCGGCCGCGCGGGTCGCCTCGGGCGCCGCTGCCCGGGCGGCACAGGCGGCGGCGCTGGCGGGTAGCGCGGCGGCGCGGGCGAACACGGCCGCGTCGGCAGCGGCGGGTGACGCGACAAAGGCCCAGCAGGCGCGGGACTCGGCCCGGGTCGCCCGGGACGCGGCGGTGCAGGCACGCAAGGCCGGCGACGCGGCCGAGGCATCCCAGCGTGCGTCCTCGGCAGCGAACGCTTCGGTGCTGGCGGCGGCGAGCGCGGCGGCGAACTCCGCCGCAGCGGCCGACGCGGCGGACCAGGCGGCCGGGGCGGCTGGGGTGTCCGAGGCCGAGGCGGCCAAGGCCCGCAGGGCGGCGGCGCAGGCCCGGCGGAAGGCTCAGGAGGCGCAGCGCGCGGCGAACGCCTCGGCCCAGCAGGCTCGGTTGGCTTCGGATGCGGCTGGGCAGGCGGCTGTCGCCGCTCGCCGGGCGGCAACCCACGCGGACAACGCGGCGGCGGCGGCCGACGAGGCTGCGGCGCATGCGGGCGATGCCGCGTACGCGGCGCAAAAGGCCAGCCTGCACGCGACCAACGCGATAGCGGCGGCGGACGCGGCGGCGGCGGCCACCGAGCAGGCCACTCAGGTGGAGGCCGCCGCGCGGATCGTCGACGAGCAGCGGCTCGCGGCGCAGACCGCCGAGGCCGTGCTGATCGCGGAAGCCGAGCGCGCGGAGGAGCAGGAGCGCCTTACCCAGGCCGCCTGGGACGAGGCGGAGCAGGACCAGCGGGACGCCGAGACCCGGCAGTGGCTGACCGAGGCGACCGCGCCCGGCGCCGCACCAGAATTGGTGGTACGAAACGGACGACTCATCGCGGCGCGGCTGGTACAGACCGGCGGCTCGTGGACGCGGTTGGCTGCCGAGGACGCGCTCGTCGGTACCGAGGCAGCGGTCGAAGCGTTCGTACGGTCCGGCATCGGACTCGCGGCGGCGCAGGACAACCGGGCAATTGTCGGTCACCTGGCGGACACCGCCCCGAAGCCGGCGTTCAAGACGGCGGCCGAGGCAGCCCTCGCCGGGTCGGACGCCGAGGTGGAGCAGTTCCTGGCCACCCGGGAGTACGTGGGCAAGGAACAGGACGACCGGATCCTGATCGGACAGTTGTTGTCGGCCGGCGGGCCGGCGATGCGACAGAGCGCGCAGACGGCGCTGAACGGTACGCCCGCGCAGCGGGAGCAGTTCCTCCGCGAGGGGCGGTACGCCGCAACCGAAGCGGACGATCGAATCGCGGTCGGACAGGCCATCACGGCCGGTGGCCCGGAGGTCAAGGCCGCCGGTACCGTCGCGCTGGCCGGCACGAGGGCGGCGCTGCGGCACTTCCTGCAAGTGGGGATGCACGCCGCCCGCCAGCGCGACGAAGAGACGACGGCGCACGTCACGAAGGTCAAGGCGCTGATTGCCGACGCGGCACGTGTCACGGCCACGGCGCGCGCAGACGCGGCCCGCGCGGCCGAGGCGGCGGCACGTGCTCGCAACGCGGCGGCCGAGGCCGCCGCATACGCCCTGCAGGCGGAAGCCTCGGCCTTACAGGCCGACGGGTACGCGCAGCAGGCGAGCCAGTCGGCGGCAGCGGCAGCCCAGTCGGCGCAGGCGGCGGCGGCCTCCGCCGCGCAGGCGAAGGCGGCTGCGGCGTCCGCGAAGGCGTCGGCGCAATCCGCGAGCCAGGCCGCCGCGAACGCCACCGTTTCGGCCGCGCGGGCACAGAACTACGCGGCGCAGGCAGCCGCGTCGGCCGCAGCCGCGAAGGCGTCGGCAGAGGAGGCAGGCAAGAGCGCGGCGGAGGCTCAGCAACTGGCCACCGAAGCGTTGCAGGCCGCGATCGCCCGGCAGCGGGAGGAGGCCGAAGCGCGTCGCGCCGCCGGCCAGCCCGATCCGGGCAGTACCAAGTGCGACCTGCGGCTGTACCTTTCCGGCCTGTGCCACGACCCGTTGCTGGACGCACTCAACCGTGACCAGAACTGGTGCACCATCCAGTTCGGCTCCCGAGAGGTCTGCGAGGGAGTGGTCGCGTACTACGACCAGAAGAATGACGCGGAGGGCAAGCTCGTCCTGCAAGTCGTGCTCGCGGTCTGCGGCTTCATCCCGGTTGTCGGCGAGCCCTGCGACGCCATGGACGCGTTCATCGCCTACTTGCAGGGTGACACCGAGGGGGCGATCACCTCGCTGCTGGCCATGGCGCCGGTCGCTGGCTGGTTGGCGGGTGGCAAGCGCGGCACCGACCTGCTGCGCGAGCTGTACCAGTTTGGCTCGAAAGCCTGCAAGAAAACCGGTAGCCGGGGTTTGGTCAAACTGGCCCCGCAGGCGTGCAAGGTTACCAAGAACGCGATGGAACCGCCGGAGCCCGAGCAGGCGCAGGAGATTGGCGACCACCTCGGAGCAAACGAGTTCGTCGGGCAGTTGCAGAAGGACACGCCGGGCATCGATGGTTTCATGGATGGCGTACCGACGAGTTTGAAGGGAACGATCAGCAGGAGCCCGAGCGCGGTCCTGCATCACCTGTCCAAGGCCGAAGATCAGCTACGGAACGCCAATTACACTAACGCGATCGTTTACATTCAGGCACCCAATGTGGATTACGATCGGCTGCTGGACTATTCCCAGACGAAGATCGCCCTGATCACCACTCAGGGGATCGTGAAGGATTTCTACGTCAAGACGAGCGGCGATAAGTGGATTCACTGCGCTGCCGGCAGATGCGCTTAGGGGCCGCGTGATGGCTATTGAATGGTCCACCCGGGCAAACCGGTCCTTCAGCCTGGCGGAGGCGGCCCAACGCACGGAAGTACTCGTCGCGGAGTTGCTGGGGCGGCCGGCGGGCCGCCTATCGGTCCAGGTCCAGGAGGCCGACCGGGAGCGGCTCGCGGACAGCCGCCCCAGCCCTATCGCAACCGAGGAGCTGACCAGGCGTCGCGATCCCTTCGGGGAGCCGGAGCCACGCAGCACGCACGTCCGTCTGACGGTGCCCGAGCTGCCGGCGCTGGCCTTCGTGCTGATCGGGAGGTACATGCCCCGGATAGAGGACGACCCGCACACGGGCATGGTTCTGACGGTGTCGAGCGCGCGGACCAACGAGTCCTATGTGCTCAGCATCGCCGCGATAAGCGCGTTCGCCGGCTTGACTGGCAGTGAGGTGATGGACGAGTCAGGTTATCTGAAAGGTGAGTGGCTTACCCCGCCGGGTAGGCTCATCGAACGGCTCCGGGTCGTCGAGCCCGCGCCCTCGCTCGCGGCGGCGGTCGATGCTGTGTTGGCCAAAACGAGCCTTCGGCGAGACCACGAGCCGCTGACCGTCGAGCAACTCTGAGCAGACACATCTTTACGTAGCTCTCTGGCAGGTAACTGAGGGTCGGGGGAAATTTCCTCCGACCCTCAGCCTCATCAATGACGTTTGATGGATGTTGCGCGATTACCGGGGCGTGTCGTGCAACAGATCGTCTGGGTGCTCCGCCACGTACCCGGCGATGCTGCCCGTGTCGAAGGCGTGCCAAAGCCGAAAGCCGCGCTCCGACCCGATCGCTTCGTTCCCGATCGACGGCGGGGCGGTGAGGAACCAAATTTTTCGGGCTTCCACCAGGGCCGCCGATCGGGCAAGGTCGCGCAACTCTTCGCCGCTGAACCGGTCGTCCACGGAGACCGCCCGGGTGACTGCGGCGAGCAGCCGGTAGTTCTCCAGGGCGTCGACGTCGAACCGGGTGGTAGCGGCCCTGGTCAACAGCGCCCGCAACAGGTTCTGCTGGCGCTCGACCCGGTCGACCGTTCCCTCTGGCAGTTCGTCCGGCTGTCGCAGGTAGGCCCGCGCTCGGTCGGCGTCAAGCTGGTTGGCACCGGCCCGGAAGTGGGTTCCGTTCCGGCCGGTCACGTCGGCCGCGACGCTGACGTCGACACCGCCGAGTACGTCCACAGCCGCCGCGAGTTCCGCGAAGTCGATCACCATGAAGTGGTCGATCCGAACCGAGGAGAGCTGTTCGACCGTACGGATCAGCAGCGGTGGCCCGCCGAGAGCGTGCGCGGCGCCGACGGTGACCACTCCGTGTCCGGGCACGTCCACCTCGGTCCGGTCCGGGATCGACACCACCGAGACGGAGTTCTGGTCGGGGGCGAAGCGCATCATCATCACTGCGCCGCGTGGCGCCTCTGTCCTGCTGGGTGGCTCTGTGACTGCCGTCCCAACCGGGTCGCCGACTTGTTCCGCGCCCGACTGCCCGGTCTGGTCCGGCTGGGAGCGGTTGGTCGACGGTGAGTCGACGGGACCGGCAGCCCGGTGCAGGTCCGCGCCGATGGCGAGGATGGTCCGACCGTTCGAGGTCGTCGTGGCGCCGACCGGTCGGGTGAGAGCCTCCACCGGGGCGAAGACCTCGCCGACCCGGTGGACCCGGCTGGTCAGGTCCGAGCTGGTGAAATAGCCGGTCGCGAGCACCCCGACCGTGGCGGCCGAGATCAGGATGACGCTGGCCAACCCGAGGCGACGTAGCCGTCGGGTCCAGCGGTTCGTGCGGGTCTCCGGCGTCGACGGGTCCGAAGGATCTTCGGACCGCGCGTTGCTTCCCGTCATGATGTTGTCGATTTCTCCGTCGGTTCGGGCATGGAAGAGGTCAGCTTCGGGCGTGGGAGGGGTCGGCTCGGGTGTGGAAGAGAGAGCCGGTCAGCCCCGGACGGTGTCCCCGGCGTGAGCCGGCGCGGGCGCGGGCGTCCGTTGCGCGTGCCGGGCCGACCGTCCGTATCCGGACGGCACCTGCATCAGCGCCACGATCAGGAGCACCACGGCGCCGATCGTCCCGAGCAGCGCGGTGCTGCCGGGCACGACACCCGCCGACACCAGCACCGCGACCAGGCCGGCGGTGGAGCTGACGAGGAAGAGGGTGCCGAGCAGTGCGTGTGGGCCGACCCCGGTCCGCAGCAGCCGGTGCGCGACGTGGTCGGTGCCGCCCTGCAACCACGAGCGTCCGGCCAGTTGCCGGGAGGTCAGGACCAGCCCGGTGTCGACCGCCGCCACAAAGATGATCAGCAGCAGGATCGAGGACCGGTCCACCGGTGCCCGTCCGGGCGCGACCATCGCCGCGCCGGTGGCGATGAGGAAGCCGATGAACAGGGAACCGCTGTCGCCCATGAAGATCCGGGCGGGCGCGGCGTTGTGCAGCAGGAATCCGGTGCAGGCGGCGGCGAGGCAGAGCAGCAGTACGGCGAGGTCCGGCGCCCCGGCGACGACGGCGAAGACCGACAGTGGCACCGCCGTCGCGCAGGCGACCGTGGCCAGTGCTCCGTCGGTGTTGTCCAGCAGGTTGAACGAGTTGGTGACGACGATGATCCAGCCGACGGTGAGGACCAGGTCCACCTGCTCCTGTGCGACGAGGTGCAACCGTACGCCGCCGATCGCCACGGTGGTGGCCAGCAGCGCCTCCACCGCCATCCGGGTGCTGGGTCGCAGCGTACGGGCGTCGTCGACCAGGCCGAGCAGGGCGATGGCGAGGGCGGCGCCGAGGATCAGCCAGATCCGGGAGCCGGTGAGGTCGACCGCGAAGGCGGTCGGGACCAGGGTCGCGACGACGATGGCGGCACCGCCGAGGTACGGCGTGACCTTGCGGTGCGCCTTGTGTGGTGCGGGTCGGTCGGTGAGGCCGTAGTGGAGCGCGACCCGGCGCGCCGGCTCCACGAGTACGGCGATGAGCAGCAGTGCCGCGACGGCCGCGAGCACCGTTCCGGTGGCCGGCAGTGGGACGTTCACGCCGGGAGCATCTGGGTACGGGCAGCCTCTTCCGCTCGCGCCTCGGCGACGGTCTCGCGCAGGATGTCGTCGAGGGTGCGGGTCGGCGACCAGCCGATCATGCGGTTGAGTTTGCTGATGTCCGGGACGCGGCGGAGCATGTCCTCGAAGCCGTTGCCGTACGCGGTCTCGTAGGGGACCAGGCGCACGTCGGAGGTGCTCTGGGTGGCCTTCACGATCCGCCAGGCCAGGTCGAGGATGCTGATCTCGGCGGGGGAGCCGACGTTGACCGTCTCGCCGATCGCCGCCTCGCAGTCGAGCAGGCCGATCAGGGCGGCGACCACGTCGGTGACGTGTGCGAAGCAGCGGGTCTGTGCGCCGTCGCCGTACACGGTCAGGGGTTGGGAGCGGACCGCCTGGCGGACGAGCCGGGGGATGACCATGCCGTACGCGGGGCTCTGCCGGGGTCCGACCACGTTGAACAGCCGGACGACCATGCTCGGCAGGGACCGCTCCCGGTGGTACGCGTTGGCGAGGATCTCGTCGACCGCCTTGGCCGTGCTGTACGCCCAGCGGACCACCGCCGGGCTGCCCAGGATCCGGTCGGCGTCCTCGCTGAGCGGGCCGCGTGAGTTCTTGCCGTACACCTCCGAGGTGCTGGCAATGAGGATCTTGCGACGGTAGCGGTGCGCCGCCTCGATGACGATTTCCGAACCGCGAATATTCGTGGTGAGCGATTTCAGTGGTTGTTCCACGATCAGTTTGACCCCGACCGCGGCGGCCAGGTGGACCACCGTGTCACAGCGGTGCACCAGCTCGTCGACAACCAGTTCGTCGAGCACCGATCCTTGGACGAAGTGCAGGTCAGGGTGGGTTGACGCCTGATCCAGGTTGGCGATCCGTCCGGTGGAGAGGTTGTCGAGTACGACCACCCTGTCGCCTCGGGCGAGCAGTGCGTCCACCAGGTGTGAGCCGATGAAGCCGGCCCCGCCGGTGACCAGAATCGTGCCGCTTGGCATGAAACGTCCCCTCTGTATCGCTCGCCGCCGTGCCGCGAGTCTCGTTGGTATTCGGCCCCGTTGAGCACGATAGGGCATATACCATCGCTAGGACGACGAATACTGATTTCGCCTGACATGATCGTTTCAGGGCACCCGGAGCTTCATGGGGACGGATAAGCGTGATGTCCGCCTGTCGTCCAGGTTGTCTAACTGTCTGACGCAGAGAGGGATATCGGGTGAGAGTCCTCGTTACCGGAGGTGCCGGCTTTATCGGTGCCAATACCTGTCGAGAATTGGTTGATAGGCCAGAAATCGGACAGGTGATCGCGCTGGACGATCTCAGTACCGGCTTCGCGGCCAATCTGGACGATCTTCCGGTCCGACTCGTCACCGGATCGATCCTGGACCGCGCCCTGCTCGACGAACTGGTCGGCGAGGTGGACGCGGTCATCCACCTGGCCGCACGCCCGTCGGTGCCCCGGTCCCTGGTCGACCCGGTGGCCAGCCACGAGGCCAACGCCACCGGCACCCTCTACCTGCTGGAGGCGTGCCGTCGGGCCGGGACCTACCTGGTGGCGGCCTCCTCGTCCTCGGTCTACGGATCCGTTCCGCACCTGCCCAAACACGAGGACCTGGCGACCCGCCCGATGAGCCCGTACGCGGCCAGCAAACTCGCCGCCGAGGCCCAGGTGCTGGCGTACCACTCGGCGTTCGGCGTACCCACGCTGGCGCTGCGGTTCTTCAACGTCTACGGCCCGATGCAGTCGGTCGGGCACGCGTACGCGGCCGTCATCCCGGCGTTCGTCGACGCCGCGTTGCGCGGCGAGCCGTTGACCGTGCACGGCGACGGGGCACAGAGTCGCGACTTCACCTACGTCGGCACCGTCGCCCAGGTGCTGGCGGACGCGGTCGTACGCCGGGTCACCTCGACGGTGCCGGTGAACCTCGCCTACGGCAACCGGGTGTCGCTGCTGACCCTGATCGGCAAGCTCGCCTCGCTGGTGGGCCGCCCGGTGGAGGTCGAGCACGCGTCGGCGCGGATCGGCGACGTACGCGAGTCGCAGGCCGACTCGACCCGGCTGACCGCCCTGTTCCCCGAGGTGCGCCCGGTGCCGCTGGACGACGGGCTGGCCCAGACCGTCCGTTGGTACGCCGACCTTGTCCAGCGCGCCGACGACCCGCGACCGGAGCCCGTCGCCGCCGGGTAAGTCACGGGGTGTGTCGTACCACCGGGTTAGGCTGCCCCGGTGTCGGAGATCATCGAGGGTGAGACGTTCCGCAACGAGGACTGGTACGGCGAGGAGTTCGCCGACCGCGTCTACCGGGGATGCACGTTTCTACAGGTCGACCTGACCGAGTCCACCACCCGGGGCACGGTTTTCGAGGGCTGCACCTTTGGCAACGTGAAGTTCAACGCCTCCCGACACACCGACGCGGCCTTCACCCGGTGCACCTTCACCCGGTGCAATTTCTTCGAGGCCGAGTTCACCGGTTGCAAGCTCGTCGGCAGCACGTTCGCCGAGTCGGCGTTGCGTCCGCTGCGGGTCTCCGGCGGGGACTGGTCGTTTGTCACGCTGCCCGGTGTCGACCTGCGCGGGGTCACCTTCGACGGCGTACGGATGCGCGAGGTCGACCTCACCGGGGCCAACTGCGCCGAGGCGACGATCGTCGACGTCGACCTCTCCGGCGCCCAACTGCGCGGGGCCAGTCTCGTCCGGGCCGACCTGCGCGGCAGTGACCTCAGCGCGCTCGACCCGGGCGCGGTCCAGTTGGCCGGAGCCATGATCGACCCGGCCCAGGCGATGGTGGTCGCGCAGACGCTGGGCCTGGTGATCCAGGAGACGGTCCGGCGGTGACGCCGGCGCGAAGCGTCGCCGGCAGCCGGGTCCGCCGTGGTCAGAGGCGTTCGACCGTACGGCCGGAGCAACGGTTGCGGCTGTCGAAGACGTACTTCGCCGACCGGCCGATCATCTCGTAGTCCAGTCCGTCGTGATCGGTCACGACCAGCACCGCGTCGGCCGCGTCGACCTCCGCCTCGGTCAGCTCCACCACGGTCACCCCGGCCGGGATGTGGTGTGGCTCGGCGTACGGCTCCACCGCGCGGATCTCCGCGCCGAGTGCCCGCAGCCGGGCGGCGACCTCCACCGCTGGCGAGTCCCGCATGTCGGCCGTGTTCTTCTTGTACGCGAGCCCGACCATCAGCAGCCGGGAGCCGTTGAGCGTCCGGCCCTGCTTGTTCAGCCCGACCATCAGCCGCTGCACCACGTGCTGTGGCATCTCGTGGTTGATGTCGTTGGCCAACTCGACGAACCGGAACTGCCGACCCAGCGTCCGCTTGACCTGCCAGGACAGGTAGCAGGGATCGATCGGCAGGCAGTGTCCGCCGACCCCGGGTCCGGGCTTGAACGGCATGAAACCGAAGGGTTTTGTCGACGCGGCGTCGATCGCCTGCCACACGTCGACGCCCAGTTCGCTGGCGCACATCGTCAGCTCGTTGATCAGGGCGATGTTGACCTGCCGGAAGGTGTTCTCGATCAACTTGGTCAGCTCGGCGACCCTGGTCGAGTCGACCGCCACCGTCTGCTCCACGATCCGCCGGTAGAAGCCGTCGACCCGGGCCAACGCGTCCCGGTCCACCCCGGAGACCACCTTCGGGGTGTTCTCCAGGCGCCAGGTGGCGTTGCCGGGGTCGATCCGCTCCGGGCTGTAGCCGAGGTGGAAGTCGCCCGGACTCTGTAGCCCCGTGGCCTCCTCCAGCAGCGGACGCAGCAACTCCTCGGTGGTGCCGGGATAGGTGGTCGATTCCAGGATGACCGTGCAACCAGGACGCACGTACGGGGCGATGGCCGTACCGGCGTGCTCGACGTAACTCAGGTCGGGTGCGCCGTCGCGCAGCGGGGTCGGCACGCTGATCACGCAGACGTCGAAGTCCTTGGCGTCGCCGTAGTCGCTGGTCGGACGGTACCGGCCGGTGGCGAGGGCGGCGGTGAGCCGGGCGGTGGAGATGTCCTCGATGAAGGAATCGCCGGAACCCAACCGCTTGATCCGGCTGTCGTCCAGGTCGAGGCCGACAACGTCGAGGCCGGCCTCGACCGCGCGGATCGCCAACGGCAAACCGACATAACCCTGACCGATGACGACCAGCTTCTCAACGCTCATGTGGGGCTCCTAGGGCATGTAACCAGGTAACCCGCACTTTAAAGCGACTTATGGCCTCACAAGCGTGAAACCGGATTAATAGCGCTCAAGCGCTGGAACAGGCGCCAGCCCGTGACCTGCCCGGCCGGGCGGCTCGGGCTCAGGCTGGACCGGCACCTCAGGCTCAGGCTGGACCGGCACCGCCGGCTCGGGCGCCGTCGGACGGATCCGGCCGGGCGACCGGGGCCACCGAGGTGCCGGGCTCCTCGGGAGCATCCGGCGTGGCGGGCGGCGGCTCGCTCGCCGGGGGCGGGGAGTCGTCGTCCGAGGTCGGGCTCGGGGTGGATGCGGCGGTGGTGGGCGCCGTGCTGGGCGCGCCGCTTGTCGCCCCGCCCGACCGACCGGGTGAGCCGGTGACAACAGGCGCCGAGGGCGTGCCGGGCGCGGAACCACCGGAGGGCCGGTCCGACGGCCCGCCGTCGTCGTCGGGCTTCTCCTGCCGGTCCGCGCCCGGACCGGCGGCGGGAGTGCCGGACGGGGCCGGCGGGGCGGGTGCCTTCCCACCCGGTTCGCCGTCGAGCAGGCCGAATCCGAGTACGCCCGCCAGCGCCCCGACAACCAGCAGTGACACGCCCCCGGCCAGCGCGTACGCGCGCACCCGCGAGGGTGGCGGCGTCCCTGCCGCCCCGGAGGGGAAATGGTCGGCCGGCACGACCGGCAGGTCTGGCAACGTACCCGGTCCGACCCGGTCGCGTCCCGACCCGGCGGCCCCGGCGGCCAGCCCGGCCAGCGCGGCGCCGGCTCTGGCTTCGCCCGCGGTGCCGGTCGGGGAGGTGAGGGGTGGTGGAGCGGCGCCCCGGAGTGTGCCACCGGTTGTGGCGGTGCCGGTGGCGGCGGTGCTGGTGGCGGCGAGGGCGGCGTCCGCCTCGGTGGCGAGCGCGGCGGCACTCGGGTGGCGGTCACCCGGTGCCTTTGCCAACGCTTTGTTGATCAGTGCGGCGACCGGCGCGGGCAGATCCTCCGGGGGGACCGGCGGCTCGTCGTGCAAATGTTTGATCGCCACTTCGAGCGGCGTCTTCCCGGAGTAGGGTGGCTCGCCGGCCAGGCAGTGGTAGGCCACCGCGCCGAGGGCGTAGATGTCGGTCGCGGCCGACACCGGTCGTCCGGCCGCCTGTTCCGGTGCCATGTACAGGGCGGTGCCCGGTACGGCGTTGGTGCTGGTGATCCGGGCCATGTGCGAGGAGCGGGCCACCCCGAAGTCGACCAGGACCACGGTGCCGTCCGGCTGGATCAGCAGGTTGCCGGGCTTCACGTCCCGGTGCACGATCCCGGCGTGGTGTGCGGCGTCCAGGGCGCGTGCCGCCTGCGCCACCACGGAGAGGGTCTGCTCGACCCCGAGTCGGCCGGAGTCCTCCAGCCGCTGGGAGAGCGGTTCACCGGCGACGTACTCCATCACCAGGTAGTCGGCCCGGCCGCCCTCGGGCAGCGGGTGCTCGCCGCAGTCGTACACCGCGACGATGCCCGGGTGGTGCAGGGCGGCCATCATCTGGGCCTCGGCCCGGAAGCGGGTGATGAAGTCGGACTCGGTCACCAGACCCGGCAGCAGCACCTTCACCGCGACCTGGCGTCCGAGCAGCAGGTCGGTCCCGCGCCACACGTCGCCCATCCCGCCGGTGGCGAGGCGCGCGTCGAGTCGGTAGCGGTCGCTGAGGAGGACACCGGGAGCCAGCACGTGTGACTCCCTACCCAACCCCGCCTCCGTCCATACGTCCGCGAGGGGGTTGTGTCCGGTTCGCCGCAGACCAACACCCGTCATCGAGAGTCACATTTTGCGTACGAACAGTGAAATAGTTTCGTAATGAAGGGTCGAATTTGTCTGGTAGACACGAAGACGTGGCGCTTTCGACAAGCCGTAGGAAGAGGGTCGGATTGATCGAAGACGATCACGGGTAGTTCCGGGCGATCGAACGAGGGGAGATCGATGTCGTGATACCGACCGACCTCAACACGCCGGAGGTCCTGCGCGAGCTGTCCGACGCGGAGGGATACCTGGCGAAGATCTGTTTCAAGACCGGACCGCCGCTGCTCAGCGGCGTCGAACTCGAATGGACCGTGCACGACCGCGACAACCCGGCCGCGCCGGTCGACCCGAACCGACTACGGCAAGCCCTCGGACCACACGCACCATCCACCCTCGACCCGGTCGGCCCCCGGTCGCCACTGCCGGGCAAAGGCACGGTCAGCGTCGAGCCCGGTGGGCAGGTGGAGATCTCCTCCGCTCCACACCGCTCACTGCGCGAGCTCTGCGAACACACCAGCGCTGACGTCGACCGGCTCACCGGACTCCTGACCACCGCCGGTCTGGTCCTCGGCGACAGCGGCATCGACCCGTACCGCCCACCTCGTCCGGCCCTCGACACGCCCCGCTACCGCGCCATGCGCACCGCCTTCGACCGACGCGGCCCGGCCGGACGAACCATGATGTACAGCACCGCCGGCCTCCAGATCTGCGTCGACGCCGGCACCTCCGAACGGTTCGGCGCCCGCTGGGACGCCGTGCACGCGCTCGGACCACCACTGCTCGCCGCCTTCGCCACCGCCCGGCACCACGCCGGCACCGACACCGGCTGGGCCTCGGCCCGGATGGCGGCCTGGTTCGCCATCGACCCGCCCCGGACCCGACCCGCCTGGACACCCGTCCGCGCCGGCCTCGACCCGGTCGGCGTCTGGACGGCGTACGCGCTCGCCGCACCCCTGCTCTGCGTACGGCGGCCGGACGGTGACTGGCTCGTCCCGGCCGGCATCACGTTCCGCGACTGGATCGGGGGTGCCCTGCCCGAACCGCCGACCGCCGACGACCTCGAATACCACCTCAGCACCCTGTTTCCCCCGGTACGGCCCCGTGGCTACCTCGAGCTTCGGTTCCTCGACGCGCAACCGCCCGGCGAGTGGATCGCCCCGGTCGGTGTGCTCGCCGCGCTGCTCGGCGACGACACGGCACTGGGCCTGGCCCGGGAAGCCTGCGAGCCGGTACTGGACCGCTGGAAGGCCGCCGCCCGGTTCGGGCTCGCCGACCCGGAACTGGCCAGGGCGGCCGCCGCCGTACTGCGGGTGGCGCTGGCCGCGCTGGACCGGACCGATCTGCGGCCGGCGACCCGCGACGACATCACGACCATCGTGCAGCGGCGACTGGCCGCCGCGGACAGGAGAACGTCATGACAACACCGGGATCGGACCAGGATCTCCGGCGCAGGATCGCGGGCGAGTTGGAGCGGGCCCGGTCCCGGAGCGCCCTGCTGACCGAGGTGGTCGACGAGACCGAACTGATGCGCCAGCACTCGCCGATCATGTCGCCGCTGGTCTGGGACCTGGCGCACGTCGGCAACCAGGAGGAGCTCTGGCTGATTCGGGACGTCGGTGGTCGTGAGCCGGTCCGCCGCGACATCGACGACCTGTACGACGCGTTCAAGCAGCCGCGCAAGGACCGGCCGGCGCTGCCGCTGCTCCGTCCCGACGAGGCGCGCGGTTACCTGGCCACGGTCCGGGACAAGGTGCTCGACCTGCTCGACGGGATCCGGTTCGACGATCGGCGGCTGGTCACGGACGGATTTGCCTTCGGCATGATCGTCCAGCACGAGCAGCAGCACGACGAGACGATGCTCGCCACGCACCAGTTGCGGGTCGGTCCGGCCGCGCTCTCCGCCCCTCCGCCGCCCGCGTCCGCCGTCGGAGTCTCCGGCGAGGTACGGGTACCGGGCAGCCGGTTCACCATGGGCACCTCGACGGACCCGTGGGCGTTGGACAACGAGCGCCCGGCGCACGTGGTGGACGTACCGGAGTTTTTCATCGACGCCGCTCCGGTGACCAACCGCGAGTATCTCGCGTTCATGGACGACGGCGGCTACGACGACGAGCGTTGGTGGAGCGGACCGGGCTGGGAGCACCGGCGCGACGCCGGCCTGACCGCGCCGCTGCACTGGCGCCACGACGGGGTGGAGTGGGGCTACGTACGGTTCGGCCGGTACTCACCACTGATCATGGACGAGCCGGTGGTGCACGTCTGCTTCTACGAGGCGGAGGCGTACGCGGCCTGGGCCGGTAAGCGGCTGCCGACCGAGGTGGAGTGGGAGAAGGCGGCCCGGTGGGACCCGGCCACCGGTCGGTCCCGCCGGTACCCGTGGGGGGACGAGGACCCCGCGCCGGAGCACGCCAACCTGGGCCAACGGCATCTCGCCCCGGCCCCGGTCGGTGCCTACCCGGCGGGCGCCTCGCCGCTCGGCGTACACCAACTCGTCGGCGACGTGTGGGAGTGGACCGCCAGCGGGTTCGAGGGCTACCCCGGGTTCGTCGCGTTCCCGTACCGGGAGTACTCGGAGGTCTTCTTCGGCAACTCGTACCGGATGCTGCGCGGCGGCTCGTTCGGCACCGACCGGTCCGCCTGCCGGGGCACGTTCCGCAACTGGGACCTGCCGATCCGCCGGCAGATCTTCAGCGGGTTCCGCTGCGCCCGCGACCCCCGGCCGGGGGAGACGGGCGCGTGAGGCGTACCCGCGCGGCCGTTTGTCCGAACACCGTCACGGTGGTCCGTTGATGTGCCGCCACCTGGTCTACCTGGGGCCGGCGGTGCCGCTGGCCGCGCTGCTCTTCGATCCGCCGCACGGGCTGGTCCGCCAGTCCTGGGCGCCCCGGGACATGCGCGGCGGCGGGACCGTCAACGCCGACGGCTTCGGCGTCGCCTGGTACGCCCCCGTCCCCGTCGGCGGCATCGCCGTTGCCTCGGGCGCTCCCGTCCTCGCCGGCGGCATCGGCGTTGTCTCGGGCGCTCCCGTCCTCGCCGGCGGCATCGGCGTTGTCTCGGGCGCTCCCGTCCCCGTCGGCGGCATCGGTGCCGCCTGGGATGCTTCCGTCCCCGCCGACGACCACAACCGGGAGCCGGTGCGGTACCGCCGGGCGACACCGATCTGGGCCGACGCGGCGCTGCCGGCGCTGGCCGCGTCCACCCGCTCCGGTGCGGTGCTCGCCGCGGTCCGGTCGGCCACCGTCGGGATGCCGGTGGTGGAGACGGCCGCCGCGCCCTTCGGCGAGGGTCGGTGGCTGTTCAGCCACAACGGCGCGGTCCCCGGCTGGCCGGACTCGATGGTCCCGCTCGCCGCCGCCCTACCGACCCGGGACCTGCTCACCCTCGACGCCCCGTCCGACGCGGCGCTGCTCTGGGCGCTGGTCCGGCACCGGTTGCGCGAGGGCACACCGCCGGACCGGGCGATCGCGGAGACGGTCGACGCGGTCGCCGCCCTCGTGCCGGGGGCGCGGCTGAACCTGCTGCTCACCGACGGTCGTACGGCGGTGGCGTCGACCGCCGGACACGCCCTTTCCGTACGGGCCGGCGGCGGGTCGGTGCTGATCTGTTCCGAACCACTCGACGACGACCCGGCCTGGGCCGGGGTGCCCGACAACCACCTGGTCGTCGCCACCACCGACGACGTGCAGCTGCGACGAATAGGAGAGTTGGTGTGAGCGCGGATCCGTTGGAGATCTATCTGGAGGAGCGGGACCTGGCCCGGACGCTGCGGGAGGACGTCCGGAACGGACTGACCGCGACGCCGAAGTCGCTCCCGCCGAAGTGGTTCTACGACGCGCGGGGCAGCGAGCTGTTCGAGGAGATCACCCGGCTGCCGGAGTACTACCCGACCCGGACCGAACGGGCCATCCTGGACCGGTACGCCGACGAGATCGCCGTGACCACCGGCGCGAAGACCCTGATCGAACTCGGCTCGGGGTCGTCCGAGAAGACCCGGCTGCTGCTCGACGCGTTCACCCGGAACGGCAACCTGGGTACGTTCGTGCCGCTGGACGTGTCGACCAGCGCCCTGCGCCAGTCCACCTCGGACATCGCGGCGGCGTACCCGGGTCTGCGGGTACGCGGCATCGTCGGCGACTTCACCCGCCACCTGGACCGGCTGCCGACCGGTGGTCGACGGCTGGTGGCCTTCCTCGGCGGGACGATCGGCAACCTGCTGCCGGCCGAACGGGGGGAGTTCCTCCGGGCGATGCACGCCGCCCTGGAGACCGACGACTGGTTGTTGCTCGGGGTCGACCTGGTCAAGGAGCAGGAGCGGCTGGTGCCGGCGTACGACGACGCGGCCGGGGTGACCGCCGAGTTCAACCGCAACGTGCTGGCGGTGGTCAACCGCGAGCTGGGTGCGGACTTCGACCCGTCCGCGTTTGACCATGTCGCGATCTGGGATCCGCAGCGGGAGTGGATCGAGATGCGGTTGCGGGCACGGCGGGCGGCTCGGATCAGGATCGACGAGTTGGATCTCGAGGTGGACTTTGCCGCCGGAGAGGAGATGCGTACCGAGGTGTCGGCGAAGTTCCGGCCGGAGGGGATCGCCGCCGAGCTGAGCGACGCGGGGTTCCGGGTCCGCTCCCGCTGGACCGACGAGCAGAATCTCTTCGCGCTGCTGCTCGCCCAGGTCGTCTGAGCCGTACCCCGCGGGTCTGTCCGACCTCGCCGGGCCGTCCGCTGTCGTGGGACCGCGACGCTGATCGTGGCCCGGCGGTCCGTCGCCGGACCGGGTCGGCTAGGCTTGGTTCCGCGAAGGGGAGTAGCTCCCAACGTCGTGGTCGACATACTGGTGCGCTTGCGCACCCGGCCACACGGCCTCACCGCGAGTGAGGCGGGCGAGACCTTCGACCAGGCTGTCAAGCCGGGTCGAGGTCGCTCATGCCCTGGACCCGGTCCCGACCGGGGAGGGTATTTGTGGAAGGCTTCTTTGTTGCTCTGGTGGTCAGCTTCGGCGTGATCTTCGTTGCCGAATTGGGCGACAAGTCGCAGCTCATCGCGCTGACCTTTGCCACCAGGTTCAAACCGGTGCCGGTGCTGATCGGCATCACCATCGCCACCGCGCTGGTCCACCTGGCCTCGGTGGCCATCGGCTACGGTCTCGGCGCGACGCTGCCCACCGGGTGGATCGCGCTCGGCGCGGGGGTGGCGTTTCTCGGCTTCGGCGCGTGGACGTTGCGCGGCGACACGCTGACCGAGGAGGAACGGGCCAAGGCGGAGCGGACCAAGCGGTCCGCGATCGTCGCCGTGTCGGTCGCGTTCTTCCTGGCCGAGCTGGGCGACAAGACCATGCTCGCCACCATCACGCTGGCCACCCAGTACGGCTGGTTCGGCACCTGGGTCGGCTCCACCGTCGGCATGGTCGCGGCGGACGCGCTGGCCATCCTGGTGGGGCGGATGCTCGGCCGTCGCCTGCCGGAGAAGGTCATCAAGTACGGCGCCGCCGCGCTCTTCGCCATCTCCGGTCTCTGGCTCCTGCTCGACGGTATCGAACAGCTCACCTGACCCGAACCGGTTAGGAAGGGGCCCTTCCTCTACAAAAAACGATAAGAAGGGGCCCTTCCTTACTCCTGCGGTGGTGGCGGGCCTAATCGGGCTGTTGCGGGGTAACCGCGCCCGGTCTGGTCGCGGGCGACGGCGCGCCGGTCGGGCGGGAGGGGGCCGGGCGTGTCCGAGGAGCTGCTGCGCGACGTCTCCGACGTGCTGGTGACCCTGGTGGAGGCGGCTGGCGCGCTGGTGATCTTCGTCGGGGCGCTCTGGGCGGCGGTACGGTTCCTGGTGCTGGGAGTGCGGCGCCGTACCAACGCTCACTTCACCCCGGTCCGTTTGCTGCTCGGGCGCTTCCTCACCCTCGGTCTGGAGTTCCAACTCGCCGCCGACGTGCTGCGCACCGCGATCACCCCGAGTTTCGACCAGATCGGGCAACTGGCGGCGATCGCGGCCATCCGAACCGCGCTGAACTACTTCCTGCACCGGGAGATCGAGCGGGAGCGGCGGGAGTTGGTGCCCTCGGATCCCACCGCCGCGACGGGGACCGGGCACGCGGCGGCCCAAGCCCGGCCGGAGGGGGCATGATCCGGTCCGAGCTGGTCCAGGTGATCACCGCGTTCGCGCTGCTCACCGGGGTGGTGACGCTGCTGGCGGTGCGGTCCTGGCGGATCGCGCTGCGGCTGACGCTGGACCTGCTGACCGCCGCGAGTCTGGTTCGCCTCGCCGGAACGCAGCACTGGCGGGAACTCGCCACTGCGGCGACGATCGTGCTGTTGCGTACGGTCATCGGCGCGATTCTGGCCGGTCCGCAAGCCCGAGCCGGGAGTGGGTCGAAAGCGGCACCTCGGCCACCGGAACCGCCGTACCCGGCCTCGGCGCGGTGAACCGGATGACCGACGCCGAGACGCCTCGTCCAGCGGGAGCGCACCCCCGATCCGCGAGCCCGACGAGCTGACCGCCGAGGGCTGACGCCTCGTCCAGCGGGAGCGCACTCCGGGTCCGCGAGCCCGACGAGCTGACCGCCGGGGGCTTCGGTTATCCGGCGGGCCGCTGTGCAGGGCCGGCGGACGACCCTTCGTGGAAACGTCTGTTGACGTCGCGCGCAGCATCCACGCCCGTACCGCCGGTAACCCGTCCGGCCGGCACGAGAGCCGAGGTCGAGCCGGCGCTCGGTGTGGGCAAAGCGGACGTTTGCCAGTCGATGCTCCTCGTCCTGCCTACCGTGAATGGTGTTCGGGCCGTTCCGGCCCGGCCCGCGTTCGGAAGCGGGCGGTTGACGAAGACGTACAGGGGGTCGATCGATGGACGACGGGCAGCCCGGCGACGGGGGTCGGCACGACGAGCCCAACGACTACGGCTTCGCCGGTGACCCCACGGCGCCGCAACCGGAGCGGGGCAACCGCCCCGACGAGCTCGACGAGGCCGAGCGGGTGGCGGTGCCGGGGGACGACCTCACCGAGGGGTTGAGCGAGTCGCTCGAAGAGGAGCGTCTGCGGGAGTGGGAGCGGCAGCACCCTGACCCAGACCAGCAACGCGAGTAAACCCCACCCGCTCCTCAGAGCCCGTTGATCATGGAGCTGTCGCATCCCCGAGCGCCGGGGTGTGGCGACAACTCCATGATCAACAGGGCCCTGGGTGAGGGCGCGGTGGTGGCGCGACGGTCTGTGTGGTGTGGCGCGGCGGGATGTGGCGGGACCGCATCCCGCCGCGCCGTCGTGTCGTTGACCTCTGCGGCCAGGTCGGCCCGGCGACCCTCGCTGGCCGGGTCGTCAGCAATATCGGTCGTGTTACGCCGATTCCAGGCAGAAGTACGGTTCGTTCCTCTACATTTTGTTCGGCTATGAATGCGGCTGGTATGGATCTTTTTCATACTGTCTGACTTTCAGTACATGCTCAGCAGCCTTCGTGCCGGATCAACCGTTAATGCCCGCAGATAGGGAGGTCTGGCCTGATGGATCTGCGCACCCACCTTTCCGTAGTGCGTCAACGCTGGTGGCTGGTGCTGGCGACGGTCATGGTCGGGCTCGGCGCCGCCGGGCTCGTCACCGTACGCACCGAGCCGTTGTACACCTCGTCGGTGACGTTCTTCGTGACGACGCAGAGCCAAGGGGTGACCGACGCCTACCAGGGCGGCCTCTTCCTTCAGCAACGGGTGAAGTCGTACGCCGACCTGCTGACCAGCGACCGGCTGGCGCAGAGCGTGGTGGCCGACCAGCCGGTCGGGCTCACCGCGGACGAGGTGCAGTCCCGGGTCACCGCCCGGGTCGAGGCGAACACCGTACTGCTGCGCGCCACCGTCACCGACAGTGACCAGGCGCGGTCGCTGCGACTCACCGAGTCGGTCGCCTCGCACTTCGTCGCGCTGGTGCAACGGCTGGAGACACCGCCCGGGGCCCAGGAACCGCCCGTCAAGATCGAGACGGTGAGTGGTCCACGGGTCAGCGCCGATCCGGTCTCTCCCCGCCCGGCCCGCAACCTCGTCGTCGGTGGCGTACTCGGGCTGTTGCTCGGGATCGCGCTCTGCGTGCTGCGGGGCCTGATCGACACCACCGTCCGTGACGGAGCCACCCTGCAACAGCTCACCGGCAGCCCGCTGCTCGGGCAGATCCCGTGGGACGTCGAGGCCCTGAACTCGCCGCTGATCGTCGGCACGGCGTCCCAGTCGGCCCGCGCGGAGGCCATGCGCAAGCTCCGGACCAACCTGAGGTTCGTCGACGTGCACGAGTCGGCGCGGGTGATCGCGGTGACCAGTTCGGTGCAGGGGGAGGGGAAGTCCACTCTCTCCTGCAACCTGGCCATCTCGCTGGCCGAAGCGGGCTGGCAGGTGTTGCTGGTCGACGCCGACCTGCGCCGCCCGAAGATCGCGCAGTACCTCGGCCTGGAGGCCGGCATCGGGCTGACCGACGTCCTGATCGGCGAGGTCGACGTCGCCGACGTGGTGCAGCCCTGGGGGGACAAGTCCCTGCTGGTGCTCCCCGGCGGGTCGATGCCGCCGAACCCGAGCGAACTGCTCGGCTCCAAGGGCATGGCGGACCTCTTGCGGGCGCTGCGCGAGTCGGCCGACATCGTCATCGTCGACACCGCCCCGCTGCTGGCCGTCACCGACGCGGCGGTGGTGGCGGTGCAGACCGACGGGGTCCTGCTCGCCACCCGGCACGGCAAGACGACCCGCGCGCAGGTGGCCACCGCGACCGAGGCGCTGGAGGCGGTGTCGGCACGGGTGCTCGGCTGCGTGTTGAACATGGCCAAGGTGGCCCGCTCCGACAACTACCAGTACGAGATGTACCGCACCATGACGGCCAGCCCGCCGCCGGTCTCCGTACCCCCGTCGTCCGCCCCGGCCAATCAGGAGATCGACTGGCCCGGCGCGGAGATCGGAGCGGTGGGCTACCTCGACGACGAGCTGGCGCGACGGGACGACCGACGGGACGACCCGAGGGTCATCGACGCGACGCCGACCCAGGAACTCACCCGGATTCCGCGATGAGTCGCACCGTCGGACGCAGTGCCCGTTCGATCTCGCCGACGCAACGACGGAACTCCGCGATCGGCAGTCCCACCGGGTCGCTCAGGTCGTCGTCCTCGGGCCGAGCGGGGGGTTGCAGACCCGCCCGTGCCCGGCTGGCCGCCGCCACCGCCTGCGCCAGCCGCCACGCCGGGTCGTGTTGACCGGCCGGCGTCGACCACCCCTGGTCGATCGCCGCGCTGGCGAGCCGGGCGAACTGGCGCAGGGTGAACGTACGGCGCAGCGCGGCCGGGGCGAGCGCGACGCAGGTGGTCCGTTGGGCCCGGGTCGCGGTCAGGACCAGGCCGGCGGTACGGAGCTGGTCGGCGTGCAGCGGTCGGCTGCGGAACGGGTCCGGGTCGGTGCCCCGCTCGGCGGTGAGCCGGGCGGCGTGCGGATGCATCGGGTAGCCGGGCACCGCGTGCGTGCCCGCGCTGGAGACCGGTACGCCCGACGCCTCGTCGCGCAGGTGCTGAACCAGCAGCTCCCGGGCGAGGTATTCGGCCATCGGGGACCGGCAGAGGTTCGCGTGGCACACGATCAGCACCCCGCTGGACATGTCTCCTCCTCGCTGCTCCGGCCCAACCGGTGGCCGGTAGCCCAATGGGGTGCAACGAGTGGCGGGTCGGCGCGCAACGCGTACGGCGATCCCGGTTCCGGTTCGGACGCGAGCGTTTGCGAGTGTTGCTCACAACTCGCCAGAAATGCGCGGTAAATGGCCTGTACGGCGACGAAACAGCGAATGCGCGTGCTATAGAGATCTGTAGCAATTAAATCCTTATGTTCGTTTTGCCCTGAGTAGGGAGTGTGTTGGCGTGACGGAGGGCGGCACCGCCCAGACGCACCGCTCGCGATCCCGGCGCCGCCGGTCACGATCACGGGCGCGGATGCGTCGTGCCCTGATCACGGTCCTCGTGGTCACCTGCCTGCTGTTCCTCGGCGTCGGCTGGCTCGGCCTGCGCGGCTGGCAGGCCCGGGGCCACCTGGTCAGCGCCGCCGGCCTCGCCCGGGAGCTGGGGCAACAGGTGCTCGCCGGCGACTCCGACCAGGCCCGCCGCACCCTCTCCGCGCTCCAGTCACAGGCCGGCGCCGCCCGCTCCGCCACCGGCGACCCGAGCTGGGCCGCCGCCCGGCACACGCCGTACGCCGGCGACGACCTGAGCGCCGTACGGACCATCGCCGTCGCCGTGGACGACCTCGCCCGCCACGCCTTCCCGTCGCTGCTCCGGCTCGACCTGACCACCCTGGTCCCCAAGGCCGGGCAACTCGACCTGGCCCGGCTCCAGGCCGCCGCCCCCGAACTGACCACCGCCGACGACGCGGTACGTCAGGCCAACGACCGGGTCGCGGCGATCCGTCCCGAAGGACTCCAGAAGCCGGTCCGGGACGCGGTCCGGGAGCTCCGCGCCGAACTGGAACGTCTCGCCGCCCTGACCACCACCGCCCGCCACGGTGCCGTCCTGCTCCCGCCGCTGCTCGGCGCCGGCGGACCGCGCACCTACCTCGTCGCGTTCCAGAACCTGGCCGAACCCCGGTCGACCGGCGGCATCTTCGGCGCGTACGCGGTGCTCCGCGCCGAGCGCGGCAAGGTGCAGATCCTGAAGCAGGGCGCCGCCTCCGAACTGGGCATGTTCGACGAGCCGGTGACCAAGCTCGACCCGAACATGAAGGCGCTCTACACCGAGCTGCCCGGCATCTACCCCGCCGACGTGAACCTCACCCCGCACTTCCCGACCGCCGCCTCGATCTTCCGCGAGATGTACAAGCGCCGGACCGGCACGGTCGTCGACGGGGTGCTCGCCACCGACCCGGTCACCCTGTCCTACCTGTTGCAGGCGATCGGGCCGGTGCCCGTACCCAAGCACCCGACGCTGACCTCGGACAGCGCGGTGAAGACGCTGCTGTCGGACGCGTACCACCGGATCAAGGCACCGCGCGACCAGGACAAGTACTTCGCCTCGGCGGCGATGTCGGTGTTCGACGCCCTGCTCACCCGCACCGTCAACCCGCGTCAACTGCTCGAGGCGTTGGACCGGGCGGTCGCCGAGCGCCGGATCCTGTTCTGGAGCGCCAACCCGGACGAGCAGGACGACCTGGTCGACACCCGGGTCGCCGGAGTGATGCCGGAGCGGGAGGACACCCCGACCGTAGGGGTCTTCCTCAACGACGGCACCGGATCCAAGCTCGGCTACTACCTGACCCGCTCGGCCGAACTGACCGTCGGCGACTGCCGGCTCGACGGCCGCCGGGAGCTGAAGCTGCGCCTCACGATCGGCTCCACCGCCCCCAGCAAGGGGCTCAGTCAGGCCGTCCTGGGCCTGCAACTGCCGGGCGACCCGTACCGCAACCGAGTGGTGGCGTACGTCTTCAGCCCGGTCGGTGGCTCGCCGGTGAACGCCCGGCTCGACGGCGCCGCGGCCCCGATCGGGGTCGGCACCGAGCGCGGACGCAGGGTCGCCGTGCTCAGCGTCGACATTCCCCCCGGAAAGACCCGGGAACTGGAGGTCACCCTGTTGACCCCGGTCACCCGGACCGGCGCCGCCGACCTCTGGCTGACGCCCGGCGCCACGCCATGGACCACCCGTGTCAAATCCGCAACCAGGTGTGAACAGTAAAAAGAGAGGAATCATCATGCGGCTCACCCGCATCGTCGCCTCGGCCATGGCGGCACTCGTCACGGCCGGCGCGCTCGCCACCATGACATCCAGTCCGGCGGCCGCTCAACCACAACCGCCCTATCCGCCTCAACCGCCGGTGTTGACCATCAGCGACTCCACCGTCGTGGTGGGCACCGAGGTCACCCTCTTCGGTCGGTTCTACGGTCCGACCGAGATCGTCGACATCGTGTTCACGCCGCAGACGACGGCGGCCGGCGCGCCCGAACGGGCCGCCGTGCGTCACGACTCCGGAACGACCGTCGCGATGGTGCCGGTCGCCTACCAGGGGCCGCCACCGGCCCTCACCGCGGTCACCAACGCCGCCGGTGAGTTCCAGCTCAGCTTCGACGCCGACTGGAAGGGCACCTGGCTGATCACGGCAACCGGCCGGGAGTCGGGGCTGAGTGCCAGTGTTGTGCTGACAGTGGTTCCCCGGCAACTGCCGGTCACCGGTAGCTCACTCGGGACGCAGATCGGCATCGGTGCCGGCCTGCTCGCCCTCGGTGTGCTGCTGGTCATGCTCACCGTGGTCCGGCGCCGCCGTGGTGGGTTCCGTACCGGGACCGCCTGACAGGTGCCCGCGGGAGCATGGCCGATGTCCCGCGACGGTGTGACACGCATGAGCGCCGGTCGGACGAGTTCGTCTCGTCCGACCGGTGCTCGCTGTTCGTGCCAACGAAAGGTCAATGTTCCTCACTGTACGGAGAGCGCCGGTACGGCTACCGACGGGAGGGCGACCGTCGCCCGCTCCACCGGACCGTCTAACGTGCGCTGGTGCAGATCAGCGCGGACGAGGGCCCGGTAGCCGGGGAGACGGGCACCTCGCGAGAAGCAGACACCCCCTCGCTGGCCTCCATCCGGGAGGTGCTGGCCGTCCCGGCGTTCCGCCGGCTCTGGATCGTCACCGGGCTGTGCAGCTCCGGCGACTGGCTGGCCCTGTCCGGGCTCGCCGCGCTCGCCAGCACCCTGGCCACCAGCGCCGCCGGGGTGAACTTCGCGTTCAGCGTCGTACTCTTCGCCAACCTGCTGCCCGGCCTGCTCTTCGCGCCGATCGCCGGACTGGTCGCGGACCGGTTCGACCGCCGTACGGTGATGGCCGTCGCCGACCTGGCCCGGTGCGCGTTGCTGCTCTCCATCGCCGTGGTGAACACCTACTGGTGGATCGCGGTCGGCGGCTTCCTCGTCCAGGTGGCCACCACCATGTGGATCCCGTCCAAGGACGCCGCACTGCCCCGTCTGTTGCGTCGACCGGAGCAGGTCGCCCCGGCGGCCCAGTTGGGGCTGGTGATGACGTACGGCATCACGATCGTGGTCGGCGGTGGCCTGTTCACCCTCATCACCGGAGCCGGTACGGTCTTCGGTCTGCCCGGCGACGTGATCGGGATGAACGGGCTGACCCGGATCGCCATCGTCGTCGCCGCGCTGTTCTACCTGGCCAGCGCCGCGACCATCGCCACGGTCCTGCCCGAACTGTCCGGCACCGCCCGGGCGAACCCCGGCGGTCCCGGCGGTGCGCCGCCGGCCACCACGGCGGTCGGTCCCGAAGCCGAAGCCGAACCGGTCCGACCCGCGACCGGGCCCGGCCTGGGCACGATGCTGCGCGACAGCGTCGGCTACGTGCGGGACACACCAATTGTCCGGGGGCTGCTGATCGGCATGATGGGGGCGCTGGCCGCCGGTGGCGCGGTGGTCGGTTCGGCCCAGCCGTACGCCCTGAGCCTGCTCGGCGGCCAGGCCGCCTTCGGGTTGCTGCTGCTCGCCGCCTTCCTCGGTCTGGTCACCGGTATCCTCGCCGCGCCCCGGCTGGCCCGCCGCCTGTCGCACGAACGGCTGTTCGGTCTCGCGGTGGTCGCCGCGGCGGGCGCGCTCGTGCTGGTGGCGTTCTCGCCGCACCTGGCGGTCTCGCTGCCGGCCGTGGTCTTCACCGGGGCCGGCGCCGGTACGGCGTTCCTGACCGGGGTGACGATCATCGGCGCCCGGGTGGAGGACTCGATGCGGGGCCGGGTCAACGCGCTCTACCAGTCGATGCTGAAGGTGGTCCTGGGTTGCTCCGTGGCGTTGACGCCGCTGCTGGTGACGGTGATCGGACAACGGCCGGTGACCCTGTGGGGCAACGACTTCCTCATCGACGGCACCCGCCCGGTCATCCTCGGGGGCGCTCTGCTCGCCGCCGTCGCCGGCCTCGTCGCCCACCGGCAGATGCGTGACAACGCCGACCCGGACCCGGACGGGCCCGACCAGGAGGGGTCCGTCGACCCGGCGGCGGGTGAGGCCGCCAGAGGGCAGCCGACGCTGTCGCGGTAATGCCACCTCCACCGCGTCGAATGTCGTCCTCTCCGGGCGCGGTCGTGCCCGGAAACGGTGATGGTGTACCGGTGGTGGGCCCGGTCCGGTTTTGCTCGACCGATCGCACGCCGACGATTCCGGTCACGGATTTCCCGTGCCGGAATCGTCGCCCCTCGGCGCCTGGGCCCGTCGACCATTTCCGACGATTTCCGTCGGTGGTTCTCTCCCGTCGTCCGGCTTTGTCAGGGACACCGCCAGGGCCTGCCGGAATGACCGGCAGGCCCCGTTACCGCGATATTCAGGAGGCCCGGGTCTCGATGGTCAGGCCCCAGAGCGGGGTGACCAGCGGGATCGAGCCGAACCACGACCGGCTGCCGCCGCTGTCGCCGTGGCAGCCGATGTCACTGCGGCTGTGGATGCCGTACGCGACCCGGTAGGTGGCCGAGCCGAGCCAGTACCAGCCGCCGCCGCTGTCGCCGCCGCAGGAGTCGAAGCCGTCCACCCGGACCATGCCGAGCACCGACGCGTCGCTGGTGCTGCCGATGGTGCCGCAGTAGTTCGGCCCGTTGATCTCGGTGAAGTTCGCCGAGAGGCAGACCGTCTCGCCGACCAGGAGGTAGCCGGTGGTCGGGGCGACGTAGTTCAGGGCGATGCTGCGGTCGGCGTCCTCGATGTAGATCTCGCCGCCGGAGTCGTACTGGAACCAGCTGTTGTCGACCCGGATGATGCCCGCGTCGATCGCGCCGGACTGCAGCGAGTTCGTCATCGGGCCGATGCTCTGCGCGCCGGTGCTCCAGGTGCCACCGCCGCTGTTGCAGTGCCCGGCGGTGTAGACGAAGCGCTGGGCGCTGGCGTTGCGGGCGGTGAAGCCCACCGAGCAGGTGCCGCTGCCGTTGTAGCGGAGCACCGCACCGGCCCGGACGGTCCAGTCGCAGTCCAACCGGGAGGTGCAGCCGGCGTCGGCCTCGGTCTGGATGTTCGGGTCGGCGATCACCGACACCCCGGCCGGGGCAGCGGTGCGGGCGGTGGTGAGGGTGCCGGCCGGGACGGCCACCACGACGCTGTTCGTCTTGACGTCGATGCCGACCTGGCCCTTGGCGGCCTTGGCGAGACCGTCGGTGCCGGTCCGCAGGGCGCCGGCCTGCCGCTCGAGTTCGGCCCAGGTGCGGCCGACCACGTGCGTCTCGGCGCGGATTCCGAGTTCCTGGGCCGCCTTCGCCGCCACCGACGCCGCCGCCTTGGTGGTCGTCGCCAGGTGCATCACACCGGTCGGCGGGTCGAACCACGCGCCGCCGTAGGTGGAGGCGTCGGCGGAGATCCGCTCGTAGACCTTCTTGCGGTCGACCTGCTGGGCGAACGCCTGACGCGCCGACGCGTCCGACATCTGCGGGTACGACGCCTGGTAGGCGCGGACGGCTGCGGCGACCGCGCCGGTGTCGGCCGCGGACGGCGCCGCGCCCTTCGGCACGCTCGCGCCGGCCGGCGTGGCGAACGCCACCCCGGCGAGCAGGAACGCGCTGGCCGCGAGGGCCATCAGGCGTGTTGGCCTGGTCTTCATAAAAGATCCTCCCCACTTTCGGCCGGGCGCTCGCCCAGCCGCGAACAGACTTCCACAATCATCGATCGATTAATGCGTGACCGACGCATTGCTGACAGTGAATATTCGAATTCGCGGTGGGGTGGGTGCGAGTGCGTCACAAACGCTATGGATTCCCGGCAAACGGTCGGTTTGCGCATGGTCTGCCCGGGGTCGGCGTAATCGGGTCAACGCACATGCTAAATGGATCAGAACAATCGGTGTCGCCGCGTCCGGATAGCGGCTGGTGTTCCATCTCGCCGGAGATGTCGCATTGATCGGCGGCGATGGTAAAATCCTCGCCCTGGTTCTCTTGCCTGGTACTCGGGTAGACGTCGCCGGAACCCGACCGGCGACGAGAGGATCACGATGGCCATTACCCGACGCAACTTCCTGGAGGCGTCCGCCGTCACGGCACTCGGACCACTGTGGCTGCCGGCCGACCGGTCGGCACCACCCGGCTTCCCGTCCGGCATCGAGGTGCACCGGGAGACGTACCGCAACTGGGCCGGCGAGATCGAGACCGGCGCCATCTGGACCTCCGTACCGCGTACGGCGGCAGACGTGGTGACGGTGACCAACTGGGCGTACGCCCACGGCTGGTCGGTACGCGCCCGTGGCTACCGGCACACCTGGGCGCCGCTGACCGTCCCCTCCGGCGCTGGTGGAGCCGACCGGGTCATCCTGGTCGACACCACCCGCCACCTGACCTCGATGACCGTGGTCCCGACCGCACCGGCGGCGGTACGCGTACAGACCGGTGCGTCGATGGAGGCACTGCTCGCCTTCCTGGAGGAGCACGGGCTCGGTGTGACCAACACGCCCGCACCCGGCGAGCTGAGCGTCGGTGGTGTGCTCGCCGTCAACGGGCACGGCACGTCGGTCCCGGCCGACGGCGAGACCCGGACGCCCGGCCACACCTACGGGTCGTTGAGCAACCTGATCCTCTCCCTGACCGCCGTGGTCTGGGACGCCTCGGCCGGCGGGTACGTCCTGCGAACCTTCGACCGCGCCGACCCGGCCTGCGTAGCGTTGCTGACCCACGTCGGTCGTGCGTTTGTCACCGAGGTGACGTTGCGGGTCGGTGCCAACCAGAACCTGCGCTGTGTCAGCACCGTCGACATCCCCGCATCGGAACTGTTCGCCCCGCCGGGCAGTGGCGCGCGGCGTACCCTGGCCAGCTACGTGGCCGCCGCCGGCCGGGTGGAGGCGATCTGGTTCGCCTTCACCTCCCACCCATGGCTCAAGGTGTGGAGCGTCAGCCCACAGCGGCCGTTGACCTCGCGGCCGGTGGTCACGCCGTACAACTACGTCTTCTCCGACAACGTGCCGAGGCCGGTCGCCGAGTTGGCCGAGCAGTTGCTGAACGGAGCCTGGGCCCTCACACCCACCTTCGGCCAGGCGCAGTACGCCACCGCCGCCACCGGCCTGACCGCCACCCTCGCCACCGACCTCTGGGGACCGTCGAAGAACCTGCTGCTCTACGTCAAGCCGACCACTTTGCGGGAGCACGCCAACGGGTACGCGGTGCACACCAACCGCGGCTCGATCCAACGGGTGGTCAACGAGTTCGCCGAGTTCTACCAGCGCCAGCTCGCCGCCTACCAGGCGCGAGGCGAGTTCCCGGTGACCGGCCAGGTGGAGATCCGGGTCGCCGGGGTCGACCGGGCCAGCGACGTCGGCGTACCCGGGGCCGAACCACCGGCGCTCTCCGCCGCCCGACCCCGGGCCGACCATCCCGAGTGGGACGTGGTCGTCTGGTTCGACGTGCTCACCTTTCCGAGCGCGCCACGCGCGCACGAGTTCTACCGGGAGATGGAAACCTTCTTCTTCGCCAACTACACCGGTTCGTACGCCGGCTGCCGCGTCGAGTGGTCGAAGGGCTGGGGATACACGAGCACCGCCGGGTGGGCCGATCCGTTGGTGCTGAGCCGGACCGTGCCCGACTCCTACCGGCACGGGCCGGACCCGACCTGGGACCGGGCGGTCGCGGCCCTGAACGCGTACGACCCGCACCGGCTGTTCAGCAACCCGTTCCTCGACCGGCTGCTGCCCGGCACGTCCTGACCGCCCACAAGGCAGTACGGACCGGTAACCTCGGTTACCAGTCGGAGTACACGGACAGCACGACCGGCCGGGTAAACATGTTGGCCCGCTGGTACAACACCGCCACCGGTCAGTTCGACACCCGGGACACCATGTCGGTCAGCCCGGTGCCGGATTCGATCGCCGCCAACCGGTTCCAGTACGGCGACGCGAACCCGTCGACCAATACCGACCCGACCGGGCACTTCAGCCTTGGCGGGCTCGCCAAGAGCATCGCCAAGGTGGTGAGCAAGCCGGTCGCGGCTGTCAAGACGGTGGTGAACGTGACCGCCAAGGCGGTCAACTACGTCGCCTCCGGCCAGGCGTGGAACGCGGTCAAGAAGGCCGCCACCGTGGTGACCACCAAGGCCAAGAAGGCCTACAACGTGGTCAAGGAAACCACCACCCGGTACGTGAAACAGAAGGTCAACACCGTCAAGGACGCGGTCAGCGCGGCAAAGAAGTGCGTCTCGACCGGTGTCGCAAAATGCGCCGCGACCACGGTGAAGACAGCGGCGAAGGCCGCCGTGAACACGGTCAAGTCCACGGTGGAGACAATCAAGCAGGACCCGTGGAAGTTTGTTGCCAGCGCGGCGGTGGCGATCGCCGCGACGGTCGCGGTCGGAGCGCTCTGCGCCACCGGCATCGGCTGCCTGATCCTTGCCGGAGCGGCAGCCGGTGCCATGGCGGCCGGTGGCGGCTACATGGTCGACGTCGCACAGGGTGAGCAGAAGTTTTCTCTCGGCGGACTCGCCAGCACGATGATCGAGGGCGGCCTGGACGGCGCCCTCTCGGCGGGCCTGAGCCGGCTGACCGGTCCGCTCGGATCCCGGCTCGGTGGCGGCGGGCGTTCCCCGGGTGTGGGCAAATCGTCCGGCCCGAGTTCGTCGAGCGCGTCCGTCGGACGGACGCCGACATCTGGTGCTGGCTCGACGATGTCGTACTCCGGTTCGAGTGCCAGGCCGAATGCCTCGGGCGGGTCATCCGAATACCAGGGGCGCCATCGGGCGGAGTCGTGCCACAGCTTCGACCCGGAAACCCAGGTGCTCCTGGCCGGTGGGACGACGAAGGCGATCAAGGATATCGCGGTCGGGGAGCGGGTTGTCGCCACCGATCCGACCACGGGTGAGACCGCGCCGCAGGAGGTGACCCGGCTCCACGTCAACACGGACGAGGACCTGACCGACGTCACGGTACGGGACGACGCGTCCGGTGAGACGTCGGTGCTGAAGACCACCGACCACCACCCGTTCTGGGACGCCACCGAGCGTCAGTGGGTCGACGCGGCGAAGCTGAAGGTCGGTCACCGGCTCCTCGTGCACGATGACGAGAGGTTGGAGGGTGACGGCACCGGAGCTGGTTCCGGAGGTGGCGGCCCTCCGGCCGGGGTCACCGTCGTCGAGGTCGAGTCCTTCGACGGCAGCAAGGTCATGCGCGACCTCACGGTCGCCAACACCCACACGTACTATGTGATAGCCGGCACCACGCCGGTGCTCGTCCACAACTGCACACCGGTGGAAGTGAGGTCTTCAACCCTCACTGATACGGAATTGCGTCGTCCGTCCTTCAAGTATCAGGCGCATGTGATGGGAAGTCGCACAGAGACGACATGGCGCTATAACGACGAGCTGACTGAGGTTGACGGAGACAACGGGGATTGGCTCCTTGAAGCCAAATGGACTGGCAATGATGCGCAATGGGATTCGTCGCCCTATAATCCCAATCATAAGTTTTACGATCCTAGCAAAACATTGGATCAGACGCGTCGATTGTTGGACCTCGCGGCCGGTCTTGACCGGCAGGGAGTAGTCTATGCCGTATCAAATAAGGCGGGAGCTGATCACTTGCGATCCTTGTTGGGGGGTATTTCGAGGAAAATATGAAGAACGGCACGCTTTGGGTTCTCCATGTGCCCGGAAATGGCATGTAGCTTAGGATTGGATCCATGAAGTGAATTCGGATGCGGTATTGGATCTACTTGGGTGGTTCGTCGGTTCGGATGACCTAAGGCGAGCGCCGACCAATGAATCGGCATTGCTGGATTTGGGTTGGGTCGAGGTTCGAGAGAACGACGTGGCGGGCTGGAAGGAATGGAGGAGGGGAATTGAGTCTGGATATTCCAATGCTTTCGAGGATGTGCGAGCCTTCGAGGTAGTCGTAAAGATACTATGGCCTGGAGAGGGCGCTAATTTTGGTTTGCTTTACGAACTCTTCGAAGCGGAGTATGTGAGGCTCGTGACTTTGGTGGAGGAGCGTGTCGGTGCTTCAACATACTCTTCTGAATTCGATGAGCCACCCGTGCCGATGCCGGGGCAGTTCGATCGCGCCACTGTCTGGAGATCTGGTCGTGGAACTGTGGCCGTCTCGTTCCAGCATGAGGACAAAGAAGCGCCATTGAGAATGTCACTTTGGTTACTGACGGGCGACGGGGCGACTAGGGTCGACTAACTCCTGGAGTAGTTACGGTTATTTAGGTACAAGTCGGGTCGGTAATGGCGATATCCTGTGGCCTTGGAAGGTTCAAGATTGGCGCCTTCTGGCTCGTGAAGCCTTGAGATCCTACTCGGGTAGCTGGCAAGTCATCAATCGTTTGCGGTAAGCGGTAGTGGTATTGGCAGACCTCGGTGAAGCCCATCCGCTCGTACAGGCGCAGCGCCCGGGTGTTGTCGCATTCCACTTGGAGATACATGCCGTCGACCCGACGGGTGCCGGCCCACTCGGCAAGGGCGGCGAGCACGCTGCGCGCCGCGCCCCTGCCACGTGCCTCGGCCATCGTCGCCATCCCGAACACTCCGGCCCAACCGCTGTCGACAACCGTACGGCCGATCGCCACCACGTCGACCCCGCTGATCGCGCAGGCGTACGCGGCCGACCCCTCGATCCGGCCCAACATCTCCCACTCGGCTCGGGTGTCACCGCCGTGCCCCTTGACCGCGTGCCAGGCGTCGAACCAGGCGCGGGTCGGCTGCTCGTCCAGCCGGACCCGCAGTGAACCCTGCGGTGTCCGTGCCACCACCTGCTCGACCGACGCCACCTGCAACGAGATCGGGCTCTGCCACCAGTAACCCCGATCCGCCAGGATGCGGTCGAGTTCGTCGGGACAGACGCCCGGGGTGAGCTGGAAGCGGGGAGTCTCGCCGTGGCCGGCGTAGAACTCCTCGGCCTCGACGACCCTGAGCAGCAACTCCTCCTGGTCGGCGAAACCGTGCGGCAGTACGGTCCCGACCCACCAGGAGCAGCCGGGAGCGTGTCGCAACTGCCAGCCGTCGATTTCCTTGACCTGCTCGGCGGGCATCGCCCGAGTGGCCCGCTCCTGTAGACCCCGTACCAGCGCATCGAACACCGCCCGATCCTGGCACACGCCGGAGGTCCACGATGATCGTGGAGAGTTCGGCCGGCTGTGGCGGGCCGAACTCTCCACGATCACGGATCACGTGGCTTTGGTCAGGGGCGTAGGTCGTCTTCCGCGTTGGTGGCGGCGGCGAGGATGGCGGTGCGTTCCTCGCGGGTGAGGTCGCCCTGACGTACCCAGTTGGCGGAGGCGGCCGTCACCGTCTTCATGAACTGCTGGTGGTTGGCGAACGGGGCCTGGGCCCAGACCAGGTCGAGGAAGGTCTGCCCGTCGCGCTCCCGATTCTCCACCCCGGAGTCGTACGTCCCGAAGAGCACCGTCGGCTCCGTACGCCGGAAGTAGATGTGCTGTGCTTGGGTGTCGCCGACGTAGAGCGGTCGTAGCGTGTGCCCGTTCGTGGTGAACGTGCCCGCCGTGCCCGGCGTGAAGGCGGGGGAGATGTCGCCGTCGAGTTTCACCTGACGGTAGAAGGAGAACTCCCGGTACGCGCGGTCGGAGCTGAGTGCCGCCAGCACCACCGGCCCGTGGAAGACGGTCTGGGTGTCCGCCCGGTCGAGCGCCTTCTCCACCCGCAGGCCGAACGGCATCGAGATCCGGATCGTGTCGCCGGTCTGCCACATCCGCCGCAGCCGCAGGTACGTCCCCGGCGTCTTCGGTCCGAGCCGCTCCTGACCGTTGATCCACACCTGGAAGTTCTTGGCCCAGCCCGGCACCCGCAGCAGGATGTCGAGCTGCGCCTTGCCGCCGGTGATGGCCAGGGTGCTTTCCTGCTCACGGGGGAAGTTCGTGGTCTGGGTGACCGTGATCCCCTTCTCGGCCCAGTTGAGGGTCGAGCCGACAAAGAGGTTGACGTAGAGCGAGCCGTTGTCGGCCGACCGGAAGTAGATTGACTCCTGGTATTTGGTGTGGTTCTCCAGGCCGCTGCCGCCGCAGCAAGTGCCGGTGTTGCCGTAGCCACGGGTGCTGCCCGGGGTGAGCGGCAGGAAGTAGACCACGTTCGGGTTGCTGGTGCTGTCCGCGTCGCGGCGGGACCCGAGGATGTGGTTGACCAGGGTCCGCTCGTAGTAGTCCATGTACTTCGGGTCCGGGTCGTGGAAGAACAGGTTCCGCGACACCTTGAGCAGGTTGTACGACGTACAGGTCTCGGCGCCGTTGCCGGCGATCGAGCCGGCGATGTTGCCGCGCGGCTGGAACAGTTCGGCGTTGGTGTTGCCGGGGCCGGCGGCGCTGTCCGGCCAGGTGCCGCTGGTGCCGCCGTGTGCGTACATCCGGTGCGGCACCACCATGTTCCAGAAGTTCTCGGCGACGGTGTGGTATTCAGCCTCGTTCGACCGGTCGAACACCCGCAGGTAGCCGACGAACTGGGGCACGTGGGTGTTGGCGTGCAGCCGGGTGAGGATGTCGCGGTTCTCGACGGTGGCGCCGAAGAGGGCCTGCCGGTTGTCGAAGCACTTCGCGGTGGTCAGGTAGCGTTCCTCGCCGGTGAGCGCGTGCAGGTCGGCCATCACCTCGTTCATGCCGCCGTACTCGCCCGCGATGTAGATCGCCCACATCCGGTTGAGCTGTTCGCGGGGGAGCACCGAGAGTCGGCTGTGCACCCAGTCGCCCATCTTGGTGACGATCTGGAGCGCCTGCGCGTTCCCGACCAGCAGGTACGCGTCGATCAAACCCCGCATGATCTTGTGGCAGGTGTAGTACGGCGCCCAGATCGTCGGGTACGTCGCGAACGACTCCAGCCGGATGAACTGCGTCTCCGGGTAGGCGGCGAGGAAGCCGGGGTGGCTCGCCTGCCCGCTGGCGGCGATCGCGTCCTGGCACTTACCAAGCTCCGTGACGATGTAGTCGATCTTGTCCTTGTAGAGCTGCTCGCCGGTCGACGCGTACGCCTGGGCGAACATGGTGATCAGGTGCCCGCTGAAGTGCCCGCGCAGGTTGCCGGTGGCGTCGTCCCAGCCGCCCGGAGGCGAGGAGCCCTCCGGGGTCGGCAGTCCGGCGGTCACCCGGAAGTTGTGCAACACCCGGTCGGCCGGGTACGCCGTGGCGAGACTGAGCACGCGTGCGCGCTTCTCGGCGAAGACCGTACCCTCGGCCAGGGTGACCTGGTCGAGCGCGAACGGCTTGACCACCCAACTCGGGTTCTGGTCCAGGAACGCGGCCTCCGGCGAGGCACCCGCCGACGCGGTGACGGCCTCCGGTGCGGCGAACGCCGCCCCGGCGACGTGCGGGGCGATGACCGCCCCCACTGTCGCGGCGCCGCCGACTTTCAGCAAACCGCGCCGGTCGATGGACGGACGTGCTGGAGTCACTGTCTACCCCCTGAGCTCGGTGGGTCTGTAGTGAGCGTTAACATCGATGCCTGTACGGCATCATCGTGTTACGCACCTGTTTCCAGCAACCTAATGCGATCGATGCGTACGCCCACCGGACACCTGTCGGAACTTCGGCGTACGTCGTTGGAACACCTGCTGGAGGCGTACCGGATGCTTTGTCCCCGCCCGTCGACCCGACGGCAGGCAACGTTGACGGCTGCCGCCGGGTTACGCCTGCCCGGCGCTACCGGCAGGGTCGGGGAGGCGCAGATGTTCGCGTGAACAAACCGCTGCGGCTCCGCCGTGCGGCGACCGTGTGCGAGAGAAACGCGGATCCGCGCGTATCCACGGCCGCGTACCGCTGCGGTAGCGTGGTCGCGGCAGGCGAGCGGTCACCGGGGCGAATTCGCCGGTCCCCATGGGAGTCGCAGGTGTCGTACGGGTACATCGGGTCGATGAAGACCAAGCCGGGTCGCCGCGACGACGTCGTGGCTATCCTGCTCAGCTCCGTCGACGGCCTGCGTCAGGTCGGTTGTGACCTCTACGTCGTGAGTGTCGCGGACACCGACGACGTCACCATCTGGGTGAGCGAGGTGTGGCAGAGCAAGGAGATGCACGACGCCTCCCTGCGACTTCCCGAGACCAAGGCAGCGATCGCCCAGGCCATGCCGATGCTCACCGGCGAGTTCACCAGTCAGGGAGTGGTCGTGCTCGGGGGTCTCGGCATCTGAGCGTGGCCTCGCCGGGTTTGAGGTGTCGATGCGGACAACCCGGTGTCGGTGGTGATGGGGGACTTCCAGGTGAGGCCGTGACGATCGCGTGAGTGGCTGGCCGCCGCCGTGGTCTGGGCGATCGACTGCCGCGCTGCCGCGCGGCTTGCCACCGGGTACGCGGTCCAGGCACGCGGAGAGCCGGCGACACGGCACCGCCCCGGCCCGAAGGCCGAGGCGGTGAGCCGTACGAACGCCGGACGACCGCCCGGCCGTGCCAACCACGTGCCATGAGCCGGTGCCGTACCCGGTCACGAGTGGGCAGGTAAGGACACCACGACACCGTTTCCGACCAGCCACATCGGACGGATCAGGTCAGTGGATCACGATCTTCCAAACCGGCGGTGTGTCGGGCTGTCAATCGTCACTGCCGGAACGCGGGATCATCTGGCAGGCGGACTCGATGTCTCCGGAGCGGACCAGTTCCTCAATCGCCCGCGTCATCGCCGGTACTCCGGGCTCCGGCACGATGACCAGGTCTGTCGACCAGAAGTAGGCGCTGCCAGCCGCTTCCCCGGTTTTCTGGTGGCGTCGTAGCACTTCGTCGATCGCGGGTAGCGTGTAGAAGGTGACGTAGCGGGTGGTTCCGTCGGCCAGTTCCACGTGGACGTCGGCCTCGGGCGCGGTCTCCGGCCGATCGTTGCCGATCAGGAAGCGAGCGATGAAGTCCGGCCGTTCGACCACGTAGTAGGCACCCTGTTGCACTGACCCTCCAAGCTTCCACCGGGCGGCGGTTTCCGAGCGTCGAGATGCAGAGTACGTGCAATGGTCGCCCGGCACGGCGTGCCCAGCCGTCTGTCCGCCCTGGTCAAAGCCAAGCTGATTCGCCCGCCTGTGTTGCCTTCTTCAACCACGTGCCCGTACGTCAGGTGCGCCGGCCGGTTTTTCGGGCACCGCCTGGCGGAGCGGGCCGGGCCGAAGCCCGCCGAGGCGCGGCCCGCCTGCCCGATCCGGGGCAGGTGGGCCGCGAGCCCGGTCAGCGCAGGTAGCTGTCCCACGGGCCGGTGATGGCCAGGGTGTAGCCCGGGTCCTGCATGTTCACGAACAGGACCTTGCCGTCCTCGGTGAACGTCGGTCCGCAGAACTCCGAGTCGTTGAGCTGGTTGCGGGCGATGGCGTAGGTCGGCCCGCCCGGGAACGAGCTGAGCACGTGCGACGCGCCCTTGCCGTCCTCGGCCAGGACCAGGCTGCCCCACGGGGTGACCGTGACGTTGTCGGGGCCGTCGAAGGTCATGTCGTTGTACCGGGCCACCTCGCCGGACTCCGCCGTGGCCTGGTGCGGGAAGTAGGTGACGAGCTGGATGGTCTGCTCGCGGTAGTTGTAGAACCACACCATGCCGTCGTGCGGCACGGCGTCGGCGGGCAGGTCGCCGTCGCTGAAGGCGTACGAGTTGACGACGTAGACGCCCTCGTCGGTGCCCCAGACGCCCTCGAACTTCTTGCCTCGGGTGACCTGGCCGTCCGCGAACTGCTGGCGTACCGGCTTGGTCTGCGCGTCGCGCTCGGGCACCGGAACCCAGCGGACCGCGAACGGGCGGCCCATCTGCGCCGAGGTCAGGTACGCGACGTCCGGCAGCACCGAGCCGTCGTCGAGGACGATCGCCATCGCGGCGAGCGTGCCGGCGTCGGGCGCGAGGTGGCTGAGCATGCCGGGGCCGACCTTGACGCCGCGCGGGGCGGTCCAACGGTAGAACAGGCCGTTCGGGCCGGAGGCGTCCTCGGAGAGGTAGACGCTGGTGCGGTCCTTGCCGATCGCCAGCGCCTCGTGGGCGTACCGGCCGAAGCACTTGATCGGCCGAGGGTCGGCCTTGCCGTCCGAGGTGACCTCGAAGACGTAGCCGTGGTCCTTCTGGTAGGTGCCGGAGCGCCCGCCTTCCGACCACGACTCGCCGGCCTTGTACTCGGTCTCCTCGCAGGTGAGCCAGGTCTCCCACGGGGTCGGCCCGCCGGCGCAGTTCGACACGGTGCCGGAGATGCCGACGAACTCGCCGAGGTTGCGGCCCGAGCGGTCGGTCGTGATGACGGTGCAGCCGCCGGCGTCGAGCGCGCCCGGGTCGTACACGGTGCCCTTCACGTGCGGCACGCCGTGTGCGCCACCCGCCTTGATCTCGTGGTTCTGGATGATGGTGTAGCGGCCGTGGCCGGCGTCGAAGACGGCCATGCCGTCGTGGGAGGACGGCGTGCTGCCCTGGCCGCGGTCGAGCTTGGTCACGCCGGTGGTGGTCACGATGTGGTAGCTGAAGCCCGGCGGCAGGGCCAGGATGCCCTTGGGGTCGTCCACCAGCGGCGGGAACGGCTTGTGGGCGCCGGCCGGCTTGGTCGACTTGGGGTTCGCCTGGGCCAGCGACGGCACGGCGCCGGCCACGGCGAGACCGACACCGGCAGCGGCGCCACCGGTGAGCAGGGCGCGACGGGTAGAAGGCACTTGGTCACTCCTTGTGAGGATGTGTTGCAATCGCACCGAGCGAACCCCCGCGCTCCGACAGCCGGACACCAGGCACATGTTCAGCCGGCGACCTGCGGGTTAAGAGTGGCCGCCATTCGGACATCCCGCCCGCACGGCAACCGTCCTGAACTGGGGTGACGCATCGGAGTGGTCGGCGTTGGTTAGATGGTCGGCGGGCCGCTCCGTACCCGGACCCGTGCCCGCCGTCCTTGTACCCAACGTGATCGTGGTGTCCGCGACCATCGCGGTTGGTCACTCTGTGTGAGTCGGCGCAGGCGTTGCATCGGTCGAGCTGGTCGGCGTCGCCCGACCCTTCGGGGACCCGTGTCGATTCCTGGGCCGGGTGCTCGGGGGTGTGTGCGCGATGGCGGGGGGACTGGTGATTTTGCCGATGCGTGGCCGGTGAGCCCGGTCGAACAATGGGGGACGTCGATATAACCCCGACGAACAGGGAGTACACCGACGTGCAACCACTCACCGCCACCCCCGCCCCCGTCCGCCCCCGTCCCGCCGTACGCCTTCTCGGCCGGCTCGCCGCGCTTCGTGGTGATCGGTATCGAGACCAACTCCATCTTCGACCAGCCGGGAAGCCGGGGTCAGCAACTCCTGGCCGCCCTCGACTACCTGGTCGAAGGCAGTTCGGTACGGACCAGGATCGACCCCTCCCGGCTCGCGGTCGCCGGTCACTCGATGGGTGGCGGCGGCAGCCTGGAGGCGGCCCGGAGCCGTCCGTCGCTCCAGGCGGCGGTACCACTGGCGCCGTGGAACCTGACCAAGACCTGGTCGACGCTGCGGGTGCCGACATTGATCATCGGCGGCGAGAACGACTCGGTCGCCTCGGTGTCGTCGCACTCGATCCCGTTCTACAACAGCATCCCGTCCGCCGCCGAGAAGGCGTACCTGGAGCTGAACGGGGCCAGCCACTTCTTCCCGCAGACCACCAACACCCCGACCGCGAAGCAGGCGGTGGCCTGGCTGAAGCGGTTCGTCGACGACGACACCCGGTACGAGCAGTTCCTCTGCCCGGGACCGACCGGCTCGGCGATCGAGGAGTACCGCAACACCTGCCCGAGCGCCTGATCTCCGTACCGGATAGCCGAGCGACCGCGTCGGGCTTCCGCCCGGCGCGGTCGCCTTTTATATTGCACTGACGATGCAAAAACTGGGGAGGAATCGTGGCCGACGACGATGCTGCCGCCGACCGGCTCCGCGACCGGGTGGCCGCGTTCCTCGGCCGGCACGACCCACACGGTGACCGGACCGGATTCGGTGACCGGACCGGCTTCCTCTGGGCCCGGTTCGACGGGCGGCGTAGGAGTGCGTGCAGTTGCCCGGTGGGATCGGGTTCACCTGGGAGCACCCGGCGCACCTTCACCTGAAGCGGGCCAGGAGCGCGGCGATCGGGTACGGCACCGCCGACCGGCACCGGGCGGCTCTCGCCGTCCTGGCTGACCTGCCCAATTGACCGATGCGTGAACGGCTTGGCTACTGGTAAGTAACAGCTATGCGTCGAAGGTGTTGACGGCCCGTTTCGTAAACGTACACTCCGAGTGTAATTAGTTCGGGGACCGGACGAGGGATGGCGGATGACGGAGCACGGGCTCGCGTTGCACGGCATCGGGGTGCGTTTCGGTGGGCTCACCGCCCTCGACGACGTCTCGCTCCAGGTGCCCCCCGACCGGGTCGTCGGCGTGATCGGACCCAACGGGGCCGGCAAGACCACCCTGTTCAACGTCGTCTGCGGGTTGGTCGAACCGGCGGCCGGAGAACTGACCCTGGACGGTCGTCCGTTACGCCCCCGCCCGCACCGGCTGACCCGACTCGGCATCGCCCGCACCCTCCAGGGGGTCGGGCTCTTCGCCGGCCTCACCGTGCTGGAGAACGTCATGGTCGGCGCGACCAACTCGGCCCGTGCCGGGTTCGCCCCGGCCCTGCTCGGGCTGCCGCGCAGCGACCGGGACGAACGCCGGCTGCGCGAGCACGCGCTGACCGTCATGGACGGGCTCGGCGTCGCCGACCAGGCCGACGCCGCCCCGGGCACGCTGCCGTTCGCCGTACGCAAACGGGTCGCGCTGGCCCGCGCGCTCGCCGCCCGACCCCGGCTGCTGCTGCTCGACGAGCCGGCCGGTGGCCTCGGCGCCGAGGACATCGAGGCGCTCGGCGACCTCATCCGCGAACTGCCCCGACGGGTCGAGCACCCGTGCGCGGTGCTGCTGGTCGAGCACCACATGGACCTGGTGATGGCGGTCTGCGACGAGATCGTGGTGCTCGACTTCGGCCGGGTGATCGCCGCCGGTCCACCGGAGGAGATCCGGGACGACCCGACGGTCACCGAGGCATACCTGGGCGCCACCGTCGACGAGGCGGCGGCCGAGAACCCCGGTGCCGAGGCCGGGAAGGGGGCGGCGGCATGAGTGACCCCGAGGCCCTGCTGAGCGTACGTGGACTGGTCGCCGGTTACGGGGCCGCGCCGGTGCTGCGGTCGGTGGACCTGATTATCGCGCCGGGCAGCATCGCCGCGGTTCTCGGCGCCAACGGTGCCGGCAAGACGACGCTGCTGCGTACCCTCTCGGGGTTGGTCCGGCCGACCGCGGGCCAGATCGTGCTCGACGGTGACGACCTGCGCGGCGTTCCGGTCGAGCAACTCGTGCGCCGGGGGATGGCCCACGTGCCGGAGGGGCGCGGCGTGGTCGCCGAGCTGACCGTGGACGAGAACCTCCGCCTCGGCGGCCTCTGGCGGCGCGACCGGACCGACGCCCGCCGGGCCCTCGACGAGGTCTACGACCTGTTCGAGCCGCTCGCCCGGCGTCGCCGGCACGCGGGTCACCAGCTCTCCGGCGGCGAACGGCAGATGCTCGCCCTGGGGCGGGCCCTGGTCGGGCGGCCCCGGCTGCTGCTGCTCGACGAGCCGTCGCTCGGGCTGGCGCCCCGGGTGACCGCCCAGATCATGGCGTTGCTGCGACAGTTGCGCGACCGCACCGGACTCACCGTGCTGCTGGTCGAACAGAACGTACGCGGCGCGCTCTCCGTCGCCGACCAGGGCGTGGTGATGTCGCTCGGCCGGATCGCCATCGCAACCAGCGCCGCCGGTCTGCGTGACGACGCCGACCTGCGGCGCGCCTACCTCGGGTTCTGACTCACGGACCCCGCACCACGGACAGCTCGGAGCTCGGAGGGAGGACCCACTTGGACCGCTTCGTTTTCCTCACGTTCGACGGCCTGGCCAGGGGAGCGGTGTATGCCGCCTTCGCCCTCGCGCTGGTGCTGATCTGGCGGGCGGCCCGCATCGTCAACTTCGCCCAGGGCGCGATGGCGGTCGCCACCGCGTACGTCGCGCACAGCGTGTCGAACGCGACCGGCTCCTACTGGCTGGGCTTTGTCGCGGCGCTCGCCGCCGGCCTGCTGCTCGGTGCCGTGGTGGAGGTGGCCGTGATGCGGTTCGTCGGCCACTCGTCACCGCTCAACGCGGTCATCGTCGCGCTCGGGCTGGTCCTGGTCATCCAGGCCGTCCTCGGCATCCTGTACGGCAGCGAGTTCCTGCCCGCGCCGACGCCGTTCGACCGTACCGCGCTCACCGTCGGTGGCCTGGTGCTGCTCTCGCCGTACGACCTGTTTGTCTTCGCCGCCGTCGGCGCGGTGGTGCTCGGCCTGGCGTGGATGTTCGGCCGTACCCCGGTCGGGCTGCGGATGCGGGCGGCGGCCTTCGCGCCCGAGGTGTCCCGGCTGCTCGGGGTCAACGTCGGCGGCATGCTCACGCTCGGCTGGGCGCTCGCCGCCGGGGTCGGCGCGCTCGCCGGGATGCTGGTCATCCCGACCGAGTTGGGGCTGCACCCGCACGCCATGGACCTGGTCTTCGTCTCGGCGTTCACCGCCGCCGTGGTCGGTGGGTTGGACAGCCCACCGGGCGCGGTGATCGGCGGCCTGGTCGTCGGCCTGCTGCTCTCCTACGTCGGCGGGTACGTCGGCAGCGACGTCACCCCGTTGGCGGTGCTGGCGTTGCTGCTGGTGGTGCTGCTGACCCGGCCCGCCGGCCTCTTCTCCGGCGTCGCGGCGAGGCAGGTGTGAACGCCCCCGCTCCGGTGACCGCCCCCGGACCCGGACCCCGACCCGCGACAGCACCGCCGGCGCGGGACGCCACCGGGCGGCCGAACCTGCTCCGGCGTTCCACCCTGCTGCGCCACCTCACCTTCACCCTGCTCGCCGCGCTGCTGCTGGTCGCCGCGAGCTACGGGCTGGAACCGTTCCGGAACTTCCAACTCGCCACGGTCGCCGCCTACCTCTGCGCCACCGCCGGGCTGACCGTGCTGACCGGGCTCAACGGCCAGCTCTCCCTCGGGCACGGTGCGCTGATGGCGACCGGTGCGTACACCGTGGCCCTGACCCAGACCCGGTTCCTCGACAGCGGCGCCACCTCCGGCTGGCTGCTCGCGGTGTCGCTGCTCGTCGCGGTCGTGGTGACGGTCGCCGTCGGCGCGGTGATCGGGCTCGCCGCCGCCCGGTTGCGCGGTCCCTACCTGGCCGGGCTCACCCTCGCGGTGGCGGTGGTCGTGCCGGCGGTGGCGATCACCTTCGACGGGATCCTCGGCGGGGAACAGGGACTCTCCGTGCCGGTCGAGCCGCCGCCGCTCGCGCTCGGCCCGTACTTCCCGTACGAACGCTGGCAGGCTTGGCTGACCTGCGCCGCAACCCTGCTGACCATGCTGCTGCTGGCGAACCTGGTCCGCAGCCGGTTCGGACGCGCGTTTCGCGCGGTCCGGGACGACGAGGTGGCCGCCCGGCTGGCCGGCATCCACGTCGGCCGTACCCAGGTGCTGGCGTTCGTGGTCAGTGCCGGCTGCGCGGGACTTGGCGGTGGCCTGCTCGCGGTGCTGGCGCAGAGCGTGTCGCCGGGGGCGTTCTCGCTGACCCTGTCGCTGTTCCTACTGATGGCGATCGTGATCGGCGGCCTCGGCAGCCTCGCCGGTGCGGTCTGGGGCGCGGTGCTGCTGGTCGCGCTCCCCGACCTGACCCACTCGCTGACCGAGCTGTTCACCCTCTCGCCCGCGGCCGCGCAACGGTGGGAGGGCAACCTCCCGCTGGCGATCTTCGGAGTCACGTTGATCGTCGTGATGATCGCCGCTCCGGGCGGCATCCACGGACTGCTGAGCCGAGCCGGTCGCGCCTGGCGCCGACGCCGGCAGCGGTCCTGACCCGCGTACCGCCGCACCACCAGTTCACACCATCACCACGAACCGGACCGGGAAAGGTCGGTGCCTCCATCATGCAACGATTCGCACGACGCGGTCTCGCCGTCGCCACCTCGTTCGCCCTGCTCGTCAGCGTCGCCGGCTGCGGTGACGACGACGGCGGCGGTGGGGGCGGGGCCCCCGTACCCGGCGTCACCGACACCGAGATCGTGGTCGGTACGCACATGCCGCTGACCGGCCCGGCCTCGGCCGGTTACTCCAGCATCGCGCCGGCCACCAAGGCGTACTTCGACTACGTCAACGCCAATGGTGGTGTGCACGGCCGGAAGATCACCTACAAGATCATGGACGACGGCTACAACCCGGCCAACACCCAGCAGGTCGTACGCCAGCTCGTGCTCCAGGACAAGGTCTTCGCGATCCTCAACGGCCTGGGCACCCCGACCCACACCGGCGTACTCGACTTCCTCAAGACCAACCGGGTGCCGGACCTCTTCGTGGCCTCGGGCAGCCGGAGCTGGGACCAGCCGGAGAAGTACCCGTCGACCTTCGGCTTCAACACCGACTACACGGTCGAGGGCAAGATCCTGGCCAACTACATCAAGAGCGACCTGGCCGGGCAGAAGGTCTGCTTCCTCGGCCAGGACGACGACTTCGGGCGGGACAGCCTGGCCGGGGTGGAGAAGATCCTCGGTGCCGCCGCGATCGCCGCCAAGCAGACGTACGTCACCACCAACACCAACGTCGCACCGCAGATCGGCGCCTTCAAGGCGGCCGGTTGCCAGGTTGTCGTGCTGGCCACGGTGCCGGGCTTCACCGCGCTGGCCATCGGCACCGCGGCCCGACTCGCCTTCAAACCGCAGTGGGTGGTCTCCAACGTCGGTGCCGACTACAACACCCTCGCCAAGTCGCTCGGCGCCGCCGCGCCGCTGCTCGAAGGGGTGATCGGGTCGAACTACATGCCGATGAACAACGACGCCGCGAACCCCTGGATCCAGCTCTTCACGAAGGTCAACCAGGCGCACAACGGCGGGGCGCCGTTCGACGGCAACACCGTCTACGGCATGGCCGTCGGCTACCTGTTCGTGCAGGCACTGCTCGCCGCCGGCAAGGACCTCACCCGCGAGTCGCTGATCGCGGCCGTCGAGAAGAGCGGCTTCCAGGGACCGGGGCTGGTGCCGTTGCGGTTCTCCGAGACCGACCACTCGGGCTACGGGGGCGCGCGGCTCAGCAAGGTCACCGGCGGGGTGCAGAGCTACTTCGGCCCGGCGTACGAGACCGACGAGGCCGACGGGGCGGTGAAGGAGTACACCGTCGCCCCGGTCGCACCACCGGCGAACGGCATCCCGACCGCCTCCTGATCCCTCCCACCGGCGGCACCGGGGGTGGCCCGCGCTCCCGATGCCCCACCACCCGCGCCGGGAGCGGGGCGGTGGCCGACCTCGTTCCCGTCGGGGACGGGGTCAGCCACCGCCGTACGACCCGGACCGGTCGTCCGGACCGTGTGCGGGCACCGCGGACACGGCACCGAGCGGTCCCTCGGCCGTCTCCGGCCACTGCCACCGGAGGCCGTACGCACAGCCCCGGCGCGGCCGGTCCACCGATACGACGTACTTGACCAGGTCGTTCGCCCGGTCGACGGACCGGTGACAGGCGACCTTGCCCGAGTCCTGACGTCCGTAACCCTTGCTCGTACGCCGCCACACCACGCCCTCCACCCGCGTCGGCGCCAGTCCCCGGTCGAAGACGGCGGTGACCCGGATCTTGCGTACGCGCCGTTCCTCACCGCTCTCGCGGTAGTACGGCTTCATCGTGCTGAAGTCGTCGTGGAACACGTGGCGTAGACCCACCTCGACCCGTTGGTTCTTGGCGATCGGCCCGAGCAGGTAGATCCAACGGTAGATTCGGCCGTCCTCTTCGGGAATGCCGCCGTCGAGCAGGGTGTGTTCGGGAAAGAGCGACGACGTGTGCGGACGTTGCCGACTCTGTCCGCTCCAGTGGGAGCGGATAGCGACCAGACGGAGACCGTCGCGATTCGACCGGACGGTCTGCTTCCTGGTGTACGTATAGGTGTGGTGGTCGGCGGTGGCGGCGACTCGTAACGTACCTTCGAGTTCCTCGATCCGGAAGTCGGACGACCCGTCGACAATGGTGCGCAGGAGCAGGAGCGACACCACGAGGACGAGTGCCGTAACCGTCGGCACGAGCATTGCGGCCGTCGAATCCGGCCACCAGTCGATTCCGTCGAGCACCGTCACCGACACGCCGAGCAGGCCGCTGGCCAGTGCCAACAGGAAGAGGACGGCCTGTAGCACCTCGACGCCGTCCCGAACCGCCTGGACCGGGCGGCTCCGAAGAAAGCCGTTCTCGGACATCCACTGCTCCTCGTCGCGTCGTGGTCTGGTTCCGGGCCGGGCCGGGCAGATCTTGTTTTCCCGTCGTGCTCCGGCCTCGCGACGCAACGAACGGAAACGGGAAAGCGGTGTGGGGATTCCAGGCTACGGCGGTTGCGGTAGGGCGAAGACGGATGTTGATCGCCGGTACGTGAATGAACGGGAGGGAATTCGGCGACAGGGGCCGTACCGGCGGTACGGATGACGATGTCCTGTTCGCGATCGTATTGCCCGACCGGCGCCGTCGATTCCTGTGCCAGGAGGTCCTAGTGACAGCATCCGCGACCGACGACACCACCCGTGACGACGGCGAGGGTCCAACCGGCCGACGCGACGGCGGGGGGCACGACGGCGGGGGACCGGTGGAGTCGGTGCTGCCGGAACTGCGCACCATGTGGTGGGAGACCGGCCTGCGGGCCCGGGTCGACGCGGGCCTGCTCGCCGTCTTCGCCGAGCTGCCCCGGCTGGTCGGCAGGGCGTTGCGGGTCAGTTGGCGGGCGGACCGGATCCGTACCTCGGTGGTCGGTGTCGCGACGGTCGGCGCGGGTGTGATGGCGGCCTTCGGGCTGCTGGCCACCCAGCGGGTGCTGGTGGAACTGTTCGCGGGCGGCCCGACCCCGGACAAGGTGACCGCGGCGCTGCCCGCGCTCGGACTCCTCGCGGCGGCCACCGCCGTCCGGGCCGGGCTCGGCATCGCCACCGGGTACGCCCAGAACGGCCTCAACCCCCGGGTCAGCCGCGAGGTGGAACGCGGCCTGTTCGAGGTCACCACCCTGGTACGGCTGGACGCCTTCGACGAGGACGCGTTCGCCGACGACATGGAACGAGCCTCCCGGGGCACGGACTCCGCGATCGCGCTCGTGCAGGGCGCGATGAACCTGCTCGCCGGGCTGGTCAGCCTGCTCGCCGTCACGGTCGCGGTGATCGTGATCCATCCGCTGCTGCTGCTCGCACTGCTGGTTGCGACCCTGCCCAACGCCTGGGCGGCGCTGCGCGCCGGACACCAGCGGTACCAGACCTACATCGCGGGGTCCGTACGTCGCCGCAGGAGGTGGATCCTGCACCGGCTGATGGCCGAGCGGGCCTCCGCACCGGAACTGCGCTCGTACGGGCTGCGTCGTTTCCTGCTCGACCAGTACGACCGGGTGATGGGTGTGGAGACCGAGATCCAGATCGCGCTGGCGCGCAGGGTCACGACGACCACCAGCGTCGGGTCGGTGATCGGCGGGCTCGCCACCGGTGTGGTGTACGTCCTGCTCGGCGTACTGCTGCTGAACGGGCAGATCCCGTTGGCGGCGGCGGCCACGTGCGTGATCGCGGTGCAGGCCGCACAGCGGTCGCTGACCACGGTCACCTTCCACATCGACCACATCTACAGCGACGGCCAGCATTTCAGCGACTACACCGGCTTCATGACGCGGGCGGACAACTACCTGCCCGCCGCGGCCGGCGGCACCCCGGTCAGCCCGCTGCGGGAACTCACCGTGCGCGGGGTCAGCCTCCGTTACCCGGAGCGGGTGGACCCCGCGGTGGACGACGTGACGCTCACCATCCGGGCCGGACAGACGGTGGCGTTTGTCGGCGAGAACGGCTCCGGCAAGACCACTCTGGCCGCGATGATCGCGGCGTTGCGGGCGCCGAGCGAGGGCAGCGTGGAGTGGAACGGGCGCGACCTGCGCGACTGGGACCCGGACGGGTTGCGGGCGCGGATCGCGGTGGTGACCCAGGAGTACCACAAGTGGCCGTTCACGGCGGCGACCAACATCGCCATCGGCGACCCGGATAATGAGCCGAGGCAGGACCGGATCGAGTTGGCGGCCGAGCGCGCGGTCGCCCATGAGATGATCCGGGACCTGCCGCACGGGTACGAGACCCTGTTGGACCGTACCTTCGCCAACGGCCAGGATCTCTCCGGTGGACAGTGGCAGCGGATCACCGCCGCTCGGGGGTTCCTCCGCGAAGCCGAGTTGTTGATCATGGATGAACCCTCCTCGGCGCTGGACCCGCGTGCCGAGGACGCGCTCTTCCAGGCGATCCGGGACCGCCAGGGTCGGGTGACCACGATCCTGATCACCCACCGGCTGGCCAACGTACGGCACGCCGACCGGATCTTCGTCCTGCACGACGGCGCGCTGGTCGAGTCCGGCCACCACGACGAACTGGTCGCCGCCGGTGGCCGGTACGCCGAACTGTTCGCGCTTCAGGCAGCCGGCTACCGGGCGTCCGACCCGACCGTGCACGGGTAGGGATGCCCGGACCGGACCGGAGCGGACCGGACTGGACTGGACCGGACCGGAACCGGCGGTGCGCGGGTGGGTGCGCGGGAACCGAAGCGGACCGGATTCGGCGGTGCGTGGCCGGGGCGCCCCGGGGCGGGTGGCTGGCCGTTGACGGGCCGCCCGTGCCGCTCATACTATTAGCACTGTGAATGCATATTTTGTCCGCGGGGCCGGCGCTGCGGACGGACGGTCCTGATGGTGCCCGAGCCGGTCGAGGCGGCGGGACTCGACCTGGCCGGCGCCAACGCGGGTGTCGCCGACGGCCCGGACGAGGTGCACCGCCGTTCGCTTGCCCGTCGCGAACTGCGCCGCCACCTGCCGAGCTCGTCATGATCCATGGATACACTCTGCGTGCATGTTCGGCCCCGGTAGGTCGGGGCGAAGGGGGAGTGGCGACATGGGTCAGACCGACCTGCCGGCTCGGGTCGACGGGCGTACCGCACGCGCGGAACGTACCCGTGCGGCGATAGTCGAGGCTCATCTCGCGCTCATCTCCGAGGGCGACCTGCGGCCGACCGGCGAGCGGATCGCCGAGCGGGCCGGGGTGTCGCTGCGTACCCTCTGGACGAACTTCAAGGACATGGAGACGCTTTTCGAGGCCAGTGGCGAGCGGCTGCTCCAGCAACAGGACGCCGCCTACCGGCCGATCTCGCCGGAGTTGCCGCTGGCCAAGCGGGTCGACGCGTACTGCCGGCAGCGGGCCCGACTGCTCCAGCTGATCACACCCTCGGCGCGGGCCGCGCAGATGCGTGAACCGGTCTCCGCCCAGTTGCACCGCAACCGGCTCAAACACATCGACCGGGTACGCACCGAGGTGCTCGACCTCTTCGCGGTCGAGCTGGACCAGGCCGGTGCCGGCCGTGACGAACTGGTCAGCGCACTGGTCGCGGCGAGCATGTGGCCCGCCTGGTCGATGCTGCGCGACGGCCTCGGGCTGGGCGTCGACCGCGCCCGCGCGGTGATGACCCGGACCGTGCTGGCCCTCCTGACGACCGGTGGACCGGCCTGACCGTCCGCGACGTCGGCGACCGACACCCGTTACCGGCGGCGGTCCACGATCCTTGTCCGCGCGGCGGTGGCGGTGCTGATCCGGATCGCGGTGCGACCGTCCCTTGTGGTGCCGGACGGCACCCCCATCGAGGAAAGTGACTGCTGCCCTCACCGCTTGTGAGCAGTTCCGCAGGCTGGGTCCAGCGGGCGATGGCGACCGTCAACCGGGAACGGCGATGGTTCCTGCCGGCGCTCCTGCTCTGCGTGCTCACCATCGTCCTGCTCCTCATGGGCGAGCAGGCGAGCTGGATCGTCCAGATCCTGGGGCTGGTCGTCGCCGTCATCGGGGTCGTCACACCGTTCGTCGCCCACCGGTTGGGGCGCCCGACCGTCCCGGCGGAGACCGCCCCGGCCGTCGTGCGGGCCCGGGTCGCCCTGGGCATCGCGTTACTGCTCGTCAGTGTCCTGCTGCCAGCCGTGCTCCGCTGGTGGTACGCGAACTATTCCGACCTGGACGTCAGCGCCGAACGGACGCTGGAACTGCGACCGGAGGAGACGGGGGACGTGCGGCTGACCCTCGGCGGAAGACCGTGGCGCGGATCATTGGCCTTCACGCCGAGACTCGAACCGCTCAGCACACCGGGCAACTGCGTCGGCGGCCAACGTGCACCCACTCGAGGAGACCACGCTGGAGACCTGCGTCGATCGGCTGGTCGCGGGTCAGGTGGTGGGGGTGTCCACCGACCGGGTGGTGCTGGAAGGCGTGGCCAATTCCCGGCCCGGCGCCAACCTGGTCGTTTCGAAGGACTTCCTGCTCGGCCACGAGGCGTACGGCATCGGGCTGCCGAACAACTTTCCCCGGACCTGCGCCTTCCTCAACACGAAGATCAAGGAGTTCATCCTCGACCACTGGCAGCAGAAGTTCCGCGACAACCTGGCGGATTTCGCGACACCGGAGGGGCGGATGCCCGACCCGAACGGTCTGGACCCCTGCGAGCCGGAGGACTGAACCCGGAGGTCTGCGGGTGTTACCAGCCGGCCAGGCCGCCGAGCACGTCGGATTCGACCACGATGACCGCGCCGACGAGCATGAACACCACGGGTACGACCCACCGCCCGAACCGCTCCACCAGCGCGATCACCCTCTTGTGCGAGCCCAGCCATGAACCGGCGACGCACCACACCGCCACGCCGACGACGAAGACCGCGATCGTGACCAGGCTCTCCGTCACGCCGATGCCACGGAACAACGGGGTGTAGACCGAGAGGTTGTCCGCGCCGTTGGCGATCGTGATGCCGGCGACCGTCATCACGCCCGTGGCCAGCATCGGCGGCTCCTCGTCGCCACGGTCACGGATCGCCGCGACCAGGCCCCTGACGCCCAGCCCGAAGGGAATCAGTCCCAGCAGACCGACCCAGCGGTCCGGCACGATCGTCAGCCCGAGTGCGGCCACCGCCGAGACGGCCACCAGGATCGCTATCCCGAGGTACTGACCGACCCAGATCCGCCATGTCCGCGAGGCACCGCTCGCCCGCGCCGACAGGAACAGCACCGTCAGTACGACGATGTCGTCGATGTTCGTGCCGACGAACACGCCGACCGCCGTTGCGACGGTGCCGACCAGACCTCCCACGAGCGGCAGTGTAGGGCCGTTCCGGGCAGCCGTACGACGCCGGGCAGCCGCAGCCGGGTGAGCCCAGACGGCGGTGTACGGCGAAGGTTGGCGCCACTGGGCGCTGCGCGAGCCAACGACCGTGGCCGACAGCAGTCACGAGTCCTGGCAGGCGGGGCGGATGCGAGAATCGCGCAATGGTCAGCGTGGTGGTCGATGTCCGGCACGAGGATGGCGCGGCCAGCGTGAAGCTCCAGAGTGACGCGTGGGAACTCAACTTCCAGGCCCCGACCGAGATTCTGTTGCGGCTGCGAGATGTCCGGGCGGCGGACTGGGCTGCTCGCCGCTCGATCGCCACCGGGTACGCCGCTGGTGTCCCGGTCTTCTGGGCCGCCGGTGGGTCCGGGGCCGACGAGGCGGTGATCCTGATCGGGGCGGACGATGAGGGCTGGTCCATCGCGTTCACTGTTTCAGCCACGGTCGCTGACGAGATCGTGCGTACCGTCGAGGCCGAGCGCACTTACCCGGAGTGACGGGGATTCCCGGTATCGTCCCGTTCCGCCAGAAACGCAAGGAGTTGACGCTACTGCCCCATCTTGGTGCACCAGTAACCGAGGTCACAATGCGGTTTGACCATCCGGCGAGGTGCAATCAAGTGTGAGCAGGCATGGGTTGGCGGATGACGCGGCCAGGTGCACCCTCTTGTCCCGCGAGTCGGGGCATCCGGACGCCGGGGGTGTTCCCCGGCCGAACGGGTCGGGTCGGGCGACGGCGGCACACCGCCAACGGTGGGCGGTGGAGACGATGGCTGTCCTCCCCGACGACCAGGTGTTGGAGATCGGTTGCGGCCGGGGATCGGCCGTCTCCCTGGTGGCCGACCGGCTCACGACCGGCCGGATCGTCGCGATCGACCGGGCGGCGACGATGGTGCGGATCGCGACCGCGTCGAACATGAGCCACATCAGCTCCGGCAGGGCCGAGATCCAACGTGCCGGATTCGAGTCGGCAGACCTCCCCGCCAGCCGTTTCACCAAGATCTTCGCGGTGAACCTCGGCCTGTTCTGGCTGGGTGACGCGTCGCAGCAGATCGATCGGGTACGGCGCCTACTCGCGCCGGGCGGACAACTCTACGTGTTCGGCGAGCGGCCAACCGCCGCACACGCCGTGGCGAACCTCGCCTCGACGGAGCTGCTGCTCAAAGCCAACAACTTCAGCACGACCAGGTCGTGCTTCAGGCGCGGGCGGGGCGTGCTCACGTGTGTCACCGGTACGCCCACCAGCGGTCCGGGCTGAGGCCCGTTGGCGCGACCGGGGGTTATGTTTACCCGCATGTACTCGACCCGGGTCAGTCAGCACGTCAGAGCCCCACGCGCGGCCGTCTACCGGGCCCTGCTCGACGCGGACGCGATAGCGAAGTGGCGGGTTCCCGTCGGCATGAGCAGCGAGGTGCACCAGTTCGAGGCGCGTGAGGGCGGCGCGTTCCGGGTCTCGCTGACGTACGACGGCCCGGACGGCGGCACCGGCAAGTCCGGCGCGCACACGGACACCTACCACGGCCACTTCCGCAGCCTCGTCCCCGACGAGCGGGTGGTCGAGGTGTTCGAGTTCGAGTCCGAGGACACCGCCTTCGGTGGGGTGATGACGATGACCACCACGCTCACCGACGCGGACGGTGGTACCGACGTACTCGTCGTGCACGAGGGCCTCCCGGAGAGCATCTCCGCCGCCGACAACGAGACCGGCACCCGGATGGCCCTGGCGAACCTGGCCCGGCTGGTCGAGGCGGACCACGGCGCCTGACCGATTGCCGACATTGACAGCCCCCGGCTCGGCGACAAAAGCCAATCAAAGGGGTCGCCGACCCGTGACCGGGGAAGAAGGATCTCGTTCACCCGAATTCATTCACAATGGACTCGGGTGACGCCTGCTCTAATTGCTACTGGCCGGCTCCCGCTGGCCGACCGCCAAATGTTTTCGAGGGGATTCGAAACATGCGCGACGCATTCCCGGTTACCACCGACAAAGCGTTCCTGGACAGCATGGTGGCCAGCGTCAACCAGTACCGCGCCAAGCACGGCGTTCCCCCGGTGACACTCGACGACGCCCTCGTCGAGTACGCGAACTCCCGGGCCAGCCTGGTCTCCACACAGGAGGGACTGAGCCACGGACACGCCAGCCTCGACCACGGGTACGGCGAGAACCTCTCGTGGCACGCCTCGACGGCCCAGGTCCCGGCCGGGGCCGAGGAAGCCACCTCCGGGTGGTACGGGGAAATTGTCGACTACAATTTCGCCGACCCTTCCGCGAGTGGGCCGGGAGCCACCGGGCACTTCACCCAGCTCGTCTGGCGCAGTACCACGAAAGTGGGCTTCGGCCGGGCATTCGGCAAGGGCGGGGAATGGTGGGAGACCTACATCGTCGCCATATTCCACCCGGCCGGGAACATGCAGGGTGAATACCAGGCCAATGTGCCACCCGCCTCGGCCTGACCGACCGATCCTCGACCGGTCGGACGACGGCGACGACGGCTGATCGCGGCTCGGTCGGGTACGAAGCTCGCCACCCGACCGAGCCGTACCGGGCGAAACCGGTCCGGCGAAGCGTCAGCCGAACCAGACGATCTCCTGGCCGTGGCCACGGGTCCAGGCGAGCGGCTTCCCGTCCAGCGCGAGGACGTTGTACATCGCCTCGCCCGGCCGGTCCGGTAGCCGGTCGTAGGGCAGCACGTCCGGATCCTCGTTCGCGATCCAGTGTCCGGGCAGGTCGCGTACCAGGTCGACAAACGCCTCCCGCCGAGGTGCCGGCACCTGGTAGAGCACGGAGGTGTGGAGCACGACCAGCGTCGCGTCGGCCGGTGCCCGCGCGGCCAGGGCCGGCAGGTCGTCGACCAGGTCGCCCCGGACGAGCAGCGGGGGATCGGTCGAGGCGACGGAGGCCGCCGCCCGCAGCCGGGCGCGGCGGTGCGTGTGCTCCGGCCAGATGAGCGCGTCGAGCCAGGCCACGTCCGTCGGATCGGTGACGTCGAGCGGGTTCAGGTCCAGGCCGGTGCGCCACACCACCCGGGGCAGGCCGACCGGCGGTGCCAGACCGGTCGCCGTGCATTCGAGGACCGGCTCGCCCGTGCCGAGTGTGTGCTCGGTGGCGTTTCCGCCCGTACCGAGGCGGTAGCGGTAGGCGTACCGGTCGGGGTAGAGGCAGAGGCCGGCGGAGGCGCCGACCTCGATCAGCGCGAGCGGCTGCGGCAGGGCGGCGAGCACCGGCAGCAGCACCGCACACCGTCCGGCCTCGTTTGTCTGGGTGGCCCGGGTGCCCATCTGCGCCGCGACCGCCGGCCAGTTCGTGAGCGTGTAGTCGCGGAACGCGGCCGGATCCTCGACCGGTCCGCCGAGCAACCGTACGACGCCGAACAGCAGGTTCGGTTGCCGCTTGGCCGGCGGCAGCGTGTCGAGCAGGGCGAGCAGGTCGTCGTCGCGGGAGACCGCGAGCGACATCCGCTCGTACGCGGGCGAGACGCCCTGAGCCTCTCGCGCGGCGAACTCGGCGTACCTCGTGGCGGTGGTCATCGGTCAATGATCGGGTCACCGGACCGACGAGCACCAGGGGGCGTGATCGTTGTCGTGGCCGCCGGTGGCCGCCAGCCCGTCACGGGCTGACGGCCACCGGACCGAGAGCTGGATCAGGGTTCGATCATCGAGTGGTCAGATCCCGCCCACCCGTGCGTCGCACGCCGAGACCGGAGCGAGGGTGAGGTCCAGTGTCGACACGAAGCCGGGCTGGATCTGCTGCTGGTGCACCTCGGGGATCCAGCCGTCCTTGGCGACGATCACCTGGTACTTCCCCCTCGGCAGCCAGTAGGCGTAGTGCCCCTGGGCGTCGGCGGTGAGCGTGTACCCGCCGTCGGCGAGGTTCAGCCGCACTGTCGCCTTGACCGGTACGCGTTCCCCGTCGCAGCTCTGGCCGACGACCGTACCCTGGATCTTGCCCCAACTGTTGGGCGCGGAGACGTTCAGTTCCACGCCCACCGCCGGCACCGGGTACGGGGTGTTCGACCGCAGGGCCAGGTCCGAGTGGTAGGTGCCCGGCTGGTCGATCCCCTTCGCGGCGGTGGCGGTCAGGGTCAGGGTGATCTTCTGCGAGGCGCCCGGTGCCAGGGTGAACGTGGCCGGTGCGGTGGCCAGCCACGGCGCGTCCCCGGCACCGTCGCAGTCACCGAGGTCACCGAGCCGCTCCGACTCCTTCCCGGGTATGCCCGGCGCCGGAGCACCGCCGACCTTGTACGCACCGCACGCCAGCCCACCCCGGTAGACGGGGAAGCCCACGTTCGGCAGCGACTGCCAGGCGTTCCCGGCCGGGTCGTAGGCCAGGGTCCGGTTGGTGAGCCCGGACGAGTTGCCGGTCACCCCGCCCGCGATCACCAGCAGACCACCGGCGGTCGCGTACTGCGAGCCCCACAGGTCGATCGGCAGTTCGGGCAGCGGGGCCCAGGAGTCGGCGGCCGGGTCGTAGGAGTACGCGTCCTGGTACGACGTCCCGCCGGCAACCCCACCCGCGCAGTACGCGTGCTCACCGATGCCGCCACACGACATCCACGCCACCGTGTGCGGGTACTTCGCGCCGGTGGTGAAGCTCGCCGACGCCGGGTCGAAGACAACGACGCTGTCCGTCGGCGCGCAACCGCCGTCGGCGCAGCCACCGACCAGGTAGACCTTGCCGTCGACGACCGCCGTACCGGCCGCCGCGCGGGCCGCCGGGTTGGTGGTGCCGAGCGTCGCCCAGGCCCCGGTGGCCGGGTCGAACACGTCGACCGTGTCGACCGGTGCACCGCTGCCGCTCCAGCCACCGAGCAGGTAGATCTTGTCGTCGACCGCGACGGCCGACGCCTTGCCCCGCCCGGTCGGCATGTCCGGCAGGTTGCCCCACGCGTTTGTCTCCGGGTCGTAGACCCAGCCCTTCTCCTCCGTGCCGGTGCCGGTGGCGCCGCCGAAGGAGTAGACCTTGCCGGCCACGGTGGCGGTGGCGTTGTCGAAGACCGCCGACGGGAGGTCGGCGATCCGGCTCCACGCGCCCTCGGCGGTCGGCCCGGCCGAGGCCGGGCCGCCGGTGACACCCGGGTACCTGGTGCTGGTCTGGGCCGGGGTCAGCCCCTTCATCTGCCGCTCGGTCAGCGCCGCGCCCGGCTTGGAGAGCAGCTCGAACTTGCCGGAGCGCTCCAGCACCTCGACGTTCGCCGGGGCACTGCCGGTGTTCTTGACCGTCACCGTGGTGGTGCGGGTGCTGCCGTACGGCTGGTGAGACTCGACCGTGCCGGGCCCGATCGTGAGCCGGCCCGCCTTCAGGGCGAAGTCGGCCTTGCGGGTCCCGTTCGCGGCCACCGTCACCGTCCTGCCCAGCGACTGGTACGGCGCCTTGCCCGCGTCGAGCAGGTGTGCGCCGGTCAGGCTGGAGAAGAACCAGTAGAAGCCGTCACCGATCGCCGGGTCGTCCGGCGTCGCCGCCGAGACGCCCTTGTCCCGCGGCTGGTCCACGCTGGTCACGGTCACGCCGTTGAGTGCGGCACCGGTGTTGGCGTCGGTGGTGAAGCCGGTGACCAGGCCGCCCGGGACCGGGGTGCAGACCCGGTTGACGAGCTGGAGGTTGTCGAGCTGCCACCACCAGGCGAAGCTGCCGGCGTACCGGAAGCGGATCTTGACGTTCGCCCGACCGGCGGCCGGGGTGAGCGGCACCTCCTCCACCAGCGGGCCCCGCCGGGACGTGTTCTGGTGCCAGACGTTGGCCCAGCTCTCGCCACCGTCGGTCGAGACGTCGACGTCGGCGGCGTTGTCGCCGCCGACCGCCCAGAGGTCGCTGTTGAACCTCAGGTACGGCGCGGTCACCCCGGTCAGGTCCAGCACCGGGCTGCGCAGGTCGGTGTCCTGGGTCTGGCCGTTGCCGAAGCGGTCGCTGTCGACGATGGCGAAGCCGCCGGTGCCGCCGGTCTGGTTGCCCCGGCCGCCCTCGTCGACGAAGGTCCAGCCGCCGCCGTCGGTCCGGTTGACGACCGACCAACCCGCCGGGGCGGAGTCGCCGTCGAAGGTCTGCGACAGCAACGGGTCACCGACCGAGACGGAGTAGCCGGCGACGTTGCAGCCCGGGTCGACCGGGACCGCGATGTTCGCCGTGGTGGTGCCGGTGCCCAGCGCCAGCGTGGTGCTCACCTGCTGGTAGCCGGGGTAACGGGCGGTTGTGGTCGCCTTGTAGGTGGTGTTGCCCGGCACGGTGAACGAGTAGGCACCGGTGCTCGGGTCGGTGAAGACCGGTCCGCCGGGACGGCCCGGGATCTCGATCGAGGCGTACAGCGGCCAGCCGTGCCCGGAACCGTCGGTGACGGTGCCGGTGACGGTGACCGGCGGGGTCTCCACCAGGGCGAAGTTGGTCGTGACCGCGCCGCCCTCGGGAACGGTCACGGTGACCGTCCGGTCGGCGTAACCGTAGGCGCTCGCGGTGACCGTCTGCTCGCCGGCCGACAGGGTCAGCGAGTAGGTGCCGTCGGTGCCGGTGGTGACGCGTCGCGGTCCGGCGCTGATCGTCGCACCGGCGAGCGCGGCCCCGGTGGCGCTGTTGGTGACCGTGCCGGTGGCCTGGCCGACCGGGCCGCGCGGGGCCGCGGTGACCGCCTGGTACGCGTTGAGCCGGCCCTCGCCGAAGATGTTGTTGTTGGCGGCGGTGCCGCCGCAGTCGAGCGCCTCGGTGTCCGTGGCGGTCTGGCCGAGCAGCGCCTCGGTGGCGGTGACGTCACCGCGCAGGCTGGCCGCCGCCGACCAGATCAGCGCGACGGCACCGGCGAGGTGCGGGGTGGCCATCGAGGTGCCGTCCCAGCTGTCGTACCCGTTGCCCGGGATGCTGGAGCGGATGGCGACGCCCGGTGCCGCGATGTCCGGCTTGGTACGCCCGTCGACGGTCGGGCCCTTGTTGGAGAAGTCGCCGATGACGTTGTTGACGTCGTAGGCGCCGACCGCGTACGCGGGCACGTTGTCACCGGGGGAACTGGCCGAGCCGCAGGGCGCGCCGCCGAGGGTGTTGCCGGACGCGAAGGCGGGGAAGATGCCGGCCGCCCGCCAGGCGGTGACGGTCTGCTCGTACCAGGAGTCGCCCCGGCCACCGCCCCAGGAGTTGTTGACGATGTCCGGGCGCAGGTCGGGCCGGGGGTTCTGGCCTCCTGCGTCGGTCGGGGCGAGCACCCACTGGCCGGCGGCGAGCAGGGAGGCGTCGGAGCAGCCGTTGGTCTCGCAGCCCTTGGCGGCGATCCACTTGGCGCCGGGAGCGACGCCGGTCTGGTTGCCGGCACCGTCGTCACCGACCATGGTACCCATGGTGTGGGTGCCGTGGCCGTTGTTGTCGCACGGCGTGGTGCCGGAGCAGACGCGCGCCGGGTCGAACCAGTTGTAGTTGTGGTCGAAGGTGCCGTCGCCGTTGTTGCCCCGGTACTTGCCGACCAGCGCCGGGTGGTCGTACTGGACCCCGGTGTCGATGTTGGCGATGACGATGCCCTCGCCCCGGTCGCCGTACTCGGACCAGACCCGGGGCGCCTCGATGTTGTTCAGGCCCCACTCGGCGCCGGCCGTTCCGGCCTTCGTGGTCTGCTTGCTCCGTACCGGTGTGATCAGCGGGTAGATCTTCACCGGCTCGATCCGGGCCACCTCGGGACGGGCGGCGATCGAGTCGACCAGGGCCTTGTCGCCCTGCACCCGCAGCGCGTTGGCGATCCAGTACGGGGTGTACGTCGCCTTCTTCGCGTCCAGTTCCGCGCGCAGTCCGGCCTGGGTCCGGGCGGCGGTACCGGTGAGCTGCCGGTGCACCTCGACGGCCTTGGCGTCGGCGTTGGTCAGCTTCGTGGCGCCGTCCAGCTTCGCCCGCTCCCGCAGGAAAACCATGAAGCTGGCGCTGCCCTTGCCGCTGATCTCCTTGAGTACGGCGGCGTCCACCGTGGCGTTCGGTGCGGCGGCTGTCGCCATCACCGGTTGGGCCGTGACGCCGAGGACGACGGCCGCCAGGACGGCGACCGACGACCGGAGTCTGAACCGGTCACCGCCTCGCTGTGTGTGTCGTACGGACACTCTTTCCTCCCCACTTCTCGGCGCCCCGACGTGATCGGGCCACCGACGCTGGCGGTCCCGGGATGCCGGTGCCGCCGGTCATGTGGGAGCGCATCCAGAAATCGATGAACGTCCCACAAAGACTTCGATCATGGTCTGTGGATCACTGTTGCTGATCAAGACACGCGGTAAGGCAGCATTCGGGCAGATCTTGGGCAGAATGCGGTCAGCCGGTGTCGTACCAGGTCGATTGACCGATGTGGACCGGAGTGCGATGGCGACGACCGGGCCGATTTCTGACAACGGGGGTCGGTGTCCGAGGCCCTCGGCGGCGTCGTGGGCCGGGTTGCCGGTTGGTTACCCCCGGGCATCCGGGGCTTGAAGCATCACCCTGGTTATTGCCAGTATTTTGCAGTTGTGCCAACATGATCATTCGTGGGCGGCGCCGACTCGACCGGCCCTCCCGCCGTCCCGACCGACACCGTGGGAGATCTCGTGATCCGGAAGCGTCCGACCCTTCGGCGGCTGGTGGCAGTGGCCGCCGCCGGTGGGCTGCTCGCCCTGCCCGGCTGTACGTCCGCGGCCACCACCGACGCACCGGCCGCCGCCGACACGTTCGTGGTGGCCACCGCCAACGAGCCCGAGGCGCTGAACCCGGTGCTCAACTACGGCGTCGACGGGGCTTCGTTGATCTTCGACGGCCTCGTTGCCCGGGATGCGGAGAACCGGCTCGTGCCCGCCCTGGCGCGCGACCTGCCGGTGGTGGCGCCGGACGGAAGGACGGTCACCGCCGTACTCCGCGACGGGGTGCTGTTCCACGACGGCAGTACGCTCACCGCGCAGGACGTGGCGTTCACGTACCGGGCGGTGCTCGATCCCAAGGTCGACTCCACGCTCCGCTCCGACCTGGACATGCTGGAGTCGGTCGAGGCCCCCGACGCCTCGACGGTGGTGTTCCGGCTCAGGTACGCCTACGCCCCGTTCCTCCAGCGGCTCGCCCTCGGCGTCGTCCCGGCGAAGGCGCTGACCGGTCAGGACATCAACAAGGCCGAGTTCAACCGCAGGCCGGTCGGCACCGGCCCGTACCGGGTCGAGTCCTGGACGCCGGGCGACCGCCTGGTGCTCGCCGCCAACGAGCGGTACTTCGCCGGCCGACCGACCAACTCCAGGCTGGTGGTGGCGTTTGTCGCCGACGACAACGTCCGCGCCCAGCGGATGCGGGCCGGCGAGTTCGACGTCGCCGAACTGGCCCCGAAGCTCGCCGCCGGGTTCGACGGCAACACCGGCTACCGGGTCGAGCGGGTGCCCACGGCCGACTACCGGGGGGTGATGCTGCCGATGGGGAACCCGGTGACCGCGGACCCGGCCATCCGGCGGGCGCTCACCCTCGCGGTCGACCGTACGGCGATGGTCACCGGCATCCTCGGCGGTGCCGGCGAACCGGCGTACGGCCCGGTACCGCCCACCTCCGAGTTCGCCGAACCGTCCGTCGCCGGTAGGCCGACCGCCGACCCGACCGCCGCCACCGCCCTGCTCGACGCCGCCGGATGGGCCCCGGGCCCGGACGGGACCCGGGTCAAGGACGGTCGGCCGGCACGGTTGACGTTGATGTACCCGGCCAGCGACAGCCTGCGCAAGGAACTGGCCCTGGCGGTCACCGCCGATGCGAAGAAGGTCGGCATCCAGGTCACCCCGGAGGGCCTCACCTGGGACGCGATCGACCCGAGGCTGAACACCGACGCCCTGCTGATGGGGTACGGCACGCCGTACGACCCGGACTTCGTCTCGTACAAGCTGTTCGGCTCCCGGTTCGCCGGGCAGGGCTACTTCAACCCCGGTCACTACCGCTCGCCGGTCGTGGACCAGGCCCTCCAGGCCGGTCGGGACCAGGCCGACCCGGCGCTGCGCAAGGCCGCGTACGCGACGTTCCAGAAGCAACTGGCGACCGACGTACCGTGGCTCTTCCTCACGTACCTCAAGCACACCTACGTGCTGAAGTCGTCCGTGCAGGGGGCGCAGCCGAGGGTCGAGCCGCACGAGCACGACGTGGCCAACAGCCTGTGGTGGAACATCCACACCTGGACCCGGAAGTGACCCAGCCAACGGCCGCTCCGCGCCGGCCCCGCCGACTGGTCGGGGCCGGCGCGGTGGTCCGGCGGCGGCTGCTGGTCGCCGGACCGGTGCTGGTCGCCACCAGCATCGGCATGTTCGCCCTCGGTGCCGCCTCGCCGATCGACCCCGCCCAGCAGTACGCCGGTGCCGCCGCGTTCACCGCCGACCCGGAGAACCTGGCCCAGATCCGGGCCAACTGGGGCGTCGAGGACCCGCTCCCGGTGCAGTACGCCCGTTGGATCGGCAACCTGCTCCGTGGTGACCTGGGCTGGTCCACCAGCCGCCACGAGCCGGTCACCTCGGTCGTCGCCGCCCGCGCCGGCTGGACCCTGCTGCTGGTCGGGACCGCCCTCGCCGTGGTGCTCGTGGTGAGCCTGCTGCTCGGCTCGCTGGCCGCGTACCGGCGCGGCGGCTGGTTCGACCGGGGACTGCGGGCCACCGCGTACGCGATCGCGTCGATGCCGGTGTTCTGGCTCGGACTCGCCGCGATCGCGCTCTTCGCCCTGGCGCTGGGCTGGTTGCCGGCCGGCGGCCTGACCGATGTCACCGCGACCGGCACCTCCTTCACCGACGTGGCCCACCACCTGGTCCTGCCAGTCGGCGTACTGGCGGTGTCGCAGGTGCCGTGGTTCGTGCTCTTCGTCCGCGACGCGGTCGCCGACAGCCTGCGCGACGACCACGTCCTGGCCGCCCGCGCCCGGGGACTGCCCGGCCGTACGGTGCTGTTCGGGCACGCGCTGCGGACCGCGCTGTTGCCGTTCCTCACCCTGATCGGGACCCACCTGCCCGAACTCGTCGGCGGGGCGATCCTGGTGGAGACGGTCTTCTCCCTGCCCGGTCTCGGCGCGGTCACCGTGCAGGCGGCGCTGGGCAGCGACTTCCCGCTGCTCGCCGCGATCACCATCATCACCACCACCGTGGTGCTGGCCGCGAACCTGGCCACCGACCTCGCGTACGCCGCCGCCGACCCGAGGGTGCGTCTCGATGACTGACCTCGCCCCCGCCCGCCCCGTCCCCTGGCGACCGCGATGGCGGCTCCGGCCGGGACAGGGCAGCGTCGTGGTCGCCGCGACCGTGCTGACGGCGGCGATCGTGGCCTGCCTGCTCGCGCCGGTGCTCTGGCCGCTGGACCAGAGCGCCGTCGCCCTCGACCAGACCCGGCAGGCGCCGTCGTGGGCGCACCCGGCCGGGACGGACGACCTCGGTCGGGACGTCGCCCTGCGTGCCGTCTACGGGCTGCGGGTGTCGCTGCTGGTCGGTGTGGTCGCGGCACTGGTCGCCACCGTCATCGGCGGCCTGGTCGGCGGGATCGCCGGCACCGTCGGCGGCCGGGTCGACCGGATTTTCATGCGGGTCGTCGACACCGTCGCCGCCCTGCCCCACCTGCTGCTGGGCATCTTCATCGTCGCCATGCTGCGACCCAGCCTCGGCGCGGTGATCGCCTCGGTCGGGCTCACCCACTGGCTCTCCACCGCCCGGATCGTCCGCTCGGAACTGCTCAGCCTGCGCGGTCGGCCGTTTGTCGACGCGGCCATCTCCGGTGGTGCCAGCCGGACCCGGGTGCTGACCCGGCACCTGCTGCCACACGTGCTGCCCCGGCTGGCCCTGGCGACCACGCTGATGATCCCGCACGCGGTGTGGCACGAGACCGCCCTGTCCTTCCTCGGCCTGGGACTGCCACCGCACCTCGCCTCCCTCGGCAACATGATCAACGATGGTCAGGGATCGCTGCTCACCGGCGCGTGGTGGGCCAGCCTGGCCCCGGGCGCCGTGATCGTCGCGGTCACCCTCGCCATCGCCACCCTCGCCGCCCGCTGGCGGGACCGCCTCGATCCCCGCGTACGAGCGGAGCTGCACCTGTGACCGCCACCCGACCCACCACCACCGTCGAGACCGGACCGGACGGCGCCGCGACGCCACTGCTCACGGTCGACGGCCTCACCGTCCGGTTCGGCCTGCGCGACGCGACCGTACACGCCGTCACCGACCTCTCCCTGACCGTCCGGAGCGGCGAGTTGCTGGCGGTGGTGGGGGAGTCGGGGTGCGGCAAGTCCGTCCTCGCCCACGCCCTGCTCGGGCTGCTACCCGCCAACGCCACCGTCACCGGCCGCGCGCTGCTGCACCACGTCGACGCCGCACCGATCGACCTGCTCGGCTGCGGTGAACCGACCCTCGCCGGCCAGGTACGCGGACGCCGGGTCGGGCTGGTCCCGCAGAGTCCGGCCACCGCGCTCAACCCGGTCCGTACAGGTCGGCGGCTGGTCGAGGAGACGCTGCGTGCCCACGGACACGGCCGCGAAGCGGCTCGCGCCGACGCCGAACGGCTCGCCGCCGACGTGGGCCTGGACCCGGCGGACCTGGACCGCTATCCGCACGAACTCTCCGGTGGTATGGCCCAACGGCTGGTCACCGCGCTCGCCCTGGCGCCCGACCCGCCGCTGCTGCTCGCCGACGAACCCACCACCGGGCTGGACCGCCCACTGGTCGACCACACCCTCGACCTGCTCCGCCGTCGCTGCGACGCGGGCGGCGCCGTCGTCCTCATCACCCACGACCTCGCCGCCGCGCAGCGGGTCGCCGACACCGTCGCCGTGATGTACGCCAGCCGCGTGGTCGAACACCGACCCGCCGACCGGTTCTTCGCCGCACCCGTCCACCCCTACGGTGCGGCGTTGCTGGACGCGTTGCCGGACCGGGCCTTCCGGCCCGTCCCCGGTCACCCGCCGATGCTCACCGACCTGCCCGCCGGGTGCGCCTTCGCGCCCCGCTGTCCCCACCGGACCGACCTCTGCCGGACCGCACCGGCGCTGAGCTCGTCCGCCTTCGGCGCCCACGCCTGCCACCACCCGATCGAATCCGGAGACACCCCGTGACCGGCACCCGAAGCCTGCGCGCCCACCAGGTGAGCGTCGCCTACGGCCGCCAGACGGTCCTGGAACACGTCGACCTGCACCTCGAACGTGGAGAGACGGTGGGCCTGCGCGGGCCGTCGGGCGGCGGCAAGTCCACCCTGGCCCGGGTGCTCGCCCTGCTGCACCGCCCCGACCAAGGGCACGTCAGCATCGACGGCAGCCCGGTCACCGGCACCCGGTACGCGGTGCCGGTGACCCTGCGTACCCGGGTCGCCATCCTCTTCCAGAGCCCCCGCGCCGCCGCCGACCCCCGGTTGACCCTCGCCGACCTGATCGCCGAGCCCCTGCGCGCCACCCGCCACCCCGAACCCCGGGTACGTGACCGGGTCGGCGACCTCGCCGACCTCGCCGGCCTCACCACCGACCTGCTCGGTCGGCGTCCGCACGCGGTCAGCGACGGTCAGCTCCAACGCGCCTGCCTCGCCCGAGCCCTCGTCCACCAGCCCGACTACCTGCTCTGTGACGAGGCCACCGCCATGCTCGACGCCTCCACCCAGGCGCACGTCGCCTCGGTCATCGGTGAGTACCAGCGCGAGCGTGCCGCCGGGGTACTGGTGATCACCCACGACACCGCCCTGATGGAACGCTGGGCCGACCGGGTGGTCGACCTGCCGGCGGTCCGGCCCGCGCCGGCCCGGCCCCGGGGCTGAGTTGTCCGGTTCTACCGGCTCGGGATGGGCGAGTCGTGAAAGACCCTGCTGGTTCGCAGCCGCAAAAAGCCACCCGTACGGGTTACCACGACTACTCTCCGGAGTATGGCCCGGGGGTTACTGGCACTCGGAGTAGCCAGCGCCGTACTGGCGCTGCCGTCGGTGATGACCGCCGGCCCGCCCGCGACGGCGGCAACCAGGCAGGTCACGACGGCGCGACAGGTCACGTCCGCGCGGCCGCCGAGCACGGCGGGAGCGGGCAGGTCGCAGCGACCCTGTCCGACGCCCCCGGCGGTGGCCCGACCGACCCGGCCCGCGCCGCCGCCGCTCGACCCGGCACACGCCGCGATCGGCGGGCCCGAGTTGGCGGGCGCCGGGCTGGCAGCCCCGCCCGGGGTGCCGTCACCGCCGCCGGTCAGCGCGACCTCGTGGCTGGTGGCGGACCTGACCAGCGGCGCGGTGCTCGCCGGCTGCGGCCCACACGAGTACGCCGTACCGGCCAGTGTGCAGAAGCTGCTGCTGGCGGCGGCGGTGATGCCGCACCTGGACCCGGCAGAGCTGGTCGAGGTGACCCAGTCGGATCTCGACTTCGAGCCGGGCAGCTCGGCGGTCGGTCTGGTCCTGGGTGGGCGGTATTCGGTCGAGACACTGTGGCTGGGGTTGTTGCTCAATTCGGGCAACGACGCGGCCAACGTACTGGCCCGACTCGGCGGCGGCCCGAAGGGGATGGCCGGTGGGGTAGCGGCGATGAACGCCGAGGCACGGGAACTCGGCGCGTACCAGACACACGCCGCCACCCCGTCCGGCCTGGACGGCCCCGGTCAGTACACCAGCGCGTACGACATGGCGCTGATCGCCCGCGCCTGCTTCGCCCGCGAGGACTTCCGGCGCTACGCCGCGACCCCGTTGGCGCAGGTTCCCGCGCAGAAGCCGTACAACACCAAGGGCTTCCCGATCTGGAACGACAACCAACTGCTGCACCGCTATCCCGGTGCGCTCGGTGGCAAGACCGGCTACACCGACCTGGCCCGGCACAGCTTTGTCGGTGCCGCCGAGCGAAACGGGCGTACGTTGCTGGTCACCCTGCTCGGCGCGGAGACGCCTCCGCTCGCCGGCTGGCAACAGGGCGCCGCGCTGCTCGACTGGGGATTCGGGCTGCCGGCCGACACGAAGGTCGGCCAACTCGTCGCCCGAGGTCAACTCGGCCCGCGCGGGCAGCCCCCGACCCAGGCCGCCGGAGCCGGCCAGACCCGGCCGGGCGAGCACCGGCACGGCCGCCCCGGCTGGCTGCTGATCGGGGGAGTCCCGGTGGTGGTACTCGGCGTCCTTGTCCCGATCCTGATCCTGGCCCGTCGCGCCCGGCGCCGTCGAGCCGGTGCGCAATGACGGAACCGTCGGCTTGACCTCAACCCCTGTTGATGTTCCAGGATGACCGTCATGGCGGAGAACGCGGGGTCAGCGACGCGGGTCGTGGTCGTCGGTACGGGAGCCATCGGCAGCGCGGTGGCCCGTCGGCTGCTCGCCGCCGGACGTGCGGTGGTGGTGTGGAACCGGACCGGCGGTCGTCACACCGAGCTGGTGCGGGCGGGCGCGCTGCCGGCGGGATCTGTCCGGGAGGCGGCGCTCTCCGGCGAGCTGATCCTGCTGACCCTCACCGACTACGCGGCGGTGGGGCAGTGCCTGGAGCAGCTCGACGGGGACCTGACCGGGCGGACGATCGTCGCGATGTGCACCGGCACCGCCAGCGACGCGCGGCGCTCGGCGGAGCGGGTGGCGGAGCTGGGCGCCCACTATCTCGACGCGGGGATCCAAACCTCGCCCGACGCCATCGACGCGGCTGCCGGGACCATCCTGTACGGCGGCTCCCGGCGCGCGTACGAGCAGCACCGGAGCACTCTCGCGCTGCTGGGCGAGCCACGGTTCGTCGGGGACACGCCGGAGGCGGCCGCAGTCTGGGATCTCGCCCTCTTCGGGCTCTGGTACGACGCCCAACTCGGCCTGCTGCGAGCCCTCGACACCGTACGCGAGGCCGGTATCGACGTCGCCGAGTTCGCCCGGACCGCCGGTCCGCAACTCGGCCACGTGGTCACGGGGGTTCCCGGCACCGTCGCCGAGCTGCTCCGGTCCAGCTACCCCGCCGGTCCCGCCGACCTGGCCGGGCACCTCGGCGTGGTCCGTCATTTGATCGAGCTGAGAAGCGACCGGGGTCTCGGCGACGGGGGACTGTCGATCGTGGCGGCGAGGATGGAAGCGCTGATCGCTGACGGCCGTGGCGGCGAGGGGCTGACCGCGACGATCGGCTACCGGTAGGCCCGCCTGGCTCTGCTAGGTTTCGCGCCATGGTTGCGGTCTGGCGGATCGTGAGTTACCAGCGGGCCGAGTCGCCCGTGACCGGGCCGGTCACCAAGTTCGGCGGCCAGCCCACCTGGCTCGGGCAGCCGCAGTGGCCACTCAGCACCGCCTGGGGCACGCCGATGCGTTTTGTCTGCCAGATCGTGCTGGAACCCGAGCTTGTCGGGGACGGGCCGGGGCGCCTCGCGTACGTCTTCGTCACCCACGGGGAGCACGGGCACGACGCCGACGACTTCGACCCGGACGTTGTCCTCCCGGACGGCGGCGAGAACGCCGTGATCGTCCAGCCGGGTCGATTCACCGGTCCGACCGCCCCGCTGACCAGTGGTCCGACGCTCTACCACGAAGACGGGTCGGCCGCGGAGTACACGGTCGAGCTGGTCCGCGACGAGGACCCCGAACCGCTGTCGTCCGACGCCTACCTGGCGTTGACGCCGGAACACCGGGACCGGTATTTCCAGGCGGTCGACCACGACAAGATCGGCGGTACGGCCCTGCTGGACGAGGAACACGACCGGCCGGTCGGCGGGCCCTGGCGGCTCCTCCTTCGGGTGGCGACGAACTGGACGCCGTTCTACCTCAATCTCGGCGCCGCGCCGGTGGCGTTCGCCTTTGTCTCCGGCGACGGCCGTGAAGGTCGCCTGCTCGTGCAAGACTCGTAGCGGTCCGTGCGGTTGGCACGCGCCGATGCATACCATGTTGGCCCGCTGGCGGAGGTGGGGAGCCGCCCCGCCGGTTCGGGCGGGGCGGCTCCCGGCTGTCACCGCGGACGTGGGAAGACCGGACGCGGCGGCCGGGGCAGGGCCGACGACTCCCAGGGGTTGGCGGCTTGGTCGTCGATCCGCACCCAGAACCGGGTGTCGGTCGGCAGCGTGCCGTTGGCCCAGAGGCTCCAACCGCTGGGCAACCACCCGACCTGCCCGAACCGGCTCACCGGGTGGCGCCCGTCGTGGAACTCGGCCATCCGCCAGCCCGCGCCGAACTGGTACTGGCAGACGAGGTTCGCGACGTGCGGGCTGAGCAGCCGGGTCCCCGGCACCGGTGTGCTCAGGGCGACGGAGGCGAAACTCCAGCCGGCGTGCTGGTCGGGGACCACCCCGGTCGGGACCGGTGCCTCGGCCATCGGCCGTGGGCGGATGCAGAGTGCCGGCAGGGTCGTGCTGGCCGGCGTGTCACCCTGGTACGCGTCGCTTTGGCCGTCGTGTCCGACCCACACCACGTTGTCGCCGCGCTGCTGCCGGACCGACCAGGTCATACCGGGGCGGGTCGCGGCCGTGTCGAGGTGGAGCAGTCGGTTCGGTGAGCCGGTGCCGACGTTCGACAGCGCGTTCTGGGTCGCCCGTTGTGTGATCCACGACGACACCTGGGCCGGAGTGGCGTCCGGGTAGAGCTCCAGGTAGTGGGCGGCGGCGCCGGCCACGTGCGGGCTGGCCATCGACGTGCCGCTCATCGTGATCAGCACGTTGTCACCGAGGATGTAGGAGGAGGTGATGTCCTTGCCCGGGGCGAACACGTCGACGCAGCTACCCCAGTTCGAGTCGACCCACCGGCTGTCCGTGTTGGTGCTGGCCGCGACCGTGATCGCCTCGGCGACCCGGGCCGGCGAGGTGGTGCAGGCGTCGCGGTTCTCGTTCCCGGCGGCCACGACGTAGGTGAGGCCGGTGGCGATCGAACGGCGTACGGCGTCGTCGAGCGGCTGGTACGCCTCACCGCCGAGGCTCATGTTCACCACCGCGGGCTTGACGGCGTGCGAGGTCACCCAGTCCACGCCGGCGATCACGTTCGAGTACGCGCCGAAGCCGGAGCAGTCGAGCACCCGTACCCCGATCGGGCGGGCCCACTTGGCCACGCCCCAGGTTATGCCGGCGACCGTGCCGGCGACGTGGGTCCCGTGGCCGTTGCAGTCGTCCTCCTCGAACCCGGGTCCCCCGATGCTGAAGGCGTTGTACGCGAGGCCGTGGAACTCGGTGTGCGTGGTGCGGATACCGGTGTCGATGACGTACGCGTTGACCCCGGAACCTCGGGCCTCGTAGGTGTAGGTGTTGTTCAGCGGTAGGTTGCGCTGGTCGATCCGGTCGAGGCCCCAGGTGGCCGGCGTCTGGGTGTAGGTGGTCCGCACCTGCTGGTCGACCGCCACGTAGGCGACCGTCGGATCGGCCCGCAGCGTGTCCACCTGGCTCGGGGTGAGTCGGGCGGCGAAGCCGTTCAGCGCGCTGGTGTACCGCCGCGTGACGGTCGCGCCGAGGGCGGCGACCCGGTCGGCCGCCGACGCGGTCCGCGCGGCCTCGGTGCTGCCGGGTTCGCCCTTGAGTACCACGACGTAGCTGCCCGAGACCGCCGGTCCGCTCGCGGCGAGCAGCGGTGCCGGTCCGGCGGCCGGGGCCCCGGCGGCCGACGCCGGGTGGGCGGGTGCGGCCAGCGCGGCGCCGGCCAGCACGAGGGCGAGCGCCGAGGCCGAGGTCGCCCGCCATCGTCGTACGCGACCAGGTCTCCTCCGGGAAGCGTGGTAACCGTCTCCGTGCACCGTTCCTCCTCAGTCGAGTGTGGACAGTCCTAAGAGGAATATAAGACGACTCGGCCGGGCGGGATAGGTTGCTCGGGTGACCGAGATCGACGCCGCACGGTTCGCCACGTTGCTGCACGTGTACGGGCGTGCCGGCGACACCCCCGCGCACCTGGCCGCCCTGGGCGGCGGTGACACACCCAGCAGACGCGCCGCGCTGGAGCACCTCTGGTCGGCCGTGATCCACCAGGGCACGCCGTGGACCGCGACACCGCCCGCCGCCGTCGCGGTCGCGGCGTTGATCGGTGACCCCCGCCTGTCCGGGGCCGCGAACGCTGACCTGCGCGCCAACCTGCTCGGCTTCCTCGCCGCCGTCGCCGAGGCCGGTCGGTCGTCCGACGGCCTCGCCAACCTCGACACCCTCGCCTCTCCGGTCGGCTTCGACGTTGATTCCGCCCTGCTCGCGGCCCTTGACGCCGACGACGAGGATGCGATCTACGCCGACGAGGTGTTGGCCAACGCCGTGTACGCACGCGCCGTCCTGGGCTGCCGCGAGATCACGCCGACCCTGCTCGAGGCGGGCCTGGTCCACGACCGCGACACCTGCCGCGACCTGGCCCGGGACAGCGGCTAGCGTCCGCCGCCCGGCTCCGCTGCCCGGGACTGTGGCCGAGGGTTGACAGGAGGTGTGACGGCGAGCATATTCAACCTACAAGTTAATTAACCGAGTGGTTGAGGAAGGTGCAGTGGTGGACCGGCTCAGTGAGGTGTTCGCTGCCGTCGCCGATCCCACCCGGCGGGCCATCCTGGCTCGACTCGCCGAAGGGGAGGCGACGGTCAACCAGCTCGCCGAACCGTTCCCGATCAGCCTTCAGGCCGTCTCCAAGCACCTGAAGGTGCTGGAGCGCGCCGGGCTGATCACCCGTGGCAAGGAGGCGCAGTGGCGGCCGTGCCGTCTCGACCCGGGGCCACTGCGCGAGGTCGCCAACTGGGTCGCCGGTTACCGGCGGTTCTGGGAGCAGCGCTAGGACCGGCTGGACGACTACCTGAGGCGGCTCCAGGACGACGAGACACCACAAGGAGGAGCGAGATGGGTGACAACCTGACGGTGACCATGCCGTCCGACCTGGAAATGAAGATGGTGCGTGTGTTCGACGCGCCGCGCGCGCTCGTCTTCGAGGCGCACGCGAAGTGCGAGCACCTCAAGCACTGGTGGGGCCGGGGCAACCCGATCGACTGCGAGGTCGACTTCCGCACCGGCGGCTCCTACCGGATCGTCGAGCACGCCCCCGACGGCAAGCAGTACGTGTTCCGGGGGGAATACCGGGAAGTCCGGGAGCCGGAGCGAGTCGTGCAGACCTTCGAGTTCGAGGGGATGCCGGGGCAGGTGTGCGTGGAGACGTTGGAGCTGACCGAGGAGGGCGGCAGGACCACGGTCACCAGCGTCACCCGGTTCGACACGGAGGGGGAGCGCGACGGCATGATGGCGTCCGGCATGACCGAAGGCGCCGGCCAGTCGTACGACGCCCTGGCGGCGTACCTGACCAAGCTTTCCTGAGCGTCACGCGGACGATCGGTTGCCTCGGTCGACCTACGCCCTGATGCCCTGGAACACGATCTCAACGAGTCTTCGACCCTGGGCCAGGCCCTCCTCCGTATCGGGTACGCGCCACAGGAATCCCATCATCAGAAGCACGTCAGCCGGTTCGACACCCGCCCGTACGGAGCCCTCGGCGACGCACGCGGAGAGCAGCTGCGTGACCGCGGCGGTCACCGGCGCGTAGCTTGCCGCGATGACGTTTTGCACCGCCGGGCTGTAGAGGGCCTCACCGAGCCCGTGTTTGAGTCGGGTCGCGGCGGCGAGATGCTCGAACCAGCCGATGAACGCTGCCTTGGCGGTGGGTTGCCCGGCGAGCGCGTCGTCGACGGAGGCGAGGAGCGAGGCGAGTTCGTGTTCGTAGACCGCGAGGAGCAGGTGCTCGCGGGTCGGGAAGTGCCGGTAAAGGGTTCCCGCGCCGACGCCGGCACGCTTGGCGATCTCGTTCAGGGAGACGATTTGGCTCTCCTCGAACAGCTGCTTCGCGGCGGCGAGAATGGCGGCGTGTTTCTCCGACGCCGCCTCGCGCTGCCTCCGGTAGCCGCCGGTCGGCTGGTCCATCTGCATCCTTCTCTCGTTGACCTACGGAGAGGTCTCCGCTAGTTTGGAAACCTGCGGAGAGTTCTCCGTAGGTGCCTCACTGTACCAAGGGATCCGATCATGAACACGAAAGCGGAACGTGTCCTCGTCACCGGTGGCACGGGGTTCCTCGCCGGCTGGGCAATCGTCCAACTGCTGGAACGTGGCTACCGCGTGCGTACCACCGTGCGCTCGCCGTCGCGGGAGCGGGCCGTACGCGACGCCGTCGCCAATCAGATTGACGCGCGGGACCGGCTCGAATTCAGCGTTGCCGACCTCTCGACTCCACATGGCTGGGACGCGGCGGTGGCGGGGTGCGACTACGTTATCCACGCCGCCTCGCCGCTCGGCGGCGCCAACCCTGACGCGCCCGACGAGTTCATCGTTCCCGCTCGCGAAGGCACCCTGAACGTTCTGCGCGCCGCCACGGCGGCGGGCGTGAGGCGGGTCGTGATGACCTCGGCGGCGAATACCGCGAGCCCCACCTCCTACAGCGAGCACGGCGTCTACGACGAGACGACCCGTTCCGTCGACGACCCCTCGTTCGGCGCCTACCGGCGCTCGAAAATCATCGCCGAGACGGCCGCGTGGGACTTCATGGCCGACCACCGTGGCGCGACGACGCTCACCACCGTGCTCCCCGGCGCCGTGTTCGGTCCGATCCTGAGCCTTGAAAACCTGCGTTCGGTACAGATCGTGCAGCGGCTGCTCGACGGCAGGCTTCCCGGGGTGCCACGGATCGGCCTCGAGGTCGTGGACGTGCGAGACGTCATGGACCTGCACATCCGTGCGATGACCGCCGAGCAGGCCGCGGGCCAGCGCTTCCTGGGCACCGGTGAGTTCGTGTGGATGCGCGACATCGCTCGTGCGCTCAAGGCCGGCCTCGGGGAGCGGGCGAAGCGCGTCCGCACGCTACAGCTACCCGACGTCGCGGTACGACTCGCGGCCCGCACCGACCGTGGTCTCAAGGAGATCCTGCCCGGTCTCGGCCGACGCAGCACGCACACGACCGACAAGGCACGTCGCCTACTCGGCTGGCAGCCCCGGCCCGCCGCCGAGACCGTGGTCGGCGCCGCCCAAGCGCTCGTCGCCTGGGGGGTGGTGCGATGACCTCGAACGCCTCCGGCCGTACGACGTAGCCAATCCCGTGACCGGGGCGGTGTTCGTCCGCCCCGGTCACGGGCCGGGTCAGTGTGACTTCCGGTGGAAGTTACGGCTGCACTGCCTCAGGTCCACCGTCACCTTCTGACCCAGGTCCACGTTCACCGACGTACGTTGCAGCACGGTGCCGTCCGGACGCTCACAGGTCAGGATCCACGGCTCGCGGTAGAAACCGGTCTGGTTCGGTCGCACCCCCTCGGCCTGGTACGGCGGCACCGGACGGTACGAAGGGTTCACCGCCCAGCTGAACCGGCCGTCGGACCGGTTCACGTCCAGGTCGGAGGTCAACGCCGTACGGAACGCACTCGGCCGGGTGGTGCCGTCCGGTTGGAGGTAGGGCTGGGTGTACATCTCGAAGGACTTGTTGATCCGCAGTACCGCCCCCTTGGGGGCCCTGCCCTCGATGGTCGCGTGCTGCCTCGGGTCGGCGGTCTTCACCAGCGCCTCGAACATGGCGAGCCGGTGCTCGGGGTAGGTGTCCATCACCTGGGTCTGGAACGTCCGCTCGACCCCGCTGTCCGGGCAGGTCTCGGCGGTGAATGCCAGACCCCGGGTGGCGAAGTAGGCCCAGTCGATCGCCTCGCCGGTGGTCTCGTAGTCGTGGGCGGAGTCACGGGGGATGTAGCCCGGACCGTACCGGCTCGCCATCCTGGTCGCCAGATCCTCGAATCGGGCCACGTCCTGGGTCGGTCCCACCTCAAGCTGAAGGGGCGGGTACAGGACGACCTGGATGCAGGTGTGCTGGGTGACGAAGGTGGTCGCCTGCCGGGTGGAGAGCAGCCACTCGATGTTCCTGGTCTCCGGCTCGGACCACGGTGCAGCGCCACCAGTCGAGATGGGCAACCACCCGAACCCGTAGTTGCGGTTCATGTCGACGTTCGTGTCGGTCTGCCGGCGGTTGCGCACCATACCGTCCACGTTGACGACGGGCACCACCACGAGCCGCGCGCGGTCGAGCAGCGCGGAGACGTACCGGTCACCCCGGGCCGCACGACGGGTGAGGTCGATCGCGTACTCCATCACGAGCTCGCCGCTGGGGCCCTCGTTGCCGTGGTGCATGCCGACGGTGACGAAGACCGGCTTGCCGTCGTTGGCCCGGACGTCACGGGAGATCTCGATGCCCTGCACCAGGCGACCGCCGGAGGTCGGGTACGGCAAGGTCAACGGCTTGACCAACCTGGGGTACTCGCTGGTCAGCGCCCGCATGTCCCGCTCGTAGTCGGCCAGGGTGCGGTAGGTGGTGTTGCCGCTCGGCAGGCCGCCGGTGTGCGCCGTCGGTGCGGCTTCGGCGCGGGTCCGATCGGGCGCGGCCGACGCCGGGGTCGCGAGCCCGGTGAGGGCGAGGCAGACTGCGGCCGAGGCGGACAGCGCCGCGCGCCATACGCCGTGACGGTCGTTCGTGCTCCACATGGCATTGTCCCCTTCCGGTTCGGGTATGGATCGGGGTGACGCGACATCGACCGGTGGCTCACCTCCGTCCGTGGGTGGTCGAGGTCGGCGCGGCGTCCCGGGTCCCGCTGCGCCACCAGCAAGATCGATTGACGGTATCGATCAACTTGATCGTCGGTCAAGGTCGGCCCCGGTTTCGTCGGCGCCTTCCGGGGGCTTCGGCCGGTGCGGCGGATCCGCTCAGGAAACGTTCCGGCGGCTCACGCCGTCGATCCCGAGCGCGACCCGGAGTCGGCCGTGCGCCTGCCGGTCGAGCCCGTCGAGCAGCGTCAACGCCTCGGCCCAGTGTCGGTGCGCCTCCCCGGTGCGCCGCAGAACGGCATAGACGTCGCCCATCACCTGCTGGGCGAGCCCCATGCCGCGTCGATGGTCGAACTCCCGGAAGATGACCAGCGCCTGCCGGGCGTGCGCCAACGCCTCCGTGGTGTCGCCGGAGACCCTCAGGGTCTCCGCGAGGTTGACCAGCATCAGGGCCTCGCGTAACCGGTCGCCGCAGTCCCGGGTGATGGCGAGGCCGGCCCGGTGGTGGGCCACGGCGCGGGTGAAGTCGCGGCGCCGCTGGAACACCAGACCGAGGTTGTCCAGGACCGACCCCTCCTTGTACCGGTCGCCCAGCTCACGCCGGATGGCGAGGCTCGCCTGCAGGTGCGCCACCGCGGCGTCCAGGTCGCCCCGATCCCGTAGGGCATTGCCCAGGTTGTTCAGACACCCCGCCTCGCCGGCCCGATCGCCGAGCTCGCGTTGGATCAGCAGGATCCGGCGCAGCAGGGCGATGCCCTCGTCCAGCCGCTCCTCCCGGAGCATCGCCACGGCCAGGATGTTGAGGGCCAGGGCGTTTGCCGTCCGGTCGCCGAGCCGCCGCGTCGCCTCGACTCCCAACTCGCCGAACTGCACCTGCTCGGTGACGTACCCCGCGTAGTCGAGGAACCTGATCGTGACCAGCACCAGGTCGCGTACGCCGGCCAGGTCCTGACCGGCGGCGAGTCGCTGCCGGGCGACGGCCAGCAGGTTGGTGTGTTCGCGTTCGAACCACTCCCAGGCCTGGGCTGCGTCGCCCAGGTGGTGGCCACGCCCGCCGTCGCCCGCCGGACCCCGGTCCGGAAACCGGTCGTGGGGGTGGAGCAGATGCGCCGCCGCCGTGGTCGTGGCGAACAGGTGCCCGGTGAGACGGGCCAGCGCGGCCTCGCGTACCGGTGCCGGGTCAACCGCCTCGGCCCGTTCCCGGGCGAAGAGCCGGACGATGTCGTGGAAGCCGTACCGGACGTCGCCGGAGGGCTCCATCAGGTGTGCGTCCAGCAGTTGTTCGAGCATCCGCTCGGCTCGCGGCACCGGCACGTCCGCGAGGGCGGCGATGGCCGGCGCCGTGGCGGCGGACCAGTCCGGCAGGCTGGCGAGCCGGAACAGCGCGACCGCCTGCCGGCGTTCGGGCTGCGTGGACTCGTCGAAGGCCCGGTATCCCAGGTCCAGGCTGGCGCGTACGGAAAGGTCCCCGGCCTCGAGTACGTCCAGCCGCCGATGCTCGTCGTCGATCCGCTCGGCGAGAGCGACCAGGGTCGCGTCCGGTCGTGCCGCCGCGCGGGCGCCCACGATCCGCAGCGCCAGTGGCAGGCCGCCGCAACGCCGTACGACGATCGAGGCGGCCGTCGGTTCCGCCTTCACCCGTGCGGTGCCGGCGATCCGGCCGAGCAGGTCCAGTGCGATGTCGTCGGTGAGCGGGCGCAACGGGATCCGGGCCGTCGCGTCCAGGTCGATCAACCGCCAGCGGCTGGTCACCACGGTGGCGCAACCCGCACCGCTGAGCAGCAGTGGACGTACCTGGGCCGCCGACGCGGCGTTGTCCAGGACCATCAGCACGCCCTGTGCGGCGGTAATCGTCCGCAGCAGCGTGCTCGCCTCCACCAGCGAGGGCGGAACGGTGGGCGCGCCCACCGCGCGCAGGAAGCGGGCCAGCACCTCGGCCGGTTCGTCCGGCGTGATCCCGGTGCTCGTGCCGTGCAGGTCGGCGTAGAGGCACCCACCGGGATAGCGCGCGGCGACCTGGTGCGCGAGGTGCAGCGCGAGTGCCGACTTGCCGACCCCGCCCGGACCCTCGACCACGCAGACCGCGCCGTCGTCGCCGATCGCGTCGAGCAACACCCCGCTCTCGTCGGCCCGGCCCACGATCATCACGGGCGGCGGCGGGAGCTGGAACGGAACCGCCCGGGTCGCCGTCGCCGTCGCCGCTGTCGGATCGACGGTCGCCGGTACGCCTTCGGCCGGCGGCACCGGGTCCCCGGCGGGGACCGGACGACCGTCCCCCGCCGCCGCCCCGGCAGGTCCGGCATCGGGCAGCGGTGCCGGCGTCGGGGCGTCGACCGGACGGAGCAACCGGATCGGTCTGGCGCGTGCACCACGCTCGGCCGCCAGGCGTTGCCACGACACGAGCCAGGGCGTACGCCGGTCGGTCGGTACGTCGCAGGCGCGTAGCAGGGCGAGCACCAGTTCCCGGCGGGGTAGCGTCTCCCGCCCGAACATGGTGGCGAGCGTGCTGGCCGGTAGGACGTCGCCGTTGGCCTGGGCCCGGCGCGCGATCGCGCGATAGGTCAGGCCCGACTGGTCCCTGATCCGGCGCAGCAGCGCGACGTACTGGGCGGGGTCGGCAGCGGTCGTCGGGTCGACGTCCGGATCGGACGCCGCCACCGTACGTGATTCGCCGTCACCCTGTCTGCTGTCCACCGAGACCCATTGGACCAGGCCGTGAACGGGGACGGGGTCCCGAAGGGCCACCTTTCGGTCAGGGGCGAAGCCTCGACCGGACCTCGCGAGTTGTCGCCCCGGGGCGGTCGGCCCCGGGGCGACGCGTCGAAATCAGGTCCAGCTGATGCCACGCTTGTTGACGCCGCGCATGAGCTTCTCCTCTCCTTCGTGGGAGGCGGCCCCGTACCCGCCCCCGTCAACCCAGCGTCGGTTGCCGGGGTGGTCCGGCGGAAGACCCGGCGAGGGTCGAGGTCGTTCGAGGTTGTTCGAGGGGTACGGGCAGCAGCACCGGCTCGCCCGTTCCTTGCCCCGGACCGGGGCCTGTCACGCCGACGACGTGTGCGGCCCGTCGTCGTGGCCAGATCGGGACCACGGCGAGTACGGCGGCGGCACCGAGGAGGCCGCTGACCCCGATCACCGTCGTGGCGGCCCAACGGTCGGCGGCCAGGCCGGCGAGGAGCATCGCCAACCCCTGCAACCCGCTCAGACCGGTGATCGCCACACCGAAGGCCCGCCCCCGGTACTCGCCCGGCACGGCCCGTCCGAACAGCGCGTTCAGCGGAATCGCGAAGGCGCTGCCCGCGCCGGCGAGTACGAGCAGGGCCAGCACCGCCCAGAGCGCGGGCGCGGTCCAGACCACGACCAGCACCGCACCGGAGAACGCCGCCAGCGGCAGGATCAGACGCGGACGGGCGGCCGGCGGGCAGAACCTGGTGAAGGCCACCCCGCCGACCGCCATGCCCAGTGGTGCCGCGGCCAACAGCAGCCCGACCGTCTCCGGTCCGCCGCCGTACTGGACCGCCAGCGGGGCCATCAGCCCCTCGGCCGCGTACGTGAACGCGCTGGCCAGCCAGAGTACGAGAACGTAGGCGCGCAGCCGGCGGTCGGCGAAGATGACCCGCAGCCCGGTGGCGGCGTCACGCCGTACCGGACCACTCGTGCGGGCGGGCGCCGGGCGGGCCCGTACCCCGACGAGGATGAGCAGCGCGGAGAGCAGGAACGTGGCCGCGTCGACCAGCAGCGCACCCCGCAGTGAGAGGACCGTGACCAGGGCACCGCCGACGGCGAAGCCGACGATCTGGACGACCTGGGCGGTGATGTTGTCGACGCCGTTCGCCACCGGATAGCGGTCGCCGTCGAGCACCTCCGGCATCAACGCGGCCCGCGCCGCCACGAACGGGGGCCGCAGCAGGTTCACCGCGAACAGCAGCGCCACCAGGGCGGGAGCGGCGAGGCCGGGTAGCGCGGCAAGCGGGATGAGCAGGGCGCGGACCACGTCGCAGACGATCATGAGTCGACGGCGTGGGACCCGGTCGGCCAGGCCGGACAGGAGCGGGCCCCCGGTCAGCCAGGCCAGGTAGGAACTGGCGAACGCCGCCGAGGCCAGCGCCGCGGAGCCGGTGCCGGTGTAGACGAGGTAGGCCACCGTGACGGCCGTGAGCTGGTCGCCGAGCAGGGACAACAGGTACGCCCCGAAGAGGTACCGGTACTCGCGCACGGCGAACACCTGCCCGTACGTCGCCGGACGCCCGGCCCCCGCCTGCTCCTGCGCCTCGGCCTGCTCCTGCTCCTGCGCCATCACCTGCTCCTCGGTCGGTCGGGACCGAACCGTATCCAGCGGCGGCGGCAGCGCGGCCGGTAACGACGTTCGGGTTCGTTCGGGACCGTTCGACCTCCTATGCCGCCGCCCGGCCGGTGGCGAGACTGGCCCTCGGAGCGTCGATCCGCGATGTCCGATCCCGACGTGTTAGGAGGCGGTATGCACGACCAGCTCACCGTTGCGCTCTCCCCGGCACAACGGCTCCTGTGCTGGGTCGACGAGGTGGCCCCGGGGATGGTCTTTGGGTCCCGCTTTGTCGCCCTGGGCGGTTTCCGGCTCGGTGGCCCGCTCGACGTGACGCTGCTGCGGCACGCGTTGGACCAGCTCGTGGTCCGACACCAGGCACTGCGTACGGTGATCGAACGCGGCGGCGGGGTGCCGTACCAGCGGGTCGGGCCGCCCGCGCCGGTGCCGCTGACCGAGGTCGCCCCGGACCGACTGGTCGACACGATCGTCCGAGCCGAGTACCCGGCGGGTTCGGCACCGATGCTCTGGGCCTTCCTCGCCCGGCACGACCCCACCGACGCGACCCTGGTGCTGGTCGCCCAACACACAGTCGCGGACCCCTGGTCGATGCGGATCCTCGTCGCGGACCTGCTGCGCGCCTACCGTGCCGGCGAGGTCGGCCGGTCACCGGTTCAGGCGCCGGCCACCCGGCCGCCGGGACGGCCCGAACCCGTCCCGGTCCGGTCCCGCCCGGAGGTCCCGGCCGCGCCGGAGCACAACGAGCGACGCGACGTCCAGTTGACGGACTACTGGCGGCAGGCGCTCGCCGACCTGCCGGCACTGCCGCTACCCTCGGCCGCGCCGGGAGGTGACCCGGGTACGTCCGAGGTCCGCTTTCCGCTGTCGGTCACCGAGTCACGCCTGCGGGCCGCCGCCCGACCCCTGCGTACGACCCCGTTCGTGCTGCTGCTCAGCGGGTTCGTGAGTGCGCTCGGCACCCTGACCGGCGCCACCGACCTCGTCGTGCCGGTGCTCACCTACGGGCGGGAGCGGTCCGACTGGGACACGGTCGGACTCTTCATGAACGCCCTGCCGGTACGGGTCGAGCTGCCCGGGGAACTCGATCCCGGGCAGACCGTGGGGCGGGTCCACACCGCCTTCGCCGCCGCGTTCACCCGGGAACTGCCCCTGGCCGACCTGCTGTCGCGGTTGCCCGACGCGGCCCGGTTCTTCGCGCCGGGCGGGCCGGTCTGCGCCCAGTTCGAGGTCATCCAACTCCCGGCGGCGCAGCCGTCGGCACCCCTGTCCCACCGGCCGGTGCGGCTGCCCGCCGGGCTCCCGCTCGGCGGGCCGGTGATCCCGGTCAACGGTCTGGTGACCTGGCTGGAGCAGGACCCCGACGGCGGGTACGTCGCGACGATCCGGTTCCGCACCGACCTGTTCGGACCGGACGTCGTCGAACGGCTCGTCGACCGCTACGCCGACTGGCTCGATCGGCTGGTCGGGCCGTGACGACAACGGGATCCCCTGCGCTGCCGTACCCGGACCACATACTCGACCTGCTCGAACCGCACCTGCGACCCGGCTCGACGGGCACCGCCGTCGTCGACTCGATGACCTCGCTGACGTACGGGGAGCTGGACGAGTTGACCCGGCGGGTGGCCACCGGGCTGCGCCGTCGGGGGGTCGTGGAGGGCGAGCCGGTTGTCGTCCGGGCACGGCTGTCCGGGTGGGCCGTCGTCGCCCTGCTCGGCGTCCTGCGGGCCGGCGCCCGGTACGTGCCGGTGGACGCGGCGTTCCCGGTCGAGCGACAGCGGCTCACGCTCCGGCAGAGCGGTGCGGCACTGGCACTGGTCGAGCCGGGTGTCGAGCCGATGGCGGGACCCTGGCGGGCGGTCGACCTCGGGGCGCTGGTCGACTCGGTGCAGGCGGCGGGGCCGGGTTGGCGAGGACCGGCCGCGTACACGTACTTCACCAGCGGCACCACCGGGGAGCCGAAGGCGGTCACCGTACCGACCCCGGCGCTGGCGTACTCCACGGCCGCCCGCCTGGCCTACTACCAGGGGCGGGTCGACGGCTTCCTGCTCTGCTCCTCCATCTCGTTCGACAGCTCGGTGGCGGGCATCTTCTGGACCCTCGCCAGCGGCGGACGGCTGGTCATCCCGAGTGACCGGCCGTCGAACCTGGTCGCGGTCCAGCGGGCCGCCGCCCGGCACCACGCGACCCACCTGCTGATGGTGCCGTCGTTGTACGCGGTCCTGCTCCGATCCGCCGATCCGACCTGTCTGGCCAGCCTGGACACCGTGGTCGTCGCCGGGGAGGTGTGTCCGCCCGCCCTGGTCGCCCGGCACTTCGCCGTGCTGCCCGACACGGCCCTCCACAACGAGTACGGGCCGACCGAGTGCACGGTGTGGAGCACGGTGCACCGCTGCACGGCGGCGGACGGAGCCACCTCCACGGTGCCGATCGGAACTCCGATCCCCGGTACGACCGTCTCGCTACGTAGCCGTACGACCGGCGAACCGGTGCCGGCCGGCGAGGTCGGCGAGATGTGGATCGGTGGGCCGGGGGTCGCCGACGGAGCGGACCACCACCGGACCGGGGACCTGGCCAGCGTCGGGCCCGACGGCCTTTTGCGCTTCCACGGCCGCGTCGACGACCAGCTCAAACTCGGCGGTGTCCGGATCGCGCTGACCGAGATCGAGCGCGCGTTGACCGACTACGCCGGACTCGCCGAGGGTGCCCTCGGCCGGGTCGCCACCGGTGGCGGACGAATCGAACTGGTCGCCTTCGTGGTGGCGGCGGGGGAGCTGCCGGACACCCGGGCCATCCGCGCGTTCCTCCTGGCCAGGCTGCCCGCGGTGGCGGTGCCGACGCGCTACGTCGTACTGGATCGACTGCCCACCCAGCCCAACGGCAAGCTCGACCGGGGCGCCCTGGACCGGCTCGCCTCCGCCGCCTGACCGGGCCGGCGCCGGCCCCGGCAGAAGGGTAGGGCGACCGGGTGTGCCGGTCGTGCACCGGTGAGGGCCGTCGGACGGTCACCGAGGCCGGGCGACAACCGGCAACCGCTTGACGCCGCCGAGCCAGGTCGAGCGGACGTACGTGACCTCGCCGGCCAGTTCGAACGACGAGAACCGGGCGAACAGCTCGGCGAAGAAGGTGCGCAGCGCCAACCGGGCGATCGAGGCCCCGACGCAGTAGTGGGGACCGTCGCCGAAACTCAGGTGCCGGTTCGGTGTGCGCCGTACGTCGAACGTGTCCGGGTCGGTGAACGCCCGCTCGTCCCGGTTCGCGGAGCCGATCCAGACCACCACCGCGTCGCCCCCGGCGATGTTCACCCCACCGACCCGGGTGTCGCGGCTGGCGCACCGGAGGAAGTGCCTGGCCGGGGCGGCGAAGCGCAACGCCTCCTCCACCCCGGAGTCGAGCAGGCCGGGGTGCGCGGCCCAGTCGGCGTACCGCTCGGCGCGGATCAGTTCGAGCAGCGCCACGCTGGGCACGTGCGGGATCGCCGCGCTGGCCCCGAGGAGCAGGCTGTAGCAGTTCGCCACCACGGCACCGGCGCTCAACCGCCGACCGTCCACCGTCATCGACGTCAGTACGTCCACCAGGTCGCCACGGTCACCGCCCCGGTGTGCCACCACCAGGTTGAACAGGTATCCGAAGAGTTCCCGGTGCGCCCGTCGAAGGGTCGCCTCGGTCCCCTCCGGTAGCTGGTGGTCGGGGTCGTCCTCGGCCACCGACATCGCCACCAACCGGGCCAGGTGTGGCCAGTCCGGTGCCGGTATGCCGAACAGCGGACCGACCATCGCCAGGGGAAGGGCGGCGGTCGCCTCGGCGAAGTCGAACACGCCGCCGTCGAGCGCGGGTGCGAGCAGCCGGGCGATGTCGTTCCGCAGGGACTCGGCGTGCCGCCGTACCGCCGTCACGGTCAGCTCGCGCTGCACCGGCCGGCGTATCCGACCGTGCCGGGGCGGGTCGGTCGCGGCGAACTGGTGGTCGCTGGCAGGTTCCTCGCGACCCAGCATGTTCAGGAACACCCCACGGGTGGAGGTGAAGCTCCCGTGGTCGGTCAGGACCCGCTCCGCGTCGGCGTAGCCGGTGACGGCCCAGAAACCGGGCTTGCCGTCGACCGGCTGCCAGCGTACGGGTTGACGCTCCCGCAACGCTCGCCACACCCCGTGCGGCTCGCCGTCGGCGTACAGCCGGGGATCGGCGAGATCCACCCGGTCCAGGTCCACCTCGGTGGTGCCGCCGGACGGCTGGCCCGTCACCGGGGACCCACCTGCTCGTGGCCCGCCGGCATCGCCTCGACCAGGTCGGCGATGGTCGGTGACAGGAACAGCACGGCGGCGTCGATCTCCACACCGAAGTCGCGGTAGATGTCCATCAGCAGGTCGGCGGCGAGTAGGGAGTCGCCGCCGAGTTCGAAGAAGTCGTCCCGGACCCCGACCGGGGACACTCCGAGCTTGGCGCTCCACAGCGTCGCCAGCGTGCTCTCCACCGTCGACCGGGGTGCCACGTAGGTGGAGGCGACCCCCAACTCTTCCCTGGAAACGTCACTCATGTCCGCCCGTACCCCCATGCCTGTCGGTCCGTCGCAGCGAAACGTGCCGCCGCCCCCGGGTGCGGGGGACCACGCCCGACGGGTGCCGGTGAACCGGGCGCCGACGGGCTCGGCGGCTCGTTTCCAGGGTCGAACCGACCGGGCGTCGGATCAAGCGTGGCGCCGTTCGGGTGCGTTCGGGCTTGTTCAGCCCTCGTCGGGTCGCGGGGTCCGAACAGCCCGGGGCGGGACAGGTGGACGGGCGCCGGCCCGTTCGACGGCCGTCCCCGACCGGGGCCGGTCGGGGACGGCCGGTGCTCAGCCGGGCTTGCGGGCGACCACGACCTCCCAGGCCCCGGGCAGGACCTGGACCTCGTCGAAACCGATCTCACCGAGCAGGTCGGTGTAGAAGTCGACGTCGCGCAGTCGGCTGACGCAACTGTCGACGCCGATGAGGAAGTAGGACCAGAAGAACTGCATCGCGAGCCGGTCCGGGGTGCGGAACTCCTCACAGATCAGCAGCAGCCCGCCGGGTGGGAGGGCCTGGTACGCCTTCTCGACCAGTTGCCGGGAGACGGCTGTCGGCCAGTCGTGCAGCACCCGGACAAAGGCGAGTACGTCGTAGCCGGACGGCAGTGGTTCGGCCAGGAAGTCGCCGGCCACGAAGCCGAGCCGTTCGCCGTGGCCGCGCTCGGCCCGGGTCTTCTCCACCAGGGGCGCGACCGCCGGCAGGTTGTAGACGTCGGCGACCAGGTCCGGGGTGTCGTCGAGGACGTGTGCGGCAAGCGTGCCGGCGCCGCCACCGACGTCGAGGAGGCGGTGACGACCGGTGAAGAGCCGTTCGGCGTGCCGGTGGAAGGTCTCGATCACCGGTCCGAGACCGACGGACATGCTTCGTTCGAACGCCTCGGTCTGGTCGTCCGTCTTGGGAGGCCAGGCAAAATCGTTGTCGGTCATGCTCACGTCGCCCCGGAGGCTCTCCGCCAACCGCCCGTGCAGCCGCCGCCACGGGTACCGGTCGCGGTCGCGTTCGATCGCGTCCGGGCCGACGGCGGCGGTGGCCGCGGCGACGATCCCGGGTACGGCACGGTACGTCGCCTCGTCGATGGCATCGCTCGACTCGTGCCGCTCGACAAAACCGAGACTTTCCAGGCAGTCCAGGAACTTGTAGAGCCGCTGCGGTCGCAGGTCGAAGCGGGCCGCGAGTTCGCCGAGGGTGACGGGCCCGGCCTCCAGCGCGTCGAGCAGCCCGATGGAGAGGGCGGTCTCGACCACCTCGACCGCCTTGGCCCCGTTGAACAGCAGGCTCAGCAGAGCCCGAGGTGAGAAGGGTGTGGTGCTCATCGTCGGTCCTCCCGGTACACCTCGGTGAGCGTGTCCATGAACTCGTCGATCTCGTCCAGGGTGTTGTAGATGTGCGGGCCGATCCGTAGGTATCCGCGCCAACTACAGATCATGTTCCGTTCGGCCAGCCGGCGCTTGACCGCCTCACCGTCCGGGACGTCCAGGCACACCACGCCGCCACGCCGGTGGGAGTCGGTCGGGCTGACCACCGGGATGCCGGCCTCCCCGGCCCGGGTGATCACCCTCTCGGTGCACGCCAGCGAGTGGGCCCGGATGGTGTCGATACCGACCCCGGTCAGCAGGTCCAGGCCCACCTGGGAGACGAGCGAGGTGAGCGGGAACGGGGTGCCGCCGCCGAGCCGTCGCATGTCCGGCGCCCAGCCGGTCGACGGCTGGAACGTCATCGCCCGGTTGCCGGCCTGCCAGCCGGTAGCCGCCGGTTCGAGGCTGGGCAGCAGGTCGGGGCGGGCGTAGAGGAAGGCCGTACCGACGCCGCACATCCACTTGTGCGAACCGCCGAGGACAAAGTCGACGCCGAGGGCCGTGACGTCGAGGGGCATCACCCCGACGGTCTGGAAGGCGTCGACGATCACCAGCGCACCGACGTCGTGCGCGTGCTTCACCAGGCGTTCCAGGTCCAGGGTGGCGCCGGAGGAGTAGCTGGCGTGTGGGACGCAGACGAGCAGGGTCCGCTCGTCGATCCGCCGCAGCAGTTCCTCCTCGTCGAACCGCGGACCGCCCGAACTGACCGTGTCGAGTTCGGCACCGTACCGGCGGAACGCGTTCCAGATGAACGGGATCGTCGGAAACTCGAGGTCGGTGGTCACCACCCGGTTCCGGGGCGACTGGTAGTCGAAGCACGAGGCGATGCGTACCAGCAGGGTGCTCAGGTTGGCATCCGTGATGACGCTGCCCGGCGGTGCGCCGATGAAGGCGGCGAGGCCGTCGGTGTATTTCCGGAGACCGTCGTGCCAACCGTCCCAGGCGTCGTCGCGCCAGGTCCGCAGTGTTTCCCAGTAGCGGGTCAGGACGTGTTCGGCGGCCTGCGGTACGGCACCCGTCGAGTTGCTGTTGAGATACACGCAGGTCTTGAGCAACGGAAACTGTTCGCGGACCGCCGGGTGAGGGGCAGGCTGGGGTTGTGGGAATTCGTTCACCTGGGGTCGCCTCGCCTCACTCGTCGTGGTGAAGACCGGAATGGTACGAGCGGACGCCAGATAAGGCGTGCCCTCGGTATAGCCGGTGCCGGGACGGGTGCCGAGCATCCGTACGGCAATCCGGTAATGGGTGTTGCGCCACTGGCTCACCGCGTTCGCGAATTCGCTCATCCGCGTGTCGAGCAGGTGGCGGTCGGATTCGCCCAGTCGACCATCACGCGATATCGCGTGGTACGCCTGCTCGATCGTGGACTGTCCGGCCAGCACCCGCTCGCGTACCTCGGGAACGGACCGGTAGGCGGCGGAGGAGACACGCGACTCGTCCGGCGCGCGGCACAGCGACTCCATCAGTTTGTAGGACCGCGACTGGATGGCGCTGGCCCCCTCGGTGTAGACCCGGAACGTACGGAACGAATCCGGCTGCACGGTGGCGATCAGCGAGAAGAGTGGGCCCGCGCCGTTGAGCAGGTCCCGGCCGTACGCCAGCCGGTCGGCCGCCGGACGCGGACATCCGCCCTCCAACTCCTCCACCGCCGCGCGCAACTCGACGGCGAGCATCGCGAAGGTGGATTCGTAGGCCTGGAGCATCCGGATGAAGAGGTACTCGTCGTGCACCAGGTAGACCGGCAGCATGGAGACCAGCAGGTCACGCCGGTCTGTCGGGCTCTGCTCGGCGACCGACCAGCGGTGCAGCGCCGCCGCCGCGGCCGGCGGATCGGGATGGTCCACCACGGCGGACCGGCCCAGGCGGGCCAGTGCGGGCGCCGCCGCCCGGACCCCGAGCCGGTAACGCTTCGCCACCCTGGCCGGCTCGGGTCGTTGCTGCGGAAGCAGGTCGGTGGCACCGGACTCGGCCGCCGTCTCGAAGGCGAGGGCGTCGGCGATCAGGTGTACGTGGAGCCGGTCGTGGAGCTGCCGTAGCTCACTCCGCCGCTCGTCGGTCGACTTCCCCCGGGGCATCGGGAGCATGTCGAGCGCCAGGTAGCTCTGGTAGTCGTACCGCTCGTCCCACTTGTCGAGGGCGACGTCGAGAAAGCACCGCAGCGTTTCCGCCGTCGGCTCCGCTCCCGTCGCGGCCACCTTACGGATCTGGTCGAGGAGCGCGAGCAGCTCGTTGTCGACGAAGTGCTTGCCGGTCCGGTGGAACCGGTCCACGACCGCCGGGTAGGGGAAGGCTGCGGGATCGGGGTTCTCCGTCAGCCAGTCGGTGAGCTCACGCAACGGAACCCTCGCTGGTCGGGCCGCCCATGGCCAGCGCTGCCCGTACCTGCCACAGGTCGGGGTAGAAGCGGTAGTCGATCAGCTTGGCGAGCATGCCGGAAGGACTGCCCGGGGTGCCGATGACACCGTGGCTGCCGACCCGGATGGCGAGCCGGTAGTGCCGTACGCGCCAGATCGACACCCGGTCGTCCCACTCCACCAACGCCTCGGCGAGGCGGTAGACGGGGTCGGACGGTTCGCCGGAATAGAGCTTCACCAGGTCGGTCCCGTGCGCGGCGAGGAGCCGGTCGAACGCCAGACCGAGCTTGCGGCTCGCCGCCTGGGCCTGCCGCCAGCCCGGCGACTCGGCACCCGAGCCACTGCCGAGGGCGGGTTGGAGTGCCTGGAAGTCCTTGGGGCTGAGATGGTTGAAGATCTCCATCTGGTCGGTGACCAGTCGTACGGCGAGCGTCGCCCGGGCGAGCAGGAGTTCGGCCGCCGAGGGCTCGCCCGCGTCGACCCGGCAGACCGCCTCGGTCAGCTCGGACGTCGCCAGTTTGAGCCACAACTCGGTGGACTGGTGTGCCACCTGGAAGAGCAACTCGTCACGGTGCACCACCTCGTCGGGGCGCCGTTGCAGAGCGAGCAAGGCGTCGGTGCGCATGTATCGCGCATAGTCGTTATCACCCTCGCCGGGCAGCGAAGGTCGATCGGTTTTCTGCTTCACGAGCGCATCCCTTCACCCGGTCCGGGCGGGTCCGGCCCGGTCCGGATGAGATCATCGCCTGCCCCGTGATCGAATGACAATAGGCAATATCGAAAACTCTTTGTTTCGATGCCGCAATAGCCTGCGAATCCGCAAGAGTCAATAGATTTGGGACTTGTGGTTGAGGTGAGGAAGATCTCTCCGGTGTCCGCTCGTGGGGTCTTTCCGGCTCAATAGCAGAACTCGCCTCAACCACGCCATTCCTATTAAGCCTGCACGTGGGCGAGATTCCGTATCTTTTCGATACAATCGGTCCAATTACCCGGCAGCGGTCGGGACCTCGCGCCCGTTGGTGCTGGTTACGCGGGTGCGAGCACGCCGTCGGCGGCGAGACGTTCGCGACGGGCCGCCCCCCACGCGCTCAGTGGACGCAGTGCCTCGTTGAGCGACGTGCCCTGCTCGGTGAGGGAGTACTCCACCCTGGGTGGGACCTCGCGGTACACCTCGCGGTGGAGCAGGCCGTCCTGCTCCATCTCCCGGAGGTGCTGGATGAGCATCTTCTCGCTGACGCCCGGCAGTCCGCGTCTCAGTTCGCCGAAGCGCCGCGTGCCGTACTGGTCCAGCTCCCAGAGGATCAACGACTTCCACTTACCCGACACGACGTCCATGGCGGCGTCGATACCGCATATGTACGGGCCACGCCTGCTGCTCGACGTCATCGAACCCTCCATGGTTCTCCTGCTCGCGCCCAATCCTTACCCGGAGGTGGGTATTGAACGAATTAGTGGGTACTTGCCGTCACGAATGTACCCGCCGAGGATTGCGGTCGGCGCGCGCCATCGCATTGACGTAGCAGAGCGAATGACGTAACAGAGCGAAGGAAGATGTCGATGACCAGCAAGACCACGTTCCTCGGACTGGGGGCGATGGGCACCGCGCTCGCGACCGCGGCCCTCGACGCCGGGCGCCCCACCGTCGTGTGGAACCGCAACCCACACCGGGTGGAACTCCTCGCCGGGCGCGGCGCCACCGTTGCCGACACCGTCGAGAAGGCGGTCGCCGACAGTACGACGGTTGTCGTCTGCCTGCTCGACCACCGGTCGGTGCACGAGGTGCTCGATCCGGTCACCGCAGGCCTGTCCGGGCGAACCGTGATCAATCTGACCACGGGTACGCCCGAGCAGTCGCGCGAGCTTGCCGGGTGGGCCGCCGAGCACGGGGTCACGTACCTCGACGGGGCGATCATGGCGGTGCCGCAGATGATCGGCGGCCCTGGCTCGGCGATCTTCTACAGTGGCTCGACCAGCGCCTTCACCCACCACCGACAACTTCTCGACCTCTGGGGGGAGAGCACCTACTTCGGGCCGGACGCCGGGATGGCCTCGCTGCACGACATGGCGATGCTCGTCGGCATGTACACGATGATCGCCGGCTTTGTCCACGGCGCGGCGATGGTCGGCTCGGCGGGCGTGTCGGCCACCGAGTTCGTCGAGCGGCAGGCGCCGTTCCTCGCCGCCATGACCGAACAGTTGGCCGCGTTCGCCGCAACGGTCGACGCGGGCGACTACGCCGGGGAGGGCGGGCAGAGCCTGAAATTCACCGAGACGGCGCTCGCCGCCCTGATCCGGGCCAGCCTCGACCAGGGGGTCGGCGTCGAGGTGCTGAGGCCGGTGCACGACCTGGTCACCCGGCAGATCGCCGCCGGTTTCGGTGACCAGGACACCGCCCGCATCTTCGAGGAACTGAGGAGTGGCCGGTGAGCGGCACCGGCGGTGGTACCTCCGCCCGGCGCGTGATCGGCCTCGGCCGCACCGAGAGAGTGACTCGGCTCGCCCGCTGAACGCGCGCCTCCGACGCGGTTGGCGGCGTCGGTCACCGCCGCCGGCTCGGCGCGGTCATCGCCTTCAGTGAGAGCCCGGCCAGCGGCTGCACCCGGGTGGAGGCCGCGCGGCGCTGACGGGCGCGGGCCAACCCGGAGGGGCGTACGCGCCCCGGAACGCCACATCCGACCGCGTTCCCTCGGTGGGCGGCCGACCGCCCACCGAGGGACGGGTGTCAGCCCTGCGGGTCGAACGGAATCCCGGCGGGCTTGGAGACGCCGAGCAGGTACTCGAACGAGCCGTCCTTGATCTTGATGGTCGCGGAGCCGAAGTTGGCGTTCATCAACCTGTCCCGCAGTCCGGTGCTGGGCCACCCGTTCCAGTCCACGAGGGGCGGGTAACGCCAGTTGTGGTAGTGGTTCTCCGGCGGCTCGTCGTTGCCGTTGGCGAGCCGGAAGAAGTGCGTCGACGCGCCGTCCTTGTGGTAGACGGTCTTGGGGTGCGTCCCGTCGAACCGCACCTGCGAGCGCGGGTAGGTGCGCTGGCTGCTGTGCTGCGTGGTGGTGACGAACTCGACCTGGTTCGACGCCTGGTTGACCCAGGAGATGACGTGTTCCCAGTCGTGCCGGTGGCCACCGAGGCCGCTGCCGTGCACGGCCTGGTCCTTCTCGAAGTAGCTGGCGTAGACGATCGCGCACCAGCCGTTGTTGCACTTCGACCGGGCGTACGTCTGCGACCGGTCCAGGTCGATCTGGTCCCGGCAACTGCCGTTGATGGCCCCGGCGGTGTTCAGCCCGGGGTTGAGCGTGCCGTCCGGAGCGATCGCCGAGACGGCGTAGCAACCGTCGCCGTCGTAGTCGTAGGCGGGCGAGAACGATTGCTCGTACCCTCCGGCGTTCTGCGGCAGGTTCGGCAGCGAGTCGGCGAAGGCCGGCGTCGCCGGGATCATGACTCCGAGCGCGGCGATCGCGGCCACGACCCGGGACAGGGCGCGACGACGGCGCCGGACGGAGGTGCCGGGGGACCGCCCGGTGGCGGGCGCCGAGGAGGCCGTTGGCGGCGGTGAGACGTGTTCCATTCCTCGCCTTCCTGGGGGTTGACGCGCGTTGGCCGCTTCACGCCAACGCGTGATGATTTGTATTTCACGCGGCGACCCTGCGGTCAATGTCCAGATACGAGAAGAAAGCATGAACCACGGATGTGGATCCGGGGGCACCGGCTTTGATCTCCGTCGCTCCACCCGGCACGATGTGCCGGTGCACGTGACGGGACCGGGTGGGCTCCGGACGGTGGGAGCGGCCCTCGTGGCGGCAGCCGTCCTGGTCGCGGGCGCGGCACTCTGGGAGTACGGGCGCGGGACGGGCGTCTCCGCCCCCGACCTCACCTGCGTCGTGCTCGCCGCCGCTGGTCTGCACTTCGCCGGAACCCGGTGGCTGGTCGGGCGGAACCGGCGCGCGGATTTCCGCTGGCGGCGCACGCTGCCCGTACCGGGTGACGTACGACCGGGTCTGTCGGGCCGGTGGTCCAGGTCCGCGCTCGCCGTTGACGCCGGGGCCGCCGTCGGCGTCGTCGGGAGTGGTCTGGTGTTCTTCGGCGCCCGGGTGGGCGCGGACAGCCTGTGGTCCGGCTCGATCGGGTCGGTGCTCGCCGGAGGTTGGACGCTGGTGCTCGCCGTGAGCGCGTTCGGCCGCCTGCGCCGACCCTGGTACGTCGTCGTCACCTCGCTTGGTGTCGCGGCCCGTGGGCACGACGTGTCCTGGGAGCGGATCGGGTCGGTCTACCGGGACCGGGAGGGTGTCCACCTGCGTCTGGCCGAATCGGAGAGTCCGCGCTACGTCCGGGTCAGCGGTCCGCGCTGTGCCGTCCCCGACGAGCGCATCGCCGAGGTGATCGAGTTCTACCGCGCCGATCCGCACCGCCGCGCCGCCCTCGACAGCGGTCGAGGGCTCTTGATCAACTAATTGTTCATCGCCAGATCTCCTGCCGATCACTGGGCCATGCCCGTGAATTCTCGAAAACTCGGCAGAGTCTCGGCCCGGCCGTGCCTTCGGCAGGCCGCAACACCCACAGACCCGGGAGAGGCGTCCACGCCGTGCGCGGACGCCGGCCCCGCCACGGCCTGGCGAGCGTCCTCGCACTGGTGGCGTCCGTCGCGACCGTGATCCAGCTAAGGAGAGACCTTGCCATGACGCACCAGACGGGTGTGGTCAGGAGACGCAGGCGGTTGCTTCGGTCGCTGATGGCCGTCGCGCTCGTCGCCGGGTCCGGCGCGGCGCTCGGGCCGTCGATGGCGGGAGCGGAGGAGACGCCGCCGCCCGCCGCCCCCGGGACGCCGACGCTCAACCTGAGCAACGGGGAGACCCTCGAGGGCACGGTCGCGGTCGCCGCCCAACCAACCGCCGAGAACGACTCCGTGCTGAGCGTCGCGGTCGACGGCACCACGATCGACACCGATCGGACCGGCGGCATCGCGCACTTCGGGTTTGACATGGGTGGCAACGGCACCGAGGCCCGCTACCACAACTACATCACCGTCAACGGCCGTACCGCCGAGGCGGACCGGGTCTACTTCCCCGACATTCCGGGCGGGCGTGCCGGCACCCTCGACTTCCCGGGGGAGTGGCTGCACCCCGGGGTGAACACGGTCACCGTGCACGCCGGCTGGAACTGGGTCGACTCCACCAACACCAGCGCCGTCGGCTACGAGGCGTTGCCGTACGGTGAGGGTGGGCGCTGCCCCAACTATGACGACTTCCCGCTGAGCAGCCTCAGCCTGAGCCTGCTGGGCGTGGTCGCCGACGGCGAGCAGAACCTCTTCAGCTACACCCTCGGCGACGGCACCTGCGGCACCTCCAGCCGCCCGTTGACGCAGGACCTGGAGTTCGTCATCTCCGGCGAGCCGGGCAGCACCTCGGGGCTGCGCGCCGACCTCGACACCACCAAGCTGAGCAACGGTACGCACACCGTCAGCGCGACCTCGAGGTCGGGTGCGAAGGGCAGCGTCACCGTCGAGGTGAACAACGTGTCGCGCGGCGCCGCCAAGGTGACGCCCGCCGACGGCGCCCTCGTACGTGGCACCCGGCCGGTGATCGCCGCGCTGCCCAACGGCAGCAAGGACCGGGTCGAGTCCCTGGCCATCGACGACAAACCCGCCGAGAACGCCGAGACGCTCGCGCCGGGAACCGCGACGCTCGGCCTGCGGATCGAGGCCGGCAACTCGGTCGAGGCGCGGTACCACAACTTCGTGCTCGTCAACGGCAACCGGGTGGACCTCGGCGGCGACTACGGTGTCACCGGTGCGGAGGATGCCCGCCTGGCGTTCCCGACCCGGTTCCTGCACCCGGGCGACAACGTGGTCGAGGTCAGGACCGGCGACTACAACGGCACCGCGAACGGCGCGACCTGCCCGAACCACGACGACTTCAAGCTCACCCACGCCGCGACGAGTCTGACGTTGAGCACGGCCGGAAGCGTCAGCGCCGGCACCACGTACATCGTCACCACCAGTGGCACGACGGTGACGAAGGCCGCCACGACGGACGCGGTGCTCGCGCTCGGCGACGGCACCTGCGCCGCCAACAAGGACGCCGAGTTCCACTTCACCATCGACGGCGCGCCGACCACGCGTACGGTCGACACCCTCGGCAGTGGTGAGGACGCGCACCTGAAGGTCTTTGTCGGCGGCAACGGCACCGACAACGGCTACGACAACCAGGTGCTCGTCAACGGCATCGCGCTGCCCCTCGGCGTATGGGAGAAGGAGGTCGCCGACCTCACCTTCCCGAACGAGTGGCTGGTACCCGGGACCAACGTCCTGGAGTTCGTCGCCGGCAACGACCGTGGTAGCGCCAAGCCGGGTGGCTGCGACAACTACGACGACTTCACGCTGAGCAGGATCGAGCTTGTCTCCGCCGGTGCGAAGGCGACCCAGCTCACCAAGCAGATCGCCGGCACCAACGTCACGATCGGTTCGGCGACCTACCCGGCGGGTTCGCCGGTGACCGTGTTCATCGGCGACGGCACCTGCGGCAACAGCTACAACGCCGGGTTGAGCAAGGCGATCCTGTTCGACCTGTCGGCGGCGGACGGCTCCGCCCTCCCGGCGCTGGGCAAGCGGGCCGACGTCGACACCACCTCGATCGCCGACGGCCCGCACACGATCAAGGCCGTGGTCGGCGACAAAACCTCGACCCGCCGATTCACCGTCGACAACACCGCGCCGGTCATCGAGAACAGCGTCCCGGCCCAGGGGCAGCGACTCACCTCGACCATCGCGCTGAACATCCAGGTCAAGGACGCCACCGGGATCGCCGGTACGCCCACGATGACGCTCGACGGCAACGTCGTGCACCAGGGCGACCAGATCGGCCACGGCCTGCCGGCGGGCAGCCACACGATCGCGGTCACGGCGGCCGACCCGCTCGGCAACACCGCCACCCGCGAGGTGCGGTTCACCAGCGCCAGCATCCCGGACGTGCCGACCGAGCTCGGCGCGACCGTCCGGGACCCCAACTCACCGGCCGCCGTACTGTCGGCGAAGATCCCGGGCGAGGCGGGGACCCCGCTGACCGCCACGTTCACCAAGGCCGACGTCGTCCTTCCGTCCGCCGGCTACCAGGGCGAGGCGGCGGCCGTACCGACCACGTTGGACGTCAAGCACGACAGTGCGGTCGACGTCAACTCGCTGCGCCCGCTCGACGGCCGTACGGTCGACACCACCTCCGGCCGCGACGTGGTGTTCCAGCGCTACGACGTGCCGCTCGGTGCCAAGGGCGAGACGCCGACGCTGCGCTGGGAGGGCACCATCGACCCGAAGCGGGTCGTGGCGCTGCGGGTGTGGGACCCGGCCGCGAAGAAGTGGGTCGTGTTGACCAGCTCGCGCGGCGAGACGGAACGCAACACCGTCCTCACCACGCCGCTGACCCCGGAGTACCGGGACGGCGACAAGGTCCACGTGCTGGTCACCGGCGAGGACCCGTTCGCCGACGACCTCTCCCCGCGCGACTCGTCCGCCCAGGACGACAAGGACCGGTTCGAGGACCCGGACTCGTACGACTTCTCGATCGCGCACTTCACCGACACCCAGTACCTCACCGAGGGTGCGGCCGGCGGGACGTACGACGACTGGGACGGGAGGGCCGAGCCCTCGGACGTGACGACGGCCGAGGAGCAGGCGGTCTGGGCGGCGGCGTACCGCGACGAGATGCAGTGGATCGCCGACAACGCGGCCGGCCGCAAGATCGGGTTTGCCGCGCACACCGGCGACATCATCGAGAACGACTACTACGACCCGCTGGCCACCAACCCGGACGGGTCGCTGCAACGGCCCGGTCTCAACGCCGAGGTCGACAAGGAACTCGCGCTCGCGTCGAGCTACCAGAAGATCCTCGACGACAGGGGCGTGGTGAACCAGGTCATCGCGGGCAACCACGACAACCAGCTCGGCGCCGAGACCGGCCCGACCTCGCGGTTCAGCAGGACCTTCGGCGCCGACCGCTACTACCAGGTGGCGAAGTCGTGGCCGGCCGGCAGCGAGTACCACGCGTGGGACGAGGTGACCAACCCGGACGGCACCGTCACGCCCGGCAAGGACAACCAGAACAACTACACCCTCTTCTCCGCCGGTGGGCTGGACTTCGTCGCGGTGGGCCTCTCGTACGGGGTGACGCCGCAGGAGGTCAAGTGGGCCGACTCGATCTTCAAGCGGTACAAGGACCGCAACGGGATCGTGCTCTCCCACGACTACCTGAAGCCGTCGACCAACCCGGACGGCCGGGGAGCGGACTTCTCCGCGCCGGACGGCTCGCCGATCTACAAGCAGGTCGTCGAGAACAACCCGAACGTCTTCCTGGTCCTCGCCGGGCACGAGCACGGCGTCGGCACCAACCTGAAGACGAACGTCGGCGTGACCGTCGCGCACGACGTGGTCGAGCTGCTGGCGGACTACCAGTTCTACACGGTTCCCGCCGGTGAGCTCTGGCCGGAACTGGTCGACTCGGTCGGCAACATCGACATCAACGGCGACGGCACCCCGGACCACAAGGCCACCGATCGGCTGCAACTCGGGGCGAGCTTCCTGCGTCTGTTGCAGTTCGACGTCGACCGCGCCGAGATGCACATCGACACGTACTCGCCGTTCCTCGACAACTTCGGGGCGACCGAGTACGACATCCGTCAGGACGGCAGCCAGACCAAGCCGAGGTACAACGGCTCGGAGGACAACCTGACCCTGCCGGTCGACCTCAGTACGCGCAAGACGTCGTTCACCACCGACTCGCTCGCGGTGTACGTGCCGTCGGGCGTGATCGGTTCGGACGAGGTGGCCGCGAACGGCACCGCCACGGTGACCTGGTCCGGCCTCCTGCCGGGCTCGTCCTACGCGTGGATCGTCTCGGCGCGCAGCGCCGACGGCGGTAGCGCGGTGGCCCAGCCGGCCGTGTTCCGTACCGTCAAGGGTGCGCCGACGGTGACCGCGACCTCCGCCGCGACGGACTGGGGTACGGCCGCGAAGGTGACCGTCAAGGTGACCGCCGGCTCCACCCCGGTCGCGGGCACGGTGGAACTGCGCGAGGGCAACACGGTGCGGGGTTCGGCCACGCTCTCCGGTGGCAGCGCGACGTTCACCCTGCCGGTGGGGCTCGCCGGGGGTGACCACAGGCTCACCGCGTCGTACGCCGGCAGCGAGTACCTCGACGCCGCCCAGGGCACCGTCACGGTGACGGTGAACCTGCCGTCGGCGTGGAACTCGTCGAAGGTCTACAACGAGGGCGAGAAGGTCACGTACCAGGGCCGGGTCTACCTGGCCTCGTGGTACAGCCGGAACCAGAAGCCGGGTGACCCCAACGGCGCGTGGCAGGAACTGGCCATGACCGAGGACGGCGGGACGATCTGGACGGCGTCCCGTACCTTCGTCGCCGGTGACGTCGTGACCCACGACGGCAAGAAGTTCCGGGCCCGGTGGTACACCCGCAACCAGACGCCGGGTGATCCGAACGGGCCGTGGGAGGAGATCGCCCCGCCGCCGTCGGACGGCACCCCGGCGGCCTGGACGCCCACGACCGTGTACAACGCCGGCGACCGGGTGTCGTACAAGGGCCACGTGTACGAGGCCAAGTGGTACACCCGCAACCAGGCGCCGGGTGACGTCAACGGCCCGTGGAAGCTGATCAGTTAACGGTTCGACGGGACGCCGGCCCGGTACCGTTCGGTGCCGGGCCGGCGCGCGTACCGGCGACCGCGCCGCCCGCCGTGAGGGTCGTCCCGGCCAGCACCGAACGGGCCGCCTCCACCCCTTCCCAGAGATGTCCGCTCCACCCGTGGCGCCGCGCCGCCTCGACGTTGTCGAGCCGGTCGTCGAAGAAGGCGATCCGCGCGGGCGGCAGGTCGAGCAGTTCCGTGGCCCGCGCGTACGCGGCCGGATCCGGTTTTGCCAGCCCTTCCCGGGCGGAGAAGATCAACCTCTCGAAGAGCTTCGACCAGGTGGACCGGTCCGCCTCGTCGGCCAGCGCGTGCGGTGCGTTGGAGAGCAGCACCAGGCGCCCGCCCTGGCGGTGCAGGTCCTCGACCAGGCGTAGGGCGTCCGGCGCGAGTACCGTCCACTCGATCGCGTCCACGCTGGTCAACGTCTGCACGGCGCCGGACGGGAGCCGGACGCCGGCCTCGTGGGCGACGGCCGTCCAGTACTCGGCCTCGGGCCAGCCGAGGTCGTACGCGGTGCGGTGGGCCCAGTACGCGTCGGCGAACGCGGCGTCGTCGACATCGGGTCCGAGCACGCTCGCCACCTTGCCGGTCGGGTCACTCGGCCGGGCCAGCACACCGCCCAGGTCGAAGACGACGGCGTCAACCGCCACCGCATTACGCAATGTGTTCATCGCGTCACTCTATCGGCGTCGCGGCGACGGTCGCGTCATTGCCCGGCGGTCCGGCGTGGGCAGTCACGACGACCGATGCGCGGGTACGATGTGCCGATCTTCCGCCCCGAAACGGTCCTCGCGTCCGACGGACCCTCGCCTAGGAGCCCGGCCATGGTCGACCCGGATCCCGAACCCGCCTCGGATCCCGAACCCGCCTCGGACCCCGAACCCGCCTCGGACCTCCAGGCCGAGGTGCCGCACGCGGCCCGCATCTGGAACCACTGGATGGGCGGCACCGACAACTTCCCCGCCGACCGGGCCGCCGGGGACGCCGTGGCGCAGGTGTACCCGGAGGTCGTGCTCATGGCGCGGCAGTCCCGCGGGTTCCTCGTCCGCGCCGTACGCTTCCTGGCCGCCGAGGTGGGAATCCGGCAGTTCCTCGACATCGGCAGCGGCCTGCCGACGATGCGCAACACCCACGAGGTCGCCCAGGAGATCGCACCCGAATCCCGGGTCGTCTACGTCGACCACGACCCGATGGTGCTGGCCCACGCCCAGACCCTGCTGGCGAACTCCAGCGCCGAGGGGTCGACCACCTACCTGCACGCCGACTACCACGACCCGGAGAAGATCCTCGCCGGTGCGGCGGCGACGCTGGACCTGCGGGAACCGGTCGCGGTGATGTTCATGGGCGTCCTGGGCTACGAACCCGACCTGGCGGTGCTCCGCGCCATCATCGGCCGGACGGTGGCGGGCACCGTCGCCGGCAGTCACCTGGTGTTCTGGGACGGCACCAACACCAGCCCGGAGGTGGTCGCGGGCGCCGAACGGCTGGTGCGCAACGGCGGTGTGCCGTACGTCCTGCGTGCCCCGGACGAACTGGCCGGATGTTTCGACAATCTGGTGATGGTGGAACCCGGCCTGGTGCCGATCACCCGGTGGCGACCGGACGAAGCCGACGCCGAGGGGATCGACGCCTACGGCGGGGTGGCCCGCAAGCCCTGACCGACCGGCGCGGCGACGGCAGGTGGCCGGGCGACCAGCAGGATCAGCAGGCCACCGACGCACAGGCCGGCGCCGATGCCGTACGCCAGCCGGAACCCGAAGTGCTGGGCCAGCCCGAACAGTGGACCGGCCAGCACCGCGCCGACCGGGAAGGTGTTGGTGAACAGCGTCGTCGCCCGCCCCGGCTGCCCCGGCAGCATGTCCTGGAGGTAGGAGATACCCAGGCCGGAGATCGCCGCGATGAACAGCGCGTTGAGAACCTGGGCGACGGCCAGCGTCGGCACGTCCCACGCCGCCACCGCCACCAGGTGGTAGACGATGCCGCATCCGGCACCGACCAGCACCAGCCGGCGTACGGCGAACCGGGTCGTCAGCAGACCGAGGCTGAGCATGAGCGGGATCTCCAGCGCGGCGCAGAGGCCGAGGACGAGTCCGACATCGTCCACGTCGCCGCCGAGGTCGGCCGGGACGAACAGCGGCAGCGCCTGCAGACTGAGCGTCAGCGGAGCCTGGAGCAGCGTGAACGCGACCGCCGTCAGCAGCAGCACCCGTCGGGTCGCCTCGCCCGTGGCGGGGCCACCGTGGGCCGGCTCACCGTCGGCGGCCGGCGGGGCGGGCGCCGCGATCTCGTCGAGCCAGCAGACCGCCACCAGCGCGGCGACGCCGAACATCACCGCGGCGATGCCGTACAGGTAGGCGAAGCCGCCGACCCGCATCAGGAGCGCGGCCAGCGGAGGCCCGGCCACCCAGGCCAGCGAGAAGACCGTACGCAGGGCGTTTGTCCCCATCGCGGCCCGGCCTGAGGAGCCGCCCGTGGTCAGCAGTTGACGGGCGTAGGCGAACGTCTGCGGGAAGAGCGCCCCGGCCAGCGCCGTCGCGGTCACCGCGAGCGCGAGCAGTACCCAGTAGTCGCGTACGAGCGCGGTCAGGCCCATCCCGATCACGCCCGCCACGGAGGTGCCGACCAGCAGTGCCCGGCGGATCGGTCGGCGGTCGGAGAGCCGCCCCAGCACGGTCGCCGCGACCACGCCCGCGAGCGGCGTGACGATCAGGAAGAGGGTTGTCCGGACCGGACCGGCGTGTACGGCCGTGCTCAGGAACAGCGACAGGAACGGCACCGACATGGCCATCGAGATGCCGACGCTGAAACTGATCAGCCCCAGGGAGAGCAACGCGGGCGGGCGCCGCCGCCCACGCGCCGCGACACCGGGATCACGGACGGGGCCGTACGCGTTCCGGCGCCGCGCCGTTCTGGGCATCATGTGTCGGTTATACGCGCCCGCACCACCCGGTACGGCGCCGCGCCCCGCCAGGCCGCGCCGGGCACTCACCAATTCGTGCCGCCAACCCGCCGGGACCCGGTCGCGCCCCGTGCCCGGCCGCAGACTTTCGACGGGCAACAAGGACGGCGCCGGTCTGGCCGATCGCCGGAGTTGGGGCCCGGTTCTTTGCTGGAACATCGGTTTCGGCGGTCGCCGGCAATCCCCGGCGGTTCCGTCGGCGAGAAAGGTGACCCCGTGAACTCCTCCAATCTGCTGCCGGTGATCGTGCTGGCGGTGCTGGCGTTACTGGTTGTCGTGCTGCTGGTCGCCACGGTGCGCGGCTACAACCGGCTCGTGCGGCTGCGGGCCCAGGTCCAGGCGTCGTGGGCACAGGTCGACGTCCAGCTCAAGCGGCGGCACTCACTCGTCCCCAACATGGTGGAGACCGTACGCGGCTACGCCGGCCACGAGCGGGCCACGTTGGAGGCGGTCACCTTCGCCCGTACCGCCGCCGCCGGTTCGCGGGGTGGGACGCCGGAGCGGGTCACCGCCGAGGGTGCCCTGACCCAGGCGCTGGGCCGACTGTTCGCGGTGGCCGAGGCGTACCCGCAGCTACGGGCCAGCGAGAACTTCGTGGAACTGCAACGGGAACTCGCCGGCACCGAGGACAAGATCGCGTACGCCCGGCAGTTCTACAACACTGCGGTCCAGTCGATGAACACGGCGGTGCAGACCCTGCCGGTCAACATCATCGCCGGACTCGGCGGCTTCCGTATCCAGCCGTACTTCGAGGCGGCCGGTGACGAGCGCGGCGACGTCTCCGTACGGTTCTGAGAACAGGGGCGGGGGAGCACACGATGAACGCCGTCGACCTGGCTTTCCAGGTGGGAGTGCCGCTGGCGAGCGTCACCGGCTGGGCCGTCGTCTACTGGATCGCCCGATGGGTCACCCGGCCGGTGGACGTGACCGAGGCCGAGGCGTCGATGGAACTGCCCGGCCCGGAGTCACCGGCCGTGGTCAGCCTCCTGGCCAACCGGTGGGCCGTCACGGCCGACGCCGCCGAGTCGACCCTGCTCGACCTGGCCGCGCGTGGGCACCTCGAACTACGCCAGCCCGGCGCCGATCCGCGTGAGACCACCGTTCACCCGACCGGTCGGTCCGCCGACGGTCTCAACGGTTACGAGCGACACGTGCTCGACCGGGTGACCGAGCGGGCCGTTTACGGCGTGGTGCCGCTGACCGCGCTGGCCTTCGCCGACGAGAAGCGCGCCGCGACCTGGTCGGGATGGCTGGGGCGGGAGGTGGTCGCCGACGCCCGCCGGCTCGGTCTGTCCCGCCGCCGGTTCCCGAAGCCCCTGGTCACCGCGCTCGGCGCGCTGGGCGCACTGGCCGCCGTGGGGGTCGCGGCCGGTTTCTGGTACGACCTGTTGCGGACGGAGTGGGTGGGACTCGGCGTCATCTGGTTCTTCACCACGGCGGCGTTCTCCAGCGTCGCCGGCCGCGACATGGGGGAACGCGACACCGCGTACGGCCGGGCCGTCGCCGCCCGCTGGCTCGGAGTACGACGCTGGCTGACCGGGCACGAGGCGTTCGGCGACCTGCCGCCGGCGGCCGTCGCGGTCTGGGACCGCTACCTGTCGTACGGCGCGGCGCTCGGTGCCACCCGGGCGGCCTCCGAGGTCGTCCACCTTGGACTGGCTGACCGCCGACGTCTCTGGTCGTCGTACGGCGGCGCCTGGCGCAGGGTCAGCGTCAGCTACCCGCACACCCGCCCCCGGTATGGCCAGTCGCTCGGCTGGATCTTCTTCCGGGCGGTCGGCGCCACCTACCTCGGTTGGACCCTCGCGGGCGTCGTCGGTCCGGCACTGGTCAGCGGCGGCAGCGTGCTCCCCACCGAGCTCGACGGCGAGGTGGTCGGCTACCTGTTCGACCAGTGGCACGAACCGTGGCGCGACCTGACCCACCTCGGTCCGATCCCGCTCGGCCTCATCCTGGTCGGAATGGTCCTGCTCGGCTACGCCGCGTACACGTTCGTCCGGGTCTTTGTCGACCTGTTCACCGCGCAGACGGTGACCGGCGAGGTGATCTGGCACCAGGTGCGCACGAGCATGTCCTCGGAGGACAGCTCCGACCGGATTCCGGTCGATTACTACCTGGTCGTGGACGACGGCCGGACCGACCGGACCCGGGCCTGGATCGCGCCCGCCGCGATCGGGAAATTGTGTGAGCTGGGCGACGTGGTCAGTGTGCGGGTCCGGCAGTGGACCCGTCGGGTCAACAAGGTCACCGTCCTGCGGCCGGCCCGGCCGGCACCGCCCCGGCCCGGTGGCGCGGCGTCGGTGAGCCCGGCGGCGGGCGGCGGATCGGCCCAGGCACTGCTGACCCTCGAAGAGCTCGGCCGTGCCGTGGGTCGGCAGGTGCGTCCGGCCCGGGAACCGGGTTACTCGGACAACCGGTTCACGACCGTGGACTTCAACGACCTTCAGGGTGAGCTCGCCGTCTCGGTCGGACTCGTACGCGGCCGGGCCGCCCGGGTGATCATGGTCCTGTCCAAGGGGATCGGCCAGCCGCTGCCGGGGATCGGCGACGAGGCGTACGTCGGATCCGACCGGGTGATCGGCCGGCGCGGTGAGGTGGTGGTGCTGCTGCGACCCGGCCGGCACATCCCACCCCACCAACTGGTGGGGCTGCTTCCCCTCGCCCTGGCCCGGTCCGCCGACGGTCAACCCACCAGGACCGGCTGAATGTCGGCGGCCGGTCCGTCAGACGGTGATGACCACCTTCGCTCGGGCGTGCTCCACCTCGAGGTGGCGGATGGCCTGGGCGGTCTCGGCTAGCGGATAGGTCCGCTCGACGGCCGGGATGACCTGTCCGGACTCGGCGAGTTCCCGGAGCGCGACCAGCTTCTCCCGGTCCGGGGTCGCCGAGGGTACGAGGAGACGGTGCTGGACGAAACGGGACAGCAGTTGCCCGCGGATGAGCAGGCACATCGGCCCGAACAGGCTGCCGCCGCGGGACACTCCGCCGCCGGAGAGCACGAGCGTTCCGGTGGGGGTCAGTGCCCGTCGGCAGTCGGTCAGCGACCGGTTGCCGACGAGGTCGAGGACGACGTCGTACCGGTGCGCGCCCGTGGCGAAGTCGTCGCGGGTGTAGTCGACCACGTGATCGGCGCCGAGCGTTCTGACCAGCTCGACGTTCCTGGTGCTACAGACGCCCGTCACCCGCGCGCCGAGCGCCTTCGCGATCTGTACGGCGAACGTGCCCACGCCGCCCGAGGCACCGTTGACCAGGACGTGCTGTCCCGGCCGCACCCCCGCCGCGTCGCGCAGGCAGACCAGGGCGGTGTTGCCGGCCAACGGAATGGCGGCGGCCTGCGCGAACGTCAGGTTGGTCGGCTTCCGTTCCACCAGGTCGTCCCGTACGCACGCGTACTCGGCGAACGCGCCGTCGGCCTGGCCGAGGTCGCCGTACACCTCGTCACCGGGACGGAACCTGGTCACCGCCCGGCCCACCGCTTCCACCCGGCCGGCGAAGTCCCGGCCCCGGATCCTCGCCCTGGGCCCGGTGAACCCGAACACGCCAGGTGTCATGAGCCGAGCCAGGTACGGGTCACCACGCATGATGTGCCAGTCGTAGGCGTTCACCGCGGCCGCGTGTACCCGGACCAGCACCTCGTTGTCGGCGGCGACCGGCCGGTCGACCTCCCGGAGCCGCAGGGCGTCGGGCGAACCGTACCGCTCCTGGACGATTGCCTTCATCAGATCCCCCTCGTACGCGCTTCGCCGTGGGACGGGTCGGTATCCGTACCGCCCGCCATGCCCTTGAAGGATGGCGGCGACGGAGGTGCTCCCACCTCGGCCGGCGGGAGGCACCGACCCTGCTCCCGTGGTGGTAGCGGCGGGCGCGGGATACCCCGGGCGGAGTAGCCCGGTCGCCTCGTTCGGATGGCGACGACCGGGCCACCGCTCGCCTACAGTGCCTGCATGACCCCGTCCGGTCCCCGTCCGCCGTCGCGGTCCGCGCCCGGCCTGGCCCTGCTCACCGCGCTGGTACAGGCCGCCGGCACGGCGACGCTGCTGCGCGGGCCGGCGGCCGACGTGGGCATCGTCGGATACGCGCTGCTTGTCCTCGGTGGACTGGCACTGGCCGACCGGCACCGGTTTCCCCGGCGCAACTTTGTCATCGTGGCCGTGGCGACCATGGTGTACCTCCTCCTGGGCCATCCGCCGCAACTGGCGTTCGTCGCACCGACGATCGCTGCGTCGGCCGCCATCGCCGCCGGTCACCGCTGGCTGGTCTGGGCGGTCGTCGCCGGTGGGTACGTCGGTTGGCTCGGGGTCGGCGCGACCTCGACCGAACGGGCGCTGACCGGAGCGGCGGTCGTCGCCGGCCTCGGGCTGCTCACCGAGCTGCTCACCCCCGTGGTCCGGCTGGTCCAGCAGGCGGCGCGGGAGCAGTGGCGACTCGACGAGGAACGGCGACGACGGCAGGCCAGCGAGGAGCGGCTGCGGATCGCCGCCGAGCTGCACGACGTCCTCGGTCATCACCTCTCACTGATCAACATCCGGGCCGGTGTCGCCCTGCACCTCATGGCCCGAGAGCCCGACCAGGCCCGGGTCGCACTCGACACCATCCAGCGGACCAGCGCGGAGGCGCTGCGTGAGGTCCAGTCGGTGCTCAACACGCTCTATCCGACCGGCGGGGCGGCGCCGCGCGCCCCGGCGCCGGGACTCGACCGGCTCGACGAGCTGACCGTCGACGCCGGTCTGCCGGTCCACACGGTGGTCAGCGGCGAAGCCCGAGCGCTGCCGGCCGAGGTGGACCGGGCCGCGTACCGGGTCGTCCAGGAGGCACTGACCAACGTACGGCGGCACGCCGCTCCGGGTGCCGTCGCCACCATCACCATCGCGTACCGGCCGGAGGCACTGGTGGTCCAGATCGACAACGACGGCGGGACCGGGGAATCGACCGACTCCCCGGTCGGCAACGGCATCACCGGCATGCGTGAGCGGGCGGCGGCGCTCGGCGGTGTGCTGACCGCCGGACCCCAACCAGGCGGTTGGCGGGTGCACGCCCACCTGCCCCTCAACCCGGAACCCACGCCGTGATCCGGGTGGTCATCGCCGACGACCAGGCGCTCGTCCGGGCCGGCTTCCGTGCACTGCTCGACGCCGAGCCGGACATCGAGGTGGTCGGCGAGGCGGGTGACGGCGCGCACGCGGTCCGGCTGGCCCGACAGGTCCGGCCCGATCTGGTGCTGATGGACATCCGGATGCCCGGTGTCGACGGCCTGACCGCGACCCGGCAGATCGTCGGCGACCCGGTGCTCGCCGGCGTCCGGATCGTCGTCCTCACCACCTTCGAACTGGACGAGTACGTCGGTGAGGCGCTGCGAGCGGGCGCCGCCGGGTTCCTGGTGAAGAGCACCGTGCCGGCCGAGCTCATCCGTGGCGTCCGGGTGGTGGCGGCCGGCGACGGTCTGCTCTCGCCGAGCGTCACCCGTCGGGTGATCGAACAGTTCGCGGCCCGGACCGCCAGCCCAGCCCCGTCCCGGAAGCTGGCCGAGCTGACCGACCGGGAACGTGAGGTGCTGGCACTGGTCGGCACCGGCCTGTCCAACGACGAGATCGCCGCCAGGTTGGTGGTGAGCCCGGCCACCGCCAAGACGCACGTGTCCCGGGCGATGGTCAAGCTCGGCGCGCGCGACCGCGCGCAGCTCGTTGTCTTCGCCTACGAGGCCGGACTGGTCCGCCCCAACTGGTTGAGCTGACCGCGGTGGTGGTGCCGCTTAGGCCCAGGAGACCGTGCTCAACACCCACCCCCAGTACGTCACCACGGTCGACGGGCAGAACATCCACTTCCTGCACGTACGTTCACCCGAACCCGGCGCCACCCCACTGGTGCTGCTGCACGGCTGGCCCGGCGGTTTCGTGGACTTCCTCGACGTGATCGGGCCGCTGGCCGATCCACGCGCCCACGGCGGGGACCCGGTCGACGCCTTCCACCTGGTCGTACCGTCGCTGCCCGGGTTCGGGTTCTCCACCCCACTGGCCGGTCCGGGCACGGGCTCGACCAAAATGGCCGAGCTGCTCGTACGCCTGATGGCCCGACTCGGCTACCAACGCTACGGCGTCCAGGGCTACGACACCGGCTCGTGGGTCGGCCCCGAGATGGGCCGGCAGGCCCCGGGGCAGGTCATCGGCGTCCACCTCAACGCGCTGCTCACCTTCCCGGCCGGAGCCGACGGCGAACTCGACGGACTCTCCGAGGTCGAGCAGCGACGCTGGCAGGCGATGCAAAACTTCAACGACGGGTATCTGCAGTGCAACTCGAAGCGACCGCAGACGGTGACGTACGGGCTGCACGACTCGCCGGTTGGTCAGCTCGCCTGGATCGTGGAGAAGTTCAAGGAGCTCACCGATCCGGAGGACGGACTGCCCGAGGAGAGCGTCGACCGCGACCGGATGTTGACCGACGTGTCGTTGTACTGGTTCACCGGCACGGCCGGATCGGCGGCGCAGGTCTACTACGAGGAGTTGGCCGCCAACGACTGGGGTGACGCCGCCGCCGAGGAGAGCACCTGGGGCGCGAGCGACGACAACCAGGCGACGGCCCAGCCCGGCAGGGTGCCAACCGGCGTACTGGTCTCCACAAAGGACGTAACCATCCGCCGCTGGGCCGAGCGGGATCACCGCGTGGTGCGCTGGACCGAACTCGACCGGGGCGGCCACTTCCTCGCCATGGAGGCACCGGATCTGCTGGTAGCCGACGTACGCGACTTCTTCCGACCGCTGCGCTGAGGCCGCAGGCCGATAACCCGTTGGCGCCGGACCGACGGTGATCGCTAAGCTGCCACGCGGTGGGACCTGTAGCGCAGGGGTAGTCGCGCCGCCCTCTCAAGGCGGAGGATGCCGGTTCGAGTCCGGTCGGGTCCCACCACCACCGCCGGGCGGGCGGTAGCGCAGAGGTCGACGCGCCGCACTGCAAATGCGGAGGACGCCGGTTCGAATCCGGCCCGTCCACACCCGGCCGGTCGGAGACGGGGAGTTCATGGACGGCGACGAGGTCGAGGCCGCGCTGCGGGTGCTCGGCGAGATCCGGGCGCTCCCGGTCGACGACCCGGTTCGCCAGCGGGTGCAGCGCGCGGTGGACGGGCTGATCAAGGACGCCCAACGGCAGCGGCGGGCCAACCGTCGCCGGGCGACGGTCGCCGCCGACCGCGAGGTGGTCGCCGGTGCCGCGACCGGCGCGGTGGACCGGCCCGACGCCGTGCCGGTCGTGACCCCACCCGAGGCACCGTCCATCATGGGCGGTATCGGGCACACCCGTAGGGAACGCCGCTGCTACGCCTGCCGTGACCGGTTCCGTACGGTGGATGCCTTCTACCATGCACTCTGCTCGGCCTGCGCGGAGCTGCACCGGCGGCATCGGGACGCCGGCACCGACCTGAGGGGTCGGCGGGCGGTGGTGACCGGCGGCCGGGTGAAGATCGGCTACCAGGTGGCGTTGAAGCTGCTGCGCGACGGCGCCGACGTCACGGTGGTCACCCGGTTCCCGGCGGACGCTGCCCGTCGCTACGCGCGGGAGCCCGATGCCGCGACCTGGCTGGCGTCGCTGCGGGTGATCGGTGCGGACCTGCGGGACCCGCGTCAGGTGCTGGACCTGGCGGAGCGGCTGGCCGAGAACGGCCGCCGGCTGGACATCCTGGTCAACAACGCCGCCCAGACGGTACGCCGTCCGGCGTGGGCGTACCAGCCGCTGGTGACGGGGGAACTGGTGGCCGCTCCTACGCCGGTGCCGGTCGAGTCGGTCACTGGCTACCGGCCCGGTGCCACATCTCCCGGCTGGAGCGAGGCGCTGGCCGACATTGCCGACGTACCCGGCGGGCGGGAGTTGGCGTCCGTCACCGACGCCACCGGCGCGCTGGTCGTTCCCGGTGTGCTGAACTCGTGGAACACCAGGATCGGTGAGGTCGACCCGGTGGAGCTGCTGGAGGTGCAGTTGGTCAATGTGGTGGCCCCGTTCCTCCTGGTCGACCGGCTCCGCCCGGCGCTGACCGCTCCCGGCCCCGGCCGCCGTTACGTGGTCAACGTGACCGGCCGGGAGGGCTGGTTCGGCGAGGACGGCGAGGGTCCGGCCCGCCACCCGCACACCTCGGTCAGCAAGGCGGCCCTGAACATGTTGACCCGGGTCGGCGCGACCGACCTGGCGCGACACCGGGTGTACATGTGCGGTGTCGACACCGGCTGGATCACCGACGAGAACCCGGCGGTGGTCAAGGAACGTCGGGCGGCCCGCGGTTGGCGGCCACCACTCGACGTGGTCGACGCGGCGGCCCGGATCTACCACCCGATCGTTCGCGGTGAGGGTGGCGCGCCGCTGCACGGCGTACTGCTGAAAAACTACGCCGTCGTGCCCTGGTAGCCGATCTGTCCGGGCGGGGCCGGGCTACCCCGGCTAGACGTCCGTGAGTGCCTTCACGGTCGCGGGTGGCAGGTCCCGGTCCGCGTACAGCAGCCGGATCGCGTCCGGGTCGGGGTTGCCCGCGTCCGGGCCACGCCACACCAGCCGAAGTCCCGCCCGCTCGGTGGCCCGTTGCGACCGGCTGTTCCCCTCCAGCAGGTACGCGGTGAGCGGCAGCTCCGTACGCGCCTCGCGGGCGGCGGCGACCGCCGCACGGATGATCTCCTGGGCGTACCCCTGGCCCCAGAAGGCGGGGGAGAGGCGGAAGCCGAGGTTCCACGCCACGCCTTGACGGACAAAGCAACCGCCGATGCCGACCAACCGACCCCGTGTTGCCGGCTCGGTGCCACGCGCCACCCACATGCCCAGGCCGTCGCGTGACCAGGTCGACCGCCACCGGTCGATCATGGCTTTGGTCTGGTCGCGGTCGACGTGACGGCTCACCGGGTCGTCCCGCCACACCTGCGGATCCGCGTACAACCGGTACAGCTCGGCCAGGTCGTCGCGCTCCGGGACGGTCAGGGTCAACCGGGCGGTGCGGTGGTTGTCGAAAACTCCGGCTGCGTCGGCCTGCATCCTGTCCTCACGCTGGCTCGTCGGCGATCGGGGGGCCGACCCTACCCGGCCCGGCCCGGCGGTGGGGTTGACTTTCGGAGCGGTCGACCGTCCCCGAGCACGACGCGACGCAAGGGATGCGCGGGCGCCGGGCGGCGAACGGTTGCGATACGGACGGGAAAACCCGGGTGAACGTGTGGATCGATGGGATTCGTGGTCTTCCTGGCGACGGTGACCCGGCGATAGCCTCTGGTCACCATGGATGTGCTGTTGTGGGTCGCTCAGGTGTTCCTCGCGTGGATCTGCCTGATGGCCGGCGTGAGTCGGCTCCGGCTCGCCGCACTCCGCGACACCGTCGAGGTGCGGCAGGCCATGGCGGGCAGGTCCATTGTGGTCTGGCTGCTTCTCGCCGCTCTCGACCTCGCCGTCGCCGTCGCGTTGGTGCTCCCGTGGGCGTTCCAGGTCGTGCCGGTTCTCACGCCGGTCGCGGCGGTGGTGGACGCCGTCGGCACCGCGGTCGTCTGGGTTCGGAGATCCGGAGGTACGGGCCGCATGCTCGTCCCCAGCCTGCTGATGATCGGGCTCGACCTGCTCGTGGCCGTCGGCCGCTGGTCCCAGCTCTGATCGCTGCCCGGGTACGTCGGGACCGGTGGGACGGGTCCGGCCGGTGCCCGTCCCACCGGAGCCCGGCGGTTCGCGGCTGGCTAACCGGCCACCTCGGTCCGGAGCCGCTCGGCCACCTCGTCGGGCGAGGGCATCGCGGCGACCTCGGCGCCGATGCGGCGCGCCGCGTCGGTGAACGCGGGCTCGTCGAGCAGGCGGCGTAGCGCCGCCGCGATCGCCGCCGGTTCACCCCGTCCGGGCGCGAGCGCCAGGCCGGCGCCGGACGCCGCGACCCGGTCCGCCTGGATGAACTGGTCGGCGCCCTGCGGTACGACCACCATCGGGATGCCCCGGGCGAGTGTGCCGAGGGTGGTCCCGGCGCCGCCGTGGGTGATGACCGCGCTGACGTTGTCGAGCAGTTGCGCCAGTGGCACGAAGGGGGTGAACTCCACCCGGTCCGAACTCAGCCGGTAGTCCTCCGGCTTGCCGTCCAGGCCCAGCGTGGCGACGAGGTCGACGTCGAGGTCGCCGAGGGCGCCGAGCAGCGGGCCGACCACGGTCGGGTCGGCGAAGACCGTACCGAAGGTGACCAGCACCCGGGGGCGTCCGCCGGCCGCCGGGGCCGCCACGCCGGCCGGGGCGCCGAGCGCCTGGTGTGGTTCCGGCCGCAGCCCGATCCGGTCCACCGTCGGCGGTACGGCGAAGCCCTCGAACTGGAGTCCGGGCGGGCAGGTGTCCAGCAGCCATCGGCCGGCGGGCACCCCGGCCGGCGCGGTGAGGCCCCGTGCCTCGTACCGGGAGCGGACCAGCGCGACCAGCGCGCCGGTGAACTCGGCCGGCACCGACGGCCCGAAGGCGAGGGTGGCCAGCGGTACGCCGAGGGCGGTGGCGACCAGCGGCCCCACGAAGTCGACCATCTCGTTGACGATCAGGTCCGGCTGCCAGCGCCGCGCCTGTGCCAGTGCCTCGTCGGTGGTGAGGTCGACCCGGACGCCGGCGAAGAACTCGGCGACCGCCTCCGGGGTGGGCTCGGTCGCCGGGTTGACGCCGAGCTTGCGACCCACCTCGGCGAAGAGCGCGTCCGGCATCGGTCCGGCCGGCAGCAGTTCGAATCCCTCCGGTGCGATCAGCGGGGTCATTCCCTCGGCGGTGACGACCGCGACGTCGTGTCCCTGGCGCTGGAACGCGCGGGCCAGGGGAAGCATGGGGAGGAAGTGCCCGAATGCGGGCGTAGTTGAGAAGAGGACTCGCATAATCATCAGAATAGCATTCTGATGAAATGGTGACGTTATAGTGCCCTGATGGCAGCCCCCCAGGCCCGCGCGACCCGGCGTCAGGAGAGCGCCGAGTACACCCGAAAGGTGATCTTGGCGGCGGCTCAGGACCTGTTTGTCACCCAGGGTTACGCGACGACGACCATCAGCGACATCGCCGCCCGCGCGGGGGTGGCGGTCGCGACGGTCTACACCAGCGTCGGTGGCAAGCCGACCCTGCTCCGGGCGCTGATCGAGGCCGGCGTGAACGACCCGGAGAACGCCCAGACAGTGGCGGCGGTCGCGGTCGCCACCGATCCCGCCGAGGTTCTGCGCCTGACCGGCGCCGGGACGCGGCACGGCCACGAGAGTCACCGCCAGACGGTCCTGCTGATGAAGGGCGCCGCCGGGATGACGGCGAGCGCGGCGGCGATGGCACGCGACGGCGCGGCGGCCTACCGGCGGGCACTGCGGATGAGCGCCGTACGGCTGGACGAGCTCTCCGCCCTGCGTCCGGGTATCACGGTGGATCGGGCCACCGAGATGCTCTGGTTCTTCTTCGGTCTGTACTCCTGGCCGCAACTCGTGGACGAGGGTGGCTGGTCGTACGACGAGGCGGAACGCTGGCTGGTCGACCGGGCCACCGAGGCGCTGCTCCGCCCGCTCTGACCCTGCGGTCGGCGGGAGTCCTGACGGGGCAACCGTTTCCGCGTCCCGGGCAACCGTTTCCGAGGTGAACCCGGTGTTGTCGCGCGAGCGGCGACACCGGGTTCACGGTGTCCGTCACGGGCGCGACGACGACCTCGCCTGCGGTGTGCGTCTCTCGGACAGGTGGTCATCTGCTGGATGAGCCAGATCATGTGGGCTGGCCAAAACGGCTGGGCATAGTTAGCCTAACCTAACCCTCGGGTCGAATCGTGTCGGCTCAAGTCCAACATATAGAACGGAAATCTCACCATGCGAGCATGGCGTCCGGTCCTGGCCGTGGCGGCGCTGAGCGTCGCGCTCGTCGGGCTAACCGGCTGTGGCAACGAGTCCGACTCCGGCGACAACGCCGCCGCGTCGGGTCCCTGGTCGTTCACCGACGGGTCCGGTCAGGTCGTCAAGGCGGACAAGACCCCCACCCGGATCATCGCCCATGCCGGCGAGGCGGCGGCGCTCATGTCCTTCGGCATCAAGCCGGTCGGCGTCTACGCCGACGAGTCGGTCAAGACCGACCCCAACCTCAAAAACCTCGACCTCACCGGGGTCGAGATCCTCGGCGACGAGTGGGGAAAGATCGACGTGGAGAAGGCCGCCGCCCTGCGGCCCGACCTCATCGTCGGCGACTGGTGGCCGGCCGAGAAGGCGCACAGCGGCATGGAGGAGGGCGTCGACGAGAAGAGCAAGAAGCTCGCCGAGCTGGCCCCGGTCGTCGGGGTGTCGCAGGGCAAGTCGATCGTCGCGCTGGCCGAGGGGTACGAGGACCTCGCCGAGAGCCTCGGCGCCGACGTGGACAGCCCCCAGATCGCGGCGAACAAGAAGCGCTTCGAGGACGCGGTCGCCAAGTTCAAGGAGGCCACCTCGGCCAAGGCCGGCCTGACGGTCGCGGCGATGTCGCCCGCCGACGACAAGGTGTACGTGGCCAACCCCGAGTACGCACCCGAGCTGCTGGACCTGCAGAGCTGGGGCCTCAAGGTGGTCAACCCGGCCAGCCCCGACCCGGGATTCCCGTACTGGGAGAACCTGAGCTGGGAGAACGCGGACAAGTACCAGCCCGACCTGATCCTGTGGGACGGCCGGTCCTTCACGCCCGAGGCCAACGCCGAGTGGGGTAAGAAGCAGCCGACCTGGTTCAAGATCAAGGCGGCGAAGGCCGGAGCAGCCGTGTCGTGGCCGGCGTTCTGGCTGCACACGTACGGCGACTTCGCGACCGAGCTGGACAAGCTCACCGAGGCGGTCAAGGCCGCGGATCCGAATGTCGGCAACTAGCCGGTACGCGAGGCGCGGTGCCACGCGCGGAGTGCGGCGGGCCTCTGCCCTCGGGCCGGGGCTCGCCGCCCTCTGCGTGCTCCTCGCCCTCGTCGGGTTCCTGAGCGTGACCATGGGCTCGCGTTCGATCGGTCTCTCCGAGGTGCTGCGCGCGCTGGGCAACCTGGGCACCGACGGCTCGATCACCAGCACGGTCACGCTGGAGATGCGGGTGCCCCGTACGCTGCTCGGCATCCTGGTCGGCGCCGCGCTCGGCGTCGCCGGGGCGATTCTGCAGGGCGTCACCCGAAACCCCCTGGCCGACGCGGGGATCCTGGGCATCAACTCCGGCGCGGCGGCATTTGTGGTCTTCGCCATCACCGTGCTCGGCGTACGCGGGGTGAACGTCTACGTCTGGTTCGCCTTCGCCGGCGCGATCGCGGCGCTGGCGCTGGTGTACGCGATCGCGTCGCTGGGCCGCGAGGGCGCCACCCCGGTCAAGCTCGCCCTGGCCGGTGCGGCCGTCACGGCCGGCCTGGCCTCGGTGACCACCGGGATCGTGATGACGAACGTGGACGCCCTCAACGAGCTGCGCTTCTGGCAGGTCGGGTCACTCGCCGGCCGGTACGCCCCGATCCTGGCGGGGGTGGCGCCGTTCCTGCTCCTCGGCCTGGCCGTGTCGCTGGGTTTCGGGCGGATCCTCAACGGCCTGGCGCTCGGCGAGGACGTGGCCCGTGGCCTCGGCCAGCACGTCAACCGCACCCGGGCCGCCGCCTTCGCCGTCGTCGCGGTGCTCGCCGGTGCGGCCACCGCCGCCTGCGGGCCGATCGTCTTCGTCGGGCTGGTCGTGCCGCACCTGGCACGGTTCATCTGCGGTCCCGACTACCGGTGGATCCTGCCGTACTCGATGTTGCTGGCACCGATCGTGCTGCTCCTGGCCGACGTGCTCGGCCGGGTGGTGGCCGCCCCCGACGAGTTGCAGGTCGGTGTGGTGCTGGGCGTGCTCGGCGCGCCCGCGTTTGTCGCGATCGTGCGCTACGCCCGGCTGTCGGAGGTGTGAACGGATGACCGCGACAACGAACACCCTCGCCACCGCGTCCGGCGCGGCGACCGCGCTGCGTGGCAACCGGCGGCGCCGGGCCGGCCGTTCCCTGCTGGTGACCGGTGCCCTCGTCGTGACGGTGGCCGCGCTCTTTGTGCTCACCATGATGGTGGGCAGCTTCCGGATCGGCGCGGGTGAGGTGATCGCCTCGGTGCTGCACCTGTCCGACAACCCCAGCGTCGACTTTGTCGTACGCGGTCTGCGGTTGCCGACCGCGGCCTCCGCCCTGACGGTCGGCCTGGCGCTCGGCGCCTCGGGAACGATCTTCCAGCAGGTGCTGCGCAACCCGCTCGCCTCCCCGGACTTCGTCGGCATCACCTCCGGGGCCGGGCTCGCCGCCGTCTCCGGAATCGTGCTGCTCCAGGCCAGCGGGCTGGTCGTCAGCGGGCTCGCCCTCGGCGGGGCCATCCTCGCCGCCCTGCTGATGTACGTGCTGGCCTGGCGCGACGGCGTCTCCGGCTACCGCTTCATCCTCATCGGCATCGGCGTCGCGGTCTTTCTCGACGGTCTCGTCGGCTACGTGCTCACCCGGGCCCAGCTCTTCGAGGCCCGCCAGGCCATGCACTGGCTGACCGGCTCGGTCGGCCAGGCCAGCAGCACGGAACTGCGCCTGCTCGTCGGTGCCCTGGTTGTCCTGCTGCCGGTCGCGGTCCTGCTGCAACGGCCGTTGCAGGCCCTCGAACTCGGCGACGACGCCGCTCGTACGCTGGGGTCCCGGACCGAACTCAGCCGCGCCGGCCTGCTCGGCACCGCCGTCGTGCTGGTCGCGCTCGCCGTGGCGGTGGCCGGGCCGATCGCCTTTGTCGCCCTCGTCGCCGGGCCGATCGCCAACCGGCTACTCGGTCCAGCCACCGGCGGCATTCCCGCCGCCGCCCTGGTCGGCGCCGCGCTGCTGCTCAGCGCCGATCTTGTCGCCGTGCACCTGCTGCCCACACCACTGCCCACCGGCGTGGTCACCGGCGCGGTCGGTGCTCCCTACCTGCTGTGGCTGCTGGCCACCACCAACCGGCAAGGAGCGGGCGGATGACCCGACTGCGCGCCGAGGGACTGACCCTCGGGTACGACGACCGGACCGTCGTCGACAACCTCGACGTCACGATCCTCGACGGCAAGATCACCGCGATCGTCGGTGCCAACGCCTGCGGCAAGTCCACCCTGCTGCGCGGCCTGGCCCGACTGCTCCCACCGCGCGGCGGGGCCGTGCTGCTCGACGGCAAGGCCCTGGCCGACATGCGTACCCTCGACGTCGCCAAGGTGCTCGGGCTGCTCCCGCAGACCCCGGTCGCACCAGACGGCATCACCGTCGCCGACCTCGTCTCCCGTGGCCGTTACCCGCATCAGGGCTGGTTCCGGCGCTGGACCGAGCACGACCACGAGGCCGTCACCCGGGCGCTCGACGCCACCGGCACGGCCGACCTGATCGACCGTCCGATCCGGCAGCTCTCCGGTGGCCAGCGCCAACGGGTCTGGGTCGCCATGGCCCTGGCCCAGGACACCGACCTGTTGCTCCTCGACGAACCCACCACCTACCTGGACATCAACCACCAGGTCGAACTGCTGCGGCTGTTGCGGAAACTGAACGCCGAGTCCGGCAAGACGATCGTCGTCGTCCTGCACGACCTCAACCTCGCCTGCCGCTTCAGTGACCACCTCATCGCGATGTCGGACGGCGCCGTCGTCGCCGAGGGCGCGCCCACCGACGTGGTCACCGCCGAGCTGGTGGAGAAGGTCTTCGGGCTGAGCTGTCTGATCGTCGCGGACCCGATCGCCGGCACCCCGATGATCGTGCCCGCCTGAACCGAACCGACGACGCGCGGCAGCGCGAACCGACGACGCGCGGCACCGGTGGGCCGGTGCCGCGCGCTGGCTGGTTCGCTCCTGCGGGAAGCACCGGTCGGCTTTCCCGGACGACGCGGTGGTTCAGCGGGGCGCGGGACGCAACGCGATCGCCTTGAGGAAGACGTCACCGATCATCGCCGGATCCTCGGCGATCAGGACACCGCCGCCCGTGGTCTTGGTGATCTGGTCCAGCGCCCCCCGGTCGACCGCACCCCCGATGCCCAGAATGATCAGTTGCACCGGCTGTGCGTCGTTCTTGAGCTTGTTGAGCTCGTCGAGCAGGGCGTTGAGGGAGAGGCTGCCGGATTCGTTGCCGCCGATGCCGTCGGTGAGGATGACCACCGAGTTGACCCGGCCCGCCTGCCAACCGTCCTGCACCTGCTGGTACGCGGCGAGAATGGTGTCGTACAGACCGCTGTCGCCGTTCTGCTTCGGCTTGATCTGCCCGATGGTGTCGAGCAACTGGCCGCGTTGGGACGACAGCGGGCCGATGGGAACCAGTTGGTGGTAGTCCTTGGTCCCGTCCAGGTCCTTGGCGAAGGTCCAGAGACCGACGGCCCAGTCCTCGTTGAACAGCCCGAGGCCGCGTTGGGCCGCCTGGATCGTGACCTGCATCCGGGTGGCGTTGCCGGCGGTCGGCACCCGGCCGCGCATGGTGTCGGAGACGTCGATCGCGGCGAGCATCCGGGCCGGTGCGGTGACCGCCGACCACGTGGACAACGCCCGGTCGACCACGGCCGGGTCCGGTGCGGGGCCGCTGGCCTCCGGCGACGCGGGTGCGGCCCCGCCCACCGAGGTCGGTGCGCCGGTCGGCGCGGAGAAGCCCGCCCCCCAGGTGCCGTCCGGGGCGCGCAGGCCCCGCCCGGCGAGGCGGTCGCGGAAACCGGGGACGGCGAGTGCCTTGTACAGCCCGTCGGCGGCGGCGACCTTGTCCGGGTCGGCGCTGGGCAGCACCGCGAACGGGTAGTTCAGGGCGGTCGGCGCCGGATCCAGGTACATCGCCGCGAGCGGGACGGGCGGCTGGGCCGAGTTGTAGGCGATCACGTCCTCTTCCGACAGCACCGCGACCTTCAGCGCGGTGGCGAGCGACGCGGGGTCGGACGAGCGGGGGAACTGGGCCAGCAGGTCGTCGCGGAGTACGGAGCGGCCGGTCGCGAGCGTGCGCAGCGCCGAGGTGGTGGTCCGTTCGGCGTTGGCGCCGGTGCCGGAGGGCGCGGCGAGTGCCATGAGGCCGGAGAGGCCGGCAGCGTCGCGGGCCGGTTCGACGATCCCGGTCCGCAGGCCCGTGCCGGTGGTGATCCTTTTCAGCAGGTCGGACCAGGTGAGCGACTTCTCGGGCCAACCGAGGTTCGACGCGGCCGGCTCGGGCATGGCGACCACGACCGGACTGCTGGCGATCGACGCGCCGTTGGTGGGCGCGAAACTGGACGCGGCCGTGCGCAGCCGCAGCAGCCAGCTCGAGGAGTCGGGCACCCACACGTCCGGGATGACGGTGGTGCCGTTGCCCTGACCGACGCCGGCCAGGCCCACCCCCTGCGCGGTCGCGACCGCCGCGGCGACGTCCGCCGGGTCGGCGGCGGTGACCGAGAGCGCCAGGCAGGCGTCACCCGCCGCGTCGTCCTGATCGCTCCAGTCGTCGGCGGCTGCCTGGACGGCCGGGGCGATCTCCGGGGCGGCGGCCACCGTCAGCTTGACCTGCCCCGCGCAACCGGACCCGGTCAACTGTTGGTAGCCGACCGACACCCCCAGCACCAGACCGACCAGCGCCACCGCCGCGGCGATGGCGCTGACCCTGCGAAAACCTCTACCCGTGCGATGGCGGCCAGACACGGCCTCAATAATGAACACCGCGTCCTGTTGTCGCCAGCTAGATCCGACCGAAATCTGAGAAAAGTAAACATTCGACCAGGTATCTCACCTTAAGTCGTTGAGTCGCGGCTGGTGGTAGTCGATCGGTCGTCTCGCCGCGAAGTTCTCCCGTCAACGATGCGTGAAGAACCATTGCCCTCCCGGCCTTCCCGGCCGACGATGGGGCGATGAGCTCATCGGTGAGTCCGTCCCGTCCCACCGCCAGTCCGGACCCGGACGCGGATCGGCAGGCCAGCCCGTCACGCGAGGTGCGGGGCGTGCTCGTCGCGCTCGCCGTGGTGTGTCTGCTGGCGCTCTTCACCAGCGTCCTCGGCTGACCGGGGCGGCAGCGCGGGACCGGGGTGCCGGTCCGTCTGACGCCCGGATCAGTCGGTGTCGGACCGGCGCAGTCCACCGAACCACTGGTTGGCCGCGATCTCCCGCGCCACGACCGCGTCGCGGCTGGGATCGCCCCTGGTGACGTGGCTGGCGATGGCCTGGTTGCTGCCGTGGATGATGACCAGGCTCGCGGTGAGCGGATCCAGATCGGCGGAGGTGCGGCCGGCGCCCTGCTCCGTGCGTAACCACTCCTGTGACAGGTCGATGAACTTGTCGAGTTCCGCATTCCAGTACTCGCGTACGACCCGGTCGTAGCCGGAGACCTCGTTGATGGCGGCGAGGACGTGCGCGCGTTCCCGGTAGTAACGGATCACTTCGAGGATCGCGTCCGCGAGCCCGTCCAGTCCGCTCGGGTCGCGGGGGCTCCAGCCGTTGATGATGTCGAACGCGCCGTCGCCGAGCCGCTTGGCGATCGGCAGCAGCACCGTGCTCTTCTCGGGGAAGTAGAGGTAGAGGGTGGAGCGGGCCAGCCCGGCCTGGGTGGCGATCTGTTGCATGGTCAGTTCGGTGAAGGTGGCGCCCTGGCTGAGCAGGTGCTCGGTGGCGGCGATCACCCCTGCCTCGACGAGGTCCCGGCGCTCCGGAGACGCGGCGGGACGGCGGGTCGAGGTCATCCGGCAATGGTAAGCCGCCGTACCGGGCCGCCACCGGGGGTGCGCCCGTACGCCGGGCGGATCCCGCGGTCACCGAGATCCACGCCACAGTCGCTCGAGCGGGCGGTCCCGGAGCGGCTCTGTAGACTCGGATCGGACGCAGAGTCCGATAGCCATAAAACTCATTAAGCGGAACATACTTCCCTCATTTCCCGAGAGGCATGATCATGAGCGCAGCCCCGTCGACCGTCCGCCCGACGCTCCTGCTCGTACACGGAGGGCATCACGGCTCCTGGGTCTGGGAGAAGCTGCGGCACGAACTGGCCGGTGCCGGCTGGCAGACCGAGACCGTCGACCTGCCCAGCGCGCTGCGGGACGAGTCCCGGGTGGAACCGCTGCCCGGCATGTTCGACGACGCACGGGTGATCCGGGCCGCGATCGACAGCATCGAGGGCCCGGTGGTGGTCGTCGCCCACTCGTACGCGGGCGTACCGGTCACCCAGGCCACGCCGGGTGCCGCCAACGTGGTGCACCTCGTCTACGTCGCGGCCTTCGTGCCCGAACTCGGCGAGTCGATGTTCGGACTCAGTGGCGTACCGACGCCGGATTCCCTGGCCGGGATCAGGATGCCGGAGAACCCCGACCTGAACCTGCCCGCCGCCTTCTTCGACGGCGACCTGGACAACCCCGAGACCGCCGCCGCCATCGCCCGACTCGTGCCGCAGACCATCCGCGCCGACTTCGAGGGAGTGACGGAGATGGGTTGGAAGACCATCCCCAGCAGCTACGTCATCCCGGACAACGACATCTCGGTCGTCGCCCTGGTCGAGGAGGCGATGGCGGCGCGTACCGGGGCGGTCTACCGCGCGGTGGGCACCCACGCCCCCTTCCACTCCCACCCGAAGGAGTTCGCCGCGCTGCTCGAAACGATCGTCTCCAAGGCCGGCGTCGGCAACTGAGGCTCGCCCGGTTCCCCTCGACCCCCCGGTCGGGGGGAACCCGCCTTCCCGCCCGGCCCCGCGGCGCAAACGGATCGGCCGGCGGGGCCGGCGCCGTCAGCCGGACCGCCGGGGACGGTTGACCTCGCTCGGCTCCCGGTCCGGCCGCAGCCCGCGCCAGGCGGCGTGCCGGAGTCGTCCGTCCGGTGTCAGCGTTCGGTACACCACCTCGCCCACCAGCGTCGGCGCGACCCAGCGGGCGTTCCTGGCCTCCACCGTGGGCACCGGGGCGGCGAACGGTGCCCGGTCCCGTTCCAACGGCCGCAGCCGCCTGCCCAGATCCTCCAGCATCGCGTCGGTGAAGCCGGTACCGACGCCGCCGACGTAGACCAGCCCGCCCGGTTCGTGTATCCCCAGCAGCAGTGAGCCGACCAGGCCGGAGCGGCGCCCGGCGCCCGGCTTGTAGCCGGCGACCACCACCTCGGTGGTCTGGATCAGGGCCGTCTTGCGCCAGGCGGGGGAGCGCCGACCCGGCTGGTACGTGGAGTTGACCCGTTTCGACACGACCCCTTCGAGCCCACGCTCCCGGGCGGCGGCCAACACCGACTCCGGGTCGCGGTCGAAGACCGGTGGCACGGTGACCCGCTGGTCTTCCAGTTCGAGTTCCTCCAACGCGGCCCGGCGCTGCGCCCACGGGCGATCGAGCAGCCGGGACCGGTTCACCCGCAGTACGTCGAAGACCAGGTACCGCACCGGGGCCGACGAGATCAGGGACGCGCTCGGTGCCTGTACGTGCATCCGGCGTTGCAGGGCGGAGAAGCTCGGCGCCCCGCGCCGGTCGAGGGTCACCAGCTCGCCGTCCAGCACCGCGCCGCGTCCACCGAGCAACGACGGCAGCACGTCGATCTCAGGGTACGTCGAGGTGATGTCCCGGTCGTTACGCGAGAACAGGCGCAGCCGTCCACCGCGCTCGGCGTACGCGACCGCGCGTACCCCGTCCCACTTGAACTCGTACGCCCAGTCCTCGGTCGTCGGCAGGTCACCGGCGGTGGCCAGCATCGGCCGGATCAGCGCCAGTTTCCCCGTCGCGTCCATGCCCCGAGCATGGTCCAGCCCTCCGGCACCCGGAGCGGCTTTGCCACAAGTGAAAGCCGCTCCGGTTGCCCTGGTGGCGGTCGGCGCCCGGAACGGCGGTCGTGCCCGGGGTCAGCGCGGCGTCGCGTACGCCAGCGGGAGCGGGGTCGGCTGGTCCTTCCAGGTGCCGGTCAGGGTCGAGCCTTCCAGGTGGGTGTCACGGTCGAGACGGTGCAGGACGGTCAGGCGCACCGAGTCCGTCACGATCAGCGTGGGGTCGCCCGGCACCACGTCGCGGATCGCGGCGACCAGCGGGACGTCGACCTCCGCGCCCGGGTTGCCGGTGACGACCATCGTCGGCTCCCGGGGTACGAGTTCGCCGTCGACCTCGAAGAACTCCTGCGCCTGCCGGTCCGCGGAGAAGATGACGCTGGCCAGCGCGGTGGCGTAGACGGGGTCGCCGCAGCCGTCGTACACCCAGCGTGGGCCGAGCACCGAGTGTTCGGTCGTGCCGACCAGCCACTCGTCGTTGCCGTCGAGCGGGGCGTCGCGGTAGGTCAACGGGACCTGGTGGACCGGTCCGTCGCCGATCCGGACCAGCAGCGTCTCGATGCCGACCTCACCCGCCGGATCGTCGAACCGGTAGGCCCCCATGTTCACGGTCTCGCCGACCGTCGGTCCCTGGAACCAGGAGCGCCCGGGAAGCCAGGTCGCCAGCAGTTCGAGCTTCGTCGGTTTCAGTACCGCTCGGTGGATGAGAGCCATGCGCCGAATGGTAGTGGCCTCCGGCGCGCAGATGGGCGCGGACCGCGGCGCCTCGGCCCGGTGCAGTCGCCGCCGCGACCACGTATTCGTGATATGGGGATTCTGATATAGAGAAGCGGGCGGATTGAAACATAGGCTGCTTTCGATCGCTCAGACATGGGCGGTCAGGGAGGAGCGGAAGATGACCCACTCAGGCACCCGCTACGGACGCCTGGTACTCGGCGTCCTCGTCGCGGCCGCGACCGGCGTCGTGGCCACCTTCGGACCCGCGGCGGCAGCCCCGGCGACCGGCGAGATCCGGTTCGCGGGCAGTCCGACCGCGGTCGCGGGAAGTTACATCGTGGTGCTCAAGGACACGGCGGTCGGGGCGCGGGCCGGCACCGCGCAGGCCACCCTCGCGGTGCCGACCAAGGCCGGTGAGCTGAGCAAGCAGTACGGCGCCAGCGTCACCCACGTCTACGGCGCGGCGCTCAACGGCTTTGCCGCGAACCTCAGCGCCTCGGCGGCGAAGCGGCTGGCGGCCCACCCCGACGTCGCCTACGTGGAGCAGGACCAGGCGGTGTCGATCAACGCCACCCAGACCAACCCGCCGTCCTGGGGACTGGACCGGATCGACCAGCGCAACCTTCCGTTGAACCAGTCGTACACCTACCCGAACACGGCCAGCAACGTGCGGGCGTACATCATCGACACCGGCATCCGCTTCTCGCACAACGACTTCGGCGGCCGGGCGACCAGCGGCTACGACGCGGTCGACGGCGGCTCGGCCGACGACTGCAACGGACACGGTACGCACGTCGCCGGCACCGTCGGCGGCAACGCGTACGGGGTGGCCAAGGCGGTCCGCCTGGTCGGCGTACGGGTGCTCAACTGCGCCGGCAGCGGCACCAACGCCGGTGTCATCGCCGGGGTGAACTGGGTGACCCAGAACGCGGTGAAGCCCGCGGTGGCGAACATGAGCCTCGGCGGCGGCGCCAACAGCTCCCTCGACAGCGCGGTCAACAACTCGATCTCGTCCGGTGTGACGTACGCCGTGGCGGCCGGCAACTCGACCGCCAACGCCTGCAACTACTCGCCGGCCCGGGTCGCCGCCGCGATCACCGTCGGCGCCAGCACCAGCACCGACGCCCGCGCCTCCTACTCCAACACCGGCACCTGCCTGGACATCTGGGCTCCGGGGTCGGCGATCACCTCGGCCTGGTACACCAGCAACACCGCCTCCAACAGCATCAGCGGTACGTCGATGGCCTCGCCGCACGTGGCCGGCGCGGCGGCTCTGGTGCTGTCGGTCAACACCGGCTGGACCCCGACGCAGGTCCGTAACTACCTGGTGACCAACGCGACCACCGGCAAGCCGGCCAGCCCGCTGCTGTTTGTCGTCAACTGACGCGCGGTACGACCGGTCGGGGCGGGGGGTCGGTGCGAACCGGCTCCCCGCCTCGTCGTACCCGGATGTGCCTGATCCTGCCGGCGGTCCGGCGCCGGCCTCGACAACGATCAAGAATCGATCGTCTCGCCCACCCGCCGTTCGGGCGTCGGCTCAGGTCGTCGCCGGGCGGTGGAAGACCATGTCGAAGTGGGCATCCAGCGCCCCGAGCGCCTGCTCCGGGGTGTAGTGGCCGCCGAGCAGGTAGACCCCCAACCCCTCCATCAGCGCCAGCACACCCGCCGCGACCTCCCTGGGCGCCGGGCCCGGGACGACGCCGGCGATGAAGTCCACCAACTCGGCGGTGTCCTCGCTCACCGCCACGGCGGCCGCCGGACGTACCGCCGTGTAGGCGAGGAACGCCAGCGCCACCCGCCCGTCGTTGCGGGACTGCTCGTCGAGCGGCAACAGCGCCGCGATCATCGTGCGCAGCAGTTGGCGCGGTGGCGGGTTCTCGCCCAGCCGGGCGAGCGCGTCACCGACCCGGATCTGGCCGCGCTCGCGCACCACGGCCATGGCGAACGCCATCATCTCGTCCTTGGTGCGGAAGTAGTGCTGCACCATCCCGGGCGAGACACCGGCCTCGGCGGCCACGTGCCGCAGGCTCACCGCCTCCAGCCCCTGTTCGGCGGCCACCCGCATCAACGCGTCGGCGATGAGCGTACGTCGTTCCTGGCGGTCCACCTTCTTGGGCATAACCTCGATGCTTTCGTCGTACGCGGTCAACGGTTCGTGTGGCTGGCACCGACCCTGCCAGGTGTGGCGGCGGTTCGGGGCGCAGACACGCTCCGCGCCTTGCGGACGAAGTCGTCGGGATCGTCGGCGTACAGGCGTACCTCGTCGACCGGCTCGGTGCGCCCCTTCGGCAGCACGAAGGTGGTCGGGCGACGCAGCCGGACGTCGACGCTGGTCTGGCTGCCGACCACGATGTGCAGCACACTGCGGTCACCGGCCTGTTCGACCTGCACCGACCTGCTCGACGGCATCGAGCGGTAACTCTTGCCCACCGTGTCGACGTTGTCCCACGGCACCGTGACGTCGAGGCCCGCCCCCATCCGTACCCGAATCCCGGCGTCGCCGATCACGTGCGGGTGGATTCTCAGACTCGCGAAGAAGCCGATCATCCAGAGCAGACCCCAGACGCCGAGTACGAGCACGATCCACCGGGCCGGTTGCCAGGGCACGACGTTGCTGACGATGACGTCGAAGATCGGGATCTCGACGGCGGACAGGCCGATGAAGACACCGAGGATCGGCTTGACCACCCCGACGTAGCCGAACGGTTCGTCGCCAGGTGCCAGGGGGAGAGGCGCGCGCCGCGCCCAGAGGTACATGCTGCGCCACATCGCGCCCTCGGTCGTTACCGCCCGCCGCAGCAGTGCGGCGGTCCTGCCCGGGGCGGGGGTCTTCGCGTCGCTCATCGTCTTCCTCGTGTCGGTGGATGGTGACCGTTGGGTCAGTGGATGGTGACCGTTCCGGCACCCGCGTCGACGGTGACGATCTGCCCGGTCGAGATCCGCCGGGTGGCGCCGGGGACGCAGATGACCGCGGGGATGCCGTACTCGCGGGCCACGGTGGGGCCGTGGGCCATCACCGCACCGGTCTCGGTGACCAGGGCGGCGGCGGTGAGGAAGAGCGGGGTCCAGCCGGGGTCGGTGGTCGCGGCGACCAGGATCTCGCCCGGTTCGATGTGGGCGGTGGCCGGGTCGTGCACCACCCGGGCCGGTCCGGAGGCCCGGCCCGCCGCCGCCCCGACGCCGCGCAGGGTGCCGTCCGGCGCCGGCCCGGCCGGCAGCACGGTCTCGATCTCGGTGCCGTCGGAGAGCAGGGCCACCGGCACGCTACGGCGGCGCAGCTCACGTGCGTGCGCCGTACGCCGGGCGGTAACCGTCGTTCGGTGGTCGGTGCCCTGCTGTACGGCGTCGTGCACCTCGTCGAGGGTCAGGAACATGATGTCGTCCGGACGCTCCAGCAGTCCCGCCCCGCTCAGCTCGGCGCCGACGAGCAGCAGTTGCCGACGCATCTCCCGCAGCCGGTATAGCCCGGCGAACTTGCCCGCCTCGCGCAGACCGGCCAGCGACCGCGCTCTGCGCAGCAGGAACCCGGCGATGGTGCCCCGTACGGGCCGGCGCCGTCGGGCCCGTACGACCAGCTCGCCGAGGGTCGCCTCGGCGGTCGCGGCGGCGCGTTCGAACCTCCGGTCGGGTGCCTGCTGTGGATCCGTCACCCGCAGGTAGTTGGCGATCGCGGCGAAGACCGGTGCGGGGTCCTCGTCCCACCGGGGCACACCCAGGTCGACCTCGGCGGCGCCCCGGTGGCCGTACCGGCGGAGGAACGCGGCGAGCCCGATCTCCGGGAGTGTGCCGTCGAGGTAGCGGGCGGCCAGTTCCTCCGGTGCGGTGTCGAGCAACAGCCGGCGGTGCTGGTCGGCGCCCTGGGCGAGCCGCCAGAGCGCCAGGTCCATCTCGATGGTGACGTTGTACGGCATCCCGCCGAGGACCGTGTGGATCTCGTTCTCGTCGGCGACGCCCTTGAGGAGCTGCGCCGGCAACGCGGCCGAGAGCATTCCGGTGACGATCGGCCAGACGATCTCGTCGACACTCTCCGGCGCTTCCTGGTCCCGTACGAAACGCAACCGCTCGGCGGCCGTGGCGGGCCCGTCCGGTCCCGCCGACCCGAGCCGTAGCCGCTCGATGGCGTCGAACATCCGCTGGCGCGCCTGGTCCGGCCGGACGAGCGTGCGTACGATCCCGGCCAGCGCGCGCCCGGCGGTCCGCAGCGACGCGGCGTCCGCCCCCGGCCGGCGTTGCCGGACGCCCTTGACCGGGGCGAAGCGTGGATCGGCCAGGACGTGCCGCATCACCTCCTGGGCCCGGGGGCCGAAGTCGACCGCCATGAGTTTGACCAGCCGCTTCCGGGTCGAGCCGTCCCGGGCCAGGTCGGACAGGTCGCCGTAGAGCCGGCCGCCGATGTCGACGATGTCGACCCTGATGCCGAACGAGGCGAGCATCGCGGCGATCAGTGATCTCAGGGAGGACATCCCCATCGGGGTGACCGGTTGCAGCATGCCCTGGACGTGACCGAACTCCAGGTAGACGCGGGGCAGGGGTTTGTCGGTCGCCGGGGCGAGCGGGAACAGGGTGGTGATCGGCCGTGACTGGAGCAGCCACAGGGTGCCCTGTCGGTCGATCGCCCACTCCACGTCCTGCGGGCTGCCGAAGTGTTCCTGGATCCGGTCGCCGGTGGCCCGTAGCTCCCCGAGCTGGGCCGTGCTGAGACAGCCCGGGTCGGCAGGCGCGGTGCCGTCGAGGACGTAGTGGTCCACGACGGCCGCGCCGTCGACCACCGTGGTGCCGGGTCCGGGGGCGGCGTCGACCATCATCTCGGTCCGGCGGCCGGTCACCGGGTTGGCGGTGAACAGCACCCCGGCCACGGCGGGGTCGACCATCCGCTGCACGACGACGGCCATCCGTACGTTGGTCTGATCGATGTCGTGGGCGTCGCGGTACGCGACCGCGCGCGGGCTGTGCAGCGAGTCCCAGCACTTCTCGATCGCGGTGAGCAGTTCGGTGACGCCCTCGACGTCGAGAAAGGTGTCCTGCTGCCCGGCGAAGCTCGCGTCCGGCAGGTCTTCGGCGGTCGCGCTGGACCGGACCGCCACCGGCCCCGGGCCGAGTCGCCGGTACGCCTCGACGATCTCCGCGCGGGGGAGCACGCCCTCCCGGTGGGCCTCCGTCGTCACGCAGAACCCCTGCGGCACCCGTTCGCCCTGCCGGAGCAGCGCGCCCAGCCCGGCCGCCTTGCCGCCGACCAGGTCGACCATCTCGGCGGTGATCTCGGAGAGCGCGAGTACGCGCATCAACGGCCCCCTCGTTGCGATACGACTGTATTGCATCCCACCGTACCTGGTTTGCAATACGACTGCAACGTGATGCCGTCGAGTCGAGCTGTGGCCGGTCACTGACCGGCTGTCAGGTCAGATCGACGAGGTGACCTTCGTGGTGGCGGGCGCGTCGGGCAGGTCCGTCGGAGAGTCGTCCGCCTCGTCGGCCCCCGCCGCCACGCCGCGCCGGTGCCACCACCGCTCCGCCGCGCTCACCACCAGCATGGTGCCGCCGACGTAGGCCCAGCCGACCAGGACGTCGATGATGTAGTGCTCGCCCGAGTAGACCAGGGTGAACGTCATGGCGAGCGGGTACGCCAGCAGCAACGGCCACCAGCGGCGCCGGGCCATCGGCAGGAAGAACGCGATCACCAGCAGCGCGTACGCCGTGTGCAGCGACGGCATCGCCGCCACCGGGTTGGACGCCTCGACCTGGAGCGCGTTGAGGGTGTTGCCGGCGCTGTGCAGACCGATCGCCTCCCACCCGTTCGTGGAGATCCGCTCGACCGGGTCGATCAGGGCCCCGTGCTCCGGCAGCGCCGCCCACCACGGCGGGGCGGCCGGATAGAGGAAGTACGTGACCAGGCCCGCCAGCGTCAACGTCATCCACCGCCGCATGTACCGCTTCCACTGGTCCCGGGACCGTACCCAGAGCACCACGGCGGCGGCCGGCACCGCCAGGAAGTGGGAGAAGTACACCAGCGAGACGATCACCTCCCACCACTGCACCACACCCGGCTGCCACAGGTGGTGCTGGAGCCAGACGGTGGGCACGTCGCCGCCGGTCAGCCAGCCGAACATCCACTCGTCGGCCCGGACCAGCTCGACGGCGTGCGGCTCGGAGAGCCCGTCGGCGAAGCCTCGGGAGATGTTGTAGATCAGCAGCATCAGGATCACCGGCAGCCAGTCCCGCAGGAAGGCGAGGTGCCGGCGCCACGGCAGGTGGCTGTTCCAGGCGATGGTGGCCAGCCACAGCCAGGCGAACGGCAACACCGGGTCGCTGGTCGGCAGCCCCAGGAAGTACGCGCCGACGCCGAACCCGACCGCCCAGATCGACATCGCGATCAACCGGCGTCGTCCACGGGTGGGCTGCGGCGGGGGAGGCTGGGAGCCGGTGGTGGTCATGAACGATGAGGTTAACGGCTGCCGAACATCGACCGGCCGGGTGGCGGCGACCAGCAGGTCGGATGGGACGACCCGGGCTCACCCGAGGCGGCGTTCGAGCCACCGGGAGAGCATGGTCAGCGGCAGGCAGATGACGAAGAACACCACCAGCACCGCGCCGAGGATCGGCACCGCGTGGGTCTCCCCGCCGGTCAGGGTGAGCCGCTCGATCGATCGCTGGGAGGCTTCGAGGATGTCGAGCAGACCGATCACCGCGGCCAGCGAGGTCTGCTGGGTGAGGTTGACCACCAACCCGATCATCGGCGGCAGCGCGCGCCTGGCCGCCTGGGGCAGGATGACGTACCGCATCCGGCTGGGCCAGGGCAGCCCCAGCGCGGCGGCGGCCTCGGCCTGACCCCGGGGCACCGACTGGACCGCGCCGCGTACCACCTCGGCCATGTTGGCGCTGCCCCAGAGGCTCAACCCGATCGCGGCCGCGGTGAAGGTCTCCACCCGCAGGCCGATGATCGGCAGCACGAAGAAGATGAAGAACAGGATGATGATGATCGGCAGCCCGCGCCAGACCTCGACGTACGCCCGGACGGCGGCCCGGACCAGCCGACCCGGCACGGTCAGCAGCGTGCCGAGCAGCACCCCGACCGCGATGCTCGCCAGGACGCTGATCGCGGCGAGCGTCGCGGTGGTTCGCAGGCCGGTGGCGAGGTAGCTCGCGACCGGCGGCACCCAGGGCGGCATCAGTGTCCTCCAGGAATCGCGAACCGGCGTTCGACCGCCCTCGTCGCCAGCGACATGAGCCACACCAGTCCCAGGTAGATGACGCCGATCGCGAGGAACATCTCGAACACCCGGAACGAGACGGCGACGATGTTGACCGCCGTCTCGGTCAGCTCCGGATAACTGATCGCGATCATGAACGAGGAGTTCTTGAACACCGAGATCTGGGTGTTGGTGACCGACGGCAACGCGATCCGCCAGCCGAGCGGGAAGGCGACCTGCCGGAACGCGGCCAGCGGGGGGAAACCGAGTGCCCGGCAGGCTTCGACGTAACCGTGCTCGACCGCCTCGAACCCGGCCCGGAAGTTCTCGACGTTGTACGCCCCGCCCCAGAGCAACAGGGAGAGCCAGCCGACGGTGAAGGCGTCGAGCCGTAGTCCGATCTCGGGCAACGCGAAGTACAGGAAGAAGATCTGTACGAGCAGCGGAGTGTTGCGGAACACCTCCACGTACGCCCGGACGAGTTGACGCGCGACCGGGACCCGGAACGCGGACACCGCGCCGAGCAGTGCGCCGACGACCAGCGCCCCGGCCATGCCGATGGCGCTGATCGCGACCGTGCGGACCAGACCGGCGGCCAGCTCGTCGAGGTGCTCGACGAGGAATCCCGGGTCGAAGCGGTAGTCGTCGGCGATCGTCATCGCTCAGCAGACCAGGGTGGAACCGGTCGGGTAGACCAGGTCGTTGCCGGGGCGGGGGACGAACTTCGCGAACTGCTGTTGCAGGTTGGGGTCGGTGACCGTCTTCTGGAACTCGGTCCAGAAGAACTCCTCGGTCTGCAGCTTCTTCAGGGCCGCGTTGACCCACTCCAACATGGCGCTGTCACCCTTGCGTACGCCCATTCCCCACGGGCTGCCCGCCTTGCTGTCGCCGACCACCTTGAGGTCGGTGTTCTTCGCCGCCAGGTCGAGCAGCAGGGTGTCGTCCTGGGCCAGCGCGTCGCCCCGGTCCTGCTTGAGCGCGGTCAGCGCCTCGCTGGTCTGGCCGAAGAGCACCTGCTTGACGTCCTTCATGCACTGGGTGAGCCAGAGGCTCGCGGTGGCGCCGTTGGTGCTGATCACCGACTTGCCACCGAGGTCGGCGAACGACCCGATCGGGGAGTCCTTCGGCACCAGCAGCTTCACCCCGCTGGAGAAGTACGGCGTGGTGAAGTCGATGGTCTCCGCGCGCTCCCTGGTGTAGTTCATCGTGGCGATGATCAGATCGATCCGGTTGGTGGTGAGGAACGAGACCCGGTTCGCCCCGGTCACGCAGGTCAGCTCGACGTTGTCGGCGTCACCGAAGGCGTAGCCGGCCAGCTTTCGGGCGATGTCAATCTCGAAGCCGGCGTTCTTCGCGGCCTCGTCGATGTACCCGAACGGCGGGTAGTCGCACTTGACGCCGACGGCGAGCTTGCCCCGGTCGCGTACGTTGCCGGGCAGCGGCGCGCCCACGTCCACAGGCGCACCGGCGGGACTGTCGTCCCCGCCGCCGTCCGTGGCGGAGCAGCCGGTGGTCAGGGCCAGTGCGACGGCGAGCAGAACCACGCCGATACGCTTCCTCATCGCGAACTCCTCCCGCCCACCTGCGGTGGGCTAACGCAGAACCTTGCGGAGAAACTGACGGGTACGTTCCTGCTGCGGCCGGTCCAGCACGTCGGCGGGCGGCCCCTGCTCGGCGATGACGCCGCCGTCGACGAAGACCAGACGGTCGCCGAGTTCACGGGCGAAGCCCATCTCGTGCGTGACGCAGAGCATCGTCATGCCGGAGCGGGCCAGGTCGCGCATCACGTCGAGGACCTCGCTGACCAGTTCCGGATCCAACGCCGAGGTCACCTCGTCGAAGAGCATGACGTGCGGGTCCATCATCAGCGCCCGGGCGATGGCGACCCGCTGCTGCTGGCCGCCGGAGAGTTGCCGGGGATGTGCCCCGGCCTTGTCCGCCAGTCCGACCCGACGCAGCAGCGCGTGAGCGCGCTCCTCGGCCTCGGCGCGCGGGGTCTTCAGCAGCTTTCTCGGCGCCAACGTGAGGTTGTCCAGCGCGGTCAGGTGCGGGAACAGGTTGAACTGCTGGAAGACCATGCCGATGCGGCGGCGTACGCGGTTGAGGTCGACCCCGGGTGCGGTCAGATCCTCCGATTCGAGCAGGACCTGGCCGGCGGTGACCGGCTCCAGCAGGTTGACGCAGCGCAGCAGCGTGCTCTTGCCGCCGCCGGAGGGGCCGACGACGGCCACCACCTCGCCCCGGGAGACGGTGAGGTCGATTCCCCTGAGCACCTCGAGGTCACCGAACGACTTGCGTACGCCCCGCAGTTCGACCATCACGTCCACGGTCACCTCCTTAACTGATCGACTTGGTGGGTTGTTGCCGCCGAGGGAGGCGGGGCCGGACGCCGACCCCGCCTCCGGTGCTCCGGGTGCTACCGCCCGAGGCGCTCGAACTGCTCCGGGGTGAGCTTCTGCGACGGACCGTGGTACATCGCGTTGAAGATCATTTTCTCTTCGCCCCGGTTCCAGGTGCGGAACGCGATCTCGCTGGCGAACGTCACCACCGAGCCGCTGCCGACGCTCCAGGAGAGGCCGTTCACCGCCCCGTTGAGGTACTCGCCGCCGATCAGCCAGCCGCTCTGCAACTGCTCGCCACTGTCCGGGTACTTCGACACCACGTGGACCGGGTACTTGTTCGGATCGGTGATCTCGTACGCGCGGTCACCGTCGAACCAGGCCGGGTTCTTCGGGTCCATGCCCCAGGCGACCGGGTCGTTGGTGTCGATCTCCTGGGTGAGCAGGGCGCCGGGGCAGTAGAAGACCGACTCGTCGGTCGGCAGGACCGAGCGCAGCGGCAGTTCGAAGAGCTGCTGTGCGGTGTTCGCGCCGCTGCCGAAGGCCACCAGCGTGCCGCCCCCGGTGACGAAGTCACGCAGCTTGGCCCAGCCGTCCTCGCCGACGCCGAAGGCCCAGCTCCACTCCTCCGGGTAGTTGTTCCGGTTCAACCCGTTGGTGATGGAGGTCTTGCTCACCCCCTGCGGCATCACGATCGCGTCGAACCGGCCGGCGAGGTTCTTGTAGTCCTGCGCCTTCACCACGGAGTAGTTCACCCCGTACTGGTCGAACATCCACATCAGCCAGCCGGACTGGATGTTGTTCGCCGGCTTCAGCAGGCCGATCCGGGTGCCCGGCTTGAGCTGCGCGCCGGCGACCCGGGGCACGGTCGCGACGGCCGAGACCGGGATGCCGGTGTTGCGGGACTGGTTCTGCAGGATCTGCCGGGCCGCGTCGGTCGGCGGGACCACGAACGTGCCGGCCGGGAAGGTACGGCCACCGTCGACGAACTGCGCCGCGGCGCGGAAGGTCGGAATGCCCTGCCGCTGCAACCTCGACACGATCTGGAACACCCCGTACGACTCCGGTCCGACCACGTAGGCACCGGTGGCCGGTGGCGCCGCCGGCATCGTGACCGGCGCCGGCTTGATCTCGGTGAGCAGCTTGGTGCTGACCGAGAACGAACCGGTGACCAGGTCGGCCTTGAAACCGAGCAGCATCGGCAGGGTCTGCGCGGTCACGTCGTACGGCCGCTGCGGCGGTCCACCGGGGTACTCCAGCAGGTGCGGGTACTCCTGCACCTCGAGCAGCGTCTTGGCGAACCCGCCGTACGGCTGGTTCAGGTAGACGACCCAGGAACCGGCCGGATACTGCTTGCCGCCCGCGCTGAAGGCGGCCTGGGCCTGGTGCACCTCGACCGCGCCGGTGAAGAGGATGTCGAGCGCGTCGCGGACCGCCTGCGGGTCGCGCTGACCGGCCGCGATGACGTACGCGCGGGGGCTGGTCCGGGTGACCGCCTTGACCCCGACCCGGTAGAAGTTGAACAGCCAGTTGTACCTGTCGTAGGCCACCGCCTCGATGCCCGAGTAGAACGCCTGCGAGACGTAGTCCACGATCTGCCGCAGCGTCCAGGTGTTCTGGTCGTACGGCTCGATGAAGCTGATCGACGACTGCTGGCTGCCGAGCGGGCCGGAGCCGACCTGCGGGTAGGCCAGGTTCGAGCAGCTCGCCGCCTCGGTCAGGATGCGTACGGAGTTGTGGTAGACGCAGTACTGCCGCGACGGCGTCCAGTAGTCGTACGTCATGCCCCAGCCGACGCCCTTCATGCCGGCGGCGGTCATGCCCCGCTGCATCGCCAGGCCGAGCGCGTCGGTCTGCTGGACCGTGATGGCGTCGATGTTCGGGTCGTACGGCGACAGGTAGGGCGGGGTGAACATCCGGGGTGCGCCGGAGCCGGCCTGGTGCGAGTCCTGGAGCACCTGCGGGTGGTACTTGTCCTGGATCTGGACCGCGTAGCGGCTCTCGATCTGGGTCAGCATGAACCAGTCACGGTTGTCGTCGTGCCCGGTGTACTTCTGGTAGAGATCCGGGTACGTCCGCGAGAAGTTGGTGCCCGCCGTCTCGACGAAGTAGTCGTTGACCTTGACCAGTCCGTCCGGGTTCTGACAGGGCACCAGCAGGATCACCAGGTCGTCCAGGATCCCGTCGATGTACTCGGACTGCTCCGAGGCGAGCCGGTGCGCCCACTCGATGGTGGCCTGCGAGTTGCCGACCTCTGTGGAGTGGATGCCGGCGTACACGAAGTAGAACGGCTTCCCGGTCCGGGCCAGCTCGGCCGCCTCGGTCGGGGAGAGTCCACGCGGGTCGGCCAGCTTGTTGTTGATCTCGATCAGTTTGTCGAGGTTGTTCAGGTTCTCCGGCGAGCTGATCGTGAGCAGGACGTACTCGTTGCCCTCGGTGGTCTTGCCGATCTCCTCGTACGTGACCCGGTTGCTCTGCTCCGCGATGAGCTGGAAGTAGGGGACCATCCTGTCCCAGGTCGCGAGCTTGCCGTCGGAGCCGATCCGGAAGCCGAAATACTGTTCCGGGCTGGGGATCGCGGCAGCCCGCGCGGCGGCCGCCGGGTCGGTCGGCTGGGCCGGGTGCGGCTGCGCCGAGGCCGTCTCGGGGTGGATCACGGTCGCGGCGGCTGCCGCGGCACCGGCCACCGCCGTGGACCTGAGCAACGTACGACGGGACAGGCTCGTGCTCTCACTGATCGTCATCTGGTATCGCCTTCCGCGGCCGGTCCGCTGATCGGCCGTCCTCTGGTACGGAGATGGGCGTCTCTCCGTACCGCTACCGGTAGGTTCTTCCCGCGGAACCCGAGCGGTGTCGCCTCACCCGGCACGGTGGCCGGGTGAGTTGCCGGATTCCGGATGCTCCCGTGCCTCCCAGACTCCCAACAGGTGAGCACAGCCATCAGCCCCAGATCAGCCGTACGCACCCGGGGGAGCCCGGCCACGCTCGTCGGTCACCCACCGGAACCCGCAGGTGATCGGCTCGCGACTATGGACGCTCGGCCTGGAGGCAGCAACGATCATCGAAGCCTCCTCGGCCGCTTGTTGATCACCTGCCCCCATTGAGTACCAGTCGACAGGCCCATCGGGCAATAGAGATCAACAAATTTAACCCGGGAGCAACGGTTGTAGTGATCTTGCCCGCCCACTGCCCCCTCGCGTGGCTGATCATGAGGTTGTCGCCCTCTTGATCTTGTCCAGGCTGCGACAACCTCATGATCAACGGGGTGGGGGCGGGGCGGACCGGCGGGTGTTGGGCGGGGTGTTCCGTTTGCGAGGTTTTTGGGCTTGATCGACTTGGGTTGGGGTCATGATCGGCGGAATGTTGGCTGGGTCGGGGTCGTTATACATCGCGTACGACCGGAGCAGCGCCGAGGCGTCCCCCGCCTCATAGAGCCTGTGGCCTCGTACTTCTTCCCGAGTGACGCACCTGTGTCCCCCACGTGTGTGCGCCTCGGAACCCCCGAATGGAAGGTGAACCATCGTGAAGACGACCATGACCCGATGGCTCCCGGCTGTCGCGGAGACCTCGTTTGTTCGTAGGACCGCCCTGGGTGTTGCCGGCCTCGCCTTTGTCGGTGGCGCCGTCGCCGGACCCGCGAGCCACGCGTTCGCGTCCCCGGCCGAGCACACCGCCCCGGCCACCGTCGCCGCCGTGAGCGCCGACAGCAAGCCGGCCATGGACAAGCTGGTGCCGCACGGCACTCAGGGTGCGCAGTCGCACATCAGTCTGAGCAAGGATCAGCTTGCCAACGCCAAGGCCATCACGGACACGGCCAGGAAGCTGGGCATGGGTGAGCGTGGCGCGGTCATCGCGGTCGCGACGTCGATGCAGGAGTCGAAGTTGGAGAACCTGGGTCACCTGGGTGACATGAACGACCACGACTCGCTGGGTCTGTTCCAGCAGCGTCCGAGTTCTGGTTGGGGTTCGCCTGAGCAGATCACCGACCCGGTGTACGCGTCGACGGCGTTCCTGAAGGGTCTGAAGCAGGTTGACGGTTGGCAGGACATGCCGCTGACCGATGCGGCGCAGAAGGTTCAGGTGTCGGCGTTCCCGGATGCGTACGCGCAGTGGGAGGACCAGGCCGCGCACATCGTGCAGGACGTCTGGACCAAGTAAGCAACACCGCGACACCAGGAAACGATTCGGCGTTGGCCGGGTCCCCACGACGGGGACCCGGCCAACGCCATTTTCATGCGCCTTCCACGACGCGGTTCTCCCAGGCCCAGGCAGCGATCTGGACCCGGTTCCGGACTCCGAGTTTGGTCTGGATGGTGGACAGATGGCTTTTCACCGTGCTCAAGGAAATGAACAACTGAGCTGCGATTTCCTGGCTGGTGCAGCCTCGCGCCACGGCACGGACAACGTCGATCTCGCGGTCGGACAGCAGCCGTACGGAGTTGCCGGCGGAGGCCGGTCCTCCGGGGGCCGTGAGATGGCGCAGCAGCCGCAGCGTGATCGACGGGGAGATCAACGCGTCGCCGTTGTCGGCGGCGCGGACGGCCTCGACAAGCAGGGCAGGACCGGCGTCTTTGAGGATGAAGCCCACGGCGCCACCCCGCAACGCGCCGTATACGTACTCGTCCAGGTCGAATGTGGTCACCACGATGACCCGCATCGGGTTGGGTACGCCCGGTCCGGCCAAGGCCCGGGTGACCTCGATGCCGTCGAGGCGGGGCATGCGGATGTCGACGAGGCACACGTCCGGCCGCAGGCGTCGGGCCTGGGCGATCGCCTCGACGCCGTCGGCGGCCTCGGCGAGCACGTTGATGTCGGGCTGGTCTTCCAGGATGAGTCGAAGGCCGCTGCGAATCATCGCCTGGTCGTCGGCGAGCAGGACCTTGATGGTCATCGGGGTTCCCTTCCCGGCAGTGGCAGGGTCGCGTGCACGGACCAGCCCGCACCGGGTCGAGGGCCGGGGCGCAGCGTGCCGCCGAGCGCCTCGACACGTTCTCGCATTCCGATCAAACCGTAGCCGGCGCGGTGATGGGGCCGAGCGGTCGCCGTCGGGGCATCGTCCACGACCTCGACCGTGAGCCCCGCCGGGTCCTCGGCGACGGTGACGACCACCGAACGTGCCTGTGGCGCATGACGCGACACGTTTGTCAGGGCCTCCTGGACGATCCGGTAGACCGTACTGGTCACCTCGGCTGGCCACGACGTGGTGTCGTCCGGCAGACGCAGCCGTACGGCTGGGCCTTGTTCGTTGAAGCGTTCGACCAGTGCGCTGAGCTGTTCCGGACCGTGTTCCGGCCCGGGAGAGGCGGGCGCCGGCTCCTCGGTGTCCCGTAACAACCCGACGACGCGGCGCATCGCGGCGAGCGCGTCAACCCCGGCGGCCTCGATTCCGACCAGCGAATCGGTCACCTTCGCGGGCGTCTTGCGGGCCACGATCTGGGCGGCCTGGGCTTGGATCAGCATGCCGGTGATGTGGTGGGCGACGATGTCGTGCAGTTCCCTGGCCAGCCCCAGCCGCTCGTCCTGGCGTACCTTCTCCGCGGTGGCCCTGGCCCGGTGGTCGAGCATCCGCAGCGACAGACCGACCACGATCGCGGCGAGCCATCCGGCGCCGTTGATCGCTGCCACAGCGGCGGCACCGGAAGAGGACGGCCGAGCGGCCAGATGACTTCCGAGTGCGACCGCGAACCCGGCGAAGGCGAGCGCGCCGGCCGGTACGGGCGGTAGTGCCCGGATCGCCGAGCCGATGAGCACCGACAGGGCGAGCGCGATGGCGGGTCCGGGTTCGGCGGGAAGGTGACCGATCCGAGCGGCGAGGATCGCGACGGCCGCGACCATGACGCCCGCGACTGCCGTCCATATCCGTTGCCGGTGGCGTAGCAGTGCGAGCAGAGACACGACCACCGCTGCGGCACCGCCGAGGAGCCAGTAGCGCGCGCCCCAGCTCTGCGCGATGGCGATGGCCTCGATCACGATCGCCGCGAGGAACACGGAGCCGAGGCCGATACTGACGATGATCGCGGCCGTCCCCGCCGGCCGACCCGTATTACCCATGCCGCTAACCGTAGGAAGACCGGACTCGTTGCGGACCGGTCAAAAGTACGGTCGCGGGTGGCGGGAGCCGTGCTTTGGACTGATGCTGGGCGGGACTGCGCGCTCGCAGGATGGCGTCATGCCATTCGAGGATTCCTCCCCGGTGCTGCGAGCCGAGGGTTTGACAAAGCGCTACGGCCGACGCGCCGCGCTGACCGACTGTGACCTGACGATTCCACGGGGCCGAATCGTCGGCCTGGTGGGTCCCAACGGGGCGGGTAAGTCGACGCTCCTGCAACTGGCCTGCGGGCTGATCGAGCCGTCGTCGGGCAGGCTGAGCGTACTCGGGTCGCGTCCGGCGTCGAATGCCGCGCACCTTGCCCGGGTCGGATTTGTCGCGCAGGAAACCCCGGTGTACGCGACCTTCAGCGTGGCCGATCACCTGCGCATGGGGGCCAGGCTGAACCCGTCTTGGGACCAGGCTCTGGCGGAGCGACGTGTCGCGGAGGTCGGGTTGAACCCGGCCCAGAAGGCGGGACGGCTCTCCGGCGGCCAGCGGGCGCAGCTCGCGTTGACGATCGCCGCCTCGAAGCGTCCGGAGCTGTTGATCTTCGACGAGCCGGCCGCCGCGCTGGACCCGCTGGCCCGGGACGGGTTCCTGCGGAACCTGTTGGAGTCCGTCGCCGACCTGGGCGCCAGCGCGGTGCTGTCGTCACACCTGCTCGGCGACGTGGAGCGGGTCTGCGACTACCTCGTCGTGCTGTGCGGCTCCCGGGTGCAGGTCGCCGGCGAGGTGCGGGACCTGCTCGCCAGCCACCACCGGTTGGTGGCGGCGCGAGGCCAGCTCGACCGGCTGCCCGCCGGGGTGGAACTCGTACACCTCGAGAACCTCCACCGGCAGAGCCGAGCCGTCGTACGCACCGAGGCGTGGCCGTCGGAGCCGCCGTGGACCATCGAGCCCGTCACGCTGGAGGAGTTGGTGCTCGCCTACCTGGCACGGGCGGCCCGTCAGGGATCCACCGCCGCCACCTCCACCGCCGCCGCCTCCGCTGCGATCGGGGAGGGGCTGCGATGATCTGGATGAGTTGGCGACAGTTCCGCGTCCAGGCGCTCATCGGTACGGCGGCACTGGCCCTTGTCGCCGCCTACCTGTTGTACCTCGGTGCCGACATCCGCGACGCCTACGACGCGTACCGTATCCGTTGCCAGAGCCAGGGCGACTGCGGCGTGGCCATGGCGCGGTTCCACGGCGACTACCAGAATACCTTGCTGTTCCTCGCGGCCGGATTCGGCCTGGTCCCGGTTCTCATCGGTGCTTTCTGGGGCGCACCGCTCATTGCCCGGGAGTGGGAGGCCGGGACCCACCGTCTGGTGTGGAACCAGAGTGTCACCCGCCGCCGCTGGCTCGTCGTCAGGCTCACGGTTGTCGCGTTGGCCAGCATGATCGTGGTTGGTGTGATCAGCGCCCTGCTCACCTGGGCGGCCAGCCCGGTCGACCGGGTGGCCGAGGATCGGTTCAGCACCATCGTGTTCGGCGCGCGGAACGTCGTACCCATCGGTTATGCCGCGTTTGCCTTCATGCTCGGCGCCGTCGTCGGCCTTCTCGTCCGGCGGACGCTACCGGCGATGGCCATCACCTTCCTGGCCGTCATCGTCGTCCAGGTCGCGGCGCCGAACCTGGTGCGGCCACACCTCATGCCGGCGGAGGAGGTCGCGATGCCGATGACCGCCTCGGCGGTCAACGGGGCTCGGGGCCTGGGCAGCATCACGGGTGCGGCCGTCGTCAAGGGGCTGAGTGTTCCCGATGCCTGGGTCACCCGCGTGAGCGAGTTGCGTACGAGTGACGGGAAGGACCTGAGCCGGGAGAAGTTCGACGACTGCTTCGGTAACCCGCCGAAGACCGGCGCCACCGGGACGTTCGGCGACACCGCAGTGTGCCTGGGCGAGCTCGATCTTCACGTAGACGTCGCGTACCAGCCCGACGACCGCTACTGGACCTTCCAGTGGGTCGAGTCGGCGATGTACCTCACGCTCGCGGTCCTGCTGCTGGCCTTCGGGCTGTGGCGGGTCGAGGGTCGGCGGGTGATATCTTAGGGCTCCTAAGTTTTGTCTTAGTGAGCGAAGGTTGTTTTGCCACGCCAGGGTCTGACGAGTGGGCGTGTCGCGGCCGCCGCGGCCGAGTTGGCGGACGAGATCGGGTTGTCGCGGCTGACCGTCGCGGCGGTCGCGCGGCACTTCGGGGTCTCGGACGCCGCCCTCTACGTGCACGTCCGCAGCCGAGACGCGTTGATCGAACAGGTCGCGGTCCGGGCGGCCGCCACGTTCGCCGACGGGCTCGCGCTCGCCGTGGCCGGTCGCGCCGGCCGGCAGGCCCTGGTCGCGTTCGCCGAGACCTGGCGTACGTTCGCCGCCGCGCACCCGGGGCAGTACACCGCGACTCAACTGCGGTTGCCACCGGAGGTCGGAAAAGGTTCGGCCGGGCACCTGAGACTGATCGAGCTGAGCTACGCGATGCTTCGCGGGTACGGGCTGGACGAACCGGAGCTGACCGACGCGATTCGCTTCGTGCGGAGCACCTTTCATGGATTCGCGAGCCTCGAAGCGGCCGATGGCTTCGGGCACCCCCGCGACATCGACGCGTCCTGGCGGAACATTCTTGACGCCGTACACGCGACGCTCGGTAACTGGCCGACCGGAACAGAGGAAAAGCAGTGAACAGTCACGACAGCCGCGATCAGTACGTCAGGTCGGCGGACGGTACGCGTCTGGTGGTCCGCCGACTCGGTTCGGGCGACCCCGTTGTCCTCGTACACGGCTCGGGCGGTGGGTTGCACTCGTGGGCCATGGTCGCCGATCAGCTCGCCAGCGACTACGAGTTGTGGATGCCGGCCAGGCGCGGTTACGGTCCCAGCGACGTCACCGCTGGCGTCAAGTCGTTCAAGGACGAGACAGCCGACCTGGTAGCCGTTGTCGACGCGGCGCGTGAATCGTCGGGCCGACCGGTGCATCTCGTCGGGGGGTCGTACGGTGCGACCCTGTCGTTGCACACCGCGTCGGTGAATCCGAGTGGCCTGCGTTCGCTGGCCATCTTCGAGGCTCCGCTCTACGCGGCCGGGGCCGAGGTCGTTCCGCTGCTCGATCGGTACCGTGCCGCCTTCGAACGGGGCGACGCCCAGCGGATGCGTGCGGTGCTGAACGAGGTGACCCGGGTTCCGGCCGAGGTCGTGACGGCACTCGCGGCTGCGGCCGGTGACCGTGCGCCCGACCCGGCCGAGGCTCGGCGGTCAGCGGTCGGCTGGCTGCACGATCTCGAAGCGCTTGCCGACGACAGTACGGACATCGCACGGTGGTCCTCGATCACCGTACCGACCCTTCTGTTGCGGGGGGCCGACACCTGGGAGCCGATGCCAACCACGATGAATGCTCTCGCGAAGGTGGTGCCGGGAGCGCGCGAGGTCATTTTGCAGGGGCAATCGCATTTCGCGGCAATGACGGCGCCCGGACTGTTCGCGGACAATTTGCGTCAGTTCTTTACCGAGGTGCCGGCGTAGCCCGATCACCACGTCAGGCGACCAACCGGACGCATGGCGCGGTTTGGTCGTTTCCTCCGATCCAGAGCTTGCTCGGCTGCTCCTGCCAGCGCGCGGGAGCCTCCGCTGGGTGGGGTGTTCCGTTTGCGAGGTTTTTGGGCTTGATCGACTTGGGTTGGGGTCATGATCGGCGGAATGTTGGCTGGGTCGGGGTCGTTACACATCGCGTACGACCGGAGCAGCGCCGAGGCAGTTTCCCCCGCCTCATAGGGCCTGTGGCCTCGTACTTTTTCCCGGGTTGTAGTGCCCACCCCCTTTGGGTGCTCCTCGGAACCCCCGAATGGAAGGTGAACCATCGTGAAGACGACCATGACCCGATGGCTCCCGGCTGTCGCAGAGACCTCGTTCGTTCGTAAGACCGCCCTGGGTGTTGCCGGCCTCGCCTTTGTCGGCGGCGCCGTCGCCGGACCCGCGAGCCACGCGTTCGCGTCCCCGGCCGAGCACACCGCCCCGGCCATGACCACCGTCGCCGCCGTGAGCGCCGACAGCAAGCCGGCCATGGACAAGCTCTCCCCGCACGGCACGCAGGGTGCCCAGTCGCACATCAGTCTGAGCAAGGATCAGCTTGCCAACGCCAAGGCCATCACGGACACGGCGAAGAAGCTGGGCATGGGTGAGCGTGGCGCCGTCATCGCCGTCGCCACCTCGATGCAGGAGTCGAAGCTGGAGAACCTGGGTCACCTCGGTGACATGAACGACCACGACTCGCTGGGTCTGTTCCAGCAGCGCCCCAGCTCCGGTTGGGGTTCGCCTGAGCAGATCACCGACCCGGTGTACGCCTCGACGGCGTTCCTGAAGGGTCTGAAGCAGGTTGACGGTTGGCAGGACATGCCGCTGACCGATGCCGCGCAGAAGGTTCAGGTGTCGGCGTTCCCGGATGCGTACGCGCAGTGGGAGGACCAGGCCGCGCACATCGTGCAGGACGTCTGGACCAAGTAAGCAACACCGTTACGCACGGAAGCCGGGTCCCGGAAACGGGACCCGGCTTTTTGCATGGCTCCTGACTCCCAGTGGTCAGGGGATTGGTCGGGGTGGTGATCTGCGAGCATGATGCGATGGGTCTTGATCGGCAGATGGTCAGTTCCGGCTCACCACTCGAACCTCGGATCGGATTCTCCCGGGCGGTCCGGAAGGGAGCGCACATCGCGGTCGCGGGTACCGCCCCCATCGGGGACGACGGCACGACGGTGGGGCGGGGTGACCTCTATGCCCAGACCGTGAGGTGCCTCGACATAGCGGAGACCGCACTGAGGGAGGCGGGAGGCCGGCTGGCGGATGTCGTACGGACCCGCGTCATGCTCACCGACGTGAGCCGCTGGGAAGAGGCAGCGCGAGCACACGGAGAGCGGTTCGCGGAGGTTCGCCCCGCCTGCACCTTCGTCGAGGTCTCGCGCTTCGTTGATCCCGACTGGCTGGTGGAGGTGGAACTCGACGCCATCCTCGACCAACCTCCCGCTCCCGCCGACCCGGGCAGTTCGAGCGTGGGTTGACCATGAAGTTGTCGCGTGGTGCGAGGGCTGGACACGCGACAACTTCATGATCTGTGAGTGGGGTCTGTCAAGTCGTGGTGTGGTTGGCCTGCATGATGCGGTAGAGCTGGCGGGCGATGTATCGCTTCAGGCAGCGGTTGATTTCGGGGTTGGTGCGGCCTTCGTTCTGTCGGCGGGTGATGTAGTCGCGGGTGGCGGGGTCGGTGCGGCGTCGGGTCAGCATGATGGTGTGGAGGGCGCTGTTCAGGGTGCGGTCACCGCCTCGGTTGAGTCGGTGGCGGTTGGTGCGTCCGCTGCTGGCTGGGATCGGGGCGGTGCCGGCGAGGTTGGCGTATGCCGCTTCGGAGCGGACTCGGCCGGGGTGTGACCAGGTGGTGAGAGCGACAGCGGCGGTCACGGGACCGACGCCGGGTTGGGCCAGTAGGGGTGGGCACAGGTCGGTGACGAGGGCGCGTAGGCGGCGGTGGTTGTCGCGGAGCGTGGTGTCGAGATCGGCGACGAGGGTGGCCAGGGTGTGTAGTTCGTGCCGTCGGGTGGTGGTTTCGGTGTTCGTGTTGTCGGGCTTGTCCAGGGTGGTCAGGTAGGTGATCTGTTGGTTGGTGGTCAGGTGGCGTAGGTCGGCGCGTAGTGGGTCGTCGGCGGTCAGGATCAGGGATTTGATCAGGTTGATGGTGGCGGTGCGGGTGTCGCTGTGGTGTCGGCGGACGGTTAGCAGGATGCGGAGGGCTTCCCGGGTGCCGTTGGCGCGTGGGGTGGCGGGGTGTGTGGTGGCCAGGCAGGCGCGTGCGGCGTGCAGCGCGTCGGCGGAGTCGGACTTACCGCCGCGTCGGCGGTTCGCGGTGACGGGTTTCGCGGCTTCGACGACGGTTTCCGCGGCGGCGTGGAGGAGCCGGTGAAGGCCTTGCCCGTGTGAGCGGGTTCCTTCCACGGCCCACAGCCGTTGGTGGCCGGCGGGTGTGTGGTCGTCGGCGAAGGTGAGTAGCCGGGTCAGCCCGTCGGGGTCGGTGGTAACGGTGATGTCGGCCAGGACCCGGCCGACGCGGTCGACTATCACGGCGGTGTGGGTGTCGGTGTGGGTGTCTACCCCGATCACCAGATCGGCCGTGTCTGCGACGATGGTCATCTCGGGTGTTGTTCCTTCCAGGCGGCGTCCGAGGGGCCGGCGTCGGCTCGGGGAGCAGTCACCCAGGCGGCATATCTGTGATGGGTCACGTACGCGTGGCACGGACAGGCTTCTGATCAGGCCAACCGGGTGGGCCGGGCCGACGCCGGTGATCCCGTGGGGACAGGTCAACGAGATGACACGCCCGCGTGGGCGGTCAGATCATGAATGGGTCACCCACAAGATCACCAGCGTTGGACCCTACAGCGCCGAACCCGAGCCCGAACGCCACCCACATAGAAGCGTCAACCCGCCCGGGAGTCGGGTCGGGAGGTCAGGGGTGGGGTCGGTTCGCCGGGGCGTGCCAGTCCGGCAGGTCGGCTCCGGGGAGGGTGAAGGAGCTGAAGTCGGTCGTCGCGCGGAAGGCCGGCACGGTGTAGAGATCGCGCGCGTACGCCCAGAGGTGTGGGAACTCGTGCAGTCCGGGGTTGACGACGCGGTGCGCGTTGACGCCGACGTCGTAACGGACCAGGGTCACCCAGAGCCTGATGTCGGCCTCGGTCAGAGTGTTGCCGACCAGGTAACGCCGCGACGCCAACCGCTGGTCGAGTGTGGCGAACGCGTCGAGCAGGGTGCTGCGCGCGCCCTCGCCGTCCGGACCGGGGCGACCCGCCTGGCTCACGCCGTGGTTGACGGCCGGGTTCAGCCAGTTGTCCAGCTCTTCTATCTCGTCGCGATGCCGCAGTGGATAGGTGTCGACGATCGGTTCGGCGAGGTGTCGGAAACGGGTCGCCAGGTCGATGCCGATGGTCTTGAACTCGTTGCTGACCACCCGGGCGGTGGCCCGATCCCAGAGGGTCGGCACGGACACGTGTCCGTCGAAGCCCTCCTCGGTCGCCTCGTACGCCTGGCGCAGCAGGGTGAACCCGTTGACCGGGTCGGGGCCGTGCTGTTCGCGGAACGCCCAGCCTCGGCCGTCGCGTACGTTGTCGACGTAGGAGACCGTGACGACGTGGTCGAGGTTGGCCAGTGCCCGGGTGATGGTCACCCGTTGCGACCACGGGCAGAACCATCCTCCGTAGAGGTGGTAGCGGCCGGCGCGGGGGGTGAAGCCGGTTGAGCTGTCGTCGCTGATGCGATCGGTGAACCGGTAGAGCGGTCGGGGGTCGTCGGGCCGGCGGACGATCCGGTATTCGCCGTGGGTTCTGCTGTCGGCCGGAGTGGCGAGGCGACTGAAGGACGAGAGTCTCGGCATGGGCCTACCTCCGAGGAGTCGGAGCGCGATGTGCCGGATCAAATCCTACTCAACAGATAGGTTATGGGTCCAGGTCGTTCCGGCTCCGGTCACCGCGTGCGGCATCGCCGGGCGCCGAGCGGCCGGTGGGAGCGGTGAGTGTTCGGTCGCGATGGTACGAACGGTCACTTGACCTATGCCGTCACTCAGTCCACCCTTCCTATCAAACAAGTAGGAAAACTTGGGATTGGATGATGATGAGACGTCCCCCGTACGGCCGGCTCGGCAGGCTGGCCACTCTCGCGGTTCTGGCCCCGGCGCTGCTCGGCGTCACCGCTGCCTGCGGCGGTGACGACGGTTCGACCGGCGAGGCCGGCTCCTCCGGTCCGGTGACCCTGCGTCTGGGCTACTTCCCCAACATCACCCACGCGCCCGCCGTGGTCGGAGTGGAGAAGGGGATCTTCACCGAAAAGCTGGGCTCGAACGTCAAGCTCGAAACCTCGACGTTCAACGCCGGACCGGCCGCGATCGAGGCGATCTTCTCCGGCGCGCTCGACGCGACGTACATCGGTCCGAACCCGACCGTCAACGCCCACTCGAAGTCCAAGGGCGAGGCCGTACGGGTCGTCTCGGGCGCCGCCTCCGGCGGCGTGGCGCTGGTGGTCAAGGCCGGCATCAACACGGCCGAGGATCTGCGTGGCAAGAAGATCGCCACCCCGCAGCTCGGCAACACCCAGGACGTGGCGATCCGCTACTGGCTCAAGGAGAAGGGCCTGACCACCACCAAGGAGGGTGGCGGCGACGTCTCGATCGTGCCCCAGGAGAACGCGCAGACCATCGAGACCTTCGGCACCGCGATCGACGGCGCCTGGGTGCCCGAGCCGTTCGTATCCCGGTTGGTGAACGCCGGCGGCAAGGTCCTGGTCGACGAGCGGGACCTGTGGCCGGACAAGAAGTTCGTGATCACGAACCTGATCGTGAGCACGAAGTTCCTCAAGGCCCACCCCGACGTGGTGAAGCGGCTGGTCGAGGGACAGGTCGCGGCGAACGAGTTTGTCAACACCAAGCCGGACGAGGCCCAGCAGGCCATCTCGGACCACATCGGGAAGATCACCGGCAAGCCGCTCGACCTCAAGCTGATCAAGCAGGCCTGGCCGACGCTGGAGTTCCTCAACGACCCGATCGAGTCCTCGCTCAAGGCCGGACTGGACCACGCCGTCGCGGTCGGGCTGACCCAGCCGGTCGACCTCAAGGGTCTCTACGACCTGACCTACCTGAACGAGGTGCTCAAGGCGCAGGGTAAGGCCGAGGTCCCGCTGACATGACGTCCGCCACCACGGCACCGGCCGGCGCGACCACCTCGGTCGCGCTGGCCGGCGTCACCAAGGTGTACGGCCGGGGCGAGAACGCCGTACTCGCCCTGGACCGGGTCTCCCTCGACGTCGCGCCCGGCGAGTTCGTCTGTCTCGTCGGCGCCTCCGGCTGCGGCAAGAGCACCCTGCTCAACCTCGTCGCCGGACTCGACCAGCCCAGCGGTGGCCGGATCGAGATCACCGACCGGACCGGGTCGGCCCCGTCCGTCCGGCGCCCGTCACCCGGCCTGATGTTCCAGGAGGCGGCGCTCTTTCCCTGGCTGACCGTCGCGGCGAACATCGAGGTGCCGCTCAAGCTGCGCGGCCTGTCCCGGGACGCGCGTCGGCAGCGGGTCGCCGAACTGCTCGACACCGTCCGGCTGCGAGACTTCGGCCGGCGGCGCCCGCACGAGCTCTCCGGCGGCATGCGGCAGCGGGTGGCGTTGGCCCGTACGCTCGCGCTCGACACCCCGGTGCTGCTGATGGACGAGCCGTTCGGCGCACTCGACGCGATGACCCGTGACCTGCTGCACGACGAGTTGGAACGGATCTGGACCGAGCGCCGGCTGACCGTACTCTTCGTCACCCACAACGTACGCGAGGCGGCCCGGCTCGCCGACCGGATCGTGCTGCTCTCCAGCCGCCCCGGCCGGATCATCTACCAGACCCCGGTCACCACGCCCCGGCCCCGCCGGATCGACTCCCCGGAGATCGCCGCCGTCGCCGCCGAGGTCACCGACCGGTTGCGTACGGAGGTGGGCCGCCATGGCCAGTGACACCGGCACGACCACCGTCCGGGCCGAGTCGGAGACCATCTCCGGCCTGGACGCACTCGAGATCGCCGCCAAGCAGAAGGTGCACAGCCCGGCCCGGCTCCTCTGGGCCGCCACCTGGCCCAAGCTCGCCGCGATCGGTCTCGCCGTCGGGATCTGGCAGGTGGTCGTCTGGACCGGTTGGAAGGACCCCTGGGCGCTGCCCGGTCCGGCCGCCGTCTTCGGCGACCTCGGACAGTACGTACGCACCTCCGCGTTCTGGGACGGCCTCGCCACCACCGGCCGACGTGCCGCGGTCGGCTTCGCGGCGGCCGTCGCGTTCGGACTGGCGCTGGGTCTCGCCGTCGCCCGGGTCCGCATCCTGCGCGCGGCCCTCGGCTCGATGATCACCGCGTTGCAGACCATGCCCTCGATCGCCTGGTTCCCCCTGGCGATCCTGCTGTTCCAACTCAGCGAGCAGGCCATCTTCTTCGTGGTGGTGCTCGGCGCCGCGCCGTCCATCGCCAACGGCGTCATCCACGGTGTCGACTACGTCCCGCCGTTGCTGCTGCGGGCCGGTCGCAACCTCGGTGCCAGCGGACTGAACCTCTACCGGTACGTCATCGCACCGGCCGCGCTGCCGGCGATCGTCGCCGGGCTGAAACAGGGGTGGGCGTTCGCCTGGCGCAGCCTGATGGCCGGCGAACTGCTGGTGGTGATCGCGACGAAGACCTCGATCGGCGCGCAGCTCGTCTACGCCCGGGAACTCTCCGAGGCGGAGCGCCTGATCGCGATCATGATCGTGATTCTGGTGCTGGGCCTGTTCGTCGACGCCGCCTTCGGGGCGGCGGACCGGGCCATCAGACGGCGGTGGGGCCTGCTGCGGACCCGCCAGTAGCCGACACCCGACCGGGAGGCAGTCTCCGTGTACGTCTCAGCCCGCAGCGACTACGCCATCCGCGCCATGCTGGCGATCGCGGCCGGCGGTCACGCCCACCCGGCTCACCTCGGTGGCGACCCGGTCGCCGCCACCGCTGGCGGTGCGGCCGGCGGTGGCGGCGAGTGGGTCAAGGCCGCCGTCCTTGCCACCGTGCAGGACATCCCGTTGAGCTTTCTCCAGGGCATCCTGCACGATCTGCGGCGGGCGGGACTCCTGCTCAGTCAACGAGGTCTGGACGGCGGTTACTCGTTGGCCCGCCCGGCGGCCGAGATCAGTGTCGGGGACGTCCTGCGCGCGTTGAGCGGAACCCTGACCACCGTACGTGGCCTGCCGACCGAGGCGGCCGACTACCACGGCGTCGCCTCCGAACTCGGCAACGTCTGGCTGGCCGTACACAGTGCCATCGAGGCGGTGGTGGACCGGACGACGCTCGCCGACCTGCTCGCACCCCACCGGCGGGCAGCCCGACCCGGTGCCGGCGGTTGACCGGCTGGGCGACCGGCCCCTGGGAGATCGCCCTCGCGGTCGTCCTCGGTGCCCTCGCCGCGGCCGTCGGTACGCCGACCGGCGTCTCCGGCGGGTTGCTCCTGCTGCCGCTGCTGCTGACCGTCTTCGGTCTCGGAGGTACGGTCGCCAGCGCGACGAACCTGCTCTTCAACGTCGTGTCCACCCCGGTGGGAATCGTCCGCCAGCGACACGTCGACCTCGGATTGACCCTGGTCCTGGTCGGCGCGGCGGTGCCGGCGGCGGTGGTCGGCGCGCTGGTCAACGTCTTCCTGCTCGGTGACTCGGCCGCGTTCCGGGTCCTGGTCGCCGGGTTGCTCGCGCTGGTCGCGGTCAGTTTGCTGCTGCCCCGGCCCAGGGCGGAGCGGGTGGCGCCACTGACCCGCTCGAACTGTGTCGCGCTGTTCGTCGTCGGTGCCGCCAGCGGTCTGCTCGGCGGCTTCTACGGGCTGGGCGGCGCGGTCCTGGCCGCCCCCGCCGCGCTGTTGCTCACCGGCTGGCCGGTGGTACGCGTCTCGGGCGCGGCGCTGGTCGCCACCCTGGTGGTCTCGCTCACCGGCCTCGCCACCTACAGCACGCTGAGCCTGGCCGGTCACACCGCCGTGCAGACCCCGCACTGGCCGCTCGGCCTGGCCCTGGGGGCGGGCGGGATCGTCGGCGGCTGGTACGCGGCCAGGCTCGCCGGGCGGGCACCCGACCGGTTGCTCCGGACCGTCCTCGCCGTTCTGGTCGGACTCGGTGCCGCCCGGCTCGCGTTGGCCTGAACGACCGATGCCGAACGATCGGATGGCGGAAAAGCCTTGCTATTCCTATCGGAAGGATAGGAATATGTTCGCGTGCTCATCGAGGTTCATCTCACCTCCCGCCGGGTCGTCGACCTGATGCGGGTCGCCTCGGGGCTCTGTCGCGGGCGCGACGCGGTCACCCCCTGATCGACGTCCCGTCACTGCCACGGCGGTAGCCACCACCGTCGCGCCACCCTCGCCGGCCGCGACCGTCCCGCCCCGGGACCCGGCCGCACCGCCCCGTTCACACCGGACGGTGACGGGACGGTCCACCCCTCCAGGTCACGACCCGTTCCCCTGGTCACGACCCGTTCCCCTGGTCACGACCCGTTCCCCTGGTCACGACCCCACTCTCCAGGTCACGACCCCTGGTCACGACCCCGCCCTCGGGGTCGCCCGAACCCGAAGGAACCCGATGAGCGAAGAACCCGATTCCCGTTCCGCCCCGTCGAGCACACCACCCACCGCGCCGGAGAGCCGGCTCGCACTGAACGAGGACTGGGCCGCGACCATCCTGGGACTCGCGCTGCTCGTGCTCGTCCTCGTCGGCGCGATCCCCACCGGGCTGGTGCCCTGATGACCGCCGACGCGACCCGTACGCCCAACGACACCACCTCCGCGACCGCCACACCCACGACCGCCACGCCCGGCGACGTCGCGGCCACGACATCCGCGCCGGTGACCGCCACGCCCGACGACGCCCCGGGAACCGCGACAACCGGCCCCGTCGACGACGACACGACCGGCGTCGCCCCGGCCAGGTCCGGTGAGTTCTGGGCCTGGACGATCCTCGGCCTGCTCGTGGTCCTCGGCCTGGCCGCGCTGACCCGCTACCTCGAACAGAACGTCCCGGTCTTCTTCGAGGACACCGACCTGGCCGACTTCGCCGGCGCGATCGAATACCCGGTCTACGCGATTCTGCTCGGCCTGCTAGGAAACGTACTGGTCACCCTGCTCGGGATTCGGGACCGGATCGCCGCCGCGTTCCGGACCGAGTTCTTCATCAAGACCGGACTGGTGCTGCTCGGCGCCTCGATCAACCTCTCGGTGATCGCCAGCGCGGCCGGTCCGGCGATCGCGCAGGCGATCCTGCTGATCAGCGGCGTCTTCCTGTTCACCTGGTGGCTGGCCGGCAGGTTCGGGGTGGACGACAAACTCCGGGCACTGCTCGCCTCGGCGGTCGCGATCTGCGGGGTCAGCGCGGCGATCGCGGCGGCCGGAGCGGTACGGGCGCGGCGGGAGCAGCTCGCGTACACCGCGAGTCTGGTCATCCTCTTCGCGCTGCCGTCGATCTTCATCCTGCCCTGGCTCGCCGACGTGCTCGGACTCTCCGACGCGGTCGCCGGTGCCTGGATCGGCGGCAACATCGACACCACCGCGGCGGTCACGGCGGCGGGCGCGCTGGCCGGCGAGGAGGCGCTGCAGATCGCCAGCATCGTCAAGGTCACCCAGAACGCGCTGATGGGTGTCGTGGCGGTCGCGCTCACCGCGTACTTCACCCTCCGGGTCGAGCGCCAGCCCGGCGCGAGTCGCCCCGGGCGGGGTGAACTGTGGCGCCGGTTCCCGAAGTTCGTACTCGGCTTTGTCGCCGCGTCGGTGATCGCGACCTGGTACCTGGACGGTGCGGGCGCGGACGGCAAGGAGGTCATCGGCGTGGTCAACGACCTTCGGGTCTGGTTCCTGATCCTGGCGTTCGTCAGCATCGGACTGGAGTTCCGGGTCGCCTCGCTGCGGGAGGCGGGCTGGCGACCGATCGCGGTCTTCGCCAGCGCCACCGTGTTCAACCTGGTGCTCGCGTTGGCGTTGGCGTCGGTGCTGTTCCGCGGCTTCGCCGGTTGACGATCCGGTGACGGTGCCCCGGTGGTCGACCCCGGCCGCCGGGGCAGCGTCGTATTTCGGACCCGGTAAGACCTTGACGACCCCCGATACGTTGGCCTGACCGTCGACAAGCGACCCGGGGAGTTGTCGTTGCGCAAGCGAGCATGGGGTCGACTGCGTCACCGCACCGCGACCAGCCCGGGGCAGCTCTCCGTGGCGCTGGGTGCCGTGCTGCTCCTCGGCCTGACCTTCGGCCTGGTCGGTGCCCTGACCATGCGGAACAGCGTCAGCCTGGTCCGGGACGTGAGCGTGCGCAGTGGGCCGTTGAGCGTGCAGGCCCAGGACATCTACCGGTCGTTGTCGGACGCCGACGCGACGGCCGCGAGCGCGTTTCTCGGCAACGGGGTGGAGCCGGCCGAACTGCGTACCCGCTACCTGGACGACATCGCCCGGGCGAGCGCGACCATCGCCACCGCGTTGCGTGGTGCCGAGGGGGAGAGCGCGGCGGCACTGGACGTGCTGGTGGTGCAGGTGCCGGTCTACACCGGGCTGGTCGAGGCCGCGCGCACGTACAACCGGCAGGGGCTGCCCCTGGGCGGCGCCTACCTGCGCGAGGCGTCGGCCCTGATGCGCCAGACCATCCTCCCGGCGGCCCAGGACCTCTTCCGTGCCGAGTCGTCGCGCCTGGTGCAGGCCCAACGCGCGGTGGCGAGCGTGCCGTGGGCGGCGGTGCTGCTCGGCCTGGCGCTGCTCACGCTGCTCGTGGTGACCCAGGTACGGCTGCGGCGGATGACCAACCGGGTGCTCAACCGGGGACTGCTCGCCGCCACCCTGGCCGCGGCGGTGGGGCTGGCCTGGGTGACGATCGCCGTCGCGGGCGCCGCCAGCGATATCAACGACGGCAGGCAGCGGGGTTCGGCTCAGGTGACCATCCTCGCCGAGGCACGTATCGCCGCACTTCAGGCCCGCGCGGACGAAGGGCTCACGTTGATCGCCCGGGGCGACGGGGCCGTCTTCGAGCGGACCTTCACCGAGACGATGGAGCGGCTGGTCGGGGCCGACGGGTCCGGCGGCCTGCTGCTGCGCGCGCACCAGCAGGCGCCCGACGACGCGGCCCGGTCGGTGGTGGAGGACGCCCAGGCCCAGGCCCGAAGATGGCTCGACACCCACCGCAGGGTGCGCGAGTTGGACGACAGCAGTCAGCATCTCGAAGCGGTGCGGTTGGCGACCGGCAGTGCCCCGGACAGCGCGGCGAACGCCGCCAACCAACTCGACGCGGCGCTGGCCAGAGGCATCGCGGATGGTCGGCGGCACTTCGACCGACAGGCGGTGAGCGCCGCCGACGCGCTCGGCGGCGCCGACGTGGCGGTCGCCCTCCTGGCCGTGCTGCTCGCCGCGGCCGGATCGTTCGGGCTCTACCAGCGGATCGCGGAGTACCGATGAACATTCGACGACTGTCCGCCCTGGCCGTGGCCGCCACCCTTCTGCTGACCGGCTGCTCGGCGCCGGCCGAGCCACCCCCGCCGGACGACAGCGGGGTCACCGCGGTGGTGCCCCGCCCGCTCAACGTCAAGGACCCGGCCGACGTACCGAGTCCCGCGCCGCCGCCGCCCGCCTGTGATCCTCGGGCGAGCCTGCGACCACCGGCCTCGATGCCGGCGCCGGGCCGAATGCCCGACGGTACCGCCATGGCAACCATCGCCCGTCGTGGTCGGCTGCTCGTCGGCATCGACCAGAACGCCTACCTGATGGGGTTCCGCGACCCGGTCAGCGGGGAGATGACCGGCTTCGAGGTCGACCTCGGCCGGGAGATCGCGAAGGCCATCTTCGGTAACCCGGACGCGGTGCAGTTCCGGGCGATCACCACCGCCGACCGGATCCCGGTGATCCAGCGGCGCGAGGTCGACATGGTGATCCGTACCGTCACCGCCACCTGCGAACGTGCCCAACTGGTCGCGTTCTCCAGCGAGTACCTCACCTCGTACCAGCGGCTGCTGGTCAACCGGGGTTCCGGTATCAAGAGCTTCGACGACCTGGCCGGCCGCAAGGTCTGCGCCACCAGGGGCAGCACCAGCATCGTGAAGATCCAGAGCGCGCCGTCGAAGCCCGTCGCGGTCTCCACCGACAGCACCCTCGACTGCCTCGTACTTTTGCAGCAGGGCCAGATCGACGCGGTCTCCACCATCGACGTCCTGCTGCTCGCGCTCGCCGCGCAGGACCCGGGCACCGAGGTGGTCGGTGAACCGATCACCGACGAGCCTGCCGGGGTGGCGATGTCGCTCGACACACCGGAACTCGTCCGGTTCGTCAACGGGGTGCTCGCCCGGATGCGCGCGGACGGCACCTGGACCGAGCTCTACCGACGCTGGCTCGGCCGGTTCGGCGAGGTGCCGGCACCACCCGTCGCGCGCTACCGGGACTGACCGTGGGGACCGGCATCCACCCGATGAACCGTACGGACGTCGACCGGGCGATCGCCGAGATCGGCCGTGGACACGAGACGGTCGCCGCCGCGCTGTACCGGATCGACGCACACGAGTCACGCGGCTATCTCGCCGGTGCCGCCGTCACCGGTGCCACCGCCGCGCTGTGGCAGGTGGCCCAACCGCGCATCGACCCGCTCTGGCAGAGCTTCGTCGGACTGGGCGAGGTGCTGGAGCGGCTCCGGCAGGTACGCGGCGGCCGGCAGCGGCCCCCCTCGGCCACCCTGACCGAACTCACCCGACTGCTCACCGCACCCGTGCCGGGCGTCGACGTACCGCCGCACGCCTTCGCGCTCGCCCTGGCGGAGAGCTGCCTGGAGGTGATCGCCGTTCTCGACCGGGTCGGCGAGGCCCGGGCCGCCGTCGCCACCCGGGCCGCCGAACTGGAGTCCGGGCTGGACGTCGTCACGACCGCCGAGACGGCCCTCTCGACCGGGCGGGCGAGCACGGCGGCCCGGCTCGGTGCCACCCTCCGACAGCTTCACCACGCCGCTCTCGGTGACCCCGTCGGGGCCGAACCCCACTCCGGCGAGTGGGCCCGGCTGGGCACCGCGATCGCGGCGGCGGTCGGCCGGTTCGAGGAACTGGCCCGGGTCCGGGCCATGCTGCCCGAGCGGCTCGCCGCCCTCGACGGTGCCGTGGAGGTGCTGGTACGCGCCCAGGGGCGGGAACGGTCGGCGTACGACCGGGCCGTTGAGAAGATCGTTGATCCCGGCCTGCCGGAACCGGTCGACCTGGCGACCGAGATACGACGCGCCGCCGAGGCACTGGGCCGTACCGTTCCGCCGCGCGCCGAGGGCTGGGCCGGGCTGATGGCCCGACTCGACGCCCTGGACGGGGAGACGGCCGCCGGTCTTGTCGCCGCCGAAGCCCGTGCCGCCACGGCGGAGGGGCTGGTCGGGCGGCGGGACGAACTGCGCGGGCGGTTGCTGGCCTACCAGGCGAAGGCGGGTCGGGTCGGCCGGGCCGAGGACCTGCGGCTGGCCGCGCTGCACCGGACCGCCCGGGATCTGCTCTGGAGCGCGCCGTGCGACCTGCGCGCGGCGACCCGGGCCGTCTACGCCTACCAACAGGAACTGACCGGCGACGTCGAAGGGAGCGCGGGATGACCGCGTGTGCGCGTCCGGACTGCACCGGCTCGTACGGGCCGGAGGGTTACTGCGACGAGTGCGGACGCAAGGCGCCCGCCGGCCGGACCGGCGCACCGGCCGCCGGTCCGCTACCGGTCACCGCCGGGTCGACCCCGAGCGCGGCCATGACCCGGGGTACGGCGTCGTCGAGCGGTCGGACCGGCGCCACCGGCACCGGCCGGGGTCGACTCGGCGCCGGGCTGCTCGACGTACCCCGGATGCCACGCCGGGATCCCACCTCGGCGGTGCTGACCGACCCGCAGGTGCCCGAGTCGCGCAGGTTCTGCGGCAAGTGCGGCCACCCGGTCGGCCGCGGCCGCGACGGGCGCCCCGGCCTGGTCGAGGGGTTCTGCCCCAACGACCGGACGCCGTACTCGTTCCGCCCCGGGCTGGAGCCGGGGACCGCCGTCGCCGACCGGTACGAGGTCCTCGGCACCATCGCGTACGGCGGGCTCGGCTGGATCTACCTCGCCCGCGACCGCAACGTGGGCGACGAGGTCAGTGACCGCTGGGTGGTGCTCAAGGGACTGATCGACTCCGGTGACGCCGACGCCACCGCGGCGGCCATCACCGAGCGACGGTTCCTGGTCGAGGTGGACCACCCCGCCATCGTCAAGATTTACGACTTCGTGTCCCACCCGGACCCGCGTACGTCCGAACGGGTCGGCTACATCGTGATGGAGTACGTCGGCGGGCGTTCGCTGCGGGACGTCTACCTCGGCCAGCCCGTGGTCGGCGGATCGCGGCAACCGCTGCCGCTGCCGCACGTGATCGCGTACGCGCTGGAGATCCTGCCGGCCTTCGGTTACCTGCACGAGCGGGGCCTGCTCTACTGCGACTTCAAGCCGGACAACGTGCTGCACGCCGACGACCGGGTGACGCTGGTCGACCTCGGCGCGGTACGGCGGGTCGACGACAACGTGAGCGCGGTCTGGGGCACGGTCGGCTACCAGGCGCCGGAGGTGGAACGGACCGGGCCGTCGGTCACCTCCGACCTCTACACGCTGGCCCGGTCGATGGCCGTGCTCAGCTTCGACTTCCGTGGCTTCACCTCGACCTACGTGGACAAGCTGCCGGACGCGGCGACCGTTCCGCTGCTGGCCCGCGAGGAGTCGTACCACCGGTTCCTGCGCCGTGCGACGCACCGGGAGCCGGGGCGCCGCTTCGGCGACGCCGCCGAGATGGCCGAGCAACTGCTCGGGGTCCTGCGGCAGGTGCTCTCCGGTGCCGACGGCGTGCCCCGGCCGAGCGTGTCGGCCCAGTTCACCGGCGAGCGGCGGGCGTTCGGCACCAGGGCGGGCCAGGTCGACGCCGACGGGTCCGGCTACGACACCGTCCCCGACGGTGCCTCGATCGCGGCCGGTCTACCGGTCCCGCAGGTCGACCCGGCGGACCCCGCCGCCGGCTTGCTCGCGACGGTGCAGACCGCCGACCCGCAGGTGCTGGCCGAGGCGCTCGCCTCGCTCGGCGCGACCGGTACGGAGGCGGCGCTGGCCGTCGTCCGGGCCCGGATCGCCAGCGGGGACCTCGCCACCGCGCGTACCGAACTCGCCGCCGTCGACGCCGGGGGCGACTGGCGGGTGGACTGGTACGGCGGGCTGATCGCACTGGCCGGCGGGGACCCGGCCACCGCCCGCCGCGCGTTCGAGAGCGTGTACGACACCCTGCCGGGCGAACTCGCCCCGCAGCTCGCCCTCGCCGCCACGGCCGAACTGGTCGGCGACGGCGCGGCGGCGCGTACGTTCTACGAGCGGGTCTGGCACACCGACCGGGCGTACGTCAGCGCCGCCTTCGGCCTGGCCCGGATCCTGTCCGCCCTCGGCGACCGGGCCGGCGCGGTGGCGATCCTCGACACCGTACCGGAGAGCTCCAGTCACAGCGGGCTCGCGCAGATCGCCGCGGTCCGGGCCCGGCTCGGTGCCGAGGTGGCGCGGCTTGCCGAGGCGGAACTGCTCGATGTCTCGTCCCGGGTCGAGCGGCTGGGCCTGGACGTCGAGCGGCGGGCCTGGCTGACGATCGAGACCCTGCGGGCGGCGTTGGACTGGGTCAGGGCCGGCAACGCCGGTGCCGGGCGGGTGTTGTCGCACACGCTCTCCGAGCGTGAGTTGCGGTTCGGGCTGGAGCGGGCGTACCGGGTGCTGTCGAAGGTCGCCGCCGACCAGGAGACCCGGATCGGGCTGGTCGACCGAGCCAACGCGGTACGCCCACGGACCTGGTTCTGACATGGCCGACTGTCCGAACTGCGCGCTGCCCGTGGGTGAGGGCGACCGGTTCTGTGAGTCCTGCGGCGCCGAGGTGACAGTGGACTCGGGTCGGCTGTCGTCCCGGTCCACCGCGTACAACTGCGGCTCCTGCGGCGGGACCGTCGGCGGGCACGGCTACTGCGACGCCTGCGGGCGGCGCCAGCCCGTCGGCCGGGACCGGTGCGAACTGGACCTCGGCACCGTCGCGGCGGTCACCGACGTCGGTCGGCACCGGGCACGCAACGAGGACGCCATCGCGGTCGGCGTCGTACGCGGTCACCGTGTCGCCGTCGTCTGCGACGGGGTCTCCTCCTCGCCCAACGCGGACGCCGCCGCCCACGCCGCCGCCGACGCGGCGCTCGACACCCTGCTGCGGCTGCTCGCCGACGGTACGGCGGCGGAGGCGGCGACGGTCGCGGCGTTCCGGGCGGCGGAGCGGGCGGTGGCGACCCTCGACCGATCCGGTGCGGGTGACGCGCCGGCCTGCACGTTTGTCTCCGCCGTGGTGACCGGGGAGCGGACGGTGACGATCGGTTGGGCGGGCGACAGCCGTGCCTACTGGTGGGCCGACGGGGGACCGGAGACGGCCCGCTGCCTCACCGTCGACGACTCACTCGCGGGTCAGCTCGGTGCCGCCGGAGTCGACCCGTCCCGGCTGTCGCTGTCGGCGGACGCCTTCGGCCTGACCCGCTGGCTCGGCGCCGACGCCCCGTCGGGAGATCCCCACCTGGTCACCTTCTCCCCGCCGGGAGACGGGGCGGTGGTGCTCTGCTCGGACGGGCTCTCCCGTTACCTGCCGACCCCGGACGCGCTGGCTCATCCGTTCGGGGGAACGGCCGGTCCCGCCCGGACCGTCGCGAACCGGCTCACCAGCTACGCCCTCGACGCCGGCGGGGCGGACAACATCGCGGTCGCCGTGCTGCCCGTACCCGTGCCGCACCGTCGCGGCGAGCGGGAACAGATTCACGATCACCCGGACCCGGACGGCTCCACCGAGGGCGCGGAAATCGAGAGGAGTGACCGAACATGAGCGACGTCCAGGCAGAGGTCTTCCAGAACGAGTATCTGGCCGAGGGCGCGACGGTCGCCGACGCGGTGATCACCGTGACCATGGCGACCGACGGTGGCGCGGCGGTCCGGCGGGCGGGCGCCTCGGCGGCCGAGGTCATCATCATCGACTGTTCCGGTTCCATGCACGGCGAACGGCTGGTGCAGGCGAAGAAGGCCGCCGGGGTGGCGATCGACACCCTCCGCGACGGGGTGGGTTTCGCGGTGGTCGCCGGATCCGCGGGCGCGGTCACGGTATACCCGCCCGGCCGGGGGATGGCCGTGGCGTCCCCGGAGACCCGCGCCTCGGCGCGGGCGGCCCTGCGTACGCTGAGAGCCAGTGGCGGGACCGCGATCGGCACCTGGCTCCTGCTCGCCCGCGACCTGTTCCGGGCGTTCCCGGCGGAGATCCGACACGCGATCCTGCTCACCGACGGCCGCAACGGCGAGGCGGCCACGACGCTCCAGCGCGCGCTCGACGCCTGCGCCGGCACCTTCGTCTGCGACAGTCGGGGCGTCGGCGCCGGCTGGAGCGCGGCGGAACTGGTGAAGATCGCCGAGACGCTGCTCGGCACGGCCGACGGGATGAAGGATCCGGCCGACCTCGCGGCGGACTTCCAGATGATGATCGAGGCCGCGATGGGCAAGACGATGGCCGACGTGTTCCTGCGGGTGTGGACGCCGGCCGGAGCACGACTGCGGTTCCTGAAGCAGGTCCACCCCGAAATCGTCGAGCTGACCGAGCGGCGTACCGAGGTCAGCGCCCGGGTCGGCGACTATCCGACCGGCTCGTGGGGAGAGGAGAGCCGCGACTACCACCTCTCCGTCGAACTCCCCGCCGGTCTGGTGGGGGAGGAGATGCTGGCCGCCCGGGTGAGCGTCACCAGGGGCGACGAGACGATGGCCCAGGCGCTGGTCCGTGCCGTGTGGACGGACGACACCGTCTACTCGACCCGGATCAACCAGAGGGTCGCCCACTACACCGGGGAGGTCGAGCTCGCCGAGGCGATCCAGCAGGGCCTCGCGGCCCGACAGGTGGGTGACATCGCCACGGCCACCGCCCGTCTCGGCCGGGCGGTCCAGATCGCCAACGAGTCCGGGCGCTCCGACACCGTACGGCTGCTGGCCGGGGTGGTGGAGGTGACCGACGCGCGTACCGGCACGGTGGTGCTGAAACGACGCTCCGACAACAGCGACGTCGACGTCGACGCCGAGATCGCGGCCGTCACCTCCCGCAAGACCACCCGCGTACGCCCGGTCTGAGGAGAGCCATGCCAATCTGTCCCCGGGGCCACGAATCCGACCTCGACGACTACTGCGATGTCTGTGGCGCGGCCATCTCGGGGCTGTCCGCGCCCGGTCCGGCCCGTCCCGGGGTGGACCCGCCCCAGCGGGCCCGTACCGGGGCGGTGCCGCCGCGTACGGGTCCGTCGGTCTGCCCGGACTGCGAGAACCCGATGAACGGACGGTTCTGTGAGCGGTGCGGGTTCGACGCCCTCGCGGTCCCCGCCCCACCGGTCGCCACCGACCCGACGGACCCGATCAGCCCGAACGCTCCGCGCACGACCAGCCCGAGTGCCCCGGGTCCGACTAGCCCGAGCGTCCCGGGTCCGATCAGCCCGAGCGGCTCGACCGGTCCGGCCGGGTCGGCTCCGGAGGCGCCGCCACCGGTGTCGGCACCGGGTGGACCGCCTCCGTTGGGGGACGACGCGGCCCGCCCGCAGGACCGCGTACCAGCGGCGGGGTGGCACGCCGTGGTCAGCGCCGACCGGGCCCACTTCGACCGGATCCGTACGGAACACGGCACCGACCCGGAGATCAACTTTCCCTGGTTCTGCCCGGACCGGCGGTTCTCGCTCGCCTCCGCCCAGGTGGTGATCGGTCGGCACAGTCGGTCGAGGGGGATCTATCCCGACATCGACCTCACCGGACCGCCGGAGGACTCGGCCGTCTCGCACCTGCACGCCCTGCTGGTCGCCCAGCCCGACGGTTGGGCGGTGGTGGACCTCAGGTCGGCCAACCGTACCTACGTCAACGACCAGGTCGAGCCGATCCCACCGGAGAAACCGGTGGTGCTCCGCGACGGCGACCACATCCACGTCGGCGCCTGGACCAGGATCACCCTGCGAGCGGGGCCACTTCCTTAGTGACCGCGCCCGGCGGCGGCTCGGTCACCGCCGGACCGGCGCCGCTGCGGCCCGACGCGTGACCGCTACCGACGCGGGCGAAAGTGGTTCCGGACCACGTAGGCGGTGACCTGCGCACCGATCCTCGCGCCCTGGACATCGGCGGTACGGGTGTGGATGCCACCCCAGATGCGGGCACCGATCACCTCCTCGATCGCGTGCGAGAAGCCACGGAACGACCGGGTGGTACCCGAGTCGGCGCTGTGCGCACTGAACGGGATGTCGTCACGGCCGAAGAAGTACGCCAGCGCCGACATGCTCGCCGCCGTGAAGCAGGTGTGCCCGGAGGTGAAGTCCGGGTGTGGCGGCGTCACCAGCAGCGGGGTCCAGGTGGGATCGGCCACGGTGGCCGGGTTGCCGTCCGTGTCGGCGAGTTGGACCGCGGTGACCGGCCGCCAGAAGTTCCACCGCGCCTTCTCGTTGTAGCAGGCGGTCGTGGCATCCGCCTCGGCGAGATCGACCATCGCGAACATCCGGGCCGACTGGAGCGGGTTGAGCCGCTGGGTGGTGGCGAGCTGGCGCTTGATCTCCCATTCGCCCAGGTGCCGGTCGTGCCACCAGATCGCGGCCTGGGTCTGGTCCAGCGTGCGGACCGTGCTGGTGGCCGAACCGATCGTCTTGACCTCGTTCAAGTCCCGGGCGTAACGGTCGCTGGTCAGTGCGGGCGGGCCGGAGGTGCGGAACATCGACGCACTGGGGATGAGGAACGGCTTGAGGTAGCCGACCCACGCCCCGGTGTCGGTGAACGTCGGCGGGGTAGGACGCCACTGACCGGGTTGGCTGCCGACGCGCCAGGTCTGGTCGCCGAACGCCCCGTCGTCCCGTCGGGCCGCGATCATCGCGGCGGCCGCCCGGGCGCCGACGGTGATCCCACGCCGTTTCGCCGAGCTGTCCGGGATCGCCGCCAGCGACTCGTCGTACTGCGTGCGCAGCCGTGCCCGCTGCTCCGGGAAGAGGGCGTCCAACACCAGGTGCGCGGCGGTCGCGACGGCCGCGCCGGTCGACTCGGTGCCGTTGGCCGGTGGCGCGGTCAGGTAGGGCTGGTACGGGGTGCCGGCGATGGCGTTCACCGCGTCGTAGACCGCGCCGTGCACCATCGCGAAGCTGCGGGCCTGCACCTGGGGCTGCTGGCCGGCGACGTCCCAGATCGCCGTCTGCGCGTTGCGGTCCCAGACGATGACGGCGTTCTCCGTGGTAGGCACCCTCGCCGCCGACGCGGTCGGCGGGTCGAGCGCGACCGCCGCGCCGACCGTGAGGGTCGCGGCCAGCGTCGCTCCCAGCACCCGCCGCGCCATGCCACCCTGAGTTGTCATGATGATCCGTCCCATCGCCGGCAAGCTCGATCGGATGACGGACATCGACGGTGGTGCCCGTCCTGTCGCACGTTACCCGTACGGGCCCGCCGCCACGTGCCCGTACCGCGTCGGGATCGGCTGGTGCTCGTACCACGACTGCTCGTGGGGCGAGACCGGGCGGTACGCGGCCAAGGCGCGGCGGGGTACACCGCCGCCCCCCGCCCCGATCCGGTGCTGCTGGACCTGAACATGCCTCGGACAAACGGCCGGGAGACGCTTCGCGAGATCAAGTCGGACCCGGGACTCAAGGCCATCCCGGTGGTCGTCTTCACCACCCCGTCCGTCGACACGGACGTGCTGGCGAGCTACGGGGAGCACGCGGACGCGTACGTCACCGAGCCGATCGACCTGGACGACTTCGACCGGGTGGTCCAGGAGATCGAGGAGTTCTACGGCCGTACGGTCACCCGGCCGAAAGCGGACTGACACCCGCCGGCCGGGTCGGCGGGACGGACGACGTCGGTCCGGACCGGTTGGTCCGGACCGACGTGACCACGACATGTCAGCGGGAGTTACCGCCGGAACCGGCTGTCCACGAAGACCAGGGCGTCACCGACGGCCCGTTCGGTGCCGCCGCTCGGACGGTTGACCAACGTGCCACCGACCGACATCGCGGTGGAACCGCCCCCGTCCAGGTTGATCGCGTCCCGCAGGCCCAGTGCCTGGGCCACCACGGCCGTCTCGCCCATCGTGGTGCCGACGCTGCTGGTCATCCGGCCGTCGACCGTCGCGAGCACGATCCTGCCGTCGCGGGTGGTCCCGGCGATGGTACGGGGATTGCGCGCGAAGAAGCTGTCCGAGCCTTCCGGCACCACGATCTCGCCTGCGGCGGTCAGCCGGTAGCGGCCGTTGACAGCGAACAGACCCGGCCGCAGGGCGACGCGCTCACCGCGCTCGTTCGTCAGTGCGCTGGTCTGCTCGACGCAACCCTTGACGACGCTCAGCAGGTTGTTGGTGTCCGCCCCCGTGGCCTGGAGGGACACCTGACCCTGGGCCAGGGCGGTGCCCCGGACGGCCGAGGTGCGCACTACGCAGCCGTTGCGGTCGAGCACCACCTCGACGCCCGCCCCGGACGGGGTGGCGGCGGCGAACTCCGGTGTGAAGCGGACCACGTCACCGGGGAGCGCGCACTGGGTCTGGTCGGTGAGCGCGGCGCAGCCGGCCGGCACCACCGGTGGGTGGTTGACGAACTCCAGCGGCAGGGTCGCCCCGGTCCGCGCGTTGCGCACACTGCCGGTCCAGCGCGTCTGTCCCATGACAACCTTGTTGCTGGTCGCGTCGACAACCAGGTTGACCTCGGCCGGGTCGCCGGTGGGCTCGCTGAGCAGCTTGCCGCCGAACACGCCCAGACCCACCGGGTCGCCCGGGTACTCGGCGCTCGCGGTGAAGGTGAAGAAGGAGGCGTTGACCCCGGCCAGCGCACCGGCGGAGCGGACCAGGTCGGTGGTCTTCTCGACCCCGGCCAGATCCGGCCCGTACGTGGCCTTGAGGTGTCCCCGGGCCTTCTTGGGGTCGATGGTCAGTACGTTCACCACCCACGGCCCCCGGGTGGTGGTGTTGATCTGGTCGGCCGGGGCGGGTTCGGTCCCGCGCACGATCCGGGTCAGGGTGACGCCACGGGCCAGGGTCTCGACGGTGCGCGACTCGGCGAGATCGGTGTCGCCCAGTGGAAGTGACGTGGTGCCGGCCGTGGCGGGACCGGCGGGGAGGAGGCCGAGGCCCACGGTGACCGCGATCGCCGCCACGACGGCTCCGGGCCGCCGCAGCCGGGACAGCGGGGATGTCTGAGAGATCATGATTTCGATCCTCTTCGAACGGAAGTACCGTGCGCTCCACCCGCGTCTGACCATTGTCCTAATTGTGGGTTACATGCCGTTCCAGCCTATGTCGTCGGATCGGCGGCCCACCGCTCGGTCGACCGGTGTCGTACCAGGTCGACGGCCTCGAACTCGTCCAGGTGGTCCGCGCGGTCGACGCCCAGCCATCGGAGTAGGCCGTTGATCGCCATGTCGCCACCCTGCCCCGGCGGGAGGAACCGGTAGTGCGCCTCGGCCTCGTAGGAGGCGTTCGCCGTGAACTCCGGCCCCCAGGCGATGGTGCCGTCACGCCAACCGACGGCGGCGTGAAAGCCCGTGCCGCCGTGGAACTCCAGGTGGACGTACCCGACCGGACCGTCGTACGACAGCGACCGGGCCCAGTCGGCGAGGCCACGGCTCAGGTCGTAGAAGCCGGGTACGGGGTCGTCCGTTCGTACGTCACCGGTGATTCGTTGCTGCACCTCGTCGGTCAGGGGGAGCATCGCCAGCCCGCTGGGAGGCGCCAGCGCGACCAGACGGGCGTCGACCGCCGCGACTCCCGCGCGGATCGGGTCGCTCGGTCGGAGCAGCAGTGCGTGCAGGGTGCCGGCCATCGTGGCAGCATGCCCGACGCGGGGCGTGGATGGCGAGGGTGTTCGGCGGCCGTCGACCGGCAGCGCTCAACCGATCGCGATCCAGGTGGCGCGGGCACGGCCGAGTTCGGTGCCGTCCCGGCCGTACAGCGTGGTGTGGACGAGCGCCTTGCGGCCCTCGGCACGGCCCAGGGCGCCGACCACGACGCATCGTTCATCCGCTTCGGGCAACCGGTCGAGCAGGACGGCGATCCGCCCGAGCACGTAGGGTCGGCCGGCGCCGATCACCGCCCAACCGCCGGGGCAGTCCAACGCCGCCCAGACCGTCGCGGGCGACACGTCCGGCGGGACAGTCCATCCGGCGGCGGTCCGGCCGTCGCCCACCGGGCCCGGGAAGATGCGCAGTCCGTCGACGCGCTCCGGGCCGCAGACGTAGCAGGTGGGGAACGGGTGGTCGGAGAAGCCGGCGTACCCGTCGGAGGCCGCGACGGCTTCGGCGTACCCGATGGGTGGCACCACCGTCGCCACGTCACCGGCCGGTGCGACCTCCGCCACGACGGCGCCGTCCGGTGCCCGGACCTCGCCGTCCACCAGCGACAGTGCCGTGTCCAGCGGCGGCGGCATGCGCAGGGTGACCTCGCGCGCGGCGCCGTCGGCGAAGACGCCGGCCGAGTATCCGCCGTTGCCCGAACCGGGCGGTCCGTTGAAACGCCCCGCGATGATCATCGCTCACCCTCTCCGTGGACTCCCACCGGCCCGGCGGCGACGATATCGCGCGCTGACTGGGGTGTAAGGAAGGGCCCCTTATTAACGCATAGCGTTAATAAGGGGCCCTTCCTTACACCCCAGTCAGCCGTGCCGGCGTCGCGGGCAAGGTACGGACGGACTTCGTGCGAAGATCACTGACAACATGACCTCACTGCGACTCTGTCTTGACAGTCTGGAAGGGCTCTCCGTGGGCGACGCCCTCGGCGCCCAGTTTTTCGTACCCGGCACCTCCGTCCGGGACCTCGCCGCCGGTCGCGTACCGGACGGGCACTGGTGGTGGACCGACAACACCGAGATGGCCTGTTCGGTGGCCGACCAGTTACGCCAGCACGGCCGGATTGACCAGGATCAGCTCGCCTTCGCGTTCGCCGGACAGTTCGAGCCGTACCGGGGCTACGGCGCGGGTGCGGTGGTGATGCTGCGCCAGATCCGCGAGGGCGCGTACTGGCGTGACGTCGCCCGGGCCGCCTTCGACGGGCAGGGTTCCATGGGCAACGGCGCGGCGATGCGGGTGGCGCCGCTGGGCGCCTTTTACGCGGGCGACTCGCGGACCGCCGCGCTGCAGGCGATGCGTTCGGCCGAGGTCACCCATGCCCACGGCGAGGGCATTCTCGGCGCGGTGGCCGTCGCGGTCGCCGCCGCCGAGGCCGGCTGGGCCCGGACGGTACGCGACCGCCCGGCACCGCGCGAGCTACTCGACGCCGTGCTCGCCTACCTGATCGACAGCCGGGTCAAGGCCGGTATCGAACGGGCCCGTGAGCTGCTCGGAGTCGACGTCGCCGAAGCCGCCTACGAGTTGGGCAACGGTTCCCAGGTGCTCGCGCAGGACACCGTGCCGTTCGCGCTCTGGGTCGCCGCGACCCACCTGCACGACTACCGGTCGGCGATCGTCACGTGTGTCGAGGCGGGCGGGGACGTCGACACCACCTGTGCGATCGTCGGCGGCATCGTCGCCGCCCACACCGGCTTGGGCGACGGTGGAATCCCGTCCCTGTGGATCGAGCGCCGGGAGCCGTTGCCGGACCCGCTGCGCCGCACGCCCGATCAGCTCGGCGACCCGGGCTGACGATGGGGTGTTCAGTCGGCGGGGGCGGAGGCAACCCTCTTTCCAGGTGATTACCGATAGGTAACACTGGGTTCACGGTTACTGCATCGACAGTGCAAATAACCTCTCCGTGTGGTCGCGCCGACGAACGGGCAGCCGGGGATCGGCAAGAGCGCGCTGCTGGCCGACGCCCGGTCAAGCGCGCCGAACCTCACCATCCTGGCCGCCGCCGGGCTCGCCGACGAGACCACACTGCCGTACGCGGGCGTGCAGCGGCTGGTCGAACCCGTACTCGGCCACGTCGGCGCGCTGCCCGTCGCGCTGTCCCGCGTGCTGACCCGGGCCCTCGTGGGTGGCGGTTGCCCGGCTCCGGACCGGTTCGCCCTCGCGATGGCGTTACGCGCCCTGCTCGTCGCCGCGAGCCGGGAGCGACCCGTGCTCTGTACGGTCGACGACGTCGACCTGTTCGACCGCTCGTCCGTCGACGCGCTCACCTTCGTCGCCCGTCGGCTGCACGGCCAACCGGTCGCGATCCTGCTCACCGCCGCACCGGACATCGTGTTCGGTGGCATTCCGGCCCGGCAGCTCGACGGGCTCGACCCGGCCAGCAGCAGCCAACTCCTCGCCGACCTGCTCGCCGAACCGCTGCCCGAGGGCGTCGCCGGGGCACTGGTCCGGCTGGCCGGCGGCAACCCGCAGGCCCTCACCGACCTGGCCGGCGCGCTCACCCCGGCGCAACGCCGGGGCGACCAGCCGCCGCCGACCGCGGGCGATCTCGGCCCGGTGCCACGCCCTGCTGGCACCCCGGGGCAGCGACGCGGCGGAGCGGGGGTCGGCGGCGCAGGCCAGCGCGGAGTTGCGGGCGGCGGGGGAGGCGGTCGAGGCGTCGCCGGTGCCGGTGACCGAGGCGCTGACCGCCCAGCAGTTGCGGATCGCCCGACTGGTCGCCGGGGGCGCGACCAACCGGGAGGTGGCCGCCCGCCTCTTCCTGTCCACCCGTACGGTCGACCACCACATGCGCAACATCTTCAGCCGGCTGGGCATCCGGTCCCGTACCGACCTGGTCCGCGCCATGTCGTAGCGGTCGGAGCGGGCGGCTCCGGCCGGTGGCTTCGGGGTCGGCCGGGCGGCGTTATACTGGCCGTGCGCCCCACGGGGCGTGGCCCGGGTCGAGAGGCGCTGCGACGGATTCCATTCCGCCACGCTCGACCTGTTGGCCAGACACAAGGGCGCCTCCGAGCAGGAGGTGCCCTTTCCGGCATCTGCTGCCGCGCCACGCACCCACCAGCCGTGGCGCCGTACCGGTCGGACCCCGTCCGACCGACCTCCAGTTCTGCCGGAGTACGGAAGAGGAATCCATGAACGCACGACTGCAAGAGATCAACGGGGTCGAGTTCGCGGTGGCGGACCTGTCGCTCGCTCCCGCCGGACGGCACCAGATCCGCCTCGCCGAACACGAGATGCCCGGACTGATGGCGATCCGGCGCGAGTTCGCCGACACCCAACCGCTGCGTGGTGCCCGGGTAGCGGGCTCGCTGCACATGACGGTCCAGACCGCGGTGCTGATCGAGACCCTGGTCGCGCTCGGCGCCGAGGTGCGCTGGGTCTCCTGCAACATCTTCTCGACCCAGGACGAGGCCGCCGCCGCGGTTGTCGTCGGCCCGACCGGCGCGGTCGACCAGCCCACCGGTACGCCGGTCTTCGCCTGGAAGGGCGAGACGCTGGCGGAGTACTGGTGGTGCACGATGCGGCTGTTCGACTTCGGCGCCGGCCAGGGACCGAACATGATCGTCGACGACGGTGGTGACGCCACGCTCCTGGTGCACAAGGGCGTCGAGTTCGAGAAGGCCGGCGCCGTACCGGAGCCGGACCGGGACGACCACGTCGAGTACCAGCTCATCCTGCGTACCCTCGCCGAGAGCATGGCGCAGGACCCGCAGCGCTTCACCCGGATAGCCGAGCAGGTGCGCGGCGTCACCGAGGAGACCACCAACGGTGTCGGCCGCCTCTACAAGCTCGCCCGCGAGGGCCGGCTGCTCTTCCCGGCGATCAACGTCAACGACTCGGTCACCAAGAGCAAGTTCGACAACAAGTACGGCATCAGGCACTCGCTCGCCGACGGCCTCAACCGGGCCACGGACGTGATGCTCGGCGGGAAGCTCGCCGTCGTCTGCGGGTACGGAGACGTGGGCAAGGGCGCGGTCGAGTCGCTGCGCGGCCAGGGCGCCCGGGTCGTGGTCACCGAGATCGACCCGATCTGCGCGCTCCAGGCCGCGATGGAGGGTCTCCAGGTGGTCGAACTCGAGGACGTCGTCACCACCGGCGACATCTTCGTCACCACGACCGGCGGCACCGACATCATCATGGCCGAGCACATGGCGAAGATGAAGCACAACGCGATCGTCGGCAACGTCGGCCACTTCGACACCGAGATCGACATGGCCGGGTTGGCCCAGGTCCCGGGGATCGAGCGGGTGGAGATCAAGCCGCAGGTGCACGAGTGGCGCTTCCCGGACGGGCACTCGGTCATCGTCCTGTCCGAGGGGCGGCTGATGAACCTCGGCAACGCCACCGGCCACCCGAGTTTTGTCATGTCGAACTCCTTCACCAACCAGGCGATGGCGCAGATCGAGCTGTTCACCAAGCCGGAGCAGTACGACACCGCCGTCTACACGCTCCCCAAGCACCTGGACGAGAAGGTCGCCCGGCTGCACCTGGCCGCGCTCGGCGTACGCCTGACGACCCTGACGAAGAAGCAGGCGGACTACCTCAGCGTCGCCGTCGAGGGTCCGTACAAGGCCGACCACTACCGCTACTGACGCGGCGCCCACCGGGTTCCGGAAGCCGTCGGGGGAGGGCTTCCGGAGCCGGGTCGGGGGTGGCCCGGTGGAAAGATCACGACCGGGTGTTCGAGGCCGCTCCGGGCTCCTTGACAAGCCCGTCGAGCAGGACGTTGATCGCCTTGCCCCGGGCCTCGTCGCTGCGGGCGGTGAGGGTCATGCGGACGAACGCGGCGATGTCCTCGGCGGTGATGTCGGCACGCAGCCCTCCGGCGTCCCGTAGCCGCGACGTGGCCGGACCCACCACGGCCGTGATCAGGCGTTGCGCGTGCTCGTCGGCCCGCTCGCCGGCGCCGGCCAACCGGGCGAACGTCGCCACCTCCTGCTCGGACATGTCGCAGCTCTGGGTGAAGACCGCCCGGAACGCCAGCGCCGGATCGCCGATCTCCATTGCCTGCTCCGCGTTGCCCTGCACCGCCGCCACCAGGTCGTCCAGCACCGCCTCGATCAGCTCCTCCTTGCCGGGGAAGTGCCGGTAGAGGGTTGTCGCGCCGACGCCGGCCCGCCGGGCGATCTCTTCGAGCGTCACCTCGGGACCCTGTTCGGCGAACGCCTCGCGGGCGGCCGTCACGAGCCGTTGCCGGTTGCGGAGCTGGTCCTTGCGTGGAGCCCGCATCGGTGGCACCCCCAGAAGTGGTAGCGGCACCGCCATCTTAGCGCTACGGTTGAGTGGCAGTATCGGTGGCGCGGGCTATTCGCACCGGTCCTCGGAGCCGCGCCCGAAGGGTTCGCAGCAGTCCGGCCGGTGCTGGTACACCCGTCGATCCGATCCCCGGCGCAGGGCCCAGTCGGGCGTCACCTCGTAGAGGCACGAGCGCCAGACCAGGAGGGGGCCGGTCGCGGTCACGGACTGACTGTCTCCCGGCCCTCCGCGCAAAATGGCGGGGATCTCCATGGTCAGACCGTATCCCCAGCTCAGAGTGGGTGTCTGGGTGGGGCGTCGGGCTCCGTGGTCGGTGTGCGTCGGTTCGGACGTACACGGAAGAACATGTAGCTACACGTTTTTCCATGTACGAATCCACGGCTTCATGCCTCCCGGTCGACAACCGGGTGCCGCCCTTTCCGTCTGTCGCCGGAAGTTACCGGTAACACTCCGGAAGTAGGCCATTGATAGTTCCGGAAACTTTCCGCTAACATCGACCCACGCAGATTGCTGTGTGAGATCCAGATCTGATGTGCCGGGCAAACGAGCGTCGCCCGCAGGTCGAGTCTCTGGGACGGTCGCAAGACGCAGGTCGATGCCGTAGCGGTTGCCCCTCCGGGCGTGGGCGCCGCTACGGCTGGGCACGGCAGGCGACTTGGGCTCGGCCCGGTCGGCCTGGCGTGCCGCATCGATGCCACCGGCGTGCGACAACCGTCCGTGTTCCAAATCGTCCGGAGGCAACAGAAATGAGCGTCAATTCGATTCGTCGTGGCCGCCAGGCCGCAGTGAGGTCGGGGCCGCGCCTGGCGCTGGTGCTCACCGCGGTGGGCGCCCTCGTCGTCGGTACGATGATCGCCTTCACGCCGAGCGCCAGCGCCGGCACCACCCTCGGCGCCTCGGCGGCCGAACGGGGCCGCTACTTCGGCACCGCGGTCGCGGCGAACAAGCTCAGCGACAGCGTCTACACCACGATCCTGAACCGCGAGTTCAACAGCGTCACCGCCGAGAACGAGATGAAGTGGGACGCGACGGAGCCGTCCCAGAACCAGTTCAACTACGCCAACGCCGACCGCATCGTCAACAGCGCGCGGGCAAACGGCCAGCAGGTACGCGGCCACGCGCTGGCCTGGCACTCGCAGCAGCCCGGCTGGGCGCAGAACATGTCCGGCACCGCCCTGCGCAACGCGATGCTCAACCACGTCACCCAGGTCGCGACCTACTACCGGGGCAAGATCAGCGCCTGGGACGTGGTGAACGAGGCGTTTGCCGACGGCGGCGGTGGCGGCCGGCGCGACTCCAACCTGCAGCGCACCGGTAACGACTGGATCGAGGCCGCCTTCCGCGCGGCCCGGGCCGCCGACCCCGGCGCGAAGCTCTGTTACAACGACTACAACACCGACGGGCAGAACGCGAAGAGCAACGCGGTCTACGCCATGGTGCAGGACTTCAGGGCGCGCGGCGTACCGATCGACTGCGTCGGCTTCCAGTCCCACTTCAACGCCCAGAGCCCGGTGCCCAACGACTACCAGGCCAACCTCCAGCGGTTCGTCAACCTCGGCGTCGAGGTGCAGATCACCGAGCTGGACATCGAGGGCTCGGGGACCACCCAGGCCAACAACTACGCCCGGGTGGTGTCGGCCTGTCTGGCGATCAGCCGGTGCACCGGCATCACGGTGTGGGGCATCCGGGACACCGACTCGTGGCGGGCCAGCGGCACCCCGCTGCTCTTCGACGGCAGCGGCAACAAGAAGGCCGCGTACACCTCCACGCTGAACGCCCTCAACAGCGGCAACCCGACGCAGCCGCCGACAACCCCGCCGACCGGCCAGCCGCCGACCACGCCGCCCACGACCCGTCCACCGACCACCCCGCCCCCGGGTGGCGCGGGCTGCTCCGCGACCGTCTCGCTCAACTCCTGGACCGGCGGGTTTGTCGCCACGATCCGGGTCACCGCCGGCTCCTCGGGGACCACCGGGTGGGCGGTGAGCCTGACCCTGCCGTCCGGGGCGGCGGTCACCAACACCTGGAACGCGACCGCGAGCGGCAGCAGCGGCAGTGTCCAGTTCCGCAACGTCAGCTACAACGGCCGGCTCAACGCGGGCCAGAGCACCGAGTTCGGCTTCCAGGGCACCGGTAGCGCCACCGGTATCACCCCGACCTGCACCGTGAGCTGAACCATCCCGACGGCCCGGGTGCGAGGGAACCCCGACCCTCCGTACCCGGGCCGTTCGGTGCCGACCCAACCACGGTGCGGTCCGCGCACCACCGACGACAGGGAGACGACCATGCGTACGGGGAACCATCAGAGCACGCCCTTGCCGCCGGTCACGGCCACCGCCGTGCCGACGGTGCCGTACGGGCGGAAGGGGTAGTCGGCATGGACCGACGATCGTCGCTGGCGGGACTGGTCACGGTCGGGGCGCTCGCCGCCACCACCGGCGCCCTGCCGAGGATCCTGCGCGACCTGACCGACGACGAGTCGGCGGCCGGTGTTGCCGGCGGCGGGTCGGCCGGCTCGCGGACCACCGGCCACTGGGTGAACACCTGGGTGTCGATGCCGCAGTTGGCCGAACCGCACAACCTGCCGCCGGTGCCGTTCACCCAGGACAACCTGGTCTTCGCCGACGCCACCCTGCGGCAGACCGTGCGCGTCTCCGTCGGCGGGCGACACCTGCGGCTGCGCGTCTCCAACGCGTTCGGCGGTGCCGCGTTGCCGATCACCGCCGTCTCGGTCGCGCTGCCGGCGGGCGGAGAGGCGGGCGTCAGCGGGATCAGGCCGGGAACCGCCCGGCAGGTGACCTTCTCCGGCCGGCCGTCGATGGTCGTACCGGTCGGCGCGCAGGCCGTCTCCGATCCGTTGAGCTTCGCGCTGGCGCCGGGAACCAATCTCACCGTGACCATCTACCTGGCCGAGGGACAGGCCTCCAACAACGTCACCTCGCATCCGGGCTCGAGGACCACCTCCCACCTGCTGGCCGGCAACCACGTCCTGGCCGACGAACTGCCCGCCGCCACCCCGACCGACCACTGGTACCTGCTCAGCGGGGTCGAGGTGTGGTCGGCCGCGTCCACGGCGGCGGCCGTGGTGGTGGGCGACTCGCTGACCGACGGCCGGGGCTCCACCACCAACGGCAACGACCGATGGCCGGACCAGTTGCTCGACCGGATGCGCGGCCACGGCCCCACCTCCGACCTTGCCGTACTCAACCAGGCGGCCGGCGGTAACCGGGTGCTCAACGACGGGCTGGGGCCCAACGTCCTGGCCCGACTCGACCGGGACGTGCTGGCGCAGAGCGGGGTCAAGTGGCTGATCCTGTTCGAGGGCGTCAACGACATCGGCACCGCGGCGGCCACCGAGGCCGCCCAGAAGGCCGTCGCCGACGACCTGATCGCCGCGTACGAGCAGGTCGTGGCCCGGACGCACGCACACGGCATCCGGGTGTACGGCGCGACCCTGCTGCCGTTCGGCGGTAACACCGGTTACGACGACCCGGCGGGCTTCCGGGAGGGGGCACGCCGACGGGTCAACGACTGGATCCGGACCAGCCGACGGTTCGACGGGGTTGTCGACTTCGACCGGGTGACCCGTGATCCGGCCAACCCCCGGCAACTGCTCGCCGCGTACGACGTCGGGGACCACCTGCACCTGAACCCGACCGGTTACCGGGCGCTCGCCGACGCCGTACCGCTGCGGCTGTTCACCCGGGAGCCGCTGCCGCCCGGGTTCGGCTTCCAGTAGGGATTCCCGGACGTTCGTGGGCGGGCGGTCGGGCACGCGGCCCGGTCGCCCGCCCACGAACGGAATCGGTGCTATTCGGTTGTCACCAGGGCGCCGGGGCCGGTGGCACCACAACCGGCGGGCGGTCGTCGCAGGTGATGGTGTTCGGCAGTTGCCAGGTGGCGAACCAGGGCCCGGTGGTGCCGCCGCCGTCGTTGCCGCCCAGATCGGTCAGGGCGAACTCCGATCCGGCCGGGGTGAAGTGGAACGAGCCGCAGTTGTTCACCCCGACCGCGCCGACGTTGCGGGCGTCGACGTTCTCGAAGGAGGCGGACCCGGCGACCCGGGCGCTGACCACCGAGGTGCCCGTACCGTCGACCCTGATGTCCTTGAACCGCACCCCGTTGATCGAGTAGAGGTCCTTCACCGACCACTCGCTGACCAGCATGATCGCGTTGTACGTGCTGTCCAGGTAGTGGTCGCCGACCACCTGGACGTCGGCGTCGATGCTCTTGTCGAGCGCGTAGATCCAGATGGCGCCGAGCCCGATGTTCCAGTTGAGTTCGTACGTGCCGGCGCGGACCACGGTGTTGTTCGTGATCAGGAGTTGTCCGGTGAACGCCTCGGCGCCGAAGCGGGAGCCGGCGTGGATGCCGCTGCCCTCGCGGATCGGGTCGGCGACCAGGTTGTGCGAGACGGTGTTGTCCCGGCCGCCGTAGATCGCGATCCCGTTCGCGAGCGTCGGCGTCTGTACGGTGTTGTGGTCGAAGGTGTTGTTCGCGTTCGAGGTCGTCTCGGACCACATGGCGAGGCCGTCGTCACCGGTGTTGCGGACGAAGTTGTTCGACACGACCGAGTCCGTGACGCCGATGTGGAAGTTCAGCGCGTCGGCGATCTGGTCCACGACGATGTTGTTGGTCACCCGTACGTTGCTCATCGGCCCGTCGAACCAGAGACCGACCTTGGTGTGGCGGATGTGCAGGCCGTCGATGGTCGAGTCGCTCATCGCCCCGCCGATGCCGTTCACCTGGTCGGTGTCGATCCGCTCGCGGACGTCGCCCTCGATGGCGAATCCGGAGAGGTGGACGTTGTCGCTGCCGCCGACCGAGGCGTCCTTGCCGTAGAAGCCGACCCCGGTGTGCACCGAGCCGTCCGGGGCCGGAGGATCGAGGGCGACCTCGCGACCCTTGACGATCGTGTACCAGTTGCCGGCACCCTCGATCGTCACGTCGTCGACGATGATGTGCCGGTTCACCTGGTAGGTGCCCGGCGGGAGGTAGACCTTGAGGCGGGCGAGCTTCGCGAAGGCGATCGCCTTCTCCAGCGCGGCGGCGGAGCCCCGCCGGCCGGTTGGGTCGGCGCCGAACGCCAGCACGTTCGCCGCGACCAGCCTGACCCTAGGCGGCGCGACCAGTTCCGAGTCGAGCAGGTCGATCACGGTCCAGGCGGCGACGCTGTCAGCGGGCACGCTCAGCCGTACCCTGTCACCGGCGCGGTGGGTCTGGCCGAGCAGGAGGCGCTGCTCGTCGTAGAAGTGCATCGGGCGGAACGGCTTGGTGATCGTCGGGGTCGGCGTGGTGGCCGCCGGTACGCAGCCGCACTCGGTGATCCACCAGTCGGGGTGCAACAGGTCCGCGTTCGGGTCGTTGGTGAACGGGTACTGGTTGTAGAGCCACGAGTACTGCGAGGTCAGGGTCATGGTCCTGGTCGGTCCGCCGTCGACCCGTACGCTCAGCGGCGCGGTGATCCCGCCCCCGTTCGGGGCGTCCGGAATGCTGTAACGGACGGTGATGGCGTTGGCCGCCTTCGGCAGGGTGAACTCGACGTACTGTCCCGGCGTCAGCTTGACCGCCTTCCGCCCGGACGCCTCGGCGGGCAGCGTGTACGGCGTGCGGTCCGGTCCGATCACCGTGCCGTTCGTGCGCGCGTTCTCCGCCTCCTGTTCCAGGAATCCGACCGCCGCCCCTCGACCCTGTACGAGTGACGGGTCGAGGCCGGCGCGGGTCACCACCGGCGTCGGCGTGGTCTGGGACGAGGTGCCGGCGTGGGCGGTGCCGGCACCGGCGACGAGGAGGCCGAGGGCGACTGCGGTCCCGGTGGCGATCCAGCGTGACGGTCGCCCGGACCGTCTGGTCGCTACTTCGGTGCTGCTCGGTGACATCGAATGACTCGTTTCTCTCGGGACGGTGACGGTGACGTGCCGACGCTCGAAGGCGGGGCATCCCCCGTGGTGGCTGCGGGATCGTCACGCTGACTTCAGAGGCTCGAAACGGAGCTAGACTCGGTCATGTTATTGCAGAATTCTGTCAATATTCAAGCGCGGCTTTGTCGTGTAATTCGGGACCATTGTCGACATTCGAGCGCTGAAATGGGCTCCCCGGGACCCAGTCGGCTCGGTCCGGCCCGATCGGGGATGATCGTCGTCGTGACCAGTCCCAGTCCCTGGACCGCGCTGCTGGGCAGCGAACTTCCGGTGGTGGCGGCGCCGATGGCCGGCGGTCCGAGTGTGCCCCGGCTCGTCGCCGCCGTCGCGGCCGTCGGCGGGTTCGGGTTCCTGGCCGCCGGTTACAAGACGCCCGAGACGATGCGGGCCGAGATGGACGAGCTGCGCCGGGCCGAGGTGCCGTTCGGCATGAACCTCTTCGTGCCGAACCCGGTCCCGGTGGACCGGGCGGAGTTCCGCCGGTACGCCCAGGACCTGGCCCCCGAGGCCCGGCCCTACGACGTAGCGCTCTCCGAGGAGCCGGTGGAGGACGACGACCACTGGGCCGCCAAGATCGACCTCCTGCTGGCCGACCCGGTGCCGGTGGTGAGCTTCACCTTCGGGCTGCCCGAGCCGCGCGTCGTGTCGGCGCTGCGTCGGGTCGGCTCGCGTGTGCTCGTCACCGTCACCAGCGTGGCCGAGGCGAGGGCGGCCGGCGAACTCGGCGTCGACGGGCTGGTGGCCCAGGGCGTCGACGCGGGTGGGCACAGCGGCACGCACCGCCCGGAGGCACCGGACGCGCCGCTGCCCGTCGGCCTGCTGACCCGAGAGGTTGTCGAGGCGACCGGGCTGCCGGTGGTGGCGACCGGGGGAGTGGTCGGCCCGGAGCAGGTCGCCGACCTGCTCGCCGCCGGCGCCGTCGCCGTCATGGTCGGCACGCTGCTGCTGCGTACGGACGAGAGCGGCGCCAGCCGGACCTACCGGGACGCGCTCGCCGATCCGGCGTTCACCGAAACGGTCGTGACCCACGCCTTCACCGGCCGCCCGGCCCGTGCGCTGCGTAACGGATTTGTCGACCGTCACCGGGCCGGGGCGCCGCTCGGTTACCCCGCGGTGCACCACCTGACCCGCCCGATCAGGGCGGCGGCGGTTGCCGCCGGGGATGCCGACCGGGCGCATCTGTGGGCCGGGACCGGCTACCGGCACGCCGCCACCGGCCCGGCCGGCGACGTGGTGACCACACTGGCAGCACCCCTCTGACCGATCATCGGAGACAACAGATGTACGCGCATGACACGGTGCCGCTCGGGCGTACCGGCCTGCCTGTCAGCCGGCTCGGTCTCGGCCTGGCCTCCCTCGGCGGCATGTTCGCGCCGGTCGACGCGGTACAGGCCGGCGCCACGATCGACGCCGCGTGGCGGCTCGGCATCCGGCTCTACGACACCGCACCGGTCTACGGGTACGGTCGCTCGGAAACCCGCGCCGGCCTCGCACTGCGCCCCCGCCCGCGCGACGAGTACGTCCTCTGCACGAAGGTGGGCCGGCTGATCGAGCCGGGTGGCACGGACACCCAGTCGATCTGGGCCGACCCGCCAGCCGGCGTCGGTCCCCGGCTCGACTACCGCTATCCCGCCGTGATCCGCTCGGTGGAGCAGAGTCTGGAACGTCTCGGCCTCGACCGGATCGACGTCCTGCACGTGCACGACCCGGACCAGGACTACCCGACGGCTCTCGCCGAGGCGTACCGGGCCCTGGCCGACCTTCGCGCCAGCGGCGTGATCCGGGCCGTCTCGCTCGGCGTGAACCACGCCGACGTGGCGGCCCGGTTCATCCGCGAGGCACCCGATCCCGGACCCGATTCTGTCCTGCTCGCCGGCCGCTACACGATGCTGGACCAGTCCGGGTTGGCCGACCTGTTGCCGCTCTGCGAGCAGCGTGGCATCGCGGTGATGGCGGCGGGCGTGTTCCAGTCCGGCCTGCTCGCCGAGCCGCGAACCGGTGCTGCCTACGGCTACTCCCAGGTCCCCGAGGCGCTGCTCGGTCGGGTCCGCGCGATCCGGGACCTCTGTCACCGGTACGACGTTCCGCCACTGGCCGCCGCGATCCAGTTCGCGTTCGGGCACCCGGCCATCGCGACCGTGGTGGTCGGCGCGCGGGCACCGCACGAGGTGACCGACAGCGCCGCCCTCCTGGCTCATCCGATCCCGCCCGAGTTGTGGGCGGCGATGAAGGCCACGGGGCTGCTGCCGGAGACGGTGCCCACCCCGGCGGCGGGCACCTGACGCGGACGGGGACGGCTCGACCGACGACCGGGACGCCCCGGTGCGCGGCGGGACGTGGTGTGTGGCTCACCCGAAGGCTGGCATCAGTTTGTCGTGAATCAGGCGCAGTTGACCGTCGACGTCGGCAACGCCGGGGACGTCGCGGCCGGTGAAGGATTTCACCAGGGTGGCGTCTGTGATGGCACAGATCATGTGGTTGACACCGGTCGGGGCGATGTCGCTCGCGATCTTCGCCCGTACCTCGTCGGGGGTGCCGGCGAGCGATAGCTTCTCGGTGATCTCCGGGGTCGTCAGCTCGATGCCGCGCGCGAGATCACCGGCTGCGATGGCATCGATGATCGGCACCATCTCGTCGGGGTCCACACCGTTGCGTTCGAGTTGCTCGGCGGGCATTGCCGAGGCGTACAGGCCGACCATGCTCCGGGCCGCCTCCTTGGCCGCGGTCGAGTCCGGCCCGACGGCGAACACCACCCAGGCGCCGATGTCCAGCGACCGCCAGTCCTTGCCGGCGCGTTCCGCGCCGATCCGGAAGTGCTCGACCGCGTATTCGTAGGCCGCGCGCGAGTAGCTGAGCGCGTGGTGCATGCCGTCGGAAAGTTCACCGGCGGCCTGGAACGACCTCGGTCCCCGCATCGCACCGATCTTGACCGGGAGGTGCCGCTGGATCGGGCGGGCGAAGGTGAACAGGCCGTCGTAGGAGTAGAACTCGCCGTCTCGGGTTATCGTGCCGTGGTCGAGCAGGGTGCGGACGACCTCGACCGCCTCCTTCACCCGGGTGAGCGGTCTGGTGGTCGTCCAGTCGATCTTGTACTGGGCGAGTACGCCGAAGTTGCCGCTGCCCAACACGACCTCGGCCCGGCCACCGGTCAGTTCGTCCAGGGTCGCGGCGGCCTGCGCGATCAGGCTCGGTTCGCGCAGGGTGACGGCCGAGACGCTCGGTCCCATCCGGATCCGTGAGGTCTGTGCCGCGGCGGCCGCGAACAGCAGCCACATGTCCTTGTGCCACGGCTCGTCCGCCGCGTACACCGCGTGGAAGTCGAGTTCCTCCGCCAGCCTGATGGAAGCCAGCGACTGCGCGATCGGGTAGTCGGGCAGCATGGCGTAGCTGAATCTCACGGTAGTGCCTCCTGGCCGTGAATCGTCGGACGCCGCCGTGGTCGAACACCTCGGCGAGCGTCGTCAGTAGCGGAGCGCGCGGAGGTTTGCGTAGCTGTCGCAGGCGGACGAGACTCCGTCGGGGGAGGGGTTGTCGTTCTCCGTCAGGTAGTGGTCGACACCGGCAACCCCGCTGTACGCGAAGATCCGGGTGAAGTCGATCGTGCCCTCGCCCACGTCGGCGAACGAGCCGTCGGCGGCCATGTCCTTCACGTGGAACAGCGAGAACCGCCCGGGATACTGCTTGATCAGGGCCACCGGGTCCACTCCGACACTGGACGCCCAGTACAGGTCGAGTTCCATGGCGACCAGGCGCGGGTCGGTCTCGCGCACGAGCACGTCGTAACCGCGTACGCCGTCCGTGGCGGTGAACTCGAATCCGTGGTTGTGATACGCCACGGTGATGCCGGCCCGCTTGAGCGAGGCACCGACCGTGTTCAGGGTTGCCGCCAGTCTCCGGTAGTCCTCGAGCTGCCAGGCGCTCGACCCCGAGATGCGGACGTACCTCGCGCCGAACGCGTTCGCGTCGGCGATCACGCCGTCGAGATTGGTCTCGAGGTCGCCGAGGCTGATTCCGATCGACGGTACGGAAACGTTGGCGTCCGCGATCAGGGGTGCGAGCGCGGCGGCACTTCTGCCGTAGAAGTTGTTCACGGCGCCGGAGGGCTCGGCGTTGCGGTATCCGCAGCCGGCGAGCGCTGCCAGGGTCGCCTCGGGCGCGGACGGCATGGTGGCCCGTACCGTGTAGAGCACGAGACCGATCCTGGCGTCGGGCACCGCCCGTCTCCCGGTGACCGCCTGGTCCTTGCCGACATCGGACCACCGGGCGGCACCGACGATGCTCGTGCGTTCCCGCGCGGTGATGACCCGGCTCCTGATCAGGTGCGTCGTGAGGCGGTCGACCAGCCTCACGAAGGCGCCGTGGTCGGCGAACGGCGCCTCCCGCCAGATGATGTCCATGATGGTGCAGCCGTTGCCGATGTCGTGGTTGGCCACGCCCGAGTCGGCTCTGCCCCGACCGAAGAAGATTGTGGTCGAGGGGCTGTAGCCCCACCCGCAGCGGTCGTCGGCGCCGTGGGCTCGGTCGACGTCAGCGGCGATGTCGGCGGTCGGCGGGGCCGGACGCGTGCCCCTGGCTGACGCCGGGGCCGGCGCGAGTGGCAGCAGCAGAGCGACCAGTGTCGCGGTGAGCAGGCGTCGGGCGAGCCCTGGTCGAGTCGTGGGCGGGCGGAGAATGGTGCGATCCATGCTGTCTCTCCCCGGTCGATGCGAACCACGAGCGGAAGGTCGGTCGGCGAAGGCGAGTCCTGGTGGCCTGGAAAGCGCTTGCCCATCCTAAGTTGACCCATCGGTCATGGTCAATGACCAATCTTCACCCGGGTGGGTGTGGTGACGGGGGTGTTGCCGCCGAGGGTCGGGCCCCTGCCTCCCGGCCGTTCTGCTTAAGTCCGGGACTGGCGGGTAGGCCGACGGGTGGGCAGGAGTGAGATCAAGGATCATGGGCTGCTGGCCGACGGGCGTACCGCCGCACTCGTCGACCGCACCGGGTCGGTGAATTGGTGGTGTCCGTCCCGGTTCGATGGGCCGTCGGTGTTCTGCCGATTGCTGGACGAGCATGGCGGGCACTGGTCGATTCGTCCGCAGGGCGCGTACGAGGTGAAGCGCGCCTACGTGCACGGCACTCTGGCACTGCGTACCGTTTTCACCACCGAGCACGGCTCGGTGGCGGTGACCGACGCGCTGGCGCTGGAGCCCGGGGTGCGGGGACATCAGATCGGCCGTCGATCCCCGGGCGCCCTGGTCCGGCTGGTGGAGGGCCTCTCCGGTGTGGTCCTGCTTGAGATGTCCTATTCCCCCCGGTTCCAGTACGGTCGGGTGCACGCGTATCTGATGCGCCAGAACGACGCACTGGTGGCCACGGCGGGAGCGACGACGCTGACCTTGACGGCCAGCGTGCCGCTGGAGAGCGACAACGACGACGCATCGGCCCGGTTCCGCGTCGGGACAGGGCAGCAGGAGACGTTCAAGCTCGCGTACACCCCGACCTACGGCGACGCCCGCCCACTGGCGGCCGATGTCCGGCGGACGGTTGACGAGACGGTGGACTCGTGGCGCTCCTGGGCGATGGAGCATGAGTACCAGGGCTGCTACCCGGAGTTGGTTCGGCAACACGCGCTGGTGCTACAGGGGCTCACCTACCAGCCCAGTGGGGCGATCGTGGCCGCCGCGACGACGTCGCTGCCCGAGCGCGTCGGCGACGACCGCAACTACGACTACCGGTACGCGTGGATGCGTGACTTCAGCATGACGTTGCACGCGCTTTGGGTGGCGGCCTGCCCCACGGAGGCGAACCGGCTGTTCAGCTGGGTGGCCTCGGCGGTCGGTCAGGTGGGTGATCGACCGGTGCCGATCATGTGCGATGTCGAGGGTGAGCGGGACATCTCGGAACGTCAGGCGGACACACTGAGCGGGTACGGCAACAGCACACCGGTCTGGATCGGCAACGAGGCCTGGCGGCAGCGGCAGCTCGACGTACCCGGTGAGGTGCTGGACGCGGCCTGGCTGTTGCGCGACTACCTCAGCCCCATGCCCGACGAGATCCGCGACCTGCTGCGCAACCTGGCCGACCGGGCGGCTACCGCCTGGCGGGAGCCGGACGCCGGAATGTGGGAGGCGCGAGACGCGCAGCGGCACTACCTGTCCTCCAAGGTGTTCTGCTGGGTGGCGCTGGATCGGGCGGCCCGCTTCGGCGGGCGGATCGGCGACGGCGGTGACCTTGCCCGGTGGGCCGGTGCCCGGGATGAGGTTCGGGACGCGATCCTGCGCGAGGGGTGGAACGACGAGGTGGGTGCCTTCACCGGGGCCTTCGGCTCCGACCAGCTCGACGCGAGCGTGCTGGTCATGCCGATTGTCGGGTTCCTGCCGGCCACCGACCCGCGGATGCGCGCGACGATGAGCCTGATCGAGGATCGGCTTTCCCACGGGGGTCTGGTCCGCCGCTGGGACGGCGATCCGGCGGCATTCTTTCTCTGCTCGTTCTGGATGGTCACCTGCCTCGCCCTCGCGGGCGAGCGCGACCGGGCCGTCGCGCGGTTCGAGAATCTTGCCGACAGCGCCAACGACCTGGGGCTCTTTGCGGAGCAGATCGACCCTTTCACCGGGACGCAGCTGGGCAACTTCCCGCAGGCGTTCTCGCACATCGGACTGGTCCTCGCAGCCTGGCAGCTCGACGCCGCGTCGACCGACGCGGTCTCCACCCCGCAGGGAGGCAACTGATGGCTGGACGGCTCAACGGAATGACCGCGTTGATCACCGGCTCCGACTCGGGGATCGGGCAGGCGACCGCTATCGAGTTCGGCAGGGAGGGGGCCGACGTGGTGGTGCACTACCTCACGGACCACGACGGTGCGCAGCACACCCGGCGGCAGGTAGAGCAGTCCGGGCGGCGGGCGATCGTCGTGCAGGGCGACATCAGCGACGAGCACCAGGTGGGTGCGATGTTCGACGACGCGCTCGCGGAGTTCGGCGCGCTGGACGTGCTGATGAACGACGCCGGAGTCGACGCGTCCGGAATCCCGGTGATCGACCTCGACACCGAGACCTGGGACAAGGCGATCCGAACGAACGTCTACGGCGCCTTCTTCTGTTCCCGGCGATTCGCGCAGCACCGCCGCGACCAGGGCGGCAGGGGGAAAATCATCAATGTGACCTCGGTGCACCAGGAGGTGGCGCGGGCCGGGGGATCGGACTACGACGCCAGCAAGGGCGCGTTGCTCAACCTGTCCAAGAGCATGGCGCTCGAACTCGCACCCATGAAGATCAATGTCAACAACATCGGCCCCGGGATGGTCCTCACCCCGTTCAACCAGAGGGCGATCGACGACCCGAAGTACCTGGAGGAGCAGGTGCAGAGCATCCCGTGGCGGCGGGCCGCCCAGCCGACCGAGATCGCCCGACTCGCGGTCTTCCTCGCCAGCGACGAGGCGGAGTACGTCACCGGCTCGACCTACTTCATGGACGGTGGCCTGATGCAGAACCAGGGTCAGGGCGCCTGATCCGTACCGCGTGAGGAGGGCGGTGGTCGACGCCGTGCTCCGGGCGTCCGAACCGGCACGGACGTGCGCCGTCCTGACGCGGGGGAGTGCAACAAAACCGCAACGTTCACCGGATTGATCGATGGCAATCTGTCCTCTCGGGCTTCGTCGGAGAGGTGATCATGAGGGTGAATCCTGGGCACGCCGTTCTCGCCCACACGCTCGGCGGCCGCGCCGTCGCGGCCTTCGTGGTCCTGGCGATGGCCGCCGGTGGCCTGACCGCGAGTGACAGCAGGCTCTCGAACCGGTCCGGGCAGGGACCGGACGCGGCGGCGCCACGGGCCCCGCTCGCCTGTGGCCTGGTCGCGCCGCAGGCGTCGACGATCAGCACCCTGCCGGAGTACCAGGCGGTGGTGGGACAGCCGGCGACCGACGGCGAGGTCCGGGAAGCGGCCCAGGCCGCGCCGACGACCGTGGCGTACGACGGCGCGCGGCTGGTCATCGGTGCCGGCGCGACCCGGGTCCCGGTGCCGATCGGGATCACCCCGCTCACTGCGGACGAGCTGCCCCCACTCGACGTCGGCATGACAAACGTGACCGAGGGGCCGAGGCAGGGATACCGGTTCACCCCGCAACCCTTCGCGTTCGAGAGCGAGATCGAGGTCGTCATCCCGTACGACCCGGAGCGGGTTGGCGCGAGCTTCGGCGCCGAGGACGTGCACACGTACTCGTTCGACGACGCGAGCGGCTGCTGGCTGCCGCTGGAGCGGGTCCGGGTGGACGAGGAAGAGCACGTGGTGGTGTCCCGGGCCAACCGTCTCGCCACCATGGTCAACGCGGTCGTTACGGTGCCGGAGCACGCCGAGACCAGCTCGTTCAACCCGACCCAGATCAAGGATCTGGAGGCCGCCAACCCCGGGGCGGGGTTGACGCTGGTGAACGCGCCGGGCGCGAGCAACACCGGCGACGCCGCGCTGTCGTACCCGCTCGTGGTGCCGCCGGGGCGGGGCGGCATGCAGCCGCAGCTCGCGGTCGGCTACAACTCGGCGGGCGGCAACGGCTGGCTCGGCCTGGGCTGGGACCTGCCACTGCCGTCGATCACCGTGGACACCAGGTGGGGCGTTCCGCGTTACGACGGCGGGCTGGAAACTGAGACGTACCTGTTCGGCGGGGAGCAACTGACGCCGGTCGCGCACCGCGCCGCGTTGCAGGCCCGGTCGGCGGAGAAGGTCTTCCACACCCGAGTCGAGGGCGGCTTCGCGCGAATCGTCCGGCACGGGACCTCGCCGAAGAACTACACCTGGGAGGTCGTGGACAAGAGCGGCGGCCGGTTCCACTTCGGTGGCACCGCGACGTCCACCCTGACCGACGATGTCGGCAACGGATTCCAGTGGGCCCTGCGGGAGGTGCGTGACCCGCACGGCAACGTCATGCGCTACCACAGCGTCCGCCAGGACGACGCGGGCGTCACGGACGGGTCGGTGCCCGGACGCACGCTGTACCTCCAGAAGATCACCTACACCGGGGACGCCGACACCGAGGGCCCGTACGCGGTTACCTTCGTCCGCGACCGTGAGCTGGAGGAGCCGCGCCGCCCGGACGTCTCCATCGACGCCCGGGGCGGCTTCAAGCGGGTGACCGCCGACCTCCTGCGTCGGATCGAGGTCACCCTGGACAACCTGCCGATCCGGCAGTACGAGTTCGACTACACCACCGGCGCGTTCGGCAAGACGCTGCTGCGGTCGGTCACCGAGTTCGACGAGAACGGCCAGCGGTTCGCCGGGCACACGTTCGACTACTTCGACGACATCCGCGACGGCTCCGGGGCGTACCGGGCGTTCGACCGGGTGACCTGGGAGTCACCGGACGACGGCCTCGGCAACGACGCGGTCGGCGCGGTACGCGGCGGCGCGGGCGAGGCCGGCGCGCTCAACAGCAACACCAGCACCGGCGCCGGCGGACACCTCTACGTCGGGGCGGGCCCGTTCCGGACCAAGTCCGGCTCGGTCGGGGTGAAGACCGGCTTCAGCAGCGCCGAGGAGACCGGCCTGCTGGCCCTGGTGGACGTCGACGGGGACAACCTCCCGGACAAGGTGTTCCGCGGCGACGACGGCATGACGTACCGGAAGAACCTGGCCCGGCCGGGCGGCCAGCCACGGTTCAGCGCGGAGCTCACCCCGCTACGGAACCTGCCGGGCATCTTCCGGGAGAACAGCGACACCCTCACCGTCGGCGTGGAGAGCTACCTCGGGGTGACGGCGCAGCTCGACCACGTCGACACCTTCACCACCACCGACCGCTACCTCGCGGACGTCAACGGCGACGGGATCATCGACCTGGTCAACGGCGGTGGGGTGCTGTTCGGCCGGATCGGCCCGGACGGCGCGCCGGTGTACGGCGCGTCCGGCGACACCCCGGTGCCGATCGGTTCGCTGCCGGTGGACGCGAGCGGGCTGCTCGCCGACTTCACCGTCGACCGGGAACGGCAGACCGACTCGCACCCGCTGGTGGACACGGTGCGCCGCTGGGTCGCGCCCTTCGACGGCGCGGTCCGGATCAGCGGCGACGTCCGGCTGGTCGAGGAGACCGCGCCGGAGCGGGCCGGGTACGAGGGCGCCGACGGCGTACGGGTGGCAATCCAGCACGAGGCGACCGAACTCTGGTCCCGGCAGATCGGCGCCAGCGACTTCGGTACGCACCCGCCGGCCGGCGTCGACTCGATCGCGGTCCAGCGCGGTGACCGGCTCTACTTCCGGGTGCAGTCGAACGCCGACGGGGCGTACGACCGGGTCGCGTGGGACCCACGGATCGACTACACCGAGGTTCCGGACAGCACCGACGTCAACGGTCTGCACCCCTACCGGTACCAGGCTTCGCGGGACTTCACCCTCGGCGGCCGGGCCACCTCGGTGACCGTGCCGACGACCGGCACCGTACGGCTCTCCGGCGCGCTGACCAAGCGGGCGGCGACGACCGACGACGTCACCGCGCTCGTCACCCTCGACGGCCGGACCGTGTTCGAGCAGACGCTCCCCGCCGGTCAGGTCGGCGACATCGCGATCGACCGTGAGGTCCCGGTCGAGCAGGGACAGCGGCTGCAGTGGCGGGTGCGCGTCGACTCGCCGATCGACCTGGGCCAACTCGCCTGGTCACCGCGCGCCGAGTACGCGTCCGGGCAGGTCATCGAGGCCCCGTACGACGTGGACATGTACCCGGCGAACAGCCTGACCGCGCCGCAGGGGTCCTACCCCGTCCCGGCGGACGGCACGCTCCTGGTCGCCCCGACGCTCACCGTCGACGACCCCACCCTGGACTCCCGGCTGGTGTTCACGGTGAAGACGCGCGGCGCGTTGTTGGCCAAGCGGGTCATCGAGATCACCGACGGCCAGATCCCGGAGCAGCCGCCGCTCACCGTACCGGTCAGCGCCGGCACCGAGCTCTTCCTCGACTTCAGCACCTCCGACCGGCAACTCGCCGGCAAGCTGACCGGGCAGTCGGTGCGGGTCGGCTACGACGAGGCCACCCTCGGAACGGCACCCAGCGCGCTGCACAGCGCGGCGGCCGAGGGCGCGTTCGCACAGCCGTACCGGGGCTGGGGCGTGATCGGCTACAACGGCAACCGGGACCGCGCCGGCCAGCCCATCGCCCAGGACGCGCTCGTCGTCGACGAGAGCTACCGGGGGCAGCTACCGGCCGACGTCGACCCCGAACGCGACCGCGACGAGTTCGCCGCCGACCCCCGGGTCGCACCGCCGAAGGTCTTCCCGTTCAGCCCGGCGCCCGCCAAGGCACGCTGGGAGGCCGGTGACCACCTGTGGGCGGCGGCCGACGCCACGAGCAGCTCCCGGCTCGGCACCACCGCGCTCACCGCTCCGCTGGCCGCCGACTTCGACGACGTCACCGCCGTGCCCCGGGTCTCCCGGTCGACGCAGATCTCGGTGAGCGGCAGCGTGGTCGGCGTCGGTGGCAGTGTCGCCTCCGGCGACGCGGTGGGCGAGCTGGACTACCTGGACATGAACGGCGACCACTTCCCGGACGTGGTCGGCGCGGCGGGGATCATGTACACCGATCCCACCGGCCAGCTCGGTGCCAACCGTTCGGCCACCCCGGACGGCAACGTCCGCAAGACCGGCACCACGTCCGCCAACGCGGGCGCCGGCAGCGCCGCCCGCACCATCACCACCGGCCGGGGGTACGCCGCACCGCCCGCCCACTCGTCGGCGAACACCTCCACCTCCGGCAACGACCTACCGCCGCTCGGCATCGGCGGCAACCTCGGCGCCGGGGAGTCGAACGGCAAGTTCGACCTGCTCGACATCAACGGCGACGCCCTGCCCGACCGGGTGTACGCCGACGGCCGGGCCGCGCTGAACCTGGGGTACCGGTTCGCCGCGCCCGAGCCGTGGCCGGGCGGCGCGCTGCACGACGGGACCACCCGCAACGGTGGCGTGAACATCGGATTCAGCACCGACTTCTACGGGTTCGCCGGTGGCGCGTCGTTCAACGAGGGCCGCAGCTCGACCGAGAGCAGCCTGCTCGACGTCAACGGCGACGGCCTGACCGACCGGGTGTTCGAGGGCGACCCGATCCGGGTGGCGCTGAACACCGGCGCCGGGTTCGCCCCGGCCGCGCCGTTCGCCGGCAGCCTGCCCGGCGTCAACACCGACGTCAACGCGAAGCTCGGCGCCGGTGGGTACGTCACCTTCTCCGCCTGCGTCGGCCTGATCTTCGGCTGCGTCGTCACCAACCCCGGCGCGGACACCTCGGTCGGCGTCAGCCGGTCCGAACAGGCCCTGCGTGACATCGACGGGGACGGGTTCGTCGACCACCTCCGGTCCACCAGCGACAACGAACTGGTCGTCGCGCGTAACCAGACCGGCCGTACCAACCTGCTCCGGCAGGTCAAGCGACCGCTCGGTGCCCGCATCGACCTGGACTACACCCGCGACGGCAACACCTACGACCAGCCGAACTCCAAGTTCGTGCTCTCCCGGGTCGCGCTACACGACGGTCAGGCCGGCGACGGGCAGGACACCCAGCTCACGACGTTCCGCTACTCCGGCGGCAGCTACGACCGCCTGGAGCGGGAGTTCCGAGGCTACGGCTCGGTGGTCGAGGAGCACCGCGACCCGGGCGCGGCCGACGCCGTGTACCGCAGCATCACCCGCGAGTTCCGTACCGACAGCCACTACACCCGGGGGCTCGTCAGCCGCGAGCTGACCACGGACGCCGCCGGCAGGCCGTTCCAGGAGACCACCAGCGCGTACCAGTTGCGCGACGTCACCAACCCGGGCCGGGTGGCCGACCCGGCGAGCACCACCGCGACGATCTTCCCCCAGCTTGTCCGTACCGACCAGCGTTTCCACGAGGGTCAGGACGCGCCGGGCAAGACCACGTACCAGGAGATGTCCTACGACGAGGTCGGCAACCTCACGCGCACGTTGGACGCCGCCGAGGCCGGGCCGGGCGACGACGTGGAGACGAAGATCCGTTACACCGCCGAGGACGCGGCCTGCCGTGCCAGCGGCATCGTGGACACGGCGAAGACCGAGGACGTACGCGGCAACGGTGTGCTGATGCGGCACCGCGAGTCGACGGTCGACTGCGGCACCGGCAACGTGACCCAGCACCGGGCAAGGCTCGCCGACGGCGCCACCGCGGTCACCGACCTCGGCTACTTCGCCGACGGCAACCTGAAGTCGGTCACCAACCCGTCCAACGCCAAGGGGCAGCGGTACCGGATCGACTACGAGTACGACCCGGCCACCACCACCCACGTGACCGCCACCAGGGACAGCTTCGGCCTCCGCTCGACCAGCACCTACAACCTGCGCCACGGCCTGGTCGAGACGTTCACCGACGTCAACAACCAGCGGATCCGGTACTACTACGACGCGGTCGGCCGGATCGACGCCGTCGTCGGCGCACACGAGACGGCCGAGAACCACCCGACGATCGACTTCGAGTACCACCCCGAGGCGACCGTGCCGTACGCGGTGACCCGGCACATCGACCGCAACAGCGACGGGTCGATCAAGACCGACTCGATCGACACGATCACCTTCACCGACGGCCTGGCCCGGGTCACCCAGGTGAAGAAGGACGCGGCCGTCAGCACCGGTCCGGACATCCCGGTCGCGAACGTGATGACCGTTTCCGGGCGCACCGTGTACGACTTCCTCGGCCGCGCGGTCGAGCAGTACTACCCGACGACGGAGCTCAAGGGGCCGCTCAACAACCGGTTCCGGTCGACGTTCGACTCGGTCCGGCCGACCCGGACGAGTTTCGACGTCCTCGACCGGGCCACCAGGACGGTGCTGCCGGACCAGACGGTGACCAGCACGGCGTACGGGTTCGGCCCGGACCGGGCGGGCAGCACCCAGTTCGAGGTCGCCGCGACCGACGCCAACGGCAACACCACCCGCACCTACACCGACGTCCGCAGGCTGACCGTCGGGGTCATGGAGGCCAACCCGGCCGGTGGCCAGCCGGTCATCTGGACCAGTTACGGCTACGACGCGCTGGGTCAGCTCACCCGCCTGGTCGACGACCAGGACAACGTCACCACCTCGGCGTACGACCACTTCGGCCGGCGCACGGTCGTCGACAACCCGGACACCGGGCGGACCCAGACGGTCTACGACCTCGCCGACAACCCGGTCAAGGAGATCACCGCGAACCTGGCCGAGAGGCACAAGGCAATCGAGTACGAGTACGACTTCGACCGCCTCGCCGCTATCCGGTACCCGGTCTTCGACGGCAACGACGTCACCTACCGGTACGGGGCGCCGGGAGCGCCGAACAACGGCGCCGGTCGGGTGGTCGAGGTGCGCGACGCGGCCGGCACGGTCGAGCGCGAGTACGGGCCGCTGGGCGAGGTCACCAAGGAGACCCGGACGGTGGCCGAAGGGGTCGACCGGGACGTCCGGTACACGACCCAGTACCGCTACGACACCTGGAACCGGATGCTGCAACTCACCTACCCCGACGGGGAGGTGCTGTCGTACCACTACAACAGTGGCGGGCTGGTCGACGGCGCGACCGGGGTCAAGGGCGGGCGGACGTACCCGTACCTGACCCGGTTGGACTACGACAAGTTCGAGCAGCGCGCACTGCTGGAAACCGGCAACGGCACCCGGACCCGGTTCACCTACGACGCGGAGGACCGCCGGCTGGCCACCCTGGCGTCGAGCCTGCGTACCGGGGTCGAGTTCCAACACACCGACTACGCGTACGACAACGTCGGCAACGTCACCGGGATCGAGAGCGGGACCGACGACCGGACCGGCCGGCAGACGTTCGCCTACGACTCCCTGCACCGGCTCACCGGCTCGCAGGGTGAGTACCGGGCCGCCGCCGACGGGCCGACGGACCGCTACCAGGTGTCGATGTCCTACGACAGCATCGACAACGTCACGCTGAAGGACCAGCGGCACGAGATCGTCGGCTCGACGCCGGTCGTCCAGCCGGCGACGACGTACCGGTATCCGTACGAGTTCAAGGGTGCCCAGCCGCACGCGCCCACCGACCTCGGGCCGTACGACCTCAAGTACGACGCCAACGGCAACCAGATCAGCCGCACCGACCGGGACAACCGGCGGCAGATGGTCTGGGACGAGGAGAACCGGCTGGTCTGCGTACGCGACAAGGCCGACCGCGACCACTTGCTCACCGAGGACGAGTCGTCCTGCCCGAGCGACAGCGACGTGCGTTTTGTCTACGACGACCAGGGCACCCGGGTGGTGAAGGACGCGGGTCGCGGCAACGTCAGCATCTACCCGAACGAGGCGTACTCGCAGCGCAAGCAGACGAGCTACAAGCACGTCTTCGTCGGCGGCACCCGGCTCGTGTCGAAGGTGGTCGAGCCGGAGCGTTATGTCGAGGCGAACCAGTTCTACTACCACCAGGACCATCTCGAATCCACCTCGTACGGCACCAATGCCGACGGTCAGGTCGTCGAGCACCTGCGGTACTTCCCGGGCGGCGAGACCTGGGTCGACGAGAGCGCCGGCGCGCCCACCCCGTACCAGTTCAGCGGCAAGGAGCTGGACCAGGAGACCGGGCTCTACTACTACGGCGCCCGCTACTACGACCCGCGTACGGCGGTGTGGCAGAACCCCGACCCCGCGATGGGCGACTACCTGCCGGATGCCGGGAACCCGGGTGCGAAGCTGCCCGGCGAGGGCGGGGTGTTCAACTCCCGCAACCTCGGCGCGTACGGGTACGCGCACCAGAACCCGGTCACCAACCGGGACCCGGACGGCGCCCTGGTGGAGACTCCGCGCGGGCTCCAGGTGGTGATCCCACCGGGTCCGGACACCGGTACGAGCACCGGTACGTCGCCGAAGCCGCCGCCGGGCGGTGGCCGGCTCAAGGGACCGGGTCCGATCGGCGTGCTGATGCTGCTGATCCAGTTGCTCAACAAGCCGGTCGACATGGAGGTGCCCGAGCTGCTTCCGATGCCGGAGCCGGTGACGGAGTCGGGCACCAAACCGGTGCGTGACGACAAGGGGAACCGCCTGGTCTACGTCACCTACACGAAGTTCAACTACAAGACGCAGCAGGTGTACGTGGGTCGTTCCAGTGGTTACGGGCATCCGCTCCTCGTCGCCGCCGCGCGGAGCAGCGGGCACGAATACAACAAGCGGGGATTCGGCACGGCGATACTCGACAAGTGGGCGTACGCGACACTCCCGTGGCACCTACGCCGTTCGGATCCCGCGTACCGGGCCATCCGTGGTCGGGAACAGCAGTACATGGACCATCACGGTGGACCGAGGAGCGATCGTCGACAGACCATGAGCCCGCCGTGGACCTCCGGCAACGACATCCGCGCCGTCCGCAAGAATCATGAACTTGGGCGGAAATTCCACGACGCGGCGACCGCCAAATGGGGTGAATACGCTCCTTATACCGGGAACTAGCTACTAATCACCAGGAGACTCTGGGAGTGGGCATGGCAGAGAAGAAGGCGACCGAGTCGGGCACGCTGCCGCGGGTCGACCTGGACCACCGGTGGCACGTACGCCTGCGCGCTCAGGCGCCCGACGCGGATCGCCTTCTTCGACTGCCGTGCCAGCACGCCGCCGGACGACCTGCGGGCGATCACCGAGCAGCCGGTGCTGTTCGTGGTCGAGGTCTTCCCACAGCCGTCCGGCCGCTGGCCGGTCGTCGGCCACCTGCCGCCGGACGTGCCGCCGATGCCGGTGCCGCTCCAGTTCGTGCCGGACGTCGGCACGGGAGAGTGCGAGACCGCCGACGGCGGAGCGGTGACCGGTAGGCAACCGGTAGAGGACTTGCCGGCAACCGGCCCGCCCACCAACGGACATCGACGCACGTACTCCGCCAACGCCACAATCGCGATACAGTTTGTAGCCGCGACATCACAGCGATGGTCATCGACAACGGGGTGCCGATGGAGTTCGGGCTGTTGGGGCCGGTGCGTGCGGTGTCCGGAGGAGTTCCCGTCGACGTCGGCTCGCGCAAGCAGCGGCTGGTCCTGGCGGTCCTGCTGCTCGGCGTCAACCGGTTCGTCGCCACCACCAGCCTGGTCCGGGCGTGCTGGCTCGACGAGCCGCCGCCCACCGCCAACCGGGTGGTCCACGCACACGTCAGCCGGTTGCGGGGCGCCCTGGCCGCAGCGGGCAGCGAGCGGTACGCGATCTCGCTCGCCCGCCAAGGCGCCGGCTACGTGCTGCGGTGCGACCCCATGCGGGTCGACGTGCACCGGTTCCGGGAACTCGTCCGACGGACCCGTGCGAGCGGTACCGACGAGGAGCGGGTCGCCCTCCTGAGCGAGGCCCTCGACCTGTGGCGGGGTGCACCCCTGCACGATGTGGCGAACGACGAGACCCGGGACCGACTCTGCGCCGGACTGACCGAGGCCCGGCTGGCCGCGATGCAGGATCGGTGGGACGCGCAGCTCCGGTTGGGCCGGCACCTGTCCATCCTCGAAGAGCTGGTGGATCAGGCCGCCGAGCATCCGCAGCAGCAGCGCATGACCGGGCAGCTCATGCTCGCCCTGTACCGCTCCGGACGGGCCGTCGACGCGTTGCGGACCTACCGGGTCTACCGGGAGCGGCTGGGCGACGAGTTCGGCGTCGATCCCGGCGTGGAGCTGCGGCGGTTGGAGCTGGCGATCCTGCGTACCGACCCGACCCTGGACCTGGTCGGGCAGCCGGCCCGGGTGGCCGCACCCGACCGTACGGCCGACCGGGTCACGCCGGTCCCCGCGCAGCTACCGCCCGACGTGCCCGGCTTCGTCGGACGCGACGGCCAGCTCCGCGAGTTGGACGCGGTCGCGGACGCGGGGGAGCGGACGCCGGGAGCGGTGATCATTTCCGGTACGGCCGGGGTGGGCAAGACCGCATTGGCCCTGCACTGGGCGCACCGGGCACGTGACCGGTTCACCGACGGTCAGCTCTACGTGAACCTGCGCGGCTTCGACCCGGCGGGCCGGGTGGTGAGCGCGGCCGAGGCCATCCGGGGATTCCTCGACGCCCTCGGCGTGCCGCCCGAACACGTCCCGGCCACCATCGAGGGCCAGACCGGTCGCTACCGCAGCCTGCTGGCCGGCAAGCGGATGCTCGTCCTGCTCGACAACGCCCGCGACGCCGACCAGATCCGCCCCCTGTTACCCGCCACTCCCACCGTGCTGACCGTGGTGACCAGCCGCAATCAGCTCACCTCGCTGCTCGCGGTCGAAGGTGCGTACCCGCTGACCCTCGACGTGCTCTCCCTCGGCGGTGCGCACGACCTGCTCACCCAGCGCGTCGGCGCGGAGCGGACCGCCGCGGAGCCGGTGGCCGTACGAAAGATCATCATGGCCTGTGCCCGGCTGCCGCTGGCCCTCGGCATCGCCGCGGCCCGCGCCCGGCAGAGTGGCTTCTCGCTGGCCGCGCTCGGCGCCGAGCTGGGCTCTGCCAACCAGTCTCTCGACGCCCTGGACGCCGGCGATCCGACCAGCAACGTCCGGGCCGTCTTCTCCTGGTCGATCGCGGCCCTGACCCCGCCCGCCGCCCGGCTGTTCCGACTGCTCGGCCAGCACCCCGGCCCGGATGTCGACGTGGCGGCGGCGGCCAGCCTCGCCGGCTACCCGGTCCCGCAGACCCGCCGGCTACTGACCGAACTACGCCGTGCGAGCCTCCTGGTCGAACCGGTGCCCGGTCGGCTCACCTGCCACGACCTGCTGCGGGTCTACGCCGCCGACCTCACCGCCACGATCGACCCGCCCGACCAACGCCGGGCCGCGACCAGCCGGCTGCTCGACCACTACACACACCTCGCGTACGTCGCCGACCGGCTGATCAACCCGCACCGCGACCCGATGACACTGCCCCTGCGCCCGCTGCCGCCTCGTACCGGTGCCGAGCCACCGGCCGATGCCGAAGCGGCGACGGCCTGGCTCGCCACCGAACGCGCGGTCCTGCTCGCCGCCGTCCGGTACGCCGCCGAGAGCGGTTTCGACCTCCGGGCCTGGCAGCTCACCTGGGCGCTGGACACCTTTCTGTTTCGGAGCGGGCACTGGCGCGACCGGGCCTCGGCCTGGCAGGTCGCTCTGACCGCCGCCGGTCGGCTGGACGAGGTGGACGCGCGGGCGGACGCACACCGTGCCCTGGCGCAGACCGGAACTCTGAACGGCGGCTACGCCGAGGCCCACATCCACCTCGTCCACGCCCTCGAACTCTCCACCCGCACGGGTGATCGGCAGGGCCAGGCCCGGACCCATCATCAGCTCGCCCACCTGTACGAGCGACAGGATCAGCTTGACATCGCCCTGGAGCACGCCCTCCAGGCGCTCGCGCTGCGACGGGCGGCCGGCCACCACCGGGGTCAGGCGGTGGCGCTGAACGCCGTCGGCTGGACCTACAACCGGCTCGGCAACCACGTCCAGGCGTTGATCCACTGCGAGCAGGCACTCAAGCTGAACCAGGAGATCGGCAACCGGTTCGGGCAGGCTGCCGTCTGGGACAGCCTCGGCCACGTACACCACCAGCTCGGCGACCACTCGCGGGCGGCCGAGTGCTACCAGCGGTCCCTCGCCCTGTCCCGGGAACTCGGTGGCCAGTACATCGAGGCGGACACCCTGGTGCATCTCGGCGAAACGCAGCGGGCCGTGGGTGATTACCCCGCGGCCCGTGTCGCCTGGACCCGGGCGCTGGCAATGCTCACCAACCTCGATCACCCTGACGCCGCGCGGGTCCGCGCGCAACTGCGCAAGCTGGTCGAACCGGTGTCGCCGGCCGGGTAACGCGGATTAGTCGTAGACGATTTCTGGACCTTCATCGAGCTCTCGCACCAAGCCGGACCCAAGCCCGGCGACCGCGAGGACTTCCTAGCTCACCGGCTCAGCCGGATCTCCCGCTCCCACCTGCTCGACTTCGTCCAGCACCTGTCCGCGACCCGGGAACCGGCCAACACATACCGCCTTTGGCGAGCCGCGGACATCCTCATCGAGGGCGGCTGCGGCACCGACGGATTTCACTACTTCCAGATGTGGCTGGTCGGGCTCGGCCGCACAGCGTACGAGCGAGCGGTCGTCGACCCCGACAGCCTCGCCACGGTTCCGGCCGTACAGCGCCTGGCGTTGCTTCCACGTCCTTGGCAGGACGACGACTACCCCGCGTGGGAGTCCCTGGAATACGTGGCCTGCGAGGTCGGCGACCAGCGAGGGGACATCGACGGAGACGTCCGCGATGTCGTGGCCGAGGAGCGCGCCGTGACACTACGCACAGATCCCAATCCTGAGGACCTCGACTTGGCCCGACTCGACACCGAAACGGTGGCCCTGCGTTACCCCCGCCTATGGGCACTGTTCAACGAGCACGGCATCGGATAGGTGCCCTGCACGTGTCCGCTTCTGCCGATGAGCGGATGTCGGCGGTCCATGCGGCCCGCGTCGATGTGGGGAAGCGGCTGGCTGAAGCTCCCCTATATCGAGCCGTCGGCGTTCTGGATCATCCGCCGAAGCACCTTCAGGGTTGTAACGTAGTCCGCGTCATCGATGCCTTCGTGGATTTGGGCGCGGATCGCCGGAGCATGCCGCGCAATGTCGACGCGAGCCTCTTCCCCTGCTTCGGTGATCCATAGTCTTCCTTCTGTGTCGCGGGTCAGCCACCCACGCTCCAGCAGAATCGTTGCTTCAGCGTCCAGGTCGTCTTCGGCTCTGCGGTACGAGCTCATCGCCTGCTGAAGCTCAGGCACGGTCAGCCCGCCGCCATCCGGTAGAAGGTCATTCTTGGAGAGGTTGCGCAGCAGCCAGAACTGAGGCTGGGTGAAGCCGTGTTCGGCAAACCGGCCGCGGGTGAAGCCGATGAGCGACTCGTAGGCAACGCCTGTCCAATACGCGGCAGGTTGGCCCGCGAGTTCGGGGTCGGACAACTGCTGCATCATCACGTGATCTACCTCCGGGGCTCAACGGCTGAGGACGAAGGTAGAACCTCAACATGAGTTCAGGTCAAGAGCGTGGCCTGGATGACTGCTGCCGGCGGTAACCGGATCTGGTGCCGACCGTGCGCGCTGGCGCCGCAGCTCGGTGGCGTCGCAACGCCGGTGCTGATGTCAGCCGCGTTCTCCGTCGGATGGCCGGCTGTTGCCGTACTAGGATCACCGCTCATGTCGGGAACGTACGCGCTGTACGCCTGGGGCAACTTCATCCACGAATGCGGCATCGACCGCATCCCGCAGTGGCTCGACCCGGCCGTGCTCCGGGGCGAGCGGGCGGTCGTCCACGACTCCGTCGCGATGTCCGACGAGGGCCCGCTGCTTGTCGACGGCAGCCGTACGCTGTTCGCCGTCGACGGGACCTGGGTCGAGGGCCGCGACCTTCCGGCCGAGGCCGCCGACTGGAACGTCGGCTACATCCGGCTGATGACCGACGGTTCCCTCGCCGACGCCGAGCGGGTGATCGACGAGATGGCGGAGCAGGGGGTCGATCTCGAACGGCTCGACGAGCCCGAGCGCAACCCGCTGCCGTTCGGCGAGGTGCTGACAATCTGGGAGGACCCGCACGGCCAGTGGGACGCGGCGATCATCAGACTCTGAGCCGGCCCAGTCGGACCTGACGACGGTCGATCGCGCCGCCCGTCTGGGCCGGCTCTCGTGCAACCGGCGAACGACTCGGTCGACGCGGACGGAACTGATTGTGGATTCGGTGCCCGGCGGCCGTTCCGGTTCTGTTCCGTGCTCGTCAAGTGCTCGGCCATACGCTGGCTCGTGATCATGACCGAGACCGGTTACCGAAGGGTCCACATTGATGACGACATCTCGCCGAACGCTGCTGACCGCATCCGCCGCGGTCGCGGGCGGCGCCGTGCTCGGCGCGCCCGCCGCGCAGGCACACACCCGGCCGGACGGTAAGCCGAAGCCCACCGTCGTACTCGTGCACGGCGCGTTCGCCGACGCCTCCGGCTGGAACGACGTCGCCGCCCGACTCATCCGCGACGGTTACCCGGTCGTCGCTCCGGCGAACCCGCTGCGCGGTGTGGCCAGCGACTCCGCCTACCTCGCCAGCGTTCTCGCCACCCTCGACGGCCCGCTCGTCCTCGCCGCGCACTCGTACGGCGGGATCGTCGTCACCAACGCCGCGACCGGGAACCCGAACGTGAAGGCGTTGGTCTACGTTGCCGCGTTTGTACCCGACCAGGGCGAGACGCTGCTGGGCCTGCAGACGAAGTACCCGGGAAGCAGGCTCGACGAAGCGGCGCTCGACTTCCGCCCGTACGGTGAGGGCGTCGACGGATACATCAAGAAAGCGGTCTTCCGCGACGTGTTCGCCGGCGACGTGCCCCGGACCACCGCCGAGCTGATGTGGGCCGGCCAGCGCCCGAGCGACGTACGCGCGTTGCAGGAACCCTCCGGTGCCCCGGCCTGGAAGGGCATCCCCTCGTGGTACCTCGTCGCCCGCCACGACCGGGTGCTGCCCGCCGAGGCGCAGCGGTTCATGGCGCAGCGGGCCGGCGCCCGCACGGTCGAGGTCGGTGCCTCGCACGTCGCGATGGTCGCGCAGCCGGCCGCAACCGCCGACCTCATCGAGCGCGCCGCGCGCTGATCCGGCGCCAGGGGGAAGTGACGTACGAGCGGTCGAGGCGGACGTTGTTCCGTCGGCGCCGGTGGTGACGCACTCCCGGACCACGTGCTGACCGGGGCCGAGCTGTTGACTACCAGCAGCTCGGCCCCGGTCGGCCAGGACCGTCCCGTACCAGCCGGTAAACCATCCGCCTGATCCACCCGAAGGACGAGACGATGCATCAGCGCGCGTACGCCGACCAGTGCAGCGCCGAGGAGGAGCGGCACACCGCCGCGCGGTCGCCCATCCGCAACCCGAGGGCGACGTTGTTCGCGCTGGCGCTGGGCACCTTCGCGATCGGCACCGGCGAGTTCGGCAGCAACGGCATCATCCAACTGTTCGCGTCCGATCTGGACGTCTCGATCCCGGTGGCGACGTACGCGATCACCGCGTACGCCTTCGGGGTGGTCGTCGGCTCTCCGGCGATCACCCTGCTCGCCGCCCGGGTCAACCGGCGTACCCTGCTGCTCGGCCTGATGGTGCTGTTCCTGGTCGGCAACGCGCTCTCCGCGCTCGCGTCGAACATCGCGCTGCTGGTCGTCGCCCGGTTCGTCACCGGCAGCGTGCAGGGCGCGTTCTTCGGTGCCGGGGCCGTCGTCGCCGCGTACGTCTACGGCCCCGGCAAGGGTGGAAAGGCGTTCGCCACGGTGATGGGCGGGCTCACCGTCGCCACCATCGCCGGGTCGCCACTGGGCACCTTCGTCGGCCAGAGCGCCGGCTGGCGGGCCATGTACTGGACCGTGGTGGCCCTCGGCCTGCTGGCCGGCGCTGCCCTGTTGACCTGGTTGCCGCGCACCGACGACCTGCGCGGCGGTTCCATCGGCAACGAGCTGGGCGGGCTGCGGCGCGGGGGAGTCTGGCTCACCTTCACCGTGGCGGCGCTCGGCATTTCCAGCATCTTCGCCGTCTACACCTTCATCGGCCCCTTTGTCACCGACGCGGCCATGCGGGACGCCTCGCTCGTCCCGGTCGCGCTCGCCGTCTTCGGCGTCGGCATGGCGGTCGGTAACCACTTCGGCGGGCGGGTCGCCGACCGGTCCGCCCACCGTGGTCTGATCTGGGGCTACGGCGGTGTCCTGGTGCTCCTGGCGCTGATCGGTGTCGCGGGCGGCAACCTGGTGGTCCTGCTGCCCTGCCTGTTCGGCGTCGGAGCGACGATGATGCTCGCGATCCCCACCATCCAGGTTCGGCTGACCGGCTTCGCACCGGACGCCCCGACGCTGATGGGCGCGCTCAACCTGGCCGCCCTCAACCTGGCGAACTCCCTCGGGGCGATCGGCGGCGCGATCACCCTCGACGCCGGCTGGGGAACCCTCTCCACCGTCTGGGCCGGTTTTGTCCTCACCACCGCGGGTCTGCTGCTGTACGTCGCCTCCGTCGCCCGGACGAGACCGGCCCCGGTGCCCGCGCCGGCCTGAGTGGCCCGGCTCGACCAACGTCAGGGCGGCGGGTCCGCTTCGACGGACGTGACGGAGGAGAAGAAGTGCACGACGGTACGGCGCGACGCGGACCGGTCCTGGACGACGAGCAGTTCCGCCGGCTCGCCGAGTACGGCGAGGTGGAACGCGCCGAGACGGGTCGGGCGCTGTTCACGTCCGGCGACGACACGTACGACTTCTTCCTCCTCGGGGCGGCGACGGTGGACATCGTCCGGGACGCGACGGTGACCGAGCCGGAGCGTCTGGTCTACCGGGCCGGGCCGGGGGACTTCCTCGGCGAGCTGAACCTGTTGACCGGTCAGCAGGTCTACCTGACCGCCCGGGTGGTCTCCGGCGGCACGGTCGTCCGGATCGGGGCGACGATGCTCCGCCGCGCCCTCGCCGAGCAGGTCGACATCGCCGACCTGCTCATCGAGGCGTTCCGGGAGCGGCGCGACGTGATTCGCGCGGCGGCGGGGAGCGCCCTGCAACTCGTCGGCCGCCCGGATGCCGCCGAGACGCTGGAACTACGCACCTACGCGACGCAGTTGCTCCTGCCGCACTCGTGGCTCGACGCGTCCGCGCGCCCGGGACAGTCACTGATGAGACTGGCGGGAATCGGCGAGGACGACCTGCCGGCGGTGGTCGTCAACGGCTCGGCGCTGCGGCGCGCGACGCCCGCCACCGTTGCCGAGGCGCTCGGTCTCACCTACCGGACCGACGGGGGTCACGTCGATCTTGTCGTCGTCGGCGCCGGACCGGCGGGTCTCGCCGCCGCCGTGTACGGCGCCTCCGAGGGCCTCGCCACCGTCCTGCTCGACCGCAGTGGGCTCGGTGGCCAGGCCGCCAAGAGTGCCAGAATCGAGAACTACCTGGGCTTCCCGCACGGGGTGAGCGGCGAGGAGTTGACCCGGCTGGCGATGGTCCAGGCGCTCAAGTTCGGCGTACGTATCTCCTCGCCGTCTGCCGTGGCGGGCCTGGACCTCTCCGACGACCGGCGGCCGGTGGTCCTGCTGGACGACGGCACCCGGATCGAGTGCGCAGCGGTGGTCGCCGCGACCGGGGCGCGTTACCGGCGTCCCGACCTTCCGAACTGGGCGACCTTCGAGAGGTCCGGCTGCGTGCGGTACGCGGCGACGGATCTGGACGTCCGAGGCTACGAGGATCAGCCGGTGACAGTCGTCGGCGGGGCCAATTCGGCCGGTCAGGCGGCACTGTCCCTGGCCGCCCGGGGCGCGATCGTGAACATGGTCATCCGTGGTGCCGACCTCGGAGCCCGGATGTCGTCCTACCTCACCGACCGGATCCGGGCACATCCCCGGATCCGGGTTCGTACCAGCAGCACCGTTCGCGAGCTGACCGGCGACGTCACCCTCGGGTCGATCGTCACCCTCGGGTCGATCGTCGCCGAGACCACGGACGGTCGCCGTGACCGGCTCGACTGCCGCGCGTTGTTCTGCTTCATCGGCGCCGACCCGGTGTCGGGCTGGTTGTCGAGTGTGGCCAGGGACGGGGACGGCTTCGTCCTGACCGACAGCCGGCTACCCGCCGGACCGTACGGCACGCCCCTGCCGTTCCAGACGAGCGCACCCCGGGTCTTCGCGGTCGGCGATCTCCGCTCGGGCTCGACAAAACGGGTGGCCAGCGCCGTTGGTGACGGTGCCGGCGCGGTCTCCTCCATCCACACGGCACTCGCCCGGGACTGACCCGCCCGCCGCCCGCCCCGGGCGCCACCAGCGCCGGTCACTGGGAACGGCGCGGCAGCTTCCAGTTCGGTCGCGGGAAGTGGCAGGTGTAACCGTTCGGGATGCGCTCCAGGTAATCCTGGTGCTCCGGCTCGGCCTCCCAGAACGGGCCGGCGGCGGTCACCTCGGTGACCACCTTGCCCGGCCACAGTCCGGACGCGTCGACGTCGGCGATGGTGTCCTCGGCGACCCGCTTCTGCTCGTCGCCCTCGTAGAAGATCGCCGAGCGGTAGCTGGTGCCGATGTCGCCGCCCTGCCGGTTCAGGGTGGTCGGATCGTGGATCTGGAAGAAGAACTCGAGCAGGTCCCGGTACGACGTGGCCGATGGGTCGAAGGTGATCTCGATGGCCTCCGCGTGACCCTCGTGGTTGCGGTAGGTGGCGTTCGCCACCTCGCCGCCGGTGTAACCGACCCGGGTCGTGATCACACCGGGACGCTTGCGGATCAGGTCCTGCATCCCCCAGAAACAGCCTCCGGCCAGAATCGCCTTCTCCGTAGCCATGTCGCCCACCTTCGTCGTCGTCGGGCTCCCAGCATTACCCGCGCGCCGTCGCCGCGCACTGTTGCCCCGGTCACCGCCCGTTGTCCCGGTCACCGCCCGGTCGCCCCCGGTCACCAGCCTAGTACCGCGATCGCGGTGACCGAATCGAGTCGAGCCCGATCCGGTTCTGTCCGGTCAAGCTTCGAGGCAGGCGAACGTTTTGTCTGGTCAAGCTTCGAGGCAGGCGACCGTCGTCTCGTCCGGGCCGTGCCTACCCTGTCGGCCAGGACGCCATTCGTCCCGACCGTCGCGATTTGTCGCTGGTACCCGGTTCTGTCGGAGGCTGCCGGTACCGTAGCCGCCGGAATCGGCGCTTAGCGGTTGGGTTACCCGACGGTGGTCAGGGCGTCGGCGAGGCGTTCGAGGGCCTCGGTGAAATCGTCGGCCGGCAGGTAACCGAAGCCGAGCCGGAAGACCCGGTCGTGCTCGCCGAACCAGGACCCGGGTGCGACCCGGGTGTCGCGCTCGGCCAGGCGCGCGTAGAAGGTCCGGACCGCGTCGTCGGGGAACCGGTCGGTGGGCAGGCGCAGGCAGCAGATGGCTCCACCGTCCGGCGGGACGATCTCGACCGGCTGGTCTTCCGCCCAGTGCAGTAGCTCGTCGAGCGCATCCCGGAGGCGGTCGGCGCGGCGGGTGAGGGTCGCGGTCCGCTGCCGAAGTACCTGCGCGGCGAGGAATTCGTCAACCGTGGAGCAGGCGATGGTGGTCTGGAACTTGGCCTCACGTAGGTGGCCGTAGAGCGTGGTGTCGGTCGTGGTCAACCAGCCGACGCGTAGGCCGGGTGCGCCGTGCGCTTTCGAGACCGAGGAGCAGGTGACAAGCCGAGGCGACAGGGGCGCCGCCGAACGCGGGGGCACCGCGTGGCCGTACGTGGACTCCCGGAAGGTCTCGTCGACCAGGACGACCGCGTCCGGCGCGTGCACCCGTACGGTCGCGAGCAGCGCGCGTAACTCCTGCTCGGTGAAGCGTACGCCGGACGGGTTCTGCGGGGAGGCCAGGGACACCAGGCGGGTACGCGGATCGAGCCGCGCGGCGATCCGCTCCACCGGTAACCGGTATCCGTCGTCGAACGACAACGGCACCACGTCCACCTTTGCCCCGAGCCCTTCCGGGACCGTTCGGGCCGGCGGGAAGCACGGCGTTGTCAGCAGGACCCGGTCGCCCGGGGAGCAGGTGGCCTGGGCGAGAAGGTACATCGCCTCGATCGCACCGACCGTCACCAGGACCTGCTCGGGGTCGACTCCGGAGTCGGCGGCGATCAGCGCGCGCAGGTCTGGATCACCGCGCGACGTGCCGTAGCCGAGCGGAACGGTGGCGAGTGTCGCCGCGTCGGCAAGGTCGCCCAGGTGCAGCGGCGGGCAGGCGCTCTCGGCGAGGTCGTAGCGAACCGGGAGGTCGATCAGAATGGACAACGGATTCGGCGCGAAGGCGGTCATGGTGCACATCGTGCGGGTGGGTGTCGGGGCGGGGGCAGAGCCAATATCGACGGATTGGCATGCCGATCGGATCGACTGCCCAGGGGGAGTGTCGGCGGCAGGGCTTCGGCCGAGCGCGTCCAGGCGCCACACTGAAGGTTCACCCCGGCGCCCCGCACGGCATCACCGACATCCACAAGGAACAGCTCGGCGCGGCCCTGCTCGCCTTCCCCAACGAATCGGGAGCCTGACTGACATGACAACACCGGACCCGAACGCCCCGGACACCATCGTTCTCGTCCACGGATTCTGGGTGACCCCGCGTAGCTGGGAGAACTGGATCAGCCACTACGAGAAGCGCGGCTACCGCGTCATCGCCCCGGCGTACCCCGGTCTGGAGGTGGAGGTCGAAGCCCTCAACGCCGACCCCACCCCGATCGACAAGCTGACCGTGCCGGCGATCATCGAGCACCTGGAGTCGGTCATCCGGCCACTGCCGAAGCCGCCGATCATCATCGGACACTCGGCCGGTGGCGCCTTCACCCAGATCCTGCTCGACCACGGGTTCGGCGCGGCCGGGGTGGCGATGAACTCGGCACCGACCGAGGGAGTGCGGGTTGTGCCGCTCTCCCAGGTCAAGTCGACGTTTCCGGTGTTGCGGAGCCCGGCCAACCGGCACCGGTCGGTCGGGCTCACCCTGGAGGAGTGGCGGTACGCCTTCACGAACACCTTCACCGACGAGGAGTCGGAGGCACTCTGGAAGCGGTACGCGATTCCCGCCAACGGGGGCATCCTGTGGGGGAGCGTGCTGGCGAACTTCCAACCGGGCCACCAGGACACCTGGGTCGACTACCACAACGACAACCGGGCGCCGCTGCTGTTCATCTCCGGCTCGGAGGACCACATCATGCCGCCGGCGGTGCAGCGCTCCAACGCCAAGCACTACAAGTCCGACACCCACACCGAGCACGTGGAGTACCCGGGCTACGCCCACCTGCTCCCGGCCCAGCAGGGTTGGGAGCAGATCGCCGACGACGTGCTCTCCTGGGCCGTCGAGCACGCCCGCCGGTAGCCGGCACCGCATCCGTACATCCGCGTGACCGCCGGGCCGCGCGGCACGACACCACCGGGGCGTACTCCGGCCGGGCGGGACCCGCCGGAGTACGCTCCGCACCGGAAGGGGCGAAACATGCCGGCCGTACGCATCACGCACGTGGGTGGTCCCACGACCATGATCGAGGTCGGCGGGTGGCGTCTGCTGACCGACCCGACGTTCGACCCGCCCGGCGGCAGGTACAACTTCGGCTGGGGCACGAGTTCGCGCAAGACGGTCGGTCCGGCGCTCGCCGCCGCGGAGCTCCCACCGGTCGACGCCATCCTGCTCACCCACGACCATCACGGCGACAACCTGGATATCGCCGGGCGGGCGTTGCTCCCGGCGGCCGGCGTGGTCGTCACCACCGTCGCCGGTGCCGGCCGGCTCGGCGGCACGGCGCGGGGTCTCGCGCCCTGGGCCAGCACCCGGTTGACAGGGCCGGGGCGTGTCCCGATCGAGATCACCGCAACCCCGTGCCGGCACGGACCGCCGTTGAGCCGACCGATCGTCGGCGAGGTGACCGGGTTCGCGCTGCGCTGGGAGGGCCAGGAGCACGGCGTGCTCTGGATCTCCGGGGACACCGTGCTCTACGACGGGGTGCGCCAGGTCGCCGACCGTCTGACGGTCGATGTCGCGGTGCTGCACCTGGGCGGCGTACGGTTCCCGGTCACCGGTCCGCTGCGGTACACCATGACCGCCCGGCAGGCGGTCGAACTCTGCCGACTACTGCGCCCGCGTACGGTCGTGCCGGTGCACTACGAGGGCTGGAAGCACTTCAAGCAGGGGCGTGACGTGGTCGAGCGGGAGTTCGCACGGGCGCCGGAGGAGGTCGCGGCCGGTCTGCGCTGGTTGCCGATCGGGGTCGGGGTGGACCTCGACGGGCGCGGGACCGTGCGGCGGTAGGCGCCGCGCCGGGAACAGGCACCACTCGCGCGGCCACCGGTCACTCAACCCTTGACGGCCTCCGCGATCCGCAGGGCGGCCTGGGCGGGCGTGAGGTGTGTGGTGTCGACGACCTCGGCCTCGCTGTGCAGCCAGGTGCGGGCCGCCTCGGCGTAGGGCTCGAGGTACCTGAGGCGGAACGGGGACGGGACGGGGTGTTCCCCCTCGATACGCCGCCGCAGGGTGTCCTGGTCGGCGTGGATGACGAAGTGCCTTACCGGGATGGCGTGTCGGGCGAGGCCTGTGCTGATCTCCCGCCAGTACCGCTCGACCAGGACGGTCATGGGCATCACCAGCGTGCCGCCGGTGTAGTCGAGTACGCTGCGGGCGGTCTCGACGACAAGCTGCCGCCACGGCGGCCAGTGCTGGAAGTTGTCCGTCGCGGGCAGCCCCGGTCTGATGTCCATGAGGGTCTCGCCGACCTTCTCGGCGTCGAACACCCGCGAACCCGGGATCAGTCGCTGTACGAGCACACTTGTTGTCGTCTTGCCGGCCCCGTGTGTGCCGTTGAGCCATACGATCATGACACCCGACGCTACCGCCTCAGACCGGCGACGTCGTCTTGTCCTCCGGCGTGCCGGCGACGACGATGACCGGCTCGTGGCGTACCGGAAAGTTGACCGAGTTGGCGATGAAGCAGAGCCGCTGCGCGGCCTCGTGCTGCTCCCGCGCCGGCTCCACCATCTCGGGCGACGCGACGGTGACCCGCGGCCGCAGCACGACCTCGGTGAAGTGGCCGCCGCCGTCCGGCGTCTCGGCCATCTCGCCGTGGGGGTTGTCGGTGTAGCCGGTCACCACGACGCCCGCGACCACGCACCGGTGCAGGTACGACAGCATGTGGCACTGGGCGAGTGCCGCGAGCAGGAGCTGCTCGGGGTTCCAACGGTCCGGCTCGCCGCGGAACGTCGGGTCCGAGGAGCCCAGCAGCGGCGGCCGGCCCGGCGCCGTGACCTCGTGGGCCCGGCTGTAGGCGCGGTAGCCGCTGGTGCCGGTGCCCCGGTCGCCGGTCCAGTGCAGGGTCAGTTCATAGGTGTGCGTCTTGGCCAACGAGACCACCGGCAACTCCTTCACTCGATGCCGCCTCGGCGGCGGCGAACTGGGTCGCGAGCACGTGCTCGCGGGCGGCGGCTGCCGCGTCCTGGGGCCGGCCGTCGACGATCGCCGCGAGGAGTACGTCGTGCTCGCTGCTGGCCCGCGCCCCGCGCGTCGGTGGCACCAGTGACGCCCGCGTGCTGACGACGATCTGGTCCCAGAGATGGTCCAGCAGGTCCAGTGCGACGGGATTGGCGGACAGCTCGGCGATTCGCCGGTGGAAGCGGCGGTTGTGCAGCACGGCCTGGTCGAACCGGCCCGCCGAGGTCTCCTCCTCGGCACGCTCCGCGTCCCGCCGTAGCGCGGCCAGGTCGGCGGGGGCGATCTGACCGGCCCGTTGCCGGCCGGCGGCCAGCTCGGCGGTCAGCGCCTCCAGGGCTGTTCGGACCTGGTACGCGTGGACCAGCGCGTCCGGTTCGAGCCGCACGACGACGACGCCCCGGCCCGCGGCCCGGAGCAGTCCCTCGCTGGTCAGTCGGCGCAACGCCTCGCGCACCGGCGTGCGGCTCATCGCCAGCGTCTCGGTCAGCCTCATCTCGGTCAGTGGCTCGCCGGGTGCGAACCCGCCCGCGACGATCAGGTCGCGCAGCCGCCGGTACGCCGTCTCGCTCTGCACGCGGCTACCGTATTCGTTGTATGCATTGCATGCAAGTGTGGGGGCCCGGTCGGTGGATCGTCGGGTCCCGCCGGCGCTCGCCCGGCGAAGATCGATCGGGCGACCGGAATCGCGGCCTGGCGGGGCTTCGCGGTCATCGAGCACCTCATTTCGACCGAATGCCGTTCTTGTCCGTCAACCATTCGGGCCTGGCGTACGGCGAGCGCGTGGCTCATGATTGACAGGCCGTCCAGTCAAAGACTTACGTCCACTGTGGATGGTTGATAGCATCGCTCCTGACCATGATCAACTAGAGGTACAGGGGTGCTCATGAAGTCTCGACGTCAGACAATCGCCCTGGTCGTCGGCGCGACGGTGGCCGCGATGGCCGTACCGCTTCTCTCTTCGATGAACCAGGCCCAGGCCGGCTCGGGAAGTTACTGCAGCAGCCTGCCGCAATGGACCAGCGGCGTGTGGTACTACGTTGACAACTTCGTCCAATCCGGTGGGAACATCTACCGGGCGAAGGCGGCGCACCTGTCGTCCAGCAGCCTCTCCCCGTCGTACGCGCCCGAGAAGTGGGCTCCCGCCGGTAGCTGCTCGGGCGGCCAACCCACGCCGAGCGGGTACCCGACCTACTACCCGACCGACAACCCGTTCCCGTCGGAGAGCCCGTCGAGGTCCTCGTCGCCCTCCGCCTCGCCAACGCGTACGCCCACCCCCACGCCCACCGCCTCGGGGAAGACTCCGACCCCGAAGCCGTCGCAGAGCTGACCGGCGCCAGCGGGGTGCGGCCGCACCCCGCTGGATCACCAAGTCATCGACCTGTTCGGCCGATCATGCCCCGAGTCCGGTCAGCCGCAGTGGATGGGTTCGGTCCATCCGGTCCACCCGCCGTGGAGGCGGACCCGGAACCTGATGCAGCGGTTGTCCGCCTGGCTGACGGTTGCCGGACCCGCGTAGTACTGGAAGAGGCCCTCGTCGGCCACGGTGAGGGTGGCGTTGCAGGGGTTACCCGGGATGTTGCTGGCGCACCGCTGGACCTCGAGACGCATGCTCTCCGCGTGGTCACGATGGCTTTGCTTCTGCACCCAGACGCAGTTCGTGCCGCCGTTGCCGCTCGAATAGAACACGAATGCGGTCAGGTCGACGGTCAACTCGCTGTTGTGCCAATGGCCGACCTGGCTGCCGGCGCAGTTCGTCGGGTACGGGTTGAGCTTGTCGTGGGCCGAGGCGGGAGACGTGGTGACCGTCAGGATCCCCGCCAGTAGCGCCGTCAGGAGGACGCCCAACGTGCCGTACCGCAGGACTCGCCGGAGGTGTCGTCTCATGTGATCTTCCCTCTCCTGTCGAAACTCCGACTGACGTCTGCGCCGAACCGATCACGGTTTTCTGGGGCACTGGTTCGAATGCGGTCGGCGCTTTCCCAAGCGTGGTCTCCCGGGCGGGGGAAGTCGTTGGCGAGGAGTCCACGGCTACTTGACGATGTGTCCACGGCGCCGAACGGCCGCCCGTCGGCCGGTCGAGTCACCCTCTCCTGGGAAGGGTCGTCAATGTCGCGACAGGCATGGGTCGACTGACCGCCGGCCCGCCGCGACCTCGCCGACCCCGCTGCCGCTCGCCGATTGCCAAGTCGCACGGCCGGTCCGGGTTGCCCGTTGCCGCTCCTCGCTACGATCGGCGGCGTACGGGTCGAGCTGACCAGGGAGGGCGTCCGGCGGGTCGACCCCGAGGGGGCCAGGGTGGGTCGGGACCACGACGACTGCCTGGAGAACGGCGAGGCCTACGCGCAGCTTGTGCCCGCCGAATCGGCGCTGACCTGGGAGCCCGACAGGGGCGGTGGCAACGACGGGGACGACTGCGTCACGGTCGACCAGGGCGGCTGACGTGTGAACCCGTGGTGGCGGAGGGCTCAGGCGTTTGCCGACGCGTACTCGTCGATCTCGGTGGGCGGAGCCGTCTTGTCCGAGGCGGCCATGAAACTCTGCTCGACCGCCGCCTTCGCCAGTTCCGCGGCCCGCCCGGACGCGCGGCCGGCGCTTGACGGCATGGCCCAACACCGGCAAACATTATCAAATGTCGATGTATGGAGCCGTTTTCGGTAGGGTCGTAGCCGTCGCCGGGATGCTCGCCGCCACCGTCGCGGTCGCTCCGGCCTCGGCCGCTCCGACCTTGGCCGCGTTGCCGGAGTACACCACCGCCGAGGCGGGCAACCCGATCGTGGCCGGGTGGTACGCCGATCCCGACGTGGCGATCTACAACGACCGCTTCTACGTGTTCCCGACCGCCTCCCGCCCGTACGCGGAACAGACCTATCTCGACGCCTTCTCCTCGACCGACCTGGTCACCTGGACCAAGCACCCGAACGTCCTGACCACCGCCAACGTGAGTTGGGCGCGGTACGCCGTCTGGGCGCCCGCCCCGATCGCCCGCAACGGCAGGTACTACCTGTACTTCGCGGCCAACGACATCCAGAGCAACAGCGAACTCGGCGGTATCGGGGTGGCGGTGGCCGACCGGCCGGAGGGGCCCTACACCGACGCGATCGGGCGGCCGTTGATCGCGCAGTTCGTCAACGGCGCCCAGCCGATCGACCAGGACGTCTTTGTCGACGACGACGGGCAGGCGTACATCTACTACGGCGGCTGGGGGCATGCCAACGTCGCCAAGTTGAACGCCGACATGACCAGCCTGGGCACGTTCGCCGACGGCACGACCTACAGGGAGATCACCCCGAGCGGGTACGTCGAGGGCTCGCAGATGTTCAAGCGCGACGGCAGGTACTACCTGATGTGGTCGGAGGGCGGCTGGACCGGTCCCAACTACTCCGTGGCGTACGCCATTGCCGACTCACCCGTTGGCCCCTTCACCCGCCTCGACAAGGTCCTCGCGCAGGACCCCGCGGTGGCTCGCGGCGCCGGGCACAACGCCGTGCTGAACATCCCGGGCACCGACATCTGGTACATCGTCTATCACCGTCGGCCCCTGTCCGAGAGCGACGGCAACGCGCGGCAGGTCGCCTACGACCGGATGAACTTCAACGCCGACGGCACCATCCAGCGGGTGAGGATGCTCGTGCAGGACAACTTCGCCGACGGCAACGCGCTCGGCTGGAAGACGTACGGCGGGGCCTGGTCGGTCAGCGACGGCCAGTACCGGACGACCGCGTCGTACGGTGGAAAGTCATTGCTCGACGACAACCACGTGAACGCGACCTACGACCTCGACGTCACGGTCACGTCCGGCACCGGCGACGCCGGGCTGGTGTTCCGGGCGTCCAGCGCGGGGACCGGAGCGGACACCTACCGCGGCTACTACGCCGGCATCACCCCGGCCGGGCGGGTGATCCTCGGCCGGGCCAACAACAACTGGACGCCGCTCGGCTCGGCGCCGCTGCCGGTCGTCGCCGGCCAGCGGTACCACCTGCGCGTGGTTGCCAGCGGCTCGTCGATCAAGGTGTACGTCGGTGACCTGACCACCGCGAAGATCTCGGTCACCGACACCACCTACCCGTCCGGCAGGTCGGGCGTACGCGTCTACAACGCGGCCGCCGCCTTCGACAACGTCGCCATCACCAACCAGTAGGTGTCGCTCTGTACGGCCGGCGCTCGTCCTCCGGAGCCCGGCGGTACGACGTGCCGAGAAGCGCGCGTCGTACCGCCCTGGCCCTCGCGGTGGCGCGTCCGGGTCTCGCTGGCGTTTCCGAGCCGGTCCGGCCAGGATGATCCAGAAGGAGGTGGGCAGGTGCTGCACTTGAGGGTGATCGTCACGGCGGACAAGAGCCGGGCGGTGGTCGACCTGCTGTCCACGGAGCCCGCGGTCACCCATGTCGTCGTGCTGCCCGGCGCCGCGAAGGTTCCGCCCGGTGACCTGGTGCTCTGCGACGTGGTACGAGAAGGCGCGGACGGCGTCCTGGTCGCGCTACGGGAGCTCGGAGTGGACAGGGACGGCGGGATCGCGGTCGAGGGGGTGGACGTCACCCTCTCCGCCGCAGCCGACCGCGCTGGCGACGCCGCGCCAGGACTGGGCACGGACGCCGTGGTCTGGGACGAGGTCGCGCGCAAGACCGGCGAGGAGACACGGCTCTCGGCGACGTACCTGTTGCTGATCACGCTGGCGACCATCATCGCCGGCATCGGGGTCCTGCTGGACCAGCCGATCCTGATCGTCGGTGCGATGGTGGTCGGCCCGGAGTTCGGCCCGCTCGCCGCGCTCAGCGTGGCGCTGGTCCGGTGGCGACGCGCAACCGTCCGGCGGTCGGCGGCGGCCCTGGGGGTCGGTTTCCTCGTCGCGATGACGGCGACCGTGCTCAGCACCTGGGCGTTGACCGCCGCTGGTCTGATCGATCGGGAGATGCTGCTCGCCGACCGACCGCTGACCGATTTCATCTGGCGGCCTGACGCGCTCTCCTGGGTGGTGGGTTTCCTGGCCGGGGTGGCCGGCATGCTCTCGGTGACGTCGAACAAGTCCGGTTCGCTCGTCGGCGTGTTGATCTCGGTGACGACGGTACCGGCGGCGGCGAACGTCGCGGTCGCGGTGGCGTACAACGTGCCGGACGAGGCGGCTGGCTCGGCGCTACAACTGCTGATCAACCTCGCGGCGATCGTGTTGGCCGGGGTGCTGACCCTGCTGGTGCAGCGGGTGTGGTGGTGGCGAATCACCAGATCCCATCGTTCCTGGACCCGGCGCTTCGCCGGGAGGCGCCGCGCACCGGGTGATCCGATCCTGGCTCAGCCGGGCTCGCCGCCCGAAACCATCGAGCGCGTGGCAGTGGTCGACCGTGGGGTTGACCGACCGAGCGTCTGACGCTGGACCTCCGATCGGGCGGGTGTGGGTCTCAGCGGTCCTGGCGCCGCCGCATCCCTTGCTCATGCTTCTTTGCCGCACATCTCCAGTAGCTGATCGTGAGGGAGCTCAGGACGAGTGTGCTGACGATCGCCACCACCAGCGGTGGTGCGATCAGCAGTCCGGGCGTCGCGGCCGCGATCACGAGTACGGCCACCAGGCTGCGCCATGGTCGGCGAGGCTGGTGCATCAGGCGTGCGTACAGGGCTCGCCCGACGATGTACAGGGTGACCCCGCCCAGGACGAGCAGCGACCACGCCGCGTGCACCTGCCCGAGCGGACGCCGGATGTACATCTCGGCGCCCGCCGCCGCGACGACCGTGCCGGCAATCATGACCCCGTGGCAGTACGCGGCGGCGACCGCGACTCTCGGACCACCCCTGTCGATCACGATTCCGAGGTTCTGCTCGGGCGGTAGGAAATAACTCACCAGCATCAGCGTCGCGGTGGTGAAGGCGAGGACGAAGGCCAGCGTACGGGGGTAGTCGAACCCGGCGCTGCTGTAGGCCAAGCCGCTGAGCAGAACCAGTGTGCCCAGGGCGATGGTATGGATCTGGCGGTACCGCTCCGCTATGTGATCGCCGACCACCTTCAGGTGGACCTGCGGGGTGCGGCTCAGCTTCGGCACCGGCCAACCGAACCAGGCGCTGACGCCGTCAACGACGATCGCCGCGCCCCAGAATGCGATTCGAGCCGGGGAGGCAAGGAACGCGCCGGTCAGCCACAGGACGGCGGAGATGGCGAACCAGATGAGCACCCGCACCGAGCGTGCCCGCAGCGGGGAACCCCGTAGGGCCGGGACGAGGATGAGTCCCGGGACAAGATGGATCGCGACGTACATGCCGGCGAACAGCGGCCCGTGTTCACCGAACGCTGTGGGCACGGCGGATGCCATCAGCAGGCTCGCGAGCATGATGAAGGCGATGAGTCGTCGAAGGTAGGGCTCGTCCGGGTTGAACCAGTTCGTCGACCACGCCGTGGCGACCCAGACCCAGTAGACGGCGGCCAGGAGGACCATGGATTCCGCGGCGTTGACCAGGCTCGGATCGACCACCATTCGCTGTGACACCCGGCTGAGGGCGAAGATCATGGCGAGATCGAAGAACAGCTCGTAGGAGGAGAGTCGCCGGGGATTCTTCCGTTTCTCGAGGAGTCGCTCCAGCATGGTTCCGGACTCGTCCACCCTGGGACCGAGCCGGTGGTACGTGAGCACGATTCCGAGCAGTAGGACGCTGACGGCACCGGCCACGGCGAGCGGTGGTAGCCGCAGCATGGCGGGGGAGATGCCCGCGATGATCAGCATGCCGACCGGGGCGCGCCATGCGGGGCGCCGGAACACGGCCCAGGCGTACAGGGTGCGTCCACCGAGATAGAGGAACGGACCGGCCAGGATGGCGGCCGACCACTGGGCTCGGGCCTCGCCCAGCGGCCGGGAGATCAGTATCTCGGCGCCCATCGACGTGACGACGATTCCGAGGATCATGATCAGATGGGTGTACGAGGTGCGGACCGCCACCGAGGGTGGTCGCCGGTCGAGGGCTTCCCCGAGTACGAGCCCGCGCGGCAGGAAGAAGGACCAGGCGATCAACCCGGCGATCCCGAACGCGAGGGTGAATGCGGTGATGTCGATGATGTCGAGTTGGGTCTCGGTGAGGGTGATGCCGCTGGTCAGGACCACTTCGCCGACCGCGATGATGAAGATCTGCCGGTAGCGCTCCGCGACGTGGTTGCCCAGTACCCGCAGGTGCTCCTCGGCCACCGGTCGTAGGCCGAGCACCCGCCAACCGATTCCGACGCCCAGGTAGTCGAAGATCAGCGCTACCGACCACAGGACGAGCCGAGGTGTCGCCGGTAGAAGCGCACCGGCGATCCAGAGAACCGCGGTCGCCCCGACCCATGTTGCCGCCCGCGCCGAACGAGTTCCCAGCGGATGGCCGCGCAGCGTCCAGGTGAGCGACAGGTGTCGTACGAGGTGCGCCGCGACGTTCGCCCCGGCGAAGACGATCCCGTGCTTGCCGAAGGCCTCGGGTACGGAGGCGGCGATCACCAGCCCCGCGAACATCATCGCGATGATGATCCGTTGCAGGTAGGGCCTGTCCGGGTCGAGCCAGTCGGTCGTGTGGGCCGCCCCTACCCATACCCACCAGACCACTCCGAGCAGGACCGCCGTCTGTAGCGCATTCTCCCAGCCGAAATCCCGCAGGAAACGTTGGGAGAGTTGGGTGAGCGCGAAGATGATCGCCAGGTCGAAGAAGAGTTCGAGGAGGGAGATCTCTCGGGACTTCCTGGGATCCCGTAAGAGCCGCTCCACCCTCGTCCGCGTCAATGCTCGCCCGCCTCGCTGATCCTGCTACGAGATATTCGTACCATGATCGGGGAGGTGACCGGGCTGATATGGGGTGCGGCCCGGGGCGACGCCTGACCCGAGACAATTTCGCCTCGTCGGGCGCCATCGAGGCGGCGATTCCAGTCGCCAGGACGGCATTCCAGCCCGTGCTGCGTGCTCGGGGCCAGCCGGCTCGTACCGGCCGGCCCCGACCATGTTCGGCGCGTGGTGAATCACCGGGAAAGGTGCTGTCCCGTCATCGGGGCGGGATTCTGCATGGTCACCCAGTCGGGGTGGCCGGGCATCGGCGGTGTCTCGGTGCCGTACAGCCAGGCGGTCAGGAAGGGCTTCAGGTCACGCCCCGCCGTCCGCGACGCCAGCGCGATGAAGTCGTCGGTCGAGGCCGACTTCCCACGGTACGCCGACGCCCAGGCCCGCTCCAACTGCTGGAACTTCGGCTCGCCGAGCTGCTGCTCCAGGGCGTACAGGGCGAGCGCGCCACCGTAGTAGACGTTGATGTTGAACAGGTCGAACAACTGCTCGGCGCTCTTCGGGCGGGCGACCGGGCCGAACTGCGCCCGCCAGCTGTCACTGTTCGCGTACACCCGCTGGAAGAAGGCCTCACGGGACGGTGAACCGGTGTGCTCCGCCACCGCGCCGATCTTCTCCGCCCAGAGCAACTCGTACCAGGTGGCGTGGCTCTCGTTCAGCCAGACGTCACTCCACGTGGCCGGCGCGACGCTGTTGCCGTACCACTGGTGGGCCAGCTCGTGCGCCATCACCGACTCGACGACCGGGGTCGGCGCCGCGAGCACCGTCGAGTCGTACACCGAGAGGGTCTGCGTCTCGAGCGCGGTGCCGAGCTGGACGTCGATCAGCAGCGACCCGTACGTGTCGAACGGGTACGGCCCGACCTGCTGCTCCATCCAGGCGATCTGCTCGCGCTCCGAGTCGAACATCGGCAGGGTCTGGGCGGCCAGGCGGCGGGGCACGACGTCGCGGACGCGTACCCGACCGACCTGCTGGCGTTCGCGGACCACGAAGTCACCGGCGGCGACCTGGAGCAACTCGGTCGCCATCGGCTGGGCCTGGCGATAGGTGGACACGACCCGACCGCCACCGGTCCGGGTCACCGTTGGTACGCCGCTCGCGGTGCCGGTCCAGCCCTCCGGTACGTCGGTGGTGATCGTGTAGGTGGCCTTGTCGGCCGGGTGGTCGTTGCTCGGGAAAAGCCGGTGTGCGGCGGCCGGCTGCCCGAGCAGCGCGGTCCCGTCCGGCGTGGCCGTGAAACCGTCCGGCGCCGCCGGATCGGGCGTTTCGGGTACGGCGGTGAAGCCCTTCACCGTGACGGTGAAACCGCGCCCCTTGTTGAGCGCGACCCGCGGAGTGATGACCAGTTCCTCACCCACGCGGCTGAAGTTGGCGGGTTTCCCGTCGACATCGATGCTGGCCGGATTTCCACCGGCGAAGTCCAGGTTGAAGCGGGACAGTTTCTGCGTCGCGACGGCCGCGATCCTGACGTCGCCACTGACGGAATGGGCTGGATCCTTCTCCGGGTAGGTCAGCCGTAGCTCGTAGTCCTGTACGTCGTAACCGCCGTTCCCGAGCAGCGGAAAGAGCCGATCGCCCAGACCCGGCGCGCCGGGCGCGCACGAGGCGGCGTTGGCGGCTGCCGGGCTCGCCGTGACACCGACGGCGAGGGTCAGTCCGACCAGAAGCAGCCGGCGGAAGTGTGTATCTCGCATACCACCCCCAACGCAGGACCCCGGCGCCGCTTCAAGAGACCCGCGCCACACTGGACCGCCCCGCCGAACCGGTGAGAAGCGCCGTCACGGTCCTCTCCGGACCTGGTCGAGGAAGTCCCGAACCGCCCCGTGTCGTTGGGGTCGCCAGGCGGCCCAGTACCGGATTGTCGGCAGGCCCTTGATCGGTACGGCGTGCAGCCCCGCCGGTAGTTGTACGCAGCCGTTGACGACGGTGGCGCCGATACCCATGGTGGCCAGGTGCACGAGCAGGTCCCAGCCGTCGACCTCGGCGGCGACCTGCCAGGAGACGCCCGCGTCGAGCAGTGCTCGGTCCAGTGCCCGCCGGTGTGGTCGCCCGGCCGGAGGAACGACGAGGTCCAGGCCGTCGAGGTCGATGAGCCCGACGTCGGCGCGGGTGGCGAGCGGATGCTGGTCGTCGGTGATCAGGACTTGCGGGTAGGCGGCGATCTGTATCGCTTCGAACCGCGGCGGCGGAGGATCGTGGGCGACGATGGCCAGGTCCGCCTGACCGGTGGACAGGGCCGTGAGGGCGGTGTCCCGATCGGCGGTGATGACCTGAACCCGTCGGCCCTGTCGTCCGATGTGCCGGATTGGTTCGCTGATCACCCAGCGCAGCGCGCCCCGTCCGGCCGCGACGGCCAGGGTGGGTGTGGGGTCCTGGTGGAGTTCGCGGAGGAACTCGTCGACTCGCCGACGGGCGTCGAGCGCGAAGGTGGCGAGCCGTTCACCGGCCGCGGTGAGAACCAGCCGGCGGCCGTCGCGTTCGTACAGGTCGGTGCCGAGCGCGGTCGCCAGTTTTCTGATCTTGACGTGAAGGGAGGGTTGGCTGAGGTGCAGCGCGGCCGCGGCGGTGGTGAAGTTGCGGTGCTCGGCGAAGACCGCGAACGCCCGTACGGCGTCGGCTTCGAGCAGATCCCGACCCGTCATAGTCGAGGACTATAGCCAGGTCGCCGAAGAATAGTTCCCCGTGTGACGTCCAGCCTGGACGCTGACGGCATGAACGACATCACGACCCCACCGCAGCCACGGCTCGGCATCGACATCGGCCGGGTCATCATCGACGGCTCCGCGCATCCCGGTGGCGGGGACACCGCATTTTTCAGCGGTGACGAAGCGACCATGCTGGCCACCCCCGAGACGCCGGACGCGGTCGACGTCATCGCCCGCCTCGTCATCCGGTTCGACGGCCAGGCGTGGCTGGTATCCAAGTGTGGCCCACGGATCCAGGCGCGCACCCTGCGGTGGCTCGACGCGCACGACTTCTACCGGCGCACCGGAATGACCCCTGACCAGGTCCGGTTCTGCCGCAGTCGCCCGGACAAGCGCGACCACTGCCTGCAACTCGCCCTCACCCACTTCGTCGACGACCACCCCGAAGTGCACACCGCCATCCGCGGCGCTGTCGTCCACCAGTACTTCTTCGGGCCCCAGCGCCGACCAGTCCCTGGTTACGGGCAGCACACGCCCACCTGGGTCGACGTCGAACGCCTCGTCAACCGTTCACTTGTCCGATGACGGTGGGAACGGGCGTGGGTCGAGGCTGGCCGGACAACCCCTGTACTCAATATTGCCTGTACGGGAGGTACTTGCCGCTCAGCTCGATGTTCACCCGGTCACCCGCCGGATCCGACTCCCGGGTGAGGTTCATCCGGAAGTCGATGGCACTCATGATGCCGTCGCCGAATTCCTCGTGGATGAGCTCCTTGAAGGTCGTGCCGTACACGGCGACCAGTTCGTAGAACCGGTAGATCAGCGGGTCGGTCGGTACGGCGGTCGGCAGCGACCCCTTGTACGGCACGGCCTGCAGAATGAGGAGTGCCTCGTCGGGCAGGTCGAAGAGGCCGACGACGGTTGCCGCCTGTTCTGCGGACATTGCCATCTGTCCGAGGCAGGCGGCGGTGGTCCACTCCTTGCTCTGGCCGACGGCCGTCGCGACGCTGGCCCAGCTCATTCTCTTCTGGATGCGAGTGGTGACGATGAGTTCCGTGACGTCCGTTCGGTTCATTCCAGAGCCTCCGAAGGTGCGGTGACGGCTTGCGTGGCGGTCAGAACGGGATTCGTTCGGGGCGGGTCTTCACCATCCCGAGTTCGATGCCTCCGGTCAAAACGAAAATTGCTATCACCTGATAGGCGGGGGCTATCGGGTGATGCCTGCGCGGCACTGAGTCGGGTGCGGAGCGGACGTCGAGGTCGCGGTCGACCTCCAGCAGGGCTCGGGCGACGTACGGCTCAGCGTCGCGCCCGGCTCCGACTCGGCGGTGGTGGCGGCATCCCGAAACGTGGGCACATGATTGTCCGCGCTTTTCCCACGCCCCTAAGGTTCAAGCGGGACCCGGGTGTTCGTTCGTGCGGCCAATAGCCCTTGCGGCAGTGCACCCGGACCGCCGGAACGTGCAGAACGTGTCGGTGCGCAGGTCGGCTGACTACGGACGGAGGGCTTTCGCCGGTGGAGCTACCAGGAATCGTTCAGGATGCAGTGCGACGCGCCGCCGAGAAGGACTTCCAGTTCTCCTGCGAGCCCCTGGTCGGACAGATGCTGGCGATGCTCGCGGCGGCGGCGCCGAGGAACGCTCGCATTCTCGAACTCGGCACCGGTGCGGGCGTCGGGACCGCCTGGTTGGCTCACGGCGTCGATGGCCGCCCCGATGTTCGCATCGTCACGGTCGAGCAGGCATCCCACCTGGCCGAGGCGGTGGCGGGCTACCGCTGGCCTCGGTCGGTGGAGTTCCGGGTGGGTGATGCCGAAGCCCTGCTGCCCGAGCTCGGCACCTTTGACCTGGTCTTCGCCGACGCGGAAGGCGGGAAGTGGTCGGGACTGGAGCTGACGGTACGTTCGCTGCGGCTGGGCGGCGTCCTGGTGGTCGATGACATGGATCTCGACCGGTACCCCGACCCCGCGCACAAGGCCCACGTCACCGGGGTCAGGCAGGCGTTGTGTACCGATCGGCGTCTGCTCGCGGTGGAACTCGCCGTCGGAAGCGGCGTCATCGTGGCCAGTCGTGCGACCAGGTCCGACTGAGCGATCCGGTCCTCGGGTGACCTGCTGACGGAGCCGTCCGCGTCGGCCTGGTTCTGACTGAGTTCGACGTTCGGACGTCATCATCAGTTGGTTGACGGTGCTTTGTGCGGATAGTACTTTATGCCTGCTTCGCGCCTGCGAAGTGTGCTCACTTTCCCAGAAGGCAGGTCAGCGGGATGTTCGACGACCTCGTAGAGGAAATCCAGGAAGACCTCGACGAGCTGGAGGACGTACTGGAAGACGTCGGTATCGACGTCGAGATCGACGGCGAGTGACCGTCCGGGGTGGTCGGCGCAGGTCGACTACCCCGTCACACGTACCGGGCCGTCGTCGGCGGCGATCCGTTGTCGCCCGCGTACGGCAAGATTGCCGGGGCGTGACGCGAGTCGGATATGCAACTTTCGCCTGGTAGTTGAGGATGGCAGAGTGGGCGGTACCGCTGCCGGTGCGGCCCGACTGATCCGTTCGCTCGATACGGTGGGGGTGGCTGGGAGTCGTCATGTCGGACCGGAACGACGGAAGGCAGGGGCGAGACGGTCGTTCGCCCCGCGACAGGACCCGTTCGCCCTCGTGTATCCCGTGGTTGAGCAGCATGCGGAAGTAGGCGTGGTAGTCGTCGGCGGTGGAGACCAGCCCACCGCCGCCGCCCTGGAATGCCGGAGGTTTGCTGTGGCGTCCGCTCTCGGCCTCGTCCCACACGTGGAACTCCCCGGTCTGCGGGTCGAGGGCGTAGAGGGCCGGCAACCGGCAGATCTTGCCGGCGGGTACGCCGAAACCGGTGTCCTTCATCCCCAGCGGGTCGAAGACGCGTTCCCGCAGGAACGTCTCGAACGACTGGCCCGAGACCCTGGCGACGAGCACGCCGAGCAGATCACTGCTGATCTGGTACTGCCAGCGCTCTCCGGGTTGGTGCATCAGTGGAGGCTCGCCGAGGCGACGCATCCACTCGTCCGGCTCGGGCCTCGGCTCCGGGAGATGGGGTGTGAGCCCTCGCTCGAAGACCTTGTTCATGATTGGGGTGCCCAACGACGTCATGTCCATCCCGAGCCCGAACGTGGAGGTCAGCAGGGTCCCGTACGGTGATCGGCCGTCGTGCCGGCACGGTGTTGTCCAGCGGGCCGTCGACCCGCGTCAGCCCCCGGCGGTCGGCGAGCTCGGGCAGCCACGGGACCACCGGGTCGTCCAGCCGCAGCCGGCACTCGTCGAGCAGGACCATCGCCGCCGCCACCGTGACGGGCTTGGACGTCGAGGCCATCCGGAAGATGGTGTCCCGGCGCATCGGCGAACCACCGTCGTGGCGCATCGTCCCGATCGCCTCGGCGTGCGTCTCACCGTTTCGGCTCACAGGGCGACCAGCCCGGGGAGCCAGTCAGGTCACGCAACCGCCGTAACGACTCCGCCAACTCCTCGCGCACCCCGCCAGCCTCTCCTCCGCCTCGGGCGCCGATCTTAGATCGAGTGAGGATGCGCCTGCTCCGGAACCCGCACCCGTGCGCGGCCCAGCGCCCGGAGCCCGACCAGGTCGTCCGGTGTGGCGTCGGGGCTGTCGTCGACGAGCCGGGGCAGCCTGGTGACCAGCGCCGTCACCGCCAGCAGCATGACGGCCGTCGCGAGCAGCAGGTACAGCAGCGCGATTCCCCGTCCCGGCCCGGTGCCGAGCACCGCGCCGGTGGCCGGGGCGAGCGTGCCGCCGGCGACCAGCAGCGGTCCGAGCAGCTCCGACGCGTAGGCGGCCAGCAGCCCGAAGCCGATCGGCAGCGCCGACCAGGCGATCATCGTGTTGAGCGCGAACACCGGACCGTGGAACCGCTGCGGAACCTTGACCTCCACGATCGCGGTGTGGATTCCGTTGATCACCGTCAGCGTGAGTGACATGCCGAACACGCCGAGGCCGATCGTCACCAGGTTCGCCGGCAGCCCGGTTACCAGGCCGAATGCGGCCAGGCAGAGTGTGCACAGCAGCACGCTTCGCATCCGGCGTCGAGCCGGGCCACCCCACGCCCCCATGACGAGGCCGCCCAGCACGCCCGCCAGCCCCGCGCCGAGCAGGACCCAACCGGCGTCGGCGAGCTGTCCGATCCCGAGCACCCGCGCCGGAACCAGCAGGAACAGCGGCGACAGGAGGAGATTGAGCAGCGCGAAGAAGATCAGCATCCGGCGCAGGCGGGCGTCGCTCTGGACGTACCGGAAACCGGTTTTGATCTCGGCTGCCACCGACTCCGCCGGCCCCGCCATGGTGTGCGGGAAACGGACCAGGAGCGTGACGGTGATCGCGACCGCGTGGCCCAGTACGACGAGGACGAGGACGGCACTCAACCCCACGACGGCCATCAGCCCGACGGCGGCGACCGGCACGAAGAGGCGGCTCGTTGTCGCGGCGATCTGGACGGCCCCGGTGGCATGACCGAGGTATCGCTTGGGAACGAGTTGCGGCACGGCGGAGGTTGCGGCGAGCCGCTGGAAGGTGAGCGCTACCGACAGGAGTGCGAGCAGCGGATAGGTGTGCCAGCCTTGCAGGCTCCCGGTCCAGGAGAGCAGGCCGAGCGTCAGTTGGACCCCGACCGCGCCGACGGCCCCGGCGAGCATGACGGAGCGACGGTCGTGGCGGTTCACCACCGCACCGGCCCGTGGCGCGACAAGCAGCCCGGGGACCAGCCCGGCCACGGCGGACAGGGCGAACTGGCCGGGCGAGCCGGTGGTCAGCAGAACCCAGATCGCGATCGCGAACGCGGCCACGGCCGAGCCGCTGATCGAGGCAAGTTGCGCCGCCGCCACCGCGAGGAAACGGTGCATCGCCGGCCGAGGCTGGTCCGGTGCGTACGGCGAGTCCGCGCGCGAGACGTCGAGCAACCGCCACCCGTCCCCACCAACCGACTCCCCACCAACCGACCTCCCGGCGGAGACGGCCGGATGGGTGGTCGTGACGATCTCGGCGAGTTCCGCCGCGCGGTGCTTCTGGAAGAAGTGACCCGCCTCGTCGAGCAGCACCACGGCGGTGGTGTCGCTGAGGAAGTGCCACTCGCGGAAGCGCTCCTGGTAGAAGTCGGACGCCGGGTCCCGTTCCCCGGCCACGCTGATGATTGGCGCCCGCAGCCGCTCCACCGAGCCCTCGAACAGGCGCGTGAAGTAGTCCTCCGCCGCTTCGGTGTCGCGGCGGGTGTTGTGGACGATGAGCCGGGCCTGTGCGGCGTCGATCTCGCTCAGGTCGAGCCCGAGCCCGGTCAGCCCGTCGGCGTAGGAACGGTCGCTGCGCGACGTGTCCGCGTTGGCGAGCCGCGCCAACTCGCCGACCGGGCCCCGGCCCGGCCGGGCGAAGGGGAAGATCGCGCCGAGGTAGACCGCCTCCGGGACGCGGCCGGCCGCCTCCAGTCTCCTGGCGATCTCGACGATGAGCGCCGAGCCGACACCGCAGTGCCCGTAGAGCGCGATCGGCCCGGCAACCCTCGTCTGGATCTCCCGCACGCACCGCGCGGCGACATCCTCGAGCGGCGCGCGCTGCTCGTCGATGCCCGGGTCGTGGCCGGGTATGGCCACCGACCACAGCGCGTGCGTCGCCGGCAGTTCGTCCGCCAGCGACTTGTACACCATCGCGCTGCCCCCGCCGTACGGAACGGCGACGTAGCTCAGCTCGGCCTCGGCCGAACGCTTCGGGGTCAGCCGGTGCAGGAGTCCGCGCTCCGCTGGCGTCTTCCGGTCGAGCAGGGCGGCGAGCCGCCGGATCGTCGCGTGGGTGAACAGGTCCATCACGGCGATCGAGGCGCCGTCCGCCGCCGTCCGTCGCAGCCGCTCGACCACCTTGATCGCGAGCAGGGAGTGACCGCCCACGGCGAAGAAGTTGTCGTCGATCCCGACGTCGGCCCCGTCGAGGACGTCCGTCCAGACCGCGTGGATCATCCGCTCCGATTCGGTGCGGGGCGGCACCCGTCCGGCCTCGCCGCCAACGGCCGCCTCCGGGACGGGCAACCGCCCGCGGTCCACCTTGCCGTTCGCGGTCAGCGGCAGCCGGGGCAGCGTGACGAACGAGTTCGGAACCATGTAGGCCGGTAGCGCCGAGGCGAGGTACGACCGCAGCCGCGCGGGGTCGGGCGCGGCGGCGGGGTTGGCTACGACGTAGGCCACGAGCTGGGCGGTGTTGCCCGTCCCGTAGGTGGTCACGACGCACTCGGCGACCTCGGGATGGCGGTTCAGATGCGCCTCGATCTCGCCGAGCTCGATCCGGTAACCACGGATCTTGACCTGGGCGTCCGCCCGGCCGAGGAACTCGATCACGCCGTCCTGCCGGTACCGACCCAGGTCGCCGGTCCGGTAGAGACGAGCGCCGGTGCGCGGGTGGGTGACAAACGCCGCCGAGGTCCGCTCCGGGTCCCTCCAGTAACCGGATGCCACGCCCACGCCCCCGATGTACAGGTCGCCGGGGACGCCCACCGGCACGTCGCACATCCCGCGATCGAGGACGTGGAACCGCTGGTTGGCCATCGGGCGGCCGTACGGGATCGAGGACCACGACGGGTCGACGTACCCGATCGGGTAGCAGATCGACCAGATCGACCCCTCGGTCGCTCCGCCGAGACTGATGATCTCGGCGTTCGGGGCGAGCGCCCGGATGCGGTCGGGCAGCGTCGGCGGGATCCAGTCGCCGGACATCATCACCAGCCGCAACGAGCTGATGTCGGTCCCTTCCGACTCGACGTGCTCGACCAGCAGTTCCATCAGCGCGGGCACCGAGTTCCACACGGTGATCCGCTGCCGCGTGACGATCCGCGCCCAGGCGGCCGGGTCCTTGTCCTCCTCGGGCCGTCCCATCACCAGCGTGGCGCCAGCGGCGAGGGTGCCGTAGACGTCGTAGACCGACAGGTCGAAGCTCAGGGCGGACAGCGCGAAGACCCGGTCGTCGGGTCCCACCCGGAACCGCGCGTTGACGTCGCGGACGGTGTTCAACGCGGCCCTGTGCTCGATCATCACGCCTTTCGGCGTGCCGGTCGAGCCCGAGGTGAAGATCACGTAGGCGAGGTCGCCGGGTTCGGCGGGACAGACCGGTGCCGGGTCTCCCGACTCCTCGGTGACGGGGAGCACCACCAGCCCGTCCGGCCAGTCCAGCCGCGAACGCAGCGCCGCCTGGGTGAGTGCCACGGTGCAACCGCCACGTGCGACGAGTTCGGCGCGGCGGCGCTCGGGCAGGTCGGCATCGACGGGCAGGTACGCCGCGCCGGCCTTGTTGATCGCCAGCACCGCGACGACCTGCTCCCACCCCCGCCCCATCACAACGGCCACCAGGTCGCCCCTGGTCACCCCGGAGGCGGTCAGCCGGGCGGCGAGGTGATCGGCCCTGCGGTCGACCTCGGCGTGCGAGAGCCGGCCACCGGGATGGAGCACCGCGGGGTGGTCGGGCGTACGGCACGCCTGAGCCTGCGCCGGGTCGTGCAGGAGCAGGTCCGCGCCGAGGTCGGCGTCCGTGTCGTTCCAGCGTACGCGCTGCGCGTGCTCGTCCACCGTGAGCAGTTGGTGGTGCGAGATCGGGACGTGCGGGTCGGCGGCGATGCCCTCCAGGAGGACCCGGAAGTGGGCGCCCAGGCGCTCGATCGATTCCACGGTGAACAAGGCGGTGTTGTACGTGATCAGGAACTCGCCGTCACCGTCGGTGTGGAGTTCGAGGTCGTACCGGGTCACGTGGTACGAGATGTCCACGCCGCCGGAGACGGTGATCGACGGGTTGCTCCGCTGTGCCGCCTCGTAGCTCTGCATGGAGAAGACCACCTGGAACAGCGGCGAACGTGACACCTCCCGTGGCACGTTCAACTCGGTGACCAGACGCTCGAACGGCAGTTCCTGATGGGCGAAGGCGTGTACGGCCGTGGCGCGGACCCGCTGGAGCAGCTCGACGAACGTGGGGTCGCCCGAGGAGTCGACCCGCATCGTCACCATGTTGACAAAACAGCCGACGAGGGTGTCGAGTTCGGGCACCGGGCGGCCGGCCGTCGGCGACCCGATCGTCACGTCGTCCTGCCGCGCCCGACGGCCGAGCAGGATCGCGAACGCCGCGAGCAGCACCATGTACGGCGTGGCCCGCTGCTTGCGTCCGAGCCGGAACAGCTCGGCGAGCACACCCGGCGCCACCGAGAACTCGTGCGCGGCGCCGGCATAGGTCGGTACCGGTGGCCGCTGCCGGTCGGTCGGCAGTTCGAGCGGCGCGACGCCGGCAAGCTGCTCGCGCCAGTACGCCACATCCTGCTCGGTGTCGGGCCGGGCGCGTTGCCACGCGGCGAAGTCGCGGTAGCGGACCGGCAATTCCGGCAGCGGGTCGCCGGCCAGGCAGGCCAGCACCTCGTCGAGGAGGAGCTCGGTGGACCATCCGTCGGCGGCGATGTGGTGTACCGCGAGCGCGAGCACGTGCTCGTCGGGAGCGATCGTGATCAGCATCGCCCGTGCCACGGGGCCGGCGGCGAGGTCGAACGGTTCGGCCATGAAGGCGTCGACGAGCGCGCTCACGGTCTCGTCGGACCCGGCCCGCGCGACGGTGAGCGGGATCGCGCCGGCATCGTCGACGAGCACGACGGGCCGACCGTCCACGGTCGCGGGGAAGCGGGTCCGCAACGGCTCGTGCCGGGCCGCGACCCGGTTCAACGCCTCGGCGAGCGCCTCCGGATCAACCGGGCCGCGCAGCCGCCAGGCTTCGGGGATCGTGTACGCCGTCGTGCCGGGCGCGTACGCGTCCATGAACCAGAGGCGTTCCTGGGCGAACGACATCACCGGCTCTCCGTCCGGCAGGACGGGGATCGTCGTCGGCGTCGCCGGTAGTTCGTTCAGGTCGCTCATGGCGCGTTCTCCGGAGGTCATCGGGGCTCTCCGCCCACCAGCGCGGCGAGTTCGCGGATCGTGGAGTTGTCGAAGAGGTCCATGATCGTGAGTCGAGGTGCGTCCGGGCCCAGTGCGCGTCCCAATCCGGCCAGCACCCGTGTGGCGTGCAGAGAGTGGCCGCCGAGCTCGAAGAAGTCGTCGTCGATGCCCACGTACGGCACCCGCAGCACCTCGCGCCACACCTCGGCGATCGCCTTCTCGACCTCCGTGGACGGCTCGGTTGTCGCCCCGGCCGCCCCGGCCGCCCCGTCCGGTGACCCGGGCGCCGGCACGGGAGTCGGGTCGTCCATCGTGAACCGCTCGCGTTGGAACGGGTACGTCGGCAGCGGCACCCGCCGGGGCGATCGGCCCTCGTGCAGCGCGGGCCAGCGTACGGGCAGCCCGGCCCGCCACAACCGGCCGGTGGCGCGCAGCGACTCGGCGGCGCCGCCGGCTCCTTCCGGCAGACTCTGCACGACCGTGCGGCCGGGGTGTCGCCGGGCCAGGCTTCCGGGTATCTCTCCGGGACCGACCTCCAGCAGGACTCCGGCGGAGCTGGCGAGCAGGGTCTGCAAGGCATCGGCGAGGTGGACGCCGTCTCTCAGGTGAGAGGTCCAGAAGGCTGGGTCGCATGCTTCGCGCGCGGTGACCGGCGCACCGGTCCGGTCGGAGATCCACGGCAGCCGTGGCGGGCTCAACCGCACCGACGCCACCGCCTCGGCGTACTCGTCGAGCATGTCGTCGACCGGGGCCGGGCGGTCCAGGAGCCGACCCCGGGTGAGCAGCAGCGACAGCGCGTCGGCCCGGCTGAGCACCCCGGCGCGGACGGCGGCGGCGAATTCGCCCAGGCTGTGCCCGAGCACGGCGTCCGGGCTGATTCCCCGGGACACCCACAGTTCGGCCAGGGCGTGTTGGACGGCGAAGAGCGCGGCCTGACCAACGGCCGTCCTGGAGATCCGCGTCTCCGCCTCGGCCTCGGCGCCCGGCTCCGGGTAGAGCACCTGTCGCAGGTCCAGGCCGAGGTCTGCGCCGGCCTGGACCGCACACTCGTCAATCGCCGTGCGAAACACCGGCTCCTGGAGATACAGCTCGCCCGCCATGCCCACGTGTCCGCCCGCTCGACCCGGGAAGAGGAACGCGACCTGCGGCGTCCGGCTCGAAACGTCCACGGGAGCCTGCGGATGTTCTGCCATGTCCGGCAGGACGGAGGTCCCCTCGTCGCGGTCGTGCATCTCGGTGAGGGCCCGGATCCCCTGGTGGCGGTCGTGCAGCTCGGTAAGGGCCCGGATCGCTTCGTCGCGGTCGCGGCAGACCACGAAGGCGCGGTGGGCGAACGCCGCGCGGCCGGTTTGCAGGGTCCATGCCACGTCGGCGAGAGCGACCGGGTCCCGTTGGAGCCGGTCGCGCAGTCGTGCCGCCGACTCGGCGAGTGCCGCGCCGGTGCGCGCCGACAGCGGTAGCAGGTGGTGACGGCCGTCGTCGGGGGACCGGTGTGCGCCGGGCGCCTCCTGCACGACGAGGTGGGCGTTGGTCCCGCCGATCCCGGTGGAGTTGACCCCGGCTCGGCGGGGGTGTTCACCCGGCGGCCACGGCGTCGCCTCGCTCGTCACCACGAACGGGCCGGCCGAGAGTTCGAGGAGCGGGTTGGGCCGGCGGAAGTGTGCCGTGCCCGGGATGAGGCCGTGGCGCAGCGACAGCACCACCTTGATCAGGCCGATCACGCCGGCCGCGGCGTCGGCGTGGCCGATGTTCGACTTGACGGAGCCGAGCAGGCAACCTTGCGGCGATCCCGGCCCGAACGCCTTCGACAGTGCGCGGACCTCGATCGTGTCACCGATCGCGGTGCCGGTTCCGTGTGCCTCGACGTACCCGATCGTGTCCGGGGTGATTCCAGCGACGAGGTGGGCGGTCCGGGTCGCGTTCACCTGGCCGGTCACGCCCGGCGCGGTGAAACCCACCTTGTCGGAGCCGTCGTTGCTCAGCGCCGACCCGATGAGCACGGCGTTGATGTGGTCCCGGTCGGCCAGCGCGTCGGAGAGCCGCTTGAGCAGGACGATTCCCGCCCCGTCGGCGCCGACCATGCCGTCGGCGTCCGCGTCGAACGGCCGGCAGTAGCCGTCCGGTGAGAGCAGGTCGTCACCGTCCTGTGCACCGGCCGCGCCACGCAGCGCGACGCCACCCGCCAGGGCCAGGTCGCACTCCCCGGCGAGCAGGGCCTGGCAGGCCAGATGTACGGCGACCGCCGAGGTCGAGCAGGCGGTGTGTACGGTGACGGCCGGGCCGCGCAGGTTCAGTCGGTACGCCAACCGACTGGTGAGGAAGTCCCGGCTGCCGGCGAGCCGGAGCTGCTCGTCCGTCGTCTCCGGGTACCGGTGCCGCCGCGTTCGCAGCTCGGCGTAATGGTCCGTCTCGCTGCTCCCCGCGTACACGCCGATGGCGCCGGGGTAGGTGCCGGGATCGTAGCCGGCGTGCTCCAGGGCCTCCCAGGCGCACTCGAGGAACACCCGGTCCTGCGGGTCGAGCAGTCGCGCGTCCGTCGGGGCCAACCCGAAGAACGCGGCGTCGAACCGGTCGGCGTCGGCGACCAGGCCGTACCTGCGTCCGGAGTCGAAGCGGGTGGTCAGGTCGCGGCCCTCGGCGAGGGCGGCCCAGAAGTCGTCGAGGTCCGCGGTGCCGGGTATCCGGGCAGCCAACCCGATGACGGCCACGGCGGTCTGCATGTCCTCGTCGGCAGAGTCCTCGTACATCTTCCGCCAATCACTGGGTTCGGTTGGCAACGGTCGTCCGTGAGGTTCAGCCGCTGGCTTCGTCCAGCAGCCGGGCAAGACCGGCCACCGTCGGGTTCTCCAGGATCGTGCGCACCGGCACGCGTAGCCCCAACTCGGTACGCAACCGGGACGCCATCTGGATCGCGAGCATCGAATGCCCGCCCAGCGAGTAGAAGTCGTCGTCGGGTTCGACCCGCTGCACCCCGAAGAGTTCACACCAGACGGCGGCGACGACGGCGGCCGTCCCGTTCCCGGCCCGCTCGACGTTCGCGCTCATTCGCCGGCCCCCCGTCCGGACCGCCGTTGCAGCAGCCGGTTGCGGCGGTCGCGCAGCCCGGCGCCGCGCGCCGGACCGGCCGGTTCCGCGACCGAGGGTCCGGTCCGGGCGCCGCCGCCCAGGTGCCGGGCGAGCGTGGCGATCGTCGGGAACTCCAGCAGCGAGACCAGCGACGTCTTCGCGCCGAGGCGAGCACCGATCAGCGTGTGCACGGTGGCGAGGGCGAAGGACGTACCCCCGAGGTCGAAGAAGTTGTCGTCGAAGCCGACGTCGTCGCGGCCGAGCACCTCCCGCCAGATCTGGACCAGGCTCTGTTCCATGCCGGTCTGGGCCGACGTCGCCAGATGCGGGCGCGGTGCGGCCATGACCGCCGACGGGCGGGGGAGCGGGAAGACGTCCTCGACCGAGCCGGGCAGCGACCGGACCGGGGCCGCCGGATCCGCGACGGCCGCGACGAGCAGCCGTTCGAAGTGTTCGGCCATCCGCGCGATCGTGGCCGCCTCGAACAGGTCGGTCCGGTAGGTGAGCGTCAGGTCGAAGTTGTCCCCGCCGGTGGCCGAGCGGAAGACCAGCATGTCGAGGTCGACCTTTGCCCCGCTCGGCGGAAGGTCGATGGCCGTGGCGCGCAGGCCCGCCAGACGCGGGCTCACGATCGGCTCCTGTTCGAAGGAGAAGAACGCCTGGACCAGCGGGGCGTGCCCCGGGTCGCGGGCGGGCGCGAGTTCCCGTACGAGCTGCTCCATCGTCACCTCCTGGTACGTCAGGACGTCGAGCAACTCGGCCTGCACCGACCGGCACAGGTCGGCGAAGCCCCGGTCGGCGTGCGCCTCGACGAGCACCGGCAGGGTGGTGGCGAAAAATCCGATCATGTTCTCCAGTTCGGCGCGGTCGCGGGCGCTCACCGGGACGCCGACCAGCACCTCGCGGCTGTCGGCGAGGCGGGAGAGGAGAGTGGCGTACGCGGTCAGCACCAGCACGAACGGCGTGACCCGCAGCCGCTGGGCCAGCCGCAGCGCCGGGGTCATCACCTCGGCGCGCAGCGGGTGACGGTGGTTGCCGCCGTGGGTTCCGGCGACCGGTGGGCGTGGCTTGTCGGTCGGCAGCCGCAGCACCGTCGGGGCTCCGGCGAGGCGGGCGCGCCACCAGCCGAGCTGCTCGGCGTCGACCGGGCGGGCCCGTTGCCAGGCCGCGAAGTCGGCGAACTGGAGGGCCGGCGCGGCGCGTTCGGCCGCACCGTCGTACCCCTGCGCGAGCTCCTCGAAGAACACCTGCAGCGACGGACCGTCCGAGATCAGTTGGTGCATCGTGACGACGAGCAGGTGCCTGTCGGGCCCGGTCAGGAGCAGTCGCGTACGCAGCAGCGGTCCACGCCGGAGGTCGAACGGCTCGTCGGCCCACGCCTGGGCCAGCCGGAGCGCCGCCGCGTCCACGCTGCCGGTCCCGTCGCGGTCCAGTTCGACGGGTAGTTCGACGGGTAGTTCGACGACGGGCAGTTCGACGACGGGCAGCTCCACGGCCGGGTCGCCGACGCGCTGCACGGGTTCGAACGACGGCGCGGTGCCGGGCGCGAAGGTCGAACGCAGCGACTCGTGCCGTGCGACGACACCCGCGACGGCGCCCCGCAGTCGCGGTACGTCGAGCCGACCCTCCAACCGGACCGCCACCGTGATGTTGTACGTCGGCGTGTCCGGGTGCAGCAGTTCGACCAGGTACAGCGCCCGCTGGGCACCCGACAGCGGCATCGGTCCGGTCGTTCGGTCCAGCGCCGGGATGTGGTCCGACGCCGCGACGGTGACCCTCTCGATCATGCTGTTCCGCCGTTCGTCGTCGGTGTGGTATCCCGGGCGGCCAGGGCGAGCCGGTCGACCTTTCCGCTGGGGGTGCGCGGCATCGACTCGACCACCTCTGCCCTGACCGGCACCATGTAGGCGGGCAGCCGGTCACGCAGGGCCGTGAGCAGACCGGCCGTCCAGGCCGGGACGTCCTCCGGAACCGTTCTCGGCACGAGGAACGCACGCAGGTTCCGCTCCTCGGCCGAGGAGCCCGCGACCACCACCACCGCCTGTCCGACGGACGGGTCAGCGGCCAGCGCGTTCTCGATCTCGCCCAGCTCGATCCGGAAACCGCGTACCTTGACCTGCGTGTCCTGGCGGCCGAGAAATTCCAGGAGGCCGTCCGGGGTGACCCGGCCGAGGTCCCCGCTGCGGTAGGCGGGTACGGCCGCGTCCAGCGGGTCGGTACGGTAGCTGCGCGCCGTACGCTCGGGCAGGTTCAGGTACCCCGGGCCGACGGCGGCACCGGTGATCCACAGTTCGCCCACTTCGCCGGCCGGCACCGGCTGCCCGGAGGGGTCGCAGACCCGTACGTCCGTACCGGTGATCGGCCTGCCGATCGAGGGCAGGTCGACCCAGCCGGACACCTCCACGGGCAGCTCGTACCAGGTGGCGACGTGTGTTTCGGTCGTGCCCCACTGGTTCACCAGCCGGCAGTCCGGCAGCCGGGTGAACATCGCCCGGATCGCGGCCGTGCACTGCACCTGCTCGCCGGAGGTGAGGATCTCGCGCAGCGGATGCGTCCGAGGGGTGGCCTCGGCGGCGAACAGGGCGAGCGACTGGATCATCACGAAGGGTACGAAGAGGCGGTTGATCCGTTCCCGCTCGACGAGGTCCCAGAGCAGTTGCGGGTCCAGGCGGTCGTCCTCGTCGCAACAGACAACGGTGCCGCCCTCGCCGAGGGTGGGGAGCACCTCCTGGTAGATCACGTCGAACGACGCCGGGGCGAACTGGAGGGTGTGGTCCCCGGGACCGCAGCGGCTGGCCTCGGCCTGCCAGGCCACCAGATTCGCGAGGTTGTGGTGGCCGTAGCGCACGCCCTTCGGGCGGCCGGTGGAGCCGGAGGTGTAGACGATGTAGGCGATGTCGTCGCCGACGGGGTCCGGCGCCGTCCGCACCGTACCCGAGGTGGCGTAGTGGACCTCGCCATCGGTCGCGACGGTGGTGAAGCCGCCCAGCCGGTCGAGGGGGCCCCGGTGACCGACGATCAGTTCCACACCGGCGTCGGCGCACATGAACCGCAGCCGCTCGGGTGGATAACCGACGTCCAGCGGCACCGCGACGCAGCCGGAGCGCAACAGCCCGACCAGCGTCACCACAAGATCAACAGACCGTTCCAGGTGTACGCCGACAGCCGCGCCCGGGACCGCGCCGAGCTGTGCGACCCGCGCCGCGACCTGCGCCGATCGTTGCCACAGGCCGTGGTAGTCGATCGACTCCTGGGCCGAGCGGACCGCCTCCACGTGCGGTGTCAGCCGTACGCGCTCGGCGACCGCACGCAGCGCCGGGACCGTGATCGCCGAGGGACTCATTTGCGCCACTCCTCCGTTGTCGCCTTGCACAGGGTGATCCGATGTGGTCGCTCGGCGCGCAGCAGGACGCGGTTGAGCGCCCGCTCGATCTCGGCCGCCTGCCCGGGCCCGGGGTCGTCCACCGTGACGTCGAGGCTGTAGCGCAACTCGTCGCGGTCGTCGCGGTAGACGGTGGTGGCCGCGTGCCGGACACCGGGTACCTCGGCGGCTATCCGGCGTACCGAGGGCAGCCAGATCTTCTCCCCGGCGACGATGACCGAATCGCCGGATCGTCCGCGGAAGAAGTGGTAGCCGTCGGCGTCGATGTCGAACAGGTCGCCGGTGGCGACGGAGCCGGTCAGGATCGGCGCGCCCCCGGGGACCCGTCGGCGCAGCACCGTGTCGGACTCGACGACGAGTTCCGCGCCGGGCCCGTCGCCCGCCGAGTCGCGCAGGTACGTCCGCACCCCGGGCAGCGCGACGCCGACCGAGCCCCAGCGGTGCTCGGGCTCCTGGTGCGCGGCGAGCGTGGTGACCCGGGGACCGGCCTCGGTGAGGCCGTAGGTGAGGTAGAGCTCCCGTTGCGGCCCCTCGGCCAGCAGCGAGCCGACGTGCGCCGGGTCGAGCGCGTCGCCGCCGACGGTGAGCACCCGCAGGGTGGGTGGTCCGGCGGGCGGGTCCACGGCCAGCCGGGCCGCCGCGCTGGGCGTCAGCGAGGAGACCGTGACGTCGTGGGCGCGGATGGTGTCGGCGAAGGACCCGGGGGTGAACGGCGGTCCGGAGACGACCAGCCGTGACCCCCGTACGAACGCGGCCAACGCCTGCGCCACCAGACCGTACGAGTAGTGCAGGGGCAGTGACACCAGGACCGTGTCGTCGGCGCGCTGGCCGATGGCGGTGGCGTGGCGGTCGGCGTTGCGCATCAGCGCGTCGACGCCGTGCAGGCAGCCGCTGGTGATCCCGGAGGTGCCCGACGTCATCAGCACGACCTCGCCCGGCTGGTACCGAGGGTGCGGCCGGTCGTCCAGCAGCGCCGCCTCGCACCGGTCGCCGAGCGGGTGCACCGCGCTCGCCCCGTACCGTGCCGGGTCGATCCGGGGCGCGATCAGCGCCGCGCCACCGAGCTGCCGGCTGATCTCGTTGATCCGCGCTGCTCCCGCCGCCGGTGGTAGCAGTACCGGTACCGCCCCGGCGAGCAACGCCCCGAAGAACGCGGCGAGCGCGACTCGGCCGTTCGGCATCGCGATCAGCACCAGGCAACCGGGCGGCAGGCCCAGGCCGGCGACCGCCTCGACGACGACCTCGGGTTCGTCGGACCTCCCGGGACCTGGTCCAGCGTCGACGGACCCGGCCAGGAAGGCCAGCACCGCACCGGGATCCGGGACACCGGAGACGCTCGCGCTCACCGCGCTCCTCCCGGCGGACGTGGGTCCGGTGCGGCCCCGACCACCACGCACCGCACCTCGTGACCACCCGGCGGATCGTGGTCGTGCACGGCGACCACGACCTGGCCCGCCGCACCGGTGCGCAGCCAGTGCCGGGCCATCGTCAGGGCCGCCGGGCACCCGTCCTCCGGGGCGGTGGTGATGACCAGCGTCGGCCCACGCAGGCCGTGCACCTGGCAGACGAGGCTGACCGGGCCACCGGCGCTCGCCCCGGCGAAGCGCAACGGCGAGAGCCGTCCACCGGGTACGGCACGCGCGACCGCCGACATCGTGTCGATGGTGCTGTAGGTGCTGACCAGGACCATCGCGGTGGTCTCGGGGGCCGCCCGTACGGCGTCCGGGCATCCGGCCCACAGCGCGTCGACGGCTTCGAGGACCAACCACGATGCCGGGTCGGCGTACAGGGACGGGATCCGCCGGTGTGGTGTGGCGTCCGGCGCGCGGCGGGCCCGGGCCGTGGCCAGCGTGACCAGCCCGGCTCCGGCGGGGACCGCGATGTCCTCGACCGTCATGCGGGGGCCTCCAGGGCCAGACACGTGGTGAACCCGCCGAATCCGATCGTGACGCTGAGGCCGACATCGCCGGTGAACGGCAGCGGGGCGCCGCTCGGCAGCGGCAGTGGGAAACCAGGCATCACCGTCCGCAGCCCGGGGACCGGCGGGACCTGGCCGTCACGTAGGGCCAGCAGCACCGCGACCGCCTCCAGCGCGCCGGTGGCCCCCAGGCTGTGACCGAAGGCGCCCTTGGTCGCGAACACGACGGGCGCCCCTCCGCCCGCTGCCCCTCCGCCCGCTGCCGCTCCGCCCGCTGCCGCTCCGCCCGCTGCCGCTCCGCCCGCGAAGGCGGCCGCGAAGGCGCGGCTCTCGACGTCGTCGTTGACCGGGGTGCCCGAGCCGTGGGCGTTGAGCACCCCGACCTCGGTGGTGTCCCGACCGGCTGCGGCGAGGGCGGCGTGGATCGCCCGTACGACGGTGTCACCGCTCGGGTCGGGGGCGGTCGGGCCGGTGGCGTCGTTCGCCGAGCCGACACCGGCCAGCCGGCCGTGCCGGCGGGCCCCGCGTGCCCGCGCCGAACCGCCCTCCTCCAGTACGAGGAACGCCGCGCCCTCGCCGAGGATCGTGCCGTCGTGGCTCGCGTCGAAGGCCCGCAGCTCGGTGGCGGACATGGTGCCGAGTGCCGAGTGCCCGAGCCGTTTGGCCGGGGTCAGCACGTCCACGCCACCGACGACGCAGATCTCCTCCTCGCCCGCGCCGATCAGCGCCGACCCGACCGAGATGGCGTCCGAGCCCGCCGAGCAGGCGGTGCTGACCACCAGCGGCCGGCGGGCCAGACCCAGCTCCGTCGCGAGCGTGTCACCCCACACGTCCAGCCCGTCCGGCGGCACGTCCAGGTGCGACCCGTAGCTCGTACCGACCACCAGGCGCAGCCGTGGGTCCGCGAGGTCGAGCCCCGCGTCGGACACCGCGGCCCGCAGGGTCCGCGAGCCAGCCTCGAACTGGCGCCGGACCGGACCGAGGTCCAGCGGCAGGTCCGGCAGGACCGCCGCCCGGTCGTTGCGCAGCGGGTGGGCACTCGGCACCGGCGTCATCCCGGTCGCCCCCGACAGCAACGCCCGCCACACGTCGTCCAGATCGCAACCCAACGCCGTGGACCAGGCCATCCCGGTGACCAGTACGTCGCCGCCCGGACCGCTCACCACCACTGGTGCCCCATGTCGGCGACGTTGCGCCGGACGAGGTTGGCACGGAACGCCGCGACCGCCGTCGAGTCCACGACGGCTCGGCCGGAGAAGAAGAACGTGTTGTCCAACTGGCGGTCGACGGCGACGGTGATCGTCACCGTGTCGCCGGGGGCGACGATCCGGAAGAACCGGGAGTTCATCGCGCCGACGAGGGTCAGCTCGTCGTCGGCGAGGCGCGAGGTGCTGACCTGGAACAGGATGATCCCGGACTGCGCGAACGCCTGGCTCAGGTGGCTGGCCGGGTAGATCGCCCGCTCCGGGAAGTGACCGGCGATCGTGTCCGTCTGCGCCGACACCGAGAGCCTGCTGACCAGCCGCACACCCGGTTCGTAGTCGAGCACCCGGTCGAGGTAGAGCATCGGGTGCCGGTGGCGTAGCCAGGTCTTGATCTCGGCGAAGCCCATCGTGCGGCCCGGGGCGGCCACGGCTGCTGGTTCAACTGAGGACATCGGAGCGGGTCTCCTCGAGGACGGCGTGCAGGGCGGGGAAGAGCGCGCACGGCGCGCCGGTCGTGCGGTCGGTGAGCGCCACGACGAGGGAGCCGGTGGCGAGTTCGACGCCGTCCGCGATCCGCCGGATGGTCGTGTCGATCCGGGCGCGGGCGGCGCCGAGGTGCCCGACGGCGGGCTCCAGGCTGAGCTCGTCGGGATAGCGGGCGGGGGAGCGGTACCTCGTCGTCGCCTCCGTGACGACGAGGTCGAACCCGGCGCCGGCGAGGACGCCGAGGCCGACACCGAGCCGTTCGAGGTTCTGTAGCAGCGCGGTCTCCTGCAGGGCCGGATACCGGGCGAAGTGCACGACCCCGGACGCGTCGGTGTCGGCGTGCTCGACGCGTCGACGGACCGGCAGCAGCCGCGTCACGCCGCGGCCTCCCGTACGGCACGCGACCCGGCCGCCAGCCGCGTGGCAATCGACTCGACGTCGTCCGAGGTCGCCACGAGCGGCGGTGCCACCCGCATCGTCGCGTTCAGGTACCGCAGGCCACGGGAGCGGCGGCCGGCGCCGGACATGAACTCCACGTACACGCCGTGGCGGATCATCGTGGCGCGCAACTCGTCGAGACGGGCGGCGGCCTGGTCGGTGAGTTCGATCCCGTGGATCAGGCCGACGCCGCGCGCCTCGCGGTACAGGTCCGGGAACTGTGCCACCACCCGGTCACGGAGCAGCCGGCCCAGTTGGGCGCCGACCACCGAGGAGCGCTCCAGCAGCCCCTCGGCGACGATGTGCTCCAGCCCGGCCCGGATCACCGCGCAGGTGAGGGGGCGCAGGTCGGACGTGGCCACGGCGCCGGTCGGGCGAATCCCGAGCTCGCGGCGCGCGATGACCATCGACGTGGAGAGCGCCCCCATGCCGAGGCTCTTGCCGATCACGGTGATGTCGGTGGGGATCGGGCCCGCCTCGTCGGTCATCGCGAAGAACCGGCCGGTCTTGGCGAACGTCAGGACCTCGTCGGCCACCAGCAGCGCGTCGTTGCGCTTGGCCAGCGCGGCCAGCTCGCGCAGGTAGCCCTGTTCGGGCAGCAGGATTCCGGCGTCGCCCTGGATCGGTTCGACCACCACCGCCAGCACCCGGTCCCCGTTGCGCTCGAACCACTCCCGGGCCGCGTCGGGGTCGCCGAACGGGATGTGGTCGGTGCGGAAACCGAACTGCTCCGGGGCGATCGTCGGCAGGCCGATCCGGTAGTGGCGGCGGTTGAGCAGCGGGAGCAGCCCCCCGGACCAGCCGTGCCAGGCGCCCTCGAACCCGAGCACGAGGTCGCGCCGCTCGGCCCCGGGCACGGCCCGCAGCCGGCGACGGTCGAAACGCGACTCCAGGACGAGGCGCAGCGCGAGCTCCATCCCCTCGGAGCCGGAGTTGCGTCCGCTGACCCGGTAGTCGACCGCCGGAAACCGGTCGGCGAACAACCCGCCGGGAGCGAACAGCCGTTCCAGGAGCAGGGAACGCTGCGCCGAGGCGACCTCGTCGGTCACGTAGCCCGCGCTCCGGACCGCCTCCGCCATGGCCGTGGCGATCACCTCCGACCCCGCGCCCAGGCAGGCGGACCCGTAGCCGCCGCTGGCGTCCAGCACGTCGAAGGAGCGCCCCGCCTCGGAGCCGGTCAGCTCGACGAAGTGCTGGACGATCCCGCGCGCCCCGGTGCACCCGAACGGCAGCGGCTCCCCGGCGTAGTGGTCGAACTGGACATCGCGGTCGAACCAGGTACGGGTCAGTGCGCGCCCGGGCAACCCGATCACGTCGGCGGCTGTCATGGTGTCTCCTTCCGGCGGTGCTCTGCGGAGGCCGTGGACGTGCGGGTCCTCAGTCCTCGGCGGCCCGGGATTTGGCCTGGAGGCTGCGGACGAGGTCGGCGACGCTCCGGATGCTGGTGAAGTTCTCCGGGGTGAACTCGGCGTCGGTGATGGTGATGCCGAACGTGTTCTCGCACTGGACCCGCAACTCGACGAAGCCGAGGGAGTCCAGCCCGAAGTCGGTACGCAGCCGGTCGTCAGGGGTCATCCGGTCGGCCGGAACCTCGACGAACAGATCGGTGACCAGCATGGTTTCGATGGTTCGCTCGATGTCGCTCACGGAAGTCGCTCTCCTAGGTCGGGGAAACCGGGTGGGGCACCAGGTAGGGGCGTCGCTCGAACGGGTACGTGGGCAGGTGCAGTCGGCGCCGTCGTTCGCCGGCGTGCAGGGCTGCGAGGTCGACGGTCGCTCCGGCCGTCCAGAGCCGACCGATCGCGGCGAGCACTGTCCGTACGCCGGTCGGTGACCGCCCGGGCTCGTCCAGCAGGTCGACGGCGACCGACTCGAAGCCGACATCGGAGGCGGGCGTTGCCGGCCACCGCGCCCCGATGTGTACGACGATCTGCCCCGGCGCGCCGTCCAGCGCGGCCGGAACGTCGCAGAGCAGTGGCCCCCCGGCGGTGGCGCCGGCTTCGGCTTCGGTCTCCACGGCGATCACGCGGCCGGCGTCGGCCGGGCCCAACGCGGCGGCGACGGCTGCCGCGCAGCGGGCGCCGAGCCCCTGCCCGGCCACGACGTCGGGACGCAGACCCCAGGACATCAGCAGCCCCGCGGTCGCGTACTGCACGGCGAGGTGCGCCACGGGCGTGCTTTCCGCGTCCGCGAGTAGCGCCCGGCGGAGGTCGTGGCCGACGAGCGGGTGTGCGGCTTCGGCGATCTCGTCCAGGTGGGCGCGGAACGTTGGCTCCGCGCCGTGGATCGCGGCGACGGTGCCGGTCCGGCCCGCGTCGGGCTCGGCGAAGAGGAACACGACGCGCGGTCGTCGTGCGCCGCCCCGGCCGTGCGCGCACTCCGGGCTCCCGCGCAGGGTCGCGACAGCCCCGGGTACGTCCGCGGCGACCACGAACTGGCGTTCGGGATGCATCGCCCGGCCGGTCCGCAGGGTCCAGGCGACGTCGGCGAGGTCGGCGCCCGGATGCTGTTCGAGATGGTCGGCGAGCCTGCGGGCGACGTCCTCGAGCGCGGGCCCGGTCCGAGCCGAGAGGACCAGCAACTGCTCCGGTCGCCCCGGGGCCGTCGGGAGCGCGGCCGGCGGCTCGGCGACCACGGCGTGGGCGTTGGTGCCGCCGACCGCGATCACGTTCGTGGCGCCGATCCGGGTCCGTCCTCCGGACTCCCACACGACGGTCCGGTCGTTGACGACGAACGGGGAGGACGCGAAGTCGATCGCCGGGTTCGGCTCGCTGAAGTTCAGGCTGGCCGGAAGCACACCGCGTTCCACGCAGAGCACCGTCTTGATCAGTCCGACGATGCCGGCGGCGGCGTCGGCGTGGCCGACGTTGCCCTTGACCGATCCGATGCGGCAGTACCCGGTCTGGTCCGTGCTCTGGCGGAACGCCCTGGTCAGCCCGGCCACCTCGACCGGATCACCGAGCGCGGTGCCGGTGCCGTGCGCCTCGACGTAGCCGATCTCGTCGGCGTCGACACCGGCCACCAGGTGAGCGGTGCGGGCGACCCCGGCCAGCCCGGCCACGCTCGGTGCGTGGAAACCCATCTTGCGCCGGCCGTCGTTGTTCACCGCGGTGCCACGGATGACCGCGTGCACGTGGTCACCGTCGCTGCGCGCCTCGGCGAGCGGCCGGAGCACCACCAGGCCCACCGCGCTCGCCCGTACGGTGCCACGGCCCCGCGCGTCGAACGGACGACAGCGCCCGTCGTCGGCGAAGATGTCGTCCGGGTCGTGACCCAGCGTCGGGATCGCGGCCAGCACCGAGGCGCCACCGGCGATCGCCATCTCGCAGTCGCCCGCGAGCAGTGAGCCGATGGCGAGGTGCACCGCCACCAGGGACGAGGAACAGGCTGACTGCACCGCCATGGCCGGCCCGGTCAGGCCGAGTTTGTACGCGATCCGGGTGGCGAGGAAGTCGACGTCGTTTCCCTGCTGGACGCGGGTGTCCGGCAACGGGACGCCACGAGCCCGTCCCCAGGCCCGGACATGGGCGGCGTGATCGGTGATGGACCCGCCGACGAAGACGCCGGTCGAGAGGCGCTCCGGGCCGCCGTGTCCGGCCCGCTCGAGAGACTCGTGCGCGCACTCCAGCAGCAGCCGGTGCTGCGGATCCATGATCAGGGCGTCCTCGGGCGAGTAGTCGAAGTAGTCGGCGTCGAAGAGGTCCGGGTCGCCCAGCAGACCGTAGGACGGCACGTGCCCGTCCGCCGTCGGAAGTTGGTCGGACAGCACCGACACCGACTCCGTGCCGTTGCGGAGGTTGTCCCAGAAGGTCTCGACGTCGGGCGCTCCGGGGAAACGGCCGGCCATGGCCGTGACGGCGACAAATCCGCTGTCGTCAACGTCCTCAGTGCTCATATCTCGGTCTCCGGGCGGGATCGATCGGGACGCCGGCACAACGGATGTGGCGTCGAACAGGCAATCACTCACAGAAATGTCTGACGCAATGCCGGTTGGAGCGTAACCGTACGTCCGTACGTTCACAGGAGAGAAGCAAGTTAACATCAGGCAGACATCTAGTGATGCCGATGACCGGTCTCGTGCACATTGGTCTTTGACTTATCCGACGCCACGGCTTGACAAGACACCCACCCACTGGATCTAGTGAGAATGGGTCGCCCATCCGGTCGCCACGCGATCACAAAGCGTGATCAATCGCCGGGTCGGCAATCTCTTTCGAATTCCCGCAGCACCCACCACAAAGGAAGATGATGCCCAAGACGACCGGGTGGCGATCGTCCCTGCGGCGCAGCCTCTGGGCCGTCGCGGACTACCGCAATCTCTGGCTGTCCCAGACCACCAGCCTGTTCGGCACCGGCATCACCCTGCTGGCCCTGCCGCTGGTGGCGCTGCTCGCCCTCGACGCGACACCGTTCGAGATCGGCCTGCTCTGGGCCGTCGAGTACCTGCCGATCCTGCTGGTCGGACTCCCCGCGGGTGTGTGGGTGGAACGGTTGCCGATGCGCGCGGTGATGATCACGGCCGACCTGATCCGGGCGGTGGCACTGCTCGCCGTGCCGGTCGCGCTGGCCACGGATGTCCTCAGCATGCCGCTGCTGTACGTCGTGACCTTCGTCATCGGCCTGGGCACGCTGTTCTACGACGTCGCGCAACTGTCGATCCTGCCCACCCTGGTCGCCCAGGACCGCCTCGTCGACGCCAACGGGAAGCTGGAGCTGTCCCGCTCGGTCTCGCAGATCGGCAGCCCGGCCGTGGGCGGCCTGATGGTGCAGTTGCTCACTGCCCCGCTCGCGGTGCTCGCCGACGCGGTCACCTACCTGTCGTCGGCGTACTACGTCCTCCGCGTCCGCAAGCCGGCGCCGGTGGACCGACCGGCCGAGAGGAACAGCCTCCGCGAGGACATCCGCGAGGGCATGCGCTTTGTCTTCGGCCACCCGCTGATGCGCCCACTGCTGTTGTGCGCGACACTCGCCGAACTCGCGTCCGCGATCATCCTTGCCCTGCAGGTGGTCTTCGCGACCGAGGAACTGTCGCTGAGCCCTGCCGTGATCGGTGTCGCGTTGGCGGTCGGCAACGGCGGCGGTGTGGTCGGGGCGCTCGTGGCGGAGCCGCTCGCACGCCGCTTCGGCACCGGAGTCACCTTCATGGTCTCGATCGTGCTGTTCACCGCCGGATCGGCCGTCCTGCCGATTTCCACCGGGCCGGTGACATTCGCATCGGGAATGTTCGTCGCCTACCTCGGCGCATTCATCTTCAACGTCCTCCAGGTGAGTCTGTGTCAGGCGGTGACCCCGCCGAACCTCTTGGGCCGGATGAATTCCGTGTTTCGGTTCGCCACCTGGGGCGTCATTCCTCTGGGTGCGGCCGGCGGTGGGCTGCTGGTCGGCGTGATCGGGCTACCGGGCGTTTTCTGGTTGGCCGCCGGGCTCAACGCACTGTCCTTCCTGCCGCCGTTGTTCTCCACAATTCCCAAGCTGCGTGACGTCGTCCACCACGATTCCGAGACTTCGCTGACGGGGACTGTGGTCGACGAGAGACACGCCTATCCGGAGGAGCCGGTGGCGGGTCCGAGGTAGGTCCTCGGTCACGGGTTCTCCCCGGGGTCGCCGGAAGCGTTGGTCAGCTCGGCCGAGCGCAGGGCTACCCGGCGCCGATGCAGACGAGCGCGCCCGGCGCCCCGTCGGGCCGCTCGATCGGACTCGCCGGCATCCGCACCGGAGGTCATGTCACGCTCGTCCAGGTACGTCGCCAGGTCGTGGATCGTCGTGTACTCGAAGAACGTCACGATCGACAGGTTGTGCCCCCGTCCCGCGAGCGCCCGCTGCACCTCGAACAACAGCAGCGAGTGCCCGCCGACCTCGAAGAAGTTGTCGTCGAGACCCACCCGTTCCAGCCGCAGTACGGCGCACCAGGTCTCGGCGAGCCAGCGCTCCGTACCGGTCTGCGGGGCCCGGAAGTCCGGGTCGGGCTCGACCGGCCCCGGAGCCGGCAGAGCCCGCTCGTCCACCTTTCCGTTCCGGTTGAGCGGCAGCGAGTCCAGCAGCACGAGGTCGGTCGGAATCATGTAGCGCGGCACCCTGCTGGCAAGATGCTCGCGCAGTTGCTGCCGCAGCGCCGGCCGGTCCTCCGCTTCGAGGTACGCGACGAGACGTTTTTCCCCGGTCCCGTCCTCGCCGGTCCTGGCCAGCACCACCGCGTCGGTGACCGAGGGGTGTGCGCGCAGTGCCTCCACGATCTCGACCGGTTCGATCCGGTAGCCACGCAGTTTGATCTGCCGGTCACGACGACCGATGAAGTCGATCTGGCCGCTCGGGAGATGCCTGGCGAGGTCGCCGGTGCGGTACATCCGGCTGCCGGGGAGGTCCGCGAACGGGTCGGGAACAAAGCGGTCCGCGGTGAGCCCGGCCGCGCCGTGGTAGCCGCGGGCGACACCGACGCCGCCGATCCAGAGCTCTCCGGGCACCCCGGGCGGAACCAACTGCCGCCACGCGTCCAGAATGTAGACGCTGGTCCCGGCGATCGGACGGCCGATGTCCGGTGGTCCCTGCGAGGCTCCGCCGGGTGCGATGTGTCCCGCCGTCGCGGTCGCCGTGGTCTCCGTCGGCCCGTACTCGTTGAGCACGCGGAACGGCAGGTCGCCGGAGGGCCGGACCCGGAGCCGATCGCCTCCGATGATCAGCGTCCGCAGGGCCGCCTCGACCGGCCAGTCCAGCGCCAGCACCCGCTCGGCCAGCGCCGTCGGCAACTCCGTGACGGTGATCCCCTCGTCGACCAGCCAGGAGCGCAGGCGCTCCGGGTCGAGCTTGGTGTCCTGGTCGGGCACGTACAGAGTCGCGCCGGAGGTCAGGGTGGGCCAGATGTCGGTCACGGACGGGTCGAACCCGGGGGAGGCGATCTGGGCGACCCGGTCGGACGGACCGAGGTCGCAGCGCCGCCGACGCCAGCCGACAACATTGGACAGCGACCGGTGCTCGACCATCACGATCTTCGGCTGTCCGGTCGAGCCGGACGTCGCGATGAGGTAGGCGAGGTCGTTGTCCGCCGCCGTTGCCGCCGTTGCCGCCGTTGCCGCCGTTGTCGCCGGAGGCGGTGAGCCGGCGTCGACCGCCTCGGCAACGGTTGGCAACCGGTCCGTCAGCAGCCGGGCGAGATCACCAGGTAGGCGGTTCGCGATCACGCTGTCGGTGATGACGAGGACGACGTCGGCGGCGGCGTACTGGCCGACCAGGCGTGCCGGCGGATTCTCCGGGTCCAGGGGAAGATAGGCCGCCCCGACACTCAACACGGCGAGTTCGGCGATCACCAGGTCCGCGCCACGGGGCAGACACAAACCAACGACCGTACGGGGCAGGACGCCGTTGGCGCGGAGGAAACCGGCCAGCGCGTCCGCCCGACCGACCAACTCGGCGTAGCTGACCTCGCGGGCCCCGTCGCGGATGGCCGGCGCGTCCGGTCTGCTCCGAGCCTGCTCCCGGACCGCCTGGTGAACGAGCGGGCCGCCGTCGGCAGGGTGATGACGCTCGGGATTCCAGTCGGCCAGCAACCTGACACGGTCCCGCGCGCTGAGCACCGCCAGCTTGAACAAGGGCGCCGCCGGCCTGGCGATCGCATCACCCAGCAGGCGCAGGTAGCTCTCGGCCATCCGGCTCACGGTCGCGCCGTCGAACAGGTCAACGCCGTACTCCCAGAGGATGGTGATCCGGCCGTCGGTGTGGTCGGCGTCGGGGCTCTGCCGCTCCGCGTGCGGGATCACCACGACGTTCAGGTCCACCTTCGCCGCGCCATTTCCGTGCTCGTACAGCGTCCCGGTCGCCCCCGCGAGGTCGAGGTCCGGGATCGGGGAGTCGTCGACGCTGAACAGGACGTCGGTCAGCGGGTTACGGCCCGGCTCCCGGGCGGGGTTGAGCACCCGGACCAGCTCCGAGAACGGCAGCAGCTCGTTCGCCGTCGCATCCAGCACGACGCTCTGCACCCTCGCGACCAGGTCTTCGAAGCCCAGCGTGGCGTCGACGTCGCACCGCAGCAGCACCGTGTTGGCGAACATGCCGACCAGGTCCTCGGTCCGGGACACCTGCCGACCGGCGAACGAAGACCCGACACAGATGTCCCGCTGCCCGGTGCAGCGGGACAGGTACGCGTAGAAGGCCGCCAGCATGGTGCTGAACAACGTCAACCGGTGAGCGTGGCAGAACGACCGCAGCGCGGTCGCGAGCCCGGGTGGCAGGTCCATCCGCAGGGTCTCGCCGCGGAAGGTCTGGATCCCGGGTCTGGGGCGGTCCGCCGGCAGCTCCAGCCGGGGCGGAAGGTCGCTGAGCTGGTCCTGCCAGTAGGCGAGCTGCGCCCGCACGGGCGGAGTCTCCAGCGTCGAACGTTGCCAGCGCGCGAAGTCCCGGTACTGGACGGGCAGCTCGGCCAGCGAAGGCTCGACGCCCTCGGCGAACGCGTTGTAGAGCGCCTTGAGATCGCGCATCAGCACCGCGAGGGACCATCCGTCGTGCAGCAGGTGATTCTGTACGACGACAATCTCGTGTTCCTCGTCCGACAGTCGCACCACGGTCCAGCGGATCAGCGGCAGGCGCTCCATGTCGAACGGCTGGCGCATCTCGTCGGACACGATCTCGTCCAGCAGTTTCCGCTGCCCTTCGCGGGTGTCGCCGATGTCGAGCCGCGTCGCCCGGACCGGTTGGGGCGGATGCACCACCTGCCACGGTCTACCATCGACCTCCACGTACGTGGTACGTAGGATTTCGTGCCGCCGATGAATTTCGGTGATCACACGGTCGAGCCGGTCGAGATCGAAGGGGCCGGCGATGCGGATCGTCGTCTGCGCGTGGTGGGCGATGGTGTCCGGGGCGAATCGATGGAGGAACCAGACCTGTTCCTGTTGGAATGACAGCGGGATTCCGGCGTCCGCGTCCAGCTCGGCAGATTGCTCGGCGAGTACGCCAGCGATGTCGGCGGGATCGGCCCGGTATCCGTAGTTCTGAATCTGGTCGTCAGTCATCGGACCCGACCGAGCGATTGAACACCGCTGCCGGCGCGGTCGTCGCGGCTAATTCCAAGACGATGCGACGACTGTCTCCGTGATGAATGTGGACCTGAGTTCCGTGAACGTCGACTTGCCTCATGTCCTATGCTCCACCTGCACATACGTCAGAGTCTCGTGGCCGCAACGTGCACTTCCCCTGACCCTTGATATCCGCCCTACGCTTTCCGTTCGTGATCCATTACTGTCCTTAGTAGTTCAGACGGGTACGTCTATGTCAAGGGTCGGGGGTCATGCCAACCTGAACGGTGGGAGGCGCGGACGTGAACGGTACCGAATAGGTGCTGGTAGCCCACCGTTCGCTTGACATGATCGGGGAGGAGTGATCGAATATCGCCCAACGAGCGATGTCAATGGTGGGTGGCGATGGTGTCGCATTTGGTGACCGCCACGGTGGAGCGAGTTGCGTGATGGTCGGAAACCCGTTCGATGACGAGACGCGGACTTACGTCGTGGTGGTGAACGGCGAGGACCAGTACGCGCTGTGGCCGGAGCTTGTCGACATCCCTAGTGGGTGGCTACCCGTCTTCGGCCCGGTCGGCCACGAGGACTGTCTCGCCTACGTCGACCGGTCCTGGACCGACATGCGCCCGAAGAGTCTCGTCGACAAGGTGGACTGATCTCCGCGACGACGAGGTTCGCGGCTCTGCGTCCCGCCCACCAGCGGAATCACGGCGAAGACGAAGCGGCCCGGCCAACAAGGCGTTCACAAGCCGAACCCGGGCTGGTTAGCCTGGCACCCGTGCGGCTTGGCGTGAACGTACCGAACTTTGCCCCGGGCACCGACCCGGAGGTGCTGCGACGGTGGGCACCATCGACCAGATCGTCACCGACATCGAGCAGATCCGTCTGCTCGGCGCGGAGACACTGGTGCTCGACCCGCTCAACGGCGACCTGACCGAGATCCGCCAGCCCGAACGCGCCTGGCAGACCCTTGCCGCCGTGGCCGCGTACCACAGATCGCAGGAGGATCGATGACTCCCGACGACGAGAAGTTCCTCCGCCGGGCTGTGGAACTCGCGAACCAAGCCGGGGCGGCCGGCGAACGGCCGTTCGCCTCGTTGCTGGTCAACGCGGACGGCACCGTCCTGATCGAGGATCACAACACGGTGGTCTCCGACGCCGACATCTCCGCCCACCCGGAGCTGAAGTTGGCCCGGTGGGCCGCTCGGGAACTCACCCCGGGGGTGGCGGCCACCACGACCATGTTCACCAGTTGCGAGCCCTGCCCGATGTGCGCGACCGCGATCGTCCGATCCGGCCTCGGGCGGGTGGTGTACGCGCTCTCCGCCGAACAGTTCGAGGAGGTCAAACCGGCCACCCCGCCGCTTCCCCCGGTACGGTACGAGGGACCCGCGCTGTTCGACGAGGCGCGCCGGCCGATCGACAGCTATTACTAGGGGTCTGAAGACCACGTCGGGCCGCGCCCGGCGGCACTCGCCGATCGGCCCGCGTCGTCGCCGACGGCGTACGGGCCTGGGGCGGTAGAGTGCGCAGCCGTGGCCGCCCCTCCTGTCCTGCGAGACGTCTTCAACGCCTACCGCAGTCGACTCGGTGAGGAGGACGACGGTGTTGTGTTCGAGGACGAGCAGGCACCGATCAGCCGGCTGGACGTGCTTGTCTACCGGCCCACGTCCACACCAGGCATGACTTCGTTCGCCACCGTCGGGATGGCGGGGCAGGAGATGCCGGTGGCGCCGGGACCGGGTGGAGGTGGTCGCGCGGAACTCCACTTCCGGCGGCGCGGATCGCTCGCGCGTCTCGACGAGCACGCCATCGCGGTCCGATTGGCCAACCTCGCGATACATCCGTTCGTCACGGGGCAGCAACTGAACTGGGGCCATATGATCAGCTTCGGCGACGACTTCCCGACCTTCCCCGGGTGCCGAACGGTCTTCCTCACCGGCCCGCTGAGCTCCGCTGGCCTGGACTACGTCCACACCAGCGTGGGCGCGGTCCGGGTCATCAACGTTGTGCCGATCACGAACGCGGAACGTGAGCGGGGAAGAACATTGCCGCCCGTTGCCTTCGCCCAGTCACTCCTGGCGCATGCCGACATCTTCGGCGAACGGCCGCAGTAGCTGGATCGGACCGCGCTGCGACGACGACGTACGGGCACCGGGTGAGCCTGCGGCGAATCTGGTCGGTACGAGCTTCGGCAGTTCCACCCGGCCGGGCAGGACCGTTCGGCCCTGCCCGGCTCGTCGTTGCTCAGGAGGCGCAGGTGTTGAGCATGGTCTGCAGCGCGGACTTCTCGCTGGACTGGAGCTTCAGGCCCCAGTTGTACTTGGTGCGGATCCACATCTTGGCGTAGGTGCAGCGGTAGGCGGTGCGGCTCGGCTGCCAGGTGGAGGGGTCCTGGTCGCCCTTGGCCTGGTTGACGTTGTCGGTGACCGCGATGAGCTGCGGGCCGGAGAGGTCGTTGGCGAACGACTGGCGGCGGCTGGTGGTCCAGGTGTTGGCGCCGGAGCGCCATGCCTCGGCGAGGGGGACGACGTGGTCGATGTCGACGTCGGCGGGGTTGGTCCAGGTGGCGCCGTCGTAGGGGCTGTACCAGCTGCCGGAGGTGGGGTAGCAGGCGCTGTCGACGGTGACGCCGCTGCCGTCGCGTCGTAGGACGGTTTCGCGGGTGTTGCAGGCCCCGGAGATGGTGATCCAGTGCGGGAACAGGTCCCGGTTGTAGCCGCTGCCGGACTCGGCGGCCACGGTGAGGGCGTTGAGGTTCGACTGTGCGGTCGCCTTGGAGGGGATCGCGGGTGGGGTGGCGCCGGCCGGGTTCGCCAGGAGGGTGGACACGGCGACCGCGGCGGTTGCGGCGAGGGTGGTGACAACCAGCCGGATGCGGTGTTGTCGAGGGTCGAGCACGGATGCCTCCCGAGGCATGGGGGTACGGGAGCCATCACCGTGCCGGGTGGGTGTAACCGGGTCGCAACGGTCACATGACGGAACATCGACATACATTCGAAGATGTCGAGGTTCGTGTGGGACGTACGGGGTCAGGCCGCTAGTCCGCTTCGGGGCGAGACGCAGTTCGGTGATGAACAGGTGCGCGGCGGTGACCACGGTGACCTGCCAGTGCCAGCCGGTCCAGGAACCACGGCACGTCCGGCCTCGGGGACGGTGAGCGGGCGGAGGCGGTTTCCCAGGGTCAGATAGCCGTCATTGCCACCCCCGCTCCCGCCTGGCACGGTGAGCAACCGGGACGATACTTTGCGTCTCCGTCGCGAGTCGCCGAGGAGGCGTGCGGTGTCCGGGAGCCAATCGGCGGGTGTTCCCTCTTCAGGTGACGACGCGACGGATACGGCAACGGCTTCGCTGCTCCCCGACCCGGAACGGGTCCGCAGCCGTAGCGACTTCGCCCGCGAACTCACGGTGTTACGGGAGATCGCTGGCCTTACCGTGCGCCAGGTGGCGGCGAAGGCCGGTACCCGTGGTGCGCACAGCACCATCGGAGACTGGTTCGCTGGTCGTGGCCTTCCGTCGGTCTCGTCCCGGCAGATATTCGTTGCCGTGCTCACAGCCTGCGGGGTGAGCGACCAGACCGGCACGGAGAGGTGGTTGGCCGCGTGGCGACGAGCCCGACGCTCGCCCGGTCGCAGGCCGGGGGACTCGACACCCTATCGCGGCCTGGCCAGCTTCCAGGCAGAGGATGCCCCTTGGTTCCACGGGCGCTCCCTGCTCACCACCACTCTGTTGGCCAGGGTACGCGCATGCCAGGCCGCCGGGGGCGGGCTGCAGATCGTGGTGGGCGCCTCGGGTTCGGGCAAGTCGTCGTTGTTGCAGGCGGGATTGCAGGCAGGATTGCAGGCAGGATCGCCGACGGGGCTGCTGGACCAGTCGGCGAACGTCCAGCAAGGCGCCGACCGAGGTCGGACGACCGTACCGGTCCTGTTCAATCCCGGCGCGGAGCCGATGGCGGCGTTGGCCGACCGGTTACGGGAGGCCGAGGTCGTCCCCTCGGACCCGGAGCACGCGGTGGTGATCGTCGACCAGTTCGAGGAGGCGCTGACAGCCAGCGTCGGTGAGGTGGAGCAGCAGCGATTTGTCGCCGCGCTGGCGGCACTGGCCGCTCCGCCGCGTGGTGCCGTGGTGATCCTCGTCCTGCGTGCTGACTTCTACGCCGAGTTACTGCGTTTTCCGCACCTGGTCGCCGCACTCGACGACGGGCAGTTGACAGTCGGTCCGATGACCGAAGCCGAGTTGCGGGAAGCGATCGTCGAGCCGGCTCGGCGTGCGGGGATCGAAGTCGAAGACGGCCTGGTGGAGTTGCTGGTACGGGACTTCTCCCCGGACGGCCGGAGGATCGGCGCCCACGAACCGGGAGCCCTGCCGCTGCTCTCGCACGCCCTGCACGCGACCTGGCAGCACGGACAGGGACAGCGGCTCTCCATAGAGTCCTACCGCCAGACAGGTGGCATCGACGGTGCCGTGGCGGCGACCGCCGACCGGGTCTACGACGGCCTCGGCCCGGACCGCCAACGGCTTGCCCGGCGTCTCCTGCTCAGCCTGGTCCGGGTCACCGTCGACACGGTCGACACCCGCCGCAGACTGACCCACCAGGGGTTGGCGGAACTCTTCGGACAGGACCTCGCCGTGGACGTACGCGAGGTGCTCGACCGGTTCGTGGCCGAGCGGCTGATCACGGTGGACGCGGACGGCATCACCATCACCCACGAAGCGCTGCTGACGGCGTGGCCGACCCTTCGTGGCTGGCTCGACGCCGACCGAGCAGAGTTGATCATCGGTCAACGACTGGACGCCGCCGCGCAGGCGTGGCGAGCCGAGGGCGCGGATTCGGCGGTCCTCTACCGGGGGCCGAAGCTTGCCGCCGCCCAGGAGTGGGCGAGCCAGCCGGGCAGGGAACTCGCACCCGTCACCCGTGAGTTCCTGGCGACGAGCACGAGCCACGCCCGCCAGCGGGGGCGCCGACTCCAGCAGCTGGTGGCCGTCCTGGTCGCACTCACCGTCGCCACCGGCGTGCTGGCCGGCTACGCCTTTCAGCAGCAGGCCCATGCGGAGCGACAGCGGCGGGACGCGGTCGACCAGCGCAACCAGGCGATGTCCCGGCTCATCGCGGGTCGGGCCGACCGGGTGAGGGACACCGACCCAGCCCTGGCCATGCAACTGAGCCTGACCGCGTACCGGGTCGCACCCACCATCGAGGCCCGATCGAGCCTGCTGGACGCCACCGTGACATCCTCGGTCACCCGGAGCCGGGTGTTCACCGCCGCCGCGCAGGCCGTCGCCTTCAGCCCCGACGAGTCACTCCTCGCCGCCGTCAGCGTCGACGGGACGGTACGGCTCTGGCACGCCAAGGATCGGAAGCGGCCACCCGTACTACTCGACACATCGCCGGTGGCCTCGTCCGCCGCCCTGTACGCCGTCTCCTTCAGCCCGGACGGCAAGCTCCTGGCCGCTGCCGGCGCCGACCGGTCCGTACACCTGTGGGACGTGAGCGTGCCGGGTCAGTCAGCACCTCGCATCGCCTCGCTGAGCGGTGCCGGATCGACGATCTATTCCCTCGCGTTCAATCCGGCGGGAACGGTTCTCGCCGCTGGTGCCGACGATCGGCGGGTGCATCGCTGGAATCTGGGCGATCCACGCAACCCGATCGCCCTCCCAGCCCTGGACGGAATCTCCGACGCGGTGCACACGGTCGCCTGGCATCCCGACGGCGACCTGCTCGCGGCCGGAAGCGGGGACGGCAGACTGCACCTGTGGCGCGCTGCGGGGGCCCGGCGTCCCGACCTTGCCGGGGCGGTCCCGGCTGGTCAGGGGCACCGCATCGCCGCTGTCGCGTTCAGCCCCGACAGGACAACTCTCGCGACGGGCGGCGCGGACAAGACGGTACGGCTGTGGCGCATCACCGACCCAGCCTCGCCCGTGCTGATCCGGACCCTCTCCGGGCACACGAGCTGGGTGAACGCGCTCGCGTTCGGTCCGCGGGGCGGCACTCTGGTCGCCGGTTCCTCCGACCGGAGGGTGCACGTCTACGACGTGGCCTCCGGCACGATCGGCGTAACTCTGCCTCACCCCGCCCCGGTGACCGGTCTCGCCCTCCGGAGCGACGGCCGAAGTCTGGCTACCAGTGACATCGAAGCGACGGTCCGCTACTGGGAACTTCCCGGGCCAATTCTGTCCGGTGCCACCGACGCGATCTTCAACCTGGCGATGAGCGGCCCGACCCTCGCGGCCGCGAGCCGGGACGGGACGATCCGGCTGTGGAACATCGGAGAACCGCGGGCGCCGCAACCCGTGGGCTCCCCGCTACGCAGTCCGCATCCCGCAGACGGGCTGGTCGCGACCGTGGCCGTCAGTCCGGACGGTCGACTACTCGCGGCCGGCACTCGTAGGGGAGCGGTCCAGCTCTGGGACCTCACCGATCCCGCATCCCCGAAACCCCTGCCCAAGCAACTGACCGGACCGAGCGCGCTACTCCAAGGGCTGACCTTCAGCCCCGACAGCCGAACCCTGGCGGGCGGCGGTGACGACGGGGCCGTATATCTGTGGAACGTCACCGACCCGGCCCGGGTCGACCCGCTCGCCACCGTCCCCGGGACAACCGCGATCGTCCTGTCCGTCGCGTTCAGCCCGGACGGTCGGATGCTGGCGGCCGCCACGACCGACGCCCAGGTACGGCTGCTCGACGTGACAGACCCGGCCAAACCGGCGGAGATCGGACCGGCACTGTCCGGGTTCACCGGATACGCGCAAAGCCTCGCGTTCAACCCGGACGGACGCCACGTCGCGGTTGGAAGCGCTGACCGATCGATTCGGCTGTGGGACGTTTCAGATCCGCGTCGGCCCAAGGCGGTCGGCCAACCCGTGACAGGCCCGACCGGTGGTATAGCCGGGATCACCTACAGCCCCGACGGCGGCGCGCTGGCGGCCGCCTCCATCGACGGGACCGTCTGGATCTGGGACTTCACCGATCCCGACCGGCCGGTCGAAGTCGCCACGCTCACCCGCCCGGTTGACGCTGTCAACGCCGTGGCGTTCTCCCCCACCGGCAACAGCCTCGCGGCGGCCGGCACGGACGGCATCGTACGACTCTGGGACACCGCCCCCGAACGGATCGCCACCTGGATCTGCGCGACGGCCGGCGACCGCGTCTCGGAGGCGGAATGGCGCCAGTACATCCCTGACATCCCCTACGATCCGCCATGCTGAGCCGCTGACCAGCGGCAACAGGCCGACAAGCCTCGGGTGGTAGCTGTACGGAGCCGTACGGACTTTCGCCGCCGCCGTACGGCCTTGTCCGAACCAACGCCACGCCCTTCCGTCGCCCGGCACCGTGCTCTTCGCTGTTGGCAACAGACCGCCACCCAGGCGTCTGACAAGGGGAAGGACCACGGCAGTGACAGCCGCTCGAACGAACATCCACGGACACCGCGCTCCACGCCGCATCGCCACCCTCCTCGCGACCCTCCTGCTCGCCAGCACCGGGCTGGTCGGCACGACGGCCGGGCCGGCGTCCGCGAGCTGGTACGGCGCGACCGTCGGGTCGTGGACCCCGAATCCCGGCGTCGCGCTGCGCGACTGCTACCACCCGACCGTGCAGTTGCCGCCCGGCACGTACTGCACGGAGATCCGGCGGATTCCGAAGAACACCGGCGTCCACATCGTCTGCCAACGCTCCGGTCAGAACATCGACGGCAACAACGTCTGGGACTACGTCGTCTACTCCGGCGGTGAGGGCTTCGTGGCGGACTACTACATGAACACGGGTCACGCGAACTGGATCCCCGGCGTCGACATCTGTAGCTGACTGAACCTTGGGGAGGCTCGGCCACGGCCGAGCCTCCCCAAGGTGTGACGCGTACGGTTCCTCCTGCCCAATCGACTGTCCCGATCCTGGTGCGCTCGCCGCCGACAGAGGTCAGGTCGGTTGACGGGACACGACCCAGCGGATTGCTTCGATGATGGTGGTCGTGCGGGGGTCCGGGGCCATCGTGACGCGGAGTCCGTTCATCACGTACCCGAAGGCGATGCCGCTGGCCGGGTCGGCGTAGCCGAGCGAGCCGCCGTAGCCGGGGAAGCCGAAGGCGGTCGGCGACCACCACGGCTGCTCCGGCAGCGGCAGGCCGAACCCGAGTGCCGGCCTGGTCGGCACCATCAACACCCGGTCGATACCACTGGCCTGCTCGCGAGTGGCGGCGGCGAGAGTGGTCGCGTCGAGGATCCGGACGCCGTCGACCTCCCCGATCAGGCCAGCGTAGAAGCGGGCCAGTGACGAGGCGGTGCAGATGCCGTTGCCCGCGGGGATCTCCGCCGTCCAGATGCGTGGATCGGTGAGGTCGAGCGGCGGGTCGGTCACACCGACCGACCGGACGATCAGCGACGTCGGGTCGGTGTACGCGGCGAGCACGTCCGGCGGCACAGCCTCGGCGGCGGACGGGGTGATCGGCTGCTCCACGCTCCGGGCCACCCGGTGCGCCTCGGTGGCGGGTAGGCCGACCCAGAAGTCCAGGCCGAGCGGTTTCCCTATCTCGTCGGCGAAGTACGTGCCGAGGCTGCGGCCGGAGACGCGACGTACCACCTCGCCGACCAGCCAGCCGTAGGTGATCCCGTGGTAGCCGTGTGCCGTACCGGGTTGCCAGGCGGGTGCCTGTGCGGCCAGCGCGGCGACGATCGGCTCCCAGGCCAGCGCCTGCTCCAGCGGCACCGGACGGTCGAGCACCGGTAGCCCCGCCTGGTGGGACAGGAGCCAACGGACCGGGATGTCGCCCTTGCCGGCCGCCGCGAACTCCGGCCAGTACTCGGCGACGGGAGCGTCCAGGTCGAGTTGCCCACGCTGGACCAGCAGGTGCGCGCAGGCGGCGGGCACGCTCTTGGTGGTCGAGTAGACCACCTGGAGGGTGTCCTCCCGCCAGGCGCGGCCGGTGGCGGGATCGGCGATTCCGCCCCAGAGCCGAACCACCTCCCGGCCGTGCCGGTAGACGCCGAGGCCGGCGCCGATCTCGGACCGCGTTTCGAAGTTTGCCAGGAACGCTTCCCGAACCGGCTCGTAACCCGCCGCCACGGTGCCGCTGACCACGGACATGCGCTTCTCCTCTCGAGGCTCGGGCCCGGACGACGACCGATCCAGGCGTCGACGTCAGGCTATCCTGACATTCGCAGTCAGGGAAGCCTGACGAACATATGCTTGCGGGATGGCGGAGGAAATGGTTCCGGGGCACGCGAACCTCATCGGGTTCCGGTTGCGGGACGGGGCGCTGAGTACCAACGCCGCAGCGCCGGCCGGCACCGTCGGCTACCGGGCCCGGTGTAGTTGCGGTTGGGTTGGAGCCAGCGACTATCCGGCTGCCGAAGAGGGGCGCTGGATGGCCACCTCCGAGTGGGGTGGGCACATCAGTCCGATCCTGGCCGCCACTCCGCCCGGCTGGCTGCTGGGCCGCTCCGACACTCTTCGGGACAACGTCGCCGAGCTGGCGACCACCTGGCCGTTGCAGGCGCTCGGCATCCTCGCCGAGGTGGAACGCTGGCAACGACCGCTGATCGAACGAGCCGTGGTGGCGGCCCGGGAGGCCGGGCTCTCCTGGGCCGAGATCGGCAAGGCGCTCGGCATCAGCCGGCAGTCGGCGCACGAGCGGTTCCGCAACGTCACGCCCTCCAAGCCGCCCGCCTGACGGCCCCGGCGACCCGCCGGCTGTCACCGCTTCGGCGCGGAGCCGGAATGTACGGAAAGGCCATGTCCGGTAATCATCCTGACATCGATGCTCGTATTTACATGCCGTGCTCGGCTGGCTACGCTGGCGACAATCTGCGATCGAACGGGGAATCGTGAACCCGATCTACGCACCGGCGTTCGCCGCCCATCGCCCCGAGCGGGCCGTGGAGATTCACGACGTGAACGGCCAGTTCCAGGCGGTGTGCTGGGATCGGACCAGTGACCAGCGGCGGGTGCTCACCCACGCGGCGCACGGCGTGAACACCTGTGAGATCGAGCCGGGCGGTGACTACGTCTGGTGGTTCGACGCCGACGTCTCGGGCGAGGGGATCTGGCTGCGCCAGCCGTTCGGCGGCGGACCGTCCGCTCCCGCGCTCGACGGGGTTCCGCCCGGCCGCCAGTACGGCATCGCCTTCGACGGCAACGGCGACGTCGCGGCCATCAACGTCGGCGTCGGTACGGCGTCGCACTGCTACCTCGGCCCACCCGGTGGGACCGGGCGCCTGACGTCGATCGCGGCGGGCTACCTCAGCCTGGTCGACATGACCGCCGAGGGGCGGTTGCTCACCCTGGCCGGGCGCGCCGACACCGACCAGGCGATCACCTTCGTCCGGCTCGCCGACGGTCGTACGAGCACACTCGCGGGCAGCCGGGACAGGCGCCTGTGGCCGATGGAGTTCCGGCCCGGGCCGCGCCCGGCGGCGCAGTTGCTGGTGGTGGTCGAGGAGGCTGGGCGGTACGAACTCGGGGTCTGGACCGAGGGTGCCGGCATCGTCCTGAACCGCCGCCTGCCCTTCGACTCGGAGATCGACGCCCGCTGGTACGACGACGGCCGGCGGGTACTCGTCCAGCATGACCGGGCGGGCAGGAGTCGCCTGCTCCTCGTCGACCTGGACGGCGGCGACATCGACCTGGACGGCGGCGAGCCCATCGTGGTGCCGACCCCGCCGGGGACCATCCTCGACCTGGCCTGCGCGCCCGAGGGGCGGCTGTACGCGCTGTGGAGCAGGGAGGCCGTGTCGCCGCGTCCGCTGGTCGTGGAGCCGGCGCGAGACGCCGGCACGGCGGAGGTGCCGACGGTGGATCCCGGCCGGCGGGAGCTGTGGACGCGGCAGCCGTACGGGCGGATCCACAGTTTTGTCGCGACGCCGCCCGGCGCGGGACCGTGGGATACCGTCTTTCTCGTCCACGGCGGGCCGTTGGCCCACGATCGTGACAACTACGACCACCGCGTCGAGTTGTTCGTCCGGGCTGGCTACGCGGTCGTCCGCACCAACTACCGGGGCTCCACCGGGTACGGACCCCGGTGGCGGCACGGGTTCGGTCATCGGGTCGGCTTGGCGCAGATCGAGGATCTCGCAGCCGTCCGCGACCACCTGGTCGACCTGGGCGTCGCCAGCCCGGACCGGGTCGGGCTGTGCGGGTACTCCTGGGGCGGCTACCTCGTCCTGCTGGCGATGGGCGCCCAGCCGGGAGCGTGGGCGTTGGGGCTGGCGGTGTCACCGGTGGCCGACTACCTGGCGACCTACCGGGCCACCACCCCGGCCCTGCGCGAGTTGGACGACGAACTCTTCGGCGGCACCCCGGACGAGGTTCCGGATCGGTACCGCGACGCCGACCCGATGACCTACGTGGACGAGGTGAGGGGCCCACTGCTCATCGCCGCCGCGGTCGACGACGAGCGCTGCCCACCGGAGCAGACCGACCGGTACGTGGCGGCGCTGCGCCGACGCTCGGTGCCGCACCGGCTGATCTGGACCGATGGCGGGCACTACGGCGGCGACGCCGACGAACACATGGCGGTCGTCGCCGCCATGATCGATTATGCCGACACGGTGCTGGACGCGGCATCGGACCGCCGGATCAGCACGTCCTAGACCCGCCCGGCCGCACCAGCCACGCCGGCGGCTCGGCGGCCCGACGACCCGACCAGGGGAGAGGAGGTGAAAGAGATGAAGCGGCGCAGCGTACGGAACGACCCGATCAGCACGAGCGAGCGGGACCGAGGCGCGGTTCGCACGGTGTTTGTCGACCTCGAACGTGCGGTTCCGGCCACCGAGACCAAGCCAGCCGAACCACGGCCGGCCAGCGAGTGACAGATCAATCGTCACCGCAAGCCTGGACGTCGTTGCGGGGCGTGCTGCCCTGCCCCGCAACGGCGTCGACCCGCGTTCCGAAGGCCCTGCCCCGCAACGACGTCGACCCGTGTTCCGAAGGAGCCAGGCGATGAAGGTCACGCTGGTACACATGCCCTGGGGATCGATCGACGTGCCTTCGCTGGCGCTGGGCATCCTGCGTAGCGCGGCCATCCGCCGCGGCCACGACATCGACGTCCGGTACGCCAACGTCGACTTCGTCGACTGGATGCTCGACCGGAGCGCGTTCACCCTCGCCGACTTCCGGTACTTCGCCGACTCGTCGTACTTCGAGGGCGCCGGTGACTGGGTGTTCTCCGGTGCGCTCTACGGCGAGGACCAGCGGTTCGACACGTTCGCCCGGATCCTCGCCGACGCCGGGTCGAACGACGACGAGATCGCACTGACCGCCCGGCTGCACCGGTTGGTCCCGGAGTTCGTGGCGGAGTTGGCCGGAGACCTGGCCGCCACCGCTTCGGACGTCGTCGGCTTCACCACGACGTTCCAGCAGAACACCGCCAGCCTCGCCGCGGCCAGACTGCTCAAGCTGCGCCGACCCGGCGTGCGGACGGTCTTCGGCGGGGCGAACTGCGACGGCCCGCAGGGCGCGGCGCTGCATCGAAACTTTCCGTTCATCGACTACGTGGTGCGCGGCGAGGGCGAAGCGGCGTTTCCGATGCTGCTGGACGCGTTGAACGCCGGTGCCACCGACCTGTCGCACATCCCGGGACTGTGCTGGCGGGACGGCACCGGGGCGGGTCGCGCCAACCCGATGTCGGCCCGCCCGCTGCCGCCCGGCGAGATCGTCGCGCCGAACTTCGACGGGTTCCTCGAACGGCTGGACGCCTCGGCCGCAGCCGACTGGGTGGTGCCGAAGCTGGTGATCGAGAGTTCGCGCGGCTGTTGGTGGGGCGAAAAGCACCACTGTACGTTCTGCGGGCTGAACGGCTCCTCCATGGAGTTCCGCAGCAAGAGCCCGAGCCGTTTCCTCGCCGAGGTGCTCGACCTGGCCCGCCGCCACCAACTGCTCGACTTCCTGGTGGTCGACAACATCCTCGACATGACGTACTTCGACTCGGTGCTGCGTGACCTCGCCGAATCCGACTACGACGTCCGCCTGCACTTCGAGGTGAAGGCCAACCTGCGCCGGCAGCACTTCCAACGGCTGCGCGACGCGGGTGTGGTGCAGGTCCAGCCCGGCATCGAGAATCTCAGCGCCCACGTGTTGCAGCTCATGGACAAGGGAGTGACCGGGTGCCAGAACGTCCGGGCGTTGCGCGACGCGCAGAGCGCCGGTGTGACAACAGACTGGAACTACCTGTACGGATTCCCCGGCGAGACAACGGACGACTACCTCTCCATCATCGAGCAGATGCCGATGCTGCACCACCTGGACCCGCCGCTCGGCGCGTCCCGCATCGCGATCGAACGGTTCAGCCCGTACTTCAACCGTCCCGAGCTGGGTTTCCCCGAGCGTGCGCCCGCGCCGCAGTACCGCGAGATCTACCAGCTCCCCGACGAGGAACTGAACGACCTGGCGTACATCTTCGCGGCGATCCCGCAGGGCATCGACAGTGGCGTGGCTGCAGCTCTCGACGAGGCGGTCGCAACGTGGCGCAGGCAGTATCCGGTCAGCCGTCTCACCTACGTGGACACCGGTGACCGGATCACGCTGGTCAGCCACCGGGCCCGGTACGACTGGTCCGTGCTGGAGCTGACCTCCGAGCTGGAGGTCGCGCTGTTCCGGCTGCTCGACCAGCCACGGACGGCCGCCACCCTGTCGTCGCGGACGGCCGGCGGCGCGGAGGTGGTCGCGTCGATCCTGACGCGGTGGTCGGAGCTGGGCATCGTCTTCCAGGACGGCGCCACCTATTTGCACATTGCCGTGGAGTCCGACAACCAGGTGCTGACCCGGCTCGACCACTGGCGTCGCGGCGGCACGACGATCGCCGACGCGGTCGGCAGCCTACACACCGGAGAGGAGCGCCATGCGGGCGTCGCGGGCCGACTGGGCGGGTAGCGAGGTCAGGGTGGAACTCTCCCGTGACTACGAGCCCCGCGCCAGGCACCTGCCCGGGATGGCACTGGGTCAGCGTACGCTGACCGGACCGTGGGGGCCGGTCGTCGCCGAGCTGTACGGGATGGGCGCGCGGTACGCGAGGATCGACGACCCGGTCGACCTCTGCGCGGGCGCCGACGTCACCTCGGCGCGGGCACTCGTGCTGATCCGCGAGCTGACCGCCCGTGGGATCGCGGTGGCGTGGGTGGCCCGCTGCCTCGACGGCTGCGTGGGGGACGACCTGTTCACCCACCTGTACCCGCCGGTGCGGGTGGACGGCGCCCCCGACTCCGCCGAGGCGGCGCGCTGGCGGGAGCCGTTCTTTCTCGGCAAGTGCGTGTCCCGGCGCGGGCCGGGATTCATCGAGGTCCGGGACCGGCGATTCGGTTCGCTAGAGATGCTGACCATCGACGAGCCGGGTCATCTGGCCGTGATCGCGGCCACGGCGGAGGGCGTCGTCGCCGACGAGGTGCCCGCCGACGTACGCCGCGAGCTGACCGACGCCCGGGTCGTCACGGAGCACGCCGGACACCTGTGGTGGCTGCCGACACGGACCCACCGGTGGGCGTTCCCCGCCATGGCCGTCTAGGCGCTGGCGGAGGGAGGAGAACTCGATGACCACCTCGGACGCCGGCTCGACACCGCGTCAGGCGTCGTTCATCACCGACCCGTACCCCGCGCTGGCGCGGATCCGTGCCAACGGCCCGGCGTCGATCCTGCACAGCGCCGAGGGCATGCCGATGTGGGTCGTCGCCAGGTACCGCGACGTGCGCAACGTGCTGGCCGATCCGCGGTTCGGCCAGGACGTCCGCAGGGCGCAGGGACTCGCCGACAACCGGGTCGAGGGCGTCACGCTCGGCACCGACATGGTGCACATGCTCAACAGCGACCCGCCCGACCACACCCGGCTGCGCAGGCTCGTCCACTCCACGTTCACGGCCCGGCGGGTGGCCGCCATGCGGCCGCTGGTGGAGCGGATCACCGACGAACTGCTCGACGGGTTCGCCGGCCGCGACGTGGTCGACCTGGTACGGGACTTCGCGTTCCCGCTGCCCATGCTGATCATCTGTGAGCTGCTCGGGTTCCCGCCCGAGGACCGCTTCGCGTACCGGGCGTGGTCGACCGCCGTGCTCACCCACAACGACGACCCGGGTGCGGCCGAGCGCGCGATGCGGGACATGTCCGGCTACCTCTCCGCCCTCCTGGTCCGGCGCCGGGCCGACCCGCGCGACGACATCCTGACCGATCTGCTGCGCGCCCGTCACGACGGTCAGCTCACCGAGGACGAGATCATCGGCATGGTCTTCCTGCTGCTGATCGGCGGGCACGAGACAACCGTCAACCTCCTCGGCACGGCCACGCTCGCGCTGCTGCGCAACCCCGACCAACACCGCTGGCTGCTGGACAATCTTTCCGCGCTGCCGGTCGCGATCGACGAGTTCCTGCGGTACGAGTCGCCGGTGAGCATGGCGACCGTACGCTTCACCACCGCTGAGGTGGACCTCGACGGTGTCGAGATCCCCGCCGGTGAACTGGTGCTGGTCTCGCTCGGCGGGGCCAACCGCGACCCGGACCGGTTCCCCGACGCCGACCGACTGATCCTCGATCGGGCAGACGCCGGACATCTCGCCTTCGGTCACGGCATCCACCGGTGCCTGGGCGCCTTCCTCGGCAAGCTCGAGGGCGAAGTGGCGCTCAACCGGCTACTGACCCGCTTTCCCCACCTGGCACTGGCCGCCGACGAGGACGACCTGCCGTGGCGGAACACCATCATGTTGCGCGGGCTGGAGTCGTTGCCGGTGGCCCCGCTTGGCTGACCCGGTCGCGGCCCCGGACCGCCGGTTCCGGCCGAGGCTGAGCCTGGCACCGTTGCGCTCGCGCGGTTACCGGCTGCTGCTCGTCGCCGAGGCCACCTCGGTCTTCGGCGACGCGTTCCACGCCGTCGCCCTGCCGTGGCTCGTCTACCAGCTCGGCGCCGGTGCCGGTCAACTCGGCCTGATCCTCGGCGGCTACGGGCTGTGCCGGCTGGCGGCGACGCCGCTGGCCGGAGTCCTGATCGACCGGGTCGGCGCCTGGCGGGTCATGCTCATCTCCGACCTGGGCCGGACGGCCCTGACGGCGGGGGTCGCGGTAGCCGCGCTCTCGGGTACCCGCGACCTGCTGGTGGTCGGAGTGCTGGTCGCGGGCGTCGGTCTCGGCGCCGGCCTGTTCGAACCGGCGGCCTACGCGATCACCCCGAGCCTGTTGCCGGCCGACCAGCTCCAGGCCGGCAACGCCCTGCACACCACCGCGACCTTCGCCGCCGGGCTGGCCGGACCGGGCATTGCCGGCCTGCTCGTCGCGAGCATCTCACCAGGCGCCGCGTTCGCCGTCGACGCGGTCACCTTCGCGGTGTCCGCCTGCTGCCTGGCCCTGATCGGGGTGCACCAGCGCGCCGCGCCGCCCGTGATCCACCCGGAGCGGGCACCCGGAGCAACCAGGTGGACCCTGGTGCAGCTCCTGCGCGGGTCACCGCTGCTGCGTACTGTCCTGCTGGTGACCGCGGTGGCCAACCTCACCGTGGGCGGGATGGTCCGGGTGGGCCTGCCGTCACTGGCCAGCACCGAGCTGTCGGCCGGCGCCGGGGGATTCGGGGGCCTGCTCGCCGCCTTCACCAGCGGCTCCCTGGCCGGCGGCCTGCTCGCGGCTGGAATGACCGGTCTGGCCCGACGTGGGCGGGCCGCGATGATCTCCGGCCTGGTGCTGGCGGCGGCGGTGACGGTCGTGCCGTTCGCCGGTTACCCCGGGGCCGTCGTGGCGCTGGTCGTAGCCGGTATCAGCAGTACCGTGACCAACGTACTGGTGATCACCATGGTGCAGCAGGCCACGCCGCACGCGCTGCTCGGCCGGGTGATGAGCGCCGTTTTGTTCGCGGCGCTCGGCCTGTTCCCCGTGTCGGTGGTGGTCGCGGGTGCGCTGGTCAGCCAGTACGGGAGTCAGGTGCTCTTCCTGACGACCGGGGCGTCGCTCTGTGCCGCCTTCGTGTTCGGGCTGTCGCGGCGCGCGATGCGCCAGCGGTGACCCGCCCTTGGCGCGTCTCGGGTGCGCGTCGCAACCGTGATCGACCGTGCCCCCCGTACGGTGCTGTCAGCGGGCGACCTTGGTGCGGTTCATAGGGAAGTCGCCTGGGACAGCCGACCAGACCTCAGCCAGGTACCAGTAGAAAAAGTCGTTCGGCGAGCCGGTCAGTACCCACATCGAGGTGGAGCCGTTGCCGTTGTCGAACATGCCGACGAGTTCGCCCCCGGCGTCCTCGTCGATGTTGGCGGAAGTGATCACCGACCGGGTGAGCACGGGGCCGTCGTGGGGGCCGGCGAGCGGTAGCCGGTAGGGCGTGGAGTAGCCGGTCCCTTGCTGGTCGGTGCCGTTGAACATCCTGATCTGAGCGTTGCTGACCACGGCGATGTCATCCATGCCGTCGTGGTTCGAGTTGAGGGTGGCCAACTGGGCGCGCTGGCCGACGTTCGGTTCCCAGTTCGGGTCGTAGTAGATGTCGTAGGGAGCGCCGGGTCCGGACGGGCCGCTGGCCCAGACCCGCAGGGCGGCGACGGTGTTGGGGTAGTCCCAGAGGCCGACGAGATCGTCACGGCCGTCGCCGTTGATGTCGCCAGCGGTGAACTCCACCTCCGACAGTGGATTCCAATGCGCTGGCGACTGCCAGCTCATGTAGGGGTTGCTCGCGCCGTCGCCGACACTCGCGGTGCCCGGGAACACCCAGATCCCGAATGAGTTGTCGGGGTAGTTGTACATGGCGAGCAGGTCGTCCTTACCGTCGCCGTTGACATCCCCTGCGGCGACCTTCACCACGCTGAGCCAGAAGTTGCCCGGCGGGGCGTACCAGACGCGGTGGGCGTCGGTCGCGTTCGGCCCGGAGCCGGTCGTGCCCGGGATGACAAACAGCCCGGCGGCGCCGTTGCCGTAGTCGTACAGGCTCATGATGTCGGTGCGGCCGTCGCCGTTGAAGTCGCCGGCGACGTTCTTCGTCACGCCGATCCAGTAGTTGCCGGGTGTGGTCGCCCATGCCATGTAGGGCGTCACCTGCCCGGGTTGCCCGTCCGGCCGGTTCGGTACGCCGGGAAACACCCAGAGCCCGGTCGAGCCGTTGCCGTAGTCGAACAACGCGAGCAGGTCACCCCGCCCGTCGCCGTTGAAGTCTCTGGTGAGGTCGGCCCAGGCCGGACCCGCGACCATCACGGCACCGAGCATGCCGAGCATCGCGGCGAGCGTGACCGACACCAGCCGACGCCCACGGCGCCACCACCGATTTCCCATGACCGCTCCCGGCGCTCAGAAGATCGACGGAGATGACTATAGTGGGTGATCGACACCGACCGCCAGGCTTTCCCGTCTCTCGCCGATCGGAACGCGGGCCAGTCACGGCCGTGGTCGAGAAGCGGGAGGTGTCGGGCTAGGCTCGGCTGTGCTGGTTCCTCATCCAGGGTGTCTCGCCACAACGACCACGGTGAGCTGGGCAGGCGCTGACCCGGGCTGCGGGCATACCCGCGCTGGCGTAACGCCAACGCCCGCCATTCCGGCGTCCTGGTCGCCCAACGCCGCGGACGCGCCCGCACCCGCGGCGAACGACAACGAAGCTGGGGCCAACCCGCCACCCGGGCAGCCTGACCCCAACGCCGCGAACGTTCGTGGTCACGGCACTAGTTACTGTAGGTGATGCTCCATTCCTTGCCGTCGAAGACGGCCTTGGCGCTGGTCATGCCGTCGGGGTACGTCACCTGAGCCGGCTGGGTGAGTTCGGAGACGTCCATCACCTCGCTGCTTGCGAAGCTCCCGAAGGCGACCCAGTAGGTGGGTTTGGGGTCGAACTCGACCCCGGCGTTGGGCAGCGTCGGCACGACGAACGTGCCGGCCCCTGACATGCCGATACCCACACTTCCCTGGTCCTCGTTTCCCGGCCCCGGGACGGTGTCGTCCTCCTTGATGATCAGGCTTCCATTCTTCCCGGAGGAACTGGTCGGCCCGAATTCGAAACCGCCGTCGACGTAGGAGAGGGTGACCAGGTTGTTCTGGGTGAGGTCTGCCGAAAGGATTTGACCCGCCACGAACTGCGTTCCGGGGACGAGCGTTCCGACCTGACCCCAGACGAAGTTGTAGTCGATGCTCCAGTCATATTCGATCGTTGTCGACGGGTGACACATCTTTGACATCCAGGCGAGCGTGACCGCGTCACTCGGAAGTACGGGGTTTTCCTGGAAGAGGATGGCATTCATGCCGTCCAGCGCAGAAGCGTTCGAGATCGCGATGCTGTAGCCGACCGCGTCCTGCTCCCGCAGGGTGTCGCGGAATGACGCCCCGCGCGATGTCGCCCTGGCCGGGTCGGCGAGGCTTGTGCCGAGCAACGCCGCGCCTAGGCCTGCACCTAGCGCAGCAAACCCGCCTCGTCGACTGATTCTGATCTCTCTCATCGCTCCTCCTCGCTCGCGCAGAACACCTTGCCGGCACCTCGCGAATAGGAGAGGTGGCGTCAAGGTTCCGGATCGAATGGATCTTCACCTCGATCAATAGATCCAAGGGCGTCAATATGCTATGGAGGAACTCGGTGTGATTGCAAGGGCTTCCTCGTGGCGCGACAGGGTCAATTCGTGCTCGGGGACCTTGCCGCAGCTAATTAGGTCGGTTTACGCGGCATGCAGCGTACGGTGCTTTGGTGATGCTTTGCTCCTGAGTGGCGGGTAGCGCCGAAGCGAAGATCGGGTGCCGCCTCGGTGTCCGCGACCGCTGCCTGCCGCCCGCGCCTGACTGCCTGACCGCTTCCGGTCCTCGGACGGTCCGAGCACCCCTGATCCGCATTTCGCTCATCCTGACCTGGGGCCGACCGAACGTGAGACAGGTTACAAACGGCGAATTGACCGAACTCCGGACCGGCGGACCGCATCCTGGGGTCATGATTGCTGACCAGCGGCTAGAAGCGGCCGCGGATGCTTTTCGACAGGGTGCTGAACTGATCGCCGACTCGGCGTCGAACGGGCGTTTCGAGGCGGGCTCGCGCGGAACCGCGCTGTTGTTCACCGGCACCTGGATTCCCTTGCTCAACGGGGTGCTCGGCCTGAGTGAAACGCCCGACCCAGGCGAAGTCGCCGCGTTCGCCGACGAGGCGGCCGGGTACGCGGGGGAGCTGCCGTGGACCATCCGGTTGCGCGGCGAGGCGAGCGAGGAGCTCGCCGGGATCGCCGCCGGGCACGGGCTCCAGGGGCGGACGGAGTCCGCGCTCATGCTGCTGTCGTTGCCGGTCGACGTGGCCGGGGCCGGACACGTGCGCAAGCTGGCGGGCGCGGAGTATCAGACCTTCGCCGACGTGCTGGGCGCGGCCTTCGGGGCGCCGCCGCAGATCATCACGGACCTGTACGGCGCCGCGACGCTGGACCGGCCGGAGATCGACGCCTACGTCGCGGAGGACGACGGCGTGCCGAGAACGGTGGGGCTGTCGGTGCGCACCGGTGACCATGTCTACTTCGCGAACATCGCGACTGATCCAGCGTACCGGCGGCAAGGGTTCGCCTCGGCTTTGATCGGCGCGATGTTGCGGGACGGACATGCGGCGGGCGCCCGTACCGCGTTCCTGCACTCCGGTACGGACACCGCGCCGCTGTTCGAACGGTTCGGTTTCGAGGCGGTCGAGACCTGGACGACCCTCGGCGCCTAATCCCGGGTGTCGGCCGTGCTCACGGGCTCGTCCGCGCTCGTGGTCGTGGTCGTGGTCGTGGTCGTGGTCGTATCGTGTGACCTGCGGTGGAAGGTCACGCTCATGACGACCACGATCACGGCGCCGACGGCCAGGCCGATGATCGCGCTGGCCACGGTGTTGACCAGCCAGCCGACGAGCCCGCCGAGCGCGCCGGTGCCGTCGTGGGCGGCTTCTTCGACGTGGTGCACGAAGTCGTAGACGGCGTGCAGGCCGAGTTCGTCCGCGCCGATCAGCAGGATGTGTCCACCGACCCAGAGCATCGCGGCCGTGCCGACAACGGTGAGCACGGCCAGGACCCGGGGCATCGCCTTGACCAGACCACGGCCGAACCGGGCGACACCCACGCTCGACCGCTCGGCCAACCGCAGGCCGACGTCGTCCATCTTGACGATCAGGCCGACCGCGCCGTAGACCAGCACCGTCATGCCCAGGGCGACAATCACGAGGATCACCAGGCGGGACACGAACGACTCGTCGGCGACCTCGTTCAGCGAGATCACCATGATCTCGGCGGACAGGATGAGGTCGGTCCGGATGGCGCCGGACACCAACGTCTTCTCGTCGGGCTGCCGCTGCGGCGCGTCCGCGTCGTGCGCGTCGTGATGGGCGATCTTGGCCCAGACCTTCTCGGCGCCCTCATAACAGAGGTAGGCGCCACCGACCATCAGCAGCGGCGTCAGCAGCCACGGCACGAACTGGCTGAGGACGAGGATCACCGGCAGGATGATCAGGAACTTGTTGCGCAGTGAGCCGACGGCGATGCGCTTGACGATCGGGATCTCCCGCTCGGCGGCCAGGTTACGCACGTACTGCGGGGTGACGGCGGCGTCGTCGATGATGACTCCCGCGGCCTTGGAGCCGGCCTTGGCGGCGGCCACCCCGACGTCGTCGACGGACGCGGCGGCCGCGCGCGCCAGGACAGCCACGTCATCCAGCAGTGCCGCAAGTCCACCGCTCACAGAAGCCCTCCACGATTGACAGGTGTCCGCCCATTCTCGTAGGCGACGGCAATTCGCGCACCTTATCGGATCGTGGCGCACGCCTTCGATGTAGGGAGGCGAGACCAACCAGGAGGAGAGCGGTATGACGGCCGCGTACACCTCCGACCCTCGACGGCCATGGCGCCCACCGCGGCGATCGGGGTGGTGACTGGGCAAGCCCGGAGTTGCTCGCCCGCGACGGGAGCTGGACGGCCGCACCGAGCAGCTCATCCGCCGGCCCACCCATGCGCGGACCACCCCTGCCGGCCCGCGCGCAGCGGATCGAACGCGAGCGGACGACCTACGCGGCCGGCTCGGCGACGCAGACGCCGAGGGGTACGCCGGTCAGGGGTAGCCGTGTCGTCGGTAGTGGCAGGTTCGGGCGTACGTCCCAGTCTGCCCACCGCGACGGCCGCCGCATCCCGTCCGGGGACACTTCATCATCCGCGTGTTCGGCTCTACCCGCTCGGCGACGATGCTCCACGGCCCGCCGGCCGGCGGTAGAACCCATAGAACTGAAGCTCGGCCAACTCGCGCGCGATCGACTCGTCACGTTCCGGCCCGCGGCTCGTGACCTGCCGCACGATCAGCTGGGAACCGCCCCAGTTGATGATCTCGGCAGCGGTTTCCGGGTCGAGGTCGGCCGGGGTGCGTCCAGCCGACTGCTCGGCTCGCAGCAACCTCACCTCACGTTGCACGAAGCGGTCCATGACCGATTCCCACGCCTGTCGGACGGCCTCGTCGTAGCCCGCCACCTCGAATATGGCTGCCATCACGTGCTTACGCTCCCGGAAGAAGGCGATCGACTCCCGGTACGCCTGCGTGATCGCCTCCAAGTCGATCGGAGTATCACTGGTGGCCTCAAAGCTGCCGAGGCCCAACATTTGGACCAGTCGCAGCATCAGCTCCGTCTTGTCCCGGAAGTACAGGTAAAAGGTCGGCCGGGCGATACCGGCCTCGGCCGCGATCTGGCCAATGCCCAACTCGGTGAACGAGACGCCGGTAGAGAGGAGGCGTTCTGTGGCGGCGAGAATGGCGGCCTCGACCTTTGCGCGCCGGTCGACGGGCAATGAGGGTCGGCGAGGGCTGAAAGACACCCGGCCATTCTACAGGTCGATCACCTGACAAGACGTCTGACGACATAAGAAGAGCTAGTCAGAGTGCCGCAGCCGCCACCGCCGTCTGGCTGCCGGAGCGCACATTGTGGACACGCGTGTCCCGCGACCACGTGACACCGTGCTATTTGGCGGCGGGCTACTAGCTGCGCCCTTTACGGAATGGCTGGACCGTCGAACGAATGACGAATGAGACCTGCTCACCAAGCCGTTGGCGCTGGGGGAGCAGGTCTCGATCGAGGCCGCGGTTACGCGCCGTGCTGCCGTACCGGGCGCCGCGAGTTTGTCGTCACCGGCCACGTCCTGGCGGTCGCGCGAGAGATCAGGCGGCGACCGGGCCGCGAAGGGAGGCAGCGACTTCGTTCAGCCAATGCGGATAGCGCGGTGCCAGCGCGCTCACCTCGTTGAGTTCGGCCAGGTCTTTCTCGCTGAGCCGGAGGTCCACCGCGGCCACGTTGCTGAGTAGCCGCTCCGGCGTCCGGGCGCCGACGATGACGCTGGTGATGGCCGGGCGCGCCAGCACCCACGCCAGCGCGACCTGAGCGATGGTGGCGTCGTTGCGCGCGGCCACAGCCCGCACGACATCGAGAATGGGTGCCGCAGCGGCCGGGTCCACCGGGGGAAGGCTCGCCTGGGGGTTGACCGCGCGGCGGGATGACGACTCCGTTGTTACACCCTTCGCGTCGTACTTGCCGGTCAGGTATCCAGCCGCGAGCGGTCCCCAGACCATCACGCCCAGGTTCTCACTCTCGGCCAGTGGGAGTACGTCGGTCTCGACGTCGCGGCCCAGCAGCGAGTAGTGCGTCTGCACCGAGACGAAGCCGCTGATCTGGCGTAGCGCCGAGATGCCGAGCGCCTTCGCGATGTGCCAGGCGGCGAAGTTCGACGCGCCGATGTGCCGGATCTTTCCCTGCCGCACGGCGTCGTCGAGTGCGGCGAGCGTTTCGTCGAGGGCCGTGAGGTGGTCGAAGATGTGCAGTTCGTAGATGTCGATGTAGTCGGTGCGCAGTTTCCGCAGGCTGGTCTCGATGCTGCGGGTCAGGTGGACCCGGGTGCCGCCCAGGTTGTTCTGGCCGGGACCGGAGCGTGAGCCGCCCGCCTTCGTCGCGAGCAGCACCGAGTCCCGGCGAGCGCCGAGGATTCGGCCGAGTTCCTGCTCGGATTCGCCGCCGCCGTAGGTGTCGGCGGTGTCGAGGTAGTTGATCCCGGCGTCGAGCGCGGCGAGCACGAGGCGTTCGGCGTCATCGCCCCGCAGCGCGCCGACCGCGCCCCAGATCGGGTCGTCGGTCCGCCCGCCGAGGGTCATGGCGCCGAGGGATATCTCGGAAACCCAGAGTCCGGTACGACCAAGAGTGCGGTATTTCACGACGGTTGTCCTTTTCTGACATAGTGTATTCGGCGGTGTCTGACACCGTGTCAGAACAGTACCCCGTTGAATTGCCGGTTGCTTCCCAGCCTCCGCCGCCCCTCGATCCGCCGCCCGGCGCACCTTGGCCGAGAGCGCGTCCCGGCCGCTACCGGACGCCTCCTGGTCGCCGGCGCCACCGTCACCGAGAGCTGGACATCGGAGCTTCTCTTCGCAGCCTGCCGTAGCGTCTGGTCGGGCGGCGCCTCGATCAACCGGGTGTGCCGCCACTCGTGACGGCGGTGTCGGCGTAGAGCTGGGCGCTGGTGATGCGGCCGGCCGCGACCCCGAAGAGCCAGAGGTTCTGGAAGACGATCGTCTTGCCGGTCGCCTTGGGCACGGCCGAGGGTCGGCACGGGGCGGCCCTGCGCCGTCGACTCGTGTGTCCGCTGCCCCCGGAGCCGGGTCGTACGCCGCGGCTTGCCCAGCGCGCCGACCAGTCGCGCGGATCAGAGGCGCAGAGCGTCTCTGCGGCTGTCGCGGATCAGTGGCTCCGTCGTTGTCCCGTGTAATGCGTGCCGACCGGGCCCACGACGGTCGGTTCGGTGCGGTGTTCGCGGGCCGGTGGCGGCGTGCTCCGGTGCGGGGAGTGGGTTGTGTTGGCGGCGTCGCCGGTCCGGCCCCGAGTTGATGTTAAACATCATTGACACCATGTCAGGACTGCTTTACCTTCGAGATGTCAAGTTTTCTGTACACGGGAGCGTGACATGTCGTCCGAAGAGAAGCGCGCCTGGATCTACGTCGTGGTCGGCGTTGTCGTGCCGGTCGCCTACCTGACCACCGTCCTGTCCAAAGTGCCGGGTACGGACGTGGCGAGGATCGCCTACGTGGGGCCGATGCTCACCGCGATCGGCGTCGGGATCTGCGCCAGCATTGTCCTGGCCATCATGACCGCCATGGCCTCGCCCCAGGATGCGGGCCAGACCGACGAGCGTGATCGGGAAATCAACCGGCGTGGTGAGTTTGTCGGGTTCTACGTCATGAGCGTCGCGGCGATCGTGCCGCTGGTCCTGGCGATAGCGGAGGTCGAGCACTTCTGGATCGCTCACGCGCTCTACCTGGCATTTGTGCTGGCCGCGCTCGCCTCGGCGGTCGTGAAGATCGTCGCGTACCGGCGGGGGTGATCACCACGGGCAGGTCGGGCAGGTTCACCGACTCCCGGATCGCGCGAGGCACTTGCCTCGCGGCCTGATTCCACACCCCCGAAATCAAGGGAGAGATCATGCGAAGCCCCCAACGCCCCACCCGGATCGAGGAGTAGTCACGATGCACCCGCTGACCCGTACCGCCCGCCTGACCGGGCTGTTCTACCTCGGCAACGCCATCACCGGCGTACTCGGCTTCCTTGTCGTCCGCCAGCAGCTCTTCGCGGCCGGCGACTCCGACGCGACGCTGAACAACCTCGTGACAAACGAGTCGCTCGCCCGTGCCGGTGTCGGCCTGGAACTGGGCATGGTCATCACCCAGACCCTCGCCGCCGTCTGGTTCTACCGCCTGTTCCGCACCGTGAATCCCGTTGCCGCGAGCGGCATCGCCGCGTTCGGGCTGGTCAACGCGACCGTGGGACTGGTCAGCGCGGCACTGCTGGCCACGGCGGTCGCGGTGTCGGTCGACCCGGTCGGCGACCCGGCGGCCAGTGCCCAGCTCCTTTACCTGGTCAGCGACAACCTGTGGGGCGTGGGAGCACTCTTCTTCGGCCTGTGGCTCATCCCCATGGGCTGGTGCGTGCTGCGATCGGGCTGGATGCCCCGAGTTCTGGGATGGGTCCTCGTCGGCGGTGGTGTCGGGTACGTCCTCAGCGCGTTCCTCAGGTACCTTGCCCCGGAGGCGCAAGTTGTCACCGAGGCACTCGCGTATCCCGCCTCCGTCGGCGAGTTCTGGATGGTTGGCTACCTGCTTATCCTCGGTGTGCGCCGGAAGGCACTCGACGAGGCACCGCCGACCGTCCAGACGCCGACGCCGACGCCGGTGGCGAGCTGAAGCGTTGCCCGGGCACGAACAAGACCGCACTCGCGTAACGCCGTCCACGGCGTTCAGTCCCCGCCGCCCGAACCCCGTCGACGCTGCCCGGGCCACCCGAGGGGGTGGTTCAAGCGGGGGTCGACGGTGGGTCGAGCTCCTTCAGGAACAGCTCGGCACGGCGGGCGAAGAGGTAGGTCTCGTGGTCGACGGACCAGGCGCGGGCGTTTTCGGCGACCGTTCGTACGACGTCCAGAGGTTCGCCGAGGGTGTGCAGCAGGCGCGCGCGCAGCAGCCGGAGAAGTCCTTCGGCGTAGCGTTGGTTGTGCGCCTCGAGTGCCTGGTCCGCCTGGTCGAGAGCGATGCCGGCCCGGTCCGGGCGGCCGGCGGCCAGCCACATCTCGGCGATCAGCCCATGGTGGTACGCGACGCCCCACCTCGGCGGGTCGACCAGCGTCGTGGCCAGGAGTTGCTCCGCCTCCGTCGCACTCCCAGCCGGATCGTCGCCGACCAGAGCCTGGGCCCAGTACCAGTTCAGCCGTACGTAGTGCTCCTGCGCGACGGCGGTGCGGCCGGTGCCCATGTCCATCCACCGCTCGATCGTGCGCATCACCCAGCCCGCGTCCCCGGCCATGGAGGCGATGATGGTGATGTAGTACGCCCAGGTCGCGACGCCCAGCGGGTCGGTCGGACCGTTCCACTCGTCGATCATGGTGCCCGCCGTCTCGGCGTCGCCGTGCAGTGCGGTCACGACGGCCCGCCAGCCGGGCCACTCACCCGAGACGTCACGCCGCACGGAGGTCCCGTTCTGCGACGAGACGGCGCCGTGCAGCACGGCGGGGTCGTTCGCCATGAAGTACCGGTACGCCTCACCTATGTTGCCGATGTCCCACTGGTGCAGGCCCCAAGCCTGCCGGCCGTACACCCGCAGAACCGGATTGCCGGACCTTTCCCCCTGCTCGTACAGCCGGCGGACCAGACGCTCGCGGTTGGGCTCCAGGAAGGTGTAGGCCCCGAAGAGGCGAGCGAACAGGAGGCCGGCGGCGTCGATGTCGCGGCCGAGCTGACGGGCCAGGTGTTCGGCACGCTCCAGCAGGTCGAACGTCGTGCCACCGAACCCGGCCTGCCGGCGCGGAGCGACGGCGAGCAGCGAGAGCGCGGACAGCTCCAACTCCGGCAGACCGGCGTTGCGCGCGATCTGGGCGGCCGTCTCCAGGTGCCGGTCGGCGGCGGCGAACGCGAGCTTGGTCGCCGCCCGGCGGCCGGCGCGCTTGAGCGCCTGCGCGGTGCGGACCGGGTCGGCGAGGGGCCCGGCGGCCCACAGGTGGTAGGCGAGGCGCTCGGTGATCGACTCGTCGTCGGCCCGGCTCGCTTCGAGCGCGTCCGCGACCCGCAGGTGCAGCCGGATCGCCCGCTGCTGCGCGGTCGTCTCCGTGATCGACTCTCGTACCAGGTCGTGCGCGAAGCGCAACGAGAACGGGTCGTCTGGTCTGGTCTCGAGCAGACCGAGCGCCTGTAGCGGCTCAAGGCGTTCGAGGCAGTCCGCCGCGTCGGCGTCGGCGGCCCGGGCGAGCAGGCCGAGGTCGACGTCGCGGCCGATCAGCGCGGCGATCTGCAGCAGGTCACGGGTGCCGTCGTCGAGGCCAGCCATCCGGTCACGGACGACGTCCCGCACCGTCGACGGCACCCCGGCCCGCACCGACGCCTTGTCGTCGGCGAGCGCACCCCGGTCGCTGAGCAGCCGGGACAGTTCCCGAACATAGAACGGGTTACCCGCCGTACGGGCGTGGATGCTGCGAGCGACGTCAGTGCCGGGCTCGTGGCCGGCCTCGCGGCGGATGAGCTCGGTCACGTCGGCCAGGCCGAGTGGACCGAGGCGGATCCTGCGGTGACTCGGCAGTCGGCTCGCCCCGGCCAGCACCCGCGAAAGGTCGGAGCCCGGCGTGGGCGCCCGGTCACGGAGGGCGCCGATGATCGCGGTGCCCATCGGGAGCCGGCCCGCCAGGTGCCCGAACAACTGGAGCGAGGCGGCGTCAGCCCACTGGAGATCGTCCAGGACGAGCAGTGTCGGCCGTACGGCGGCAGCCTGCCCGATGACGGTAACGACCTGCTCGAAGAGGCGGAACTGGGCGCGGCCACCGGCGGCCACCGAGGCCCCGTCGTCGTCCCGCGACTGCAGGAGGCCACCGAGTTCGGTGGCGAGCCAGTTCTCCCGCGCCAACGCGGGCAGGCTGTCGAGGATGGTGGTGAGCGCCTGCTCCCACGGCCACATCGAGGGAGTTCCATCTCCCTCCAGGCAGGAGGCCCAGACGACCCGCGCACCGCGCTGATCCGCCACGTCGGCGGCTTCCTCCAACAGGCGGGTCTTGCCCACGCCCGGCTCGCCCTCGACTATCGCGAGCCCGGCGCGGCCGGTCAACGCCGCCTCCATGACATTCCACAGCACGGTGAGTTCCTCGGCCCGGCCGACCAGACCGCCGGACTTGGGGGTGGCCGCGCCGTCCCGCTCACCGTCGGTGCTCGTCTCGGCCGCGAACGCCGGACTCTGCGTCAACACCCGCAGGTACGCGGCCTGTAGCGCCGGGCCGGGATCGACGCCGAGTTCGTCGGCCAGACGGTCCCGGAGGGTCCGGAACGCCGACAGTGCTTCGGCCTGGCGCCCGGCGGCGCCGAGAGTGGAGATCAGGCTGGCCTGTACGGGTTCGTGGAACGGCGCCATCTTGGTGGCGAGTTGCAAGGCCGGGAGCACCCGTTCCGGTCGGCGGAGCGACACAGCCACCTCGGCCGCGGCCGAGCAGGCGGCGTGAAACTCGTCGTCGAGAGCGGCGAACATCGGCATCGCGGCCGTACCGTGGGTGAAACCGTCCGCCGCACGACCCTGCCAGAGGCTGAGCGCCTCCGTGTAGTGGTCGAGGGCCGTTTCGTGCAGGTGCTCCGCCAGGGCCGCCTCGGCGGCTTGGCGGAGTCGCCGGAAAGTGAGCAGGTCGACAACGCCGGGACCCGCTTCGAGCAGGTACGCGTTGCCGCGGCGGTGCAGGTAGGAGCCGGTTCCCCGAGCCGGGATCCCGGGCTCGAACAGGCGCCGCAACGCGCCGACGTACTTCTGGATGACGTTGAGCGCGCTGGAGGGGGCGTCGTCGCCCCAGACCAGCCCGATCAACTCGTCCGTCGTGATCGGCTGCCCCACCCGCGCCAGGAGCAGGGCCAGCAGATACGCCTGTTGCCGAGGGCCGGGATCCAGCTCGACAGCGTCGCGCCACACCCGTACCGGGCCGAGGATCCGCAGGCGTAGGGGACCGGCGCCGGCCGGCGGATCCTCGCCGTCGGGCTGGGTGGTACGGGTAGGCACAGCCACGCCGGTCGACTCCCGGTCGGATGACGAATTGTTGACGACGAAACGCAGTCTGTTGACGACGAATCGCAGTTCAGGCTGAGGTTACAGGCTGTCGCAGTGCGGGTTGACGGCGTACGGCCGAGCGGAGATTCACCCGACTTCGACCGGTGTCTGCTCACTGAGAGTGGACTCCCGACCACGGCGGCGGGTGATCAGCCAGCCGAACGTGACCGCGGTGAAGTGCATGACAATGCCGTACACCGCACCGGGGATGGCCATCTCGGCATTGTTGAGCAGGGCAGGGCTCAACGCGACCGTGACCGTGAAGGCGGTGTTGTGGATGCCGATCTCGAACCCGGCCGCCGTCGCCGCCCGGTGGTCGACGCTGGCCAGCCGTGACGCCCCGTAGCCGACCAGCAGACTCACGACGTTGAAAACCAGCACGGCGAGTCCGACCGAGACAAAATAGTCGGCGAGATTCTCCCGCTCCGCGTAGAGCACGGCGGAGATGGCGACGACGAGGACGACGACCGACAGCGCCCGGACCGGGCGGTTGAGCCGTCGTGCCAGCTCGGGCGCACGCGTGCGCAGGAGTATCCCGATCGCGACCGGCACGATCACGATCAGGAAGACCTGTAGCACCTTGTCGAACTGCAACCCCAGGGCGGCCCCGTCGGGCAGGAAGTACCCGGCCGACAGGTTCACCACGATCGGCAGGGTGACCACGACCAGCACCGAGTTGATCGCGGTGAGCGTGATGTTCAGCGCGACGTTCCCACCGAACAGGTGGCTGTACAGGTTGGCCGTGGGACCGCCCGGCGACGCGGCGAGCAGCATCATCCCGACCGCCAGCTCCGGCGGGAGCCGGAACGCGAGCACCAGGCCGAAGCAGATCACCGGCAGCAATACGACCTGACACAGCAGCGCGACCACGGCCGCCTTCGGATGCTGACTCACCCGCCGAAAGTCGTCCATGGTAAGGCTCAGACCCAGGCCCAGCATGACGATGCCGAGAGCGAAGGGAAGACTAGTCAAGATCAACGCGGAACCCACGGTGCAGTCTCACCGACCCGCCACTGCTGGTCAATAGCCCACCGCGCCGCCGCGTCCGGGCCCCTCCCGGCATTCAGGATCCGTAGAGGTCGGTCTCGGAGAGGGCCGCGTCCCCGCTGTCGGTACGTCCCAGGCGGGCGGCCGAGCCGAACATGGGTCCCCGAGCGCGCTGGAGCCCGGCGAACCGCCCGAAGCCGAGTGGCCTTGGTACGTCGTCGTAGACGGCCTCCATGCCGCCCCGCACCGAGTACGTCTCGTGCCAGAAGCCGGTGCCGCCGGAGTCCCGCAGGAAGCTCATCCACCACTGCCGATGCGGCTCCGACCGGGCGTACGCGAGCAGCGAGGGCAGGTCGCGCCAGTACTGGCGCATCCCCATGTTCATCGGAAAGAACGAGTAGTACACGGGCTCGTGCAGTAGCAGCCCGTCGGGTTCGTCCGCCACCGATTCACTGATCTTGCGCCCGAAACTCAGGAACGTCCGGATTCCGTACAGGCGGTTCACCCGCATGCCGAGGTACAGGACCAGAAGATCCGGGTAGGCGGACAGATCGACGGTCTGCCGGTTCACTCGGGTTGACATATCGAACTCCTCAAAGATGGCTATCTATAACTCAACATCAGTCCGACCGCCAGCGCCAGGTCGATGCTGAACCGTGACGGCACCCCGCACGACCGCGTCAACGGCCGCCGAACGGCACCCGCTCTCAAGGGGCGGTGTACCTCAGGGCCTGATCGCCCGCCTGGGCGGTGAGTAGACCGCCCAGGCGTGGAAGGACACGCCGACACCCCAGGCCACGATCGACCACAAGGGCCAGAAAAAGTGCTCCGGAGTGAATAGCCACCACACCACGACCTGAGCCGAATTGGACAGCACATAGCAGAGGAGATGAATCCACAAGCCCCATTTTCGGGCGTTCTCGCTCTTGTTCAACGTCATGCACGCATGCTAGATCGACTAACTTGACGAAGACGGAATCCCGCTCGCGAATGCGCTTCCGTCTTTGGTCAGTGCTTGTCGCGTACCAGTCCCGGGCCGACCCGTCACCACGAACCGAGATTGAGACGGGGTCGGCCCGTCGCCGTCTGGGAGTACCTCCGGCTGTGGTCAGGCGGGGATGCGCTCGGTCAGCCGACGCAGGTAGGCCAGCCCGTCGGTGGCGAGCCGGTCCTGGCTCGGGGCCAGCGGTCGCCAGACGGCCGCGGCCACCGCCATCTCCTCGATCTCGCCGGTGAACGACTCGATACAGATCGGACCCCGGTAGCCGGTTCCGGCGAGCGTGTCGAGCCACCGGGGCCAGTCGATGTGGTCGCTGCCGGGCGCACCCCGGTCGCTGCCGCTGACCTGCACGTGCACCAGGCGCGGTCCGGCGAGGGCGACGGCCCCGTACGGGTCGGACTCCTCGATGTTCATGTGATAGCTGTCGATCATGAGGCCGACGGTGTCGGGCAGCCCGTCGAGTGCCTCGAGCCCCTGCGCGACGGTGTTGAGCACCGAGGTGTCGTAGCGGTTGAGTGGCTCCAGGCCGATCCGGACGCCGTTCGCCGCAGCGTGTTCGGCGACCGGTTCGAGTGCCCTCCGCAGCTCGGCGTAGCACTCACGGCGCTCGGCGGCCGACATCGGCCACCGTTGCCCGACGGTGGCGTACATCGGACCGCAGATGGTTGGCGCGCCGACCATCACCGCGACGTCCACCATGGACCGCAGGTGGTCCTGCGTGGCTCGGACCGTGTCCGGGGTGGCCCGGACCAGGCTGCGCTCCGGCGAGGTGAACGGGATCACCGCGGCGGCGGTGAGACCGTGTTCGGCCAGCAGGTCCCGGACCCGTTGCGGAGACCAGTCACCGAACTGTGCCAGCGGTAGCTCGACGGCGTCGAAGCCCCAGCCGGCCAGACGTGGCAGCAGGGCGGCGAGTGCCTGGTCGGTAACGGGTGCGGTCCAGATCCACGGGTTGACGCCGATCGCGAACAAGGCGGACGACTCCTTCGAAAGTCAGCGACGGTGGCCGATGCGGATCATCAGCCGGCGGCATAGTAGCGCCAGTGGTTGACGCGCGGGAGGGCACCGTCAAACCGGCCGAACCTCGTGCGTCGCGGTGGAGCGACAGGAACCTGGGTACGGCAGGAAAACGTGCTCTGCGTCGTCGCCGGGTCCTGAAACGGACACCACTCGGCCTGCCCGATCCTGCTGGTGTCGCTGCTGGTCGGATGCGACGGCGGCCTTGCTCCCGCTTTTGTTGTCAGGTCGGGAGCGGCACGACGACGTGGACGGCCCTCAGGCCGACACGGACCGGAGCGTGTCCACCACCGGGCGCCGTGTGGCAACCATCGCCGGGATCGCGGTGAGCGCGGCGACGGCGAGCAGGACCCCGATTGCGGTGGCGAGCAGCCAGGAAGCGGGTGGGTATCGAACCTCGGCGCGGCTGACGAACGTAAGGAGCCCGATGCCGGCCGGGATTCCAGCCAGGACGCCGGGTATGGCGGGAAGCAGTTGCGCTACCGCCAGGCCCAGGCTGGCCTGTGTGGGTGTGGCGCCGAGGGTCCGCGCGACGGCCAGCGGCTGCCGGGCGTCGAGGACCGCGGTCCAGGTGCTCACGACGGCGTTGATGAGCGCGAGGATGCACAGCACGACGACTACCACGAGCAGGGCCTGGTCCAGTCGCTCGCTGCGGGGGTTGGCCAGCTCCGTGTAGCCGAGGTCGAAATGCTCCGTCCGGGAGTTGATCATGAGTGTGGCGACGAGTGCGGTTGTGGTGATCAGGGTGTTCGCCGTGACCAGCCGGGCGCGGCGCGGCCGGCGGGCGTTGATCCGTACCCCGATCAGCAGGGGGGTGGGAAGCTGCCGAGACAGCGAGATGCGCCATCGACGGCGCCGCGGTGGTGTCGCGGCGTCGGCCAGCGCGTGGACGGTGCTGGTGGTGGCGGCCCGCATCACCGGTCCCAGGGTTGCCGCCACAGCGATGGTGAGGGCGAGGGCGGTGACGGCGATCACCGTGCGCAGCGCGGGTGGCTGGGTGTTGACGGAGCCGATGAGTCCGGCGCTGGGACGGATCAGCACGGGGGCGGCGAACCAGCCCGTGGCCAGGCCGGTGGAGGCGCCGGCAAGCCCGATCACGAGGTACTCGACGAGGTGGACGGCCGCGATCATCGCCGGTCCGGCACCGACGGCCTTGAGCAGCCCCACCCGGCGGCGCTGGCCGATGATCCGGCCCGCGACGACGCCGGCGACGCCGGCCAGCGCGAGGCCGCTGAGCAGCCAACTGCCAACGAGCAGCGCCATCTGCGCGTCGCTGTACAGCCGGCCGTTGAGGCGGTCGATCGCTTGCCAGGTGGTGAGTTGGTCGCCGACGGCGTAGGTGGTGCTGGCCGCCGTAGGGTCGGCGAGTTTGAGGTTGAGGGTGTACGACAGCGGCTGCCCGCCCGCGAGCGCCGCGATGTCGCCGCGGTCGACCCAGACCAGGCCGCCGCGCTCGACCAGGACGCTGCCCGGGTGGTGCCACCCCGCGTACGGATACGTTGCTCTCGCGGCGGTGACCGCGATCCCGATCACGCGCAGCGGATGGCCGTCGATGTTGACCGTGTTGTCGACGCGGATCCCGAGGGCGTCGGCGAAGGCACGCTCGACGACTACGCCGCCGGGGCGTACCCAGGTGCCGTCGGTCACGGCGGGGCGGTCGACCGATCCGGGTACGGTGTCCCGGCCCTCGACGACGGCGTGCGCCGACGTGCCGCCGGCCGTCATCGTCAGGTAGGCGATCGGAAAGGGGCCGCTGTGATCGGTGACGCCAGCCGCAGCGGTCAGCGATGCGAATTCGTCCAATGCGGCCTGACCGGTCACCCGGGGTGTCACGATCACGTCTGGGCCCGCGGTGGCGGTTCGGGTCTGCTGGTACGGCCGGTCGGCGATCTCGTTGAGCGTGAGGCCGAGGGTCAGCGTGGCGGTGGCGGCGGTGATGGCGACCAGGAGCAGCACGGTCTCGGTTCGGCGACGGCGCAGGTCCCGCACCAACAGCCGGCAGACGAGCAGGAGGCGACCGGACACGTCAGCGCCGCCCGTCGTAGACGGTGCCGGTAGTGGTGCCGACGAACTGGTTGTCGTCGGCGAACGCCCCGTCGCGCATCGAGATAACTCGGTCGGCGACTGCCGCGATGCGGGCGTCGTGGGTGACCACCACGAGGGTCTGTCCCGCGGTGTGCAGCTCCTCGAACAGCCGCAACACCTCCAGGGTGGCGGCGCTGTCCAGGTTGCCGGTGGGTTCGTCGGCCAGTACGACCAGGGGTTCGTTGCTCAACGCGCGGGCGATGGCGACCCGCTGGCGCTGCCCACCGGACAGCGCCGAGGGCAGGTGCGCGGCGCGGTCGGCGAGCCCGACCCGGTCCAGCAGGTACATCGCCCGCCTGCGTGCCTGCCCCGGGGACCGGCCGGCCAGCAACGCGGCCAGCTCGACGTTCTCCACCGTGGTGAGCTCGTCCATGAGGTGGAACGACTGGAAGACGAACCCGACGCTGTCGCGCCGCAGCCGAGCCAGGGCCCGCTCGCTCATCGTGTCGATCCGGTGTTCGGCCAGCCACATCTGCCCGTCGCTCGGGCGTTGCAGCCCGCCGAGCAGATGAAGCAGGGTGGACTTGCCACAGCCGCTCGGGCCCATGATCGCCAACGTCTGTCCGGCGGGTACGTCCAGATCGACCTCGTCGACCGCGCGCACCAGCGCGTTGTGTGAGCCGTACCGCTTGGTCAGCCGACGCGCCCGCAAGGTCATCGATCCGATCATTCCTCCGCCTTCCGCCCGGTCCGATCCCGCTCGGCCCACCCGCGCTCGCATGCCTCCAGCCACTCCAGGTCGGCCCGCAGCCGCAGCACCACACCCTCCAGCAGCAGCCCGGCGACCGGATCCACCGACCGGTCCAGCGCCGCGCGCTGTGTGTCGCGCAATCGGCGCAGTACCTCACGTCGTTGCGCGTCGACCAGCGCGACGGGATCGGCAAGCCGGCCGGCCGCTGCGGCCACGAGTTTCAGATGGAACTCTCCAAGGTCCGGCTTCGGCCAGCTCACCTCGGACAGCCAGTCCGCGACCCGCTGCTGTCCGGCCGGGGTCAGCGCATAGACCCGACGGTCCGGCCGGTCCGGCAAGCCCTCGGCCCGCTCCGAGGTCACCAGTCCGGCCCTGCCCAGCCGGGTCAGCGTCACGTAGATCTGCCCCGCGTTCATCGCCTCGCCCAGCGGACCGAGTGCGCCGCGCATCCGGCCACGCAACTCATACCCGTGCGCTGGCTCCTTCGCCAGCATGGCCAGCACCACGTCCTGCACCCAGCACGCCCCTTCGGTCCGGACCGCTAATAGATAGCGGTTAGCTATACCGCTGTCAAATCCGGCGACGGGGAGTACGGCTTGACTCGGTTGCCGGTGACGGCGAACCGGTCCGTGGACAGTCGTCGAGGTTCGACCCTCGCGACCCGTCGGCGACGTACTCCCCGAGCGGACCCGCGTTGATGACGCTGGCGTCGTACGTGGTTCTTCCCGTGTCAGTTCGCCTTTGCGGCGCGGCCGAGGCGGATGGCCGAGATGAGGAAGAAGATGGCGCCGGGGATGGCGTAGCCGATCGCGTTGGTCAACGCCGGGTCGTCGGCGGAGGCGCCGGCGATGAAGGACGCGCCGGCGAGTACGGAGATGCCACCGCTGAAGATCATCGGCCACTGGCCACCCAGTCCACGTCGGTTGACAGCCACGATCAGCTGGACCAACCCGGCCACGACCGCCCAGGCACCCCAAACGAGCAGGACCGCCGGTATGCCGGAGGTGGCGGCGACGGCCAGGCCGATCGCGGCGAGCAGGCTGACCGCGATGTTCACGTACAGCAGGGCGGGCTTTCCGGTGGCCCGCGACGCGCGGGCGTCGACGACGGCGGCGGCCACGTCGAACAGCGGGTAGAGCACGAGCAGCGTCGCCGCTAGCGGGCCGAGGTGCTCGGCGGTCGTGAACATCACCAGGGCCCAGACGATGGCGAACGCGAAGCGGACGAAGTACAGCCGCCGCAGGGTGGACGCCGTCGTCGAGATGTCGGGTGCGGCAAGGGTGGTCATGGGGATCCTTTCGGTGGGCACTGAGGGGAACTGCGGCCGAGCGCGCGTCGCGATGGGGGACACCACCCACGAGAACGAACGTTCTGTCACGCCAGACGATAGCGAGTTTGTGTCGACGTGGCAAGACCGAACGTTCTGTCACTAGAATGGGCGCATGGCATCCAGCGAGACCGACACCCGGCCGTCCGAGGCGCGACAGCGACTCCTCGACACGGCGAGCAGGATTTTCTACGGGGAGGGGATCCATTCGGTCGGCGTCGACCGGATCACCATCGAGGCAAAGGTGACCCGGGCCACCTTCTACCGGCACTTCCCCGGCAAGGAAGATCTCGTCCTTGCCTACCTGCGGGCCGCCGATCAGGCCATCCGCAGCCAGGTGGACATGGCCCTCGGGGCTGGGCTACCGGCGCCGGACGCCCTGCGGGCCATCGCGGATTCGATCGCGCAGGGCATCCGGTCCGCCGGCTTCCGCGGCTGCGCCTTCCTGAACGCCGTAGCCGAGTATTCCGATCCCGACCACCCGGTGCATCAAGCCGTCCTCGGGCACCGGCAGTGGTTCCTCGACACCGTCAGCACCCTGATGGCGAGCATCCAGGAAACGGAGGCCGAGCCCGCCGCGCAGCACTTCGTCATGCTCCGCGACGGCGCCATGGCGGCCGGCTGCCTCTTCGACCCGGTCCTGATCTGCGAAACCTTCCTGCGCGGCGTCGAGGGACTGATCCAGACCCACGCTGCACGGCAGCCAGCCTGAGAAGCCGACTTCGCCGGATCTGGCAAGGATGTCCCTGGCGATGACCGCGTTAACGAATCTCCCCGGGTGCCGCGAGTCACTCATGCCTGATCTGACGACGACCGTGGGGGCCGGTGTGGGCGGCGGGGGAGGTGCTCGGCTGGACCACGTTCGGAAAGCTGTGGCGAGGCCGGTGGTTGATGTGCGGATCACCGCCCCTCTATTGTTGTGGAGAGGTCTCCACTAACGTTGCGGGGAGAGGCATGGTTCGGTCGGACGCACGCAGGAACCGCAACCGCATCCTGGCCGCCGCTCGCGAGGCGTTCGCCGAGGACGGCGACACCTCGATGAATCAGATCGCGCAACGGGCCGGCGTCGGCCCGGGCACGCTCTATCGCAACTATCCGTCGCGCGAGGCGCTCATCCTGGACATCTATCAGGAGGAGGTCGAGCAGCTCGTCGGTTCGGTGTCCGAGGCGCTGACCACGCAGACGCCGCTGGAGGCGTTGCGGAGCTGGACGACCGTACTGGTCGACGCGATGCGTAAGAAGCATGCCCTGGGCTCCGCCCTCACCCCGGGCATCCAGAAGGCGGTCACCGAGCAGACCTACGGCCCGGTGATCGCCGCGATCACCCTGCTGTTCGATGCCGGTAAGGCGGACGGCAGCATCCGCGCCGACGCCGAGCCCGGTGACTTTCTGCAACTTACCGGCGCCCTGTGGAGGGCCGCCGAGGACCGCACACAGCCAATGCTCGGACTGATCCTCGACGGCCTCGGCGCCAGCCGCCACCGCTGACACGTCAGGCTCCGACCGGGAAGAGGGGCTAACTGGAGACATCTCCAGTTGTAATTGACGATGTGGAGACGTCTCCGGTACAGTTTCGTCTACGTGAGCCGGACACCCTAGGGGGCGGAATGTCGGAAATTTTGGTTACTGGTGGTTCGGGCTACATTGGTAGCTGGTGCACCCTTGCGCTGCTCAACGCCGGTTACCCGGTGTGCACCACGGTCCGCAATCTGAGCCGCGAGCCGCAGGTGCGCGAGATGCTGCGGCGTGGCGGCACTGACCCCGGCGACAACCTGCGCGTCGTACGCGCCGACCTGCGGAACGACGAGGGCTGGGCGGAGGCGGTGGCCGGTTGCGACGGAATTCTGCACGTCGCGTCGCCCACGCTGACCCAGGCGCCGAAGAACGACGACGAAATGGTCCGCCCGGCGGTCGACGGCACGCTGCGGGTGCTGCGTGCGGCCCGAGATGGCGGCGTCCGGCGTGTGGTCCTGACCTCCGCGATCGGCGCGATCGCCTACGGCCACGAGCAGCGCGACACCCCGTTCACCGAGCAGGACTGGACGAACATCGACGCGGACGGTATCCAGCCGTACCAGAAATCCAAGACCCTAGCTGAGCGCGCGGCCTGGGATTTCGTGAACGAAGAGGGCGGCGGCCTCGAACTGGCCGTGGTCAACCCGACCGGCGTACTCGGTCCGGTCCTCAGTTCGGACTACTCGCCGTCGCTGATCGCGATCGCCCGCATGCTCGACGGTTCGATGCCGACCCTGCTGCCCTTCGCCACCGGTTACGTGGACGTCCGGGACGTGGCGTCCCTGCAACTGCTCGCACTGACCGAGGACGCCGCCGCGGGCGAGCGGTTCATTGCCACCGCCGGCCACAGCCTGTGGACGCGCGATGTCGCCGCGATCCTGCACGAGCGGCTCGGCGAGCGAGCGGCCAAGGTGCCGACCAAGGAGATGCCGGTGTGGGTCGCGCGCGGGCTGGCGAAGGTCAACCCGGACATGCGCAACCTGCGCATGCTTCTCGGCCGCAACCTCGACGCCACCTCGGCCAAGGCCGAGCGCCTGCTCGGCTGGAAGACCCGTCCGATCGCGGACACCATCGCCGAGACTGCCGAGAGTCTGCTCGCCCTCACACGCTGACCCCGTCGAAGGGGGTTGTGGCCATGGCAGCGAGTGCGCATGGATGACCAGCACACGTTGGTCATCCATGGCTATGGGGCGGTCACGGCGCGGACGATCTCGTCGGCGGCCAGGCGACCGCGCTCCACGGTGAGATCCAACTGGGCGAGCAGGCTCTTGAGGAAGCCGATGACGAGCACGGTGGCGCCGTCCGGATCGAGATCCGCCCGGAACTGCCCCGCGTCGCGGCCAGCGGCGAAGATGGTCCGCAGATAGTCGGCCCAGGCGTGATCGTTGGACAGCAGTACCGCGTGGAGTTCCGCGTCCCGGTCTGCCCGGGCGTAGATCTCGTTGAGGACGACGAACAGGTTCCGGTCAGCGGCGAAGCGACCGAGGATGTGCTGGATGTGCTCGATCAGCATCCGCCGTGGGTCGTGCACCGGGTCGTTCAGCGGGACCCGGTCGAGGGTGCGGACGATCCGCTGGACTACTGCCGCGACCAGCGCCTCCTTCGTGGGGAAGTAGTAGTGCAGGGTGGCGATGTTGATGCCCACCTGAGCGGCGACGTCGCGGACGCGCAGGCCCTCGAAGCCCGCCGTCGCGATCGCATGCTGGGCGGCGTCGACGATCTGCGCACGGCGCTGCTCGCCCTCGACAGCCGTACGCCTGCTGCCCGGCAAGCGCCACCTCCCGTCGTGTGCTGGTCAGATGCTCGGCGGTCAGCGTAGTGGCCGCTGGCCGGATGTGTTGTGCGGTCAGCGTCGACGTCCCTCGAGGGCGGCGCGGAAGCGCGCGTACCGGGGCGCGCCGATGAATCGCCAGATCAACCCGGCCGGTCCGGGCAGGTGCTTCTTGAGCCACGCGGCACCGCCGTCGGGTTGACCGGCGAGGATGGCGCCCAGCATGTTCCATCCCTGTCCCTTGGGGGTGGCCTTACGGCCGTGCTTGCCGTACCAGTCGATCTCGGACTGGGTGACGACGTGTTCGATGACGGGCACGATGTTGGCTTCCTCGTCAGGGAAGTGCGCGGCGAGGGCGGCGGCGACCCCGGCGAGGGCGACCCGGACCGGTTCGGCATCGGCGGTCGCGGCACTGGCACGCCACGTGGGCACCGCCTCATCGAGCGCAAGGAGGTGCACGAGCATCGCGGCATGCTGGACCTTCATCCGCTCCACGTGGAGGAAGCAGGCTGGCGCACGCTGATCGATCGTGTCCCAGAGCCGCGCGTCCTCGCCCTCATGGTGCGCATGCAGCGCGTTCGAGATCAGGTTCAACTGCGTGGCGACGACCTTCGCATGGCCGACGTCACCCGCGGAGACCCCATCGACGAGCTGGATGGCCTCGTCAAAGGACTTCCGCAGCATGCGGTGGATGTCGAACATCCCGCTCGCGTCGCAGGTCTTCGGACCCTTTACGGGCGGCTCGCCGGTAGGCGGAAGGGGCATAGCTGACATGCGATCCAGCGTACCCATCAAGCACTTGATTGACAACGTGACCGACCAGACAGCGCTCGGGGCGTGCACCTGACCTTGCTCCGCGCCGAGGGTGATCGCCGACACCTCGGGCTACCATCAGCGTTCGCTCAGCGATGCCGCGTGTGGTCGCATTGCTGTTGTCCGGTTCGGCTGACGGAGGGCGTGCGGTGTGGCGGTGGCGCGCAGACGTGTTGACCTGGCTCGCGGCACATGGTTGGTCCGGCGCGACGCGGTCCCTGATCGCACACGGCGAGCGGGGCGACCAGGTGGCGGTCGACGCGCTCTGGATGCTCTGGTACTTCCGGCCCGCCGACACCGTCGTGTGGGACACCCTGACCCGCTGGCGGCGACCGGATTCGACGTACGATCCCGTCAACTTCAGCCGGCTGGCGCTCGGTGACAGCCCCAACGACGATTTTGTCGTGTGGGAGGCCAAGCGATTCGACCATCCCATCAACGACATGGCCCGGCGGTACCTTGCCACAGAGGCGTCGGACGCCGTGGTGCAGTCCTTCTGCCGGGAGGTCGTGGGGGCGGAGCCGGAGATCGACCGGCGGCTGGTCGCGTACTGCGTGGAACACGACGTCACCCCGGTCGATCCGGTGCAGCGGGCGGGTTTCCTGCTGTTGACCCGCCAGTTCGACCGTTACCAGGCACACGACCCGGACGGACGTCTCGTCGTCGCGTACTACCCACCGGAGTCGCACCCCATCGCCGAGCGGGTCCGGCAGTGCCTGGTCGAGCTGGGTGATCTCGACCGCACCGCGCGTCTCATCGCCTCGCGGCAGCCCGTCTCCCTGCTGTGGGACGAGGAGACGGCCGAGTTCGCCGCCGGTTTGGTCACCCGGGCCGCCTGGGCCCAACTGTGGAATCTGCTGCTGAGCCGCCGGGTCGACGAGATGATGACCCACCTGCCGGCATTCCCGCCGGACTGGCATCCCACCGAGCCGGCCGACCGCGACCTCTTCGCCCGCCTACGGGCACTCCCGCCTGACCGGACGATGATCGCGCTCAACTTCATCCGGGCCGATCTCGACCACTATCCGGATTGGACGTCAACGGCCGGTCGGCCGCTCGACGACGCCGAGCCGGCCCACCTGGTGCTGGCCCAGGAGGCGCTTGCCGATCCCGCGGTATCGGACGACGCCCGAGCGTGGCTTGAACCGCTCGTCCTGTGCCTCGAACACCGATTCCGCAGTTGACGCTCCCGGCGTCGGATCCGCGAACACGATGGGAGCGGCTCAGGAGCGGCGGTCCGTACCCAACGGAGCCGAAGCGTTCCCAGTACTGGCCACCAGCCTGGGTCAGCGGGTCAGCGGCTCGTTACCGGAAACCCGGTAACGAGCCGCTCCGCATGTGCCCTTGCGTTCAGTCGGCGGCGCCGAGCTCGATCGGGACGCCGACGAGCGACCCGTACTCGGTCCACGAGCCGTCGTAGTTCTTGACGTTCTCCACCCCGAGCAACTCGTGCAGCACGAACCAGGTCAGTGCCGAGCGCTCGCCGATACGGCAGTAGCTGATGGTGTCCCTGGACAGGTCGATCGGCTCCTCGGCGTACAGCTCCCTGAGCTCGTCGTCCGACTTGAACGTGCCGTCGTCGTTGGCATTCCTCGACCACGGGATGTTGCGTGCGGACGGCACGTGGCCCGGGCGTTGTGACTGCTCCTGCGGCAGGTGCGCGGGGGCGAGCAGCTTGCCGGAGAACTCGTCGGGCGAGCGTACGTCAACGAGGTTCTGCGCGCCGATCGCGGCGACCACGTCGTCGCGGAAGGCGCGGATCGAGATGTCCTGCGCCGTGGCCTGGTAGTCGGTGGTTGCGCGGTGCGGCACGCCCTCGACCAGTTCGCGGCCGTCGAGCTCCCACTTCTTCCGGCCGCCGTCGAGCAGCTTGACCGAGTCGTGACCGTAGAGCTTGAAATACCAGTACGCGTACGACGCGAACCAGTTGTTGTTGCCACCGTAGAGGATGACGGTGTCGCCGTTGGCGATACCCTTCGCCGACAGGAGCTTCTCGAAGCCTTCCTGGTCGACGAAGTCACGACGGACCGGATCCTGCAGGTCCGTCTTCCAGTCGATTTTCACCGCGTTCTTGATGTGGTTCTTGTCGTAGGCCGAGGTGTCCTCGTCGACCTCGACGAGGACAACCTTGGGGTCGTCGAGATGGGCCTCGACCCAGTCGGCATCGACCAGGACCTTGCTGCGGCTCATGCTGGTTCTCCTTCGGTAAGGGTTCGAGAAGGCGTGCCGGTGGCGCCCGATGGACGTGACGTCCGGTTCAGGTGTCGGCGGGTGCGGGATGGATGATTTTCAGGAGGTTCGACGGGAGGTCCTCGAAGGTGTCGTCGATGGCCACGACGTCGCGGCCGGCCGCGTCCAGCAGGGACGCGGCGATCGTCGCGCGCAAGCCGCTCACGCAGTGCACCCACACCTCGCCGGCTGGCAGGTCATCGATCCGGTCGGGTAGCTGATGGATGGGGATGTGCACGGAGCCGTCCAGATATCCGGAGGAACGCTCGGAGTCACGGCGTACGTCCAGCACCACGGCGGCCTTCCCGAGCGACTGCGCGGCCGCAAGCGCGGTGAAGTCCGCGCGCGGGAAGGACGTGAGGTCGTTCTTTCCTCGGACCCACTGAGTCGGCCGGCCGGTGGCGGCGGCGACCGGCCGATCGATCCCCACCCGGGTCAGCTCGCGCTGAGCATCGGCGATCTGCTGCGAATCGTCCGCCAGAAGGGTAAGCGGCCTGCCCCAGGGGAGCAGCCAGGCCAGATAGGTGGCCAGCTTCCCCGTACCCTCGAAGTTCAACGACCCCGCCACGTGCTCGTCGGCGAAGTCGACGCGGTTGCGTAGATCCACCACCCACTCTCCGGCTGCCAGGCGAACCGCGATCTGCTCGGGATCAGCCGGCCGGGGCGGAGTGAGGTCCACCGGAGGCGGCCCCGCCGCGTTGACGGGACCGATATGGGGATAGTACGCCGGTATGTCGTCTAACCCTCCGAGCAACTCCGCGACGAAGACATCCACGCCCTTGATCAGCGCGGGGTTGCGCTGCCGTTCCGCACCGATCGTGGTGGTGCCGACCGCAGACTGCGTAGAGGAACAAAAACTGCCGAATCCGTGGGTGGGCAGGACCGACACCTCGTCGTCCAGTTCATCAGCCAGACGGTGTGCGGAGGCATACTGGGCCCGTGCCAGCCGCCCGGTCATCCAGGGCGAGATGAGGTCCGGTCGGCCGACCGTTTCGTGTAGCAGCGAGCCCCCGGTGAACACCGCGATCTCCCGGGAGCCCTCGCCGAGGACGTAGGCCATGTGGTGCGGAGTGTGCCCCGGGGTGGCCAGGGCCCGCAGCGTGAGCCCGTCGTCCACGGTGACGCAACCGCCGTCCGCGATGGGCGTGTGGTCGAAGGCAACCGAGGCCATGACCGGTACCAGATAGCGAGCACCCGTCGAGCGGGCCAGTTCCAGCCCGCCGCTGATGTAGTCGTTGTGGACGTGGGTCTCCACCACGTAGGCGATCCGCACGCCGCGCCGGGTCGCGGCCGCGATGATCCGGTCGACGTCTCGCGGTGGATCGATCACGACAGCGGCAGAAGGCCCGCCGGCCAGGTAACTGTGGTTGCCCAGGCTCTGGGTCTCAATGGTGTCAATGAAGTACACGGCCGCTCTCCTGAGACAGGTGACGGCGGGCGAAGCTGCCGTGTGTCGGCAGGTCGAGGCGACCGCCGTCCATGGTCTCGGACTCGTCCGGACGCGGGTCACACCGCAGCCGGTGAGATGAGAGATTGTGCGGCAGGACCATGGGGGGTTGGTTGTCAGGTTTGGTGTGGCTATCGATCAAGAGGCTGGCCGCAATGATGTGGTGTGTCTCGTGCATGGGTAATCCCGTCCGAAGGCGTCACACCACGGGCGTAACCCGGGGCTGAACATCTCGTACGTGCCCCACCTCACACGCGTCTCGCCTCCTCGCCGTCAAGAAGGCCCTGAGTTGACGTACGGGCGCCGGCAGGACCGGCCGGTCCAGCCAAGACGCCGACTGGCGGCACATCGATGCACGCGATCACGAGGTGCTAGCGCGAAACTGGCCAGGGGGTCGCAACAGCCTTCGGCGTGGACGGGCCGTGATCCTCTGCGTCGGCGCTGCGCGGCGAGCGCGAGGAGGACGCCGCGCTGCCGGTGAGCTGGCGGCGATGGACTCCGCTGATTCAGCGCGCGCGGCGGTAGTGCACGGCGAGCGCGCCGTTGCGGAGCGGCTCCGCCGAGAGCAGCTCGAGCCGGCGCGTGCCGGGCAGCCCGCCCTGGTACAGCGTCGGGCCGTGGCCGGCGATCCTGGGATGGATGAGCAGCTTGTACTCGTCGATCAGGTCCAGCCGGTCGAGCTCGGTCGCGAGCTTGCCGCTTCCGAGGAGGACACCGGCCGGGGTCGCGTCCTTGAGCCGCTGCACTTCCTCGCGCAGATCGCCGGCGATGTGGTGGCTGTTGGCCCACCGGAAGTCCTTGCGCGTCGACGACACCACGTACTTGGGTTTGGCCTCCAGCTTGACCGCCCACTCGCGTATGGCCGGCGGCGCCTCCTCGTCGCCGCGGGCGACGGCTGGCCAGTGGCCCTCCATCATCTCGTAGGTGACGCGACCCCACAGCATCGCTCCGCCCTCGTCCAGGAGACGGGTGAAGAAGGCGTGCGTCTCGTCGTCGGCGATCCCCTCCTCATGGTCGACGCAACCGTCCAGGGTGAGGTTGAGGCTGAAGGTGAGCAGTCCCATGGTCGGCGAGTCTAGGCGACTACGGTGGCGCGTCCGTCGCTCGCCACACCGCCTTGGTGAAGGCCAAGTAGCGTCGAGCGTGGCGGTCGCGACACCGGGGTCTCAGGTGCTGGCTCGCGGTCGCGTCTGTGCCGCATCGCGTGCCGGCGACCAGCCTCCGTGTAGGTTCGGGCGTGGGAGGAGACAGCGTTGGGCAGGCCGAGGCCGACGATCACGGATGTGGCGGACCGGGCGGGCGTCTCGCGTACGACGGTGTCTCGGGTCATGAACAACGAGCCGGGCGCCGCGCCGTCCGTGCGGGAACCGTAAGCGAGCCGACCGAGACGGTAAGGGCGGAAGCGGTTCCAGCAGAAGACAGGCCACCTACGTTGTCGGCGGCCCGGTTGGTCAGGAATTTGAGGTCAGGGCAGTTGCACCGGGTAGGCGCCGGGCGCGTACGGCATGGCGCTCGCCTGGGTCGTCGGGGTGTCCCGGCGCTCGAGCTGGGCGAAGCCGGTGCCCCGGTTGCTCTGCTGTGGCCAGCCCCCGGCCTCGTGGAACAGGCGCAGCGCGGTCCGTACGACGCTGTCGAGCGGCTCGTTCGCCTCGATCTCGACGGTGGCGCCGGGCGTGTCGATCCGTACCTTTGTGGCGCTCGGTGGGGTCGTGATGGCCAGGGTGGCCGCCGGTTCGGTCTCGGTCCGCTCGCTCGTCACAGTTCTACATTCTGCGGTGGCGTGGCCTCGCTCCGCCACCGCCTATTCCGGCGGCGGGGGAGGGCGCCTGCCCGTTCCGGCCGAGCCGGCCGGTCAGACGCTCGCCGTCGCCCGGGTCGCCGGCCGGCTGTCGCCCCCCGGCTCCTCGGACAGGGTGCCGTAGAGCATCCGCAGGCTCGTTTCGGTGAGCGTGTCCAACAGGTCGTCGTCGGTCTGCTCGTCCGGGTGGGTGAAGGCGTGGGCGAACATCGTCAGCCTCAGGTTCACCACCATCTTGCCGACCAGGGTCGGGTCGCCCGGAACCGGGATCCCGGCCCGTAGGTCCCGTTCGAGGCGGCGGGTCACCGCCGTGCAGCCGTGGGCGGTGATCCGCTCCCGCACCTCGAAGATCTCCGGCCCGGGGAACGGGTTGACAAACGCCTCGCACAACCAGCGGCCGTCGACCCGCCACCGGTCCAGGGCGAGGGCGAGCCCACGACGCAGCGCGTCCCGGTTGAGGCCGTCCGACTCCACCCACTCGGCCAGCTCCTGCGCGCTCTGGTCGAGCACCGTCTCGCAGAGTGCGGCCAGCAGGGCCTGCTTCGACTCGAAGTAGAAGTAGAAGCCGGAGCGGGCGATGCCGGCGGCGGCGGCGAGTTCGTCGATCGTCACCTGGGCGAGCGGCTTCTGGCGCAGCACGACCCGGGCGGCTTCGATCAGCGCCCGCTCGCGCTGGTCGCCCTTGGTCGGTCCGCGACGGCTTCCGGAAGCTGGCATGCGGCCACTATACCCTCCGTCAGTAGTGGTCGACGTCACGCCGACGATAATCGACACGGTGTTGAAAATCGGGGGCCGGGGGTTCTACCGTCGGTGCCTCCACCAGGTGAAAAAGAGGCTCCACATGATGACCACCCCTTCCGAAGGGGCACGCACCCCCCGGCTCGTACTGCCCGTCGTCGCGTACGGCGTGCTGCTGGTCGCCGCCCTGCAGTCGCTCGTCGTGCCGGTGCTCGCCAACATCGCCGGGGCGCTGCACTCGACCGCCAGCACCACGAGCTGGGTGGTGACCGCGAACCTGCTCGCCGCCGCCGTACTCACCCCGATCCTGGGCCGCCTGGGCGACCTGCGCGGTCGCCGCCCGGTGCTGCTCGCCGTACTGGTGGTGGTGCTGCTCGGCTCGGTGCTCGCCGCCACCACCGACAACCTGCCGCTGCTCCTGCTCGCCCGGGTCGCGCAGGGGTCGTCCTTCGCCCTCTTCCCGCTCGGCATCGGCGTGCTCCGCGACGAACTTCCGCCACGGCGGCTCACCGGCGCGATGGCCATCGTCAGCGGCACGCTCGCCATCGGCGCCGGGGTCGGACTCGTCGCCACCGGACTGCTCACCCAGGGAGGTGCCGACTACCACCGGGTCTTCTGGCTGGCCACCGTGATGAGCGTGATCGGTCTCGTCGCCGCCTGGTACGTCGTACCCCGGCGCAAGCCCTCGGCCGTGGGCCGTACCGACTGGCTCGGCGCGGCCATCCTCGGCCTCGCACTGATCCTGCTGCTCATGCCCCTGGCCCAGGGCAACAACTGGGGGTGGGGCTCGGCCCGCGTCATCGGCTCGTTCGCCGGCGCGGTCGTCACCTTCGTTGTCTTCGTGCTCGTCGAGCGCCGTCTGACCCACCCGCTGGTCAGCATCCGGATGCTCACCCACCGGCCGTTGCTCGTCGCGAACGTCGCCGGGCTGTTCCTTGGCATCTCCCTGTTTGTCGTCTTCCTCACCGTCGCCTCGTTCGTCCAGGCGCCACCGGCCCTGGCCGGGTACGGGTTCGGCTCGACCGTGCTCGCCGCGAGCGTCGTCTACCTGCTGCCCGGTGCCGCCGCCGGTGTTGTCACCGCGCCGCTCGGCGGCCGGCTCGTCGCCCGGTACGGGGCGCGGACCACCCTGGTCATCGCGCTGCTGCTGGCGGCGTTCGGATTCCTCGTCCTCACCGTCCTGCACGACGCGACCTGGCAGGTGATCACCGGCTCCTTCGCCGTCAACACCGCCGTCACCTTCGGCTACGCCGCCCTGCCGGCCCTGCTGGTCGAGCACGTCGGCCCCGCCGAGACCGGCATCGCCAACAGCGTCAACTCGATCGCCCGCTCGATCGGTGGGTCGATCGCCAGCGCCCTGGTCGGCACGATCCTGACCCGCAACCTCATCGCGGGTTCCCCGGTGCCGCTGCCGCACGAATCCCAGTACGTGATCATCCTCGGGATCGCGACGGTCGGGGCGTTCGTCGGTGCCGCACTGGTCGCCTTCGGGCTGCCCGGCGGCCAACGCGGGACCCTCACGGTGGCCCAGGTCGAGGCCGACGAGGTGCTCGGCGCGGCGGGACTCGACATCCCGGGGGAGTTGCGTCCCAACGCCCCGGTCACCGGGCCGCGAAGCGCCTGACGCCGGGGCTGCGGGTTACGGCGAACCGACCGGCCCGGAGCGCGATACTGCCACGGGAACGTGGGCGGGCGGGCCGGCAACACGCTGGCCCGCCCGCCCGATCCCGTCGTGACGGGGATCGGCGGACCCGACCTGCCGGGGCCCGGCCCCCACAATCTGTCGACAGTCATCTATTCTCTCTTCGCCCGCCGGACACGTACCGGGTGCCGCGAAACACCAGGATTCCCTGCGGTTCATCCAAACCGGATGTGGGAGCAGACATGTTCGACAGAAGCAGGATCGCCGGGCGATCCCTGGCGGCGGCCACCCTGACGGCGGCGCTCGTGACCCTGGGGCTGACGGTGCCGACACCGGCGAGCGCGGCGCCGACCCGCGCGGAACTTGCCCTGCGCTGGGCGCCGATCCACTACCAGGACGTCGACGCCACCGGAAGCCACGCCCTCGGGGGTCGGTCCGACTACATCACCAAGGTCGACTTCGACGGCGACCTCAACGGCCGCAACAACTGGGAGCGCACCGGCCAGGCCGGCGCCTCGCTCGCCGCGCACGCCTACTACTCGGTGCTGGAGACCAGCTCGCACTGGTACATCACGTACCTGTTCTTCCACCCGCGTGACTGGACGGACCACCCGTTCTTCGAGACCGAGCACGAGAACGACGGCGAGGGTGTGCTGTTCGCGATCGAGCGCGACGGTTCCACGTACGGGGTGCTGCGGTCGGCGGTGACCGTGGCGCACAGCGACTTCTACTCGTACACCCCGGCCGGCAGCACCTGGTCCGGCGGCCGGGAGAGCGTCGACGGCACGCTGCAACTCCAGTCCTCGCCGCACGACTCGTTCCTGCACCCGGTCACCGCGCAGGAGGCACAGGGACACGGGCTGAAGGCGTACCCGCAGTACAACATCAACGGCGACGGCATCGTGTACTACCCGTCGACGGTGGCGGAGACGCCGAGCAACGGCGACGACCGCGACGTGCGCTACCAGCTCGTCGACATCTTCACCGCCGGTGGCCTCTGGGCCCAGCGGGCAAACAGCAGCCTCTTCGCCAACCTCGGCACGTTCGCCGGTGACGACTCCGGTGACTGCGGCACCGGAACCTGGGACTGCTCGACCAACTCGGCGAACGCGCCCTGGGGCTGGGACGACGGCAACGACCTGCCCGCCCGGGGTGAACTCGCCACCGACCCGGCGAAGCTCTCCGTCGAGTACTTCACCGTCCCCGGCACCGCGTCGCGCACCTACACCTACAACCCGTACGCGGCCGAGGCGGCTGCGCTGAAGGCTGCGGCCAAGGTGGCGCCGCCGGTGATCGACTGACCCTCGTCGTACCGACAGCGGAACCACCCGGCGGACGGCGCGTGTCCTTCCCGAAGGGTGCGCGCCGTCCGCGCCGGTGCGTCTGGGAGCGAAGCGGAGCGCGGCGCCGGATCAGCGGGCCTCGTGACCGGCCGGTGGGCGGGCCGCCGGCACCAGGGCCAGGGCCGGCGCCAGCAGGATCGGCACGATCAGCAGGGCCCGCAGGGTGCCCACCTGGTCGCCGAGCAGCCCGACCACCGGCGGCCCGGCCAGGAACGCGGTGTAGCCGATCGTGGCGACCACGCTCACCCGGGCCGGTGCGCGGTCCGGGTCGTCGGCCGCCGCGCTCATCCCGACCGGGAAGCCGAGGGAGGCGCCGAGTCCCCAGAGCGCCACACCGGCGATCGCGACCGGCGCCGAGGGCGCGAGCACGGCGACCGCCACGCCCGCGACCGCCAGCCCGATCGTGCCGAACAGCACCGGGATCCGGCCCCACCGGTCCAGTGCCACGGTGCCGACGGTCCGGCCCACCGTCATGGCCGCGACGAAGATCCCGAAGACGGCGGCGCCGGCCGCCTCGCCGATGCCGTGGCCGTCGACAAAGGCCACCGCGACCCAGTCGTTGGCGGTCCCCTCGGTGAACGCCATGATCAGCACCAACAGGCCGACGAGCAGGGTGCGCGGTTCACGCCAGGCCCGCAGCACCCCGTTGCCGTGAGCCGTCCCGCCGTCCGCCGACAGGTCGTCGGTCGCCCCGCCCGGGCGGGCGCTGAGGAAGGAACGGACCGCGAGCAGCGTGCCGGCGAGCACGACCGCGCCGACGACCGTCAGATGGGCGAACACGGGTACGCCGACCTGCGCGCTGCCCGCGCCGAGGCCGGCACCGGAGACCGTACCCAGGCTCCAGGCCGCGTGGAAGCGCGGCATGATCGTGCGTCGCAGCCGCCGCTCGACGAGCGCCGCCTCCACGTTCATGGCGACGTCGGTGAGCCCGGAGCCGTAGCCGATCGCGGCCAGGCCGACGGCCACCACCGGGACCGAGGACCAGGCGCCGATCCCGAGGCCGACCACGACCAGCCCGGCGGTGATGAGCATGGTGGAGGCCCCCGCCGTACGTGGGGAGCCGACCCGGTGCACCACCGCGCCGGCCGTCAGCATCGCCAGGATGGCGCCGAACGACATGGCCAGCAGCAGGAGTCCCAGCCGTCCGGCGCTGAGTCCGAGTCCCTCCCGGGCCGCCGGCACCCGGGCGAACCAGGACGCGACGGCCAGGCCGTTGAGCGCGAAGACAAACGCCACGGCGGTACGGGCGGCGATGACCTGTCGCGGCGGCGGCGCGCTGGTCGCGGGTGGGGCCTCGGTGTGGCTCACGGGTCACGGACTCCTTCGCGGCGGCGGCCAACGCATCAGAATCGCACACCTGAGAGCGCTCTCACCACAAGCGTAGCCTGGAGGGTGATCACACCGGGCCGTCCGGCCCGTCCCGGCACCGGCCGTCGCGTTGCGGCACGGGCTTCGAGCGGAGGTTGACGCACATGAAGGCGTGGGGGGAACGACAGACGACGTTGGAGGACGTCGCGAAGGCCGCCGGTGTCTCCCGGGCGACGGCGTCGCGGGTCATCACCGGGACCGGACCGGCCTCCCCGGTCACCCGCGACCGGGTCCGCGCGGCGGTCAGACAACTCGACTACCAACCGAACCAGGTCGCTCGGGCACTGGCCAACCGGTCCGGCTTCCGCCTGGTGATCGCGGCGGTCGGCACCGCACCCCGGGTGCTCGACGACCCGTACATGCACCGGGCGGTCGCGGCGGCGGCGGCCGCCGGGGCACCGTACGGGGTCGGCGCCTCACTGCAGTGGTTGTCCCGTGACTCGCCCCGGCTGGACGAACTCGCCGAGGATCGCAGTGTCCGTGGCGTGGTGCTGCTCAACACGACCGAGGCCACCCTGGCCGCGGTGCCGTCGGCGCTGCACGGTCGGGTCGTCTCCATCGGCATCGGGTCCCGCACCGTTCCCTCGTTCGACGTCGACAACGGCGGGGCCGCGACCGCGATCCTGAACCACCTGTACGCGACCGGACGCCGCCGGATCGCCATGGTCACCGGCCCCCAGTGGATGCCCTGCGCCTGGCGCTCCGTCGAGTCGTACCGCCGACTGGCCCGCGCCGCCGGGTTACCGGTCCGCCTCGTCGCCGGTGACTTCTCCGCCGAGCGGGGGCACCAGGCGACCCACGCGCTGCTGCGGCGCTGGCCGGACACGGACGCCGTCTACGCGGTCAACGACGCCACCGCGCTCGGTGTCCTGGCCGCCCTGCGCGAGGACGGCCGGCAGGTGCCGGGCGACATCGCCGTCGCGGGGTTCGACGACATACCGTTCGCCGCGCTGAGCAGTCCCGCCCTGACCACGGCGAGCCACCCGGTCGACCAGATCATCCACGCCGCCGCCACCGCCGTGCTCAACGAGGCGTCGGTCCCGCCCACCGTGGTCTTCCCGTCGACCCTGGTCCGCCGCCAGAGCACCTGACCCGGTCACCCTCCCGACCCTCCCGGTCACCCTCCCGACCCTCCCGGTCACCCTCCCGACCCTCCCGGTCACCACCCGGTCACGGTCTCCACCTGGTCACCGACCCGCGCGGTCACGCCCGCTCGTCGCGGGCCAGCAGCCAGTCCATCGCCACCGGGCTGGCGTCGAGCACCGACACGTGCCCGTCGCGCGGACGCAGCCAGAGTTCGGACGACGGACAGTTGCGTACCAACCAGTCGGCGTGCGACGGCGGCACCACCCGGTCCGCACCTCCCTGCACGCACAGCACCGGCGCGTCGATCCCGGTGACGTCGAATCCCCACGGGGCGACGAAGGCCACGTCATCGTCGATCAGGCCGTCGGGACCGGCCGCGCCGGCCCGCTCGGCGTCCGCGCCGAGCGATGCCCAGGTGCCCGCCAACGCCGCCCAGTCCGCGCTGGTGAAGCTGTTGACGTCGAAGACCTCGGTGGCCGCGTAACGCTCGCGTTCCTTCCGGCCCGCGACCGCCGCCCGGAGACCGCCAGCGGAGACCATGCCCGCATACCAGTCGAACGAGTCGGTCAGCGGTGCGAGCCCGGCCAGGCAGACCACGCCGGTGACCCGTCCGGCTAGGAGCGCGGCGCACGCCAGGGCGTGCGGTCCGCCACCGGACGCCCCCATCACGGCGAACCGGGTGATACCCAACTCGTCGACGATCTGGGCCACGTCCGAGGCAGCCGAGGCGACGTCCCGGCCCGGGTGCGGAGTCGACCCGCCGTAGCTGGGTCGACCGTACGAGACCAGGCGGACACCCCGGCGGTCGGCGGCCGACAGCAGTGGCGCCAGCGGGGCACCGGTCTGCGGTGAACCGTGGTGCCAGAGCACCGTCGGTCCCTCGGCCGGTCCCTCGGCCGCGTTCTGAACGCCGGTGTCGTACACCCGCACCCGCCGACCGTCCCGCAGTCGCACATCCCGTTCGGACACCATCGGCGGACCATAACCCCTCGGCCCCTGCCGCCGGTCGGCCGCCCGCCGCGCGTCTTCCGCGTGACCGACACACGTACCCGGGATGGCGGACGAGGCATCGGTCGTGCTCAGCGCGCGTCGGTACGTTTGACGACCAGTTGCGCGGCGACCCGGGCGCAGGCGTCGGCACCGTAGTCGAGGCTCAGGCTGTTCGAATAGCGCAGCAGCACCGCGAGGACCCAGTCGTCGGCGATCGCGAGGCAGTTGACGTGCCAGAGCCCGTCGTCCTGGCGCAGGGTCCAGCCGTTCTTGATGGCGATCCGCTCCCGTCGGGTCATCTCCGCCGGCAGCCCGTCGATGATGCCCCAGTGTCCGCCGCCGCTGGTCGGGTGCTGGTCCCGGGCTGCGGTGGTGCCCCGCACCCGCGCCATCTGGTCCAGGACCCACTGGGTCCATTTCGGGCCGGCGGCGGTGCCGTCCCTGACGCACGCGCCCATTTTGACCGCGTCCCGCGCCGACGTCCGGGTGTAACTCCACCAGGCCGTCTTCGCGCCGGCCGGGACGACCGCCTCGGTCTGCCCCAGCCGGCACCTCTGGACGAGGCGATCGATCACCTGTACGCCACCGCCCGCGACGTACAGCGACTGCGCGGCGGTGTCGTCGCTGTCCCGGATCGCCGCGCTCGCTTCTTGCAGCCGGCCGGGTGGAGGCTCCGTGTCGCCGAGTCGGCGCAGGTAGTCGGCGACGATCCAAATCTTGATCATCGACTCGGTCGAACTGGTCGCGGCCAGGTTCGCGCCGGCGGTCTTGCCGGTCTTGCGGTCGAGCAGCGCCCAGGAGAAGAACCCATCGATCTTGAGAACAACCTTGCCCGCGCTCAACGTCATCGTCGTCACCGAAGCCGAAGCCGAAGCCGAAGCCGACGGTGCTGGCGATGGCGGACTCGTGGGCGGCGTGGGCGGCGGCGGCGTGCTGGTCGCGGCACCGCCGCCGCTCACCCTCGCCCCACTTACCGGGCCGTTCGTGCCCATCCTGGTAGAGATGCCCGGTACGAACAGCACCCCGCCGACGATGATCGCCACGGCGGCGAGCGTCATCACCATCCGGGACCGGTTCTCCGGTCGGTCGTTCGGTGTCGGCGCCTCGCCCCGCAGGCGCCCGGTCCGGCGGCCGTGCCGCCGCTGGTACCCGGGCCCGCCTTGCCCCTCGTTGTCGCCAGCTTTCACCCTCCTGGAAACTCCGCCCCGTCGGGACGGGTTGCCAGCCGGGGTGGGCGGGGCGGGTCAGAGGATCGGTTTGCCGCCGGTCACCGGGACGATCGCGCCGGACATGTAGCTGCCCTCGTCGGAGGCGAGCAGCACGTACGCGGGCGCCACCTCGGCCGGCTGTCCGGGACGGCCCAGCGGGGTGTTCGCACCGAACTGCTCCACCTGCTCCGGCGGCATGGTGGAGGGGATCAGCGGGGTCCAGATCGGGCCGGGCGCGACACTGTTCACCCGGATGCCCCGTTCCCCGAGCATCTGGGCCAGGCCGGCGGTGAAGTTCGCGATCGCGCCCTTGGTGGTCGCGTACGGCAGCAGCGTGGGACGCGGCATGTCCGAGTTGATCGAGCTGGTGTTGATGATCGACGCCCCCGGGCCGAGGTGCGGGAGCGCCGCCCGGACCAGCCGGAACATGGCGGTGATGTTGACGTCGAAGGTGTACTGCCACTCCTCGTCGGTGATCTCCTCGATGGTCTTGTGCGTCATCTGGTACGCGGCGTTGTTGACCAGCACGTCGATCCGCCCGAACTCCTCGGCCGCCCGGCCGACGACCGCCGCGCAGTGTGCCGCCTCGGCAACGTCCCCGGCGATCAGCACGGCCCGGCGTCCGGCCTGTTCGACGAGCTTCGCGGTCTCCGTCGCGTCGTCGTGCTCGTTCAGGTACGCGATGAGCACGTCGGCGCCCTCGCGCGCGTACGCGATCGCCACCGCCCGGCCGATGCCACTGTCGCCGCCGGTGATGACCGCCTTCTTGCCCTCCAGTCGCCCGGAGCCCCGGTAGGAGTCCTCCCCGTGGTCGGGCTTCTGGCGCATCGCCGCGATGCTCCCCGGGGGTTGCTGCTGCGGCTCGGACTGATCGGGCATCGGTCTGCTCCCGGTTCCTCGGCGGACAGGACAACGCCGGACCGGAAACGGTCTGACGAGGGCAAAATGCCCGAACTTGTCGAGTCCTAAACCAGATCGACACCCCGTTCCCGGTCGTGCCGGCCCGTGGCACACCCGGGGCGGGGGTCGCGCCTGGCCGTGGCGCACCGGGGCGGGAACCGCGTCGGCTCAGCCCGCGTCGATGGGCGTGAGGGTGGCGCCGATGACCACCGTCGTGCCGGTCGGGTCGCTGACGATGGAGAGCGTGTCGCTGGTGGTCTGGACGATCCACAGACCCATGCCGCCGTCGGCGGAGGGGGAGGGGCGGTGCGCGCGGTTGAGGTAGTTGTCGGCGGCGAAACCCGGGCCGTGATCACGGATCTCGCAGGTCAGCTGGGCGTCCTGCCACAGGCGCAATTCGCCCCGCCCGCCGCCGTGCCGAATGGCGTTGATCATGATTTCGTTGACGGCCGCCACGAAGTCGTCCGCCTTCTCCGGGCTGATCCGGCACTCCCGGCTGCGGGAGTCCACCTCGCGCCGTACGTCGGTGAAGCGCGCCACGTCGAACTCGACCACGAGCAGTAGTCGTGCGGTCTCGGCAAGTGACGATTCGTTCGGAAGTTGCCTGGACACGTCAGCGGGCCTCCCTTCCTGCACGTCGCACGCTCATGGAACCTATCCCCGAGATCGGTTCGGAAACATGCCGAGACATAGCTTTCGCCGGACGGGTCGGCCGGGTGCTCGACGGGCCACCGCTGAGCCCACTCCCGCCGGCCCGCGCGGGACCGCCGTGGGCGACACCGAGAGGAATGATATCGGTGCTGGTGGAACGTCCGCCGACGGCCGGTCCGGACGAACCTCGGGCTAGGCTGCACGCGTGATCGAGGCAGACGACAACGAGAACGTCGAGCGGTTGCGCCGGATCGAGGCGGTGACCGACGCGGCGCTGTCCCGCCTTGACACGGAAGACCTGCTCGACGAGCTGCTGGACCGGGTCCGGGACCTGATGCGGGTCGACACGGCGGCGATCATGCTGCTCGACCCGCACTCACAGCACCTGGTCGCCACCGCCGCGAAGGGGCTCGAGGAAGAGATACGTCGCAATCTGCGGATCCCGGTCGGGAGCGGGTTCGCCGGGCGGGTCGCCCGGACCGGGCAGCCGGTCGTCATCGAGAACGTCGGCGAGAACGACGTGGTCAGCCCCGTCCTGCGCGACACCGGTATCCGCAGCCTGCTCGGCGTGCCGATGCTCGCCGGCCCGGATCTCGTCGGGGTGCTGCACGTCGGCACCCTCCAGCCGCGTCACTTCACCCCGGACGACGTCCAACTGCTGCAACTCGTCGCCGACCGGGCGGGGCTGGCCAGTCAGGCCCGCCTCACCATGATCGACCGTACTGCGGCGCTGGCCCTCCAGCGCAGCCTGCTGCCCACCCGGCTGCCGGAGGTGCCCGGCGTCGACCTGGCCGCCCGCTACGTGCCGGGTCACGAGGCCGGGATCGGGGGCGACTGGTACGACGTGTTCACCCTGCCCAGCGGTTGGCTCGGCATGGTCGTCGGTGACGTCTCCGGGCACGGTCTGCAGGCGGCGGTCGTGATGGGGCGGCTGCGCAGCGCGCTGCGCGCGTACGCGCTGGAGTGTGACAACCCGGCCGATGCGCTGACCCGGCTGGACCGCAAGATCCAGCACTTCGAGACCGGCAACCTCGCCACCGTGCTCTACGCGATGATCAGCCCGGACCGGGAGTGGATCCGTGTCTCGCTCGCCGGTCACCTGCCGCCCGTCACCGCGAGTCCCGGCTGCCCGGCCGAGCTGATGTCGCTGCCGGTCGATCCGCCGTTGGGCATCGGTGCCGTGCAGGTGCGGCACAGCACTGTTGTGGCGTTCCCGCCGGACGCGGTGCTCGTCGGCTACACAGACGGGCTCGTCGAGCGGCGCGGTGAGCTGATCGACATCGGCCTTGACCGGCTTCGGGCCGCCACCCAGCCGGACGACGCCGAGACCGTCTGTGCCGTGATCATGACGGCGCTGGCTCCCGAGCGGCCGGCCGACGACATCGCCCTGGTCGGCATCCGCCGCCAGACACCGGCCGGGTAGTCGGCCAGGTGTTCGGCCGGTCGGCGGGATCGTCCGCCCGGCGACCGTCCAAGTAGGACGCCACTTGCCGCCGCGACGACTTGCCGCCGCGCCGATTCGGCGTCCCGACTCCGTGTGCCCATTCCGGAGCGAAGCGTGTGGGACCCGACGAACCACCTTCATGATCGAAAAGCGGGCAGGTTGTTGACAGCCCATCGACACTGAACGAAGATCTATTTCGTGCGGAGCGCCTTTCTGACTAAGCGGGGTCACATCGACCTCCTGCGTGTCGCCAGCGCCGCCTGTCGACGCTTCATCTGACGCCGGGCACCTCTCCCACTTCGCACGCGGCCAGCGCTTCCCTTCTGCCTCAGGTCTCCGGCCCTGCGGTGGCGTTCGCCTGCGCGCACAGTCCGCTCTTGACAGGAGGTCCGTTCTTCATGGTCAGAAGACTCTCTAGGGTCACCGCCGCCACGGTGGCCGTCTCGATGATCGGCACGATGGCGTGGACCGGTCCGGCCAACGCCTCGGCGCTGCCGTCGGTGCCCCCGTCCGGGGTCGACTTCTGGGGCATCACCGGGTTCCCCAGCCGCAATGTCCTGCCCGTCTGGCCCGACAACCCCAACGACGCCTCCATCGCGATCGGCGTCATCCCGTACGACGAGATCGCGCCGAAGCTCAACGCGTTGCAGGCCACGACGAACCGGGTCTCGGCCCGGGTCGCGGGCAAGTCCTCCGGCGGGCACGACCTGTACGCGGTGACCGTGACCGCGCCGGAGACCCAGGACGAGGCCCGGCGGCAGGAGAACTGGCGGCGCCGGATCGAGAACGAACCCGCGGCGGCACAGCAGGACCAGCGTCTGATCGCCGGCTACAAGACCCCGCTGTTCGTCAACGCCAACATCCACGGCAACGAGTGGGAGGGCACCGACGCCGCCCTGCGGGTGATCGAGGAGTTCGCCACCAGCACCGACCCCGAGGTCGAGCGGCTGCTCCAGCGCAACCGGCTGGTCTTCAACGTCACCTCCAACCCGGACGGCCGGGTCGCCGGCACCCGGCAGAACGCGGCCGGCTACGACCTCAACCGCGACCTGACCATCGTGTCGCAGCCCGAGACCAACCTGATCCGTGAGCTGATCGTCGACACCCGGCCGATCATCACGCTCGACCTGCACGGCTACGTCAACCCGACGCTGCTGCACCCGAGCACCCCGCCGCACAACGTCAACAACGAGTACGACCTCTACATCAAGCACGGCCTGCCGAACGCGCTCGCGATCGAGCAGGGCCTGCGCGCCCTGGGCTACCCCGAGACCCAACGGGCACGGATCCCGTTCCGGGACGACGAGCCCGGGGTGTGGGACGACTTCCCGCCGATCTACGTACCCTCCTTCGCGATGCTGCAGAGCAGCATCCCGTACACGATCGAGGCGCCGCTCAACCCGCGCGGCAACCTCACCCCGGAGGAGAAGGCCCGCCGTTCCGCCATCAACACCGACGTGCACGAGGTGGCGATCAAGACCTCGTTGCGGTACATCCAGGACCACCGGACCCAGGTGCTGTTCGACCAGGCCGAGGTCTACCGCCGGGGCGCGGCCGGTGAGCCGTTGCGGGACATCCCGGACGGCTACGTACCCGGCTGGGGTCCGGAGGACAACTACCACACCACCTTCCCCCGCTCGTACGTCATCCCGACCGGCACCGGACAGCACTCCGCACCGGCGGCGGCCCGCCTGGTCGACCTGCTGATCGGCAGCGGCGGCCGGGTGTGGCGGGCGAAGCAGAACTTCACCGCCAACGGCCGGAACTACCCCGCCGGCTCGTACGTCATCGACCTGCACCAGCCCAAGCGCGGCCTGGTCAACTCGCTGCTCGAACCCGGCGCCGACATCACCGACCGGGTGGACGACCTCTACGCCGGACCCGCCGCCTGGAGCCAGGGGCTCACCTGGGGCGCCACCGTCGACACCCTGTGGGACCAGTTGCCGGCGGTGGGCCTGGAGCGGGTCTACGACGGCAAGGCCGAGAGCGCCATCCCCGGCGGCACCCCCGACCTGCGCCTGAACCTCCAGGACGCGGCCGACCTGCTCGCGGTCAACGCGCTGCTGGACCAGGGGGTCAAGGTCTACCGGCTGGCCGACGGTTCGGTCGCCATCCCGCACAGCACGACCAACCGCAGGCTCGCCGCGGCCGAGTCCCGCAAGCACGACGTCGCCTTCGAAGCCGCCCCGGCGGGTTGGCAGGGAACGCTGCTGGACAAGGTCGTCGTCGGTTACCTGGGTACGGTCGAGGAGCGCGACACGCTGCGGGACCTCGGCTTCGAGGCGCGTACGCTCACCGCGGCGACCCTGGCCGGCACGCTCACCGCCGACGTCGACGTGGTACTGGTGGCCAGCAACGTCAACCTGGCGAGCCTGACAGCGGAGAACCGGGCCGCGCTGGACGCCTTCCTCGCCCGTGGCGGTGGTGTTGTCGGTCTGGACACGGCCGGCGCGAGCTTCAGCAACGGCACCTCGCTGCTGAGCGTCACCGCCACCGCCGGTGCCTCGCTGGCCAGCGGTGTGGTCAACATCGACAACAGTCAGGGCCCGGTCACCTCCGGTGCGATCCCGCACTCGTTCATCAACCAGCCGGTCTGGTTCACCAACCTCGGTGCCGGTGTCACCGTCGAGCAGTCGTACGGCACCGACCCGCTGCTCTCCGGCTGGTGGGCGCCGAACGCGGCGGGCGCCAACGGTCCGTCGGCGGCGGCGAACCAGGCCAGCATCGTCCGTGGCGTGTCGGCCGCCGGCAACGGCGTGGTGCTCTTCGGCACGGACCCGACCTACCGCACCCACCCGAAGGGGCTGCAACCGCAGCTCGGCCGGGCGGTGCTCTGGGCGGCGCGGCGGTAGCCGTCCCGTCCGGTCGAGCCGAACGAAAGGACCCGGGTGCCGGTCGGCACCCGGGTCCTTTGTCCCGGGGTGGGTCAGGACTTGTCTTTGGGCGGGTCAGGACTTGGCGGGGCTGGCCGCGAGCGCGGCCTGCTCGTCGATGCCGGTGGTGTCGTCGGCCCCGGTCGTCTGCTCCGGCGGCTCGTCGTCCGGGAGCACGTCCAGCGGGTGGGCCAGCTCGTCCTGCGGCATCTTGGCCAGGACGATCGCGCTGATCGCCAGCGCGGCCGGGAGCAGGCCGGCGAGCGCGAACGTGGCACCCAGCCCGATCCCCGCGCTGACCGGGCCGGCGAGCGCCATGGAGAGCGGCATGAACACCAGCGAGACGAAGAAGTCCAGGCTGGAGACCCGGCCGAGCATGTGCGGCGGCACCCGCCGTTGCAGCAGGGTGCCCCAGATGACCATCGGCGCGGAGAAGCAGATCCCGACCAGGAACAGCGCCACGGCGATCAACCACGCCTGCGACGCGAAGCCGACCACCGCCAGCGGCAGGCAACCCAGCCCCCAGAACAGGTTCATGATGGTCAGGTAGCGCCGGGGCATCCGCAGCGACGCCATGCCCAGCGCGCCGACCGCGCCACCGACCCCGAAGGCCGCCATCACCACGGCGTGCTCGGCGGGGCCGCCGCCGGCCCGGTCCTTGATGGCGAACGGGACCAGCACCTCGATCGGCCCCATGATCAGCAGGATCAGCACCGACGCGTACAGCAGGGTGGCGAGCAGCCACGGGGTGCGTCCCATGTAGACAAAACCGTCGCGCAGGTCGACCAGGGTGGAGCGGACCGGGTGACTACCGCTCGGCGGGCGGTCCCCGCGCAGCGGCGTCGGCCGCAGGACCAGCAGGAACACCACCCCGACCGTCTCCAGCAGCGCGACCGCGAGCAGCGCGGCGCCGGGGGACCAGGCCGCGATCATCGCGCTGGCCAGCGCCGGGCCGGCGGCCTGCATGATGGTGGGGCGCAGCATCCCCTCCACCCCGTTGGCGGCCATCAGGTCCCCGGGCGGCAGGATCGACGGCAGCAGCGCCGAGTAGGCCGGGTAGGTGAACCCGTTCTCGGCGCCGATCAGCAGCGCCACCAGCGCGAGGTGCCAGAGCTCCAGCAGACCCGTCAGCGCCAGCGCGGTGATCACAGCGATCGCCACGGTCCGGAGCGCGGCGGCGGCCAGCAGGATCCGGCGCTGCGGGATCCGGTCGGCGAGCACGCCGCCGAGCAGTGCGGTGGCGAGCATCCCGACCGCCGAGGCAGCGGCGACGAAGGAGAGCTCCGAGGGGCCGCCGCCCATCGCGATGATCTGCCAGACGATGGCGATCAGCCACATACCGTTGGCGAGCAGCGACATGGTCACCGCCCCGGTCAGCACGCGGTACTGGCCGCTGCGGAACGGACGCAGCGGCCCGCGCAGCCAGGTCGGTCCGGTCGCCCCCGTGGTGGCACTCATCGCTCTCCTTCGCGAACCTGCGGTCGTCCGACGCCATCCTGACGGTAGGGACCGACAAATTCCGGTCGTCCCGAGGTTTCGCCGCCCCGCCGGTGTCCCACCCCAGCCGGCAACCTCAACTTTCGTTGAGGTCAACCGGAGGTGGGTGCTGCCTCAGCGGTCGGCGGTGCCGTCCGGCACCGGCACCACGGTACGGGTGAGGGTGGCCAGTTCCGCGTCCCGGTCGGCCCGCTCGCGGGGCCAGCCCGACGCGTCCGGCCGCCGCTGCCAGGGGAGTGGCCCGCCGGGCGGGCGGTACTCGACCCCGAGCGCGTCGAGGCGCCGCAGGTGCTCGCCGAGCCGCCGGTCGAAGTCGTCCCGGGGCGCCGTACCCCCGGGCGACCAGGCCACCTCGGCGAACGCGCAGAGTCTCGGGAAGGCCAGGTAGTCGACCGTACGGGGATGGTCGGCGTGTTCGGTCCAGATGTTGCACTGGGCGCCGAGCAGCCGATGCCGCAGCTCGGCCGGGAGTCCGGGCGGCTCCGGGTCGAAGGCGCGTACGTCGGCGACGGTGAGCACGGTGCCGACCGGGATCGGCTCGTCCGGGTGGTCGGACTGCCGGTAGTCGAGGTAGGCGGAGCTGTCCCAGCAGGCGACGACGTCGTGGCCGGCACGGGCGGCGGCGACCGCCAGCGCGGGACCGCGCCACGCGGCTACCGTCGCACCGGGCGGCAGGTCGCCCTCCAGGATCTCGTCCCAGCCGAACAGGACCCGGCCGTTGGCCGCGAGGTGCTCCTGGAACCGGGCCACGAACCAGCCCTGCAACGCCTCCTCGTCACCCAGGCCGAGCGCACGCCTGCGGTCCTGGGCGGCCGGGTTGGCCCGCCATTCGTCCTTGCGGCACTCGTCGCCGCCGATGCCGATGTGTCGGCTCGGGAACAACTCCATCACCTCGTCCAGCACGTGCCGGAAGAAGTCGACCGTCTCGTCCGAGACGTTGAGTACCCGCTGCGACACTCCCCAGCGGGTCGACACGGTGACCGGCTCGTCGGGGTTGTTGCCCAGGTACGGGTACGCCGCGATGGCGGCCTGGGTGTGGCCGGGCAGGTCGATCTCGGGTACGACGGTGACGAACCGCTCGGCCGCGTACGCGACTATCTCCCGGATGTCGTCCTGACTGTAGTAGCCGCCGTGCGGTCGGCCGTCGAAACGCTCGTGCTGGCGGGAGCCGACCATCGACTCGTGCCGCCAGGCGCCGACCTCGGTCAACCGGGGGTACCGCCGAATCTGCACCCGCCAGCCCTGGTCGTCGGTCAGGTGCAGGTGCAGCACGTTGAGTTTGTGCGCGGCGAGCAGGTCGACCAGGCGCAGCACCCCGGCGACCGGCATGAAGTGTCGGGCCACGTCGAGCATGCAGCCACGCCAGCCGAACCGGGGCTGGTCGGCGATCTCCACCGCCGGCACGGTCCACGGGCCGGACCGCACCGGGGCCCGCCGGTAGACCTCGGGTGGCAGGAGTTGGCGCAGGGTCTGCGCGGCGTAGAAGACCCCGGCGGGGGAGCCGCCGGTGAGGGTGATCCGCTCCGGACGTACCCGTAGTCGGTATCCCTCGGCGGGCAGCGCGGGATCGACGCCGAGCCGGACGGCGGCCTCGGTGACCGGCGCGGCGGTCAGCGGCAGCCCGGTGGGTTGGGCCAGCGCCCCGGCCAGCCAGCGGGCCACCCCGGCGCAGGCCGGCTCCGCGCCGACCGTCGTCGTCCCGTCGAGAGCGAACAACCCCGCATCGGTACGGGCGCTGACCGGCAGCGGCAGCACCGGCATCGGCAGCGGCGGCATCAGTCCTTCACCGCCCCGCCGAGCCCGGAGACCAGCCGGCGCCGGACCAGGATGAAGAAGACCAGCACCGGGATGGTCATCAGGGTCGACGCGGCCATGATCCCGCCCCAGTCGTTCTCGTCCGGCTTGAAGAAGACCAACAGCGCGGCCGGCAGGGTCTGGTTCTCGGTCGCGCTGATGATGAACGTCTTGGCGAACAGGAAGTCGTTCCACGCGGTGATGAACGAGAACACCCCGGTTGCCGCCAGGCCCGGTGCCACCAGCGGGAACAGGATGCGCCACAGGATGGTGAAGCGCCCGGCGCCGTCGAGCGTGGCGGCCTCCTCGACCTCCTGCGGCACCGCCGCGACAAAGCCGCGCAGCATCCAGATCGCGAACGGCAGGCTGAACGCCAGTTGCACCAGCACCAGCGCGCCGAGCGTGTTCAGCCCCACGCCGGGTACGGTCCGGCCCAGGTCGCGGATCTGGAAGAAGAGCGGAATGCTCAGCGCCTCCACCGGCACCATCTGCGCCACCAGGAAGAGCACCAGGATGGTGGTCCGGGTGCGGAACCGGTAACGGGTCAGCGCGACCGCGGCCAGGAACGAGACCAGCGCGCTCAGCGCGACCACGCAGAGCGCGACGACAGCGCTGTTCAGGAAGTAGCGGCCGAAGCCGCTGACCCCGAGTGCTGCGCCGAAGTGCTCCAGGGTCGGGTGCAGCGTCCACGGACGGGGATCGGCGGACCGGATCTCGCCGGTCGGCTTGAGCGCCGACAGCACCATCCAGTAGATCGGGAACACCGTCACGGCCGCGACCACGATCGCCACGGCGTCGGCGACACGTCGGCGGATCACAGCGCCTCCCCGCTCCGGCGCAGCGCGCGCAGGTAGAACAGCGTCACCACGAGCAGGATCACCGTCATCACGATGCCGATCGCCGAGCCGAGGCCGTACTGGGACGAGGCAAAGGCTTTCTGGTACGCGTACACGTTGAGCACCAGGTTCTGCCCGGCGATGCCGCCGCCACCGGTCATCACGTAGATCTGGGTGAACACCTTGAAGTCCCAGATGATCGACTGGATCACCACGATCACGATCAGCGGTCGCAGGATCGGGGCGGTGACCCGCCGGAACGTCGCGAACGGGCCCGCCCCGTCCAGCGCGGCGGCCTCCAGCACCGAGGCCGGGACGGCCTGGATGCCGGCGTACAGGGTGATCATGACGAACGGGAACGAGTGCCAGACCACCACCGCGCCGACCAGCGCGAACGCCACGTCGCGCTGGTAGAACCAGTTGTAGCCGTCGAGCCCGAGCACCTCGTTGACCATGCCGAGGTTGCTGTCGAACAGGAACGCCCACACCACCGAGCCGGTCATCGCCGGTGCGGCCCAGGCGGTCAGCGCGGCGAACGAGAGCGCGCCCCGGGCCACCCGGCCGACCCGGGTCAGCAGCACCGCCAGCACCGCGCCGACGGCGAGCGTCACCAGCACGCACCCGGTGGCGAAGACCACCGTCTGACCGAGCACCGTCCAGAAGGTCGGGTCGTCGGCCAGTGCCCGGAAGTTGCCGGCCCCGACGAACCGGGCCGGCTCGCCCCCGCTCACCTGCGGTTGACCGTAGTCGAAGAGGGAGAGCAGGCCGAGTTGGTAGAGCGGGTAGGCGAACATCGGCACCAGCACGGCGAGCGCCGGCAGCAGCAGCCACACCGGGGTCAGCCGCTGCCGGCGGATCGTCACGGAGGTGGTCATTACTTGCCGAACGCGCCGGTGATCCGGGTGTTCGCCTCGGCCGCCGCCGCGTCGACGGTCGCCTGCTTGGTGATCACCTTCTGGAGCAGGTTCGGCAGGATCTTCTCGGCGTCGATGGTGGTCCACGCCTTGTCCACCGGTACGAACCTGGTGCCCGCCTCCATCGTGTCGATGAACGGCTTGAGCTGCGGATCCTTGCTGATCACCTCGGTCCGCGCGGACTTCATCGCGGGCACGAAGCCCATCGCGTCGTAGAGCTTGAGGGTGTACTTGCGGCTGGCCAGCAACTCGGTGAACCCGACCGCCAGGCTCCGGTGCGCCGTCGAGCGGAAGACGCCGAGGCTGCTGCCACCGGCGAAGGCGGGGGCGATCGAACCCGGCTTCGCCCCGGGCAGCGGCACCACCGCGTACTTGCCCTTGACCGCGCCGGCCTCCACCGCCGAGCGGTTGAAGTTGCCCAGGATGCCCATCCCGGCCCGGCCGGCGGCAAACGCCTCGACCGTGCCGCCACCGGTCAGGTCGACGCACTGCCGGGCCGGGCAGATGTCGTCGCCGAACAGGTCCGTGTACGCGGTGATGCCGGCCTTCGACGCGGCCGAGTCGATGGTGGCGGTGTAGCCGTCGCCGGAACGGGTGGCGATGTCGCCCCCGGCGTCCCAGACGAACGGCAGGGCGCCGAAGACGTACAGGCCGCCGACGGCGATGCCGAGCATCTCCTTCCGCTCGGCACGGATCTTCCGCGCGGTGGTGACCAGTTCGGCGTACGAGGTCGGTGGCGTCAGGCCGAGTTCGGTGAAGACGTCGGTACGGTAGTAGAGCGCCCGTACCCCGATCCACCACGGTACGCCGAACGCCTTGTCGCCCACGGTCACCGTGTTGACCAGGTCGGCCGGCAGGTCGCCCGCCTCCGACCAGTTCTTCAGGTCGGCGCTGAGATCCGCCATCCCGTTGTTGGCGACGAACCCGGCCAGGTCGGTGTTGCCGACCTCGGTCACGTCCGGCGCGCTGGCCGGGTCGTTCAACGCGCCCTTGTACTTCTCCGCCCGGGTGTCGGTCGCCAGGTAGCTGACGTCCACGGTGACCCCGGGGTGGGCGGCCGTGAACTCGGCGACGGCCTCCTTCACGACCGCCTCCTTGGCGGCGCGGTTCGCCTCGTCGAACAGCCAGACCCGCAGCGTGCCGGTCTTGTCGTCGGCGCTCTCCGTGGGTGTGCCGGTCGACGGTGCGCAGGCACCGGCGGTCAGGGCCAGTGTGAGCAGTGCGGCGAGGGCCAGGGGTTTGCGCACGGGCTCTCCTCCCTCCAATAACGAGCCAGGTTCGGAATTAGGTCGGTATCGATGCCCTCCAGGTTGGGCTCCGCGAGGTCTCCCGTCAAGCCGTGTTTGCGCAGGTGAGAGCCGGTATCCGGGCAGGGTGACGGTGCCGCCCGGCGAGGCCGGGCGGCACCCTCGAGGGCGCGGGACCAGCGCCCTAGTCACCCAGGTACAACACCGCGTCGATCTCGATGTCGAACCCCTGCAACGCCACCGGCAGGGTGGTACGGGCCGGCAGGTTCTCGGTGCCGAAGAACTCCACGTAGATCTCGTTCATCGCCGGGAAGTCGGCGAAGTCGCGCAGGTAGACCCCGACCCGTACAGCCTTGGACAGGTCGCCGCCGGCCGCCTCGGCGACCCGGGCCAGGTTGGTGAAGGCGGCCCGCGCCTGCTCGGCGAAGTCACCGGTGACCCAGGTCCCGTCCGGCCGCACCGGGCAGGCCCCGGCCAGGTACGCGTGGTCACCCGCGACCACCGCGTGCGAGTACGGGCCACCGGGCGGGGCCGCCTGGTCGGCCATGATGATCTTCTTCGGCATGGGTCAACCTCCGTGTCGGGGAAACTGTTCGGCGAGCCCGTCCGGGCCCACCAGTGGCGAGGTCAGCAGGCGGCGTACCGCGGTTTCGCGTCGCCGCAGGGCGCCGCGCTGGGCGTCGGTCAGTGGGATCCAGGACGGCACCGGCTCGGGCAGTCGGGGCGTCAGCGGACGGCCGTCCCGGTAGGTCGTCTCGTTGACCAGTCGCAGCGGCGAGGCCCGGCGCTGCCCGTGCACGTCGGCCAACTCGAACCGGCCGTGCTCGACGGCGAACACGGCGATGTCCGCCGGGGCGCCCGGCGCCAGGGTGCCGACCCCACCGGCCAGGCCCAGCGCCCGCGCCGGTCCGATCGTCGTCGCCTCGACCACCCGCTCCAGCCCCATGCCGGCGGCCAGCATCTTCGCCATCGTCGTCGGCAGGTCGAACGCCGGCCCGTGCAACGACCGGCTGTGCAGGTCGGTGGAGACCGTGTGCGGCGGCATGCCGGCGGCGAGCTGCGCCTCCAGCACGTCGAAGGCAAAGCCACCGGAACCGTGCCCGACGTCGAACAACACCCCGGCCTGGTACGCCTCCCGGCTCGCCGGGTCGAACCCGTCCGGACCGGCGGCGATGCCGCTGGCACAGTGTGTGATCAGGTCGCCCGGGCGCAGCAGCGGCAGCAGGTCCGCCACGGCGGGCGGAGCCGCTCCGATGTGGACCATCAGCGGCAGCCCGCAGGCGTCGGCCGCCTCCACGGCCCGCCGCAGCGGCTCGACCCCGTGGACCCCGACGTTGTGCCGATCCATCCGCACCTTGAACCCCACGATCCGGCCCCGGTACGCCCGCGCGGTCGTCACCGCCAGCTCGACGTCGCAGTTGGCCAGCTCCCGCGATTCACCCACCGGCGCGATCAGCCCGACCGCGGAGATGTTCAGCAGCGCGGGTACGCGCACCGCGTACCGGGCGGCGGTGGCCGCGAACGCCGGGAACGAGTACGCCCCGGACGAACCCGCGTCGACCCAGGTGGTCACGCCGGAGTGCCAGGCCACCGGATCGGGGTCGATGCCCCAGTACGTCGCCCCGCCGTACACGTGCGTGTGCAGGTCGACCAGGCCCGGGGTGACCAGCCGCCCGCTCACGTCGACCACCTCGGCGGCAGCCGCGCGGGGCAGCGACGGCCCCACCTCGGCCACCCGCCCGTCCCGTACGGCCACGTCGTGGCGTCCGGCCCGCCCACCGCCCGGGTCGAGCAGATCCCCGCCGGTGAGCAGCAGGTCCCAACGTGCCGAAGGCCGGTCCCCGCTCACGCGTCACCCGCCGGGCGTTCGATCGCGGCACCGATCCGCAACCGGTACAGCCGCGCCGGCCGACCCTTGCGATGCACCTGGGTGCTCCCCTCCACCTCGACCAGTCCGGAGTCGCCCAGTTTGCGGATCAGCCGCCGGCCGGACGGGTCGGTGATGCCGAGCTGGGACGCCAGGTCACTGGGGGAGACCGCCCGGCCCATCTGGGCCCGTTCGATCGCCGCCAACCGGGACAGGGTCGCGGCGCTCAGCCCCACCTCGCCGGCCAGCCGCTCCAACTCGACGCCGTGCTCCCGGTACGTGAACGCGACCGCCGCGCCGGCCGGGCCCATCGGGCCGATGATCAGACCACCGTCCTCGACCAGGTACGCGCTCGGTGTCTCCTCCTGCTCGGCCCGGTCGGCGGCCCGTTCGGCGAGGTGTACGCAGCTCCGGGCGGAGGCGCCGACCCCGAAACCGGCGGCCACCCGTACGCCGAGCGTCTCCTGCGCCTGGCCCAGCGCCGGCAGCGACACCCAACCGCTGGTGGCGGCCTCGAACAGCGCCTGGTGAGCGAAGACCACCACCCCACGCCGGCCCCGGTTCTCGATCCACGCGTCGCCGAACTCGGGGGTGTTGAGCAGCAGGTTCATCAGCCCCACCCGGGCCCGGTCCAGGTCCAGCCCCGGCCCGGCCCGGCCGACCAGGAAGACCCCGGCGGCGAACCGCAGCGCACTGGCCCGCCTGGACTGCGCCCGCAGGGCCAGTTCGTGCAACTGGGCCCGGAGTGTGGCCGGGCCGGGCAGTCCGCCGAGCACCCGGGTCTCCCGGTCGAGCTGCGCGGCGACCGCCGTGCGAAGGCTGATCACGTACCCGGCGCCGGTGCGGGCCAGCGCCTCCCGGTGGAACGCGACGATCTGCGCCACGCTCTGCTCCGGGTCGTACGGCAGCGAGCTGACCTGGGTCGGGTCCAGTTCCAGGGCCCGGACCACCTCGTCCACCGTTTGCGCGTCGTAGGTGTCGATACTGACCGGGGTCGGGCCCCAGCCCCGGGCGGCGGCCTTGAACAGGGCCAGCGACAGGTCCAGACCGGCCGACCGGAGGATCGTCACCGGAAGGTCGGCCGGGAGCAGGTGGCGGCACTTCGCGTACGGCACCGGGCCGAGCAATAGCCCGTCGATCCGCTGCCGGGCGAGCAGGTTCTCCACCCGTACCCGGATCTCGTCCTCGTGCTCGTAGACCACCCATTCGAGGTTCACCCCGGCCAGCGTCCGGGCCGCGTCCTCGAACACGGCACGGTGCGTGGCGTGGATGACGAGACCGATCACCATCGGCGCTCCAGGTTCGGAAATGGTCCGCTGAACGGGGGTCCCGACAGCCTGGACCTTCGGCCGCACTCCGTCAAGACGTTGACGCGGGGGAGAGGATCCGGCAGGCTCTGCCTCCGACAGCGAGCCACATCCGAACCTGTGGGGAGGACCGTTGCTCCGGGACCGGTTCGACGAGGGCACCCTCGACTGGCGGGCGAAGGGGTTCTGGCAACCGGACCCGCCGGTGCCCGACGCCGAGTTCGTCGCCGCCCGACACCACCTCTTCGGCGGCGCGGTCACCTGGCCGGTGCTGGTCGCCCGGCAGGCGGCGCTCGACCACAACCTCACCACGATGGCCGACTTCTGCGCCCGGCACGGCCTGACCTTCGCCCCGCACGGCAAGACCACCATGGCCCCGTCGCTGCTCTCCCGGCAGCTCGCCGCCGGTGCCTGGGCGATCACCGTCGCCACCGCCAACCAACTGCTGGCCTGCCGGGCCCTGGGCGTACCCCGGGTGCTGCTGGCCAACCAGCTACTGGACCCGGTCCCGCTGCGCTGGCTGGCGAACGAGGTCGCGCACGGCTTCGAGGCGCTCTTCTTCGTCGACTCGGTCGCCGGGGTGGAGGCGATCACCGCCGCCCTCGCCGACCAGCCCGGGCAACACCCGCTGCCGGTCCTGGTCGAACTCGGCCATCCCGGTGGGCGTACCGGCTGCCGGACCGTCGCCGAGCTGGTCGAGGTCGCCGAGGCGGTCGCGGCGGCGCCCCGGGTACGCCTGGACGGAGTGACCGCGTACGAGGGTGGCCTGCGCGACGTCGAGTCCGTGGTCGCGTACCTCGACCGGACCAGGGCGGCGGTTGTCGAACTCGCCGACCGGGGGCTGCTCGGGTCGGAGGTGGTCGTCAGCGCCGGTGGCAGCGCCTGGTTCGACGTGGTCGCCGACCGGCTCGGCGGCGACTGGCTGCCCGGTCACCACCTGCGGGCGGTGCTGCGCAGCGGCGCGTACGTCACCCACGACCACGGCTTCTACGCCGAACACACACCGTTTCGGCGGCGGCCCGACGACGGTCAACTCGAACCGGCGTTGGAGCTCTGGGCCCAGGTGACCTCCACCCCCGAACCGGGACTGGCGATCGTCGGCATGGGCAAGCGCGACGCCCCGTACGACGAGGGCCTGCCACTGCCGCTGCGGGTGCGTCGGGCCGGCGGGGCGGTCCACCCGGCCGACGGGATCAGGGTGACCCGGCTCAACGACCACCACACCTACCTGCACGTGCCGCCCGGCGTCGAGATCAGCCCCGGCGACCTGCTCTGCTTCGGCATCTCCCACCCGTGCACCGCGTTCGACAAGTGGCGGACCATCCCGGTCGTCGACGAGCACGACTCCATCGTGGACATTTTGCGTACCTACTTCTGACCCGCGTCATCCCTGCTCGCCGAGGCGAAGCACCGCGCCGAGGCGCAACCGCCGGTTGGCCGCCTCCTCCACCAGGCACGCGACGAGCAGGGCGACCGGTACCAGCAGCAGCACGCCGGCCGCCAGCGACGGATCGGGGTACGCCCGGGTGGCCACCCCGGCGGTGACGTCGGAGAGCGCCAGGGCCGACCCCAGCAGCCCCGGCAACAGGGCACCCACCGCCCCACCCGCGAGTACGGCCACCCCCACCAGCGGCACCAACTCGTAGACCAGCAGCCAGCGGCCCTGCCACCGGGACAACCCCACGGTCCGTAACCGGGACAGCGTGCGCCCCCGGGCCGGTGCCCCTGCCAGCACCACGAACCCGACCGCGAGCAGCGCCAGCACCACCGCTCCACCCGCCCCGGCGACAAAGGTGAAGCTGAGCACCCGGTTCACCCCGGCCCGCTCCAACGCCCGGCGATGGTCCGGCCAGGTGGTCACGGCGGCGGGCACGGCCAGCGCGGTGTCACCGACCGGGTGCCCCAGCACACCGGCAAGGTACTCACGCTGCCCGGCGTCGGCCACCTCGCGCAGCGCGGGGGCGGTGAGGTCGGTGCCGGCGAGCAGGAACCGGTTCGGCGCGATCGGCTGGTCGACCGGACTCGGCAACGCCTGCCAGGGCAGCACGACAAACCGCCGGGTGCCGAGGTCCAGGCCCGGGTGCGCGGGCAGCACGCCGGCCACCCGGAACGCGTACCGCCGGCCCCGCAGCTCGACGCTCCCGCCCGCCCCGACATCCGCCGCCACCGCCGGGGACACCACCGCCGGCACCGGGCCGTCGACCCGTCCCGCGCGGACCAGTTCGGTCGGGAGTCGCAGGTCGGCCCGGCTCGCCGCGTCCACCCGGGCGCTGGCCGGTCCGTCCAGCAGCAGCACCTGCACCTGACCGGGCGGCGTACCGCCGGACCCGGACCCGGACCCGTCGCCGGACCCGGACCCGTCGCCGGAGCCGGAGGCGGGGTGGAGTCGGGCGGCCGAGTCGACCAGCATCGGGGCGACCGCGCTCACCCCGGGCAGGGCGGCGAGCCGGTCGGTGGTCGCCGGGGCGAAGGCGAACCCGGTCAGCCGGGCATCCCCGGCTATTTCCTGGTCGGTGGCGCGGTCCCGGGCGTCGGCGATGCCGTCGCGTACCACGGTGGTGAACACCCCGGTCGCGACCGCGACCACCAGCACGGTGAGCGGAAGCACCCCGGCCGGCGTGTCTCGTCCGGCCCGGACCAGCCCGACAAAGGGCGCCACCGACCGGCCCCGGGCCGCGAACCGGCCCAGCCGCCGCAGCGGCCACGGCACCAGCCGTACGGTGAGCAACCCCGCCGCCACGGCCAGCAGCACCGGCACCGACACCAGGTACCCGTCCACCCCGTCCGACGAGTCCAGACCACGCCGACGGAGCAGGACCACGCCGACGACGGCGAGCAGCAGCACCAACGACTCGGCGGTGAGCCGGCGCACCGACGGCCGGGGCCGGACCAGGTCCTGCCGCCGGGTGAGCCCGCCGGAGCCGCGTCGCCTGCCGTCGGTGGTGCGCGGGCTCCAACCGTCGGCCATCGCCGACACCGGTGCGGCCACGGTGGCCACCAGTGCCACGGCTGCCACCAGCGACATCTCCCACCCGGACGGGCGACCCGGCACGAGTGAACCGAGCAGCCAGCCGGCGGCCACCGCCACCGGCACCACCACCAGACACTCGACCAGCGTCCGCAGACCGATCGTCGCCGACCCCGCGCCCCTGGCCCGGAGCAGGGCGAATTCGTCCGCCCGACGACGTACCGCGAGGCGCGCGGCGAGCAGCATCAGACCGGACAGGCAGGCGACCAGACCCGCCTGCACCACGGCGAGCTGCGCCCTCACCCCGCGCACCTGCCGATCGAAGGTGAGCATCGCGACATCCAGCCCGCTGTGCAGGGCGAGCCCTTCGGCCGGGGGAGTGCGCCGCGCAGCCACCACCGCCGTGGTCACCGTGGCGGTGTCCGCCGCCCGCAGCCTCGTCTCGTCCAGGCGGTAGCGCCACTCGTACGTCAGCACCCCGGTCCGCCGCGCGGCGTTCGCGAGCCCGGCCGGGTCGGTGAGCAGGACAGCCCGGTACGTGTCCCCGTCGGTCAACACCGTGCACGTCCGGGGCGCGAGCGCCATCTCGTCCCAGGACGGCGCGGACCGCTCGACCGGCTCGTAGACCCCGACGACCCGCACCGGAACCGGCACGGGTGCGGCACCATCCACTGTGGACTCGGTCGCGCTCATGCCGAGACCGGTGCCGACCCGTATCCCGAGGGTCTGCGCGACCTGCCGCGATACGACCGTCTCGACCACCTCCCGCGACGCCGGCCAACGGCCATCCACCAGCCGGCTCACCCGCTCCAAGCCGGTCTGGAAACGCAGCGACAGCTCCGGTCGGCAGTTGCCGTCGAAGGGCGCGGCGTCGCCGGAGACCGCCACCCGCTCCGGGCCGACCCGGGCGGCGAACCACTCCTGGCCGACCAGCTCCGGCAACGGGCCGGGCAGCGACGCCCGGTACGGGTCGAGCGTGGCCGCCGCCGCGTCCGGATCGATGTCGCTTAGCTCCGGGGCGGCCGTGAACCGCAGGTCGCGTACCGGATACAGCAGCTCACCGACGTCGTGCCGCAGACCCTGGTCGGTGAACTCGTTCGCCAGTCTCGGCACACCACTCACCAGTGCCGCCGCCACCAGGGCGAGTACGCCGAGCAGGCCGAGGTAGCCGGCGAACGCCCGTACCCGGCGCAGTGGACCGGCTGGACGGGACAGGCTGTTGTGCGCGCGGATCGGGCTCACCTCCATGGCGGGGGCGCCGCTCGCCCCACCACTGTGAGAGTGGCCGGAGCGGGCGAAAGGTTCGCACCACATCGCGACGATCGACGCCGTACCGGAGGCTCGTCGATCCACCGAGAAACGAGGAGGTCGCCGCGTACGCTCAGGCATGGACGATGCTTGAGGATGCGGCGCTGGACCCGCAACGGTCGGCGGCCCTGATCAGAGAGATCAAGGAAGGTAGCGGCGAGCATGACTGAGCTGACCGGCGCCCGGTGGCGCAAGAGCACCCGGAGCGGTAGCACCGGGGGCAACTGTGTGGAGGTCGCGGACAACCTGCCCGGTGTCGTCGGCGTACGGGACAGCAAGGACCCGACCGGGCCGGCACTGGTGTTCGAGCCGTCGGCCTGGGGCCGGTTCACCCGGTCGGTCAAGGTGTAACCCACCCCTGCAACGACAGAAAACCCCGGCCACATCTCGCGGTGTGGCCGGGGTTTGTCGTCGGACGAGCATCGCGACGATCGGCGCCGTCGCATCGGTGACACTTCATGGACGGTACGGACACCCCGTTGCAGGCTGGGATCTAGTCGACTGAGACCGGCAGGGTGGTTCAGCCGAGTCGGCTGGTCCGCGCCGATCGCGGACGTTCACGGGGGCTCGGACTGGGCGGACGCGCGTTCCGCCGTCATCGCGCGGCGATGCCGTCGCGACTTTCCCCGTGGGGCGACCAGGGCCCTGTGCCGGTCCACACTGGGGAGGATCGACTGATGAAGCGGCACATGCGGGAGGACTACTTCGTCGTGGGCGAGGGCCTGCTGTCGTTCGAGGGCCGGCGCGAGCCCGCCGTACGACGACCGTCGACCACCGCCGAACTGCGCAAGTTCCGGTTTTCCCGGCTCGGCCCGCAGGGCGACGCACTGACCGAGGAGGCGCGCGCCGCCCTGGCCCGGGCGATGGTCGCGGGCACCTCCACCGACTCCGCGGAACCGGCCGTGCCCGCCGGTTTTACCTATCTCGGGCAGTTCGTCGACCACGACCTGACGATGGACGCGACCGCCGCCGCGCTCGGCGAGGACGTCTCGGTCGATGACCTGCTCCAGGGGCGCTCGCCCGCGCTCGACCTCGACTCGCTCTACGGTCGGGGACCGCAGGACAAGAAGGACAAGGTCTTCTACGCCGAGGACGGCTTGCACCTTCGGGTCGGCACCACCGCCGCGGTGCCGCTCGACGCCACCACGAACCAGGACCGGGACGGGTTCGACCTGCCCCGGTCCGGACTCGGGTCGTCGAAACGGGAGCGGCAGGCGGCGCTGATCCCGGACGCCCGCAACGACGAGAACCTCGCGGTCGCCCAGACCCACCTGGCCTTCATCCGGTTCCACAACCGGGTCGTCGACCAGTTGGCCACCGGCGGACTCTCCGGGCCGGCGCTGTTCCGGACCGCGCGTTCGGTGGTCGTCAAGCACTACCAGTGGATGCTGCGTACGGACTTTCTGCCGCGCATCGTGGCACCGGCCATCGTGGACGACGTCTTTACCAACGGACGACGCTTCTTCGAGGTCTCGCCCGGCTACGAGCAGCGCCGACGCGGCCGGTGGGTGCAGCCGGGAGACCGGCCGACCATGCCCATCGAGTTCTCCGTCGCGGCCTACCGGCTGGGGCACAGCATGGTCCGCGAGGTGTACGAGTGGAACCGGTTCTTCAACACCCAGAGTCAGTTCGGGTTGCCGGCCGGCACCCTCGAACTGCTGTTCCAGTTCTCCGGCACCAGTGGCAACCTCTCCCCGGACGGCACCGTCGACGATCCCGAATCGGGTTCGTTCGAGCGGCTGCCGACCAACTGGATCGCGGACTTCCGCCGCCTCTACGACTTCGCCGAGGCCGGACGGGACGACCTGGTGGTACGCCCGGAGGAGGGACCGGGTCTCAACCTCACCCGCCGGGTGGACACCCGGATGGTCGACCCGCTGCGCAACCTGCCGCTCGGCTCGTTCGGCGAGCGGACCGCGACGCCCGCCGAGATCGAACGAAACCTCGCCTTCCGCAACCTCACCCGGGCCGTCATGGTCCGGCTCGCCAGCGGCCAGCAGATGGCCGAACTGTTCGACCTGGTGCCGCTCAAGCCGGACGAGATCCTGCACGGGGAGAACGGCGCCGTGCTCGACGAGCTGACCGACGCGCAGAAGGACGAGGTGGCCCGGAACACGCCGCTGTGGTTCTACATCCTGCGTGAGGCCGAGTTCAACGGTGGTCGGCTCGACGGGGTCGGCGGGCGGATCGTCGCCGAGGTCTTCCACCGGGCCATGCAGGGCAGCCGCAACTCGATGCTGCGGGACACCAGTTGGCGCCCGACCCTGGGGCCGGACCGGGACACCTTCCGGATGGTGGACCTGCTGCTCTTCGCGTACGAGGGCAAGGCGGAACTGCTCAACCCGCTCGGCTGAGCCCGTCACCCGCCCCGGGGCGGCGGTTCGCTCGTGCACCAGCGGGCGAACCACCGGCCCGGGGCCGTGTTCACCAGTCGAGGGGCTGCGCGGCGAGCCGGGTGTCGTACCAGGACCGGATCGCGGCGTACGTCTCCTCGGGCAGCGGCCCGCTCGCGGCGGCGATGCTCGCCCGCAACTGCGCCACCGACTTCGTGCCCGGTATGACGGTGGAGACCGCGTCGTAGCCGAGCAGGAAGCGCAGCGCCCCGTCGAGCAGGCCGACCCCCTCGGGCAGCAACGCCCGCAGCTCGTCCACGAGTCCGGCCCGGTGCGCCACGTCCGCCCGCGACCACCGGTCCCGTACGTCGGTGAAGACGCTGTCCGCGTCGTAGCGGCCGGAGAGCCAGCCGGACTCCAGCGGAACCTTGACGATCGTCCCGACACCCCGGTCCCGGGCCCGGCCCATCGCGTCCCACGGTTCCTGGTACAGCGCGGAGAGACGTACCTCCAGTGCGTTCGCGTCGCTGGTGGTCAGGACGGTGTCGATGTCGGCGGCCCAGTCCACCGAGGACCCGTACGCCCGGATCGTGCCCTTGTCCTGGAGTCGTTGCAACACCTGGTAGTGGTCGGACCGGGTGCCGTCGAGGATCTCCGGCGGCGGGTTGTGCAGCACCACGATGTCGACGTGGTCGACGTTCATCCGGCGGGCGCTGCGCTCGATCGACTCCTCGATCGCCCCGGCCGACCAGTTGTCGCTGCCGTCGGGGTGGTAGCCGACCTTCGTGCAGATCACCGTCTCGTCACGGCGACGGCCGGTCAACGCCCGACCGATGTTGGTCTCGCTCTCGCCGTCGGCGTAACCGGGGGCGGTGTCGATGAGGTTGATCCCCGCGTCGAGCGCGGCGTGCACGATCCGTACCGCCTCCGATCGGTCCGGGCCGTCGGGCCACTGCGCCGAGCGGCCGAGTTGCCACGCGCCGAGCCCGATCTCGCTGACCCGCAAGCCGGTCGAACCGAACGCCCTGATCCGCACCATCGAGATTTACCTCCCCGTTCCGGCGATGCCGGATGGTCCCGTCTCGCCCGGATCGGCGACGTCGAGCCAGCGTATCGACAGCGGTATCGTCGCGTTGCCCCGTGGGAAAGTCCGGTCCCCGTCCGGTATCGCGTCGGACGGGCTGGCCACGCGCGAGCACGACTCCCGGATGGATCTTGCCGGTGGCACACCGAAAAGATCACCAGGAATCGTGCTCGCCGCCAGCAGAATGGTCAGCCGGCCTTCGTGGCGAGGAACACGCTGGTAGGGCCGACCCAGTTGACCGTGGCTCCGCTGCCGCTGCCCACCGGCTCGGTAACGATGCTCAGGCCGGGGCCGGTGCTCTGTGCCCGCTGCCACACCTCCGCGGGCAGTGGCGACGTTTCCCGGTGCCGCAGAAACAGATCTTGGTCGTCCTCGTTGAGGCCGTTCCACCATTGATCGAGTTCACTCATAGGGAGCAGAATATGCCTGCCGTGCAACGCCATTTGGATCGAACGTGACCGAGTCCCGACTCGGCCCGTCGCTGCCTTCCGGTGGCCGGGAAACCACTTCGGACTGAACGTGCCACGAGTCCCCCGGCCGAGCGCGCCGCCGCGCTGTCGGTGACCACGCTGATTCGGCCACCGCCTGATGATCCGTTAGCCTGCCACCATGACCGAGGCCACCGCCACACCTACCGACCGTTCCTGGTTCCGCCGCCCGCTCACGGTCGGGGTCGCGGCCGTCCTTGTGGTCGGACTGGCCGTCTGGGCGGGTGTCACGCTGCTCGGCGGGAACGACCGCGTGATCCGGATGGAGGTCACCTCCAGCACCGGCGAGGTGGAGGGCATCACCTGGCGCAGCCCGGACGACAACAACGAGAACCACACGCTCTCCGGCGACGAGACGCCGATCAAGAGCCCGTGGAGCCAGGACGTCGAGGTGGCGGCGAAGACGGGGCCGATCCTGCTCAACGCCCTCGCGCCGCTGGGCGGCACGGCCACCTGCCGGCTGCTCGTCGGTGACGAGGTGCTGCACGAGGACACCGGAAGCCCGTTCGCCAACTGCATGGTCACCGCGCAGCGGGCCTTCCCCGCCTCCTGACCGCCCCGGCGACCGTGCCCTGACGAGCGGCCCCTGGGCCGCCTCAGCGTACGGATCTTGCCCGTAGGTGAGCGCGTTCTCCCTGACGGCCGAAGAGGCTGAGCACCTCGACCGGTTCACCGTCGACGCAGCCGAACCAGTGCGGCACCCGGGTGTCGAACTCGGCAGCCTCACCCGGGGTGAGCGCGATGTCCTGCTCACCGAGGACCAGACGGAGCCGCCCGTTGAGCACGTAGATCCACTCGTAGCCCTCGTGGGTCTGCTGCTCGGGCATGTTCCGGGTCGAGTGGATGATCAGCTTGTACGCCTGGAGGCCACCGGCCCGACGGGTCAGCGGCACCATCGTCAACCCGTTGCGGACCACCGGGCGCAGGTGGACCCGGGGATCACCGGTCGTCGGCGCACCGACCAGCTCGTCGATCTGCACCCCGTACGCCCGTGCCAGCGGCAGGAGCAGCTCCAGGGTGGGGCGGCGCTGGCCGGACTCCAGCCGGGACAGGGTGGAGATGGAGATGCCGGTGGTCTTGGACAGGTGCGCCAACGTGGTCTCGCGTTGCCGCCGCAGGGCCCGCAGCCGGGGTCCGACCTGGCTGAGCACGGCGTCCAAGTTCTCGTCCACGCTCCTAGTCTGCCGGGTCCCCGCAGCCGGAAACGGGTAGGTCAGGGTTTTTTGATCATCCTCTCGTCCGTCGGGCGGGGCGTTCGCCGACCGGGTCTCAGCCGAGTAGCTGCTCGCCGATCCAGCCGTCCGGGGCGCACCCGGGCGGGATGGCGAAGACGGCGGAACCGATCGGGGTGATCCACTCGTTGAACAGGTCCCGCTCCGCCAGCCGCCGCTGGATGGGCAGGAACTGCCGTGTGACGTCCGCCTGGTAGGCCGCGAAGATCAGGCCGCTGTCCGCCCGCCCGGCGCCGTCCGGCGCCCGGTCGTAGTTGTACGGCCGCCGGAGGATCTTCGACCGGTCGTCGGGCACCTGCGCCAGGCTGATGTGGGAGAAGTCCGGGATGACGGTGAAGCCGAGTTCGTCGGTGGCGGCGAAGTCCGGCAGATCCTCCTCCACCCGCCCGGTGAGCGGGGCGCCGCTGTCCAACCGCCGGCCGACGGCGAGTTCCTTGTCCGCGCGGCCGAGCAGGTCCCAGGTCTCCAACTCGGCCCGGATCCGGCGTACCACCAGGGTGCTGCTGTCCCGCAGCCACGGCGGACCGTCCGGCACCCAGACGGCCTGCTCGAACGCGGCGGTGCCGGGTTTCGGGTTGGCGGTCCCGTCGAGCTGACCGAAGACGTTGCGCGACGTACGGGACCGGTCCTCGATCCCCGCTCCCCGCCGGAACCCCTGTTGCGTCCAGCGGACCGTGCCGAAGGGACGGGTGTCCTTCACGAGCATCCGCTGGGCGTGCGTGACGGTGAGCGGGTCGTCGGCGCAGATCTGGACCAGGAGGTCGCCGCCGGACCAGGCCGCCTCCAACCGGTCGATGGAGAACGGTGGCAGGTCGGCGACCGACGCCGGCCGGCGTTCCTCCAGCCCGGCGGCGCGGAACAGTCCCGGCCCGAACCCGAAGGTGATGGTGAGCCGGGCCGGAAGCAGGGCGAGTTCCCGTTCGGTGTCACCCAGCGCCGGCTCACCCCGGGTGAGCCGGGCGGCGTCGTCGCTGAGCAGCCGCATCAGCCGCACCAGTGCCGCCCTGTCCGTCCCCGGCAGCAGGGTGAAGGCGAGAAAGGAGGCGTGCGCCTGCGGGTGGGTGGCGATCCCGGACTGACGTGGGCCGTGGAACGGCTCGGTGACCGTACCGGTTTGCGGGTCGGCCCGTACGGTGGCGGCGGGCCGGTCGTCGGCGGTCCCGGCGGCGACGGCGCCACCACCGGCGAGCGCCCCGCCGACGGCGACGGCGCCGCCGGCCAGCAGACGGCGACGGCTCATCCGGTCGCGCGACCCGGCCGAGAGCGGCACCGGTCCGGTGTCGCCGAACTGCCCGGTCATGCCGCCGGACCCGGGCTCGGGGTCGGGCTCGCCCCCGGATGCCCGTCCGGCTGCGGGTCGTAGCTCTCACCGGCACCGGCGAACGGCTTCGCGATCGCGGTGAACTCGGCCGTCCGACCGTCGGCGAAGGTCAGCGTGATGGTGACCTCGTCACCTGGGAGGACGGGGCGGGCCAGGTCCATCAGCATCAGGTGGTCGCCGCTGGGCTCCAGGGTGTGGACGCCCTTGGTCGGTACGGTGAGCCCGCCGGCCTTGGGGCGCATGACCATCCGCCCCTCCGTCATGGCCATCTCGTGCACCTCCACCGGGGAGACCGACGAGGTCGCGCCGACGATGGTGGCGTCGGTGCCGCCGTCGTTGACCAGGACACCGAACACGGCGGTCATGCCACCGTCGGCGGCCTTGACCCAGGGGTCGCGTACGTGGAAGACGCTGGTCACCGAGGCGCTCGCGGAGACCGGCGGGCTCGGTGGCGCGGCCGACGGCTCGGCCGCGCCGCACCCGGCGAGCGTGCCGACCAGTGCGGCGAGCAGGACACCGAACGCCGGTAGGGGAACGGCCCGTACGGGGCGGGGTCGGGTCTGTCGCGGTGTGGTTCGTCGCACGCTGGCCTCCGGTGACTGGATTCGACCGTTAGTCGTCACCAACCGGGGTGCGGTTCCCGGACCCGAGCACTTCGTCGCCGGGGTCTGCGCACTCCTCGCCCGCACCGGACAGTGCGGGCGGCACGGACCCAAGGGCGTGCTGCCGGGTCAGCGCTCCCGGGACCAGGCCCGCCAGAGCGTCGCGTAGCGGCCGGACTCGCGGCCGACCAGCTCCTCGTGGGTGCCGGAGTCGAGCACCCGGCCCCCCTCCAGCACCACGATCCGGTCCGCCGTGACCGCCTGGGTCAGGCGGTGGGCGACGATCAGGGCGGTACGCCCACGCAGCGCGCGCTCGGCCGCCCGTTCCAGCACCCGCGCCCCGGCACTGCCGGCGTCGGCGGTCGCCTCGTCCAGGATCACCACCCCGGGGTCGGCCAGCACCACCCGGGCCAGCGCCAACTGTTGGGCCTGGGTCACGGTGAGCTGGTGCCCGCCGTCGCCGACGACCGTGTCCAGACCGTCGGGGAGCGCGAGCGCCCAGTCCAGTGCCTCGACCTCGGCCAGCGCCGCGCGCAGCTCGTCGTCGGTCGCCCCGGTCCGGGCCAGCCGCAGGTCGTCGGCGAGCGGACCGGCGAAGACGTGCACCTCCTGGGTGACCACGGCGACCGTACGGCGACGCTGTTCCGGCGGCAGGTCACCGACCTCCACCCCACCGAGCAGGATCGTCCCCGCGCTCGGGCGGTGTACGCCGGCCACGAGCTGGGCCAGGGTGGTCTTGCCGGCCCCGCTCGCCCCGACCAGCGCCACCCGCTGCCCGGCGGCGATCTCCAGCGTCACCCCCGCCAGCACCGGCCGCCCGGGGACGTAGGCGTACTCGACGTCGACCGCCTTGACCGAGGCGTCCACCGGCCCGGCATGGTCCGGTGCCGTCGCCGGCCCCGGTAGCTGGGTCACCCCGACCAGCCGGGCCAGGCTCGCCGTGGCGACCTGGGCGTCGTCCACCAGCCGCAGGGCCGAGTTGATCGGGCCGAACAGGTTGTGGAAGTAGAGCGTGGCGGCGGCGGTCGTACCGATCGTGACGGCGCCGGAGTCGGTGAGCAGGAAGCCGGTCACCAGCACCGCCGACAGCCCGACGAACTCGGCCAGGTTGAGCCGGCCGTAGAACCGGGTGATCAGTCGTACGGCGCGCAGCGCCAGGTCCACCGCACCCTGGGACCGCTCGGTGACCTGGTCCAGGTGCCGCTCACCCAGTCGCAGGGCACGAACCGTGGCAGCGCCCCCGATGCTCTCCAGCAGTTGCTGCTGCTGGGCGCCGACCGCCAACCGCTGCGCGGCGTACAGGGCCGGGCTGCGGCGCAGGTACCAGCGCACGGTGTGCCACTGGATCGGGGCGGCCAGCAGGGCGGCGAGCAGGAAGCGCGGGTCGAGTACGGCGAGGCCGGCCAGGGTCAGGCCGATCACCAGCACCGAGCGGACCAGTTCCGGCAGTGCGGCGCGTACCGCCTCGGCGATCGCGGTGACGTCGTTGGTGACACGCGAGGTGAGGTCACCCGAGCCGGCCCGCTCCAACTGCCCCAACGGCAGGTGCAGCGCCCGGTCGACGAACCGTTCGCGCAGGTCGGCCAGCATCCCCTCGCCGAGCCGGGCGATCATCCCGAGGCCGATCGCGGTGCTGACCGCGTGCGCGACCGCGATGGCGATCAGTGCCACCGCCGGTACGGTGAGCGCGCCGACCGTGCCGCCCCCGGCCACCAGGTCCACGACGTGTCCCAGCAGCGGCGGGGTGAGCAGCCCGATCGCGGTGGCGGCGCCGAGTACGCCGAGCGAGCCGACCGCCAAGGCGCGGCGCCCGCGCAGCAGTTGCCGCACCATGGCGGTGGTCTGCGCCGGGGTGGCGGTCGGTAGCACGTGCGGGGTCACGGTTCTCCCTCGTCGGCGGGCGGTTCTCGGTCCCGCACCGGACGACAGCGCGGCGGGCGGGGTGGGACGGCGGGGACGTTCAGGCCAGGACGGTGGCGCGGTAGCGCTCGTGGGTGCGTACCAGGTCGTGGTGTTGGCCGGTGACCGGATCCTGGTCGCCGTCGAGCAGCACCACCCGGTCGGTAACCGCCAGCAGCGCCGGGCTGCTGGTCACCAGGACGGTGGTCCGGCCGTCGCGTACCTGGCGCAGCCGGCTGGCGATCCTCGCCTCGGTGGCGGTGTCGACCGCGGTGGTGGGCTCGTGCACCACCAGCACCGGGGGCTCGGCGTTCAGCGCGCGGGCCAGGACGATCCGTTGCCGCTGGCCCCCGGAGAGCGACCGGCCGCGTTCGGCGACCGGCGTCCGCATCCCGTCCGGCAGTACGGCGGCGACCTGGTCCACCGTGGTGGCGGCGAGCACCGCGTCGAACCTGGCCCCGCCGCCGGCCGAGGCGACGTTGCCGCCGGCCGAGGCGACGTTGTCGAGCAGACTGCCCTCGAACAGCACCGCGTCGTGGCTGGCGGTGAGGATCGCCGCGCGTACCAGGGCCGGGTCCAGGTCGGCGAGCGGAATGCCGTCGAGGGTGATCGTGCCCGCCTCGGGGTCGGCCTCGCGGGCCAGGCAACGTACCAGTGTGGCGGCTGCGGCCGGGTCGGGCGCGACCACGCCGAGCAGTTCGCCGGCTGGCACCCGTAGTTCGGTGATCCGCAGTGGGCCGTCGGTGACCTGTTCGAAGCGCAGCTCGCCCCGGACCGGGCTGACCGGCGCGAGGCCGCCGGGGCGCACGGCCGGCGCGGCGGCGTGCACCGCCGCGATCCGGTCGGCGGAGGCGCGGGCCTGGGCGAATTCGGCGTTCACCCAGCTCAGCAGCGAGAGCGGGTTGAGCAGGAAAAGCGCGAGGCCGACCGCGGCGATCAGTTCACCGATGCTGATCTCCCCCTGGATCGCCAGCCGGGCACCGAGCAGCGCCACCGCCGTGATGAACACGCCGGTGATGACGATCAGGGCGCCGTCGTGCCACGCCTGGGCGTTGGCAGCGCGCAGCGTGGCGTCCAGCGACCGCCGGTTGATCAGTCGGTAGCGGGCCCAGGCGGCGCGTTCGGCGCCGATTCCCTTGAGCACGCGCAGGCCGGCGACCAGGTCTGCGGCAACACCGGAGGCGTACGCCACGTTCTCCTGTTCGGCCGCGCTGCGGCGTTGCAGCGGGCCGCCGACCAGGTGCGCGATCCAGAGCACCGGCGGCGCGCCGAGCAGGATCAGCAGACCCAGCGGTACGGACGCGTGCAGCAGCGCGACGGCGGTGGTGACCAGCGCGGCCAGTGCCGCGAACCCGGCCGTCACCGCCATGTTCACCGCGCCGACCCGGCTGGCGTCGCTGGTGGCGATGCTGACCAACGCGCCCGGCAGGTGCCCGCGTTCCACCCCGCCGTACGGGGCGATCACCCGTCCGGTCAGCTCCCGGCGGATCTGGTGCGCGGCCCGCTCGGCGGCCCGCTCGCCGAACCGCGCGGCGAACCGGAAACTGGTCGACAGGCCGGCGAAGACCAGTGCCAGCACGACCAGCCACTGGGTCAGCGCGGTGGCCGAGCCGGTCGCCACCGCCCGGTCCACCACCAGCCCGATGACGACCGGTACGAGTGCCTCGCCGGCCTGGTGTCCGGTGGCGAGCAGGCTGCCGAGGGCGACGTCCCGCCCCTGACCGGTGACGGCCCGGCGGAGCACCTTACGTCCGGTCGTCGGGCCGCCGGTCGCCACCGGGTCGGTCGCCGCCCCGGGTGTGTCGATCGGGCTCATCCGACGGCCACCGGGCTGGTCCGGTCCCGGTGGTGCCGGCCCATCGGAATGATCATGGGTGTTCCGGTCACCGGGTCGAGGGTGACCTGACAGTCCAGGTCGAAGACCTGCTCGACCAGGTCGGCGGTGATCACCTCGTCCGGGCTGCCCTGCCGGACGATCCGGCCCGCCTTCATCGCGATCAGGTGGTCGGCGTACCGGCTGGCCTGGTTGAGGTCGTGCAGCACCATCACGACGGTCCGGTTCTCCTGCCGGTTCAGGTCGACGACCAGGTCGAGTACGTCGATCTGGTGGGCCAGGTCGAGAAAGGTCGTCGGCTCGTCGAGCAGGAGCACCGGGGTGGCCTGGGCGATGGCCATCGCGATCCAGGCCCGTTGCCGCTGGCCACCGGAGAGTTCGTCGACCGGCCGGTGCGCGTGCTTCAGCATGTCGGTCGCGGTGAGCGCGTCGGTCACCGCCCCCTCGTCCTGGCTGGACCACTGCCGCCACCACGTCTGGTGCGGCGCGCGTCCCCGGGTGACCAGGTCGATCACGGTCAGACCGGCCGGCGCCACCGGCGCCTGCGGCAGGATGCCGATCTGCCGGGCCACCTGCCGGGTCGGCATGGACTGGATCGACCGGCCGTCCAGTTCCACCGCACCGGAGCGCGGGGCGAGCAGTCGGGCCAGTGCCTGGAGCAGGGTGGATTTGCCGCACGCGTTGGCGCCGACGATGACCGTGATCCGACCGGCCGGGATGGACACCTCGAGGCCGTCCACGACGAGGACCTTGTCGTAGCCGAGGCAGAGGTCGGTCGCGCGCAGGTCGGGCAGCGCGGTCGGTTCGGGTGCGGCCGACGGTTCGGGCAGCGCGGCCGGTTCGGCCGGTGCGGGCGACCGGCGGTGGGCGGGCGCGGGATCGGTCACGGCTACGCCGAGGGGTTCAGCGGGCACGGTCATCCTCCGGAGCCGGTTCGGTTGGCGCGGGCGAGGAGCCAGAGCAGGACCGGTGCGCCCAGCACACCGGTCACCACCCCGACGGGCAGGTGGTCGTCCGGCAGCACGTGCCGGGCGAGCAGGTCACCGGTGACCACGATCAGGGACCCGGTCAGGGCGGAGAGCAGCGGCGGCGGGGTCGCCACGGCGGCCAGCCGCAGCGCGATCTGCGGTGCGATCAGCGCGACGAAGAGGATCGGCCCGGCCGCCGCGGTGCCGAAGGCGGCCAGCCCGACGGCGGTCACCAGCAACGCCAACTGGGTACGGGCCACCGGCGTGCCCAGCCCGGTCGCGACCGCCTCGCCGAGTTGCAGCGTACGCAGCCAGCGCCCGAGCAGCAGGGTGGCGGGGAGCAGCACCGCCATCGCCAGCGCCAACGGGCGTACGTGCTGCCAGCCGCGTTCGTTCAGGCTGCCGACCAGCCAGCCGACCGCCTTCTGCGCCTCGAACGGCAACGCCCTGGCCAGCAGGTAGTCGGTGGCGCTGGTGCACATCCAGGCGACCCCGACCCCGACCAGCACGATCCGGTAGCCGGTCGCCCCGCGTCCCCAGGCCAGCGCGTAGACCAGCAGGGCCGCCAGCAGCGCGCCGAGCAGTCCCAGCGTCTGGGTGCCGAGCCCGGCGCCGAAGCCGAGCACGATGCCGCCGACCACCGCGGTCTGCGCCCCGGCGATCACGCCGATCATGTCCGGGCTGGCCAGCGGGTTGCGGGTCATGGTCTGGAAGACCGCGCCGGAGATGCCGAAGGCGGCGCCGACCAGCAGGCCGACCAGCGCCCGGGGCAGCCGCAGTTCGTTCACCACCAGCAGGGTCCCGGCGTCGCCGACACCGAACAGCGCCGGCACGACCTCGGCCACGGTGAGCGGGTAGTCCCCGGTGGCGATGCCGACGCAGAACACACCGAAGGTGACCAGCGCGAGCACGGTGCCGACCGCGAGGGCGCGCAGCGACAGCACCGCGCTGATCGCCGGCCGGGCGATCCGGACGGTGGCCCGCCCGGCGGTGGCGGAGAGTTCGACGAAGGCCATCAGAGTTCCGCCAGCCGTCGCCGCCGGACCAGGGCGATGAAGAACGGCGCGCCGAGGAAGGCCACGATGACCCCCACCTGGATCTCACCCGGCCGGGCCACCACCCGGCCGGTGATGTCCGCCGCGAGCAGCAGGATCGGTGCCAGGACCAGGGTGTACGGCAGCAGCCAGCGGTAGTCCGGCCCGGTGACGATCCGCACCAGGTGCGGTACGACGAGCCCGACGAAGACGATCGGTCCGGTCACCGCCACCGTCGCGGCGGCCAGCACGGTGACCGCCCCGGCGCCGCAGACCCGGATCAGGCCGACCCGCCGGCCCAGTCCGGTGGCGAGCTGGTCCCCCAGGGCGAGGCTGTTCAGCGCGGGTGCGAGGGCGAGCGCGGCGACGATGCCGACGGCGAGGAACGGCAGCACCCGCAGCAGCGCCCCGCCGTCCTGCCCGGCCAGCGAGCCGGCGGTCCAGAACCGGTACCGGTCCAGGGCCAGCGGGCTGGCCAGCACGATGGCGCTGGTCAGCGAGCCGAGCAGCAGCGTCACCCCGACCCCGGCCAGGGCCAGCTTGACCGGGGTGGCGCCGCCGCGCCCGACCCCGCCGAGCAGGTAGACCACGGCGCTGGCGAGCAGCGCGCCGAGGATGGCGAACCAGATGTAGCCGTACAGGCCGGTGAGATGCAGCACAGCGCTCGCGGTCACGATGCCGAGGGCGGCCCCGGCGCTGACGCCGAGCAGTCCGGGATCGGCCAGCGGGTTGCGGGTCAGGCCCTGCATGACCGCGCCGGCCAGGCCGATCGCCGCTCCGGCGAGCAGCCCCAGTGCGGTACGCGGCAGCCGCAGACCGCGTACTATCGCCAATACGTCCTCCGGGGTCCGTCCGGGGTCCACAAGGGACCGCACGACCTCGCCGAGCGGGATCTGGCGGGCGCCGACCGCGATCGACAGCAGGCAGACCAACCCGAGCAGGAGCACCCCGGCGGTGAGCGCGACCAGGTGGCGGCGGGTCGCGCCGCGCACGGTGGGTGGCCGGATCGGTGCGCTCACATGGTCTCCCTCGAAGGTGCTGCCGGCGGCGACGGTCCACCTCGCCCGACACGTGTGAGAGCATCTTACGGCTTGAGGTTAGGTTAGCCGACCCTTACTATATGGCAACCTCTCCTCGGCCGGTGCCGAGGTCCCGTCTCGCTGCCGATTTCCTGTCTTGCCGCCGATTCCCGAAGGGGACCCATGCACAGTCCGTCGAAGACAGTCACTCGCCGTCGCCTCGGCCCGCTCTCCCGGATCCTGCTCGCGGTGGCGCTGACCGCCACGGTGGCCGCCTGCGGCGGCGGTTCGGAGGAGCCGGAGAGCACGGCGTCGGCATCGGCGGCGCCGGGAGCCTTCCCGGTCACCATCGAGCACAAGTACGGGTCCACCACCGTCACCAAGGCGTCCAGTCGGGTGGTCACGCTCGGGCTGAGCGACCAGGACACCGTCCTCGCCCTCGGGATCAAGCCGGTCGGCGCGGTGGACTGGTTCGGCGAGCGCCCGTACGGCAACTGGGCCTGGACGAAGGACCTCTGGGGCAGTACGCCACCGGAGATCGTCGGCGAGCGGGACGAGTACAACGTCGAGAAGATCGTCGCGCTGAAGCCCGACCTGATCGTCGCGCAGTACACCGGCATGACCCAGGAGCAGTACACCACGCTGTCCAAGATCGCCCCGGTGGTCGCCCAGTCCAAGCAGTACGACGACTACTCCACCCCGTGGGACGAGATGGCCAAGGTGATCGGCAGGGCCCTCGGCGCACAGCCGAAGGTCGAGCAGCTCCTCGCCGACATCGACAAGCGGCTCGCCGACATCCGGGCGCAGCACCCCGAGTTCGCCACCCAGACCGCGGTGGTGGCGGACCCGAGCGAGCCGGGCACGTACGCCGCCTTCGCCAAGGCCGACCCGAAGGCGCAGTTGCTCGCCGAGATGGGCTACAAGCTCTCCGACCAGGTCGAGCAGGTCGCCGGCAAGGAGACCGCGGCGGTGCTCAGCGCCGAGCGGCTCGACCTGCTCGACGTGGACCGGCTGGTACTGCTGACCACGGAGCCCTCCGTGCAGGCGCGGGTGAAGGCCGACCCGGTCTACGCGGCGTTGAAGGTGGCCAAGGAGGATCGGGCCGTCTTCGTGCCGTACATGGAGCCGCCGGTCGGCGCCGCACTGTCGTTCGTGACGGTGCTCAGCGTGCCGTACGCGATCGACCAGCTCCTGCCGATGCTCGTGGCACCCGGTCGCTAATGCCGGCCTACCTGCCCTTCGCCGTACGGGTGTCCCGGGTCCAGCGGTTGAGCCCGACCTTCGTACGCGTCACCGTGTCCGGTGAATCCCTCGCCGGGTTCGCCGGACACGGCTACGACCAGCGGATCAACCTGATCTTCCCGCTCCCGGGCGAGGACGCGGGGACGCTGCCGACCGGGCCGGACTGGGTGGAGCGCTGGCAGGCGGTGCCGGTCGAGCGTCGGCCTCCACTGCGGACGTACACGGTTCGGGCGTTCCGCCCCGACCGGCGCGAGCTGGACCTGGACTTCGTGCTGCACGGCGTCGCCGGCCCGGCCTCGCGCTGGGCGACCGAGGCCCGCCCCGGCGACCCGCTCACCGTCATCGGGCCGGTCGCCGGGCACCCGGGCCCGTTCAACGACGTGGCCTGGGCACCACCCGCGCACGCGGGGCGGCTGCTGCTCGCCGCCGACGAGGCGGCCGTGCCGGCGGCCTCGGCGATCGTCGAGATGCTCGGGCCGCACAACCGGGCGACGGTGGTGCTGGAGGTGCCGGAGCCGGCGGACGTGCTCGACCTGACCGTCCCGGACGGGGTCCGGCTGGTCTGGCTGGCCCGCAGCCGGGGCGAACGGCTCGGTCCGGTGGTCCGGGAACTGGTCGCGGACCTGGTCCCGGTCGCGGCGGCGGCGGGTCCGGCCCGCGAGCCCCGACTGGCGAGCGGGGCGACGCCCGAGGAGCCGGACGAGGACGATCTCTGGGAGGTGCCCACGTCCGAGGAGACCGTCGGCCGACCCGACGGCTTCTACGCCTGGCTCGCCGGTGAGTCCGGTGCGGTGGTGGGCATGCGTCGTCACCTGGTGGGGGAGCGGGGCATGGACCGCCGCGCGGTGGCGTTCATGGGCTACTGGCGTCGGGGCAGGGCACAGGCGAACTGACGGCCGGACCGCCCGGCCTCCCCTCGGGGGACGGACCGGGCGGTCGGGTCGGCCGGACCAGACTCAGGGCTGGTTGGTGAGGTAACCGCCCATGGTGTGGAAGTACTCGGTCGCCGGATATTCGGTGCCGTCGTCGGTGCGTACCCGCTTCACCAGCAGGCCGTGGCTGCGCCCCCGGCGGGCCTCGGCCCCGGCAACGATGACGATGCCGTCGTCCTCCCGGATGAAGACCCGGCCCGGGGTGCCGCCGTAGATTCCGCGCGAGACGGCCGCCTCGATGATCCGGATCCGCTCGCCCCGGTGGTAGGTGAACGCGTTCGGGTACGGGTCGGCGAGCGCCCGGACCACCCGCTCCAGATCCTCCGCCGGCCAGGTCCAGTCGATCAGGCTGTCCTGCACGGAGCGCTTGTGGAAGAAGCTGCCCCTGCTCGGGTCCTGCTTGGTCCACTCCGTCTGACCGGATTCGATCAGCGCCAGCCCGTCCAGCGTGATCGGCCCGAACAGCGCCAGCGTGCGGTGGAACAGGTCGGCGGTGGTGTCGGTCGGCCCGACCGGGACGGCCCGCTGGAGCACGATGTCGCCACCGTCGAGCTTGTCGTCCATCAGGTGCGCGGTGACGCCCACCTCCGGCTCGCCGTTGATCAGCGCCCAGATCAGCGGGGAGAATCCGGCGTACGCCGGCAGCAGCGAGTCGTGCACGTTCAGGGTGCCGTGACGAGGGAGGTTGAAGATCTCCGGGGGCAGCCAGGTACGCCAGTTGGTGGCCACCATGATGTCCGCGTCGACCTGCTTGACCTGGTCGGCCAGCTCCTCGTCGGGACGCTGGCGCAACAGCACCGGTACGCCGTGCGCCTGCGCGAGGTCGGCGACGGAGTCGTCCCACATCTGTTCGTACGCGTGGTCGCTCTTGGGGTGCGTGACCACCATCGCGACCTCATGTTCCGAGTCCAGCAGCGCCTGTAGGGTTCGATGCCCCCAGGTCTGGTAGCCGAACATGATTACTCGCATGTGGACGCCTCCTGGCATTCCGGCGGATACTAGTCAGGCAAGCCTTACCTAGCTAGCGTGTGTGGTGTTGCTGTCTCCGCATTGACCCGGTTTTGAAGCAAGGGTAGCCTACCCTAAATCGACGATCTAGGGGTGTGGTCCATGGCGCACGTACCGCCGCACGACGAGCTGCCCGTACACGACATCGTCGGAGTGGGGTTCGGCCCGTCCAATCTGGCGTTGGCCATCGCCCTTACCGAGCAGGAGCTGCCGACCGGACCGGCCGGCAGCCAGCAGCCGGTCTCCGCGGTCTTCCTCGAACGCCAGCAGAGCTTCGGCTGGCACCGGGGCATGCTCCTCGACGACGCGACCATGCAGGTCTCGTTCCTCAAGGACCTGGTGACCCTGCGGAACCCGACCAGCCGGTTCAGCTTCCTGTCCTACCTGCACGCCAAGGACCGGCTGATCGACTTCATCAACCACAAGACGCTCTACCCGCTGCGGATCGAGTTCCACGACTACCTCGAATGGGCCGCCGCCCAGGTCGACCACCTGGTGCGCTACGGGCACGAGGTGATCGGCGTACGGCCGGTGACCGGCGAGAACGGCATCGAACTGGTCGACGTGCTGGTCGACACCGGCCGGGGCACCACCGTGCACCGGGCCCGCAACCTGGTCCTCGCCACCGGCCTGCAACCCCGGCTACCCGCCGGCGTGATCGCCGACGACCGGATCTGGCACAGCCGTGACCTGCTGTTCCAGCTCGACCGGGGGATCGACCCCGCGCCGTCGAGGTTCGTCGTGGTCGGCGCCGGCCAGAGCGCCGCCGAGGTCACCGCCCACCTGCACGACCGGTTCCCCGAGGCCGAGGTCTGCGCGGTCTTCTCCCGGTACGGCTACAGCCCGGCCGACGACAGCTCCTTCGCCAACCGGATCTTCGACCCCGGGGCGGTCGACGACTACTTCGACGCGCCGGCCGAGGTCAAGGCCGAACTGATGGGCTACCACGGCAACACTAACTACTCCGTGGTCGACGGCGACCTGATCGCCGAACTGTACCGGCGCAGCTACCGGGAACAGGTCCTCGGCCAGTCCCGGCTGCGCCTGCTCAACACCTCCCGGCTGCGCGGCGCGGTGTCGCACGCCGACGGCGTACAGGTCAGCATCGAGACCCTGATCACCGGACAACCGGCCACCCTGGACGCGGACATCCTGGTCTGCGCCACCGGCTACGACCCGGTCGACCCGGCCAACATGCTCGGCGAGCTGAGCGGCCACTGCCACCGCGACGAACTCGGTCAGCTCCGCCTCGGCCGGGACTACCGGGTCGCCACCGACGACGAACTGCGCTGCGGCATCTACCTCCAGGGCGGCACCGAACACAGCCACGGCATCAGCTCCTCGCTGCTCTCCAACGGCTCGATCCGGGCGGCCGAGATCCTGGAGTCGATCGTCACCCGCCGTGACCTGCCCGCACCGGTCCCGGCGCCGGCCGGCGCCGGCCGCGCCTGACCGTTACCCCACCACCGGGCGGCCGACCACGGCCGCTCGGTCCACCGGGTACGGGCAGGTGCGGCAACCCGCACGCCCCGGCCCCGGCGCGGAACCGGCCCCGACCGTCGCCGTCCCGCGTACGTCCATGCGCGAACCCCGTCGAAGAGGTGTGATTCTTCTTGTCCGCCAGCGAACTGACCACCGTGCACGATGCCCTCCGGTACTGGCGGGACCGGCTCACCCCGGCCGCGTCGGAGATCGTGCTGCCGTCGGACGTACCGGACGGGGACCTGGCCGGCTCCGGCCCGCGCACCGGCACCGAAACCCGTACGGTGCACCGGGTGCTCCCGTCCGCGCTGGCGGCCCGGCTCACGGAGCACGCCCGGCGGGCCGACGCGGGCGCCGACGACGTGCTGCTCGCCGGGCTGGCGGCCGTGCTGCTGCGCTACGGCGCCGGCCCGGACCTGCTGCTGAACGTGGCGGACCGGCCACTGCGGCTGGACCTGGACGGCGGGGCCGGACTGGGTGCCCTGGTCGAGCGGGTCGTCGCCGCCCGCGCCGAGGCGGCGGCGTACGCGCTGCCGCTGGCCGAGATCGCCGCTCACCTCGGCGCCCGGCCGACCCGCCGGGGCGCGCCGCTGACCAACGTCGGCTACGCCGGCACCCCCGACCCGCGCCTCGACCTCTGGCTCGGGCTCGCCGAGACCACGGGCGGGTACGCGCTGGAGCTGCGACCCGCCGACGGGGTGCTGGCCGGGGCCGCCGCCGACCGGCTCGCCGACCACCTGCTGCGACTGCTCGACGACGGGCTCCGCCGACCGGACCAGCCGATCGGCCGGCTCGAACTGCTCACCGACGACGAGCGTCACCTGATCCTGCACGGCTGGAACGACACCGCGACGGCGGTGCCACCGGCGACGCTGCCGCACCTGTTCCAGGAGTGGGTCCGCCGTACGCCGGACGCCGTCGCGCTGGTCCTCGACCGGGTCGAGCTGACCTACCGAAAGCTCAACGAGCGGGCCAACCGGCTCGCCCACCGGCTCGTCGCGGCCGGTGTCGGCCCGGAGCGGCTGGTCGCGCTCGCGCTGCCCCGCTCGGTCGACCTGATCGTGGCGGAACTGGCCGTGCTCAAGGCCGGCGGCGCGTACCTGCCACTGGACGTGGACTACCCGGCCGAGCGGATCGCGTACATGCTCGCCGACGCGGCACCGGTCTGCCTGCTGACCACCACCGATCTCGCCGCCGACGTACCGGCCCGGGAGGGCACCGCCCGGCTGCTGCTCGACGACCCCGAGCTGGCCCGGGAGATCGCCGCCGGCCGGGCCGACGACCCGACCGACGCCGACCGGACCGCACCGCTCGGCGTGCTCAACACCGCGTACGTCATCTACACCTCCGGCTCCACCGGGCAGCCCAAGGGCGTCGTGCTCTCGCACACCGGGGTGGCCAAACTGCTCGCCACCCAGACCGAGCGCTTCGGTGTCGGACCGCACAGCCGGGTCCTCCAGTTCGCCTCGCCGAGCTTCGACGTCGCGTTCTGGGACCTCTGCCTCGCCCTGCTCTCCGGCGGCCGGCTGGTGGTGGTACCCACCGAGCGACGGCTACCCACCGCCGACCTGGCCGAGTACGCCCATCGCCACGGCGCCACCTTCATGATCCTGCCGCCGGCCCTGCTCGCCGCCCTGCCGCCGGAGGTCGAGCTGCCGCAGGGGGCGACCCTGCTCGCCGGCACCGAACGGGTCAGCCCCGAACTCGTCGCCCGCTACGCCACCCGGCAGCGGATGTTCAACGCGTACGGGCCGACCGAGGCGACCGTCAACTCCACCCTGGGCCGCTGCGACCCGGCCACCCGCACCGGATCATCGGTGCCGATCGGTCGCCCCGACCCGGGCACCCGGGCGTACGTGCTCGACGGTGCCCTACGGCCGGTCCCCGCCGGGGTGCTCGGTGAGCTCTACCTCGGTGGTCCGGGCCTGGCCCGGGGCTACCTCGGTCGCCCGGCGCTGACCGCGCAGCGGTTTGTCGCCGACCCGTTCGGTGCCCCCGGCGAGCGGCTCTACCGCACCGGTGACCTGGTCCGGTGGCGCTCCGACGGCCAGCTCGACTTTGTCGGCCGCGCCGACGACCAGGTGAAGGTCCGTGGGTACCGGATCGAACTCGGCGAGGTCGAGTCCGCCCTCGCCCGGGATCCCGACATCAGCCAGGTCGTCGCGACCGTACGCGAGGACCGGCCCGGCGAGCGCCGACTGGTCGCGTACGTCGTCCCGGCCACCGGCGGCCAACCCGGCGCCACCACCGGCGACCGTCAGGTCGCCCAGTGGAAGGACCTGCACGAACTGCTCTACTCCGCCGGCCGGGCCGAACCCGCCGCGCAGAACTTCACCGGCTGGAACAGCAGCTACGACGGGCAGCCGATCCCGCTGGCCCAGATGCGCGCCTGGCGCGACGCCACCGTCGCCCGGATCGCCGCCCTGCGGCCCCGGCGCATCCTGGAGATCGGCGTCGGCAGCGGCCTGCTGCTCTCCGGACTCGCGCCCGACTGCGACGAGTACTGGGGCACCGACCTCTCCGAGCAGGCGGTCGCCTCCCTGCGCCGGCAGGTGGACCAGGACCCCGAGCTGGGGGCGAAGGTCACCCTGCGGGCCCAGCCGGCACACCGCTTCGACAGCCTGCCCGGCGGGCGGTTCGACACCATCGTGATCAACTCGGTGGTGCAGTACTTCCCGGACGCCGACTACCTGACCGAGGTGCTGCGCCAGGCGGTGGAGCTGGTCGCCCCCGGCGGCCGGGTCTTCGTCGGCGACGTACGCAACCTGCGGTTGCTGCGCGCCCTGCGCGCCGCCATCCAGGTTGGCCGCAGCGGCGGCGGTGCCGAACCGGTCGACCTCGACGCCGCCCGGACGGCGGTGGAGCAGGACCTCGCCTGGGAGGGCGAACTGCTGCTCGACCCGGAGTTCTTCCCCGCCCTCGCCCGCGAACTGCCGCAGGTCGCCACCGCCGACCTCTGGCTCAAACGGGGCGAGGACCACAACGAACTGACCCGCTACCGGTACGACGTGGTGCTCCACCGCCGCCCGGCCGGCATTCCCGCCGTTTCGCCCGATGCCGGCGCCGCGGCGGCTTCGCCGGCTGCCGACGTTCCCGTGCGTCGGTGGCGTCACGATCTGCCAGGCGTCGAGGCGCTGGAGCACCTGCTCGCCGAGGCCCGTCCGCCGGTGTTCCGGGTGACCGGCGTGCCGAACGCACGCCTCACCGTCGACCTGGCCGCCGCACGGACGCTGACCGAGGAACCGACCGACGAGCCGACCGACGAGCCGACCGGCCCGGACACGGACCCGGTCGACCCGGAGAGCCTGTACCAACTCGGCGACCGGTACGGCTACACCGTTACCGCGACCTGGACCACGGACACCACCGACGGCAGCCTCGACGTGCTGTTCAGCACCGGCGACGCCGTACCCGGCCCGGTCTACCGACCCGGCTGGTCCGGCGCACCCCGACCCGAGCACGCCAACCGTCCGGTCCGCTTCCGCGACATCACCACCCTGCTGCGCCGGCTGCGCGAGCGGGCGCGGGCCTGGCTGCCCGACTACATGGTGCCGGCCGCGATCGTGGCGCTGCACCGGCTGCCCGTCACCGGCAGCGGCAAACTCGACCGGGCCGCGCTGCCGGTCCCGGACCGGGGCGCGCTGAGCACCGGCGTACGTCCGCGCAGCGCCCGCGAGGAACTGCTCTGCACGCTCTACGCCGAGGTGCTGGACCTGCCCACGGTCGGCATCGACGACGACTTCTTCGCCCTCGGCGGGGACAGCATCGTGGCCATCCAACTCGTCATCCGGGCCCGTCAGGCCGGTCTCGCGATCACCCTGCGGCAGGTCTTCGTCCGGCGTACGGTCGCCCAGCTCGCCCCGGTCGCGGTCCCCGCCGCCGCGCCGGTCGCCGACGACCTGCCGCCGCTGCTCGACCAGGATGCCACCGCCCAACTCGCGGCCGACCTGCCGGGGCTGGTCGAGGCGCTGCCGGTCACGCCGATGCAGGAGGGGTTCTACTTCCACGCCCTGGCCGACGGCACCGGCACCGACGCGTACCTGGTGCAGCTCGTCGTCGACCTCGACGGACCGCTCGACCCGGCCGTGCTGCGGGTCGCCGGGCAGCGGCTGCTGGACCGGCACGCCCCGCTGCGGGCCGGGTTCCGGCTCGGACCGGACGGGCGGCTGATCCAGGCCGTCGTCGCCGGGGTCGAACTGCCGTGGCGCACCGTCGACCTCACCGGGCTGGACGAACCGGCCCAACGGGCCCGGCTGCTCGCCGAGACCGACACCGAACGGGCCCGCCCGTTCGACCTCGGCCGACCGCCGCTGCTGCGGGCGCTGTTGCTGCGCCGCGACGACGTACGGCACTGGCTGGTGTTGCAGTTCCCGCACATCGTAGCCGACGGCTGGTCGGTGCCGGTCCTGCTCCGGGACCTGCTCGCCCTCTACGGTCCGGTCGACCGGGCACCCGGGCTGGCGCCGGTCACCCCGTACCGCCGGCACCTGGCCTGGCTCGCCCGCCAGGACCGCGACGGCGCGCGTGCCGCCTGGCGGCAGGTGCTCGCCGGGGTGGACGAGCCGACCCGGCTGGTGCCGGTCACCGGGCCGGACCGGCCGGCGCGCCCGGCGGAGCTGCGGGTCACACTGCCCGAACCGCTCGCCGCCGGCCTCACCGCCCGCGCCCGCGAGTACGGCATCACCCTCGGCGCCGTGCTCCAGGGCACCTGGGGCCTGCTGCTGGGACAGCTCACCGGAGCCCGCGACGTGCTCTTCGGCACCACCGTGAGCGGCCGGGGCGCCGACCTGGACGGCATCGGCGACCTGGTCGGCCTGCTGATCAACACTCTCCCGGTCCGGGTCCGCTGGCGACCCGAGCAGCCACTGTCCGACGTGCTCTCCCGGCTGCACGCCGAGCAGTCGGACCTGCTCGACCACCAGCACCTCGGGCTCGCCGAACTGCACCGGATCACCGGGCTGGACGAACTCTTCGACACCCTCGTGGTGCTGGAAAACTACCCGGACCAGGCCGACCTGCGTGACCCGAGCGGCAGCGTCACGGTCGCGGGGCTCGACTACCGCGACGCGGGGCACTACCCGCTCGCGCTGATCGTGGTACCCGGCGACCGGCTCGAGCTGCGGTTCAAGTACGACGCCGTACGGGTGGACGCGGACCGGGTGGAGCGGATCGGCGCCTGGCTCACCCGACTCCTGCACCAGGTGGTGGACGATCCGAACCGGCCCGCCGGGCGAGTCGACCTGCTGACCGACGACGAACGACGGGACATCCTGGCCCGCCTGACCGGCCCGGCCACGTACGTCGCCGCTTCCCCGGCCCCGGCTCCGCTGCTCCGTGGTTCCCTGGCCCCGGCTCCGCTGCTCGCCGCTTCCCCGGCTCCGGCTCCGCTGTTCCGTGGTTCCCTGGCTCCGGCTCCGGTCACGTTGGTCGCCGCGATCGAGGCGCAGGTCGCGCGGACGCCGGACGCGCCGGCTCTGGTCGCCGACGATCACACGCTCAGCTACCGAGACCTGGACTCCCGCGCGGCGGCACTCGCCGACCGGCTGCGGGCCGGGGGCACCGGCCCCGAACACGTCGTCGCCGTCGCCGTGCCCCGCTCGGCGGAACTGGTGGTGGCGCTGCTCGGCGTACTCAAGGCTGGTGCGGCGTACCTGCCGCTGGACGTCGACCACCCGACCGAGCGGTTGGCGTACCTGCTCGCCGACTCCGGCGTACGCACCGTCGTCACCACCACGTCCGCCGCCGTCCGCCTACCGGCCTCCGCCGATCTCGACCGCCTCCTGCTCGACGCCCCCGCCGAAGCGTTAGGAAGGGCCCCCTCTACAACGGAAAGCGATAACAAGGGGCCCTTCCTTACCCCGCAGCGGGGGGCGTATCTGCTGTATACGTCGGGGTCTACGGGGCGGCCCAAGGGGGTGCTCGTACCGCATGGGGCGGTTGTCAGTCAGCTTGGGTGGGTGCAGGGGCGGTTCGGGTTGGGCTCGGACGACCGGGTGTTGCACCACCTGTCGGCGAGTTTCGACCCGGCGGCGCTGGAGATCTTCTGGCCGCTGACCGCTGGCGCGGCGGTGGTGCTGACCCCGCCCGAGGCGACCGGTGACCCGGCGCGACTGGCGGCGGCGGTCGACCGGCACCGGGTGACCACGCTGGTGGTCGTCTCGTCGATGCTCGGCGCGTTCGCCGACGCGGTCGAGGTGGCCGGTGCCGCGACGCTGGGCAGCCTGCGCCGGGTGCTGGCCGGCGGCGACGTGCTGACCCGGTCGGTGGCCGCGCGCTGGCAGGCGGTGACCAACGTGCCGCTGCACAACGTGTACGGGCCGACCGAGGCCACCATCCAGGTCACCTGCGCGCAGGCGACGCCGTCGCCGGTCGACTCGGCGACCGGTGCGACCGTGCCGATCGGACAGGCGGTCGCGGGCACCCGGCTCTACGTCCTCGACGACGGGCTGCGGCCGGTGCCGTACGGGGTGGCCGGCGAACTCTACGTCGCCGGGGTACAACTCGCCCGGGGCTACCACGGGCGGGCCGGGCTGACCGCGCACCGGTTCGTGGCGGACCCGTACGGCCCGGCGGGGGAGCGGATGTACCGGACCGGTGACCTGGTCCGGTCCGCCGCCGACGGCAACCTCGAATACCTCGGGCGGACCGACCGGCAGGTCAAGATCCGGGGGCACCGGGTGGAACTCGGCGAGGTCGAGGCACACCTGAGCGCCCGTACCGAACTGGCCGCCGCCGCGGTCGTCGCCCGTACCGGCAGCAGCGGAGGGGCGCGGCTGGTCGCGTACGTGGTCGCCCGGCCCGGCGTACGGGTCGAGCCGGAGACGCTGCTCGCCGCGCTGGCCGAGACCGTGCCGGCCGCACTCGTGCCGGCCGCGATCGTGGTGCTGGACGAACTGCCGCGTACGGCGAGCGGCAAGCTCGACCTCGCCGCGCTGCCCGAGGTCCGGGTGAGCCGGACACCGACCAGGGCCCCACGTACCGATCGGGAACGGCTGTTCTGCGAGGTCTTCGCGTCGGTGCTCGGGCTGCCCGAGGTCGGGCCGGACGACGACTTCTTTGTCCTCGGCGGGGACAGCATCCAGTCGATCGGGGTCGCCAACCAGGCGCACGCCGCCGACGTCGCGATCAGCCCCCGGGACGTGTTCGTCCACCGGACCCCGGCCGCGTTGGCCGAACTCGCCGCTCCGGAGCCGGCCCCGACCACACCGACCCAGCCGGCACCAGGGCGGGCGGTGCCCGAGCAGGTGGCAGGCGAGCGGGCAACACCCGAGCAGGCAACACGCGACTCGGAGCGGTACGGCGATCTGCCGCCGACGCCGGCCGTACACCGGCTGCGGGAGAGCGGCCTGCCGGTCGGCCCGGCGGGTAGCGGGGTGCTCACCCGTACGCCGGCCGGGCTGACCCTGACCCACCTGCGCGCGGCGCTGGCCGCGCTGCTGCACCGGCACGACGGCCTGCGCCAGCGGTTGACCCGGATCGGTGCGCTGCTCTGGACCTCGCAGGTCACCCCGGCCGAACCCACCACCGTCGACCGGCTACCCCGGATCGTCGACGGACCGTTCCCGGAGGATCGGGCCGACGTCGGCGGCGAGCTGCGCGACGCGCTCGACCGGCTCGACCCGGAGGCCGGCGCGGTGTTCGAGGCCGTCTGGTACGACGCCGGTCCCGACCGGCCGGGCCGGTTGCTGCTGGTGGCGCACCGGTTGGCCGTCGACGAGGCGTCCTGGCCGACCCTCCTGGCCGACCTGGGCGAACTGTGCCGGGCGGCGCTGGCCGGCCGCGCCCCGGTTGCCGAGCCGGCGCGGGACCCGGTCCACCTGCGCGACCACGTCCGTGACCTCGGCGAGCAGGCGCAGCGCGCGGAACGTCTCGCCGAGCTGACCCACTGGGCGGCGATCCTTTCGCCCGGCGCCGACGCTCTCGCCCGGCCGCTGCCGGTCGGTGCCGACTCGGCCGCCCGGTCCACCATGGAACTGCCGATCGCCCGCATCTGGAGCGACGGCGACCCGACCGACCTGCTGGTCGCGGCGCTGCGGGTGGCGGCGACCCGGTGGTCGGGCCCCGAGGACGACGCGGACCTGCTGGTCGACGTGCTGACCACCGGACGCCAGCCGCTCGGCGCCGACGCCCCCCGTACGGTGGGACCGCTGCACCGGGTGACCCCGGTGCGCCTGCCCGCCGTGACCGATCCCGCCGACGCCCTGCCCGAGGTGGTACGTCACCGCCGCGCGGCACCGGACCACGGCTCCGGTCACGACCTGCTGCGTTACCTCAACCCGCAGGCCGGTCCGGTCCTCGCCCAACTGGCCCGGCCGGCGGTGCTGGTCGACTACGCGGGACCGCTGGCGGGCGGCGAGTGGCTGGGCACCGGCACCGCCCAGCCGCACCCGCTGCAACTTGTCGTCCGCGACGGCGACACCCCGACGGTGACCTGGTCCTGGTCCACCGTGGTCTGGACCGAGCCGGAGGTACGCCAGCTCGCCGACCACTGGTTCGCGGCCCTGGCCGAGCTGACCGGCAGCACCGACGACGACCACGCCACGGCCGAAGGTCCCGGTGTGCCCGGGAAGTTCGCCGTGCTCGAACCGGCCGGACCGGAACTCGAACCGGCCGAACTGGAACTGGTACGGGCCCGCAGCCCGTGGCCGGTGGCCGAGGTGTGGCCGCTGTCGCCGTTGCAGGAGGGCCTGTTCTTCCACGCCAGCTACGACCAGGGCGAGTTGGACGTGTACACCGCCCAGGTGGCGTTCGAGACGGCGGAGCGGATCGACGCGGACCGGCTGCGGAGCGCGCTCGCCAGCCTGCTCGCCCGTAACCCGGGCCTGCGGGCCGGGTTCACCGGCGACGGTCTCCCCACGCCGGTGCAGTTCATCACCACCGCCCCGGCACCACCGCTGAGCGTGGTCGACCTCGGCGACATCGTCGAGACCGAGCGGGCGGCCCGGATCGACGCGCTGCTCGCCGACGACCGGACCCGCCGGTTCGACCTGGCCCGGCCGCCGCTGTTCCGGCTGCTGCTGATCCGCCTCGGCGACGGCACCGACCGCCTGGTCATCACCCACCACGTGCTGCTCTGGGACGGCTGGTCGGCCCGGATCGTACTGGACCAGCTCCTCGCCCTGTACGCCGCCGACGGCGACGACCGTGACCTGGCCCCGGCCGGCTCCTACCGGGACTACCTGACCTGGCTCGGCGCGCAGGACCGGGAGGCGGCGCTGGCCGCGTGGCGGGACGAGTTCGCCGACCTCGCCGAACCCACCCTGGTCGCCCCGGCGGACCGGGCCCGACAGCCGGTGCTGCCGAGCCGCCGCCGCGCGACCCTGCCCGAGGCGGTCACCGACCGGCTCCGGGTGGCCGCGCGGGAGAGCGGCGTCACCTTCAACACCCTGCTCAACGCCGCCTGGGCGCTGGTGCTCTCCACCTCGGTCGGCCGGTCCGACGTGGTGTTCGGCGCCACCGTCGCCGGTCGCCCGGCCGAGATCCCGCACGTCGGCAACGCGGTCGGGCTCTTCCTCAACACCGTGCCGGTCCGGGTCGCGCTCGATCCGACCGAGCGGATCGGCGACCTGCTGCGGCGGATGCAGACGACCCGGACCGGGCTGATGCCGCACGAGTACCTCGGCCTCGGCGAGGTCCAGCGGGCCAGTGGGCACGGCCAGCTCTTCGACACCCTCTTCGCGCTGCAACAGGTCGGCGGCGAGGACGAGGCCGCCGACCTGCGGGAGCGTCACGGGCTGACCGAGGTGGGCAGCGTCGACGCCACCCACTACCCGCTGACCCTGGTGGTCGCGCCGGGCGCGACGCTGCGCGCGACCCTGGCCTACCGGGACGACGCGGTCGCTTCGAGTACCGCCGCGAGCCTGCTGGCCCGCTTCACCACCGTGCTCGAACGGCTGGCCGGCGACCCGACCCGCCCGGTCGGCCGGCTGGACCCGCTCCCGGCCCCGGAGCGCGCGGCGCTCGCGGCCCAGGCCCACGCCACCGCCCGCCCGCTGCCCGGCGAGACGGTCGCGGACCTGCTCGGCGCCCAGGCTCGGCGTACGCCGGACGAGACCGCCCTGGTCTTCGGCGCCTCGTCGTGGACGTACGCGGAACTCGACGCTCGGGTGAACCGGCTGGCCCGGCTGCTGCTGTCCCGGGGAGCCGGGCCGGAACGGGTGGTCGCGCTGGCCCTGCCCCGCTCGGCGGAGATGGTGGCCGCGCTCTTCGCGGTGCTGCGTACGGGTGCGGCGTACCTGCCGTTGGAACTGGACCACCCGGTCGAGCGGCTGGCGCACATGGTGGCCGACGCGGCACCGGTCTGCGTGCTCACCACCACCGCCGTGGCGACCCGACTGGCACTGCCCGGCACGCTCGCGGTCGACGTTCCGGCGGTCGTCCTCCCGGTCGACGTTCCGGCGGTCGTCCTCCCGGTCGACGTTCCGGCGGTCGTCCTCCCGGTCGACGATCCGGCGGTCGCCGCCGAACTCGACGCGTTGGCCCCGACCGAGATCACCGACGGCGAGCACCCGGCGTTCGCCCGTACCCGGGCCGACCGGCTCGAACACCCGGCGTACGTCATCTACACCTCCGGGTCGACCGGACGGCCCAAGGGCGTGGTGACCCCGTACCGGGGGCTGACCAACATGCAGCTCAACCACCAGGAGGCGATTTTCGGGCCGACGGTGGCGGCGGCCGGCGGGCGGCGACTGCGGATCGCGCACACCGTCTCGTTCGCCTTCGACATGTCCTGGGAGGAACTGCTCTGGCTGGTCGAGGGGCATGAGGTGCACGTCTGCGACGAGGACCTGCGCCGCGACGCCGAGGCGCTGGTGGCGTACTGCGACCGGCACCGGATCGACGTGGTCAACGTGACCCCCACGTACGCCGACCACCTGATCGCCGAGGGGCTGCTGCACCAGGACCCGGCGACCGGGCGGCACCGGCCGGTGCTCGTGCTGCTCGGCGGTGAGGCTGTCTCCGACCAGGTGTGGGGCCGGCTGCGCGACACCGACGGCACGCTCGGCTACAACCTGTACGGGCCGACCGAGTACACCATCAACACCCTCGGCGGTGGCACCGAGGACAGTGCCACCCCGACGGTCGGGCGGGAGATCTGGAACACCCGGGCGTACCTGCTCGACCCGTGGTTGCGGCCGGTGCCCGACGGCCGTCCCGGTGAGCTGTACATCGGCGGCGCCGGTCTGGCCCGGGGCTACCTGGGCGCACCGGGCCTGACCGCGTCCCGGTTCGTCGCCGACCCGTTCGGTGGTCCCGGGCAGCGCCTCTACCGCACCGGGGACCTGGTCCGGCGCCGCCCGGACGGCAACCTCGACTTCCTCGGCCGGACCGACGACCAGGTCAAGATCCGGGGTTACCGGGTGGAACTGGGCGAGATCGAGTCGGTCCTGGTCGAGCACCCGGACGTGGCCCGCGCCGCCGTCATCACCAAGGAGGGCGCGAACGGCGCCGGCAAGCGGCTGGTCGGCTACCTGGTCCCGGCGACCGGTGTCGACGCCGGCAACGAGCGCGACCACCTGGCCGAGTGGCAGCAGATCTACCACGACGAGTACGCCGCCATCGGCACCGCCGTCGCCGAGGAGGACTTCGCCGGCTGGGACAGCAGCTACGACGGGCAGCCGATCCCGCTCGACGACATGCGCGAGTGGCGGGAGGCGACCGTCGCCCGGATCCGGGAGCTGCGCCCCCGGCGGGTGCTGGAGATCGGCGTCGGCACCGGACTGCTGCTGTCCCGGCTCGCGCCGGACTGTGAGGCATACTGGGGCACCGACTTCGCCGGCCCGGTGATCGAGAAACTGCGGGCCGACACCGCGACGATGCCGGAGCTGGCCGGTCGGGTCGAGCTGCGGCACCAGCCGGCCGACACGCTCGACGGGCTGCCCCGGGACTACTTCGACACCATCGTGATCAACTCGGTGGTGCAGTACTTCCCGAGCGTCGAGTACCTGGTCGAGGTGCTCGCCGGTGCGGTGGACCTGCTGGTCCCGGGCGGCTCGCTCTTTGTCGGCGACGTACGCAACCTGCGCCTGGCCCGGACGTTCCACGCCGCCGTACAGGCGAGCCGGTCCGGGGCCGGCACCGACCTCGACCGGCTCCGCCGCGCGGTCGAGCGCAGCCTGCTGCTGGAGAAGGAACTACTGCTCGACCCGGACCTGTTCGTCGCCCTGCCGGCGGCCTGGGAACGGACCACCCCGGTCGCGGTCGACGTACGGACCAAGCGCGGGCACCGGCACAACGAACTGAGCCGCCACCGGTACGACGTCGTCCTGCGCCGACTCGGCTCGACACCCGCCCGGCAAAGCTCGACACCCGCCCAGCGGACACTGTCGCTCGGCGACGCGCCCACCGTCCGCTGGGGCGGGTCCGGTGCCGTCGCGGACCTGGGTGACCTGGCGGCGTACCTGGAGCGGCAACGCCCGGACCGGTTGCGGGTGGAGCGCGTACCGAACGCCCGGCTAGCCGCCGAACTCGCCGTGCTGCACGACCTGGAGCCGGACCGGGCCGAGGCCGCCCGGTCCGAGGCCGCCACCGGGCCCGGCGTGGAGCCGGAAGCCCTGCACGAACTCGGTGAACGGCTCGGCTACCGGGTCCTCAGCACCTGGTCACCGGTCTCCGACGGCAGCCTGGACGCGGTCTTCGTCCGTCCGGAACTGCTCGACGACCGGCTCCCGGTCGACCTCTGCCGGCCGCTGCGGGTCGCCGCGACACCGGACGAGTGCGCGAACCGGCCGGCGGTCGCCCGGGGCGTCGCCGCCCTCACCACCCGCCTGCGCGAACACCTCAAGTCACGGCTGCCCGACTACATGGTGCCGGCCGCGCTGGTCACCCTCGCCGCGCTGCCGCTGACCGTCAACGGCAAACTCGACGTACGGGCGCTGCCGGACGCCGAACCGGCCGCCACCGTCACCGGCGACCAGGCCCCGGCCACCGAGCGGGAGAAGGCGCTCTGCCAGCTCTTCGCCGACGTACTCGGGCTGCCCGCGGTCGGCGTCCGGGACAGCTTCTTCGACCTCGGTGGACACTCGCTGCTCGCCACCCGGCTGATCGGCCGCGCCCGCAGTGTGATCGGCGCGGAACTCTCCATCCGGGACCTGTTCGAGGCACCCACCGTGGCCGAACTGGCCACCCGGATCGCACCCGAGTCCGGGGCACCCGTACGGCCGGCGCTGCTCCCCGCCGACCGGCCCGACCCGCTCCCCGCCGCGTACGCCCAGCAGCGGCTCTGGGTCATCCAGCAGCTCGAACCGGAGTCACCGGCGTACAACTTCCCGCTGGTGGCCCGGTTGCGCGGGGCACTCGACGAGACGGCGTTCACCGCCGCGATCCGCGACGTTCTGCTCCGCCACGAGGCGCTGCGTACCCTGATCGTCGAGCACGACGGGCTGCCGACGCAGCGGGTCGTGCCGCCGGCCGAGGCCCACCCGGTGGTGCGGGTTGTCGCCGTCGACCGGGCCGACCTCGCCGACGTGGTCCGGGCCGCCGCGACCCGCCCGTTCGACCTCGCCACCGAACTGCCGCTGCGGGTCACCATCGCCCGGCTCACCCCGGACGAACACGTGGTGATCTTCCTGCTGCACCACATCACCACCGACGAGTGGTCCGACGGGCCGTTCCTGCGCGACCTCGGGACCGCGTACGCGGCCCGGCGCGTCGGCGCCGCCCCGGACTGGTCCCCGCTCCCGGTCCAGTACGCCGACTACACGCTCTGGCAGCGTGACCTGCTCGGCGACCCGGAAGACCGGGACAGCCTCGCCGCCCGGCAACTCGCCTTCTGGCGGGAGACGCTGCGCGACGCGCCGCAGCGGCTGGAACTGCCGACCGACCGGGTGCCCCGCCCCGGGCAGGGGGTCCGGGCCGGCGGCGAGACCACGCTCGCGCTCGACCCGGTGGCCGTACGCGCCCTGCGCCAACTCGCCCAGGCCACCGGCGCCAGTATGTTCATGGTCGGGCAGGCGGCGGTGGCGGCACTGCTGCACCGGCTCGGCGCCGGCACCGACATCCCGCTCGGCGCCCCGATCGCCGGCCGCACCGACGAGGCACTCGACCACCTGATCGGGTTCTTCGTCAACACGCTGGTGCTGCGTACCGACGTCAGCGGCGACCCGAGCTTCACCGAACTGCTCGGCCGGGTACGCACCGCCGACCTGGCCGCGTTCTCGCACCAGGACGTGCCGTTCGAGGCCGTGGTCCGGGCCCTCAACCCGGACCGCTCGGTCACCGACAACCCGCTGTTCCAGGTGATGGTGGTCTACCGCAACCGCAGCGGTGACCGGCTGGAACTCGGCGGCCTGGAGGCCACCCCGGAGCCGTACGCGGCCGGTGCCGCCCGGTTCGACCTGGTGTTCGGCTTCGCCGAGCAGTCCGACGAGGACTCGATCGAGGTCCTGCTCGAATACCGGGCCGACCTGTTCGACGCCGGCACGGTAGCCGCGATCGGCCGGCGACTGAGTCGGCTGGTCGAGGCGGTCGCCGCCGACCCCGACGCCCCGGTCAGCCGGGTCGACCTGCTCGACGAGACCGAGCGGCAGCGGGTCCTGCACCACCTCAACGACGCCGACCGGCCGGTCGACGAGGGGACCGTGCCCGAGCTGTTCGGCGCCCGGGTGGCGGAGCGCCCGGACGCGGTCGCGGTGGTCGACACCGACGGCGAGTGGACGTACGCCCAACTCGACGCCCGCTCCAACCGGATCGCCCGGCTGCTCGCCGGGCACGAGGTCCGGGTCGGTGACGTGGTCGGCCTCGCCGTACCCCGGTCCCGGGAGATGGTGGCGGCGGTGCTCGGCGTGCTCAAGCTCGGTGCCGCGTACCTGCCGCTGGAGCTGACCCTGCCGGCGGACCGGCTCGACTACCTGCTCACCGACAGCGGCACCCGGTTGGTGCTGCTCACCGGGGCGGCGGCGGACCGGCTGCCGGAGCGTGCCGACGTACGCCGGCTGATCCTGGACGAGCCCGGGACGGCCGCCGAACTGGCCGGGCTGCCCGACGGCCCGCTCGACCCGGCGTCGACCCGGATACCGGTCGGGCTCGACCACGCCGCGTACGTCATCTACACCTCCGGCTCGACCGGTCGCCCGAAGGGCGTCGTGGTCAGCCACGAGGGCATCGGCAGCCTGATCGCCACCGCCGTGGACCGGATGGGCGTCACCCCGACCAGCCGGGTGTCGCAGTTCGCCTCGGTCGGCTTCGACGTGGCCGTGTTCGACCTGGTCATGTCGTTGTGCGTGGGTGGGCGACTGGTGCTGGTCCCGGACGAGGCCCGGGTCGCCGACCACCCGCTCACCGACTTCCTGCGGGTGCACGGCGTGACCCACATGATCCTGCCGCCGTCGCTGCTCTCGGCGCTGCCGGCGGACTGCGAACTGCCGGACGGCGGCACCATCCTGGTCGGCACCGAGACGGTGCCGCCGGACCTGATCCGCCGGCTGGCCCGCCGCCAGCGGGTCTTCGGCGCGTACGGGCTGACCGAGGCGACGGTCAACTCCACCCTCTGGGCGGCGCAGCCGGACTGGGACGCGGCCGTACCGATCGGCCGCCCCGACCCGAACACCCGGGTCTACGTGCTCGACGCCGCCCTGCGACCGGTCCCGCCCGGCGTGGTCGGCGAGTTGTACGTCGCCGGCCGGGGCCTGGCCCGTGGTTACCTCGGCCGACCGGGGTTGACCGCCGAGCGCTTTGTCGCCGACCCGTTCGGTCGGCCCGGCGCCCGGATGTACCGCACCGGTGACCGGGCCCGCTGGCGGGCCGACGGCAACCTCGACTTCCTCGGTCGGGTCGACGACCAGGTCAAGATCCGTGGCTTCCGGATCGAGCTGGGGGAGATCGAGGCTGCGCTGGCCGGACACCCGGCGGTGGCCCAGGCCGCCGTCGTCGCCGACCGCACCGGCACCGTGGTCCGGCTCGCCGGGTACGTGGTACCCGAAACCGGCGGCGTACCCGAAACCGGTGACCCGGCCGCACTCGACCCGGCGGCGCTGCGGGAACACGTGTCCGGGCTGCTGCCCGAGTACATGGTGCCGGCCGCGCTGGTGGTGCTCGCCGGCCCGCTACCGCTGACCGCGAACGGCAAACTCGACCGTCGGGCCCTGCCCGCGCCCGACTTCGGCGCGGCGACCGGCGGTCGGGCCCCCGCCACCGCCCGGGAGGAGGTGTTCTGCCGGCTCGTCGCCGAGTTGCTGCACCTGCCCCGGGTCGGCGCCGACGACGACTTCTTCGCCCTCGGCGGGGACAGCATCGTCGCCATCCAACTCGTCAGCCGGGCCCGCCGTGAGGGTCTGGCGCTCCGGCCGGCGGCGGTGTTCCAGGCCCGTACGCCCGCCGGGCTGGCCCGTGAGGCGACCGAGCTGACCACGACGGCCGCCCCGAACGGCAGCGCCCCGGACGGCAGCGGCCTGCTGGCGTTGGACCCGGCCGAGCGGGCCGAGGTCGGCACCTTCGACCCGGCTCCGGCCGAACTGCTGCCGCTGACCCCGCTCCAGGCCGGGCTGCTCTTCCACGCCTCGCTCGACGCCGACGGGCCGGACGTCTACACCGTGCAGACCTGGTTCGAGCTGACCGGACCGGTCGACCCGGCCCGGTTGCGCCGGGCCGGGCAGGCACTGCTCGACCGGCACCCGAACCTGCGCGCCGGGTTCCGCTACCTCGGCTCCGGCCGACCGGTGGCGCTGGTGCCGGCGTACGCCCCGGTGCCCTGGGCGGAAGAGGACCTGTCCGGTCTTGGCGAGGGGGAGACCGCCGACGCCTGGCGGGCGCTGCTCGACCAGCAGGCCACCCGGTTCGACCCGGCCCGCCCGCCGCTGCTGCGGCTGCTGCTGGTCCGGTACGGCACCGGTTGGCACCGGCTCCTCCTCACCCACCAGCACCTGCTGCTCGACGGCTGGTCCGGGCCACCCCTGGTCGGCGAACTCGCCGCCCTGTACGCCGCCGACGGCGACCCGTCCGCGCTCGCCCCGGCCGTACCGTTCCGCGACTACCTCGGCTGGCTCGCCCGGCAGGACCGGGACGCGGCCCGCTCGGCCTGGGCGGCGGAGCTGGCCGGACTGGACGAGCCGACGCTGCTCGCGCCGGCCGAGCCGACCCGGCTGCCGGTCGCGCCCCGGCTGCACGAGGTCGTGCTTCCGGCGACGGTGACGGCGGCGCTGACCGCGCTGGCCCGCTCCCGGGGCCTGACCCTCGGCGCCGTCGTGCGCGCCGCCTGGGGCATCGCGCTGGGCCGGCTGCGTGGCCGGGACGACGTGGTCTTCGGTGCCACCGTCTCCGGTCGCCCGGCCGACCTGCCCGGCATGGAGTCGATGCTCGGCCTGTTCATCACCACCGTGCCGGTACGGGTCCGCTGCGCCCCGGCCGAATCGCTCGGCGAGGTGCTGGACCGGGTCTGGCAGACCCAGTCCCGGCTGGTCGAGCACGAGCACCTGGGCCTGGCGGAGATCCAGCGGGCCGCCGGCCTCGGCGAACTCTTCGACAGCCTGGTGGTGTTCGAGAACTTCCCCTCGATCCCCGACCCGACCGCTTCCGAGCCGACCGCTTCCGAGCCGACCGACGGGGGCGAGGTCCCGGTCGAGACCGGGCTGCGGATCCGGCCGGCCGGCGGACGCGACGCCACCCACTATCCGCTGACCTGGGCGGTGGCCCCCGGCGACAGACTGTCCCTGGTGGCCGAGTACCGCCCCGACCTGTTCGACGCCGACACCGTACGCCGGTTCACCGACGCCTTCGTCCGGGTGCTGACCGCGCTGGCCCAGGACCCGGACCGACCCGTCGGCTCCGTCGACCTCCTGCCCGGCGCCGAACGGGAACGGATCCTCGCCACCGGCGTCGGCGACCCGCTGGACGTACCGGTCGGCACCATGCCGGCGCTGTTCGCCGCGCGGGTGGTCGAGTCGCCGGACGCGGTCGCGGTGGTCGGACCCGACACCGACCCGGGCGGCTGGTCGTACGCCGAACTCGCCGCCCGGGTGAACCGGCTGGCCCGGGTGCTCGTCGCCCGGGGCGCCGGACCGGAGCGGGTGGTCGCGCTGGCGCTGCCCCGAGGCGCACAGATGATCACCGCGATCCTCGCCACCCAGCAGGCCGGTGCCGCGTACCTTCCGGTCGACCCGGACCTGCCGACCGACCGGGTGGCGATGATGCTCGACGACGCCGACCCGGTGCTGCTGGTGACCACCACCGCACTCGCCCGGGACCTGCCGGCGACCGGTCGGGCCACGCTGCCGCTCGACACGGCCGACACCGCCGAGCTGCTCGCCGGGCAGGCCGCCCACCCGTTCGGCGACGCCGACCGGCTCATCCCGCTGCGACCCGACCACCCGGCGTACGTGATCTACACCTCCGGGTCGACCGGGCGGCCCAAGGGCGTCGTGGTCAGCCACCGGAGCCTGGTCAACCTCTTCCACAGCCACCGGGAGACGCTCTACCGCCCGGCGGTCGCGGCGACCGGCCGGCGACACCTGCGGGTCGGCCATGCCTGGTCGTTCTCCTTCGACGCCGCCTGGCAGCCCCAGCTCTGGCTCTTCGACGGGCACGCGCTGCACGTCGTCGACGACGAGACCCGGCGCGACCCGGCCCGGCTGGCCGCCGAGGTCGCACACGCCGCGCTCGACTTCGTCGAGGTCACCCCGGCGCACTTCGCCGCGATGGCCGACGCCGGCCTGATCCGGGACGGCCGCTGCGGGCTCGCCGTGGTCGGGGTCGGCGGCGAGGCGGTCCCACCGGCGCTCTGGACCAGGCTGCGGGAGCTGACCGGGACCGAGAGCTACAACCTGTACGGCCCGACCGAGTGCACCGTCGACGCGCTGGTCGGCCGGTTCCGGGACAGTGCCGTACCGGTGGTCGGCCGCCCGGTGCACAACACCCGGGCGTACGTCCTCGACCCCGCGCTGCGGCCGGTGGCGCCCGGGGTCACCGGGGAGCTCTACCTCGCCGGTGCCGGTCTGGCCCGGGGTTACCTGCGCCGACCCGGGCTCACCGCCGAGCGGTTCGTCGCCGACCCGTACGGTCCGCCCGGCGCGCGCATGTACCGCACCGGGGACCTGGCCCGCTGGACGGCGGACGGGCAACTCGACTACGCCGGGCGCGCCGACGACCAGGTGAAGATCCGGGGCTTCCGGATCGAACCGGGCGAGATCGAGGCGGCCCTGGTCCGCCACCCCGAGGTCGGCCGAGCCAGCGTGGTGGTACGCGACGACCGGGCGCGCGGCCGGCACCTGGTGGCGTACCTGGTCGGCACGACCGGGGCAACGCTCGACCCGGCGTCGCTGCGGGCACACCTGACCGGGCTGCTGCCGGAGTACATGACCCCGACCGCGTTTGTGGTCCTGCCCCGGCTGCCGGTGCTTTCCAACGGCAAGCTCGACCGGGCGGCCCTGCCCACGCCGGAGTACCCGGCGCCGGCCCAGGGCCGGGACCCACGTACGCCGACCGAACGGACCCTGCTCGGCGTCGCCGCGCGAGCGCTGGACCGACCGGGCATCGGGGTGGAGGACGACTTCTTCGCCGTCGGTGGGGACAGCGCCGGCTCGATCCAGTTGGTGGTGCTGGCCCGCCGCGCCGGCCTGGAGATCCGCCCCCGGGACGTGTTCCGGCTGCGTACCGTCGCCGCGTTGGCCGAGGTCGCGGTGCCGGTGCAGACCGTGGTCCCGCTGACCCCGGTGATGCGTTGGCTGCGGGAACTGACCGGTCCGATCGCCGGGTTCAACCAGTCGGTGGTGCTGCGGGTGCCGGCCGGGGCCGGGACGGATCGGCTGGCCGGGGCACTGCGTTCGGTGCTGGACCGGCACGACATGCTGCGGGCCCGGCTGGACCGGGGCGGGTCGGACGCCGACGGCTGGACACTGCGGGTCCCGGCGCCGGGCACGGTCGACGTACGGCCGCTGCTGCGCCGGGTGGACGTGTCGACCCTGGACGACGCGGGTCTGCGGGACGTGGTGGACGAGCAGGCGCGCCAGGCCCGGCAGCGGCTCGACCCCGATCGTGGCGTGATGGTCCAGGCGGTCTGGTTCGACGCCGGGCAGCGCCCGGGTCGGCTGCTGCTGATGCTGCACCACCTCGTTGTCGACGGCGTCTCCTGGCGGGTGCTGGTCCCGGAACTGGCCGCCGCCTGGGCGTCCGGCGAGCCGGGCGACGCCGACCCGGTGACCCCGGCGGGCACCACCTTCGCCCGTTGGGCGGAGGTGCTCCTCCGGCACGCGGTGGAGCCGTCCCGGGAGGCGGAGTTGCCATACTGGGCCGACGTGATGTCCGGAGCGACCCCGCTGTTCGACCCGGTGGACCCCGTTCGGGACACCGCCGCCACCGTCCGGGAGGTACGTGTGACGCTCGGCCCGGCCGAGGTGGCGCCACTGCTGACCCGGGTCCCGGCCGCGCTCGACGTCTCGGTCAACGAGCTGCTGATGACCGGGCTCGCCCTGGCCGTGGCGCGGTTCCGCCGAGCGTCCGCCGATCCCGGCGCAGACGTCGAGGTCACCCGGGAGGCCACCGGCGACGGCGTCTGGTTCTCGGTCGAGGGACACGGGCGGGAGGAGACGGTCGCCGGCCCGGACGGGCGGGTCGACGGGCTCGACCTCACCCGTACCGTCGGCTGGTTCACCAGCGTCTACCCGGTCCGTCTGGACCCCGGTCCGGTCCGGCTCGACCAGCCGGCCGGCGCGGTCGCGGACCTGGCCGAAGTCGTCACCCGGGTACGGGACCAACTTCGCGCGGTGCCGGACAACGGCATCGGCTACGGGCTCCTGCGTTACCTGAACCCCCGTACCGCACCGACGCTCGGGGCGCTCGGACTGCCCCAGATCCAGGTGAACTACCTGGGCCGGTTCGGGCTGCCGGAGGCCACCGACTGGGCCTTCGCGCCGGAGATGGCGGTCGCGGCGGCACAGAACGCGGATCCGGAGATGACCCAGACGTACGGTCTCGGCGTCACCGTGCACGTGGAGGACCGCGCCGACGGGCCGTACCTGGTCACCGGCTGGAGCTGGCCCGGCGCGGTGCTGACCGAGGCTGCCGTACGGCGCCTGGGCGATACGTTCACCGGGGCGCTGCGGGCACTCGTCGCGTCCGTCGAATCCAACCCGAGGAGAGATCGATGACCAACCCGTTCGAAGACCCGGATGGCACCTACCTGGTGCTGGTCAACGACGAGAACCAGCACAGCCTCTGGCCGTCGTTCGTGGACGTACCCGGGGGCTGGACGATCGCGCACGGCCCGGGGGCCCGGCAGGAGTGCCTGGACTACGTCGAGACCAACTGGACGGACCTGCGGCCGAAGTCTCTCGTCGAGGCGATGGACGCCGACCGGTAACGGCTCGTCACCGGGTCGCCCGCCGGAGCGGGTCGGGTGACCCGGTGCCGTGCGGGTGACCCGCTGTCGTGCGGGCCGATCAAGGGGAGTCCGGCCGTCGGTAGGATCATGACCACGCCCGGGACGTCCGGCGGCGCCGGCCGCGTCGGCGGCGAGTCAGGGGGTACACCATGCTGAAGGACTTCGCCGCCCTCTCCACCCCACTGCTGGCCGACGCCTGCGTACGCGAGAACGTGCCGCTGCGCGCCGCGCCGGCCGGTGTCCGCCCACTCGTCGACGGGCACCGGATCGCCGGACGGGTGTTGCCGGCCCGGCACTACGGCAGCGTCGACGTCTTCCTGGAGGCGTACGGCCGGGCCGAACCCGGTGACGTGCTGGTGGTCGACAACGGTGGGCGTACGGACGAGGCCTGCGTCGGTGACCTGGCAGTGCTGGAGGCCGAGGCCGCCGGCGTGACCGGACTGGCGATCTGGGGGCTGCACCGCGACACCCCGGAACTGGTCGAGATCGGGTTGCCGGTGTTCAGCTACGGCGCCTACCCGCCCGGCCCGCTGCGGGTCGACGAGCGGGAACCCGAGGCGCTCTCCACCGCCCGGTTCGGACCGCACCTGGTCAGCGTCGACGACATCGTCTTCGGCGACGCCGACGGTGTGCTGTTCGTCGCCGCCGATGACCTCGAGCGGGTGCTCGCGACGGCGGAGCGGATCCGGCGGACGGAACGTGAGCAGGCCGACCTGATCCGGGCCGGCCGTACGCTGCGGCAGCAGACTCAGTTCGACGAGTACCTGACCCGCCGCGCCGTCGACCCGACGTACACCTTCCGCCGGCACCTGCGCCGCGTCGGTGGCGCGATCGAGGAGTGACCGGCGTGATCCAGGAATGACCGGCGTGATCGAGGCGTGAGCGGCGCGGACGGCGGTGGGGAGGGCGGCCACCGCCGCCCTCCCCACCGGATCTGCTCGCCCGATCAGCTCGGGCTCAGGTACCCCTGGACCACCGTCAGCCGGTAGCCCGCGGCCCACAACTCCGCGTTCTTCGCCATCAGCTCGGCGAAGGCGGGAGCGGTGATGACCGGCCGCCCGTCGCTGCCCGGCTCCCAGATCACGTCGTAGCGCAACTGGCCCACGTGGTTGCGCCAGACGTTCAGGTACTTCATCCGGTAGCCGCTGGTCCAGTGGTTGCCGTTCGCCTGGATCATCTCGTCCCAGGTCGCACCGAACATCGTCGGTCGGGCGTCGGTGCCCGGCACCCAGATGCCGATGTAGCGGATCTCGGTGCCGAGAGCGTTCTGCCGCACCCCGCTCGCCTGGACCAGGCGGTAGCCCAGGGCCCGCATCCGGGCGTCCTCGGCCCGGAACGCGTCCACCGTCCAGTCCACCACGACCCGTCGCCCGTCGGTGCCGGGCTTCCAGACACCGTCGTAGCGGAAGCTGCCGTTGTGCAGGTAACGGTTGACCCGCCACAGCCGCAGCCCCTGACCCCAGTAGATCGCGTTCTGGTCGAAGAACTGCTGCTCCGACCAGCCGATCACGACCGGGCTGACCCCGCTGCCCGGTCGCCAGATCGCGTCGTAACGCGGCTCGCCGTTGTCCATCGTCGTCTGGGTCAGCGAGTCGATCCGGTAACCCTGGTTGAACAGTTCGCTGTTGCGTTGGAGCAGGTCGTGGGAGGTGTACGTGTGCACCGCCGGCCGGCCGTCGCTGCCCGGCTCCCAGATCGCGTTGTAACGCACCACCCCCGCGTTGGTCGAGGCCCGGTCCGCCGTCGGCTCCGCCGCCGCCGTGCCGGCACCCGCCACCAGCGACGCCAGCGTGACGAGTACGCCGAACAAGCTGGTCAGGGTGGTCGGACTCCTCCTGGTAGAGATCTTGGACATCGCTGGGTTCCCCCTCGTTGAACATCACGGCGGGTACCGTCCGGGACCCGCTGCATCGATGTCTAGTCGCCGACTCGTTGTCCGGCTTCGGGCCGCCCGGCCGGACAATCAACTCCGGACGGGCCGGACCGGGACGTTGTGGGGGTGCGTGCGAGTGCCACGACCGGAGGGCGACCTCGGACCCGGTGACCCGGAGATCACGGAGTTCGCCGCCGGGCTGCGCCTGCTCCGGGAGAAGGCCGGCCGACCGGGTTACCGGGAACTGGCCCGGAGGGCGCACTTCTCCGCGACCACCCTCTCCGACGCCGCCGGTGGCCGCCGGCTGCCGACCCTCGCGGTCACCCTCGCGTACGTCAATGCCTGCGGCGGGAACGGGGTCGAGTGGGAGGAACGGTGGCGCCGAGCCGTCCGGCTGACCTCACCGGTCGACCCGACGGCCACCGACGGGGACCCGCTGGAGGCCCCCTACCAGGGGCTGGCGGCGTACGGGCCGGAGCGGGCCGGCTGGTTCTTCGGCCGGGAGGAACTCGTCGACGACCTGCTGCGGCGGTTGGCCCGCCAGCGCCTGCTCGCCGTGTTCGGCGCCTCCGGCAGCGGTAAGTCCTCACTGCTACGCGCGGGGTTGGTGCCGGCGGTGCTCACCGGTGGCGTCCCCGTTCCAGGAGCGGAACCCGGGGCGGAGGCGCCGACGAGCCCCGCACGGCGGGTCGGACCAGAATCCGGCGGCCGTCTCCCACCGGTGGTGCTGGTGACCACACCCGGCCCGGACCCGCTGGGCGAACTGGCGGTGCGGCTGGCCCGGTTGACCGGCGTACCGGCCGGGGCGCTTCGGGCCGACCTGGCCGCCGACCCCGCACACCTGCACCTGGCGGTCCGGCAGGCCGTCGGCGGGGACGCCGACGGGCCCGAGTTGCTCCTGGTGGTGGACCAGTTCGAAGAGATCTTCACGCTCTGCCGCGACGACGACACCCGGTCCCGTTTCGTGGCCGCCCTGCTCGCCGCCGTACGGACCCCGCGCAGCCGGCTGCGGGTGGTGCTCGGCGTCCGCGCCGACTTCTACGGCCGCTGTGCCGAGTCGCCCGACCTTCCGGCGGCACTCTCCGGTGCCCAGGTGCTCGTCGGTCCGATGACGCCGCCGCAGGTCCGGGACGCGGTGGTACGACCGGCGGAACGCGCCGGTGCGATGGTCGAGGGAGCGTTGGTCTCGACCATCGTCGCGCAGGTGGCCGACCGGGTCGGGGCCCTGCCGATGGCCTCGCACGCGCTGCTGGAGACGTGGTGGCGCCGTCGCGGCAGCGCCGTCACCCTGGCCGGGTACGAGGCGGCCGGCGGAATGGACGGCGCCGTCGCGCAGACCGCCGAACGGGTCTGGCAGGAGTTCGACGCCGACCAGCGGCGCACGGCCCGGCACGTGCTGCTGCGGATGGTGGAGCTCGGCACCGGGGACGAGCCGGTGACCGGCCGCCGGTTGGCACGTGACGAGCTTGACGAGGGCGAACCGCTCACCGCCACGGTGGTGGAGCGGTTGGCCGGTGCCCGCCTGGTGACCGTGGACGACCACTCGGTACGCCTGGCTCACGAGGCGCTGCTCAACGCCTGGCCCCGGCTGCGTGAATGGATCGACGAGGACCGGGAGGGCGTACGGACCCATCGCCGGCTCACCCAGGCGGCGGTGGCCTGGCAGTCACTCGACCGGGACCCGGGCGCGTTGCTGCGTGGGCTCGCCCTGTCCCGGATCCAAGCCTGGGCCGGCAGCCGACCGGACAGCCTGAGCCGGGCCGAGCGGCAGTTCCTCGGCGACAGCCACCGGGCCGAGGAGCAGCGCCTGGCGGTGCGGCGCAGGCGTGGGCGGATCGTCCGCGCCACGCTGGCCGGGGTCGCGGTCGTGGTCACCGCGCTCGCCTCGGTGGCCGTGGTGCAGGCCGGACGCGCCGCCGACGAGCGGGACCGGGCCCAGCACGGGCAACTCATCGCCAGCGCCCGGGCGCAGATGAGCCGGGATCCGCAACTGGCGTTCCTGCTCGCCCGGCAGGCGTACCGACTGCGACCGGACCCGCTGGCCGAGGCGGTGTTGCGGCAGGCGACCCTGAACTGGCGCGGACTCTCCGCCGAGCCGGTGTTCGGTCCGGGCAACAAGGCGGCGGCGCTGAGCCGGGACGGCCGCCACGCCGTCGCCGGCACCGGGGACGGCACGGTACGCGTCTGGCACGCCGCCGAACCACCCACCGCCGCGACGGCGCTGCCCGGGTCCGGCCGGGACCTGTACGCGGTGGCGATCAGCGACGACGGTCGGCTCGTCGCCAGCGCCCACAACGAACCGGTGGTCCGGCTCTGGGACACCGCCGAACCCACCCGTGCCCCGATCCTGCTGCCCGGCCACACCGGCCCGGTACGCGACATCCGGTTCAGCCCCGACGGCACGACGCTGGCCAGTGGCGACGCGGACGGGAACGTACGGCTGTGGAAGGTGACCGGCCCGCCGACGCCCCGGCTGCTGCCCGGCGGCGGCCGGGGTGCCGTCTACACCCTCGGCTGGTCGGCCGACGGTCGTCGACTGGCCGCCGGCACCGAACGGGCACCGGTCCGGATCTGGGACGCGGTCGACCCCGACCGGGCTCCGGTCGAGTTGGGTGACTCGGTCGACACCGACGAACTGCTGTTCAGCCCGGACGGCAGCCGGATCGCCGCCGGCACCGACGGCACCCTGCGGATCTGGTCGTCGACCGGTGGCGCGCCGACCGTGCTCGGTCGGCTCCGGGGCGTGACCCCGACCGCGTTCAGTCGAGACGGAGAACGCCTGATCACCACCAACGGGTACGGCGTCCTCGGCTTCTGGGACACCTCGGCCCCGGGCGACCCACTGACCCTGCGCGGGCACGCCGGCGCGGTCCGGGCCGCCACCATCCGTGCGGACGGTCACCTGGTCAGCGTCGGCGAGGACGGCACGGTCCGATCGTGGGACACCGGCGGACCGTGGCAGCCCGCCGTCGCCCACCCGCACGTCGAGCTGGCACACATCGCCCGGTTCAGCCCGGACGGCCGTCACCTCGCCAGCGGTGGCATCACCGACGGCCAGGTCCGGATCACCGCCGTCGCCCCGAGTCCCGGCGCGACGACGGACGGCGGCGCGACCGGGAACGGTCCGGTGCGCAGCGGTCCAGCGAGGGTGGACGGGGACGGGCACGGGGACGGGGACCGGACGGGTGACCCGGTGGTGCTGGCCGGGCACGCCGGCATGGTGCTGGACCTGGCGTTCGCCCCGGACGGGGTCCGGCTGGCCAGCCTCGACTCGGCCGGCACCGTCCGGATCTGGGACTGGCGCACCGGCACGCCCGTCACCACCGTCGACGCCGCCGGCTCCACCCGACTCGCCTTCGCCCCGGACAGCCGGCAGGTGCTGACCAGCGGTCCCGGCGGCGTACGGGTCCGGGACGGGATCGATCCGTCCGCACCGGCCGGCGTACCGCTGGATCCCGGCAGGGCGGTGGCGGCCTTCGCCCCGGACGGTCGGCGGATCGCGACCGGCGCGGCCGACGGCACCGTGTCGATTCGTCCGGTCCCGCCGCGCGGGCAGGTTCGGAACGAGGTTGTCGTGCTCGGCCGGCACGAGGGAGCGGTGACCTCGGTGGTGTTCAGCCCGAACGGCGGGAGCGTGGCCAGCCTCGGCCTGGACAGCACCATCCGGATCTGGCCCGCCACCGGTGGCTCACCGACCCTGCTCGCCGCCGCCGGACAGGGTGCGGCCACCACCCGGCTGACCTACACCCCGGACGGTCGGCATCTCGCACTGCTGGGCGGTGAGGAGCTGACCGGCATCCAACTCTGGGCCACCGCCGCCGCGACCGAACCGGTCACCCTGCACCCACTCGGCCCCGGACCGCTGGGTTTCGCGTTCGCCCCGGACGGCGAACGCGTGGTGACCGTCCACTCCGACGGCTCCGTACGCACCTGGGACTGCGATCTCTGTGGATCGGTGGAACGGCTGCTCACCGTCGCCGCCACCCGCCTCTCCCGGCAGTTCAGCCCGGACGAGCGCCGGGCCTTCCTGCTCGACCGCTGAGCACCGACCGCGCAGCCTCTCCCGCCACCCGACGGCGGGGACGAAAGACATCACCGGGCTTGAACCTTTCGCGGGCGCTTCCCGTACCCATGCCCGGGAGGTCAGCCGCATGATGACCGTACGTCGCCGATTTGTCGGATCTGTCGCCGTGATTGCCGTCGGGCTGCTGCTCGGCGGCCTGGCCGCCGGTCCAGCCCTCGCCCACGGCGCGCCGGGCAGCCCGGTCAGCCGGGCGGCGGCGTGCGGCCCGGAGGCACGCCAGACCAACCGGTCCGCAGCCTGTACGGCGGCCGTCGCGGCCGGCAACGTGGCCGAGCAGTGGGACAACATCCGGGTGCCCGACGTGGCCGGGCGGGACCGGCAGAAGATCCCCGACGGGCGGCTGTGCAGCGCCGGCATCGCCCGGTTCAAGGGCCTGGACCTGCCCCGGGCGGACTGGCCGGCGACGAAGCTCAAGGCGGGGGTGGAGCTGAGCTTCACCTACCGCACCACGATCCCGCACAAGGGCACCTTCCGCTGGTACGTCACCGACCAGGGCTACGACCCCAGCCAGCCGCTGACCTGGTCCGACCTGGGAGACAAGCCGTTCCTGACCGCCACCGACCCACCCGTGGTCGACGGCTCCTACCGGATGCGCGGCAAACTCCCCGCCGGCTTGTCCGGCCGGCACCTGGTCTACGCGATCTGGCAGAACTCGAACACCCCGGACACCTACTACTCCTGCTCGGACGTGCTCGTCGAGGCCGCCCCGCCGGCCGGGGCCGTGAACGCCACCCGTCCCGCCGCCTCGGCCCGTCCCAGCGCCGTCGCCTCCGCGAGCGCCCCGCCGGCCGGCGACCAGGCCGAGGTCGCGAGCGGCATCGGCTCGTCCGACGCCTCGCCCCGCCCGGCCGCCGCCTCGGCGACCGCCGACGGAGTCGGCCGGGCCGGGCTCGTCCTGGGCGCGTTGGTCCTCGTCGGGGCGCTCGGCGTACCGACCGTCCTCTGGCTGCGTCGCCGCCGTCGACCTGCCCGCGCCGGCTGGTGACCGCCGACCCGGCGGCCGACCCATGCCGTCGGGTTACCGTCCGGCGTCCTCGGCGTCGGCCCGGTCCTGGATCGGCTGGACGCTGCCGTTCGGGCGGAGTTCCTCCGGGATCAGCTCCAGCAACTGGTCGCGGCGCAACGGCAGGTCGAGCAGGCTCAGCTTGATCCGGCTGCGGTTCGCGTGGGTGCCGGCGGCCAGACGTACGACCTGGGCCGCGTCCTCGTCCATGCGCAGGCTCAGTACGTCACCCGGGGCGAGTTCGGCGGACGCGGTGCCGTCCACGTTGACCGCCACCGGGACACTGTCCGCCGCGACGTGCAGCGACACCCGGTCACCGGCACCGAGCACGATCGACCGGTTGATGCCGGCCATCGGCGCCACCGGGGTGATCACGATCGCGGCCGCCGAGGGGGAGACGATCGGCCCACCGGCGGCGTAGTTGTACGCGGTGGAGCCGTTGGGCGTGGAGACCACCACGGCGTCGCCCCGGTAGTACCCGTACTGCTGGTCGTTGAGACTGAGGTCGATCGAGACGGTCCCGGTGCGGCCCTGCCGGGCCAGGATGAAGTCGTTGAAGCCCACGTCGGTCCTGAGCGGCCGGACACTGCTGCACTCGGCGACCAGGCAGCCGTGTGTCTCGATGGTGTAGTCGTCGGCGACCAGCCGGGCCAGCGCGTCCTCCAGCGTGGCGGGGGTGACCTCGACCAGGAAGCCGAGATTGCCGTGGTTGACGCCGAGCACCGGCACCGGCCGGTCGACGACCAGCCGCATCGCCCCGAGCATGGTGCCGTCACCGCCGAGCGAGACGAGCCCCTTGATCCGAGCCCGGAACTGGTCGTCGGGCACCGTGGCGACCTCCGGCGGCAGCCGGCCCGCGTCCTGGTCGCGCCCGATCACCGGGACCGAGCGGCTGGTCGCCCAGTCGGTGATCGTGCGGACCGAGTCGCGTACGTCCGCGCTGGGATGGACGACCAGCCCCAGGGCGGTCGGTCCGGCGGCGTCAGCCTTCTCCACGCTCACTCCGCCCACCCTAACCAGGCCGCCGCCCCCCAGGTGTAAGGAAGGGCCCCTTGTTAACGCATAGCGTTAACAAGGGGCCCTTCCTTACACCTCAGCGGAGCAGGATGCCCCGGATGAACGCGGCCTGCCCGGCGTGTTGCAGGTCGTCGCCGATCACACTGACCAGCCGTACGCCCAACGTGACCGGCGGATCCCAGGTCGTGTCCACGATCCGGTCCATCTCCGGGTCGGTGAGGCCGGCGACGTACTCGACGGACCTCCGGTTGACCGCGTCGTAGTACCCGGTCAGCAGGTCGCGGTCCACCCGGACCGCCGCCACGTCCTCGGTGGTGTGGCCGAACCCGGTCGAGCCCGGGTCGAACGGCAGCCCGAACCGCTCCATCCAGCCGTCGGCGGTCCACACCTGCTCAGTCCCGGCCACGTCGGCCACGTGGTCGTCCTCGTTACGGGCCAGGTGCCAGACCAGCCACGCGATTGTGTTCGCCTCCGGACCCACCCGGTGGGCCAACTGTTCCTGACCCAGGTCTCGCACCACGTCGTGTACGAGCCCACGGACCCGTCCGAACGCGTCGATCAGGATCTCCGCCCCGCCCATCTTGCCCCCTTGTGCCGATCGCCCACCCGCTGGTCGATCAAGCTCCACTCAACCATGCGCCCACCCGGCCCCGCCGGGACACCCGACGCTCGGAGGGCCAGCGGACAGGGCCGACCGTCGGACGGCCAGGGACGGGCTCGACGGTTGGAGGGTCAGCGGGCGGGCTCGACCGTCGAGGCTCAGCGGACGGTCTCGATGGAGGCGATGACCAGCCGCAGCGGCAGCACGCCGTGGTTGAGGGTCGCCGCGAGTGCGGTCGTTCCGTCCCGGGTCGACAGCGTCCCACCGGAGATCTGCGCGTCGCCGGTCATCACACCGTTGATGGTCGGCGCGGTGATCACCGTGTTGTCCATCAAAATGGCGACCTGTGTCTCCTGGCCCGTCCCGGCAGCCGACTCGGTCGCCTCCTTACTCAGCGCGTGCCTTCGACCGCGAACAGGTCGCGGCGCACTGGCGGCGGGTCGCCGACATCATCGACGACCGCGTCGACTGGCGCTGAGAGGTCGTTGTCAGAGAGCCCCTGACATGGGCCAGTTGCTCCAGTGCGTGTTCGGCGGCGCGGTCGGCCGGTAGTGGGCGGGGTCGGCGGTGGCAAGCACCTCGGCGATCTGCCGGTACGTCTCCACATCGCTCGGCCGGACCTCGAACGGCACCCGCTGCTCGGGCGGCGTGTGTCGGGCGAGGATCTCGTGCTGGCGGCGTCGTCTTTCCCGTTCGGCGCTGGGCGGCTGGACCCGTAGGGCGACGTGGTGCCAGTCGTCCAGCCTCAGCACGCGCGGCAGGTCCGCCGGGACAAGGTGGCGCAGCTCGGTCTCGTCGGCGAGCAGCAGGTCGCGGTGTTCCGGCACGAGGAGCCGGAACAGCTCCTCGGGACGGATCGTGGTGGCGGCGTCCACGAGCAGCGGCCGTCCCCGGACGATGATCGGCACCTGGCGGTACCGGGGTGGCCACGGTTGCTCCTCGAACAGGTCCAGGAAGTTGTCGACCCGGTTGTGGTGCCACACCTCGTCATCCTCGATGCCGACGATGCTGTCGCCGAGACGGTGCAGGACGTTGACCACGTTGGCCGCGCGCGGGTTGTATCCCACCGTCTCGACCACGAGTGCCCAGCGATCCGCTTCGCTGTACGCGTGCAGCCGGGCCGCCATCAGGTAGTAGTGAGGGTGTTCCGGCTCGGGAAACCGCAACTGCTCGGCCATCCGGTCGAACACCGCGAGAATTCCGTCGGCCCGCGCCACGTCCCGCATCGTACGTGGCGACGACCCGACACGGCGGAATCAGCCAGCGTCTTGACAAGCAACCCGGTCCGGAGTGGACGATGCAGCGTGCGGATTCTCGTGGTGGGTGGCAGTGGCCTGATCGGTGCCCATGTGGTGGACGTGCTGCGCGAGCGGGGTCACGCCGCGACCACGGTGGCGCGTACCGCACATCCGGGAATCGATCACCTCCTCGATCTCCAGGCCGCCTCGGTCGACGACCTGCGACCGTTGCTCGCCGGTCACGACGGAGTGGTGTACGCGACCCGCAGCGAGGAGCAGCGACCGCTGCCCAAGCCGATCCACCCGGTGTTCCGCCGGGACATGGTCGAGCCCGTGGTGCGGCTGTTCGACGCCGCCCGCCAGGAAGGGCTCACCCGTGGCGTGATCATGGGCTCCTACTACACCTACTTCGAGCGGCTGCACCCGCAGTGGCGACTCGCGGACCGACACACGTACGTCCGGTGCCGGGTGGAGCAGGCCCGGGAGGGTCGGGCGGCGGCCGGTCCGGATCTCCCCGTCGCCGTACTCGAACTGCCCTTCGTCTTCGGCCGGGCGGGTGACCGGCTGCCGAACTGGGCTGGCCCGTTGGACCGCTGGGCCAGGTCACGCACACCCCTGGTCGTACCCGGGGGTGGCAGCGCCGGGGCCTCCGCCCGCAGCGTGGCCGAGATCGCGGTCGACGCCCTCGAACGGGCCAGCGGCGACGATATCCCGGTCGCCGACGAGAACCTGACCTGGGAAGACATGATCTCGCGCATCGCCGAGGCGGTCGGTCGGCGCCGCCGGGTCCGTCGCCTGCCGCCCGGCGCGGTACGGGCCGCACTACGACTCGGCGGGGCGCTACAGTCCCTCGGGGGCAAGGAGTCGGGCGTCAACCCCAGCCACGCCGCCGACCTCTTCCTCACCGAACTCTTCGTCGAGCCGACGACCGGCCGGTCGGTGGACCCGGCCCTGCGCGAGACCTTCGCCGACCCGGCCCCGCCCGCCTGACCGCCGCAACCGACACCACGCCCGGGGCGCGCACTCATCGCGGCTCCGGCGTCACCAGACCCGTCTCGTACGCGGCGATGACCAGTTGCGCCCGGTCCCGGGCGGCGAGCTTGCTGAGCAGGCGCCCGATGTGGGTCTTCACGGTGCCGACCGTCACGTGCAGGTGCTGCGCGATCTCCGTGTTCGACAGCCCCCGGGCGATCAGCACCAGCACCTCACGTTCCCGCTCGGTGATCGCCTCCAGGCCGGGCGGCGGACCGGTGGAGGGCCGAGTCTGCCGGGTGAACGCGGCGATCAGCCGCTGGGTGATCCGGGGGGCCAGCAGCGCCTCGCCGGCGGCGACGACCCGGATGCCGGCCAGCAACTCGGCGGCGGTGCCGTCCTTGACCAGGAAGCCACTGGCACCTGCCCGCAGGGCGGCGTAGACGTACTCGTCCAGGTCGAAGGTGGTGAGGATGAGCACCCGTACGGATGCGGTCTCCGGACCCGCGCAGATCTGCCGGGTCGCCTCGATCCCGTCCATCTCCGGCATCCGGACATCCATCAACACCACGTCGGGCAGATGCCGCCGGGCCAGTCGCACCGCCTCCGCGCCGGTACCGGCCTCACCCACCGTGGCAAAACCCGGCGACGCGTCGAGCAGGGCCCGGAAACTCTCCCGCATCAGCGGGTGGTCGTCGGCGAGCAGCACCCGTACGTCCGACGAGGACCGCTGGTCCGGGACGGCGGAGGGATCGTTCACGCGCTCTCCTCCACGGCGACGTACGGGATGTCGGCGACCACCTGGAACCCGCCCTCCTGGCGCGGCCCCGTGGTCAGGGTGCCGCCGTACATGGTCACACGCTCACGCATGCCGATCAGGCCCTGCCCGCCGGGCTGCCGGGCGGACGACCGGTGCGCGCGGCCGTCGTCCAGGACCTCGACGCGTACGTCGCCGTCGCGGGCGCGTACCGCCACCCGGCAGTGGCTGGCGTTGGCGTGCTTCACGACGTTTGTCAGCGACTCCTGCACGATCCGGTACACGGTCAGGTCGACCGCCTGCGGCAGGTCGTCGACACCGTCGAGCCGCAGGTCCACCCGCAACCCGGCGGACCGTAGCCGATCGGCGAGGTCGGACAGGTCGGCGGTCCCGGGCGACGGGCCGAGCTCGACCGCCGGATCGTCCTCCGCGCGCAGCACGTCGAGCAGCCGGCGGATCTCGGTGAGCGCGGCCCGGCTGGTCCGCTCGATGGTGACCAGCGCGGCGCGCGTCTCGTCCGGTCGCTGGGCGGCGATGTGGTTGGCCACCGTCGCCTTCACCGCGATCAGGCTCATGCTGTGCCCGACGATGTCGTGCAACTCCCGGGCGATCCGCAGCCGCTCGGCGGCCACCGCGTCCCGGGCGAGCTGGCGGGCGACACCGGCCTGGACCGACCGGCGCCAGCGCACCAGCCGGCCGACCGTCCAGGCCACGGTCACCAGCACGGTGACCAGCCCGAGGTCGAACGCCCACCACAACGGCACCTCGCTGCCGGGCGCGTCGGCCGTCACGATCCCGGTCCGGTCGTAGAGCCAGACGATCGTGGTTGCCGGCGCGGCCAGGCCGCCGGCCAGCGCGACCGTCGCGCCGAGGTGACCCGTCACGGTCGCCGCCGTGTAGAGCGCCAGTGCGACCGGCGCGTACGTCACCCAGATGACGCCCGTACCGACGGCGCCGATCGCGGTCGCGGTCGCCGCGGCCAGCACCACGAAACCGAGCACCGGCAGCGGCCACCGGCGGCGGACCGCCAGCGGAAGCCCGACCGCCGCCCCGACCAGCCACACCACCCACACCGGGCCGCCGTAGGCCGGACCCGGCGGGTCGCGGGTCGCGTCGACCGCAAGGTACGCCAGCCCGACCGCGACCAGGGCGTCGACCACCGTGCCGGGTACCTCGAACGTGGGGGGACGTACCGCGCCCCGATCCTGTCTGGAACGCACGGGCACACGCTATACCGGTGCGTCGGGCAGCGCGTCTGACCGTGGTAGGACACCGATTTCTGACCGTGGCCAGACGCGCCGGACCACTCGATCCTGAAAACCTTCTCCCCATGATCGTGGTACGGGAACTGACCAAGCGGTACGGGCCGACGCTGGCACTCGACCAGTTGTCGTTCGAAGTCCGCCCGGGAGTGGTGACCGGTTTTCTCGGCCCGAACGGTGCCGGCAAGTCCACCGCCCTCCGAATCATCCTCGGCCTGCACCGTCCCACCTCCGGCGAGGCGTTGATCGGCAACCGGCGGTACGACCGGATCCGCCGACCGATGCGCGAGGTGGGCGCGGTGCTCGACGCCGGTGCCGCCCACCCCGGCCGTACCGCCTTCCACCACCTCGCCTGCCTGGCCCGGAGCAACGGGATCGGAGGCGCCCGGGTGAGCGCGGTGCTGGAGCGGGTCGGCCTGGCGGGGGTGGCGCAGAAGCGGGTGGGCGGGTTCTCGCTCGGTATGCGTCAGCGCCTCGGGATCGCCGGTGCGCTGCTCGGCGACCCGGCCGTGGTCCTGCTCGACGAGCCGGTGAACGGGCTGGACGCGGCCGGTATCCGGTGGATCCGCTCCACCCTGCGGTCCCTCGCGGCGGAGGGCCGCACCGTACTGCTCTCCAGTCACCTGATGAGCGAGATGGCGCTCACCGTCGACCACGTGCTGATCATCGGCCGGGGTCGGCTGCTCGCGGAGACCTCCGTGGCGGCACTGCGCGACCGGTTCCAACGCGACGTACTCGTGCGGTCGCCACGGGCGGCCGAACTCGCCCCCGTCCTGACCGGCCTCGGCGCCACCGTCACGGCCGGTGAGGACGGCGGACTCGTCGTGGTCGGCGTCAACGCCGCCACCATCGGCGACGCGGCAGCGGCGGCGTCGATTCCCGTCCACGGGCTCACCCCGCGCGGCGCCACCCTCGAGGACGTCTACCTGGAGATGACCGGCGAGGCGACCGAGTACCGCACCGACACCACGAGGACGGCACGACCATGACCACACGGCAACTCGCTCCGCGCAGCAGCAGCGCCGCTCTCGTCGCACCCGGTACGCGTTCACGGGTCTTCCGGGACACCGTCGCCGCCGAGTGGATGAAGCTACGCACCGTACGGTCGACGTACGCGTTCCTCGCCGCCGGCCTCGCCGCGACCCTGCTCGGGATGCTCGTCCTGTCCCTGCTGATCGGCTCCTTCGACCGGGCGACAGCGGCCGAGCAGGCGAACTACGAGACGGCTGATCTCACCGTGGTGGTCATGCCGTTCGTGGAGTTCTTCGTCGGGGCGATCGGCGCAATGCTGATCACGACCGAGTTCGCCACCGGCACCATCGGCCCCGGCCTGCTGGCCGTGCCGCAACGCCGGACACTGCTCGGCGCCAAGGCGGCGATCGCCGGCATGCTGGGCATTCTCGGCGGGTCGCTGTTCGCGCTGCTCACCCTCGGCGGCGCGGCCCTGCTGCTGGGCAACCGCCCGGCACCGCTGAACCCCTGGCCGACCTGGACCGACGCGCTGCCGACGGTCTTCTGCGCGGCGCTCGTCGTGATGGTCACCAGCGCCGTCGCGCTGGGGCTGGGAGCCGTGCTGCGCTCGACCGCGTCGACGCTGCTGACCCTGGGCGGCCTCGTCCTGGTGGCGCCGGTCTTCGCGCACTTCCTACCGACGACGTGGCATCTCAGGTTCGCCTCGGTCCTGCTGCCGAACCTCACCCCGCAACTCGCCGGCAACAACCACCCCTACCTGCTGTCACAGGTCGGTGCGGTCGCCGTGACGGTCGCGTACGTGGTCCTCGCGCTCGGCGCCGGCCTGTTCGGTTTCACCCGTCGCGACGCCTCCTGACCCCCCAATCCCGCTCATCCTCGTTTCCAGGAGACCCGCCGCCCGAGAGTGACGCCGGCCAGGGCAGGAGCATGTGTCCGGTTCGGTCATACACGAGAAAACGTGTACGTACACGAAATTCCATGTAGGAAATTGGCGCGTCACATCTCCGGCTCGGCCACGCGGGCGGCGGTGTGTAGAACGCACGGTCGGAAGGTGACAGAACACGGGTACACCGTGCGCACCGCCGCCAGCAGCCTGGAGGCATGACGCAGCAGGAGACACAACCTCTTCGTACGACCTCACCGGACCGCCTCAGGCATCTGCTGGTCAGACCGTGGACCTGCGCCGGCATCACCCTCGGCGTGCTCTCCTTCGTCGACCCGCAGCCGTTCACCCCGTTCACTCTGCTGACCGGCGTGCTGCCACTGGTCGCGCTCGCGTACCTGGTCTACGCGCTCCTTCGCAGCTGGCGACCCGCCGCGACCACCGGCGGGGGAGCGCGTCCGGTCACCCGGCAGGCCGTCGGCGTCGTCCTGTTCGCCGGCATCGCGCTGGTCACCGTCGCGGTCGACCCGACCATCGGGCAGTACGTGCTCGCCGCCGGCTGGCTCGGGCACGCGTTCTGGGACTACGCGCACCGTGACGGCCGCGTTGTGCCGCGCGGGTTCGTCGACTTCTGCCTGCCGTTCGACGTGCTCGTCGCGGCATCGATCGTCGTCGCGGCGCTGACCTGAGGATCGGCGCCGTTGACTAGCATCGACGCCGTGCTGCCCGAACCCGACCAGTCGCGGGCCGACCCTCGGCTGCGCCGGGCACGGATGGTCACCCTGCTGGCCCTCGCGGTGAACCTGATGACCAGCCTGCTCATGCCGCTCGTCGGGCTGGTACGCGAACCCCGGCAGCTCTGGCTCGTGCTCGGTGCGACCGGGGTCCTCGTCTTCACCGCCACCCACGTCGGCGTGCTGTACACGCTGGTCACGCCATGGCTGGCCGAGCCGGCCCGGCGGGCACTGCTGCTCGCGTTCGCCGGAGCGACCCTGCTCTCCGTGCCGCTGGTCGGCCCGGTGGCCGCAGGGGTGTGGCCGACCTGGGCCTGGCTCGGGGCCACCGTCATCGGTGTGGTCCCGCTGCTGTCGCGTTGGCCGGTCGCGGTCGCCACCACGGTGCTGACGTTCGCCGCCAGCGTGGGCGTCGCCCGATGGACCGGTGGCTCGGCCACCGGTCACCTCCTCGTCACCGGCGCCTTCGGACTCGGCACCGCCGTGATCAACTGGCTACAGGTCTGGTTCTGGGACCTGCTCGTCCAGGCCCGACAGGGGCGCACGGCACAGGCACAACTCGCCGCCGCGGAGGAGCGGCTGCGGTTCGCCCGCGACGTACACGACCTGCTCGGCCACAACCTCACGGTGATCGCGCTCAAGGCCGAACTGGCGGCCCGCCTGGCGCCGGTCGACGCCGTACGGGCCGGACTCGAAGCGGCAGAGGCACAGCGGCTGGCCGTCTCGGCGCTGCACGACGTACGCGAGGCGGTGCACGGCTACCGCCGCGTCGACCTGCCCGCACACCTGGCCGCCATCGCGCAGGTCCTGCGCTCGTCCGGCGTACGCTGCACCGTCACCGCGCCCGACGCCGAGCTGCCGGCGCCGGTCGCGGCCCAACTGGCCCCGATCCTGCGCGAGGCGAGCAGCAACGTGCTGCGACACAGCCGGGCCCAGTGGTGCACGATCGACATCGACCAGGAACCGGACGGGATACGGCTCACCGTGACCAACGACGGCGTCACCGACGCCGGACCGGACCGGTACAGTCACGGGCTGCGCGGCCTGGCCGACCGGCTCGGCGAGACCGGCGGCACGCTGCGGACCGGCAGCGCCGACGGCGTGTTCACCCTCCGGGCCGTGGTGAAATTGGAGCCGTGACCGTGCGCGGCGACGGACTGCTCCGACTCCCACGGGAAGTGGTGACACGGTGATCCGGGTGCTGCTCGCCGACGACGAGGAACTCATCCGGGTCGCCCTGGCCGCGCTGCTCGGCCTGGAGGACGACATCGAGGTCGTGGCCCAGGCGGCGAACGGAAGGACGGCCGTCACCGCCGCCCTCGCACATCAGCCGGACGTGGCCGTGGTCGACCTGGAGATGCCCGTCTCGGACGGTTGGGCGGTGATCACCGAGCTGACCAGGGCACTGCCGGCCTGCGCGGTGGTGATCCTGACCGGCCGTGGGCGACCACAGCATCTCCAGCGGGCGCTCACCGCCGGTGCGAAGGGCTTCCTGCCGAAAGGTTCACCGGGCGGGACGCTGGCCGACGTGATCCGGCGGGTGCACGGCGGCGACCGCTACGTCGACCCGTCGCTGGCCGCAGCCGCCCTCGCCGCGCCGGTCTGTCCGCTGACCCCGCGAGAGCTGGAGGTGCTGCGGCTGGCCGAGTACGGCACCCCGGTCGCGGTGATCGCCCGGCGTACGCACCTCTCGAACGGGACGGTCCGCAACTATCTGGCCGCCGTCGTCGGCAAGCTCGGGGCCACCAACCGTGCCGAGGCAATCGAGACCGCGCGCGAGCACGGTTGGTTGTAGCGTGTCCCCAATCATGGACGACAAGCGTTGGCGCGACCGCGACTGGCTGGCCGGGGCACACACCTGGATCGACGGCCGCCTCGACGAGTTGGGCATGAGCCGGACCGGCGTGATCGAGCAGCCGCACGTCTACCCGTGGTCGACGGTGCTGCGTGCCCCCACCGAGGCCGGCGACGTCTGGTTCAAGGCCAACGCCGAGCCGCTACGACACGAGGCCGCCGTCGTCGAACGACTCGCCGCCCGCCGACCCGACGCGGTGCCGCCCCTGCTCGCCGCCGACACCACCATCGGCTGGATGCTGATGTCCGACGGCGGGGAGAGCCTGCGTACGGTGGCGCCCCGCGAAGCCAGCCTGAAGCGCTGGTACGACATCCTCCCGCTCTACGCCGGCATCCAACTCGACCTCGCCCCGGACGTGGACGACCTGCTCGCGCTCGGCGTTCCGGACATGCGGCTGGCCGTGCTCCCGTCGGCCTACGAGCGGCTGATGGACGAGATCGACGCCGAGCGGCGGTTCCGTGACGCCGCGCCGATGGTGGCCGACCTCTGCGGCGAACTCGCCGCGTACGGGCTGCCCGAACTCCTCCAGCACGACGACCTGCACGACGGGCAGGTCTTCGTCCGCGACGGCCGTCACCTGGTGCTCGACTGGGGCGACGCCTGCGTCTCGCACCCGTTCTTCACCCTCTCGGTCACCCTCGAAGGGGTGCTGGCGTGGGGCTTGGACGACGTCGAGAACTCGGTCGACGTCGCCCCGTTCCGCGACGCCTACCTGGCCCCGTACGCCGAGCGCTTCGCCGGAGACCTCGTGGCCGCCAGCCGGGTGGCGATGCGCCTGGGCTGGGCCTGCCGCGCGGTCAACGGTCACGTGCCCGGTGCCAACAACAGCACCTTCACCCGTCTGCGCATGTTCCTCGACGGCCGACCGTAGCGCCCGAGGCGGTTCCGTCGCTGGAACGACAACGTCCCCCGTACCTGCCACGGCACGGGGGACGTTGGGTGAGGTCAGTGCTGCTTCGCCAGTCCGACGAACGCGCGCCACGCGGTCGGCTCGAAGGTCAGGGCGGGCCCTGTGGGGTCCTTGCTGTCGCGTACGCCGACGACGCCCGGGAGGTTCTTCGCCACCTCGACGCAGGTGGACCCGCCGTTACCGCTGCGGGTCGACTTCCGCCAGATGGCGCCGGTCAGGTCTGCCATGTCGCTACCACTTCCTTGAGTAGGTCGAGGGCGGGTGTGGTCGGCCGTGATACCGCAGGATGGCCCTCCACATGCTTTGCGGCGTATCGATGTCGGCCTGCTGAAAGACCACGCGCGGTTGTAGCGAATCGTCCAGGTGCACGGCCTCACTGAGCGGATCCATTGTCATGATGAAGCCCCCAGCAAGTCCAGCTTGAGCCCCGGCATCGGCTGGCACCACCTGAATATGCACATGGGGTCGCTCCGCAAGCCGGACCAGGTGGGTGCACTGCACTGCACTGGAAACTTCTCGGCTATCGACGCCGGTCGTAGGAGGGCTTCGTCGATGATGACGAAGAACTGCGGCCGCCTCGATCCGGACAGGAGCACCTGCTGCTCGATCCGGAGGTTGCACGCTGCTCGACATCGTCCGCGTTCGTCAGGCCGCCCACGACAACACAGCTCGCGCGTACGCCTCGCTGTAGCAGGACCGGCACCAGCGCGGGTTCGAACCAGCGCAGCAGACGTGCGTCTTGTTCATGTCCGATTTGCCCCCGTAGCCACGCTGGGTCGCGGCGCCGCACTACGTCCGGCCGTAGGTTCTCTACGCCCCTCCCAACAAATTCAGCAGCACCTTCCCCGCCTACGGGTGTTCCTTGACGGCCGACCGTAGTCCTGCGTCGCGGCAGTAGGACTTCAGACCGACAGCGTCCCCCGTACCTGCCACGGCACGGGGGACGCTGGGGTGAGGTCAGTGCTGCTTCGCCAGCCCGACGAACGCGCGCCACGCGTCTGGGCCGAAACTGAGGGTGCCGCCGTCACGGTCCTTGGTGTCTCGGACCAGTACGCGGCCGGGGAGATTGTCGGCGACCTCCACGCATGACCCGCCGTTAGAGGACGAGCGGGTCGACTTCCGCCACTGGGCGCCGGTCATGTCCATGTCTTCGCCACTTCCTTGAGGAGATCGAGGGACTGCCCACGTGGGAGGGCGATTCCACGGACGCTCTCCCACGTCATGCTGAGGTTAGCAACGTCGTCCGCACGCAAGACGATCTGCGCCTTGAGTTGGGTGTCGACGTGACCCACCCGGAAGTTGTCCGGCAGCTCGGCGAGGATGAAGGCGCCGGCCAGCCCTGGGTACATCCCCACCTCGGCTGGTACGAGGTGCAGTTGAATGTGCTCCTGTTCTGCCTGGGTCACCAGGTGCTCCAACTGCTCCGCCATCACACCTGGGCGGCCGCACGGCCGCCTGATCACCTGCTCGTCAAGCACGAAGTATGCCTGTGGAAGCGGGTCACGCGTTAGCACGGATTGCCGTTCGAGCCGCGAGAGAACCCGCTGTTCGGCCTGGTCGGGGGTAAGACGAGCGCCCATGACCGTCGCCCGAGCGTATGCCTCAGTCTGGAGCAGACCGGGAACGTAGGCAGGCTCGTACCAGCGGAGCGCGATGGCTTCGCGTTCGTACTCCAGCCACTCGCGGAGCCATCTTGGTGCCGCCTCGTCCTTCACCAGGTCCTGCCACATGGACAGGAACAAACCGCCCGTGTTCAGGGCCTGGTCGAGCACTGTCAGGTAGTCCTCTTTTGGCGGCCGGTTGCCCAGCTCAACGGCGCTTACGTGAGAAGCCGAGAACGCGATCTTTCTGCCCAACTCGTCCTGGGTCAGGGGTACCGCCTCGCGCCGTTTCCGTAGCTCGCGAAGGAAGAACTGCAGGGGGGTTACGGGCATCGGTACTCCTGCCTCTCTACAAAACTGTCCACTGGATCTACAGGGCTGCCCAGGTGACGACTGTCCTCGTGGGGATCACTCAATGTTCGTGATCTCTACCTGTTCGTGCTCTGACCCGCCCGTTGCTGTTCCGAGAATAGGCTCATCCACACGAGAGTGTCATTAGCGGAACTGCTCTGAGCTACGGCAAGAGCCGGGGCAGAACTGCGGGGCCGCCTCGTGTATCTCACACTGCTGCTCGCGCACCCGGGGCGGCCCCTTCCAGATCCCGAAAGGAGACTCAAATGTTCGACCACTACGATCAGCCGACGGATCCCACCACGCCGCCACGCGAGGTGACGCCTGATCTACCTCCGGCTCCTGGCACTCGTCGTCGGCAGCCGAACCGGGGCCGGTTTGACACCGGTAGTAAGCCTCTGCCGTTGGAGTTTTTCGCGGTCGGGGTGTCCGGGCGGGTCCGTCGTAACTCTGCGGGCTGAGCCGGTGGGTGAGGAGCTGCCGATCGGGCGGCGGGTGGCGTACTGGCGGGGGCGGCGGAAGTTGTCCCAGCAGGTGTTCGCCGACCGGCTCGGGAAGTCGAAGAGCTGGGTGGACAAGGTCGAGCGTGGTGAACGGCGGTTGGACAAGTTCAGCGTCCTGCTCGACATGGCCGGGGTGCTTCAGATCAGCGTCGACATGCTGACCAGCCAGGTCGAGAGCACGCAGACCGTGCCGACCACCGACCAGATCGACCTCGACAAGCTTCGACTGACGCTCACCCACTTTGCGCCGGCCGCGTACCTCGGCACTCCGGCGTCTCCGCTGCCCGTGGCCGATTTGCGCAAAGCGGTCACGCACGCGTGGCTGAGCCTCCAGCACGCCCGGTACGACATCCTCGTCCGTGAGCTGCCGACCCTGCTGGGTCAGGTGCAGGCGGCTGACGCGTACTACAGCGGGGGTAACGGTGAGCAGGCGGCGAGCCTGCTCGGGCAGGTGTACCAGGTCACCTCGTCGGCGTTGCGGAAGCTCGGCGCGTACGACCTGGCCAGGTTGACCGCCGAGCGGGCGATCTCGATCGCGGTTCGGACCGGTGACGCGCTGCGCGCCGGGACCGGCACCACCAGGTTCGCCAACGCGTTGCTCGCCGCCGGCCACGTCCGGCAGGCGTTCGAGGCGAACATCGTCACCGCCCACCGCCTCGCCCCCGACGGCGCGACCTGGGCCGACCGCGACCGGGTCTCCGTGTACGGATCATTACTGCTCCAGGCCACTATGGCGGCGGCACACCTGGGCGACCACACGAGCGTCCGGGAACTGCTGCGCGAGGCGAAGGTCGCCGCCACCACCATCGGCAAGGACGACAACCGCCACTGGACCTCCTTCGGCCCGACGAATCTGCAACTCCACGCCGCCGCAGCAGCGGTCGAACTGGGCGACGGCGGCCGAGCGGTCACCATCAACCAGGGTCTGCCCCTACGCCGGTTCGGTGCCCTGATGCCCGAACGTAGGGCACAACACCTGCTCGACATCGCCCGAGGACACGTCATCGAGGGCAACCTGAGTAACGGTGGCGAATGCCTCGTCGAAGCCGACCGCGTCGCCCCAGCCGAAATCCGCACCCGCCCGGTCGCCCACGCCGTGATGGCCGAGATCCTGCGCCGTACCCCGGGCAGCCCGTCCGCGCTGGTGACCGACCTCGCCGACCGGATGGGAGTACGGGTGTGAACGGGCGGCATGACGACCCGGAGGACGGCGATCCGGTGGGCACCCCGCACCGGCCGGGCGAGGACTGGTGCTGTCGTGACGACGGCGAGGAGTGGCCATGCCAGACCTTCAAACGCCGCATGTGGAGCTGGTACCGAACCGACCGACGACGTCTGGCCTGGGTGATGGCCAGCTTCCGCGACAAGGCGATGGTCGGCCTGCCCGAGCTGAGCCGCGAGCAGGCCGAAGCGAGGTTCGTTGCCTGGGTCGATGACCCGCCGCTGCGGCGGCGGCTGCGATCGATCTGAGTGTGGCTTTGCCTCACTATCGTCGGCCTCATGTCCGAAGGCGTCGGCTCGCTCCTCCTCAACGTCCTGTGCATCGTGGTCTTCCTCGCACTCGTCGTCGGTGCCATCCGACTGCGTCAGCGGGTGGCCCGTCTGCCCGGCCTGCCCGCCGTGCCCAATGGGAGGCGTGACGAACACGGCGACGGATACGACTCCCACTCGCGAGGCGGCGGCGACGCGTCGGACGACGGCGATGACGGTGGGGACGGAGGGGACGCCTGATCCGGTCGCCTCGAATCGCGCGCCCCCTCTTCGGGGTTGAACCGATCGCGCGAGATCGGCTTACCGACCGAAGAGGGGGCAAAGAGGCGCGACGCGTGCAGGGATGGAGCCGGTCAGCTCCCCACGCACATCAGAAATGGTCTCACTGGCCGAAGCGAGCGCAGACATTCGTGTGGGTGGTGACGAACAGGATGGTCTGCCGAGTTTGCGGACCGTAAACACCATCGTCGGCGATTGAATGAGATCTCTGAGCCGCAGCCAGAGCAGAGCGCGTATTGCCACCGAAGTCGCCGTCAACCACGAGGGCGGTACCGAACACGTTGCGGTGCCCTCCTGCGCTGGATCCGGACCAGTAGCAGGCGTTCAGGTGTCTCTGGAGATTCGAGACGGCCGCGCTCTGATTGCCTACCCCCAGCACGCAGTTGACGTTTGCGGTACTGTTTCCAACGGTTGGCATCGTGAACTGACGGTCCCCGACAAAGAATTGCGTTGTGCCGGTGCAGGAGGCGGCGGCGCTGGCCGGTGAGGCCGCGACTCCGACAAGGAAGGGCACGGCAGCGAGTACTCCGGCGGCAAGCCGGACGGCCCGTCGTTTGAGCAGATTCATGTTGACCCCCGTAGTGTCGACTGATTGCATTCTTGGACTCTGCGCCATGCGGAAAACCGCAGCGAAGCCATTTCAGGCTAGGCCCGAGCGCTCTCGGAATCACCCTAACATGTAAGATCGTCGATGGCAACGTCGTCGTTTCTTCCTGCGACCCGAACCATTGATATCGGTCTTCCTCTCGGCTGACCTGTGGTCACATCGAGTGGTACAAGTGCGGCGACATGAATGTGGGCGGTGTGTGGCACCGGCTACCCAACGGCGGGCCGGGTCAGTCGCGCCGACCGGGCGGGGCCTACCGCGATCCGCCCGGCACGTCGCTGTCGAGCGGCTCGGCCGATTCGGTCGGCTCCGTCGCGTTGGTCGGCACGCTCGCCTCGGTACGGCTACGCCGTGCCCGCAGCAGCCGCAGCCCGACCGGTACGAGCAGCGCCAGCACACCGGCCACGAAGAGGGTGCCGGAGATCGGGCGGGTGACAAAGCCGGTCGGGTCGCCGTCGAAGATCCGCATCGACTGCCGGATCGCCGTCTCCAGCAGGCTGCCCAGCACGAAGGCGAGCACCAGCGGTCCGGGTTCGAACCCGGTCTTCTTCATCAGGTAGCCGATCACGCCGAAGAAGATCACCAGCAGCATGTCGAAGATGCTGTTGTTCACGGTGTAGACGCCGAGCATGGTCACCATCACCACGATCGGCGCGAGGATGCTGTCGCGTACGGAGACGAGCCGGACGAAGACGCCGACCAGCGGCACGCTGAGGATCAGCAGGAAGATGTTGCCGACGTACATCGAGTCGACCACGCCCCAGAAGACCTCGGGGTTCTCGTCGATCAGGCGTGGGCCGGGGGCGATGCCCTGCAACAGCAGCGCACCGAAGATCAGCGCCATCACCGGGTTGGTCGGGATGCCCAGGGTGAGCAGCGGGATGAACGACGAGGTCGCGGCGGCGTTGTTCGCGGTCTCCGGGGCCGCGACCCCTTCGATCGCGCCCCGGCCGAACCGCTCCGGCTGCCGGCTGCGCCGCTTCTCCAACGCGTACGCGGCCATCGACGACAGCACCCCGCCGCCGCCCGGCAGCAGGCCGATGAAGAAGCCGACCACCGAGCCGCGCCCGATCGCGCCCCGGGACTGTCGCCACTCGGCCCGCGACGGCCAGACGTTGCTGACCTTCGGCTTCGGCACCGTGTTCCGGGCCCGGTGTTCCAGGTGGTAGAGGATCTCGCCGAGCCCGAACAGCCCCATCGCGAGGGCGATGAAGTCGACCCCGTCGGCCAGGTTGATGTTGCCGAAGGTGAACCGGGGTGAGGCGAACAGCGGGTCCGGACCGACCGCGGCCAGCAGCAGCCCGAGCGCGGCGGCGGCCAGGCTCTTGGCGGTCGACACCGTGCCGAGGCTGGCGACGAGCAGGATGCCCATCGCAGCCAGCACCGCGTTCTCCGGTGGCCCGAAGCCGAGCGAGAGGCTGGCGAGCAGCGGGGCGACCAGGGTCAGCCCGACGATGCTGACCGTGCCGCCGATGAACGACCCGATCGCCGCGATGCCGAGTGCCGAGCCGGCCCGGCCCTGGCGGGCCATCTGGTACCCGTCGATCGTGGTGATCACGGTGGCCGCCTCGCCGGGCAGGCGCAACAGGACCGAGGTGATCGTTCCGCCGTACATGGCGCCGTAGTAGATGCCGGCGAGCAGGATGATCGCGCCCTCGGCCGGGATCTCGTACGTGATCGGCAGCAGCAGTGCGATCGTCGCCACCGGGCCGAGGCCGGGCAGGACCCCGATGACCATTCCGATCACGACACCGGCGAGGACGTAGGCCAGGTTCACCGGAGTGAAGACCACCCCGAAGCCGGAGAGCGCGGGCTCGAGGAAGTCCACTCAGAAGGCCAATCTCGGTAACGGGACGCCGATCAGGATCACGAACAGCAGGTAGAGCGCCGCGGTGGTGACGACGCTGACCACGGCGGTGGTCAGCCACCCTTCCCGGCCGAGCACCTTCAGCCAGAGCACCATGGTCAGCAGGGTCGGGATCTCGAACCCGATCCGGCTGATCAGCAGGACGAAGACGACCAGGCCGGCGATCCCGACGGCGATCCCGACCGCGCCCCGGCTGAACTGCTCGGCGCCCTGGGTGTGCCGCTCGAAGACCAGCGACCAGAGCCCGGCCGCGACCAGGAGCAGGCTCGCGATCGCGGGCCAGAGCCCCGGCCCGGCCTCGGTCGCCGTGCCGAGGCCGAGCGAGACCGCGTACGCGAGGCAGGTCAGGCCGAGGGCGACCGGTACGGCTCCGGCGACGAGTTGCCCGACCGGGCCGGCGGGCGGGATCTCCGCCTCGGCCACATAGGCATCGGGGTCGACGGCGGCGAGGCCGGGTTGCGGGGGAGGGGAGGCCGACTCGTCCTGGTCGAGCCGGCCGGTCACGGGCGCAGCCCGAACCGGTCGATCAGGACCTTGTACCGGTCGAAGTCACTCTTGATCTTACTGGCCACGTCGGGGCCCGGGACCTCGAACCGGTCGATGTAGTTCTTCTTCAGGAAGTCGTCGTACGCCGGGTCCGTGACCGCCTGCTGGAACGCGGCCCGCAGCGCCTCCACCACCTGGTCGGAGATCGCCTTCGGTCCGGCGATGAACCGGGCCTGGTCGACGACCAGGTCGAACCCCTTCTCGGTGGCGGTGGGCAGGTCCGGCAGGGACGGACTGCGCTGCTGGCTGAACACGCCCAGCCAGCGCAACTCGCCGGACTGGACCAGCCGCATCGACTCCGCCGGCTGCGAGGCGCCGATGTCGACCTGCTTGCCGAGCACGGCGGTGACGGCCGGACCGCCGCCGCCGAACGGTACGTCGGTCGCGTTGATCCCGGCGAGCTTGTAGAAGGCGGTCTGGGCGAAGTACGCCCCGGTCCCCACCCCGGAGTGCCCGTACGTGATCCGTCGGCCGCTGTTCTTGAGCGCGATCACGTCGTCGAGTGTCTTGAACGGTGAGTCCCGGTGCGCGACCAGGACGATGTTCTCCACGGTCAGCCCGGTGACCACGCGGAGATCGTCCAGTGGCACCGTGTCGGCGTTCTTCACCAGTTGCGGGGTGAGCGTGAACAGCGAACTCGGCGGAAAGCCGACCTTGTAGCCGTCCGCCGCCGCGGCGGCGACCTCCTTGGTGCCGACCGCGGCGGCGGCGCCGTCCCGGTTGACGATCACCATGGAGTGGCCGAGTGGCTTCTCGATCGCCTTGCCGAGGGTGCGGGCGATCAGGTCGGTGCTGCCGCCCGGGGCGAACGGGACGATCAGCTCGACCGCGCGTTGCGGGTAGTCGGATTCGCCGTCACCGCCGCCGTTGCTCGTCGTCACGCCGCAGCCGGCGAGGAAGGCCGCCGCACCGAAGCCGGCACCCATCCGTAGGGCGGAACGCCTGCTGAAGACGTCCGCCACACCCGAGTCGTTCACTGACCCTCCCCGTCGGCCCAGGCCAAGATCGTATACACATACGTGTGTCAATCTTGATACCGGTCGATCTAGGGGCTGTCAATCAATCCAGCGACATTGGAATAATCTGGACACCTTGCCGGGCGCCGGAGCACCCGCCGACCGGGCTCAGGCCAGCGGCGCGACGATGTCCCGGGCGTGATCGGCGACGGCCGCGCCGACCACCGTCGCCTCCAGTGGCAGCACCTCCAGACAACGCCGTACGGCGGCGGCCATCAGCGAGTTCGGCACCCGCATCGAGAGCGTGCAGTGCGGGACCCAGTGATCCGGCTGGTAGTGCTCGGCGAGCGACACGCCGGCCCGGCTCAGCCGGTCGTACACCCGCGCGTGGTGGGCCAGCATCTCCACGGTCGGCGTCGGCCCGAGCCACAGCACCCGCCCGAGGAACTGCCCGGCGTGCCGGAACGACAGCCGCAGCGGCGCGGCCACCACCATCCCGGTCAGCGCCTCGGCGACCACGACCGGGTCGAGGCGCGGCGCGACCGCCAGCGACACGTGCGGGCGGTGCCGCTGGCCGAGCAGTGACCGCATGCTCTGCACGCCCTCGGACTCCAGCGCGTCCCACAGCGTCCGGATTCGCCGGGTGGCGTCCGGGTCCAGATACAGTTCCAGCGCCGCGACCATTTGATCACGATAGTGGGCTCCGGGGAGCTGGCTCAGGCGCGGTCGGCGGTCGCCCGCTCGATCGCCGCCCACGCGGCCGGGGGCCCCTCGTCCGTCTCGTCCCGCCGCTGCTGGTCCAACTCCGCTTCCAGGGCGTCCAGGGCGGCGCGCAGCTCGCGCAGTCGTTCGCCGATCAGCCGGGTGTCCTGGGGCGACCCGGGCGGCTGTTCCGCCCGTCCCGACACGGCTCCCGCACCCGTCGGCGCCGACGGAACCGGCGGCGGGGGCGGGAGAGGCGACGTGGCCGGAACGGGCGCGTTCCGGCCCGGCTGCTCGGCCTGGTGCGCCTCCTCCAACGCCTTCAGCACGATGCCGATCAGCAGGTTGGTGAGCAGGTACGACGCCACCACGATGTACGAGGTGAAGTAGAGGATGCTCCACTCGGAGACAACCCGACCCGCCTCCAGGGCGTCGGTGATGCCGTCCAGCGACAGCAGCAGGAAGAGCGTCAGCATGGCCTGCCCGACGGTGCCGTACCGGTCCGGGTAGGCGTCGCCCAGCGTCATCCAGCCGACCATCGCGTACAGGTAGATGGTCAGCGTCGCGATCAGCAGGAAACTGCCCAGTCCGGGCAGGCTGCGCAGCACACCACCGAGGATCACCCGGAGGCTGGGGAAGAGCCGGACCGCGCGGACCACCCGGGCCAGTCGCAGCAGCCGCAGCAGCGTGACGCTCTCCCGTACGCCGGGCAGCAGCGGCGCGCAGACGATCACCAGGTCGAAGAGGTTCCAGCCGTCACGGAAGAACTCGCGTGGCGCGGTGAGGTGGGCGCCGAAGCGGATCGCGAGCTCGACCGCGAAGCAGAGCAGACAGGCGTACTCGACGGCCAGCAGGGCGGTGCCGGCCCGGTCGAGAAACCGGTCGTACGTCTCCAGCCCGAGCACGATCGCGTTCACGATGATCACGCCGAACGAGGCGGCGTTGAACCACTCGGCACCGACCAGACCCGTACACCAGCTCGCCACGCGCGACCTGACGGCCGCCGGCACCTCGTTCACCCCGAGCACTCTCCCCTGTGGATCACCTTCTTCGCGGGGCAGCCTACGGCGGTACGGGGCATTCTTCGGAATCTGGGTGCGCGGCGGGGGAGTGGATTGGCACGCCCTCAGCAGGCGGTGGTGTAGTCCGCCCGCCCGGTGCGCCGCAGTTCGAACCGGACCGGCGCCTCGGCCGACCGGGCGGTGTCGCTGCTGGTCCGCACGATGCCGGCGGGGTCGACGACCGTGACCGAGGTGCCGATGGCGAGCAGGTCACCCGCCCACCGGCCGTCGAGGGTGTCGCCCGGCGCCGACTACCGGGGGCGGAGTGTGGCGAGCGTGGCGTCGACCATTCCGGTGAGGCGGACCGGGTCCGGGTCGACCTTGACCACGACCTGGAGCCCCTGGAGCAGGGTCATGAGCATGGTTGCGTGGGCCGCCAGGTCGAGATCCGGCGAGATCTCGCCCTGCCGGGCCGCGGCCCGCAGTCCCTGCCGGAAGCCGTCCTCGACCAGGGTCAGGATCTCCTGCACGATCCGCGCGGCGGAGGGGTCGAGCGGAAGCCGCTCACCCACGGTGTTGACGGCCACGCAGCCGCGTGGCAGGGACTCGGCGGCGGCGGCCTCGATGTAGTCGACCAGGACCGCGCGGACGCGTGGCAGCACCGGGCCGCCCGCGAGCAGGGTCGGGGCCAGTCGGCGGGTGTGGGTGTCCCGGTAGTGCTCCAGCGTGCGCAGGAACAGCGTGTGCTTGTCGCCGAAGGTGCGGTAGAGGCTGCCCGGGTGTAGGCCGAGGTGGGCGATCAGGGTGTTGATCGACGTACCGGCGTACCCGTTTGTCCAGAAATAGTCTAATGCTCGGTCGAGGATCTCCTCCTCGGCGAAGCCACGCGGTTTGGGCACGACGCCATGCTACCCGTGCGTGAATGTGAATTCACGTTACTGGTACCGTCCGTGAGGAATGAGAACTTGGGTTCACGTACCTGAAAGGGATCTTGATGCTCGACGGATTCGACGACGGCTACGCCGAGGTCAACGGCACCCGGTTGCACTACGTCGCCGGTGGGACGGGTCAACCGCTGCTGCTGCTACCGGGCTGGCCGATGACCTGGTGGGAGTTCCACAAGATCATGCCGGAGTTGGCGCGGCGCCACCGCGTGATCGCGGTCGACCTGCGCGGCATGGGTGACTCCGCCAAGCCCGACACCGGGTACGACAAGAAGACCATGGCACGTGACGTGGCCGAACTGGTCCGGCACCTCGGCTACGACCGGGTCGACATCGCCGGCAGCGACATCGGGGCGATGGTGGCGTTCAGCTTCGCGGCCAACCACCCCGAGGTGGTGAACCGGGTCGCGATCCTCGACGTGCCGCACCCCGACACGTTCTTCAACTCGTTCGCCATGCTGCCCCAGCCCGGTCAGCCGCACCTGTGGTGGTTCGCGTTCAACCAGGTCGCCGACCTGCCGGAGAAACTGCTCGCCGGTCGGGCCCGTCTGCTCATCGACTGGCTGATCGAACACCAGGCCAGGGACGTCGGCGCGATCAGCGAACGGAGCCGCGCCATCTACGCCGACGCCTACGACCAGCCCGGCGCGATCCGGGCCGCGAACGGCTGGTACCAGGCATTCGGGCAGGACATCACCGACATGCAAACGTACGGCAGGCTCCCGATGCCGGTGCTCGCCCTCGGTGGCCTCTACTACGCGCCGCTACCGATGGCCCTGGCGGACCGGGCCGACGACATCCGGTTCGTCGAACTGGCCGGCGCGGGTCACTACCTCGCCGAGGAACGCCCGGACGACGTCGTACGGGTGCTCACCGAGTTCTTCGGCTGAGCCGGCGCGGGCGGGTCCACCGTCAACGTGGACGGCTGGTCGAGCAGGGCGAGCAGCCGGAGCACCACCGGGGTCACGGTCCGGACGTGGTAGGCCAGTCCGATGTCGACGGTCGGCACCGGGGCGGTGAAGTGTCGTAGCCGGACCCCGGGCACCCGCAGGGCGGTGGCCCGTCCGGCCGGTACGGCGGCGAGCACGCCGCCGGCCGAGACCGCCCGGAGCAACTGCTCGTCGTCGGGCTCGTGCCGGACCGGGCTGAAGCCGTGCGGCCAGATCTGCCGGACGATCCGGTCGTACATGCCGGGACCGTTCTCCCTCGGCCACATCACCGCCGGTTCGTCCACCACCAACTCGCGGGGAATCCGCCGCCGCTTCGCCAACGGGTGGTCCGCCGGCACCGCCAGCAGCAGTTCCTCGGTGTCGACGAAGTGGCACCGGATCCCGGGTTCGTCCACCGGAGGGCGGACGAACGCCGCGTCGTAGCGACCGGAGAGCAGGCCGGCGACGTTCGGCGCGGTCCAGCCGGTCTCCGGCGCCACCTCGACGTACGGGTTCTCCGCCCGGAACCGGGCCACCAACGCGTCCACCCGGCCGCCCCGGGCCGAGCGGGTGTAGGCCAGCCGCAACCGTCCGCCCTGCCCGCGTACGGCCGCCGCGATCCGGTCCCGGGCCGCTCCGGCCTGGGTGAGCAGTGTCCGGGCCTCGTCCGCGACCACCACCCCCACCGGGGTGAGCACGCACCCCCGCGCGGTCCGGTCGACCAGTCGCGCGCCGAGCTCCCGTTCCAACGCCCGCACCTGCTGGCTGAGCGCGGGCTGGGCGATGCGCAGGCGTTCGGCGGCCCGGGTGAAGTGCAACTCCTCGGCGAGTACGGCGAAGTAACGCAGCCGGCGCAGCTCCATCGACCGCAGCTCCATCGACCAAGGATAAGCATCTCTTATCAGGTGGTAGGTGACCCGTCTTGGACGCCGGCCGCCCCGGCGGGTTCGCTGGGAGGCATGACGGATGTGGTGGTTGTCGGCGCCGGCGTGATCGGGCTGACCTGTGCGATGAGACTGCGGCGGGCCGGGGCCCGGGTGACGGTGGTGACGGCCGACGACAGCGCGGAGACGGTCTCGCGGGTCGCGGCGGCCGTCTGGTACCCGACCCACACCGACGGCGACCCCCGGGTGCTGGGCTGGGCCAGCCGTACCCTCGACGAGTTCACCGAACAGGCGGGACACGCGGCGCCGGGGGTGGTGCTGCGACCGACCCGGATGCTGTTGCGTACGTCGCCGGGGTCGCCGCCGTGGTGGGCGCCGGCCGTGCCGGACTTCCGCCAGGCGCCGGCGGCCGAGGTGCCGTCCGGCTACGCCGGTGAGTGGCGGTTCACCGTGCCCACGGTGGACATGGGTCCGTACCTCGAGTGGTTGCTGCGGCAGCTCGCCGCCGGGGGAGTGGCGGTGCTGCGACGGCGGCTGGACCGGCTCGCGGATGTCGCCGACCTGGCGCCGGTGGTGGTGAACGCCACCGGGCTGGCCTCGGGCGGACTGGCCGCCGACCCGGCGGTCCATCCGGCCCGGGGTCAGATCGTCCTGGTGGAGAACCCGGGCCTGGTCACCTCGGTACGCGACGAGCAGAACCCGGCCGGGATCACGTACGTCCACCCGCGCGGTGCCGACGTGGTGCTCGGCGGCACCTTCGAGCGGGACGTCCGGGGCACCGAACCGGACCGGGACGAGGGTGCGGCGATCCTGCGCCGGTGCGCCGCCCTGGTGCCGGAACTGGCCGACGCGCGGGTGCTGGCACACCTGGTCGGGCTGCGCCCGGCGCGGCACGGCGGGGCGCGGGTGGCGGTCGACCCGGTCGGGCTGCCGGGTGGGCGGCGACTGGTGCACAGCTACGGGCACGGCGGTGCCGGCGTCACCCTCTCCTGGGGCTGCGCGGACGAGGTGGTCGAGTTGTCCGGCGTCGTGCCGGTTGGCTAGCGGATTCGGCGGTCAGCCGGACGGACGCAGGTGCGCGGCGAGTACGGCGAACCGTTCCGCCCGCTCCGCCTCGTCGTCGAGACCGAGGATCGGACCGAGTGCGGCGGCCCAGCCGTGGCAGAACAGGCGCCAACCGTCGTGGACCACGAGGCCCTCGCCGGAGTCGGCGGCCTGGCGCAGCATGGTCAGGTCGCCCCGGTAGTTCAGCTCCCAGACCACCGCGTCGGGTGGAAAGGTGGCGGTCGGCGAAAGCGGACTTCCGGGACGGTCCTTGCCCAGGCCGGTGGCGTTCACCACGAGCGTGCCGGCCGGGCTGCTCCGGACCAGGTGGTTCCAGGGTCCGGCGCCCACGTGCACCTCCAGCCGTACCCGTCGGGCCTGCGCCCACGGGCCCAGCACCGACCGCAGGTGGCGGCCCGCTTCCGGGCTCGGGTCGGCGAAGACCAACCGGGCGGGTGCGACCGTACGGGTGAGCAGGTGACGCCCGAGGGCGATGGCGGTCCCGCCGGCCCCGAGGCAGACCACGTCCCGACCGTCGGGCCAGATCTCGTCGACCACCCGGCCGACGGAGATCGGGTCCCGGGCGAAACCGGCCAGACCGTCCGGGTCCCGTCGGAGCGCGTTGGCCTCGCCACACTCGGCCGCCAACGGGTCGAGCCGGTCGACCAGGTCGCCCGCGGCCCGCAGGACGGCTACCTTGTGCGAGGTCACCACCGCGCCGAGAACATGATTACTGTCACGTAGCTCGGTCAGCAGCGCGCGATAGGCCGGGGCCGGCGCGTCCGGTGGCAGGTCGCGGCCGACGAGTCGCAGGTCAAGACCGAGGTCGGCGATCCAGAGCGGGAAAGCCTCATTGATGAGGGATTGTCCCGTCGACACCCCGACGAACCACAACGTGGGAACCACCGGGCAAGTATGCCGGCGCCCGACCGATCGACGGCGGGCCGCATCCGCCGAAAGCGTGCTTACTCTGCGTGCTCAATTGACTACAAGAGGCGGGCAATCGAATGTTGCGAAACATGCTCGTCTCCAATAGGTTGCTTCCCGCAACAAACGCATGAGCTGTTGACATCTCCCCACGGAGGCAACGATGACGTTGGTGACGTGGCGCGCCCCCCTTGCGGTGGACGCGCGCGGACGCCTCCGGCGACCGGGATCCGGCCGGCCGGTGGCTCCGGCCGCCGTGCGAGCGCGCCCGATGGGGAACCCGACCGTGGAGCCGCTGTCGTGAGCGCCGCCCCGGTTCTCCTCGAGATGCGCTCGATCACCAAGGAGTTCCCCGGCGTCAAGGCGCTGTCGGACGTGAACCTGGTGGTCCGGGCCGGTGAGATCCACGCGATCTGCGGTGAGAACGGCGCCGGCAAGTCCACCCTGATGAAGGTCCTCAGCGGGGTCTACCCGTACGGCACCTACTCGGGCCAGATCGTGTACCAGGGCACGGAGTCCCGCTTCTCCGACATCCGGAGCAGCGAGCACGCCGGCATCGTGATCATCCACCAGGAACTCGCGCTGGTTCCCGGCATGTCGATCACCGAGAACCTCTTCCTCGGCAACGAACCGCGCCGGGGAGGTGCGATCGACTGGAAGGTCGCCAACCGCCGGGCGATCGAGTTGATGGCCCGGGTGGGTCTCCAGGAGGACCCGGACACCCTGGTCAAGGACATCGGGGTCGGCAAGCAGCAGCTCATCGAGATCGCCAAGGCGTTCGCGAAGGACGTGAAGCTGCTCATCCTCGACGAGCCCACCGCCGCCCTGAACGAGGACGACTCCCAGCACCTGCTGGACCTGCTGCGCGGGTTCAGGGAGCGGGGCATCACCTCGATCATCATCTCGCACAAGCTGAACGAGATCGCGCAGATCGCCGACTCCATCACCATCCTGCGTGACGGCCACACCATCGAGACCCTCGACGTCAAGGCCGACGGTGTCGACGAGGACCGGATCGTGCGGGGCATGGTCGGCCGGGAACTGCACAGCCGCTTTCCGGAGCGCACCCCGTCGATCGGCGAGGTCTTCTTCGAGGTACGCGACTGGACCGTACGGCACCCGATCTCGGCGGAACGTCTCGTCGCCAAGGGGTCCAGCTTCAACGTACGGCGTGGCGAGATCGTCGGCTTCGCCGGGCTGATGGGGGCCGGACGTACCGAACTCGCGATGAGCGTCTTCGGCCGGTCGTACGGCATGTACCTCTCCGGCAAGATCTTCAAGGACGGCCGGGAGATCGAGCTGAAGTCGGTCTCGGACGCGATCGAGAACGGCCTGGCGTACGTCAGCGAGGACCGCAAGTCGATCGGGCTCAACCTGCTCGACGACATCAAGACCTCGGTCGTCTCGGCGAAGCTGTCCAAGATCGCCCGACGCGGGGTGCTCGACCGGGTGCTGGAGTACCGGGCCGCCGAGGGCTACCGCAAGAGCCTGCGGGTCAAGGCCCCGACCGTCGACGAGGGCGTCACCAAGCTCTCCGGCGGCAACCAGCAGAAGGTGGTCCTGGCGAAGTGGATGTTCACCGACCCGGACCTGCTCATCCTCGATGAACCGACCCGGGGCATCGACGTGGGCGCCAAGTACGAGATCTACGGCATCATCCAGCGGCTCGCGGACCAGGGCAAGGGCGTCATCGTCATCTCCTCGGAGCTGCCCGAGCTGATCGGCCTGTGCGACCGCATCTACACCGTGTTCGAAGGCACCATCACCGGCGACGTCGAGAAGCGGGACGCGGACCCGGAGACCCTGTTGAAGCAGATGACCTCAGCGAAGAAGACGCATACGCCATGAGTCGAATCAAAGACCTTCGGAAGTCCCTGTTCGGAGGGACCACCTCCAACGCCCGACAGTTCGGGATGATCTTCACGCTGGTGGCGATCGTCCTGCTGTTCCAAATCCTGACCAACGGTCTCACGCTGAACTCCGCCAACCTCATCTCGCTGGTGAGTCAGTACTCCTACATCCTCATCCTGGCGATCGGGATGCTGATGGTGATCGTCGCCGGTCACATCGACCTCTCGGTGGGCTCGATCGCCGCGTTTGTCGGCATCGTGGTCGCGAAGGTCATGCAGGAGTACTCGGTCCCGTGGTTCGTCGCGATCCTCATCGGGCTCGCGGTGGGCGCGCTGGTCGGGGCCTGGCAGGGGTTCTGGGTGGCGTACGTCGGCGTGCCGGCGTTCATCGTCACCCTCGCCGGGATGCTGCTGTTCCGGGGCGGCAACCAGTACATCGGTAACGCCGACACCGTTCCCGTACCCCAGGACTTCAAGTTCATCGGGGCCGGCTTCCTGCCCGAGGTGGGACCGGACACCGGGTACAACAACCTCACCCTGCTGCTCGGGCTCGTGGCCTGCGTGGCCGTGGTGATCCGGGAGTGGCGGCTGCGCCAGACCCGCCGGGAGATGGAAGCCGACGTCGCACCGATGTGGATCTCGGTGCTCCGGGCCGCCGTGCTGATCGGTGTGATCGTGTACGCGACCCTGCGCTTCGCCGGCGGACGGGTCGGCACCAGCTTCCCGGTCTCCGGCATCATCCTCGCGGTCCTGGTCCTGATCTACTCGTTCATCACCCGCAACACCGCTGGCGGCCGGCACATCTACGCCGTCGGCGGCAACTCCCGGGCCGCCGAGCTCTCCGGTGTGCGGCTCCGGCGGGTCAACTTCTACGTGATGATGAACATGTCGATCCTCGCCGCCATCGCCGGCATGATCTTCGTCGCCCGCTCCGCCGCCTCCGGGCCACAGGACGGACTGAGCTGGGAGCTCGACGCGATCGCGGCCGTCTTCATCGGTGGTGCCGCCGTCTCCGGTGGCCTGGGCACCATCAGCGGCTCGATCGTCGGTGGCCTGGTGATGGCCGTACTCAACAACGGTCTGCAGCTCATGGGCGTCGGATCGGACCGGGTCCAGATCATCAAGGGTCTGGTCCTGCTGCTCGCGGTCGCGCTCGACGTCTGGAACAAGAACCAGGGCCGTCCCTCGATCAGCGGAATCTTCATGAGGCAGTTCCGGCGGGACGCACCAGCGCCGACGGGCTCGACGCCCGCGACGGGCGCCGAGCCCGCGAAAACCCCGGTGGCCGGCTGACGGTCACCGTTCAACGGGCCGGAAAACCCATCCGTCCCGGTTCACTTCGAAGAAGGGCTACCGCACTATGCGCAAGTTCCTCGCCAGGGGTGTCGCGGTTGGCGCCGTCGCCCTGCTGGCGCTCACCGCCTGCTCGTCGCGGAACGACTCGGACGACGCCGGTTCGACCGGTTCCGAGAAGGGCTTCGCGGCCAACTCGCTGATCGGCGTGGCACTGCCGGCCAAGACCTCGGAGAACTGGGTCCTCGCGGGTGACCTGTTCAGCAACGGTCTCAAGGAGGCCGGGTTCCAGGCCGACGTGCAGTACGCCGCCGCCTCGGGCACCGTCGCCGACCAGCAGTCGCAGATCTCGGCGATGGTCACCAAGGGCGCCAAGGTGATCGTCATCGGCGCGACCGACGCGGCCCAGCTCTCCACCCAGGTGGAGACCGCGAAGCAGAACGGCGTCACGGTCATCGCGTACGACCGCCTGATCACCAACACCAAGGACGTCGACTACTACGTCGCGTACGACAACTTCAAGGTCGGCCAGCTCCAGGGTGAGGCCCTGCTCAAGGGCATGAAGGAGAAGAAGCCGAACGGCCCGTACACGATCGAGCTCTTCGCCGGCTCGTCGGACGACAACAACTCGGGCGTGTTCTTCAACGGCGCGATGGACGTGCTGAAGAAGGAGATCGACGCCGGAAACGTCGTCGTCGGCTCCGGCCAGACCGACATCAAGCAGGTCGCCACCGACGGCTGGAAGGCCGAGAACGCACAGCGCCGGATGGACACGCTGCTCAACGGCACCTACACCGGCAGCAAGACCCTCGACGGTGTGCTCTCGCCGAACGACACCCTGGCCCGCGCGGTCATCACCTCGGTGAAGTCGGCCGGCAAGCCGGTCCCGGTCGTCACCGGCCAGGACTCCGAGGTCGAGTCGGTCAAGTCGATCGTCGCCGGTGAGCAGTACTCCACCATCAACAAGGACACCCGCAACCTGGTCAAGCAGACCATCCAGATGGTCAAGGACCTCCAGGGTGGCAAGGACCCCGAGGTCAACGACACCAAGTCGTACAACAACGGTGTCAAGGTCGTCCCGGCGTTCCTGCTGCCGCCGCTGATCGTCACCAAGGCGAACGTCGTCGAGGCGTACGCCAACGACCCCAAGCTGGCCCCGCTCACCAAGTAGTACCGGCCCGCACGGAGTCAGGCAGCACAGCGACACAAGCACCACAGGGGTCCCCGGCGCACCAGTGCCGGGGACCCCTGCCGCGTCCGCGTCCGGAGCGTGGTCACCCGGTGTCGGGGTGATCCGCTGGCGGCATAAAGTCGGTGTCGCAGAACTTCTTCGAAGGAGAAGCATGACCACGCTTGCCGACCAGACCATCGCCGCCCTCCGCTCGGGCCACGACGCACTCGCCGCGTTCGTCCGCGAACTCGGCCCGGACGACCTAATGAAGCCCTCGGGCGCCAGCGAGTGGCAGATCTCCCAGGTGCTCAGCCACCTCGGCAGCGGCGCCGAGATCGGCCTGGCCGCGCTGACCGCCGCGCTCGCCGGGGAGCCCACCCCGGGCGGCGACTTCAACCGCCAGGTCTGGGCCCGGTGGGACGCCATGCCGCCGGCTGAGCAGACCAGCGGGTTCCTCGCCGCCAACCAGCGGCTGGTCGAGGCGTACGAGGCACTCGACCCGGCCACCCGGGCGAACCTCCGGGTAGACCTCGGCTACCTGCCCGCGCCCGTCGACGTCGCCACCGCCGCCCGGTTCCGGCTCAGCGAGCTCACCCTGCACCAGTGGGACGTCGAGGTTGGCTTCAACCCGTACGCGACGCTGACGCCGGAGGCCGTCGGGCTGCTGTTCGACCACATCGCCGGCATGCTCGGCTGGACCGCCCGGCCGGAGACGCTCGGCGGTCGACAGGCCACCCTCACCGTGCGGCTGCACAAGCCGGACCGCACGTACGGGCTGCGGCTGGGCGAGCGGGTCGAGCTGACCGACGCGCCGGAGCAGGCCGACGGAGAGTTGGACGCCCCGGCCGAGGCGTGGTTGCGGCTGGCCGTCGGGCGGCTCGGCCCCCGGCACACCCCGGAGGACGTACGCGTGACCGGGCCGCTCAGCCTCGACGACCTGCGCGCCCTGTTCCCCGGCTTCTGACCAGCCCCGCCCGGGTGGCTTCTCGACGTGCCGGCCGACCGCCGTCGTGCGGTTCGGCCGGCCCGCTCTCGACCTCGGCCGGCGATCCGGCACCCCGATCCGGCAGCCGGTCCGGCCGTTCAGCGCACCAGCAGGTCGAGCAGGCGTTCCAGTTCGGCCGGCGGGTCCTCGGTCAGTCCGGTGTGCACCGGCCCGGACTGGATCATGGTGCTGCGGGGCGCGGTGAGCCACCGGAACCGCTCACCGAGGCGCATCCGCGCCGCCGGGCCGCCGGACGGGCCGCCGGTGCAGGTGGTGTCCCAGCCACGCAGTGCGGTGGCGACCGCCTCGACGTCGACGCCGGGGTCCAGGCAGCGCAGCCGCTCGGCGTCCAGGTGGAACCGCGCCGCGAGAAAGTCCCGGGCCTGGCAGTAGAGCACCACCCCGACGTTGATCTGCTCGCCCCGCTCGATCCGGGGAATGGCGCGGACGGCCGCGTACTCGAAGGGCTTCCTCATGCGGCGGCCACCTGCGGCAGCCAGGCGCTCGTGTCGGCGACCCGGTCGGTGAGGTGGTCGCGGTACGCCGCACGCGCCGCCTGCGCGGACTCGAAGTCCGGTCCGACCAACCAGTCCTCCGGCACCATGGCGAGCACCTCCGCGAGCAGGTCGGCCGTCACCCGGGTGGCGAACTCGGCGTCGGCCTCGGCGAGCCGGGTGGCGAACGGCGCCAGCACGTGGTCGTCGGCGCGGAACGGCCGGCGTACGGCAGCCGCCGCCCGGGGCCAGTTGTGGTGGAAGTAGATCGACGCGCCGTGGTCGATCAGCCAGGGTTGGCGGTGCCAGACCAGCAGGTTCGGGTTACGCCAGCTCCGGTCCACGTTCTCCAGGTACGCGTCCAGCCAGAGCACCCGCGAGGCAAGCTCCGGGTCCACCGGGTGGGCGACCGGGTCGAAGCCGAGCGCGCCGGGCAGGAAGTCCAGGCCCAGGTTGGTGCCGCCGCTCGCCGCGAGCAGCTCCTGCACCTCCTGGTCCGGCTCGGCCCGGGCGATCACCGGATCGATGTCGATCACCACGAGTCGGGGCACCGGCAGGTCCAGGCGCCGGGCCAGCTCACCGGCGACCACCTCGGCCACCAGCGTCTTCGGCCCCTGCCCGGCGCCCCGGAACTTCACCACGTACGTCCCCAGGTCGTCGGCCTCGACCAGACCCGGCAGTGACCCGCCCTCGCGCAGCGGGGTCACGTAGCGGGTCCCGGTGACGTGGCGCAGCATGGCGACCACCCTAGTGCCGGCCCGATCCCCGCCAACGGCCGGATCCCCTGGTGCGGCGCCACCGCGGCCGTCCGATCGCGACCAGGTCCCGGCGCGCCCGGAGGCTCAGGACCCTTCGGTCGCGTCCGCCGCGAGCAGTTCGCGGACCCTCGGGATCACCTCGGTGGCGTACAGCTCGATCGCGGTCATCATCCGCTCGTGCGGGAGGGTGCCGCTGGAGTACTTCAGGTCGAACCGCTGCACACCGAGGCTGCGTACGGTGCTCGCGATCTTCTGGGCCACCGTCTCGGGCGAGCCCACGTGCATCGCGCCGTCGGTGATGTCGTCCTGGAACCGCTCCCGGGTCATCGGCGGCCAGCCCCGCTCCCGGCCGATCCGGTTGAACATCGCCCGGGTGTGCGGCCAGAGGACCTCGGCGGCCTCCTCGTCGGTCCGGGCGACGAAGCCCGGCGAGTGCACGGCGATCGGCAGTGGTTCCTTGCCGAACTCGGTCAGCGCCCGGTGGTACAGGTCGACGTACGGGGCGAACCGGCTCGGGTGGCCGCCGATGATCGCCAGCACCAGCGGGAAGCCGTACCGGGCGGCACGGACCACCGACTCCGGGCTGCCGCCGACCCCGACCCAGGTACGCAACCGGCCCGACTCCGTCTTCGGGTAGACCTCCTGCTTGTCCAGGGCCGCGCGGACCGAGCCCTGCCAGGTGACCGGACCCTCGGTGAGCAGGTGCGACATCAGGTCGGCCTTCTCGGCGAAGAGCCGCTCGTAGTCGGCGAGGTCGTACCCGAACAGCGGGAACGACTCGGTGAACGAACCCCGGCCCAGGGTGATCTCCGCCCGGCCCCGGGAGAGCGCGTCGAGCGTGGCGAACCGCTCGAACACCCGTACCGGGTCGTCGGAGCTGAGTACCGTGACCGCCGTACCGAGGCGGATCCGCTCGGTCCGGCTCGCGATGGCGGCGAGCACGATTTCCGGCGCCGAGACCGCGAAGTCGTCGCGGTGGTGCTCGCCGAGCCCGAACGCGTCGACCCCGAGCCGGTCGGCGAGCACGGCCTGCTCCACCACGTTGCGGATCACCTCCGCGTACGGGAGGCGGTTGCCCTCGCCGTCGACGGTGACGTCGCCGAAGGTGTCCAGGCCAAACTCCACGGCCGTCGCCATGATTTTCTCCTCCGTCGGTCGCCGGCACGCCTGCTCGCGGTCCGGCTGCTTCCGGCGGTGCAACCGCGCTGCCGACGATCACATTCCCGTCCGGAACGGCACTCATACCCGCTCGCGCACGGGTGCTCTCCGCCCGGTGCGATCGGCCGGAAACAGGGTACGGGCGGCTACGTTCTGCCGTAGCGTGGGAGTCGCCGCCCGTGTCCCACCGCCTGTGACGTTCCCGCCGCCGCCCGTGACGTTCCCGCCGCCGGTCGTCGCCCCGCGGCTGGTCGTGAGTTCGCGGCGGGGCCGGTCGTCAGTGTTCCGGCTTTGCCGGCGTGGCCGGTTCGGGCTGCTTGTCGGGAGCCGGTCGGCTCGCGCCGTCGACGCTCAATGCCTGGTAGGAGCGGTAGGTCAACCACAGCGCCACGATGCCGGCGACGGCGGCGGCGACGCTGGCGAGCTGGTCGGCGAGGTCCGGACCGAGTGCGGCCACCCCGACCGCCAGTACGAGCGCGGTCAGGGCACCCAGCGCGGCGGTCCGTAGCCGTTTCCCGCCGACCGTGTCGCCCCACCTGCGCAGCGCCGTACGGATCAGGAAGTCCAGCACGATGATGCCGGTCATGACCATGATCGGTGTCTGCCAGGGTTCGATTCTCATCCGCGTGCCACCCTTCGTTCGCGCCGACGCCGGTTACGACAGTGCTGCCCTGAGTTCGGTGACGAACTCCGGCTGGAGGTCGCGCTTGCCGTGGAGCAACTGGTAGGCATGGTCGCGGACGGTCCTGGAGAATTCGGCGTAGTTCGCGTGGATCGGCCGGGGCCGGGCGGCACCCACCGCACCCCGGAGTTTGCCGAGGTGGGGAATGAGCGCCCGCAGGTTCCCGTCGCCGTACGCGCCCCGGCGGGTGGGCGCCAGGCCGTGCGCGGCGAGCACCTTCTGTGCCGGTTCGCCGGTCATGAAGGTGATGAACTCACGGGCCCGGTCGGCGTGCGGCGAATCGGTGACCAGGGCGAGGTTCTGGCCGCCGAGGATGCCGATCGGCAGCGGGTCGAGCTGGATCTGCTCGGGCTCGGCGTCGGGATTCTCCAACTGCTGCAACTCGCGGTATTTCACCGGCCAGTTACGCATGTACGCGAGCCGGCGGTCGGCGAATATCCGCATGGTGTCGTTCTCGTCGTCGCCGAGGGTGATCCGTTGCCGCGCGACGGCGTCCCGCAACGGGTGCAGAGCCTGCTGCCAACGCCCCAGGTACTCGTTGACCGGGGTGTCCATGTCGATGGTCCCGTCCGGCTTGAGGATGTTCTCGTCCCGGGACAGCGCGTGCTCCAAGACGTTGATGACAAACGCCTCGTTGGAGGTCTCCGCGCTGGGCCTGAGCTGGCTCACGAACTGCTGGTTCGTGACCGTGTCGAGCACCTCGCCCAGGGTCGGCCCGGCCTGGTCGCCGCGACCGGGGGACCGGCGGGAGAAGAGCATGCCGACGTCGGTGTTGAACGGCGCCGCCCAGAACCGGTCCGGCTCACCCCGCACCTGACTGATCGTCCGGATCGGATCGAGCAGTTCCAGGCTGTCGGGGAGCAGGATCGGTGTGATGAGTCCTCTCTGGGCGAACTCCGGAATGTGGATCACGTCGAGGTTGACGACGTCGGCCTCACCGTTCTGGGCCCGGCTCAGCATCTGCACCCGCTCGTCGAGCGTGCCGCTGGAAACGATGTCGAGCCGCACCTTCGTACGCGGATTCGCCCGTTCCCACAGGGCGATCAGCAGGTCACGGGCGCCGGTGGAATCCCGGCCGGTGGTGAGTCGCAGTTCGATCGAGGGGAGCGAGCGTCCGCCCGGAAGCAAATAGATCGCACCGGCGGAAAGCGTTCCGCATGCCAGCACACCGGTCAGAAAGGACCGGCGGGAATATTGGTCGGCCACAGCGATGTGACTCCCCTCGATGTCTACGGACTACGAGCAATAGCACGAGGTGTCGAGCTGTCGCAAGACGGTCCGTGGACACGGGGAGATTTGCGGCGGGTGTCGCCGGTGTTTCGAGCGGGTGTCGGGTCGGGCGTCATGCGACCCAACCCGACACCGCGCGAGTGGTCAGCCGCGCGAACGCGGCAGGCAGCACTTCTTGTACTTGTTGCCCGATCCGCACCAGCAGGCGGAGTTGCGATCCGGCGGCCACGCGATCCGGCCGGGCCGGCTGATGAGTTCCTGCGCGTAGCCGGAGCGGGTCCGCTGGTCGGTTGGGTCGCCGTTGGTGCGGGCGGCGAAGCCGGACAGCCCCTCGGTCGAGCCCTTCAGCACCGCCAGGCCGGTCCGGCCGTTGTTGGCCAGCCGGACGAGCTGCCGCTCCAGGCGGGCCCGGTGCTCGTCCCAGTCCTGGCCGTACGCCTCGGTCAGGTCCGGCCAGCGCGCGACCAGGTCGTCGAACTGGTCCTCCGGGAAGAACAGCGGCTCGGTCGTGCTCTGCGCACCGGCGGTGACCTGCTGCGCCCGGCTGGTGAGTTCGTTCTCCAGCCGGTCGGCCAGGTTGTCGTTCTGGTCGTGCGCCAGCCCCAGGTCACGGCGCACCCGGTGGCGCTGCTGGAGCAGGAAGAACAGCAGGCCCGACGCGTTCTCGCCGGTCGGGATGGCGGTCGGGCCGGACGGTGTGGAGCGCTCGGCCTGCACGGTCTGCACGGCGGCGCTGAGCCACTGCTCGGCGGTGGCGCTCTGTCCACCGGCGTCCAGCGCCGCGCTGACGTACGCGGCGGCGTCGGGCTGCTCGGTCAGCAGCGGCCGCAGCTCGGTGAGTTCGGCGAGCGCCTCGTCCCCGCGACCGACGCGGAAGAGGATCCGCGCCCGCAGCGCCCGGGCGAAACCGGCCCGTCCGTCCCCCTGCGTCCGGTACGCCTCGACGGCCTGGTCGGCGTAGCGCAGGGCGGCGTCGAGCTTCGCCCTGCTCTCGGCGATCTCGGCGGCCAGGGTCAGCGCGTAGCCGGTGTCCGTCGGATCGGCCAGTCGTCCCTGCTCGGCCGCGTCGGCGAGTTCGGCGGCGATACCGAGTGGGTTGGCCGCGCCCAGCGCGGACTGGCGCAGGTCGGTGAGCTCTGCGCTGGTGAGAACGTTTGTCGTCGGCACGGTCTCACGGTACTGCGCCGGCCGCCCGGAACACCCCGACCACACTGTTGCGCCCGTCTCACGCCGGAGCGGAATGTACGCGCCCCCGCGCGGGTTCACCGGTCTCCTCGAAGAGCACCACCGAGCGGGCGCCCTCGCCCCGGGCCATCCGGTGCAGGGCCTCGGGCGCCTCGTCCAGATTGATCCGGTCGGTGATCAGCGTGGTCAGGTCGAGCGAACCGTCCGACGCGGCCCGGGCCAGCTCCGGCAGGTCCCGGTCGGGGTCGGAGGAGCCGTAGACCGAGGAGCGCAGCACCCGCGCGGAGTGGAAGATGTCGAGCGCGCCGAGTTCCAGCACGTCGTCCTTGGCCCCCATGCCGACCACCAGCACCTGGCCGCCCCGGCGGGTGGCCCGCCAGGCCAGCCGGATCGTCGCCGCCCGGCCGACGCACTCGAACGCGTGGTCGACGCCTCGGCCGCCGGTGAGGGCCCGTACCGACCGGGTCGACGTCTCGTCCGAAACCAGGAAGTCGGTGGCACCGGCGGCGGTGGCCAATCCGCGTTTTGCCTCGGCGAGGTCGACCGCGATGACCGGATCGGCGCCGGCCGCGCGGGCGGCGGCGACGGTGGAGAGTCCCACCCCGCCCAGGCCGATCACCGCGACCGCGTCGCCGGGGGCGACCCCGGCGGTGCGGCGTACCGCGCCGACCCCGGTGAGCACCGCGCAGCCGAGCAGCGCGGCGAGTTCGGAGGGCAGGTCGGCGGGGACCGGGATGACCGCGTTGCCGGCCACCACCACCTCCTCGGCCAGCGCACCGAGCCCGAGGGTGACGTGCAACGGCGCCCCGTCGGCGGCGCTGGTCCCGCGCGGGGTTCCCGGGGCACCGGTGGCTGCGCAGAGCCACGGCTCGCCGTGTCGGCAGTGCCAGCACCGCCGGCACGGGGGTGCCCAGTTGAGCACCACGTGGTCGCCGGCCCGGACCCGGTCGACCCGGTCGCCGACGGTGCGTACCACACCCGCGGCCTCGTGCCCGAGGACCAGCGGGTACGGCGGTGCCAGGGTGCCGTTGACCATCGAGAGGTCGGAGTGGCAGATCCCGGCGGCGCGGATCGCCACCCGTACCTCGTCCGGGCCGGGCGCCGGCAGGATGACCTCCTCCACCCGTGGTGGCACCCTGGCGGCCCTGGCCACCAGGGCCCTCACCGCTGGATCGCCTTGGTCTGGAGGAACTCGTCCAACCCGAAGGTGCCCAGCTCACGGCCGATGCCGGACTGCTTGTAGCCGCCGAACGGGGCGAGCGGGTTGAACGCGGCCCCGTTGATGTCGACCGCGCCGGTCCGCATCCGCCGGGCGACCGCCAGCGCCCGGTTGTCGTCGCCGGACCAGACCGCGCCGGACAGGCCGTAACGGGAGTTGTTGGCGATGGCGACGGCGTGGTCGTCGTCGTCGAACGGGATGACCGCCAGCACCGGACCGAAGATCTCCTCCTGGGCCAGGGCGCTGTCCGGGTCGACGTCGGCGAGCACCGTCGGCGCGACGAAGTGTCCCCGTTCGGGCACCTCAGCGTCGAGCCCACCGGTCAGCAGTCGGGCCCCGTCGGCGATGCCCCGCTCGACGTGGTCGCGTACCCGGGTCCGTTGCGACGACGAGACCAGCGGACCGAGCCGGGTGGCGGCGTCGAACGGGTCGCCGAGCGGGTAGCCCTCGGCGGCGCGGGCGGCGAGCGCGAGCGCCTCGTCGTAGCGGCTGCGGTGCACCAGCATCCGGGTCCAGGCGGCGCAGGTCTGGCCCGAGTTGAGCAGGGCGTTGCCGACGCCGACCTTCACCGCGGCGCCGAGGTCGGCGTCGTCGAGGATGACGTTGGCCGACTTGCCACCGAGTTCCAGCGCGACCCGGGCGATCCGGTCGGCGGCGAGGTGGGAGATCCGCCGACCGGTGCCGGTCGAACCGGTGAAGGAGACCATGTCGACGCCGTCGTGCCCGGCGATCGCCTCGCCGACCACCGCACCGGTGCCGGTGACCAGGTTGACCACGCCCGGCGGCAGCCCGGCCTCGTCGACCGCGTCGAAGAGCAGGTACGCCACCAGCGGGGTCAGTTCGCTCGGCTTGAGCACGACGGTGCAACCGGCGGCCAGGGCGGGGGCGAGCTTGGCGACGACCTGGTGCAGTGGGTAGTTCCACGGGGTGATGGCACCGACGACGCCGATCGGTTCGCGTACCACCAGGGAGTGACCGACGCGTTGGGTGGCCGGGGGTGCGGCGGCGAGTTCGACGTAGCCGCGCAGGACGGTGAGCGGCAGTCCGGCCTGGACCCGGGTGGCCACCTTGAGCGGGGTGCCCAGTTCCAGGGCGACGATGCGGGCGATCTCGTCGGTCCGCGCGGTGAGCGCGGCGTGCAGCCGGTCGAGCGCGGCGGCCCGGTCGGCGGGGTCGGTCGCGGCCCAGCTCTCGAACGCGGTGTGGGCGGCGGCGACGGCCCGGTCGACGTCGGCGGCGGTGCCGGCCGGCACGCTGCCGACGAGCTGTTCGGTGGCCGGGTTCTCGACCGAAATGGTGTCGTCGGCGGCGGGGGAGACCCACCGCCCGTCGAGGTAGAAGGCGGTGCGGTGGAGGTCCATCGGGGGCCCCTAGGGTCGACGGAAACTAGCGCTGCAAGTTTTACCCTAATACGCCCCCGCCCCCCAACGCGAGCCCCGCCGTGGAGTAAGGAAGGGCCCCTTGTTATCGCTTTTTGTATAGGAAGGGGCCCTTCCTAACCTCGCTGCCGTCAGGGTGACGGCAGCGGGCCGACCAGCCGCTCGTACGTGTGGGAGAGGCCTTCGAGCAGCGCGTCCAGACCGAGCGCGAACGCGCCCTCGTCCACGCTCTGCTGGTGCTCGGCGAGCCGGTGCGCCTGGGTCAGATGTGGATACTGCTGGGCGTAGAAGCCGGGGTCCTCGACGAACCCCCGGGCGAACGAACCGAGTGCCGAGCCGGTCACGAAGTAGCGCATCAGCGCGCCGATGTGGGTGGCGCGGGCCGGTGGCCAGCCGGCGTCGACCAGGCCGCCGTAGACGGCGTCCGCCATGGCCAGCGCGACCGGCCGGCGACCCGGGCCCTGGGCCAGGTGCGGCACGATGTGCGGGTGGGCGGCGAGCGCCGACCGGTAGGAGCGGGCCCACCGGCGCAGCGCCTCGCGCCACTCCAGCGTGCCGAAGAACGACACGTCGACCTGTGCGGTGATGTGGTCGGCCACCGCGTCCAGGATCTCGTCCTTGGTGGCGAAGTGGTTGTACAGGGACGGTCCGCGTACGCCGAGTTCGGCGGCGAGCCGGCGGGTGGAGAAGGCGCCGAGCCCGTCGGCGTCGATCAGGTCGGCGGCGGTCTCGATGATCCGCTGCCGGCTCAGCAGTGCCTGCCGTGGGCGGGGCATCGCGTACCTCCCTCTCCTGGTCCCTGTCCTGGTCGGCGGGGGACGTCGTCGGCGCGTGATCGTGGCGGGCCTCGTTGCGAAACTCTGCCACACGGGGTCTGGACGAGATAAAACTTCCAGCGCTAGTTTATACCCATGGAGCTACAGCTCTCGATGGAGCAGGTGGCGGTCCGCCGGCTCGCCGCCGAGATCACCAACGGCACCACGGCCGACGTCGCGCTGCTCTTCGCCCGTACCGGCGGGCCCGGGTCACGGGGCATCACCGTCTTTCTGGTGCCGACCGACGCGCGGGGACTGAGCCGCCGGGAGATCCACGGCAAGCTCGGACTGCGCGGCCAGGCCACCGGGGAACTCGCCCTCGACGCCGTACGGGTGCCCGACACCGCCCGTCTCGGCGCGGCGAGTGCCGGCCTGCGCCTGGCCCTGTCCACGCCGGGTCGCCCAGCCCGAGGAGATCGCCTCGGTGATCGCCTTCCTCGGCAGTGACGACGCATCGTACGTGAGCGGGCAGACACTGTATGTAAATGGCCGGGCCCGCTGACGTACCCGCCGCAACCCCTCGGAGGACACTGTGGACTTTTCGCTCAGCGACGAGGAGCGGGCGATCCGTGACACCGCCCGTGACTTCATCACCCGTGAGGTCGTACCGCTCGAGGCCGAGGTGCTGCGCCGCGAGCGGGCCCACGGCCCCGGACTCGACCGGACCGAACTGCGCGAGTTGCAGCTCAAGGCGAAGAAGTTCGGGTTCTGGGGCCTGGCCACCCCGCCCGAGTACGGCGGGATGGACCTGCCGGCGGTCACCCAGTCACTGATCTGGACCGAGATTGGACGTACCTTCGTGCCGTTCCGGTTCGGCGGCGAGGCGGACAACATCCTGTTCCACGCCAACGACGCCCAGAAGCACGAGTACCTGGTGCCGACGATCGAGGGCGAACGCCGCTCCTGCTTCGCCATCACCGAGCCCGGGGCCGGCTCCGACGCGGCGAACATCACGCTGCGCGCCAGCCGGGACGGCGACGACTGGATCCTTAACGGTGAGAAGACCTTCATCACCGGCGGCAACGAGGCCGACTTCGCGATCGTCGTCGCGGTCACCGACCGGAACAGGGGCGTACGCGACGGCGGCAGCACGGCGTTCCTGGTCGACCGCTCGATGGGCTGGCGGTCGGAGTTCATCCAGACGATGGGGGAGGGCGGGCCGGCCGCACTGGTCTTCGACGACGTACGGGTCCCGGGCGCCAACATCCTCGGCGAACCCGGCCAGGGCTTCGCCCTGGGCATGCAGTGGATCGCCAAGGGGCGCTACACCATTCCCTCGCACGCCGTCGGCATCGCCGAGCGGGCCCTGCGGATGGCGATCGAGCACGCCAACACCCGGCACACCTTCGGCGCACCGATCGGCGCCAACCAGGCGATCCAGTGGATGATCGCCGACTCGGAGACCGAGCTGGAGGCGGCCCGCTGGCTGATCCTGCGCGCGGCCTGGACGGTGGACCAGGGACTCGACCCCCGGCACGCGTCGTCGATGGCCAAGCTCTACGGCGCCGGCATGGTCAACCGGGTGGTCGACCGGGTGATGCAGATCCACGGCGGGATGGGTTACACCCGGGAACTGCCGATCGAGCGCTGGTACCGGCAGGTCCGGCTCTACCGCATCTTCGAGGGCACCGACGAGATGCAACGCCTGATCATCGCCCGTGACCTGCTGCGCGGTTACACCAAGCTGGGCGGGCACCTCGGATGAGGACGTTCGCCTCGCCCGCCGAACTCGCCGCCTCGGCCGGCGAGTCGTTCGGCCCAGGCCGGTGGCACCAGGTCGACCAGGGCCGGGTGAGCCTGTTCGCCGACGCCACCGACGACCACCAGTGGATCCACGTCGACCCGGAACGGGCCGCCGCCGGCCCGTTCGGTGGGACCGTCGCGCACGGCTACCTCACCCTCTCCCTGCTCCCGGCCCTGGTCACCGAGCTCTACCAGGTGCGGGGGGTCCGGATGGGGATCAACTACGGACTCAACCGGGTGCGTTTCCCCGCCCCGGTGCGGGTCGGCACCCGGATCCGGGCCACCGCCGCCATCGTGGAGGTGGTCGCGGTGACCGGCGGCTTGCAGGTGGTCACGGAGGTGACCGTGGAGAGCGAGGCCGGCGGCAAGCCGGTCTGCGTTGCCCAGACGATCAGCCGGTTCTACTTCGAGGAGGGACAGTGACCGCGCTCTCGCTGGCGATGATCCTCGCCGAGGCCGCCCGCCGCCACCCGGACACGGTGGCCGTGGTCGACGGCGACATCCGGGTCACGTACGCCGAGCTGTGGCTGGAAGCCCGGTCGGCCGCCGCCGGACTGGGGCATCTCGGCATCGGAGCGGGGGACACGGTCGCCCTGCTCGCGCCGAACGTGGTCGACTTTCCCCGGGTCTACTACGGAGCGTTGGCCGCGGGTGCCGTGGTGGTGCCGGTGCACCTGCTGTTGACCGCCGAGGAGATGGCCTACGTCCTCCGGGACAGCCACGCCGACCTGCTCGTCTGCCACACCAGCCAGTTGGCGATCGGGGCCGAGGCGGCGCACCGGGCGGGCGTCCGCCTGGTCACCGTCGGTCCGGTGCCGAGCGGGCTGGACGTGCACCGGTTGGAGCAGGTCAGCGACACCGTCGAACCACTGCCGTCGTACGTCACCCGGGAGGCCGAGGAGACCGCCGTGGTCTTCTACACCAGCGGCACCACCGGCACCTCCAAGGGAGCCCTGCTCACCCACCTCAACCTGGTGATGAACGCCACCGTCAACGTCTTCGACGCCAACGACGCGCGCAGCGCCGACGTGGTGCTCGGCTGCCTGCCGCTGTTCCACACCTTCGGTCAGACGGTGGCGATGAACGGCACCTTCCGGGTCGGCGGGACCCTGGTGCTGCTGAGCCGGTTCACCGGTGTGGCGGCGATCGAGCTGATGCTGCGCGAGGGCGTCACCGTCTTCCACGGCGTACCGACGATGTACATCGGGCTGCTGACCGCCGCCGCCGACGCGGCCACCCTGCCCCGGCTGCGACTCTGCGTCTCCGGTGGCGCGTCCCTGCCGGTCGCGGTGCTGGAGCGGTTCAACGCCGCCTTCGACACCACGGTCTTCGAGGGGTACGGGCTCTCCGAGACCTCACCGACCGCCACCACCAACCAGCCGCACTACGGCACCCGCGCCGGCACGGTCGGACACCCGATCTGGGGCGTGGAGGTGGAGATCGCCCGGCCCGAACTGGACGACCGGATCGAGTTGCTGCCCCCGGGTGAGCTCGGCGAGATCGTCATCCGGGGCCACAACGTCTTCGCCGGTTACCTGGGTCGTCCGGAGGCGACCGCCGAGGCCCTGGTCGACGGCTGGTTTCGCAGCGGCGACCTGGGCACGAAGGACGAGTCCGGCTTCGTCACGATCGTCGACCGGAAGAAGGACATCGTCATCCGGGGCGGGTTCAACGTCTATCCGCGCGAGGTCGAGGAGGCGTTGGCCCGGCACCCGGCGGTGGCCCAGGTGGCGGTGATCGGCGTACCCGACCCGGTGCACGGCGAGGAGATCTGCGCGGTGGTGGTGCTCGACCCGACCGCCGAGGCCAAACCGACCGAGCGGGAGCTGGTCGACTGGGCGCGGGAGCGGCTCGGCCGGCACAAGTACCCGCGCCAGGTCCGCTACCGAGACGAGCTGCCGATGGGCCCCAGCCACAAGGTGCTCAAGCGGGAGCTGCGTCGGCTGCTCGCCCCCCGACCCCCGTCCGACGGGTCGTGACGGTCAGCCCCGGGAGGAGATCTGCTGGACGGTCCACTCGTTGCCGTCCGGGTCGCTGAAGAACACGAAGCCGACGTTGTCCAGCGGGTCCGGGGTCGGGGTCGGGTTCTCGCCCAGCACCCGGACCTCGCTGACGTCCACCCCGCGCTCGACGAGCTGGGCGTGGGCCTTGTGGATGTCGGGGACGACCAGTTGCAGACCCTTGAGCGAGCCGGGTGGCATCCGCGGTACGGCGCCGTAACCGAGCACGATCGAGCAGCCCGAGCCCGGCGGTGTCAACTGGACGATGCGCACCTGCTCGCCGAACCGCATGTCGTGGTCGAGGTGGAAGCCGAGGCGCTCGGAGTAGAAGGTCTTCGCCCGGTCCACGTCCGACACCGGGACCACCACGACTTCCAACGTCCAGTTCACGGCCGGTCTCCGTTCGGTTTCGGTACGCGTTCGGGGCAGCGTACCGAATTCGGACCTGTTGTCCCGCACGGTCGCGCGGTGGTGGCCGGCGTGGTCGGGGCGGTAACGGGTAGTCGCCCGGCATGGCGACGACGATGAGCACCCAGGACAAGAAGCGTTTCGTACGGCGGCTCGCCGCCACCGGCCGGGGCTTCGCCGACCAGCAGGGCTTCCGGGTCACGAACAATCCGGCGGCGCTGTTCCAACTGCTCTGCCTCTCCGTCCTGTTGCGCCGACCCGGCGACCCGCGTCGGTCGGCGCGGACGGCACTGGCGCTGCGGGACGCGGGCGGCGACAGCGCGGCCCGGCTGGCCCGGTCGTCGTACGAGAGCCGGGCGGCCCTGCTGCGCGCCCACGCCCGGCGGGACGCGGACGAGTTGGCGACCAGCCTCGGTGAGCTGGCCGTGCAGGTCACCGAGCGGTACGGCGGCGACCTGCGGCGGCTACGCGCGGTGTCGAGGTACGACGCCGCCCGGGAGCGGGTCGCGCTGACCCGGTTGCCGGCCGTGGACGACGAGGTTGTGGTCCTGTTCTTCCGCGAGGTCCAGGCATTGTGGGCGGAGGTGCCGCCGAGCGCGGATCGGCGGGCGCTGGCCGCCGCGCGCCGGCTGGGCCTGGGGCGCTCCGCCGACGACCTGGCCGCGCTGGCCGGCGGTCGGGAGTCGGAGCGGCTGGCGTGGCTCGTCGGCGCACTGGCGATGGTGGATCTTGACAACAGATACCGGCAAATCGCCGCATAAGGCCCAATCGTACGTTAGCTCGCCCACAATTATGGTGTTCATTCGTCGTTCGTACGAGGCCGGCTCGTAGGATGGTCGTGCGCGGATCGCCCAACCGGTTCGGCTGGTCATCCGCCATCCGGTGGATACGTCCGGTTCGGACGTGATTACGCCGGAGTTTCGTCGGGCGTGGTGTCCCGGTCATGCCTGTCGTGACCGGCACCTCGTCCGGTGTCCCGGAACCCGCCCGCTCACCGGGCCAGGCCCGCGATCAGGTTCACCGTCGAGGCGATGATCACGGCACCGAACAGGTACGACAACAGCGCGTGCCGCAGCGCCGTACGCCTGATGTCCGGGCTGCTCAGTGCGGTGTCGGAGACCTGGAAGGTCATCCCGATGGTGAAGGCCAGGTAGGCGAAGTCGGTGTAGCGCGGCGGCGTCTGCTGGTGGAACCGGACGCCCCCGTCGGTGCCGGTGTAGTAGAGCCGGGCGTAGCGACCGCTGAAGACGGTGTGGATGACCGCCCAGGAGAAGAGCACGCTCACCACACCGAGCGCGATGTGCAACTGCTCGGAGAACCCGTCCAACGGCTGGGCCCGTACCAGCACCACCCCGATCGCCAGCAGGCTCGCCAGGCACGCGAACAGCAGCAGCGAGTCGCGCAGCCCCCGGTTGGCGTCCTCCCGCAGGGCGAACCGCGCGGTCTCGGCGGCATCCAGCGGCCAGAGCCGGAACCGTGCCCAGAGCAGGTAGAACGCCGCTGCGCAGTCCCAACCCACCAGCGGCCCCAGCACCGCCGCGTCGTACAGGCCCACCGGCACGGCGCCGGACGCCGCCACCACCGCCATCATGGTGAGCAGCACCGACGACCGGACCGGTTCCCGGCGCGGCCCGGACCGGGTCAACGCGGCTGACCGGGAGATCTGTCGGGGCGCACCGAGTCAGCTCTGGCGAAGGTGCCGGGCGACCCGCTGGTGCTTCTTGTCCCGGGCGCGGGCGGCCAGGTCGGCCGGGGTGACCTCGGGGTTGGAGTTGGTCGCCGCCGACCGGGCGACCTCGTTGACGTTGCCGTAGTCCACGGGCGGCATCGCCCGCAGCGCGCGGAGCACACCGTGCGGAGCTCCGGCCCGTTCGGCCTCCGCGACGATGTCGTCCCTGGTGGCGGGAAAGTCGAGTGCGGTGAGGTAGCGCAGCACCTCGGCGTTGGTGACCATGAACATCCCGCTCCTCGCCGGTCGTCTGGTTCTGCCGCCGCAGCGCTTACCCCACATTCGCGTGATCACGCCCCGACCGGGGCCGGGTTCGCGATCGTTTCACCGGTCCCGGCCCGGGTACCCGCCCGGCACGCGTCGCCGCAGCGGCCGAGGTCGAAGCCGTAGCAGCCGAGGTCAGACAGGAGCCGTCATGAACTACGACACCTTCGTCGACATGGTCGCCCAACGTGCCGGGGTGGACCAGGAACGCGCCGTCGAGCTGAGCCGGGCCACGCTCCAGACGTTGGCCGACCGCCTGACCAGCGGCGAGGTGATGGACCTCGCGGCCCAACTGCCGCAGCCGCTACAGGCGCTGATCCAGAACCCGCCGGACATCGCGGAGCGCTTCGACGCCTCCGTGTTCGTCGACCGGGTGGCCGAGCGGGCGAACGTCGATGCGGGGCTGGCCCGCAACGGGGCCCGTGCCGTGCTCACGACCGTACGCGAGGCGGTCACCGGCGGCGAGTTCGACGACGTGATGAGCCAGCTTCCCCGGGACTTCCGGGACCTGGTCGAGCCATCCCTGATGCCCGGCGGACGGGCGCGCAAGCGGTAGGAAACGCGGCCGGAACCGACTTTTGTCGGACTGGACAGAAGTTCGAGCGAAATTGTCCCGGGCAATGGACGACCCTGCGGCAAAGCCGTAACCTCTACGCAACGTGCGTGCGGTGGTCGATGCCCCGGGAGGAACGGACATGTCCCGCAGGACCGGAAAGCCCTCCTACACCAAGGCGTCGACGGGGCAGCGGCTCAGCGTCAACACCATCGTCTTCGCGATGCTGCTGCCGGTGGTGCTCGCCGGCTTCATCGGCGCCGGCATCGCGTACGCGGTGGTCGGGCCGAGTGACACCGAGGTCGCGGTCAACGAGCTGCGCGAGGCCGAGGCACGGCGGGACAACGAACAGATCGGCCAACTGACCGCCGCCGCCCGGACCACCCGCGACGAACTCGGTCCCGTGCTGTCCGAGATGGACACGGCGCTCAAGGGCGGCCAGCCGGCGCCCGCCGACAAGATCGCCGGCTGGCGGCAGACCATGCGTAAGGCGGTCGAGCGGCACGCCGAGAGCCCGTCGGGCAGCACCGCCACGAACGTGGCCCGGGGCGGTCTGCGGGCCGCCGTCGACGGGCTGGCCACCGCCCTGGACACCTACGCCCTGGTCGGTACGCTGCCAACCGGCTCCCAACGCGCCGTGATCGACCTGGCCCAACGGCAGCGTACGGCCGCCGGCACCGCGTGGTCGATCGCCGCCGCCCAGCTCGACCAGATCAACATCGACGCCGGCCACGGACACCAGCACGTCTATCTCGAGACCGAGGCCGGCAGTGGCGCGTTCACCTCGGACGGATCCCCGGAGGGCACCACCAAGTAGTCCCGCCGGGGCGCTCGGCTCGGGCGCCCCTATGATCACCTGCCGGGAACCCGATCTGGCACCCCGGCAAAGGTGATAGGAGTAGCGGATGGGATTCGTATCGCCGGGCTTCCAGGGCCGGCCCAGGTCGTCGCAGCCGTCGCTGCCACCCGGGCAGTATCTGACCGAGGACTTCCCGGTGCTGTCGGCCGGGCCCACCCCCCGCGTCTCCCTGGACAACTGGGAGTTCGTGGTGACCACCGAGAGCGGGGCCGAGCACCGCTGGTCCTGGCCGGAGATGCTGGCACTGCCGAACGAGACCCCGACCGTCGACATCCACTGTGTGACCCGTTGGTCGAAGCTGAACACCACCTGGCGCGGGGTCTCGCTGGACACCCTGCTGGCCGACGTGGAGACCGCCGCCGACTACGCGCTGGTGCACTCGTACGGGGGCTACAGCACCAACCTCCCGCTGGAGGACCTGCTCGACGGGCGGGCCTGGGTGGTGCACCAGTTCGAGGGCGGTGAGCTGCCGGCCGAGCACGGCGGCCCGGCCCGGCTGCTGGTGCCGCACCTCTACTTCTGGAAGTCGGCGAAGTGGGTGCGGGGCATTCAGTTGATGTTGACCGACGAGCCGGGCTTCTGGGAGACCGCCGGCTACCACGACTACGGTGACCCGTGGCGCGAGCAGCGGTACCAGGGCGACTGAACCGGGCGGCGAGCTGGCGCATTGCCCAGCTCGTCGAGACCCGGGACGAGACCGACACCGCCCGTACGCTGGTGCTGGAGGTGCCGGACTGGCCGGGGCACACGCCCGGCCAGCACGTCGACGTACGCCTGACCGCGCCGGACGGCTACCGCGCGGAGCGCTCGTACTCGATCGCGTCGGCGGCCGACGCCAACCGGGTCGAGCTGACCGTGCAGCGGGTGCCCGACGGGGAGGTGTCGCCGTACCTGCTCGACATCCTCTCCGTCGGCCAACCGGTGGAGATCCGGGGGCCGGTCGGTGGCTGGTTCGTCTGGCGCGCGGCCGAACCCGCGCCGGTGCTGCTGGTCGCCGGTGGTTCCGGCATCGTGCCGTTGATGGCCATGGTCCGGGCCCGGCGGGCGGCGGGCAGCCGGGTGCCGTTCCGGCTGATCTACTCGGCCCGGACGCCCCGGGACGTCTACTTCGCCGACGAGTTGCGGCGGCGGGCGCGCGACGACGGCGGCCTCGACATCGCGTACGTCTACACCCGTGAGACCCCGGACGGCTGGCCCTCCTCCGCCCACCGGATCGGGGTCGCCGACGTCAACAGCCAGGGGTGGCCGTCCGAGCTCGCACCCACCTGTTTTGTCTGCGGCCCGACGGGGTTTGTCGAGACCGTCGCCGATATCCTCGTCGCCCTCGGTCACGACTCCCGCCGGGTCAAGACCGAGCGCTTCGGTCCCACCGGAGGTTGAGATGGTCGATGGGCACTACATGGACGGCAACATGCTCGCCGGCCCGATGCGCGAACTCTTCGCGGTGGACCTCACCTCGGCCACCGGCCGGTGCGCCAACTGCGGCGTGACCGGACCCATCGCCGAGATGCACGTCTACCAGCACGCACCCGGCCTGGTCGCCCGGTGCCCGAGCTGCGAAGAGGTGATCATGCGACTGGTACGCACTCCCACCAGCGCCTGGCTCGACCTGCGCGGCGCGGTCTTCGTCCAGGTGCCGATGCCGCCGGAGACGCCCGCCGGTTGGTGACGGCGTCAGTCCCCGACGGCCGCCCCGCTGGTCGCCGGTTCCGCGGTGACGCTGTCGTAGTGGGCCAGCACGCCGCGCGCCCCCTCGAACGCCAGCGCCGCCCCGGGGGTGGCCGGCACGCCGAGTTCGACCACGGCGCGCAGGTGGCGATCGACCGCGTCGGCCAGGTGCGGCCAGCGGGCCGGGCGACCGGTCTCCGGTGTGACGACGGTTCCGGAGTCCAGGTCGGCCCGGACCCTGTCCAGGGCCTCGCGTAGGGCGGGCACGGCCCGGTCGAGGGCGTCGGCGGAGCCCGGCGCCGCGCCGATCTCCGGGCTGTGCTCCAGCACCTGCCGGATCACCGTGATCAGGTCCTGGTCGTGTCCGGCCAGCCAGCGCCGGGTGCGGTAGATCAGGCCCAGGTCGGGCCAGCGCTTGCGGGCGGCCTGCCGACTGTTGCCGGTGGACGAGCCGAGGTCGGCCAGGCTGGCTCCGAGCCAGACCGCGTCCGCCGCGTCCTGCGCCGCGCACTCGGCGGACACCTCGGCCAGCAGGGCGTCGGTGAGCTGCCCGGCGTGGACCCGGCGTAACCGGGTGCTCCGGTGCTCGCGCTCGTCGTCGACGTCACCCGGCTTCGCGGCCGGGTCGGGGCCGCCCAGGGTCGGGTTGGCGGCGAGTCGGCCGGTGATCTGACGTACCAGGTCCCGGGTGCGCGCGCGTAGCTCGTCGTACTCGGCCTCGCCGAGTCGCTCCAGGGGGCCGGTCGGCCGGGGATTCCGGGACATCTCTCTCCTTCTGCCTCGGGTGGGGCGAACGACCACACCGTAGCACTGTAAACCGCAGGTTTACACCCGCTGGACTCGGGTCCGGGTGCCGGTCGCGGATGCCGTGCCGCGCGGCCCGGGTCCGCCCGACAGTGAAAGGGATTGACACTCGTCAGCGGCCCAAGTGAGAATTCCTCTGCGTTTCGCTCATCGGCGGACGGCCGTGAACGGCGAGGACCCGCCATGCTGCCGTCCATGTCGGGCGCTCGACCGGGCGGGCTGCCAGGAGGCGATACGTCTGTGCGTGAGACTCTCTCGCGGCCCCCGAACCGGGCACTTCCTCCGCACGCCGGTGACGCCGGATGACCGGCCGTACCCGGGTCGGGATCGTCGGCGCGGGTCCGGCCGGCATGCTGGTCGCGGTCCTGTTGCAGCGGGCCGGCATCGACTGTGTGGTGGTCGAGCGGCGTGACCGGGCCCACGTCGAGCAACGGGCCCGGGGTGCCGCGGTCGAGCACCGGGTGGTCGAACTGCTGCGCCGGCACGACCTCGCGGGCGGCCTGCTCGCCGCCGGGGCGGTGCAGGACCGGATCGAGTTCCGGATGGGGGGCCGGCGTTACCCGCTCGCCTACCACCCGGTCGCCGCCGCTCATGGTCACTTCGTCTATCCGCAGCAGTACCTCGTCCGGGACCTGGTCGACGTCTTCCTCGCCGCCGGTGGCGACCTGCGGTTCGAGACTCCCGCCTCGACCGTCACCGATCTCGACGGCGACCGGCCGGTGATCCGGCTCGGCGGTGCCGCCGGTCCGAGCGAGTTGCGCTGCGACGTGGTGGTCGGCGCCGACGGCGAGTACGGCGTGGTCCGTCGTGCCATCCCGCGCGCCGCCCTCACCATCCACGAGCACCAGTACGACTACGCCTGGCTGGCGGTGCTCGCCGAGGCGGCCCCGTCCAGCGACTGCGTGGTCAACGCCATCCACGCCTCGGGGGCGTGCGTGCACGTACGCCGTACCCCGACGGTGAGCCGGTTCTATCTCCAGTGCCCACGGGAGGACAGTCGGGCCGACTGGCCGGACGAGCGGATCTGGAAGGAGATCCGGCTCCGGCTCGCGCTGGACGAGCCGTGGACCCTGAACGAGGGGCCGATCCTCTCCACCAGCAGCGTACGGATGCGCTCTTTGGTCTGTGCCCCGTTGCGGTACGGCCCGGTCTTCCTGGTCGGCGACGCCGCGCACGTCGTGCCCCTGGTCGGCGGCAAGGGCTTCAACCTCGCCCTCGCCGACGCCGAGGAGCTTGCCCTGGCTCTGGTCGAGCGGTTCACCGGCGGTCGGCCCGCCCGCCTGGACGCGTACTCGGAGACCCGGCTGGCCAGGGTGTGGCGGGCGCAGGAGTTCGTCGGCTGGATGATGGATCTGGTCAACACCCCGGCGCCGGGAATCCGTGAGGCGCCGTTCCTGCACCGGCTGCAGCGGGCCCGGCTGGAGCGGCTCGTCGAGTCGCCGGCATACGCCGCCGCGTTCCTCCAGGACTACATCGGGTGGGACTGAGCGTTCGAACCGTCGCACCACGCGGCCGGGGCCGGACGCAAGCGACTGTGGCGTGCGGAACTTCTCGGCATCAAAGCTGCGACCTGCCGCGTTACAACTTGTAGTCTCGCTAGCTGAACCAACGTCGCTACTCAATTAGAAGCGGCTAGCGGGATTTTGTCATGTTTCGGGGTGGGGGAACCAGTGCGCGGGTCAACGCCGATGGTCGGTGTCCCGACCCCCACCGACTGGACCGGGGTCACGGGCTGGTGGAACCGACCGGTTCCCCCACCCGCCCACCGTCGGGCCAGCCGTCCCCGAGCGCTGCGCGAACTGGTGCTCGTCGCCCTGCTCTGGGCCGGGTACAACCTCGGACGGCTGCTCGCCGACGGCCACGCGACCGTCGCGGTCGACAACGGCCACCGGATCTGGCACCTGGAGCGGTTTCTCCGGCTGCCGAACGAGGCGACCGTCCAGGACCTGCTGTCCCGGACCGAGACCCTCGTCCGGACCGCGAACAGCTACTACGCGTACGTGCACTTCCCCGCCACCGCGGCCTTCCTGGTCTGGCTCTACCTGCGCCGCCCGGGGTACTACCGCTGGGCCCGCAACTCGCTCGCCACGCTGACCGGGGCGGCGCTGGTCGTACACCTGGTCTTTCCGTTGGCACCGCCCCGGATGCTGGCCGACACCGGCCTGTTCGACGCCGCCGCGCGATACGGCCCGTCGGTGTACGGCACACCGACCACCGACGACCTCACCAACCAGTACGCCGCCATGCCCTCGCTGCACGTGGGGTGGGCGCTGCTGGTCGCGACCGGGCTCGTGCTGGCCACCCGGACCCGCTGGCGCTGGCTCTGGCTGCTGCACCCGGCCGTCACCCTCGCCGTGGTGGTCGTCACCGCCAACCACTACTGGCTCGACGGCATCGTCGCCGCGGCGATCGTGGCGGTCATCCCGCTCCTGGTGCCGGTGCCCAAGGGCGAAGGTCGGCCCTGGCGCTCCACCCGACGCCCGCGCTGGTCGTCGGGGCCGTCCGTGCCACGGCACCGGAACCCGCCCGGCCGCCGGCCGGGGCGCCGTCGCGGTCGACCCGGCCGGCGACGAACCCTGCGCCGGATCGGCATCGCGGTCGCGGGCGGCGTCGTCATCCTGGCCGGGCTGCTGATGCTGGTGCTGCCCGGACCCGGGTGGCTGACCATCTTCGCCGGACTCTCCCTGCTCGGCCGCGAGTTCCCGTGGGCCCGACGCCTGGCCGACCGGCCGCGACGCGGACTGGTACGGCTGCGGGACCGGATCCGCCGATCGCCGCCGCACCGACCCCGGGCCCGGCCCCGGTGAGACCCGGTCGGCGTGCCGGCCGCCGCATCGCCACCATCCCCGGCCCGACCGTGGACCCGAAGGAGTCGTTGACCGTGCTCAGTCTCGGAAGTCGCATCCTCACCGTCTCGCTGACCCTCGCCCGGGTGAAGCGGTGGCAGTTCGCGCCGAAGCGCTTCATCGGCGCCTCCGCCGCGCCACGGGACCCACTCGCCCACCGTCCGCCGATCCTGCGGCACGTCACCGTCGAGCGACAGGACTTCGAGGACTGGCCGACGTACGTGGTCACGCCGGTCACCGGGGCCCCCAACGGACAGATCCTCTACCTGCACGGGGGCGCGTACGCGGCCGAGATCACCGTCGGGCACTGGAACCTGGTCGCGCGGCTGGCCGAGCGGACCGGCCGAAGCGTCACCGTACCGATCTACCCGCTCACCCCGGAGTACGGCCACCGCGACGTCTTCCCGACCCTGCTCCGCCTCTACCGGCGGGTGGTGGGCCGGATGGCGGCCGACCGGCTGGCCGTGATCGGCGACTCGGCCGGGGCCGGCATGGCGTTGGCGCTGGTGCAGTCGCTTCCCGCCGACACCGCCCGCCCCGGTGACCTCGTGCTGCTCTCGCCCTGGCTCGACGCGACCATGACCAACCCGGAGATCCCCGCGATCGCCCGCCGCGACCCGTTGCTCAACGCCGCCCACCTGCGCTCCCTCGGCCACCTGTACGCGCTGCCGGACCTGCCGTCGGTGCCCGGGGTGAGCCCGATCAACGGCCCGCTGCGCGACCTCGGCCGGGTGACCCTGTTCACCGGCACCCGGGACGTACTCAACCCCGACGCCCGGCGACTGCGCCAACTCGCCTCCGAACAGGGCACCGAGATCGTCCTGCGCGAGTACCCGGGGATGCTGCACGACTTTGTGCTCACGCCGATCCCCGAGGCCAGACGGGTGGTCGCCGAGATCGTCGAGGTGCTGGGCGGCCACGCCCGAGGATCGGTCGAGGCGACGCCGCCGGCCCACCCGGAGCCGGCGGCCTTTCCCGGTGTCCGACTCCGCCTCGCCCGGACCGGCCGGCGCGGCGTCGCCGAGGACGCCCCGGTCCGTTGAGCGGTGGACCGGGGCGGGGCGAGGGTGCGGCCGGTGGTGCCGAGGGTGTCGGCCGCTTACTCCCGGGCGCCGTCCCGGTCCCGGCGTACGGTCGCCCGGCGGCCCTTGATGGTGGTGCCGCGCAGCCGGTTGATCACCTCGTCGGCGGCCGCCTGCGGCACCTCGACCAGGGAGAACCGGTCGGCGATCTCGATCGAGCCGATCTCCCGGCCGCTGACCCGGGTCTCCCCGGTGATCGCGCCCACCAGGTCCTGCGGGCGGATGCCCGAGCGCCGGCCCACCCCGATGAAGAGGCAGGTCATGCCCCCCTGCCGGGACCGGCCGGACCGCTGCCCGTCCCGACCCCGAGCGTCGCGCGCGTTCCGGCCGTCCCGTCCGCCCCGCTCCTCGCGGAGCGTGACCTGTGGGATCTCCTCGTCGTCGACCGGCACCCCGGCCGCCTCGTGGGCCAGCTTCACCGCGGCGAGCGCCACCTCCATCACGTCGAACTCGTCGGCCAGCGTCTCCACGATCACCCGGAACTGATCCAGGTCGTCCTCGAGCAGGCTCTCCTGTAGCGCCGCCCGGGTCAGCTCCAGCCGCCGGGTACGCATGTCCGCCACCGTCGGCACCTTGTCGATCGAGATCCGTTGCCCGGTCACCCGCTCGATCGTCTTGAGCATCCGGTGCTCGCGCGGTTCCGCCAGGGTGATCGCCACGCCCTGCCGTCCGGCCCGGCCGACCCGCCCGATCCGGTGCACGTACGACTCCGGGGCGGAGGGCACGTCGTAGTTGAAGACGTGGGTGAGCTGCTCGATGTCCAGCCCGCGCGCCGCCACGTCGGTCGCCACCAGCAGGTCCGCCGTGCCGGTCCGCAGCCGGCCCATCACCCGGTCCCGCTGCTCCTGGCTCATCCCGCCGTGCAGCGCCTCGGCCCGGTAGCCCCGGCCGTTCATCGTCTCGGTGAGCCGGTCGACCTCCTCCCGGCTGCGGCAGAAGACGATCGCGGCGGCCGGGGACTCGGCGTCCAGCACCCGTCCGAGCGCGGCCGGCTTGTGCGCCCGGGCCACCACGTACGCGGTCTGCCGGACCAGGGGAGCGGTGCCGGTGGTGGGGGACGGGCGGCCGATCTCGATCCGTACCGGCTGGCGCAGGTGCTGGCGGGCCAGACCGTCGATCCGGGACGGCATGGTGGCGGAGAAGAGCACCGTCTGCCGCTGCGGCGGGGTCTCGGCGAGGATCGCCTCGATGTCCTCGGCGAAGCCCATGTCGAGCATCTCGTCGGCCTCGTCGAGCACCACCGTGGCGAGCGAGCCGAGCCGCAGGGTGCCCCGGGCGATGTGGTCCAGCGCCCGGCCGGGGGTGGCGACCACCACGTCCACGCCGCCGTCGAGGACCCGTAGCTGCCGGCCGATCGGCTGGCCGCCGTAGATCGGCAGCACCCGTACGCCGAGTTCCCGGCCGTAGCGGTGGACCGCCTCGGAGACCTGCACGGCCAGTTCCCGGGTCGGTACCAGCACCAGCGCGGACGGGTCGTCGGGCCGCCGCCCGGCCGGCATCCGGTGCAGCAGCGGCAGGGCGAAGGCCGCCGTCTTGCCGGTGCCGGTGGCCGCCTGTCCGAGCAGGTCGCTCCCGGCGAGCAGGGGCGGGATCGTCTCCCGCTGGATCGCGGTCGGTTCCTCGTAGCCGAGAGCGCTCAACGCCCCGAGAAGTTCGTCCCGCAATCCGAGGTCGGCGAAGGTGCCGGCGTCGTCGTCGGCACCGGTGCCATCGACAGGGGTTACTGGATCGGGACTTACGCTCTCGGAACTCATGCCCACAAGCCTTTCATTACCCCGGTCGGCGTGTTTCGGCTACCGGGGTACCTGCCCCTCGCGGGGCTGTGCTTGGGCCTCGACCGAGGCGGTTACCTCGCCCGGGTGGCCCGGTGCCCGCCCGGTCGGCGGGCGCCGGGCGGGCGCGATCGGAACCGCCCCGGTCACCCCGCGGGGTCAGGGTGCCGAGGAACGGTACGGGCGTCAGCTCCCCGGCTGGGGGAAGGCGACCGGGCTGCGGTGACCGTCCCGGTCCACCGCCCGGATGCCGAAGAACACGTTGTCCTTCGACAGGTTGATGGTGACCGTGGTGACGTCACCGACCTCGATCACGTGGGTCCACTCCGAGGCGGTCGTCTCCCGCCAGAGCACCTCGTAACCGGCCAGGTCCGGCTCGGTGCCCCGGTCCCAACGCAGTTCGGTGTCGTTGGTCAGGTTCGTGGTCACGATGGTCGCCCGCTTCGGCGTACCGGGCGCCTGGGCCAGCGAGTACAGCACCGCCCCGTTCACCTTGGTCACCCGGGTGATGTAGCCGAAGTCGCAGAACTCCGGCAGGTCGCCGAACTGCTTGCCGTCCACCACCCGTACGTCCTGGTGCTGGTGGGCGAAGTCCTCGTTCGGCTCGGTGAACCGACCGGCCGGCCAGCCCTCGCGCAGGAACGCGATGTGGTCGCTGCCGCGCAGGTAGCGGTCCCGCCGGTAGACCACCCGTACGTTCATCCCGGTGGCGCTGTTCTCCGCCACGTCGCTGACGAACCGGGCGAGCTGGCGCGACGGGGAGTCGTTCTCGCCGCCGACCGACTGGCGGGTGCTCGCCTGCCCCGGCGTCTCCGAGGTCGGCACACCCTCCGCGAACAGCCGTACCGACCTCGGGTCCCGGGTGCCGTCGTCGGCGGTGCTGCTGCCGATGATGTCGCAGCTGAACATGCCCTGGATGTCGGTGCCGGCCGCCTTGTACTGCTGGGCCAGGTAGGTCGAGCCGTACAGGTTCTGCTCCTCGCCGGCCACCGCGGCGAAGACCACCGTCGCCTCGATCGGACGCTTGGACATCACCCGGGCCAGTTCCATCAGCAGCGCCACGCCGGAGGCGTCGTCGTCGGCGCCGGGGGCGTCGCTGGTGAAGTCCATGACGTCGGTGCACCGCGAGTCGTAGTGACCGGTCACCACGTACACCCGCCCGGGGGAGGTGGTGCCGCGCAGGGTGGCGACCACGTTGCTGATCCGGGTCGGCACCGGGATCCGGGAGGCGGGCTGCTGGATGTACGACTGCACCTCCACCGTCAGCCGGCCACCCGAGGCCGCCGCGTAGCCCCGCATCTGCTCGTGGATCCAGTCCCGGGCGGCGCCGATGCCCCGTACCGGGTCGTCCTGGCTGGACAGGGTGTGCCGGGTGCCGAAGGCGGCCAGCCGCCGGACGATCGCCTCGATCCGCCGCTGGTCGATCTCGTCCAGCAGCCGGCGCAGCTCCCGGTCCGGGGCCTGCGGCCGGACCGGTCGGCCGGGGCCGTCGTCGTCGTGCCCCCCGGCGCTGGCCGGCGCGGCGACCATCGGCACGGTCACCGCCGCGGCGGCGGTCACCGTGGCGGCGGAGAGAAAGGTACGGCGGGTCGGCTTCGTGGGCTCTGGGCCGTGTGATTCATCAGAAGACATGAGATCATCGTCATCAATCGAGGTGGCGAGTGTCAATGGCCCCGGGGGCGGTGCGCGGCGCCCTGGTCGATCGTCGTCTTCCCGAGGTTTGTCCCGCTTGTGCCCGGGAACGGCACTGGTTATGACCACACCACGTGTCGTGATCGTCGGAGCCGGGTTCGCCGGGTACCACGCGGCGAGACGGCTCTCCCGGATCGCCCGTGGCCGGGCCGAGATCACGCTGATCAGCTCGACCGACTACTTCCTCTACCTGCCGCTGCTGCCCGAGGTCGCGGCCGGCGTGCTGGAGCCCACCCGGATCACCGTGCCGCTCACCGGCACGCTCCCCGGCGTACGGGTGATCGTCGGTGAGGTCGACCGGGTCGACCTGCGCGCCCGGCAGGTCGGGTTCACCCGGCCCGAGGGGGACCGCGAGCAGCTCGGTTACGACCGGCTGGTGCTCTCCGTCGGCAGCGTCAACAAGCTCCTCCCGATCCCCGGGGTCACCGAGCACGCGCACGGCTTCCGGGGCATGCCCGAGGCCGTCTTCCTGCACGACCACGTGGTCCGCCAGGTCGAACTGGCCGACACCGCCACCGACCAGCGGGAACGGGCGGCTCGCAGCACCTTCGTGGTGGTCGGTGCCGGCTACACCGGCACCGAGGTCGCCGCCCACGGACAGCTCTTCACCGACCGGCTGGCCGCCCAACGCCCGGGGTTCGACATCCGTCCGCGCTGGATGCTGCTCGACGTCGCCGACCGGGTCCTGCCCGAACTAGCCGAGCGGATGTCCGTGACCGCGCAACGGGTGCTCGACGAACGCGGGGTCGACGTCCGGATGGGCACCTCGGTCAAGGAGGCGACCGCCGACGGCGTCCGCCTCAGCGACGGCGAGTACGTGCCCACCCGGTCGTTGATCTGGTGCGTCGGGGTACGCCCCGACCCGCTCGTCGCCGACCTCGGCCTGCCCACCGAGCGGGGCCGGCTCACCGTGGACGAGTTCCTCGGCGTACCGGGCTTTCCCGAGGTGTACGCCTGCGGCGACGCCGCCGCCGTGCCGGACCTGACCCGGCCCGGTCAGGTGACGCCGATGACCGCCCAGCACGCCGAGCGCCAGGGCAAGCTCGTCGCGCACAACATCGCCGCCTCGTACGGGCAGGGCCGACGCCGGCCGTACCGGCACCACGACCTCGGGTTCGTGGTGGACCTCGGCGGCCGGGACGCGGCGGCGAACCCGCTCCAGGTGCCGCTGTCCGGGCTGCTGGCGAAGGCGGTCACCCGCGGCTACCACCTGTTCGCGCTGCCGAGCAACCGGGCCCGGGTGGGGGTCGACTGGCTGCTCGACGCGGTGCTGTCCCGCCCGGCGGTGCAACTCGGCCTGGTCCCGGCCAACGCGGTGCCGCTGGAGAGCGAGTCGCCGGAGGTGCCCACCCGGGTCGGCGTCCGCTGACCCGGTCACCGGCCGCGACGCGGTCCCGCCCCGGTCGCTCACCGCGTCGGCCGTCGACGCGGCTCAGCCCCGGTCGGTCACCGCGCCGGTCGTCGGTTCGCCGTCCCGGCCACGCGCCGGGTCGGTCGCCGGTCTGCTGTCGGCGACGAAGCGGTCCAGTGCCGCGCCGTGCAGCACGGCGCCCGGGACCTTGTCCCTGGCCGCCAGGTTCACCAGCCGGGACACCGGCAGTCGCCGTGGCGCGCGGGCGGCGGCCAGCACGACGTTGCCGTAGCGCCGGCCGCGTAGCATCGCCCGGCTGGCGACCACCACCACCTCGGCGAAGCTCGCCCGCAGGGTCGCCGCCTGGACCCGGGAGAACGCCAGCAGCGGCAGGTCGGTCAGATTGAGCACGTACACCCCGTCCGGCCGGAGCACCCGGGCCGCCTCGGCGGCGAACTCCACACTGGCGACGTGTTCGGGCATCCGCGCCGCCTGGTAGACGTCGGCGAGCACCAGGTCGTAGGCGCCGTCCGGCTCGGACTCCAGGGCCGCCCGCGCGTCGGCGACCCGTACCTCGATGTCGTCGGTGGGTAGCGGCAACTCCCGCCGGACCAGGGTGACCAGGGCGGCGTCGCGCTCCACCACGGTCTGGGTCGACCCGGGACGGGTGGCGGCCACGTAGCGGGGCAGGGTGAAGCCGCCGCCGCCCAGGTGCAGTACGCGCAGCGCGGCCCCCCTGGGCGCCGCCGCGTCCACCACCGAGGCCATCCGCCGTACGTAGTCGAAGTGCAGGTACGTCGGGTCGCCCAGGTCGACGTACGACTGCGGCACCCCCTCGACCAGCAGGATCCGGCCGCTCGGACGGAACCGGTCGATCAGGAGTTCCGTCGTCCCGGCCAGGGAACCGCCCCGGGGGCGGGCCCCGGTGTCGGCCGGTGTCGGAGGTCGCGTCGCCACCGCTGCACGCTAACCGGTGGCCGCCCCGGGACTCGCGCCGACGCCGGTGAGGTCCCCCGGACGACTGGTTGTCGCCGGGTTTCGAAATAGTGGGGAATCCATGTCGTCCCCCCTTGATATCGATCTATGTCGCATGGTTGGTTAGTCGGACCAACCGACGAATCAGGGGGCGCGATGTCCACCTCGCCGCGCTCCGGTCAGGTCCGACCGGCGAACGCACCCACCGACCAACTGTCGTTGCGCCGCGCCAACCTGTCCCGAACCCTCGGCCACCTGCGGGTACACGGCCCCCGCTCGCGTGCCGCCATCGCCGCCGGCACCGGTCTGCACAAGGCGACGGTCTCCAGCCTGGTCGACGAGCTGCTGGCCCGGGAACTGGTCCGGGAGACCGGACTCGAATACTCGGGCAGCGCCGGCCGACCGGGCCGGGCGGTGGCGCTGCACGGGGCCGGCGTGGGTGCCCTCGGAGTGGCGATCAACGTCGACTACATCGGCGTACACGGGACCGACCTGGCCGGTCGGGTGCTGGTCGAGCGACGGATCCCGTTCGACGCCACCGAGGGCGGTCCGGACCGGTGCGTCGACGCGCTGACCGAGGTGATCCGGCGGGCACTGGACGACCTGGGAGACGCCGGCGCCGTGCCGGTCGGGGTGACCGTCGCGGTGCCGGGCCTCGTCGACATCGCCCGTGGCACGGTCGTGCTCGCGCCCAACCTCGGCTGGCACGACCTGTCGCTCGGGCCACGGCTGACCGCGGCCCTCCCGGCCGGGCTGCGCGTCGTGGTCGACAACGACGCCAACCTCGCCGCGCTGGCCGAGCACACCTACGGCGTCGCCGCCGGCAGCCGCGACCTGGTCTACCTGACCGGCGAGGTGGGTGTCGGCGGCGGGGTGATCTCCGACGGCCGGCTGCTGCGCGGCAACGACGGCTTCTCCGGCGAGGTGGGCCACCTCCCCGTCGACCCGGCCGGTCGGCGCTGCGGCTGCGGCCGTACCGGCTGCTGGGAGACGAAGGTCGGGCTCGCCGAGCTGATCCGCGCGGTCACCCCCGACCGGGCGTACGGGCTCGACCCGGAACCGCTGCGGGTGCCCGAGGAGCGGGTCGCCGAACTGCGCCGACGGCTGGACGACGGCGACCCGGTCGTCTCCGCCGCCGTGGCCGAGGTCGGCCGGTGGCTCGGACTCGGCGGCGCCATCCTGGTCAACCTGGTCAACCCCCGGGTGATCGTGCTCGGCGGCTACTTCGCCACGCTGGCGCAGTGGCTGGTCCCGGCCGCCCGACCCGAACTGGACCGGCTGGTCGTCGCCGGCCGGGCCGCGCACTGCCGGTTCGTCGCCTCCGACCTCGGCTTCACCGCCGCCGCCCGGGGGGCGGCGGGCGTGGTCGTCGACCGGGTGATCGCCGACCCCACGTCGGTGGGTAACCCCACCCACGCGGTCCTGCCCACCACCCCGGCGGGCAGCCCCTGAACCCTCCCCACCCGTCCCCGATCCCTGCGACCCACCCGTCCACCCGACAGGCGGTCCATCGGCAACCGACCTGACCCGACCCCCCCACCGCATCGCCCGACCGGGCGGTCAACGCGGCGGCGCGCGCCCCGCCCGGTCGTACCCACCCCACCCCGTTCCGACCAGAAAGGCCGATCATGAAACTCCCGATCCGTCGCGCGCTGGCGGTCGCCGCCTCCGGCGTGCTGCTCGCCGGTACGGCCGTCGCCGCCACCGCCGGCCCGGCCCAGGCCGACGACCCGTACCAGGTGCTGGTCTTCTCCAAGACCGCCGGGTTCCGGCACGACGCCATCCCGGTCGGCATCCAGGCGATTCGTGACCTCGGCGCGGCGAACAACTTCACCGTCACCGCGACCGAGGACGCCGCCCAGTTCACCACCACCAGCCTGGCCCGGTTCCGTACCGTGGTCTTCCTCAACACCACCGGCGACGTGCTCAACGCCAGCCAGCAGACGGCCTTCGAGACGTACGTCAACGGCGGCGGCGGCTTCGTCGGGGTGCACTCGGCCGCCGACACCGAGTACGACTGGCCCTACTACGGCCGGCTCGTCGGCGCCTGGTTCGCCTCGCACCCGGCGATCCAGCAGGCCACCGTCAACGTCGAGGACCGTACCCACGCCGCCACCGCGCACCTGGCGGCGACCTGGACCCGGACCGACGAGTGGTACAACTACCGGACCAACCCGCGCTCCCAGGTGCGGGTGCTGGCCAGCCTCAACGAGTCCAGCTACTCCGGCGGCAGCATGGGCGACCACCCGATCGCCTGGTGCCACCCGCAGTCCAGCGGCCGGGCGTTCTACACCGGCTTCGGGCACACTCAGGCCTCCTACGCCGACCCCGCGTTCCGCGCCCACCTGCTCGGCGGCATCCGGTACGCGGCCGGCTGGGCCCCGGCCGCCTGCACTCCCGGCGGTGGCGGCGGCGGTGGTTCGGTGACCGTGGAGGCCGAGTCGTACAGCTCGCAGTCCGGGGTGCAGATCGTCGGCAAGGGCGCGGCGAGCGGCGGGGCGACCGTCGGCTACATCGAGAACAACGACTGGACCGGGTACGCCTCGGTGAGCACCGCCGGGCGTACCGGCTTCTCGGCCCGGATCTCCTCGGCCGGTGCCGGTGGCACCATCCAGATCCGCGCCGGCTCCGCCACCGGGACACTGCTCGGTTCCGCCGCGGTGCCCAACACCGGCGGGTGGGAGACGTTCCGTACCGTCACCACCACCCTGACCGGTACCGCCTCCGGGTCGTTGTTCCTGCGTTACACCGGCGGCTCCGGTTCACTGTTCGACGTGGACACGGTGACCCTCACCGGCGGTAGCTGACCATCCGGTCCGGTTGGCCGGTCGGCTCGACCAGCCAACCGGACCGCTCAGCTCAGGCCCGCGCCGGCCTGCTCGATCGCGTCGTCGACCTGCCGGGCGAGGTCGATGTCGAGCGCCGTGACCGCGTCGACCCGGGCCGTGCGCACCTCGATCAGCGCGGTGTCCGGGCTCGGCCGACCGATCCGTGGCCCCCGGCCGTTGCGTGGTCGCAGCGTCGCCAGCAGTCCGAGCACCCGGTCGAGATTCTCCGGCGGCAGCTCGATGGTCCGGGTCAGCGACCGCCGGTCACCGGACCAGTAGGGCAGGTCGGCCAGGGCGGCGCGCAGTTCCTCCTCGGTGAGCGGGGCGGTCTCGCCCTGTGCGCTGACCACCCCGCCGCCGGCCGGCGGCGGACCGAGCAGGTCACGCAGGTCGATCGGCAGGTCCAGGGAGTCGACCAGTTCCCGGTCCCGGTCGGCCAGCGCGCTCAACGTCGCCTGGGCCTGGTAGCGCGCCTGCTCCGGGGTGCGTCGGCTGATCCGGGCGACCTCCGCGAGGAACCCGCCGAGGTCGAGTCGGCGGGCCGCCGTGCCGGACGCCCCGTTGTGCAACTCGTTCGGCAGCGCGGCCAGCAGCCGTTCGCGGTCGGCGTCGCCCAGTGCCTCGGCCAGCGCCAGTACCGTCGCCTCGGCGGCGGCACGGGCCTGGTCGAAGTCGACCCCGGCCCGACGTCCGACGTCGCTCACCAGGTCCCGGTACCGGATGACGGCGACACCCGTACCGGTGTCCGCGCCACCCTGGTCCGGGTCGGGCAGCGGCCAGGCCGGTGGTGCCGGCGACGGCACCGAGGCGGGTTCCAGCCCGGCCCGGTCGGCGGCCGGTTTGCGCGGGCCCGCCTCCGGCGGACCGTCCCGGCGGGCCTGGTCCAGGCTCTCGAGCTGCTTGGAGGAGCCGAGCGTGGCGCCGGCGCCACTCGGCCGCTGCCCGCGCTGGCGCGCCTGCCGGGCCAGGGCGCGGCGCCGCTGGTTGTCACCCTCCATCTGCTTTCCGCTCATGCCCTGCGCCTTCCCGGCGCGCGGACCGCACAAACGAGTCCGCGTGGGGGCCGCTCGGTCCGGCCCGCTCGCCTCACCCGGGCGGGGTGAGGGGGCCTCACCCGATGCCGGCCCATGATCGAGCTGGACCGTCAGACTTCCGAACGCTCGCGGAAGGAAGGTCGTCATGAAGCGGATCATCGAGATCGTCCCCGCCCGTCCCGGATGGTATTCCCGCTGGCGGGTGGCCCCGGACGTCACGCGTTCCTATCCGGTCACCGTCTGGGCTCTGGTGGAGGATGCGGACGAGGCGAGCCGGGAGGTGATCGGTGTCGACTCGGTGGGGCAGTGGCCGGGCGCGGACGACAACGAGGCCGGTGCCGACTTCGTCCGCTATCTCTTCCAACCGCCGGACAGCGGTGAGCCGGACGACGCGGACCAGGCGCGCAGCACCTCGGGTAGCGGGGTACCGGCCGAGTTGCTCCAGCCCGCCACCTCCGGCTGAGCATGGCCTTCGCCCGACCCGTGTTCCAGTGACCGGAACCGGGTCGGGCGAAAGCGCTTTTCCCGTCTTCGACGCGTACGCTGACCGGAAGGGCAGATCGTCCGATGCTCGAGGGGCGGCGGCACAAGCCCCACCCCTCCCGCCAACCCCGAGGCAGGTACGCATGGACGCTGATTCCTCCGCTCCGGTCCGTATTCTCGTCGTGGACGACGACCCCGGCGACGTGCTGATGATCGAAGAGGCCCTCGGCGACTCCGACGTGCACAAGGCCATCGACGTGGTCAGCGACGGGCAGGAGGCGATGGAGTTCCTGCGTCAGCAGGGTCGGCACGCCACCGCCGTACGACCGGACGTCATCCTGCTCGACCTGAACATGCCGAGAATGGACGGCCGCCAGGTGCTCAGCGCGGTCAAGGGCGACGACGACCTGCGTACGATCCCGGTCGTGGTGCTGACCACGTCCAACGCGGACACCGACATCATCGGCAGCTACACCCTCCAGGCCAACGCGTACGTCGCGAAACCGATCGACCTGGACGACTTCAACGACGCGGTGCGCCGCATCGACCAGTTCTTCGGTCGGGTCGCGGTGCTGCCCCGGCGGCACTGAACCGTCGACCCCGTCGACCCGTCGCCACCGCCCCCGGGCTCGCCGGATGGTGAATAATTTTGCGATTCCGCTTCGTGTGGTCGGGCCGCTGACGAGGATTCAGGTGGGGAGAGGACACGCTGCCTGGGGGGCAAGGCATGGACTTCACCATCGCGGAGATGGGCTATGACCGTGACCAGGTCGACTCGTGCCTGGCGGAGCTGCGCGAGGGGCTGGCCCGGTTGGCGACGCCGGCCGAGGCCGCGTCCGCGCCGGACGACGAACTCCTCCGGGTACGCCGGGAGGCGGCCCGGCTGCACCTCGTGCTGACCGGGGGATCGGTGGCCGAACGGGCGCCGGAACGGATGCGCGAGCTGCTCGCGGTCGTCGAGCGGGAGGCGGCCCAACTCCTCGCCCGGGCGCGGGGGGAACTGACCGCGGCCAAGGAAGAGGCGCGGCAGGTGCGCGACCGGGCCTACGCCGAGGCGCTCCAGGCCCGGCGTGACTTCGAGGCCGCCCTGCACGCCCGACGGGTGCGCGAGCAGCGGGTGGACCACATCCTGCGGGACGTGACCGTGGGCAGCGCCCCGGTCGACGGCCGGGACCGGGCCCAGGTCTGACGGCAGCGCCCGCCCCGACCCGGGTGCTGGTCAGACCAGCGCGGCGACGATCGTGGTGGCCCGCTCCTCGTGCTGGGCGTACGCGTCGGGGAACGCCGAGACCTGGACCGCCTGGGCGGCTCCGCTGATGCTCATCTGCTCCCAGCCGGGGATCTGCACCAGCGCGTCGAAGAACGCCTCGGCGGCGTACGCCGGACGCATCAGGTCCGTGACCGCACCCCAGCCGCTGCTGGTGCGCTGCTGGAACAGTCCGACCGAGTCGAAGTCGTACCCGGTGCCCTGGTTGGGCAGCTCCAGCGACTCCGGCAGGGCGGGGTTGGCCAGGTTGTAGAGGTTGCTCTCCTGCATCGCGGTCGCGATGGCGACGATCAGGCCGCGCCGGGGGATGCCGAGTCTGATCCCGACCTTGACGATGGCGGCGGCGTTGTCCATCTGGGCCTGGTCGAGGCCGGCGACCGGCTTGGGCTTCGGCGGCTTGGTCGGCTTCCGGGTGGCCTTGGGCGACGCCTTCTTCGACGGCGAGGCACTCGGCGTCGGGCTGGCCGGGGTGGTCGGGACCGCGACCCGTTCGAACGCCCGTGAGGCGGCCTGCTCCTGAGCCAGCACGTCGCGCTCGCTCAGCGCGGTCGAGTCGGCCAGCACGGCACGTACGGGTTCGCCGGGTGTGGTCGCCGCCTGCGACTCGGTGAACGCGACAAATCCCAGGCAGCAGGTGACCCCGGTGGCGAGGGAGAGGCGTACCGGGGTGGAGGTGAGCAGGGACCGGATCGGGGACTGCCGCGCCGCCCGACGGCCGGCACCGCGGGTTGCCGCCCCGAGCAGCCTGACCCGTCGGTCCGGGGAGCGGTGGCGTCCGGTCACCTGGCCGCCCGATGGCGGCTCAGCCGAACGGATAGGTCCGGTGTTGCTGGCTGACTCACGCTTCACCTCGTCGTTGGGATGCACCCGCCGAGGCTAGGTAATGCCGGAGCGTCATGGGAAGCTCCAGGCGGTGGCATGGGACACAGTTTTGCCTGGTCAGCCGGTCATCGGGCGGCAGCGGGGTGCGCCCGTGCGTCGATGTCTCGAATCCGTAATATCCGAAATGCCAGGCCCAGTGGGCTGACCGTACGCATCCTCCCGCCCGCGCCCGACCCGCGACGCCGGCCGAGCCGACTCGGGCGAACGGGGGAGCCGCCCGCGGCCGTTCGCCCCACCGGGGCGGGCCCGTCCGGGTCAGTCGACCGCGGTGGCGGTGACGTCGGCCGGCCGTCGCGCCGCCGAGCCACCGGCCCACCGCCCGGCCCGACCGATCGGCGAGAAGAGCGCGCTCGCGGCCACCAGCAGACAACCACCGCCGATGATCAGAAAGACCACGGGCGCACCCCAGCGGGCGGCCGTGGCGGTGAGCAGCGCCGCGCCGAGCGGACCCGGCGCGGTGTGGATGGTCCAGAACGCCGAGGTGACCCGGCCCAGCAGCGGATCCGGGGTGATCTCCTGCCGCAGCGACACCGAGCAGATGCCGGCCACGCTCGTGCCGAACACCACCAGCGCGGCGAGTGCCGCCACCGTACCGGCGTCGCCGGCCGCGCCGAGCAGCGCGATCGCCGTCCCGGCCAGCGTGAACGAGCCGATCCAGCAGACGCCGAAGCCGAGCCGCCGCCGGGCCGGTGCGACCAGCAACGAGGCCACGACGGTGCCCAGCGTGGCGGCGGCCAGCACGTGGCCCACCGTCGCCTCGGACCCGCCGAGGCCGTGCCTCAGGTGGTAGACGTACAGGTCGGTCAGGCCGAAGGTGAGGAAGGTGAGCAGCGCCAACCGGCCGGTCAGCGCCCGCAGCAGCGGCTGCCGCCCGAGGAACCGGGCGCCGACCAGCAACTCCGTCGGGACGAGTCGAGCCCACCGCCCCCGCGACCTCGACGCTACGGGTGTTGGCTCCGGCGCGGGCACCCGCTCGCCGGCGCGGGGACGGAGCCGGACCAGGCACAGCCCGGCGGCGGAGACCGCGAAGGTGACCGCGTCGACCCCGATCGCGACCGCCGGGCCGAGCAGGGCGCAGAGGCCGCCGGCGAGCATCGGCCCGACCACCCCGGCGGCGGCGTAGCTGGCGTAGAGCCGGCCGTTGGCCTGGGTTATCCGGTCGGCCGGCACCAGGCTGGGCAGCACGCTGACGTACCCGACCTGGAACACCATCGCCAGCGCGCTGCCCAGCGGCATCACCAGGTACAGCAGCCACAGTCGCGGGGAGGCCAGCCACACCAGCGGGACCAGCGCGTAGAGCAGCGCGCGGACGGCGTCGCACCAGATCAGCAGCGCCCGCCGGTCGACCCGGTCGACCAGCACCCCGGCGAAGACCCCCGCGACCAGCGCACCGACCCCGGAGGCGCCGGTGATCAGGCCCATCTGGCCGACCGACCCGGTCACGTCGAGGACCAGCAGCGGGATGGCCACGTACGAGAACGAGGCACCGCCCACGGAGAGGGTCTGCACCGCCCAGAAGATGGCGAAGTCCCGCCCGGACGGAGCTGACCCGGGCGGTGCGGTGCGGTTCACCCCTCCGCGCCGGCCCGGTCGTACGCCTCGACCACCCACGCCTCGACCGTGTCCCGGTCGAGTCCGAGTGCCACCAGCACCCGGGCGCCCGGCTCCTCCGGGTGCCGCAGCAGCCCGAGCAGCAGGTGTTCGGTGCCGACGTAGTTGTGTCCCAGGCGCAGCGCCTCCTGGAAGGTCAGGTCCCGGACCCGGCGGGCACCGGGGGAGAGGGCGAGCGGCCCGGGGTGGGGCTCCCGGGGCGGGTCGAGCGTGGCCCGGGTCGCCGCCCGTACGGTCTCCGGCGCCGCGCCCAGACCCACCAGCGCCCGTACGGCCAGGCCGTCGGGTTCGTGCAGCAGCCCGAGGAGCAGGTGTCCACCGTTGACCTCGTCGTGCCCGGCCCGGCGCGCCTCCTCCTCCGCCCGCCGGACCACGTTGCGGGCGCGGTCGGTGAACCGGGCGAGGACCCCCGGCGGCAGGATCTCCCCGGTCTCCGCCCGGCGGGCCACAAAACGTTTCTGCACCGCTTGCTTGCTCACGCCGAGTCGCTGACCGATCTCGGCCCAGGAGGCCCCGTCCCGGCGCGCCTGGTCGACGAAGTGACCGACGAGGTGGTCGGCGACCTCGCCGAGGTATTCGGCGAGCAGGCTGGCGTCGGCCAGTCGCCCCAGTGCCGGCCCGTCGGCGTGCCGACCGTCGACGTACGCGACCAGGTCGTCGAGTCGTACCGGAGGTCCCACCATGCCGTCAACCTTAGGTTGACCCTGGCTCCCTGGTCAACCTGAAGTTGACGACCGCATCCGTGGAGTGGTTGATCCGCCAGGAGCCGGCGGCGATACGATACGCACGGTGACCGCGAGCGAGACCAACCCCGCCGACCCGGGACCGGCCCGGCCGGCGCGCGGCCGGCGTGGCCTGCTCGTCGCCATCGCCGCGCTCGTGCTGGCGGCGATCATCGCCGGTCACCGGCTGATACCCAACGTGGCCGGTATCGGCAGCATGGTCGACAGCGGCGTCCCCTTCCTCGGCGTCGGCATCCCGCTGCTGGCGCTCGCCGCCCTGCTGCGCCGGTCCCGGCTGGCACTGCTCGCCGTGCTGGTACCGACGCTGGTCTGGGCCGGCCTGTTCGGCACCGCCTGGCTCCCCTCCGGTGCCGGCGGCGACCCCACGTTCCGGGTCGCCAGCCAGAACCTCCGGGTCGACAACCCAGCCCCGGTCGCCACGGTCACCACGCTTGCCGGCACCGACCCCGACCTGATCGGGTTGCAGGAGGTCGGCGGGGACAGCCGGGAGTCGGTCGCCAGGGCACTGCGGGACCGGTACCCGTACCAGGTGGCCGAGTCGACGGTCGCGCTCTGGAGCCGGTTTCCGGTCCGGGAGCACGTCGGCGTCGACACCGGCCTGGGCTGGAACCGGGCCCTGCGCGCGGTGGTGGAGACCCCTCGGGGGGACGTCGCCGTCTACGTCGTACACCTCGGCTCGGCTCGGGCCGGTGACACCGCCACCCGTGACCGTACGGTCGCGGCGCTCGCCGCCACGCTGCGGCGGGAGCCGGCACCCCGGCTGATCGTGCTCGGCGACCTCAACACCGCCAGTACGGACCGGGCCATGGCGCCCCTGACCGACCTGCTCTCCGACGCCCAGGCCGACGCCGGACGGGGGCTCGGTTTCACCTGGCCGGCGTCGATGCCGGTGACCCGACCCGACCACGTGCTGTACCGGGGGCTCACCGCGGCGTCGGCCAACGTGCTGCGTACCCCGGCCAGCGACCACCGCGCGGTGACCGCCGGATTCCGCTGACCCCTCCGGCGCCGCCGACCAACCACCCCATCAAACCTAGCGTCCTAGGATGCGGTAGAGCGTGTGGCGCCCGCACCACACAAGAAGCAAGGCGAGGGGACCGAGCGACCGCGTCCGGATCAGCGGTCGCCGGAGTTCGCTGGGGTGACGGTGAACGTGTGCCGTCCGCCGCCGTTGCTGGAGAAGGGCCAGAGCCGGTCGGCCGAGTCCGCCAGCCTCGCCAACTGCTGCCGGGTCAACCCCACCGCGGCGATGCTGGCCCGTACGTCCGCGTGGTAGCACCCGTCCGGGTCGCGGCCGAGCCGTGCCTCGGCCCGGACCTGGACCGTGTGCGCCTCGTCGCTGACCGTCGTCGCCGCCTCGACGGCGGCGTGGTGCAGGCAGGCGGCGAAGGCGGCGGCCAGCAACTGCTCCGGCGACAGGCCGTCGCAGTGCGGCGCCAACGGCGAGGCGAGCGTCGTCGACAGCTCCCCGTCACCGGTACGCAGTCGTCCGCCCGCCGCGGTGGCGGTGGCCTCACGGACCCACGAATCCGGCATCGCGTACCCCCTGTCGCTCCTGGCCGGGCTACCCGGCCGACCCGCCGTGAAACACCGACCGCCGCAAACGCCGGGCGGCTGGTCACCGGCGGCCGGATTTCCGCACTGGCTCCGGCATCGGTGGATGACTATGGTGTGGCGCATGCGCAGCACGCCCGCGCGGCTGTCGGCCGCCCTCGCCGCGACCCTGCTCGGGTTGACTCTGTCGTTGCTCGGCACGGCACCGGCCGGGGCGGCGCGGGCGGCGACGCTGCGGGAGAGCGATCCCGGGGCGAACCAGACGGTGGAACGGCTGCCCGAGGTGATCACCCTGGTCTTCGACGAGTCGCCGGCCTCGACGAGGATCTCCGTGAAGGGGCCGGACGGCACCGACGTGGTGTCGTCCCCGCCGAACATCCGGGGCGTCGGCGTACGTCAGCCGGTCCGCCCCGGCGCCGCCGGCACCTACACCGTCAGCTACGAGATGTCGCCGGTCACCGGTCCGCCCGCCGTGGGCAGCTTCAGCTTCACCGTGCGCCAGGCCGGTCCGGCCCCCGCGCCCTCCGGTGCCGCCCCGCCCACCGCCCCGTCCGTCCCGGTCGGCTCTCCCAGCGGTGGCGGTGTGACGCCGCCCGCCACTCCCGCCGCGAGCGGCACCGCCGGCACCGACCCGGCCGGCTCGACTCCGTCCGCCCGTGCCGGCCGTGACTCCGCCGAGGGCGGGTCCGGGCCGTTGGTGGCCGTCCTGGTCCTGCTCGGCCTGGCCTCGGTCGCGACCGTGGTGGTGCTGGTGCTCCGGGCGCGGCGCGGCACCGCCTGACCCGAACCCTCGCCCCTTTTCCGGGGCCGTACCTCTTCGCCACCCGTTCCCGGCCGCTCGGCGGTGCCCGCGTCAAGGGAGTGTCAAGAAGGCCGGGCGGGGCGTAGCGGGGCCGTCAGAGACGGCCGTCCCTCGGCGCGGACCGCGCTTCGATGGTTCGGTGCGGCCACCGATGGCCGCGATGAACCCGCGATGGAGGAGACGTTCGGTGATCGACGTCGTGTTCGTGCTGCTGACAGTGGGACTGTTCGCGGCCCTTGCCCTGGTGGTCCGGGCGGTGGAGCGGCTGTGAACGCCGTCAACCTCGTCGGTCTGATCCTGTCGGCCGCGCTGGCTGTCTTCCTGGTGATTGCCCTCCTGTTCCCGGAGCGTTTCTAGATGAGTACGACAACCGCGGGCGTGATCTTCATCGTCGTGCTCGCCGCCGCACTGGTCGTGGCCTACCGCCCGTTCGGCGACTACCTGTACAACGTGGTCGCCGGCACCAGGCACTCGCGGGTGGAGCGGGGCATCTACCGGCTGATCGGCGCCGATCGGCGGGCCGAGCAGTCCTGGGGCGTGTACGCCCGCAGCGTGCTCGCCTTCTCGCTGGTCTCGCTGCTGTTCCTGTACGCGTTCCTGCGTCTGCAGGACAAGCTCTGGCTCTCGCTCGGCCTCGACCCGGTGACCGACCACGTCGCCTGGAACACCGCGGTCTCGTTTGTCACGAACACGAACTGGCAGGCGTACTCGGGTGAGTCGACCATGGGTCACCTGGTGCAGATGGCCGGCCTCGCGGTGCAGAACTTCGTCTCCGCCTCGGTGGGCATCGCGGTGGCGGTCGCGCTGGTACGCGGCTTCGCCCGCAGCCGCACCGACAAGCTGGGCAACTTCTGGATCGACCTGACCCGGATCACGCTGCGGGTGCTGCTGCCGATCGCGGTGCTCGGCTCGATCGTCTTCATCGCGGCCGGCATGGTGCAGAACCTGCACGGCGGCACCGACGTGACCACCCTGACCGGCGGCACGCAGACGATCACCGGCGGCCCGGTGGCCAGCCAGGAGGTGATCAAGGAGCTCGGCACCAACGGTGGTGGCTTCTACAACACCAACAGCGCCCACCCGTTCGAGAACCCGACCACTTGGACCAACTGGCTGGAACTCTTCCTGATCTTCCTGATTCCGTTCAGCCTGCCCCGGGTCTTCGGCCGGCTGGTCGGCCAGAACCGGCAGGGGTACGCGATCGTGGCGGTGATGGCGATCCTCGCCATCGCCAGCATCGCGCTGACCAACGCGTTCGAACTGGCCGGTGACGGCACCGTGCCGCAGGCGGTCGGTGCGGCGATGGAGGGCAAGGACGTCCGGTTCGGCATCTCGAACTCGGCCACCTTCGCGGCCGGCACCACGCTCACCTCGACCGGCGCGGTGAACTCGTTCCACGACTCCTTCACGGCGCTCGGCGGGATGATGCCGATGGTCAACATGATGCTCGGCGAGGTCGCGCCGGGTGGGGTCGGCGCCGGCCTGTACGGGCTGCTGATCCTCGCCGTGATCACGGTCTTCGTGGCCGGTCTGATGGTCGGCCGGACGCCGGAGTACCTGGGCAAGAAGATCGGTGCCCGCGAGATCAAGTTCGCCTCGCTCTACTTCCTGGTCACGCCGACGCTGGTGCTGGCCGGCACCGCGCTGGCCTTCGGTACGGGCAACAACTCCACCGCGCTCAACGTGGGCCCGCACGGTCTTTCCGAGGTCCTGTACGCCTTCACCTCGGCGGCGAACAACAACGGGTCGGCGTTCGGCGGCATCACCGTCAACACCGGCTGGTGGGACACCGCGCTCGGGTTGGCGATGCTGCTCGGCCGCTTCCTGCCGATCGTCTTCGTGCTCGGCCTGGCCGGGTCGTTGGCCCGGCAGAAACCCGTACCCGCTTCCGAGGGCACGCTGCCGACCCACCGCCCGCTCTTCGTCGGCATGGTTGTCGGCGTGACGGTGATCCTCGTGGCGCTGACCTTCCTGCCCGCGCTCGCGCTCGGCCCGCTGGCCGAGGGCCTGTGACCGACATGCTGAGGAAAGAGAACATGACTACCACTCCGCTGGCTCCCGCCCCGTCGGGTGGGCGCCCCCCGTCGGGCGGGTCCGGCGATCCGAGCAGTCGGATCGGCGGTGGCCTGCTGGACCCGAGGCAGATGATCCGTTCGCTGCCGGAGGCCGTACGCAAGCTCAATCCGGGCACGCTGTGGCGCAACCCGGTGATGTTGATCGTCGAGGTCGGCGCCGTGTTCACCACGGTGCTCGCGATCGCCGACCCGACGGTCTTCGCCTGGCTCATCACCGGTTGGCTCTGGCTGACCGTGCTCTTCGCCAACGTGGCCGAGGCGGTCGCCGAGGGGCGGGGCAAGGCGCAGGCCGCGACCCTGCGGCAGGCGAAGCGGGACACCGTCGCCACCCGGCTCGTCGGCTGGTCGCCGAACACCCCGGTCAGCCGGTACCGGGAGGAGGCGGTCGCCGCCACCGAGCTGCGCCTGGGCGACGTGGTGCTGGTCGACGCCGGGCAGATCATTCCCGGTGACGGCGACGTGGTGGAGGGGATCGCCAGCGTCGACGAGTCGGCGATCACCGGTGAGTCGGCGCCGGTGATCCGGGAGTCCGGTGGTGACCGCAGCGCGGTGACCGGCGGTACGAAGGTCCTCTCCGACCGGATCGTCGTGCGGATCACGCAGAAGCCGGGGGAGAGCTTCGTCGACCGGATGATCGCCCTGGTCGAGGGGGCGAACCGGCAGAAGACGCCGAACGAGATCGCGCTCAACATCCTGCTCTCCGCGCTGACCGTCATCTTCCTGCTCTCGGTGGTCACGCTTCAGCCGTTGGCGATCTTCTCCAAGGCGTTCCAGGGCGCGGCGCCGGACACCGCGGCGGTCGACGCCCACGGTGTCACCGGCATCGTGCTGGTGTCGCTGCTGGTCTGTCTGATCCCGACCACGATCGGGGCGCTGCTCTCCGCGATCGGTATCGCCGGGATGGACCGGCTGGTGCAGCGCAACGTGTTGGCGATGAGTGGCCGGGCGGTCGAGGCGGCCGGCGACGTGGACACCCTGCTGCTGGACAAGACCGGCACGATCACGCTGGGCAACCGGCAGGCGGCCGAGTTCCTGCCGGTCGAGGGGGTGTCGGCGGAGCAGGTGGCGGATGCCGCGCAGTTGTCGAGTCTGGCCGACGAGACGCCGGAGGGGCGTTCGGTGGTCGTCCTGGCGAAGAACGAGTACGGCCTGCGGGAGCGGGAGGCCGGCGTCGTACCGCACGCCACCTTCGTGCCGTTCACGGCACAGACCCGGATGAGCGGTGTCGACCTGGGTGCCGAGGGCGGCGTCGACGGTGGGGTCCGGCGGATCCGCAAGGGTGCCGCCGCGGCGGTGATGAAATGGGTACGCGACAACGGTGGTCACCCGACCGAGCAGGTCGGGGAGATCGTCGACGGGATCAGCGGCAGCGGCGGGACCCCGCTGGTGGTCGCCGAACTCGTCGAGGGGCAGCCGGCCCGGGCGCTCGGGGTGATCCACCTGAAGGACGTGGTCAAGAGCGGTATGCGGGAGCGGTTCGACGAGATGCGTCGGATGGGCATCCGGACCGTGATGATCACCGGTGACAACCCGCGTACGGCGAAGGCGATCGCGGACGAGGCCGGGGTGGACGACTTCCTGGCCGAGGCGACGCCGGAGGAGAAGCTCGCGTTGATCAAGCGGGAGCAGGAGGGTGGTCGGCTGGTCGCGATGACCGGTGACGGCACCAACGACGCCCCGGCGCTGGCCCAGGCGGATGTCGGTGTGGCGATGAACACCGGCACGTCGGCCGCGAAGGAGGCCGGCAACATGGTCGACCTCGACTCGGACCCGACCAAGCTGATCGAGATCGTGGAGATCGGCAAGCAGTTGCTGATCACGCGGGGCGCGTTGACCACGTTCTCCATCGCCAACGACATCGCGAAGTACTTCGCGATCATTCCGGCCATGTTCGCCGGGATCTACCCCAGCCTGGACACCCTCAACATCATGCGGCTGTCCAGTCCGACCTCGGCGATCCTCGCCGCGGTCATCTTCAACGCGATCGTCATCATCGCCCTGGTGCCGCTGGCGCTGCGCGGGGTGCGTTACCGGCCGAGCAGCGCCTCGGCCCTGCTCGCCCGCAACCTGTGGCTGTACGGACTCGGTGGGATCGTGGCCCCGTTCGTCGGTATCAAGATCATCGACCTCGTCATCCAGTTCATCCCGGGGATTTCGTGATGCGCCTACCTTCCTGGATCGCCCAACACCTCGCCGCGTTCCGCGCGGTGCTGGTCTTCACCGCCCTGCTCGGGCTCGCCTACCCGCTCGCCATGGTCGGGGTCGGGCAGCTTCCCGGCCTGCGTGACCGGGCCGAGGGCTCGCTGGTCCGGACCGCCGACGGCAACCCGGTCGGCAGCCGCCTGATCGGGCAGCTCTTCACCGACGCCGACGGCAACCCGGTGGCCCGTTACTTCCAGAGCCGCCCGTCGGCCGCCGGTGACGGCTACGACCCGACCTCCACCAGCGCCAGCAACCTCGGCCCGGAGAGCGTCGTCGACACCCTCGCCGACAACCCGGACGACGCATCGCCGAGCCTGCTCACCCAGGTCTGTGAGCGCAGCCGGGCGATCGGCGACTTCGAGGGGGTGAGCGGCGCCCGGCCGTACTGCACCGCCGACGGCGTCGGAGCCGTCCTGGTGGTCTTCCACCGGGACGGGCTGACCGGGCCGGTGACCCGGGCGGTCAGCGTCAACCAGGCCTGCCCGGCCACCCCGTTCGTCACCACCTACCAGGGGGTGACCGTGGAGTGCGCCCAGATCGGCCAGGACTACAGCGGCGGGATCGTCACCCCGGTCCGGGGCACCGCCCCGGCCGACCCGGTGGTGCCGGCCGACGCCGTCACCGCCAGCGGCAGCGGCCTCGATCCGCACATCAGCGAGGCGTACGCCCGGCTCCAGGCGCCCCGGGTGGCGCGGGAGCGGGGCACCGACGTCGCCACGGTACGGGGCCTGATCGGGAAGTACACCACCGAACGGGCCCTGGGCTTCATGGGCGAGCCGGCGGTGAACGTACTCGAACTCAACCTCGCCCTGGACCGGCAGTTCCCCGGCAACCGCTGACCCCCAACGTGGGCGGCCCCGAACAGAGATGCGGCAGGATCGACTGGTGGCACGTGGACAACTGCGCATCCATCTCGGGGCCGCCCCCGGAGTGGGCAAGACGTACGCGATGTTGGAGGAGGCGCACCGCCGGGCCGAGCGGGGCACCGACGTGGTGGTCGGTTTCGCCGAGACCCACGGGCGCAAGCACACCGCGGCGATGCTCGGTGACCTGGAGATCGTGCCGCGCCGGACGATGACCTACCGGGGTGTCGAGTTCACCGAGATGGACGTCGACGCGGTGCTCGCCCGCCGGCCGGAGATCGCCGTGGTCGACGAGCTCGCCCACACCAACGTTCCCGGCTCGCGCAACGCCAAGCGTTGGCAGGACGTCCAGGAGCTGCTCGACGCCGGCATCGACGTGCTCTCCACGGTGAACATCCAGCACCTGGAGTCGCTCAACGACGTGGTCGAGCAGATCACCGGGATCACCCAGCGGGAGACCCTGCCCGACGACGTGGTCCGCTCGGCGGAGCAGGTCGAGCTGGTCGACATGACCCCGGAGGCGCTGCGTCGCCGGATGGCGCACGGCAACATCTACCGCGCCGACAAGATCGACGCCGCGCTCGGCAACTACTTCCGGGTCGGCAACCTCACCGCGCTGCGCGAGCTGGCGCTGCTCTGGCTCGCCGACAAGGTCGACGACCAACTCGACCGCTACCGGGCCGAGAACCACATCGGGGCCCGGTGGGAGGCGCGTGAACGGGTGGTGGTCGCGCTCACCGGCGGCCCCGAGGGTGAAACCCTGATCCGCCGCGCCGCCCGGGTCGCCGCCCGTACGCCGACCGGCGCCGACCTGCTCGCCGTACACGTCAGCCGCAGCGACGGGCTGACCGGTGTCGACCCGACCCAGCTCGCCCGGCAGCGAGTGCTGGTAGAGAGCCTCGGCGGCACCTACCACCAGGTGGTGGGGTCCGAGATCGCGACAGCGCTGCTGGACTTCGCCCGGGGCGTCAACGCCAGCCAGATCGTGCTCGGCGCCAGCCGACGCGGACGGCTGGCGCAGATCTTCTCCCGGGGCGTCGGGGTCACCACCGTCGCGCTCTCCGGCTCGATCGACGTACACCTGGTCACCCACGAACAGATCGGGCACGGCCGGCGGGTGCCCTCGGTGACCAGCGCCCTGTCCCGGCGTCGTCGGCTGGCCGGGTTCGGGCTGGCCGCGATCGGCATCCCGGTGCTGACCGTGCTGCTCCGGCTGGTGGCCGATGACCTCTCCCTGGCCAGTGACATCCTGCTCTTCCTCGGGCTGGTGATCGCGGTGGCCCTGGTCGGCGGGCTCTGGCCGGCGACCCTCGCCGCGCTCGCCGCCTCACTGGTGATCAACTTCTTCTTCACCCCGCCGCTGCACGCGTTCACCATCTCGCAACGGGAGAACCTGCTCGCCCTGGTGGTGTTCCTGCTGGTCGCGGCGGCGGTCAGCGCGGTGGTCGACCTGGCCGCCCGGCGGACCCGGGAGGCGGCCCGGGCCAGCACCGACGCCCAGACCCTCGCCATGGTCGCCGGCAGCGTGCTGCGCGGTGCCCGGCCACTGACCGCGCTGCTGGAACGGCTGCGGGAGACCTTCAGCCTGACCTCGGTCACCCTGCTCGAACGCGCGCCGGAGGTGGCCGCCGGTCCGGACCGGCAGCGCGACCCGCGTGCCTGGCAGGTCGCGGCGACCGTCGGCGCCACCCCGTGTCTCACCCCGGCCGGTGGGGACGTCGAGGTGCGGGCGGCCGAGAACCTCTCGCTGGTGCTCTGCGGCCGGGTGCTCGACGCGGCCGACCGTCGGGTGGTGGAGGCGTTCGCCGCGCAGGCCGCGCTCGCGCTGCGCCAGGAGCGGCTGGCCGAGGAGGCGGCGACGGCCAAGCCGCTGGCCGAGGCCGACCGGATGCGTACGGCACTGCTCGCCGCGGTCAGCCACGACCTGCGTACGCCGCTGGCGTCGGCGAAGGCGGCGGTGAACAGCCTGCGCAGTTCCGAGGTCGAGTTCGACCAGTCCGACCGGGAGGAACTGCTCGCCACCGCCGACGAGTCGCTGGACCGGCTGACCCGCCTGGTGACGAACCTGCTGGACATGAGCCGGTTGCAGGCCGGGGTGCTCGGGCTGTCGCTGGCCCCGATCGGGCTCGAGGACGCCGTCCCGCCGGTGCTGGACGAGATGGGGGAGCCGGCCCGGCGGGTCGGGGTGAGCCTGCCCGCCCACCTGCCGGCCGTCCGGGCCGACCCGGGCCTGTTGGAACGGGTCCTGGTGAACCTGGTCGCCAACGCGCTGCGGTTCAGCCCGGCCGACCGGCCACCGTCGATCTCGGCCAGCGAGCACGGCGGGCTGGTCGAGCTACGGGTCGCCGACTACGGACCCGGGCTGCCGCACGACCAGTGGGAGCAGGCGTTCCTGCCCTTCCAGCGGCACGGTGACCGGGACAACCACGCGGGCGTCGGGCTCGGTCTGGCCCTGTCCCGTGGTCTGGCCGAGGCGATGGGCGGCACACTTGTCCCGGAGGACACCCCGGGTGGAGGGCTGACCATGGTGCTCAGCCTGCCGGCGGCCGAAGGAGAACGCGGATGACCCAACCAGCCGGCGGACGGCCCGCCACACCCCGCCGGGACGGCCGCTCGTGACCCGGGTCCTGGTCGTCGACGACGAGCCGCAGATCCTGCGCGCCCTCCGGATCAACCTGCGGGCCCGGCGGTACGAGGTCGCGGTGGCCGCCGACGGGGCGGACGCGCTGCGGCTGGCCGCCAGCCAGCACCCGGATCTGGTCGTGCTCGACCTGGGGCTGCCGGACATGGACGGGGTGGACGTGATCCGTGGGCTGCGCGGCTGGACCAACATCCCGATCATCGTGCTCTCCGGCCGGGCCGGCAGCCAGGACAAGGTGCTCGCCCTCGACGCCGGGGCCGACGACTACGTGACCAAGCCGTTCGGGGTGGACGAACTGCTCGCCCGGGTGCGGGCGGTGACGCGCCGTACCGCCGGGGCGGGGGAGACGGTCTCCAGCGCCGTCGTCGGCCGGTACGTGGTCGACCTGGCCGCCCGTACGGTCCGTTCCGACGACGGGCGGGAGGTGCGGCTCACCCCGACCGAGTGGCACCTGCTGGAGATCCTGGTCCGCAACCCGGGCCGGCTGGTCAGCCAACGCCAGTTGCTGCACGACGTCTGGGGGCCGCAGTACCAGTCGGAGACCAACTACCTGCGCCAGTACATGGCCCAGTTGCGGCGCAAGCTGGAGGACGACCCGGCCCGGCCCCGGCACCTGCTGACCGAACCGGGCATGGGCTACCGGTTCCAGCCGGAATGACCTCCGGCGGTCCGTATATCGCCCGCCCACGGCCGGCGAGACGTAGGTGCGGTCTCAGCGCACCCGGGCCGCGCCGCCCGCGTCGACCCGGGCGGTGATGTCCAGGTGGCGCGGGCGCAGGCCGGAGGTGGTGGCGAACCGGTCCACCGCCGCGTGCACGTACTCTCGTAGCGCGCCGAGCGGGGCCTGCGGGGCGACGTAGAGCTTGATCCTGACCTCCGGGCTGGGCGGGTCACCGGTCAGCCACACCGAGGCCCGGCGGATCCGCGGGTCACGGGTGAGGTCGCGTTCCAACCCGTCCGCCAGGGACGAACCCTGCACGACGGTGATCCCCGGCCCGGTGCCCTCGTGCTCGGCCCGGTGGTCCCCGGCGACCGCCCGTACGTCGTACTCGTCCATCTCCGGCCTGCCGGCCGGGCGTAGCTGCCGGCGCAGCAGCGACCAGCCGGCCCAGGCCAGCAGGAGGCCCAGGGCGATGGTGACGATCGGTCCCCACGGGGAGATGTCCCGGTAGAGGCCCCGGAACGCGGTCCAGATCAGCGGCGCCCGTTTGTCGATTCCCGGCAGGTGCCCGAGGTTCGCCACCGCCGAGGCCGCCCCGAGGGCGGTCAGCAGCAGGCCGATCACGGTCCAGAGGACCCGGTTGCCGGCGTGGCTCATGTGGCCCTCCCCGAGCGGGCGAGTCGGATGTCGAGCCGGTCGACCCGAGGGGCGGCGAGCCGGTCGAGTTCCTGCCGGACCGCGTTCTCGACCTGCGGGCGGGCCGACGGGTCGCCGTTGGCCCGGATCCGCGACGACCAGGAGTTGCCGCGCCGACGTACCCGGGCCCGCGCGTCCCGTACGCCGGGAACCCGGTCGGCCGCGCTGGCCAGTCGCTTCTCGACCGAGCGGCGGTGCAGGTGCCAACCGTCGGCGAGCGGCACCGCGAGCCGTTGCGGGGTCCACGGGCGCAGTTGGGTGAGCAGGATCAGCAGGCCGACCACGCCGACCGCGATCGCGACCGCGAAGACCACCGGGTCGTCGACGGTGGTGCCGGTCAGCGCGTCGAACCAGGCCGCCCGGTCGATCAGCAGCGACGGCAGGTCCAGCGCGACCGCCGCCGCCTCGGCGGCCAGCAGCAGCCCGCCGCCGATCAGGATGATGGCCAGCAGCAGTGACGCCAGCCGGTTGACCACCCGCATCAGCTCACCTCCCGGATGGCGCGGTCAGCGCCGCCAGGTCGACGTCGTCGACCACGACCTCCACCGGGCGCCCGGCCCCGGCTCGCTCCAGTACGTCCCGTACGGCCGTGTGGATCCGTTCCGCCAACGGCATCATCGGCACGGCGTCGACCCGTACGTGCACCTCGACCAGATCGTCACCGAGCCGGACCCCGGGGATCTTGCCGCCCGCGTACAGGGTGGCGATCTCCACCGGGCCACCGGTCGCCAGCCCCGCCACCCCGTCGACGGCGAGTACGGCGTCGCGGATGGCCGTGGCCAGGGCGACCCGGTCGGTTCCCGGACCGGCGGCGGTCGCCGGGTGCCGCGCGGTCCGCGCCTGCCCCTCGCCTCGTGGCTGCCCCTTGCCCCGTGCCTGCTGCTCGGCCGGCGCCTGCTGCTGCTCGGCCGGCGGCTGCTGCTCGCTCGGTGGCTGCTGCGCGGTCCGCGCCTTCTGGGCGGTCATTGCGCCCGCGAGCCCGAGCCGTTGCCGCCGGCCCCGCCGCCGCTGGAGTCACCGTCGACGAAGACGTCGTCGACGTTGATGTTCACCTCGATCACGTTGAGTCCGGTCATCGCCTGGACCCGGTCGATCACGTTGCGTCGTACCGCGTCGGAGACGTCGACGATGCTCTGGCCGTACCAGGTGACGATGTCCAGGTCGACCGCGGCCTCCCGCTCGCCGACCTCCACCGACACGCCCTGGGTCGACGCCTCGGAGCCACCCGGGACGAGATTGCGTAGCTGGCCGACCCGCCGGGCCATGCCCGAGCCCATCGAGTGCACCCCGGGAATCTCCCGGGCGGCGAACCCGGAGATCTTCGCGACCACACCCTCGGCGATCCGGGTCTTGCCCGAGTCGGTCGTCAGCTGGGCCCGCGCCGGTTGCCCGCCGCCGGACTGCAGCAACTGGGCCGGGGACTTGATCTTGTCTCGGCCGTCGGTCCGGGTGTCGGTGTCAGCCATACCTGCCGCCTCCTGAACTCGTTCCTGGTCCGCTGCTGCCACCCGCGTGGTACGGCGGTGGCGCGGATGATCGAACCCGCCGGGCGTTGTCCGTGCTCCTACCGCCGGTCAAGGGTCACGAGGTGGGCGATCGACGGCGGTTCGCGTTGGCCCGATCGGTCAGACCGGCGATCGAGAGGTCACCGTCGAGCACCCGTACCGCGATCCAGCCCACCAGCCCGGCGAGGACCGCGCCCGCCGCCGCGCCGAAACCGGCGACGGCCCACACCGCCGCGATGAGAAAGCCGATCACGAAACCGAACTGCTGGCGGGACATGGTTACCTCCCCGATGACGACGGACGCGCGATTCGCCCGTTGCATACACCCCAGGCGCGGATACGAACCCGGTCGCCCGTCACAATTACGTGAGCCAGGTCACATCGCGGGGCGGGTTTAACGGTCATCGCCCCGCCCCGGCCGCATGCCGCCGGGCCTCCCTGCGCCCGGCGAGGATGTCGACCACGGCGGCGGCGAGCGCGATCAGGACGAAGCCGAGCGTGATGAGCAGCGCGTCCCGGAACGCCCTCGACCACCCGCCGTGGGTGGCGGCGAGCGCGGAGAAGAAGACCGTACCGACACCGGCGATTCCGGCCGCCGAACCGATCCGCTGTCCGGTCTGCAACATGCCCGCCGCCGACCCGCCCCGCTCGACCGGCACCTCGGCGAGGGTCAGTGTCTGGTTCGGTGTGATCACCAGGCCGCTGCCGACACCGGCGAGGAGGATCGGGATCGCGGTCGCGTACGGGGCGCCCCGACCGGGCACGAAGTGCAGGGCGACCATGATGCCGACCACCCCGATCGCGACCAGGACCAGCCCGATCGCGACCAGCGGCCGACCGTACCGGTTGACCAGCCGGCCGCCGAGGATCGCCGAGAGCGCGGAGCCGAGGGCGAACGGGGTCACCGAGATGCCGGCGGCGAGCGCGCTGTAGCGCAGCCCGTTCTGCAGGAACAGGGTGAAGACGAAGAACAGCGCGGTGAAGCCGGCGAAGAAGAGCAGCGCGAGCAGGCAGCCGAGGGTGTACGACCGGTGCCGGAACAGGGCGAGGTCGAACAGCGGCTCGCCGCGTCGCCGGTAGCGCCGTTCCCAGTGCACGAACCCGGCCAGCACCAGCCCGGCCGCCGGCACCAGCAGCCACTTCAGCCAGCCCTGCCACTGCCGCTCTTCGATCAGCGGCAGCAGCAACAGGGTGACCCCGATCCCGAGCAGCAGCACCGCGACCGGGTCGAGGCTCTGGCGTGGGCCGGGTCGGTGCGCGGGCAGCACCCGCCAGCCGAAGACGATCGCCGCGATCCCCACCGGTACGTTGACGAAGAAGACCAGCCGCCAGCCCTCGTGCGTACCGATCAGCGCGATCAGCAGCCCACCCAGCAGTGGCCCGACCGCGGTCGAGATGCCGATGACCGAACCGAGCAGCCCGAACGGGCGCCCCCGCTCCGGCCCCTGGAACATCTGCTCGATCATGCCGACGACCTGCGGGTTGACGATCCCGGCGGCGGCCCCCTGGATCAGCCGGGCGATGATCAGCCACTCCGGTGAGGTGGCCAGCCCGGCGGCGGCGCTGGCGAGGGTGAACAGCGCGAGTCCGGCGATGAAGACGTTGCGCCGGCCCCGGATGTCGCCGAACCGGCCGGCGGCCACGAGCACCAGGCCGAAGGTCAACGCGTAGCCGGAGAGCACCCACTGCAACTCGCTCGGTGACGCCTTCAGTGCCCGTTGGATCGAGGGCACCGCGACGTTCACGATGCTCACGTCGAGCAGGGTCATGAAGGCCGCGATGAGACCTACCGCGAGTGCCAGGTTGCGCTGGCGGTCCCCGGTACGCCCGCCGCTACGCGGCCTGATGCGCGCACCACCGGGGACCGAAGTCCAGACCGGCCAGCGGGGAGTCCTCCCGGTGCAGCAGGTTCTTCACCGACAGGTCGTGCAACGGTGCGGTCAGCTGCTCCTCGGGCAGCCCCGACTCGTCGGCGATCGCGGACGGGTTCGGCACCTGCCCCTTCGCCTCGAGCGCGGTCACCGCGGCGTACACGCGTTCCTCAAGGTCCGATAGCTGCACTTGGCGCATGGAAAGCTCCTCCGCTCGACCACACTGTCGGGCACCTCACGACCGGGCGGATACCCCGCTCCCTGCCGATGATTCCCGACCGGCGGGGCGTACATGAGAGGTTTGCCGTCCTTGCCTGACGCGCGAGATCCCGGGCTCGCTCCCAGGCGCCGCGACGCCCGCGCGACCCGACAACGACGGACCGGAGCCCCGGCGTTCGCCGGGGCTCCGGTGCTGGAGGTACGCGGGACCGCCGGTGTTACACGGCCAGGGTCCAACTGTTGAGGTAACCGGTGTCGAGGCTGGCCGCGTCCTGCACCCGCAGCTTCCAGGTGCCGTTGGCCGGCTCGCTGGAGAGGTTGACGGTGAAGGTCTGGTTGATGTTGTCGGCGCTGCCGCCGGCCCGGTTGTGCAGCACGTAGGCGCTGCCGTCCGGGGCGACCAGGGAGACGACCAGGTCACCCTTGTACGTGTGCACGATGTCCACCGCGACGGTGGCGTTGGTCCGGCCGTTACGGGCGCAGCCGGAGATGGTGATCGAGCTTTCCACCGTGCTGTTGTCCGGGACCGTCAGGTCGTTGCCGTTGGTCTGGGTGCAACCCGGCGGCCCGTTCACCGTCAGCGTGTACGTGGTCGCCTGGGTGGTGACCGGTCCGGTGCCGGTGATGGCGATCGGGTAGGTGCCCGACGGGGTGCTGGCGGTGGTGGCGACGGTCAGGCCGGCCGAGCCGCCCGAGGTGACCGAGGCCGGGCTGAAGCTCGCGGTCGCCCCGGCGGGGAGACCGGTCGCGCTCAGCGCCACCGTCTGCGGGGCGCCGACGGTGGTGGTGGTGCTGACCGTGGCGGTCGCCGACTGGCCCGGGTTGACCGTGCCGGCGGCGGGGGAGACCGCGATCGAGAAGTCCTGGGTCGGCGGGACCACGTTGCCCATGTAGAGCAGCTTGTTCGGCGACCCGGTGCCCGGGTTGCCGACCACGCCGTTGGTGGCGTCGTTGACCAGCTTGTCGCGCACCTGCTGCGGTGTGTAGGTGGGGCTGGCCGACAGCACCAGGGCGGCGGCGCCGACCACGTGCGGGGTCGCCATCGAGGTGCCGCTGATGGTGTTGGTCGCGGTGTTGCTGGTGAACCAGGCCGAGGTGATGCCGCTGCCCGGGGCGAAGATGTCCAGGCAGGTGCCGATGTTGGAGTAGGTCGCCCGGGCGTCGTTGGACTCGGTGGCGCCGACCGTGATCCCGTTCGGGGTGCTGGCGGGGGAGACGTTGCAGGCGTTGGAGCTGTACTCGTTGCCGGCCGCGAGTCCGTAGACCACCCCGTCGGCGATGGACCGGGTGACGGCGTCGTTGACGCCCTGGTCGAGCGGTCCGCCGAGGCTCATGTTGGCGACCGCGCGCTCACCCGGGTCGTGGTCGCCGGTCACCCAGTCGATTCCGGCGATGACACCGGCGTACGAGCCGCTGCCGGCGTTGTTGAGCACCCGTACGCCGACCAGGGTGACGCCCTTGGCCACGCCGTACGCGGTGCCGCCGACGGTGCCGGCGACGTGCGTGCCGTGTCCGTTGCCGTCGTCGGCGCTGCCGCCGTCGACCGCGTCGAAGCCGGTGACCGCGCGCCCGCCGAAGTCACTGTGGGCGAACCGGATGCCGGTGTCGATGATGTACGCCCGGACACCGGCGCCGTTGTTCGGGTAGGTGTAGGAGTTGTTCAGCGGCAGGTTGCGCTGGTCGATCCGGTCCAGTCCCCAGGAGGGGGTCGGGGTCTGGGTGGCGGCGAGGCTCACCGTGTGGTTCTGCTGGACGTACTTCACCGACGGGTCGGCGGCGAGCCGCTTGGCCGCCGCCTCGGACAGCCGGACCTCGAAACCGCGCAGCGCGTGCTGGTACGTCCTGGCGACGCTGCCGCCGTGCCGCTTGGCCAGGCTCGCCGCGCTGTCGGAGACCTTGGTCTGCGCCACCGAGGCGTCCTTGAACACCACCACGTACGAGCCGGCGACCGCCGTCGCCCCGCCGGCCCGGAGGATCTGTCCCTCGGCGGGTGCGGCGGCGACGGGGTTGGCGAACGCGACCGCGGCCGTCGCCACGGCGGTGACGGCTGCTCCGATGCGCCAGCGGCGCCCGGGTGACCCTGAGTGTGTCATCCCTCGTGCTCCCCTTCGGATGTTCGACCGGTGGGTTCGTGGTCCGCCGATCGATGGTTCCCGGTAACTGATTGGAGGAAATGCTATGGGCAACACATTGAAATGTGGAGATATTTGATTTGCCCGTCCGCTCACGTATTCTGTGCTGTTCCGGTGTGGACGATCACTAACCGGCTCGAAAGCATCCCGAGGCCAGGGCGGCTCCCGATGTCGACGGGACGAACCTGAGTGGACTCCGGAAATTGTTCATGTTCCTAGGTCGGTAAATGCATTCAGCGGCACAACGGACGCAGGACCTGAAACGTACACCGGTCGAAACAAAGTCCACCGGCAATCACGCCGTAACAAATTCGTGCGTCAGATACCCGACGGCGGGCCGGGGTGGCGGCGGCCCCGAACGTCACGGTCAGCACGAGCGTCTTCAACGCGCCGTGTTCCTCTAGGCTGCTCCCGTGACCGCATGTGACGTCGCCGTCGTCGGCGCCGGGCCGGCCGGGCTCTCCGCCGCCTACGCCGCCGCCCGGGCCGGAGCCCGTACCCTCGTGCTGGAACGGGCCGAACATCCCCGCTACAAGACCTGCGGCGGCGGCCTGATCGGCACCTCGCTGACCGCCCTCGGCGGCCGGATCGAGGTGCCCGCCGACGACCGGGTCCGGACCGTCACCTTCACCCACGACGGTCGGCGCGAGTTCAGCCGCGACCACGACTCACCACTGGTGCTGATGGTGCGCCGCCCCGAGTTCGACCACCGGCTGCGCCAGTCCGCCGTCGACGCGGGCGCCGAGATCCGCGAGCGGGTCACCGTACGCGCCATCGAGCAGGACCCGGACCGGGTACGCCTCCGACTCGCCGACGGGACCGAGGTGAGCGCCGGTGTTGTCGTCGGCGCCGACGGCTCGTCCGGCATCACCGCCCGCCACGTCGGCGTCGAGTACGACCAGGTCGACCTCGGACTGGAACTCGAACTCCCGATCCCGTCCACCCTGCGCGAGCACTGGCAGGGCCGGCTACTGCTCGACTGGGGCCCGATCCCCGGCTCGTACGCCTGGGTCTTCCCGAAGGGCGACGTGCTGACCGTGGGGGTCATCGCCGAGCGTGGCCAGCCCGAGGCCACCCGGCGTTACCTGCGCGACTTCGTCGACCGGCTCGGCCTCGCCGGAATCGAACCGATCCACGACTCGGGCCACCTGACCCGCTGCCGCACCGACCGGTCGCCACTGCGCCGCGACCGGGTGCTGGTCGCCGGTGACGCGGGCGGGCTGCTGGAGCCGTGGACCCGGGAGGGGATCAGCTTCGCGCTGCGCTCCGGCGCGCTCGCCGGCACCGCCGCCGCCAGCGGAGACCTCGACGGTTACGTCCGGGCCGTTCACGAACAACTCGGCCCGCCGATGGCCGCCGGACGGCGACTGCTCGGCGCGTTCACCCGGCACCCCGGCTTCTTCCACGCGATGGTCGCCACCCCGCCCGGGTGGCGGTTGTTCGCCCGCTTCTGCCAGGGCGAGTCGTCCTTCCAACGCACCCTGACCCGCAGACCGGTCCGCGCGGCGCTCGCCCTGCTCGGGTCCTGACCGGCGTCGCGTCCGGGCCGCTCGCGTCGTCGATCCGACCGGATTCACACCCGCTCGTGCCAGCGCGAACGCTGGTCGTCCCGCACCGGCATGGTGGAGGATTGGCGGTGGAGAGGGAGGCCGCCGTGGCGACAGAGGAAGACCCGGGCAAGCGGTTCACCGACGAGGAGCTGGCGTTCCTGCGGCACGCCCGGTTCGGCCAGTTGCCCGAGCGGGTGCGGCCGGAGGACCACGTACAACTCGTCGAGACCGACCACCGCCCGGACCGCCCGGAGTCGACCGGCGGCGAGGACGAGTGGATGCTCCGCTCGTCCGCCGGCTGACCACGCCTGCACCGGGCCCCCGGGTCAGTCGCCGGACAGGAAACCGCCGAGCACCGCACGCCACCGGTCCGGGCTGTCCAGGTGTACGTCGTGCCCGGCACCCGGCACCTCCACCGCGCTGACCATCGGGTGCCGCCGCATCCGCGCGTACTCCGCCACGTCCATGAAGCCCCGCTCCGCCCGGACCACCAGCGTCCGGCAACTCACCCGGTCGAACTCGTCCCACCGGGGACCGATCGCGGCGGCGATCGTGGCGACCATGACGTCCCGGTCGAAGGCCGGATACCAACCGTCGGCCCGTCGGCGCAGCCCGCCGGCCCAGGCCGGGCCGACCAGCCCACCGCCGAGATGATCGGCGGCGACCGCCAGGTCCGGAAACGGCACCGGCCAACCGGCCAGCCACTGCTCGATGCGACCCGGTGTGCCGTCGTCCGGCCCGTCCGGTCCGGCCTCGACCAACACCAACCGGGTCACCAGGTCAGGGTGGCGGGCGGCGGTCAGCAACGCGGTGTGGCCGCCGAGCGACTGGCCGATCACGACCGCCGGCCCGATCTCCGTCAGGGCCGCCACCGCGTCCGACACGTGCGCGGCCCGGGAGACGTCGCCGGGGCGACGCTCGCTCTCCCCGTGCCCGCGCGGGTCGAGGGCGTGGACGTGGTGCGTCCCGGTCAGCCAGGCGGCGGTCGCCGACCACTCACCGGCGTGACCACACAGGCCGGGCAGGAGCAGGACCGCCGGACCGGTGCCGCCGAAGTCGTGCAGCGCCAGCCGCGTGCCGTCCGCACCCCGAAGACCAACCACGGGTACGCACCCTAGCGCCGGCCGGCTCGACCGTCGATGGTGTCTCCCGTCCGCCCGGACCGGAGACACCATCAACCGGCGGTACGCCGGAACACCCGAGCCCGGTCAGGCCGGGAACACCGGCACACCCTCGCGTACGAGACGCCAGTTCGGCACGAAGAAGTCGGCCGGGTCGATCGTGCCCTTCTGCTGCGCCCAGTCGATCAGGAGCTGGCGGATCTCCTGCTGCTGGTTGTACACCTGGGTCTTCACGATGCCGGGGAAGTTACCGCCGCCACTGCGCCGGTAGTTGTTCACCGCGATCACGAACTGGTCGCCGTCGGCGACCGGGGTCTGCGTACCCGGGTGGACCAGGCGGGTGATGCGCGCGCCGATCGGGCGGCTGATGTCGATGTCGTAGTCGACGCCGGAGATCGTGTCGTAGTTGTAGTCCGGCACCGACGGGTCGTTGATCGTCGCCGGGTCCACCGGCGCGCCCGGACCGAGGGTGCGGAAGTACCGGGCCGAGTACTCCAGGTACGCCCGCACCTCGGCACCACTGATCACCACCGCTTCGAGGGTGTTGTCGTAGATGTAGAGCCCCGCCACATCCTTGATCTTCACCTCGCCGGCCGGGAAGACCGCGGTACGGCTGAACGGGGCGGCGATCGACAGCACCGGCAGGCTCGCGTACGTCGTGCCCGCCAGAGCGGCGCTCACCACGTCGGTCTGCACCTTGTTGATGTAGTCGAGGATCGGGGTGTCCCGGTAACGGGACTCCGTCGCCGGCAACTCGACCGCGGAGGTGGCCACCACCTGGTTGACGTACGCGACCGTCTTGTTGTGCTGGGCCCGTACGGCCGCCAGGACCTTGGGGTCCTCGGCCACCGTGTTGGTGTTCAGCATGGTCGCGTGCTTGCTGGTGATCTTCCAGCAGTTGCGCTCCCGGGTCAGCGTGAAGTCCATCCGGGTGAGCCGCTGGCCCCACCGCGACGGTTCCGAGGTCAGCACCCGTACACCCGTGGCGGTGTTGGTGACGAACCGCTCCACCACCTCGTTGTGCGCGTGTCCGAAGAGGATCGCGTCGATGCCGGGAACCTGCTGCGCGATCAACGCCACCGGGTTCTCGTTCGGCAGCTCCGGGCCGTAGCTGGACGTACCGTTGTCACCACCGTGCGCCGAGATCAGCACGATGTCGGCGCCCCGCTGACGCATCACCGGCACCCACTTCGCGGCGGTCGCGATCATGTCCTCGAACCGCAGCTTGCCCTCGACGTTGCCCTTGTCCCAGATCGCCACACCCGGGTTGGTCAGGCCGAGAATGCCGACCCGCAGCGTCGGCGCACCCGCACCGAGATCCACCTTCTTGATGACGTACGGCGTGTACGCCGGCTTCCCGGTACGCGCGTTGACCGCGTTGGCGGCGAGCGCCGGGAAACCGAGCTGCCGGATCCAGAGGTCGAGCAGGGGCAGGCCGTAGTTGAACTCGTGGTTGCCCAGCGTCACCGCGTCGTAGTCGAGCACGTTCATCGCCCGCGCCATTGGGTGCTTCTCACCGGTCGAGGTGATCGGCTCCTGCTTGGCGTAGTACGTCGCCAGCGAGGTCCCCTGGATCGTGTCCCCGGCGTCGAGCACGAGGGTCGCCTTGCCCCGGCGCTCCCGGCGGATCTGGTTGACCAGCGTGGTCAGCTTCGCCACGCCGATATCGTTGTGGGCGCTGTCGTCGTACTCGGCGTCCTTGTAGTAGTCCCAGTTGTAGACGTTACCGTGAGTGTCCGAAGTGCCCAGGACGGTGAGATCCCAGCTCTTCGGCTTCGCGGGCCGGTGCGCCTGCGCCGGGGCGGCGGCGACCAGCGGCGCCGCTGCGGCAGCGGTCGCTGCGGCAACCAGGAGCTGGCGGCGGGACGGGCCGGAAGGAGAGGTCATTACGCGCCTTTCCATGACGGTGGGTGTGCGCCTCGTGGGCGTCGTCGGCACGATAACCACCCGTGGGGACCGGCGCCAGCCTGGGGCGGGAGTCGACACCTGCCGGCCACACGCCGCATACCCGGCCGAAACCGAGCGAGCGCGTTCCTGCTCCGGCGCCGGTGCGAATTGACATCGAGACCTACCTTGTCGATCGTGCTGGACGCCATCGCGTTGACCCTCGTCGTCGCCCTGGCGGCGGCCATCGCGTTCGGCGACCCGATCCGGCTGCGACGACCGCGCCGTCCCGCCACCTGGTCCCGAGCGGCCCGCCGCTGGTGGCCCTACCCGCTGCTCCTGTTCTGGACCGTCGACGCCATCGCACACCGGCACCTCGGTCAACGAACCGTGCTCGCCGCACTCGGACTGCTCGGCGTCGCGACCGCCGTCTCTCTGGTACGCGGCACCCGTCAGCGTCCGGCAGCCGGATCGTCCGTCCGGGAGGTGGAACCAGCCGTGCCGTACCCCATCGTCACGGGATCGGCCGAAGGCGGCACGACCGTGCCCGTGGTCATGCCGTGGCTGGGCGACGGCGTCACCACCGCCACCGTGACGGCCGTCCTGAAGCTGCCGGGTCAGTCCGTACGTGCCGGCGAGGCGGTCTGCGAGGTGTCGACCGACAAGGTCGACACCGAAGTCCCGTCGGAGGTTTCGGGCGTTGTCGCCGCTGTTCTCGTCCGGCCGCCGAGCCGTCTGGCGGTGGGGGAGCCGATCCTGACCGTCGCGCCCCACCCGACATCCTGACCGGTGTCCGAACGCCTCGCCCGTTTGCGAGGTTTTTGGGCTTGATCAACATGGGTTGGGGTCATGATCGGCGGAATGTTGGCTGGCCGGGGGTCGTTATACATCGCGTACGACCGGAGCAGCGCCGAGGCAGTTTCCCCCGCCTCATAGAGCCTGTGGCCTCGTACTTTTTCCCGGGTTGTAGTGCCCACCCCCTTTGGGCGCTCCTCGGAACCCCCGAATGGAAGGTGAACCATCGTGAAGACGACCATGACCCGATGGCTCCCGGCTGTCGCGGAGACCTCGTTCGTTCGTAAGACCGCCCTGGGTGTTGCCGGCCTCGCCTTTGTCGGCGGCGCCGTCGCCGGACCGGCGTCGCATGCGTTCGCGTCCCCGGCGGAGCAGACCGCCCCGGCGATGACCACCGTCGCCGCCGTGAGCGCCGACAGCAAGCCGGCCATGGACAAGCTCTCCCCGCACGGCACGCAGGGTGCCCAGTCGCACATCACCCTGAGTAAGGATCAGCTTGCCAACGCCAAGGCCATCACGGACACGGCGAAGAAGCTGGGCATGGGTGAGCGTGGCGCCGTCATCGCGGTCGCCACCTCGATGCAGGAGTCGAAGTTGGAGAACCTGGGTCACCTCGGTGACATGAACGACCACGACTCGCTGGGTCTGTTCCAGCAGCGCCCCAGCTCCGGTTGGGGTAGCCCCGAGCAGATCACCGACCCGGTGTATGCCTCGACGGCGTTCCTGAAGGGTCTGAAGCAGGTTGACGGTTGGCAGGACATGCCGCTGACCGATGCGGCGCAGAAGGTTCAGGTGTCGGCGTTCCCGGATGCGTACGCGCAGTGGGAGGACCAGGCCGCGCACATCGTGCAGGACGTCTGGACCAAGTAAGCAACACCGCGACACCAGGAAACGATTCGGCGTTGGCCGGGTCCCCACGACGGGGACCCGGCCAACGCCTCTTTGTGGTCCTTGTGGGGAATCAAACGGATCCTGTCAACCTTCGGACATCGCTGGTGTCCATTCAGGGGACCGCCTTCTTGATCCTCAGGGCGTACTTTGCAGCGGTGACTCGACCGTTTGACTTGTGGGGCCAGCAGGGCTGGTGCGGGCAAGAGGTTGCCGGCGAATCAAACTACGCGAAGGACATCAGGGCTCTGTTCGGGCGAGATTTCAAGCCCTACGGCAACGAGATCATGGTGCAGGCCCACCTCATACCGGAACCGACCAACAAGTTCGACCGCAACGCTGTCAAGGTAATGTGCTCGGGTCGCCATGTCGGCTACCTCCCCAAAGAACAGGCAGCCCTGTACTCGCCGGTTCTTACCGCGCTTCTCGACCAGGGCTGGACGCCCCAACTTCTGGCCCGGGTGTGGGCTGAGGAGCGCGAGGACTGGGACAACCCACGTCGTCGGACCTTTGTCGGTTCGGTGCGGCTCGACCTCGCCGAGCCACACATGATCGTACCCACCAACATGCCCCCGCCCGAGCTGCACACCGTGCTGCCAATCGGACGGGCCGTGCAGGTGAGCGGCGAAGAGAAGCACATGGGGCATCTCGCGGCACTGGTCAGCCCGCAGGGTGAATCGTGGGTCTACGTGACGTTGCACCAGGTCGAGATTCAGCGAGCACGATCCACCCGTACCCTCGTCGAGGTTCGGATCAACGGCGCTGTGGCCGGTACGTTGAGCCCGGCGACCTCGGATGAGATCCTGCCGGTGCTGACCCATCTGACCGGCATGGGGCTGACCACGGCGGCTCGCGCGATACTGAAGGGCAATCGGGTCAAGGCCGATGTGTCTGTGCGGATGTCGAAGGCGAGTGAACTCTCTGACGCCTGGCTTGATGCGCCACCCAGCGCCACCGGCGTGGTTCCGGCGGCCAGATCCGAAGCATCGACGGGTCAGGACATCGCGCCGGCACCGACGTGGCAGTTCGTCGTGCCACCGAACTGGCCGGCTCCTCCCGCCGGCTGGGTGCCGCCACAGGGTTGGCGTCCAGATCCGACCTGGCCTCCCGCGCCACACGGATGGCGATTCTGGAAACCGGCATGATGCCTCGGCGCTCGGACGGCCCGAGCCCAAGGTCGGTCGTCAGCGCCTGTCGAACGTGAAGAGTCTGGCTTGCCATAGCCGGCCAGACTCTTCGTGCTGATGGGCGCCAGGGGTCTGGCCCGATCCCTGTTTGAGGCCGAACGGCTCGGCGTGGCCGGGTCCCGTTGTCGGGGACCCGGCCACGTTGTACTCGTGCGCTCAGTAGTTGATTTCGACGTCGTCGGCGACCGAGCGCCACCGGGCGATCCAGTCGTCGCGCAGTTCCGCGAAGGCATCCTCGGGCAGGCCGTAGCACGTAACCATGGCCGTCATCGGCGCGCTTCCCACGTTTCTCAGTGATTGTTTACTGGTCACCCCGACCAGGTTGCCGGCACGGTCGACAACCATCTGCTGGAATCGGCTCCGATGAAAGAGTTCCTGCCCGGCCGAGGCGTCGAGCAGGGCGAGTACCCTCGCGCTGCTCGACGTGCCGGTGAGATAGACCGCTTGCCGTTGTCCGTCGGCGTGCCGCTCGAGGTAGAAGCGAAGCTGCTCGAGGAAGGCGGTCCAGCCCTCTTCGATCACGTCGTAGACGCCCGCCCACCCCTTGTCGTCCGGCGGGGTCGCCAGGACCACCCGAACGATGGTGCGTTGACCGTCGTCCTCGAGCTGGATCTCCTGGCCACCCTCCAGTTCGATCCTGTCCGGTGGCACCGGTCGCGCTCCGTCGACGAAGATCTGTTGAATCTCCTGGTCGAGGCCGTCGTACGGCCAGCCGAACCATTCACGGATTCGGTCGGGCATGGTCAGGGCGCGCCATACCTCGTCGCGCGGCACCTCGATCAGTCGTTGTACGCGAAACGGTTTCTGGTCGGTCATCTCACTGATCGCTCCCTGATCCGCTGGTTGGCGCTGCTCGACAGCGTGCTACGTCGAATTCACTCAGTCACCAACCTCGGCCTGGCGCGTCGCCCCCGATCAGTCAGTCCTTCTTTTCCTTCTCCTCCCGTTCCTTTTCCGCCCGGGACTGCGCGAGGTCCAGGGCGAGGACACCGGCGAGAATCAGCAGATGGTCCTCGTCCTCGACGATGTTCACCGCGTACGTGTCGCGAATCGTGAACCACTTCTTCGACACCGTGGCGACCTCGCGCCCGTCCCGCTCCACCGTGTACTCGTGGTCGAGCAGGTCCCCACGCATCTCCAGGTCATGTGGCCCAGGGATGTCGATCGTGTACTTGTCCCGGAACGGGGTGAACAGCTTCTTGCGCACTTCGGCGGCCTTCTCGCCGCCGATTTTGATGGTGTAGGTGCGCCGTAGCGCGATCAGTTGCCGGTGTACGGACGCGACCTCCTCGCCGGAGGCGTCCTCGATGACAACCTTGTCGCGCAGCGTCAACACCTTGCCGTCGACGTGGTAGACCTTACGTCCGGAATCGTCGGTGATGTCGAAGTCGTCGCCGATGTCGAAGAATCGTTCGCGGATGAGGTACATGCGTGCATCCTCGCATCGGCTCACCCCTGTGGCACTCCGAGGCCGTTCCGCCAAGCGCCTTCGCCGTACCGCCCCGGGCGGGGCACGGCGTCGTCCAACCGTCGGCCGGTCGCGTCGTTTGCGAGGTTTTTGGGCTTGATCGACATGGTTCGGGGTCATGATCGGCGGAATGTTGGCTGGGTCGGGGTCGTTATACATCGCGTACGACCGGAGCAGCGCCGAGGCAGTTTCCCCCGCCTCATAGAGCCTGTGGCCTCGTACTTTTTCCCGGGTTGTAGTGCCCACCCCCTTTGGGCGCTCCTCGGAACCCCCGAATGGAAGGTGAACCATCGTGAAGACGACCATGACCCGATGGCTCCCGGCTGTCGCAGAGACCTCGTTCGTTCGTAGGACCGCCCTGGGTGTTGCCGGCCTCGCCTTTGTCGGCGGCGCCGTCGCCGGACCGGCGTCGCATGCGTTCGCGTCCCCGGCGGAGCAGACCGCCTCGGCCATGACCACCGTCGCCGTCGTGAGCGCCGACAGCAAGCCGGCCATGGACAAGCTCTCCCCGCACGGCACCCAGGGTGCCCAGTCGCACATCACCCTGAGTAAGGACCAGCTTGCCAACGCCAAGGCCATCACGGATACGGCGAAGAAGCTGGGCATGGGTGAGCGTGGCGCCGTGATCGCGGTCGCGACGTCGATGCAGGAGTCGAAGTTGGAGAACCTGGGTCACCTGGGTGACATGAACGACCACGACTCGCTGGGTCTGTTCCAGCAGCGTCCGAGTTCTGGTTGGGGTTCGCCTGAGCAGATCACCGACCCGGTGTACGCCTCGACGGCGTTCCTGAAGGGTCTGAAGCAGGTTGACGGTTGGCAGGACATGCCGCTGACCGATGCCGCGCAGAAGGTTCAGGTGTCGGCGTTCCCGGATGCGTACGCGCAGTGGGAGGACCAGGCCGCGCACATCGTGCAGGACGTCTGGACCAAGTAAGCAACACCGCGAAATCGACAACGTGTCATTGGCCGGGTCCCCGTGTGGGGATCCGGCCAACGGCCGTGTCAACGCGGCCAGTCGGCCAGGCGCTGGTGTACGACCCGTACGTCCTCGGGGCTGAGGCCGTAGCGCGCGAACCGCTGGTCGGGTAGCCGGTCGAGGTAGTGGCCGGCGGCCCGGATGTCGGTGGGGTCGAGTGCCGGGTCGTAGCTGTTCGCCAGCGCGAGCAGTTCGTCGATCCGGTAGACGTCGAGCGCGGCGGCGATGTCGATGTAGTCGCGTACCTCGCGACGGGTGATCAGGGCGACGGTCTTGCTGGCCACCAGATCCTGTACGTGCATGACCGGTCCGAGGTCCATCACGACGGGGCTGCGGTGCCGGTCGAGTCGGCCCAGGGTGAGTCGGAGCTGCCGGCCGCCACGGCTGACCACGAAGTCCTTCATGTCCTGGTCGAATCCGTCGAAGAGGCTGCCCAGATCGTTGGCCGGATCCTCGTCGCGTACGTCGAAGCCGGCGGCCCGCAGGACGGTACGGACCTCGGCCGCGGCGGCACCCGCCGCGCCGTCGACGTCGGCGAACAGGTCGAGGTCCTCGGTGGGCCGGTTGACCAGCCCGTGCGCGGCCCAGGCCACACCGCCGCCGAGGACGAAGCCGTAGCGGTCGGCGACGGAGAGCGCGACCCGGGCCACCTCGCGGTAGAAGTCGCCCAGGTGGGCGGTGCTCACGCCGCCCGGCGCAGCGAGCGGTGTCGGGCCTCCCAGGCCCGTCGCACCCCGTGCGGCAGGTTCAGCTCGGGCCAGAGTCGTCGCAGCAGGGTGCCGTTGAGGTGACGACGTAGGTCGTCGGTCCGGGTCGCCTCGCGCAGCACGTTCTCGTACATCCAGAGAAGTTGGTCCGGGTCGGCCAGGTCGAAGGTCCGGTCCGCGCACCACATCAGCCGTAGCGGCAGTTCGACCACGCCCGTGAGCGGGCCGTTGAGCTCGGCGACGGTCCGGGTCACCACGGCCGGTCGCCCGGGACGGGCCAGGAAGGCGCCACCGGCCGCGGTCGTCTGGGTGCCGAGCATGGGGAGAGCGTAGCCCGTATCCGATCTGATTCGGGTCAGGGCTGTCCTTCGTGTCCGTTATGCCGGATTCGGCGACCGGGGGTGACCGGGCCACGACTGGGCCGAGGCCGAACCCCCGCCGCGGAGCCTGGCATTTCCGGAATGCCGGATGGGCCCGGCCCGTTACATATTGCGTACGCCCGAGCAGCACCTGCCGGGCGTCTTGTTTTGTCCCGGACTGCTCCTCACGGAGTGGGTCATCCCCCCGGGAACGCTCCCCTCGGAGCGCCCACCCCCAACGGAAGGCTCCCATCGTGAAGAACCGTTTCACTCGATGGCTCCCGGCCATCGCACAATCCGATCTCCGCGAGTACGCCCGCACCAAGATCGAGCAGGCCGACCTCGGCCGTCGGCTCGACCGTGCCAAGGCGTTCCAGGCCGACGTGAGTGGCCTGACCCGGCACCAGGTCGGCCGGCTGGACCTCGGCCGTTTCGCCGAGGGTAACCGGCGCAAGGCCGTACTCACCCTGGCCGGTGTGGCGGTTGTCGGCGGTCTGGCCGCCGGCCCGGCACTGGCTTCGGAGGACTCGACCTCGCCGAACGTGAACCCGGCCGCCGCCGCGCAGCTCCGCCAGGCGGCGATGGCGGACAAGACCGAGATCAAGTCGCTCGTCGGGCAGCCGAGCCCGGACGGCGGGCAGCCGGCCACCGGTGCCACCGAGCAGCCGACGGTGGTCGACTCCAAGCCGGTCGACTCCGCCAAGCGGATGCTCGCCGACAAGCCGGCCGAGAAGCCGAGCCTGGGCGACCTGATGCCGTACGGCACGCAGGGACAGCAGGTCTCCACGCCGCTCAACGACGACCAGTGGAGCAACGCGCGGGCGATCGTCCAGACCGCCAAGCGTGAGGGCGTCGGCGAACGGGGCGCGGTGATCGGCGTCGCGACCTCGTTGCAGGAGTCGAAGCTGAACAACTTCGGCCACCTCGGCTACCTCAACGACCACGACTCGCTGGGCCTGTTCCAGCAGCGCCCGTCGTCGGGCTGGGGTACGCCGTCGCAGATTACCGACCCGGACTACGCCTCCTCGGCGTTCTTCAACGGGCTCAAGCGGGTCAACGGCTGGCAGGACATGCCGCTGACCGTGGCGGCGCAGACCGTACAGGTCTCGGCCTTCCCGTTCGCGTACGCGCAGTGGGAGAACCAGGCCGCGCACATCGTCCAGGATCTCTGGTCCGACAACCGCTAACCCGGTAAGGAAGGGCCCCTTGTTATCGCCTAGGCGATAACAAGGGGCCCTTCCTTACCTCTGGTCAGAGCCAGCGGCGTCGCTTGAAGATCACGAAGAGGGCCACCGCGATGGCGATCGTCACGACCGTCGACACGACGAACTCGATGATCGTGTGATTCCACGGGAACGCGACGTTCTGGCCGAAGAAACCGGTGATCGCGGTCGGCACCGCGATGATCGCCGCCCAGCTCGTCACCTGTTTGACGGTCAGGTTCAGGGTGTTGTTCTGCAGCATGAGGTTCGTCTCGAGCATGGCGTTGTTCAGGTCACGCAGCGACTCGGTCCACTCGATCACCCGCAGCACGTGGTCGTAGACATCCTGGAAGTACGGCAGCATCGGCGGGCTGACCAGGTGCATGGTCGGGCGCATCATCGAGTTGATCACCTCGCGCATCGGCAGCGCGACCTGGCGCAGCCGGACCAGGCTGCGCCGCCCCTGGAAGGTCCGCTCCTGCAACTGCGTGTACGTCTCCGAGTGGGGCCTGAACATCGCGCTCTGCAACTCCACCAGCGACTGGTCGAGCTGCTGCACCGACTCGAAGTGGCCGTCGACCAGCGCGTCGACCAGACCGTAGATCAGGAACGCGACGCCGTACCTGGCCAGGTCGGCGTTCTCGTCCCAGCGGATCAGCAACTGGTTGACGTCGAAGCGCTCGTCGTACCGGACGGTGATCAGCACCCGCTGGTTGATGAACGCGGCCACCTCGGACGTACGCAGACCACCGTCCGGGTGCATCTGGGCCATGTACGTGTTCAGGAACAGGTGCGAGTCGTAGCGGTCCAGCTTGGCCCGCTGTGCCTGCTGCACCGCGTCCTCGACCGCGAGCGGGTGCATCCCGAACTCCTCGGTCAGCAGGGCTATCTCCTGCGGCGACGGGCGGCACAGGTCCAGCCAGGCGAACGAGTGCTCGGTCTGGTCCAGCCGGCTGGCGACCTCGGTCGGTGGGAAATCCTCCGCGACCAGCTTGCCGTCCCGGTAGAGCCGGGTCCGGCCGCTCACCGGCCACCCGCCCCGGGCACCGCCGGGCGGCGCCGTTCGATCCGGCCACCCGGGGCGGCGACCGTGCGGCACCGTTCGACCCGGCTACCCGTGCCGGGCACCGCCGGGCGGCGCCGTTCGATCCGGCCGCCCGGGGCGGCGACCGTGCTCACGGCTCCTCCTGGGCCGGGACCAGCCACGACTCGCGTAGATCGAACACGGCGGCGGCGAACCGTCCGCCGGGCACGGTGGCGGCGACGGTGACCGCGTCGGTCATCGTGTCGACGGCCGACATCAGCGGTAGCGAGTCGACCCGCAGGCCGTGCGCGCGCAGTGCCCGGCGGGTTCGCGCGCCCGTGTCCGGGGCCGTCGTGGGCACCGTGAGCAGCGCCCGCGCGTCGGCTGGATTTCGCAGGCCGAGAGCCCACCAGCCGCCGTCGAGTGTCGCGCCGAGCAGCGCTGCCGCCCCGGCGTCGAGCCGGCGGGCGGCGGCGTCCAGCAGGCTCCAGTGCAGGTGCGGCGTGTCGGTGCCGATCTGCAGCACGGGCTGGCCGGGGAAACAGGCGCCGACCTCGGCGTACGCGCCGACGAGACGCTCCGCCGGGGTCGAGCCCCGCTGCTGCGTCACCGTCCACCCGGCCAGCGCCCGTCGAATCTCCTCGCCCCGTGGAGCGTCCGCAAGATCACCGGCGAGGGCGATGACCGGGACGACGCCGGGGGTGGCGGCCACCGCGTCGACGGTGTCGAGCAGCGCGGCGGCCGCGATCCCGGCCGCCTGTTCGGCGGTGGCCGGGGGAGACAGGCGAGTCTGCACCGCTCCGGGCACCGGGGCCCGCGCCAGGAGCAGGAGGACCGGCCCGGCGCCCGGCCCGGCGCTCGCCTCAACACCCGCGCCCGGATCGTCGGGGCGGGGCGGCGTCACGTCCATCCGGTGGGACTGGGTCACGACCACTCCTCGTGCCGCGTCGTCGAGCCGCAGATTGCCATTGTGGGCAGGTTCGGCCGACCGCCGGGCGGCTTCGGCGACGAACACGGCGTGCCGGCACGCCGTACCCGGTCGGCTCCGCCGTTCGGGTGTCCGGCCGACGCGGTCTGGTGACACCCGGGCGACGCGCCCCCGGTGGGCCGGAAAGCTCGCCACCGCCGCGCGACACGCGCGGCGGTGTTACGACCGCCACCTCCGCCGCCGGCCTGCGGCATTCCGACCCCGATCACGAGTACGGTGTGCGGGGCGATTCCAGCAGGTCACTCCTGGGCGTCGCGGTGTGTCGGCGGCCGGGGCGATGGTGGGGGAGACGGATGTCGGAGACGAGTCTGCAGTGGCCGGCCAGCCCGGCGGCGGCGCTGGATCTGCTACTTGAGGGGAACAAGCGCTTCATCAGTGGCAACCGGTTGCACCCGCACCAGGACGCCGACCGGCGTACCGCCCTGGCGCCGGCGCAACGGCCGTTCGCCGTACTGTTCGGCTGCTCCGATTCTCGGCTCGCGGCGGAGATCATTTTCGACCGGGGCCTGGGTGACCTGTTCGTCGTACGGACCGCCGGTCACGTGGTCGGGCCCGAGGTGCTGGGCAGCATCGAGTACGCCATCGCCGCTTTGGACACGCCGCTGATCGCGGTGCTCGGACACGACTCCTGTGGTGCGATCGCCGCCACCCTCGCCGCCATCCAGCACGGGATCACCCCGGGCGGGTTCATGCGTGACGTGGTGGAGCGGGTGATGCTGAGCGTGATGCCGGTGTACGACCAGACCACCAACAACCCGGACCTGGCGGTCGAGGAACACGTCCGGTTCACGGTCGACATGCTGGCGCAGCGCTCCTCGGTGATCGCCGAGCGGCTGGCCGACGGGCGCGTCGGGGTTGTCGGCCTCTCCTACCGACTGGCCGAGGGCAGCGTGCAACGCGTGGGCGGCGTCGGGGTGTAACGGCCTATGGACCCGGTGACGACCTGGCGGGACCGCAACCACCGGTGGCGGATCGAGGCGATCCGTGCCCCGGACCTCAGGTTCGCCGTCTACGCCACCAACGGCACCGCCGAGTCCGCCCCGCTCTGGCTGTTCGGCATGACCGGGCTGGCCCGGTGGCTGATGATCCAGGGCTTGGAGCTCGACGACCTCGAAGAGATGTGACGGTTCGACCGGATCGGTGCTCCACCGCCGGCCTCGGAGCGGATCGCCGAGGCTCGTGGCAGGTGCCGGGTCAGCGGTGGAGCACCGGGTTCACAACCCGCTACAGGGCCGGTCGCCGACCCGGCAGCTTTCCGGTTGCCGCTCGCTCAGCGCCGCGTTGACCTGGAAGGTGAACCGGGCGGCGGCGCCGGCGGCGACCGTACCGCCGGTGAACGTGACGGTCCGCCCCTTCTGCTGGTGGTTGGCACCGGATACGTCGGCCACGGTGGCGCCGCCGTGCAGCACGACGGTGACGACCCACTGTCCCGCGGCGGCGCTGCCCGAGTTGCTGACCACGATCTCGCCGGTGTAGCCGAGCAGCTCACTGGAGGCCCGGGTGTAACGGGCCTCCAGGTTCGGCTGGGCCGGCGGAGCCGCCGCGCCCCCGGCCGGTGGCCCGGCCGGAGCCTGCGGGGGCGGGGGCGAACCCGGCGACGCCGTCACCGACGGGTTCGCCGACACGGTGGCGGACGCCGACGGCGGCGGGGCGCCGGTCCGCGACGGTGGGGCCGCAGTGCCGCTCGTCGCCGGGGTCCCGGACGGGGCGGCGTCGGCGGGACCCGACGTCACCACGCCAGGCTCCTGCGCGGCGGTCGTTGTCGTGTCGTGCGACGGTCGGGCGAGCGCGACCACCACCAGGGCGCCCCCCAGCACGATCGCGGCGGCGATCAGCCCGCCGACCAGCCGGCGTCGCACCGGCCGACCCCGCTCGGTGGCGCCCGGCTCGACTCCGGTGGCCGCCGCGCCCACGGCCGGGGTTCCGTCCGAGGTGAAGTCGACCTCGCGGAAGGCGAGCCAGTCGAGTACGGCCGGCAGCGGCCCGGCGAGGAGCTGCTCGTACGCCTGCTGCCGCTGCTGCTCCTGCTCGGAGGTCCAGTGACCGTCGGTGCCCGACTGCCGTACGGTGAGCCGGGACCCCTCCTCGGTGTCGACCAGCTCGAACCGCACCAGCACCCGTACGCCGTCCTCGCGCCACCGCACGACCAGCAGGTGGGGTTCGACGATCTCGACCACCGCGCCGTTGACCTCGCCCTCGACCCCGGGTAGGTCGATCGGCGTGAGTTCGAAGGGGGCGCCCGCCTCGGGCTGCAGGTCGGTGGCGCCGAGCCACTGTCCGATCAGCTGCGCGTCGGTCAGCGCGCGCCATACCCGTGGCACGGGATGGCGCAGTTCAGCCTCTGTCCGGATATCGGTCACCGCGTGACTGTACCGACCCACTTGTCCGGGCAAACCGCCCCGCCGGCCGGAAACGCGTCACCCCGGGTGACGACCGGTCGGATCGAGGACAAGAGCGAGTCCGCCGAGACCCGCCGCCCCGATCGGGGCACCCCTCGGCGGACGCCAGACATCACCGATTCACCCCATTACGGTGAGCCGCGTGAAAAATAAGGGATTGCGTACCTTTCTCTCCGTGCTGGCGGGGCTGGCGGTGATCTTCTTCGGCACCAGCGACGGACGCGGCGTCACCAACGCCATCCTGGCCCTGGCCGTGGTGGCGGGCCTGATCGTCTGGCACCTGACCAAGCCGAGCAACACCTCCGTCAGTTGACCGGCGTCAGTTGACCGGTCCGAGCAACACCTCCGTGAGCTGACGGGTGCCGGGTCAGCGGGCCGCGACCGCCCGGGCCAGGTCACCCGAGAGCTCCCGGTCGTCGATCGGCTGCTCCCCGAGCGAGACCCGGACCAGCGCCGATGCCAGCCGGGCGAAGTCGGCGCCCCGGGTCAGGCCACTGAGCTTGTCCGCCGAGGCGGGCAGGCCCAACCGCTGTGCGCCGGTGCCGACCCGCCGGTCGGTGTACGGGCGCAGTCCCGGCCACACCGCCTGCACCTCGCGTAGGAAGATCTCCGCCCCGGTCGGCCCGATACCGGGGAACTCCATCAGCAGCCGACGCAGCGCCGGCGGGTCCCCGTTCGCCTCGTCGTGCAGCCGCCGCAGGTCACCGTGCCAGCGGTCCAGGCAGAGTTTCGCGCCCTCGGCGAGCATGGTGGCCGTCCGTTCGTCGTAGCGCCGGTAGTGCCCCCGGCCGAGCGCGGCCAGCACACTGCGCCGGTTCCCCTCCGCCATCTGCTGCGGTGACCGGAATCCGGCGGCGAAGAGTTCCCGGGCGGCCGCGATCGCCACGTTCGCCCGGATCCGGGTGCTCAGCAGCGTGGTGAGCACCAGCAACCGGTACAGCGGCCCCGGCCGGTCGGCCAGGTCGATGCCGGCCTGTTGGGCGTACGTCTGCCCGTACCGGTCGAGCAGGGCCCTGACCACCTCACGATCGTCGCTCATGCCCTCTGCCTACCCGCTGGCGCCGGTGGTACCCCGGGCCGAGGGCCGGCATGGCGACCGGGCCGCCGGGTAATCCACGGGGTGCGGGCCGGTGCGGACCCCGCACCGGTGCCGAGCGCGGAAGGAGACAGCGATGACGAACGTGCAGCAACCGGAGATGCGTCGCAACGAGAACAACCCGACCGTGCAGGACAGCAAGGGCCCTCGCCCCGGTGAACCGCGTCGCAGTTCCGGCGGCGCCGCCCGACCGGTCCCGCCGGACCAGGTGTCACCGTACGGGCCGTCGTCCCGCCCGGTCGCCGACGCCGGTGAAGACCACCACCGCGACTGACCCACCGTCGCGCGGAGGCTGCGTAGCGCCCCGGCGCCCGTACGTCGGCGTGCACGGTCATCGTGACCGGCGCGACCGACCCAGCCGGTGCCACGCGGCGGCCGAGGCGAGGCCGTACACCAGGTGCGGCACCGCGTCGGACAACCAGTCCGACCGGCTCCAGCGTCGCGGATCGGTGACGCCGAGGGCGGTCAGGGACGCGTCGGTGGCGAACATGGCACCGACACCGAGCACCACGCTGGCCACCGGTAACGGCAGTCGCCGCCTGGCGTCCAGCACAGCGACCAGCACGGCGGCGCCGATCCCGGTGCCGTAACCGAGCAGCGCCCCGAGGGCCGAGCGGCGGTTCGCCGCCTGGCCCTCGGGTCCGAGACTCAGGTGTACGGCTCCGGCGAGGTGCCCGGCGGCCTGGTCGGGCGTACTGCTCGCCGGACGGGCCCGGATGGTCATGTCCAGGTACGTGACCGCGTTGAGGGCCATCGTTCCCACCGCTCCGGCGATCGCGCCGTCCAGCGCGGACTGCCCGTGGTCCACCCGTGAGGTGCCGTACGACCCCATCGTCAGCCCCGCTCGCCGCGTCCGCGTTCGCCCTTCGGGCCCCGCCCGCGTTCGCTGCGCAGCACGCCGCGCTGCCCCCGGTCGTCCTGTAGGACCTGGTTCGCGACGGTGTTGGCGCCCTTGTCCACGGCGCGTCCGGAATCCTCGATCAGCTTGCGCAGCCGCGCGCGTTCGACGTCGTACGCGTTGCTGCCCGGTCGTGGTCCTGGCATGGGGTGCCCCCCGTTCCGTTGTGGTCCGACGGCGTACCCGAGGTGTCTACCCGCCCAGGTGGGGCGCATTCGTGATTCCGTCCCGACGAGCCGCCCCGCCCGGCGGGCACCCTCAACCGTCCGGGTGGGCCGGCCGACCGGGGTCCGCGACCGTACGGGTGTGCTGACCGGGTCGGCCGACAACGGCGTGCGGTACGACGGCCACCGGACTCTGCGCGTGGTGCAGGACGTGCTGGCTCACCGAACCGAGCAGCAACCCGGTCAGGGCACCTCGGCCGTGCCCGCCGACCACCACGAGCTGGGCGTAGTGCGAGAGCTCGACCAGCGCCGGGGCGGCCCGGCCGGGCATGAGCTGGCGGTTGATCTCCACCTGTGGGTAGCGCTCCCGCCAGCCGGCGACCGACTCGGCGAGGACCCGCCCCTCGTCGTCGCGGAGCGCGTCGCGATCGTGCACCGTCGGCAGCACGTCCCCGGCCTGGGTCGACACCGGGTGCCGGTAGGCGTGCACCGCCACCACGTGGGTACGTCGAAGTGCCGCCTCCTGGACCGCGAACGCGACCGCCTCGGTGGACAGGTGCGTCCCGTCGATGCCGACGACGACCGGCCCGGTCGGGTTCGGCCTGCCCCGGGCGACGAGCACCGGGCAGGCCGCGTGCGAGGTGACCTGCACCGCCACCGAGCCGATCAGCAGGCTGGTCAGCCCACCGAGCCCGTGGTCCCCGATCACCACCAGGGGGGCCCGGGTGGACTCGCCGACCAGGACGGCGGTGGCGAATCCCGGCACCACCTCGCCGGTGACGGCCACGCCGGGCGCGACGGCGCGTGCCTCGGTGAGCGCCTCGTCGACGACCCGTTCGGCCTGCTGGCGCAGGCCGCCGTCGGCCGGCCCGGCCGGTGACGGTTTGCCGGAGACGCGCAGCTTCGGCCAGACGAAGGCGTGCACCACGCGGAGCGGACGCTGGCGCCTGTTCGCCTCGTCGGCGGCGAGCCGCACCGCCGCCAGGCCGGTCGTGGACCCGTCGACGCCGACCACCACCGCGTCGTTGTTCGCGTCCATCGTTCCGCTCCTCCGGGCTGCTGTCCGGGCACGGCGCCGATCCCAGTATGGGCAGGTGACGGGCTGGCCGGGGCGATAAGTGACGTACCGGCGGCGGTTCGCCGACGTCGCGACCCGGCGGTCAGGTACGGCGCGGACGGGCGGCGAAGAACGCCCAGATCAGTTCGGTGGCCGCCACCCCGGCTCCGGGCGCGGCCACCGGGCCGACCTTCGCCCCGGGCCAGGAATGCCCCATGTTCGCCAACCGGTACTCCTCCACGTCGCTGCCGTCGGCGCAGCGGGCCCGGTCGAGGGTGACCGCCTCGGCCGGCGCCGACGCGGGCCCCGCCGGGACACAGCGCAGCCGTTGCCGCCACGCCCGCATCCCGGCCTGGAACTGCTCGGCGTACCGGTCCTGCCCGCCGATGAAGGTGATGACCGAGACCGGGCTCTTCGGGACGTAGTCCGCGGCGGCGGCCGGGGGACCGATGAACCCGCCGCTGGCCACACCGATGGCGGCGAACACGCCGGTCGCCTCGACGGCGGCCCGGAAACTCAGGTCGCCGCCGTTGGAGATGCCGGTCAGGTAGACCCGGTCCGGGTCGACCCGCCAGCCTCCGGTCAGGTGCGCGGCGAGGGCCTTCAGGAACCCGACGTCGTCGGCCGTGCCGCAGCAGACCAGGGCGTTGAACCCACCGTTGATCCCGTCGGGGTACGCGACCAGGAAGTTCTCCCGCTCGGCCACCGCGTCGAACTCCACCATCTCGCTCATTCCGAGTCCTTCGCCCGGAAAGGGGTGCAGCGCGATCACCAGCGGGACGGGCACGGCCGGGTCGTAGTTCGCCGGCGCGTGCAACCGGTACCGGCGGGCGACCCCGTCGTGGTCCAGGGTGAGTTGGTGCCGTCCGGGCGCGGGCGCGACGACGGCACTGCTCGGCGAGGGGGAGGGCGCGGTTCCCGTTCCCTCGTCCGTGTCGCAGCCAGCCGCGCCGAGCAGGACGCTCACCGCCGCGAAGAACACCGTCAACCGCCGCATGTCGTACCCCTTCCGCTCCCCGTGGGCCTTCAACCTCGGTGTCGGGGTACGGCAGGGTCAACCCTTTCGGCGTACGCCGAAGACATCGGGGCGGTACGTCGGGTAGCTGAAGGTGGTGCGGTTCGCCCCATCAGTCGGGGCTGGTGCCGATAGTCTGCCAGCACCGCCTTTCTGCTTGATGATCGCCACGGGGGGCTGAGTTGGTAGCCGTGGAACTCACCCGGTTCCGGGTCTCCTCGGACCGGACGGAGCAACTGCTCGCGGCGCGTCCGGCCATGTTGCGCGACTTCGAGGCCGACCGGGCCGGGTTCATCGACGCCCGCCTGGTCCGGTTGCCCGACGACGAGTGGCTCGACATCGTCTTCTGGCGGTCAGCGAAGGATCTGGCCGCGTCCCGCGCCAAGGGCGGCAACCTCCCGTACATCCGGGTGTTCCTGGATCTGATCGACGAGACGGTCAGCTCGGAAGAGGGCACCATGCACGACGTACGTCTGCGCTGAGTCGCCGCGCGGGCCGGTCAGCTCAGGTCGGTGACCGGATCGATGACCCAGTGGTGCGACCGGAGCGGCCGGTCGGCGAAGGCGACGTCGCGCTCACCCCTCCACTGTGTACGCTGTACGCCCGGCGGGGCTGAGCGAAGGATTCTGTCGATGACCCAGGACCCGGTGGTGCCGAGCACCGCCCGCATGATCGACTACTGGCTCGGGGGCCGGCACCACTTCCCGGTCGACGTCACCGCCGCACAGGCGTTCGAGGGCGCGTACGGACCCTGCGCGGCGATCTTCCGTTCACTGCGCGACTTCTCCGGACGGGCCGTGGCCCACCTGGTCGACCACGGCATCGACAACTTCCTGGTCTTCGGCGCGGGAGTGCCCAGCCAGGGCAACGTGCACGAGGTCGCCAGCGGCTCGCACGTGCTCTACACCGACATCGACCCGGTCACCATCGCACTCGGCCAGGAGATCCTCGCCGACCACCAGCGCGCCGGGTACGCCTTCGGCGACGCGACCGACCTGTCGAGCATCGAGCCGGAGGCGCTGACCCGGTTCCTTCCCGGCTGGGGGCGGGAGCCGATCGGGGTCGTCTTCCTCGGCCTGGCCGCCTTCCTCGACGACCCGACGCTGGCCCGTACCCTCGCGCGGTTGCACCGGGCGGTGCCTCCCGGCAGCATGCTGGCCTTCGACTTCGACGGCGAGGAACTCGCCGACCACCCGGTGGCGCTGGCGATGATGGGGGACGGCTTCCACATGCGTGCCCCGGCCGGTTTCCCGGACCTGCTCGGCGACTGGCGGCTGACCCCCGACGGCATCGTGCCGGTGGCCCGGTGGCGCGCGGAGGACCCGCCGGCCGACGTGCCGGACGCGTTCCACGGCGGCGTCGCGCTCCACTAGCCACCCCACCGCCCCTCCGGCCGCTCGCCGTCCACGCTCCGCGCACCCCGGTCCGGGACGCGCGGAACCGGGGTGCGCCCGGGACCGGCGGCGGCATAACATCGGCCGGTGCTGCGCCCCGCCTATCCGATCGAGACCGAGCGGCTGCTGCTGCGCCCGTTCCAGGACGGCGACTTCACCGACCTGCACGCACTGACCTCGCATCCGGAGGTGGTCCGGTACCTCTACTGGGAGGTGCACGACGAGGCCGCCACCCGGGACGCGCTCACCCGCCGGATCAGCCAGGCGGAGCTGCGGGAGGAGGGGCAGTGGCTGGCCCTGGCCGTGCAGTTGCCGACCACCGGGCGGGTGATCGGCCAGGTGGTCCTCAAGTGGGTCAGCGTCGCCAACCGGCAGGGTGAGCTGGGGTTCGCCGTCAACCCCGAGTTCCAGGGCATGGGGTACGCGACGGAGGCGGCCGAGGTCGGGCTCCGGCTCGGATTCGAGCAGCTCGGACTGCACCGGATCACCGGCGCGTGCGACGTACTCAACGAGCCGTCCTGGCGGCTGATGGAGCGGCTCGGAATGCGCCGGGAGGCCCACTTCGTCGAGGACGAGATCTTCAAGGGGCAGTGGGGCGAGCAGTTCGTCTACGCGATCCTGGACCGGGAGTGGCGCGACCGGCACGGCGCCTGAGCGGGCCCGTACCGGTCGCGCGCACGTCGGGAAAGGTGTTCCCGCGGCTCGGGTCAGGCGCCGACGTAGGCGGCGAGATGCTCGCCGGTGAGGGTGGAGCGGGCGGCGACGAGGTCGGCGGGGGTGCCCTCGAAGACGATCCGCCCACCGTCGTGCCCCGCTCCGGGGCCGAGGTCGATGATCCAGTCGGCGTGCGCCATGACCGCCTGGTGGTGCTCGACCACGATCACCGACTTGCCGGCGTCGACGAGCCGGTCGAGCAGACCCAGCAGGTGCTCGACGTCGGCGAGGTGCAGGCCGGTGGTCGGCTCGTCCAGGACGTAGACGCCGCCCTGCTCCGCCATGTGGGTGGCGAGCTTCAGCCGCTGCCGCTCACCACCGGAGAGGGTGGTCAGCGGCTGACCGAGGCTGAGGTAGCCGAGCCCCACGTCGGCGAGCCGGGTGAGGATGGCGTGCGCCGCGGGCGTCCGCGCCTCGCCCGCGCCGAAGAACTCCTCGGCCTCGGTCACCGACATCGCGAGCACCTCGCTGATGTCGAGACCGCCGAGGTGGTACTCCAGCACCGACGCCTCGAACCGTTTCCCCTCGCACTCGTCGCAGACGCTGGTGATACCGGCCATCATCGCCAGGTCGGTGTAGACGACGCCGGCCCCGTTGCAGTTGGGGCAGGCACCCTCGGAGTTGGCGCTGAACAACGCCGGCTTCACCCCGTTGGCCTTCGCGAACGCCTTACGGATCGGGTCGAGCAGCCCGGTGTACGTCGCCGGGTTGCTCCGTCGCGAGCCACGGATCGCACCCTGGTCGATCGAGACCACACCGGCCCGGGCGGGAATCGACCCGTGCACGAGCGAACTCTTGCCGGAGCCGGCGACACCGGTGACGACGACGAGCATCCCGAGCGGGATGTCGACGTCGACGTCGCGCAGGTTGTGCGTCGCGGCGCCACGGATCTCGAGCGTGCCGGTGGGCGTACGCACGGTCTTCTTCAGCGCGGCCCGGTCGTCGAGGTGGCGACCGGTGAGGGTGCCGCTGGTCCGCAGCCCCTCGACGGTGCCCTCGAAGCAGATGGTGCCGCCGTCCGTACCGGCCCCGGGGCCGAGGTCGACGACGTGGTCGGCGATCGCGATCGTCTCCGGTTTGTGCTCCACCACGAGCACCGTGTTGCCCTTGTCCCGCAGCCGCAGCAGCAGGTCGTTCATCCGCTGGATGTCGTGCGGGTGCAACCCGATGGTGGGCTCGTCGAAGACGTAGGTGACGTCGGTCAGCGACGAGCCGAGGTGGCGGATCATCTTGGTGCGCTGAGCCTCGCCGCCCGACAGTGTGCCCGACGGCCGGTCCAGCGAGAGGTAGCCCAGCCCGATCTCCACGAACGAGTCGAGGGTCTGGCGCAGGGTGGCCAGCAGCGGCGCGACCGACGGCTGGTCCAGCTCCCCGACCCACTTGGCCAGGTCGCTGATCTGCATCGCGCAGGCGTCGGCGATGTTGATCCCGTCGATCCGCGACGAGCGGGCCGCCGCGCTGAGCCGGGTCCCGTCGCACTCGGGACAGGTGGTGAAGGTGACCGCCCGGTCGACGAACGCCCGGATGTGCGGCTGCATCGCCTCCCGGTCCTTGGCCAGGAACGACTTCTGGACCTTCGGGACCAGTCCCTCGTAGGTGAGGTTGATGCCCTCGACCTTCACCTTCGTCGGCTCGCGGTGCAGGAAGTCGTGCATCTCCTTCTTGGTGAAGTCACGGATCGGCTTGTTCGGGTCGAGGAAGCCCGACTCGGCGTAGATCCGTACCGTCCACCAGCTGTCAGCCTTCCAGCCGGGAATGGTGATCGCGCCCTCGGCGATCGACTTGGAGTCGTCGAAGAGCTGGCCGAGGTCGATGTCGGAGACCGCGCCCCGGCCCTCGCAGCGGGGACACATGCCGCCGGTACGGGTGAAGGTCTGCCGTACGGTCCTGCCGGCACCGCGTTCGACCGTGATCGCGCCGGTCGCCCGTACCGAGGGGACGTTGAAGGAGAACGCGTTCGGCGACCCGACGTGCGGTTGACCGAGTCGGCTGAACAGGATGCGCAGCATCGCGTTGGCGTCGGTGGCGGTGCCGACGGTGGACCGGGGGTCGGCACCCATCCGCTGCTGGTCGACGATGATCGCGGTGGTCAACCCCTCGAGTACGTCGACCTCGGGTCGGGCCAGCGTCGGCATGAAGCCCTGCACGAAGGCGCTGTAGGTCTCGTTGATCAACCGTTGCGAGTCGGCGGCGATCGTGCCGAACACCAGCGAGCTCTTGCCCGATCCGGAGACGCCGGTGAAGACGGTCAGCCGCCGCTTCGGGATCTCGACGGTGACGTCCTTGAGGTTGTTCACGCGTGCGCCGTGCACGCGGATCAGGTCGTGGCTGTCGGCGACGTGCGGTACGGGCGCCCCGGTCCTCGTCGAAGTGGCCTTGCTCATCGTGTCTCCATCTGTCGGGCGGGCCGTCTGTCCGGCCGCCGCGCGTTACCGTCGCCGGTGAGTGGCTCGGGGACGTCGCCGGCGGGATCGGTGACGGTGTGGTGGGCGGCCTGCGCCGCGACGGTTCCGGTCGAGCCGGACGGGGTTCAGCGGATCTGCTGGATCCGGACCAGGTTGCCGGCGGGATCGCGGACGGCACAGTCGCGGATGCCGTACGGCTGTTCGGCCGGCTCCTGGACGACCTCCGCACCGCTGGCCAGCACCCGCTCGAAGGTGCCGTCGAGGTCGGCGGTGGCCAGGACGACACCGGCGTAGGTGCCCTTGGCCATCATCTCGACGATGGCCCGGCGTTCGTCGTCGGTGATTCCCGGGTCGGCGGCCGGCGGCTCCAGCACGATGGAGGTGCCGGGCTGCCCGGCGGGACCGACGGTGATCCACCGCATGCCCCCGTGGTCGACGTCGCCACGGACCTCGAAGCCGAGGGTGTCGCGGTAGAAGGCCAGGGAGGCGTCCGGGTTGTCGTGGGGGAGGAAGGAGGCATAGATCGCGATGTCCATGGCGGTCACGCTAGCCGCGCCCGCGCCGGCCGCGCTTCTCGATTCCTGATCGGTCTGGTCACCTGTTTGGCCAGGCAGGGTGGCATCCCGACGGTCGCCTGCGCGGCCCGTTGCCGGTAGGTGCTCGGCGGCATGCCGACCAGTTCCGTGAAGCGGGTGCTGAAGGTGCCCAACGACGAGCAGCCGACGGCGAAGCAGACCTCGGTGACGCTGAGGTCGCCGCGCCGCAGCAGCGCCATCGCGCGCTCGACGCGTCGCGTCATGAGGTACCCGTACGGGGACTCACCGTAGGCGAGGCGGAACTCGCGGCTCAGGTGCCCGGCGGACATGTGCGCGCCGCGGGCGAGCGCCTCGACGTCGAGCGGCTGGGCGTACTCCCGGTCGATCCGGTCCCGGACGCGGCGCAGCCGGGCGAGGTCGCGCAGTCGTCGCGACTCGGCGTTGCTGCTGTTCACCTGCGAGATCGTGCCACATCGGCGGGGTCGCGGCGAGCGCCGACAGGCCCGGTGCCGGCCCCGAACCTCGCCATCGGGCCGTTCCCGCCCGAACCGTTCCACCAACAGAACTAGCGTCCTAGGACGACTTACGGGTTGTGGTCCTCGTCACCGACCAGACGACCCGCATCGGCAGCCGACGGCCCCCAGCAGGGGGCGGATATAGTGACACCGCAAATCAGCAGCCCCGGGTGCCCGCCGAACACCGGAACCGGGGTTGCGCCAGGAGTCCGGCACCACGGCGAGGCCAGCGAGCGGGGTCCGTGATCACCGGCGAGAGCGCGCACGGTCCCGGACCGACCCGTGCCAGCGGGAAGCGACGGACCAACCGCAGAGGGAGGTTCGGTGTCGCGTCGGCCGGCGCGGGCGGACGACGCCCAGCCAACCGGGGGCACCGCCGCCCGGTCCGAGGGTGCGGGTAGCCGGGTCCTCACGATTCCGAACCTGATCAGCTTCGCCCGGCTGCTCGGCGTACCGCTGTTCCTCTATCTTCTGCTGGGGCCCAGGGCGGACGTCGCCGCCCTGGTCGTGCTCGCCGTCGGCGGCACCACCGACTGGGTCGACGGTTACGTCGCCCGCCGGCTCAAGCAGGTCAGCCGGCTCGGGGAACTGCTCGACCCGACCGCCGACCGGCTCTACATCCTGGCCACCCTGGCCGGCTTCACCGCCCGCGAGATCGTGCCGTGGGAATTCACCGCCGCGCTGCTGGCCCGCGAGCTGCTGCTGCTCGGTTCGCTGCTGGTGCTGCGCCGGTACGGGTACGGTCCACCGCCGGTGCACTATCTCGGCAAGACCGCCACGTTCATCCTGTTGGCCGCGTTCCCGACGTTGCTGCTCGCCGACGCGGTGTCGGGTGCGGCGACGGTTGCCGGTGCGATCGGGTGGTCGCTGGCGTGGTGGGGGCTGGTTCTCTACTGGGTTGCCGGGGCGTTCTACCTGGTTCAGGCCGCTCGTCTGGTCGGTTCGAGGCGCCGGGAGGCGCGATGAGTGCCGATCGTCGGCCGGAGCGGGTGTACGCGCCGGACTTTCTCACCGAGCTGTTCCGTAATCCGCTGGATCCGGGTTATTCGGATGCGGCGGCGAGCCGGCGTGCGGGGCGTGGGCCGACGGGGTGGCGCCGGAGGTCGATCCGGGTGGTGACGGTGGTCACACTGGCGGCGCTCGGGTTTCTGCTGGCGGTGGCGTACCGGCAGACGATCGAGGGGGAGCCGGGTCGTAGTCAGGCGCGGGCCGGGTTGGTGGCGCAGATCAAGCAGCGGGAGAGCGAGACCGACGAGCTGACCCGCCGGGTGGACGAGTTGCGGGCGGAGGTCAACCGGCAGCGTGATGCGGCGTTGTCGGGTAGCGACGCGGCCAGGTTGCGGGATCTGGAGGCGGGTACGGGTCTGGGGCGGGTCCGTGGCGACGGTGTGCTGGTTCGGGTGGCCGATGGGCCGTCGGAGGCGGATGCGGTGACCGGGGTGGGCGGTACTAACCTCGGCAAGGTGCTGGACCGTGATCTGCAGGACGTCGCGAACGCCTTGTGGAGTGCGGGCGCGGAGGCGATCTCGATCAATGGTCAGCGGTTGACGGCGACGTCGACGATTCGGGCCGCCGGTGGTGCGATCCTGGTCGATTTCCGGCCGGTGACCGGCCCGTACGAGGTTTCCGCGATCGGTCCGGGTCAGTTGGAGCGCCGGTTCCGAAGCAGTGCGGCGGCGGCTCTGTTGCGTCAGGTGTCGGTTGAGCACGGCATGTCGTTCGACGTACGGAAGGTCGATGACCTGACCTTGCCGGCGGCGGGTGAGCCGCAGTTGCGGTATGCCGTGCCGTCGGTGTCGCCGTCCGTGTCGCCTGTGCCGTCGGGTGCGGGGCGGTCCAGTAGTCCGGCGTCGCCAGGCGCCGGGAAATCCCTCAGTCCCTCCGGAGGCGGCCGATGATCCCTGTACTCGCGTTGCTCGTCGGTGTTGTGCTCGGCGTGGTGTTGGACCCGACGGTGCCGGCGGCGTTGCAGCCGTACCTGCCGATCGCCGTGGTCGCGGCCCTTGACGCGGTGTTCGGTGGGGTCCGGGCGAAGCTTGACCGGATTTTCGACGACAAGCAGTTCGTGATCTCGTTTATCTCGAACGTGCTGGTGGCGGGTGTGATCGTTTATCTCGGTGACCAGTTGGGGGTGGGTGGTCAGTTGTCGACCGGGGTCGTGGTGGTGCTCGGGGTCCGGATCTTCGGGAATGTGGCGGCGATCCGTCGGCACCTGTTCCGGGCGTAGGTTTCTGACGATGAGCGACGAGCAGCGACAGGCCGGGTCGGGGGCTGAGGTGCCGGCGGCGGGGTCGGTGGACGGCCCGCCGGGGGATGCCGGTGGTTCCGGTCTCGGGTCGGACGGGCCGACGGTGGATCTGGCCGGGGTGGCCCGGTCGGCGGGTGTCGGTGGGTCGGCCGGTGGTGAGGTGTCGCCGCAGGCGACTGGTTCCGGTCCTGGGGTGGTGTCGGAGCCGCAGGAGCCGGGTGGTCCGGACTCGGAGGTCGCCGAGGGCGCGGAGGCTGGTGCGGGGCGGCCGGTGTCCGGGGCGGCGCGGTGGAGCAGCGCCAGTGTGATCATCGCGGTGTTGTTGGCGTTGCTGGGGTTCACGTTGGTGGTGCAGTTGAAGAACAATTCGGCGGATCCTGAGTTGGCGGCGACGCGGCAGGAGGACCTGGTGCGGATCCTGTCGGATCTGGAGTCGCAGGAGGAGCGGCTGCGTCAGGACATCGCGGGGCTGGAGGAGAGCAAGCGGCAGTTGGCGTCGGGTGCGCAGGGGCGGCAGGCGGTGTTGGACGAGGCGACTCGGCGGGCTGACGAGTTGGGCATCCTGGCGGGTACGTTGCCGGCGCGGGGTCCGGGGTTGACGGTGACGTTCTCGGCTGGGGCGAAGCCGGTGGGGGCGGCGACGTTGTTGGACGCGGTGCAGGAGTTGCGGGGTGCGGGTGCGGAGGCGATGCAGATTTCTGGTGGTGGGGGTGCGGTGCGGGTGGTGGCGAGCACGTTCTTCCTGGATGACGGTGGTGGTGTGGCGGTGAGTGGGCGCCGGTTGACCGGCCCGTACACGGTGACGGTGATTGGTGATCCATCGACGATGCGGACCGCGTTGAACATTCCGGGCGGGGTGGTCGCGTCGGTCAGTGGGGACGGCGGTAACGTTTCGGTGCAGGAGCGTGAGGTGGTCGACGTGTCGACCCTGAGTGCTCCGTTGGATCTGAAGCACGCGCGCCCGGTCTCCTGACCGGGCGCGGCCGTACCTTCCTGGGTGCGGGTATCGATCGATGCGATGACGAAGGACGCGGCTGGTGATTCCTGAGGACCTGCGTTACACGGCCGAGCACGAGTGGGTGTCGGGCGACGGTAGCGGACCGGTGCGGGTGGGCATCACCCATTTTGCGCAGGATGCGCTGGGTGACATCGTCTATGTGCAGCTTCCGGACGAGGGTGCCTCGGTCGAGGCGGGCGAGTCGTTGGGTGAGATCGAGTCGACGAAGAGTGTTTCGGAGATCTACGCCCCGGTCAGTGGCACGGTGGTGGGTCGTAACGCGGAGCTCGGCGACACCCCTGAGTTGATCAACACGGATCCGTACGGTGCGGGTTGGCTGGTGGAGATCGTTCCGGGTGGGCCGGCGGCGGTCGAGGGGTTGCTCTCGGCGGCGGCGTACCGGGAATTGACCGAGAGCTGAGTGTGGTTTCGCGCGGGCGGAAACCGGCCCGCGCGTCTGGTTGCCCTGTATTTCGGCGCTGGCTAGGCTCGCTCAGTCGACCGAGAATCCAATAGTTGTGCGTTGCGGAAATTGCCTTCCCAGGCACGGGAGAGCCAGCCGCTGGGCTTGACAGCCTGGCGGCCAGACCCGCCACACCCGACGCCGACCGAACTGATCCGTGAGGTGGTCCCATGACGCGCCCAGACGACGAGTTCCCCCCACTCGACGTCACATCGACGCTCAACCTCGGTGCGCTCGACGAAGTGCTTGAGGGACCGGATGCCGATGTTGTGCCGAGTCGCATGTCGGGTTCGTTGCCTCCGGGCATGGCGTTGCTCGTCGTCCGGCGGGGTCCGAACGCTGGCGCCCGGTTCTTGTTGGACCACGATGTGACCACCAGTGGCCGGCATCCCGACAGTGACATTTTCCTCGATGACGTGACCGTGTCTCGGCGGCACGCCGAGTTTCACCGGGACGGTGGCACGTTCACCGTCCGGGACGTGGGGAGCCTGAACGGGACCTACGTGAATCGGGAGCGGGTTGAGGCGGCCACCTTGAGCAATGGCGACGAGGTGCAGATCGGTAAGTTCCGGTTGGTCTTCATCGCCGGTCCGCGCCCGGAGGAGGAGGCCGGCCGGGGGTGAACGAGCGTGCGGCAGCGGCTGCGCCCACGGCTTCGGCCGGTCGGGCCCAGCCGCTGATGAGCATCGGTGAGGTCCTGGCTCAGCTGCGGGTGGAGTTTCCGGACACGACGATCTCGAAGTTGCGGTTTCTCGAGGCGGAGGGCCTGGTTGAGCCGCAACGTACGCCCGCTGGTTATCGGAAGTACAGCTGGGAGGATGTGGCCCGGCTGCGGTATGTGCTGACCGCGCAGCGGGATCAGTATCTGCCGTTGCGGGTGATCCGTGAGCAGTTGGAGGGTCTGGAGCGGGAGCCTGAGGTTCCGGGGCGGCAGCGGCCGGCGTTGGTCGCGGTGGGTCCGGCGGGTGAGGTTCCTGGTCGGGACGGGGTTGCGGCTGTTCCGGTGGAGTCTGCGGATTCGCGGGTGACGCGGGCGGATCTGGTTGGCCGTACGGGGATCGATGATGTGACGTTGACCGAGTTGGAGCGGCTTGGTCTGATCGTGTCGCGTCCGCCGGGGTGGTACGACTCGGATGCGGTGGTGATCGCGCAGGCGGTGGCGGGGTTGGCGGCGTACGGGTTGGAGCCGCGTCATCTGCGGGCTTTCCGGACGGCCGCTGATCGTGAGGTGGGTTTGTTCGAGCAGTTGATCGCCCCGTTGGCGCGGCAGAACGATCCGGCTGCGCGGGCTCGGGCGGCGGAGGCCGCGCGGGAGTTGGTGGGTTTGTCGCAGCGGTTGCACGCGGCTCTGGTGCGGGTGGGGTTGCGGTCGGTGTTGGGCCGCTGAGGCGGTTGTGGTGCGGTGGGAAAGATCTGGGGTCGCGGGCGTGCCGTAGGCTTCGCGGGGTAACCCGGTGGTGGGTGGTTTGGTACGGGCGGCGCGCGTGGGACGACCTACTCGTGGCGCGTGTACCGTGCAGGGAAGGGGCCGGTGTGGCGGTGGCCGAGGGTTCTTGGTCGCCGTGTGCCGGTGCTGGGGACGTACACAACGACACGGAGGCGGCGGTGCGCGAGCTGAGCGTGGTCGGGGTTCGGGTGGAGCTGCCCAGCAACCAGCCGATCGTCCTGCTCAGGGAGGTCGAGGGTGACCGTTACCTGCCGATTTGGATCGGTGCGGTGGAGGCGACCGCGATCGCGTACGAGCAGCAGGGGGTCAAGCCGAGTCGGCCGTTGACCCATGATCTGTTGCGGGACATCTTGGCGGCGCTGGAGGCGCCGTTGCGCGCGGTGGAGATCACCGAGTTGAAGGAGAATGTCTTTTACGCCGATTTGTTGATCGGGGATGGGCTGCGGGTGTCCGCGCGGCCGAGTGACTCGATCGCGTTGGCGTTGCGGGTGGGTGCGCCGATCCGGTGTGCGGAGCAGGTGCTGACCGAGGCCGGCATCGTTATTCCTGATGAGCAGGAGGACGAGGTCGAGAAGTTCCGGGAGTTCCTGGAGCAGGTGCAGCCGGAGGATTTTGCTGGTTGACGGTGTGGTCGCGTGGGTGGGCGCGGTCGGAGGGTGACGTGCCCGGTGCGGCGCGTGTCGCCCTCCGTGCGGCGTGTCGCGCTGATTCCTGCGGCTGATCCCTCGTGGGGCGCTATAGGGTTGCCTTTGTCGAGGGGTGCACGTCCCGGAAACGACGTGTCACCGCACTGGCGGGGAGGTTGTCCGGATGCACGAGCCACAGGACCCTGATCCGGGGACATCAGATCATCGCCACACCGACGGCGGCGCGCCGATGGACTTCTCGTTCGAGGAGGACGGGGCGGTCGGGTATCGCGGGGTGACGGCGTGTCACGCGGTCGGGATCAGCTACCGGCAGTTGGACTATTGGGCGCGTACGACGTTGGTGGTGCCGAGTATCCGGGATGCTTCCGGGTCGGGGACGCAGCGGTTGTACTCGTTCCGGGATCTGGTGGTGCTGAAGGTGGTCAAGCGGTTGCTTGACGCCGGGGTGTCGCTGCAGAACATCCGTAAGGCGATCGAGGTGTTGCGGTCGCGTGGGGTGGCGGATCTCGCGGGGATCACGTTGATCTCGGACGGTACGACGGTGTACGAGTGCCGGTCGCCGGAGGAGGTCGTGGACCTGCTCCAGGGTGGGCAGGGTGTGTTCGGGATCGCCATCGGTGGTGCGTTCAAGGAGATCCAGGGGTCGTTGTCGCACCTGCCGGCGGAGCCGGCCGGGGGTGTGCATCCGCTCGACGGTGGGGTGCGGCCGGGTGAGTCGGAGGCCGCTGGGGACGAGTTGGCGGCTCGTCGGGCCCGGCGTCGGGCTGGTTGATCGTTTGCCGGGTGTGCCGGTCACAATGTGACTATGTCGGCTGTCCCGGGTTCGTCTCGTTCGGTTGGTCCGCTGGTGTCGGGTTCGGCGCGGCGGGTTCGTTGGCGCCGTTGGCTGCGGCGGTTGTCGCTGGCGGTGGCGGTGTTGGCGGTGCTGGGGCCGGTGGTGGTGGTCGGCAGCGTGGTGTGGGTCGAGCGGTCGGCGCGGGCGCATGTGTTCGACGTGGCGGAGGTGCCGGCGGCACCGGTGGTGTTGGTGCTGGGGGCGAAGGTGGAGCCGGATGGTCGTCCGGCGCCGTTCCTGGCGGCGCGGCTGGGGTTGGCCAAGCGGTTGTACGACGCGGGTAAGGCTCGGGTGGTGTTGGTGTCGGGCGATCACGGCCGGTGGGAGTACGACGAGCCGGGGGCGATGCGGCGGTGGCTGGTGGATCGGGGTGTGCCGGCGGAGAGGGTGGTGCAGGACCACGCGGGTTTCGACACGTACGACTCGTGTTCGCGGGCGGCGAGGGTGTTCGGGGTTCGTCGGGTGATCGTGGTGACGCAGTCGTTCCATGTGGAGCGGGCGGTGACGTTGTGTCGGCGGGTGGGGTTGGACGCGGTGGGTGTGGGTGACGATTCGGTGAGTCGGTTCGAGCGGGCGTGGCGGTGGGGGAGTTTCCGGGAGCGGTTGGCCGCGGTGAAGGCGGTGTATGACGTGGTCAGTGGGCGTGATCCGGTGTTTCTGGGGCCGCGTGAGTCGGGTGTGGACGACGCGTTGCGGTGGTGAGGGTGGTTGTCGCGGTGGGTTGACCCGCGCGATTCGCTGCGTTTGGTGAGTGTGGCGTGACAGTTCGTGTTCGGTGGGCTATGGTCCGACTGCGTCGTTCCGTGGTGGTCTCCGGTACCACCGATCCCGCCGGGGGTGGGGCGGACGGCCGCCGAGTTGCCCACGGTGCGCCTGGTGCGTGGTTCGCGGGCACCATCCGGGAGGACAGGGGTGTGACGGAGACGCGAGCCGAGGCATTTTCCAGCGGGGACACCGGGGCGCCGGATCGTGACGTGCCTGTCCCCGGGTCTGGTGGGGAGTCGGCGTACGAGCGGATCGGTGGTGCGGAGGCGGTTCAGGCCGCGGTGCGGTTGTTCTACGAGCGGGTGCTGGCCGATCCGGATCTCGGTGGTTACTTCGAGACGGTGGAGATGGCGGGTCAGCGCCGGCATCTGGCGTTGATGTTGACGATGTTGCTCGGCGGGCCGGACACGTACTCGGGTCGGGGGTTGGCCGATGCGCATCGGGGGTTGAACATTCCCCGGGTGCATTACGCGAAGGTTGGTGGGCACCTGCTCGGCACGTTGGTCGAGTTGGATGTGCCGCCGGACGTGGTGCACCAGGTGCGGGTGCTGTTGGACCAGGTGGAGCCGCAGGTGGTGGCGGGGCGCGTCGACCCGGTCTGAGCCGGGGGTGCCGGTTCGCCCGCCGCGCTGGAGGGCGCGGCGGGCGGGGCGGTCATTCGGTGGCGTACCGTTCGATCTCGGCGAGTTCGTCGTCGCCGAGGTGGGTGTTGTCGAGGGCGGCGACGTTGTTCTCGAGCTGGCTGACGCTGCTGGCGCCGATGATCAGGCTGGTCATGCGGGGGTCGCGCAGGGCCCAGACGAGGGCGAGCTGGGCCAGGCTCTGGCCTCGGCGGGCGGCGATATCGTGCAGTGCCCGGACCTTGGTCATGGTGTCGTCGCTGAGGTGTTCCTCGCCGAGGAAGACGCTGGTGCGGACCCGGGAGTCGGCGGGGACACCGTTGAGGTAGCGGTCGGTGAGCAGGCCCTGGGCCAGGGGGCTGTAGGCGATGCAGCCGGCGCCGACCTTTTCCAGGGTGTCGAGCAGGTGGTCCCGCTCGATCCACCGGTTCACCATCGAGTACGACGGTTGGTGCAGCACCAGTGGGGTGCCGAGGTCGCGCAGGATCGCGGCGGCCTTGGCGGTCTGTGCGGCGTTGTAGTTGGAGATGGCGACGTAATGGGCCTTGCCGGCGCGGACGACGGCGTCGAGGGCGCCCATGGTCTCCTCGAGCGGGGTGTCCGGGTCGGGCCGGTGGTGGTAGAAGATGTCGACGTAGTCGAGGCCCATGCGGCGCAGTGACTGGTCGAGTGAGCCGATGACGTGTTTGCGGGAGCCCCATTCGCCGTAGGGGCCGGGGCCCATGTCGTAGCCGGCCTTGGTGGAGATGACGATCTCGTCGCGGTACGGGGCGAGGTCGGCGGCGAAGATGCGCCCGAAGTTCTCCTCGGCGGATCCGGGCGGCGGGCCGTAGTTGTTGGCCAGGTCGAAATGGATGATGCCGAGGTCGAACGCGCGGCGGACGATGTCGCGTTGGCGCTGCCAGGGGCGTTCGTGGCCGAAGTTGTGCCAGAGGCCGAGTGAGATCGGGGGCAGGCGCAGCCCGCTGCGGCCGGCGCGGTTGTAGGTCATCGAGTCGTATCGGCCGGTGGCGGCGTGGTAGAGGTCGGTCACCGTCTCAGCCTATTGATCTGTCGCGGCCCTGTTCGGGTGGGGCGGGCGTGTCGCTGCTCGCACCGGTGGATCGGCGGGGGTCAGTCGCTGGGTGGTTGCGGGCCGGGTTGGTGCTGTTCCCGGTCGTAGCGTTGGCGGGCGGCGGAGATCGTCGGCCGGTGCCGTTCGGCCCAGTGGGTGAGGGCGATCAGGGTGTCGTGCAGTTCCCGGGCCATCTCGGTGGCGGTGTATTCGACCTTGGGTGGGGCGGTCGGGTGAACGGTCCGTACGAGCAGCCCGTCGCGTTCGAGGTTGCGCAGGGTGAGGGTGAGCATGCGGCGGCTGATGCCTTCGATGCGGCGTTCGAGTTCGGTGAACCGTACCGGGCCGGGGGTGGCGGCGACGATGATCGCGATGCTCCATTTTCCGCCGACCCGGTCGAGGACGTGACGGACGGTGCAGTCGTCGGTGGGTGCCGGTGACTCGGGGTGGGGTCCGGAGGTCATCCGTGTCCTGCCTCCCGGTCGTGGTGGTGGCCCCCGTGGGGGTGCCCGGGTGGGTCGGGGACCGGTCGGCGGGCGGGCGGCGCGGCGTACGTGGGCGTTGTCACAAACAGTATCGTTCCGGGCGGGTCGATGGGTCGCCGGGCCGGCGCCGGAGCCGGTCACGTAACTGGTTTGTCCGTCTTCGCGCCGGTACGGGGCGCCTGGGGGTTATCCGCCGTCGGGTGCCGTCGACGACCCGGTGTTCTGGCCGGTCAGGGCCGATACCCGCCGGAAACACACCCGCTGGTAGCGTTGACCATGCCGGTAACACCCACGTGGGAGAGACCGCCCGGTGTGTTTCGCGGGGCGGCGCCGAAGGGGCAAATCCTCCCCGGAACCTCTCAGGCAAAAGGACCTCGTGGGCAGGCGACTGTGGAGTGCTTCGCCGTGCGCGGGCGCGACAGAGGGGGAGGCCGCATCGTCGACCTCGCCCCCCGGGAGCCGCCATGACCACAGAGCAGTTCGCTGACCGTCACATCGGACCGGATGCCGACGGTGAACGCCGCATGTTGGACGCCGTCGGTTACGACTCGATCGACGAGCTGATGAACGCGGCGATCCCCGAGGTGATCCGGTGGCACGGCACCCTCGACCTGCCGGCCCCGGCCACCGAGGCCGAGGTGATCGCGGAGCTGCGGGCGCTCGCCGCCCGTAACACGGTCGCGGTGTCGATGATCGGGCTCGGTTACTACGGCACCCACACCCCGGCGGTGATCCGCCGCAACGTGCTGGAGAGCCCGGCCTGGTACACCGCCTACACCCCGTACCAGCCGGAGATCAGCCAGGGGCGGCTGGAGGCGCTGCTCAACTTCCAGACCATGGTCACGGACCTGACCGGGCTGGCGACGGCGAACGCGTCGATGCTCGACGAGGGGACCGCGGCGGCCGAGGCGATGACCCTGGCCCGTCGGGCGTCGAAGAGCAAGAGCCCGGTGTACGTGGTCGACGCCGACACCCTGCCGCAGACGATCTCGGTGATCGCGACCCGGGCCGAGCCGCTCGGTATCGAGGTGCGGGTCGTCGACCTCGACGCCGGCGACCTGCCGGCGGAGTTCTTCGGTCTGCACCTGCAGTACCCGGGCGCGTCCGGGCTGGTCCGTGACCACGCCGGGGTGGTCGAGGCGGCGCACGCCGTCGGGGCGCTGGTCACCGTCGCCGCCGACCTGCTCGGCCTGACCCTGCTGCGCCCGCCGGGGGAGATCGGGGCGGACATCGCCGCCGGCACCACCCAGCGTTTCGGTGTGCCGATGGGCTTCGGTGGCCCGCACGCCGGTTACCTGGCGGTCCGGGCCGGGCTGGAGCGGATGCTGCCCGGACGGCTGGTCGGGGTGTCCCGGGACGCGGACGGCAACCCGGCCTACCGGTTGGCGTTGCAGACCCGGGAGCAGCACATCCGGCGGGAGAAGGCGACCAGCAACATCTGCACCGCGCAGGTGCTGCTGGCGGTGATGGCCAGCATGTACGCCGTCTACCACGGGCCGGACGGGCTGCGGGCGATCGCCGCCCGTACCCATGCCCGGGCCGCCCGGCTCGCGGCCGGGTTGCGCGCCGGCGGCGTGTCGACGGTCGGGCCGGCGTTCTTCGACACGGTCACCGCGGTGGTCCCGGGACGGGCCGCGGCGGTGGTCGCCGACGCGGCCGGGCGCGGGGTGAACCTGCGCCTGGTCGACGCCGACCGGGTGTCGGTGGCGTGCGACGAGACGACGACGGACGCGCACCTGGGCGCGGTCTGGGCGGCGTTCGGGGTGGCCGAGTTCACCGGCGAGGTCGCGGAGGTGCTGCCGGCCGGGTTGGCCCGCACCAGCGGCTACCTGACCCACCCGGTGTTCCACCGGCACCACTCGGAGACGGCGATGCTGCGTTACCTGCGCCGGCTGTCGGACTCCGACTACGCCCTGGACCGGGGCATGATCCCGCTCGGGTCGTGCACGATGAAGCTCAACGCCACCACCGAGATGGAGGCGGTGACGTGGCCGGAGTTCGCGAACATCCACCCGTACGCGCCGGTGGAGCAGACCGCCGGGTACCGGGAACTGGTCGCCTCGTTGGAGGGGTGGCTGGCGGAGGTGACCGGCTACGACGCGGTCAGTGTGCAGCCGAACGCCGGGTCGCAGGGTGAACTCGCCGGTCTGCTCGCCATCCGGGGTTACCACCGTGAGCGTGGTGAGGCGCACCGCGACGTGTGTCTGATCCCGTCGTCGGCGCACGGTACGAACGCGGCCAGTGCGGTGATGGCCGGTATGCGGGTGGTGGTGGTCGCCTGTGACGACAACGGTGACGTGGACCTGGTCGACCTCGACCGGAAGATCGAGGTGCACCGGGACGCCCTCGCGGCGATCATGGTGACGTACCCGTCGACGCACGGGGTGTACGAGACCGGGATCGCGTCGTTGTGCGCGAAGGTCCACGACGCCGGTGGCCAGGTGTACGTCGACGGGGCGAACCTGAACGCGTTGGTCGGGTTCGCCCGGCCGGGCAAGTTCGGCGCGGACGTGTCACACCTGAACCTGCACAAGACGTTCTGCATCCCGCACGGTGGCGGTGGCCCGGGGGTTGGTCCGGTGGCGGTCCGGTCGCATCTGGCGCCGTTCCTGCCCGGTGACCCGCTGGGCGGGTCGGTCGACGGGCAGCCGGTGATCTCGGCGGCCCGGCACGGGTCGGCGGGGATCCTGCCGATCCCGTGGGCGTACCTGCGGATGATGGGCGCCGAGGGGCTGACCCGGGCGACCGGGACGGCGGTCCTGGCGGCGAACTACGTGGCGGCGCGGCTGCGGGCGCACTACCCGGTGCTGTACGCCGGCAACAAGGGCCTGGTCGCGCACGAGTGCATCCTCGACCTGCGGCCGTTGACGAAGGCGACCGGGGTGAGTGTCGACGACGTCGCGAAGCGGTTGATCGACTACGGGTTCCACGCGCCGACGATGTCGTTCCCGGTGGCCGGCACCCTGATGGTCGAGCCGACCGAGAGCGAGGACCTGGCCGAGCTCGACCGGTTCTGCGCGGCGATGATCGCGATCCGGGAGGAGATCGACCTGGTCGGGTCGGGGCAGTGGCCGGCGGGGAACAACCCGTTGGTGAACGCCCCGCACCCGGCGTCGATGGTGACAGGTGACGACTGGGCGCACCCGTACCCTCGGTCGGTGGCGGCGTTCCCGGCCGGGGTCGACCGGGCGGCGAAGTACTGGCCGCCGGTGCGTCGGATCGACGGGGCGTTCGGTGACCGGAACCTGGTCTGCTCGTGCCCGTCGCCGGAGGCGTTCGAGGACTGAACGCCTCCGGGGGGCGGATCGCCCGGAAGGTGGTCCGGGTCCGGGTGGGACGGACCCGGGTCGATCAAGGTAGTCCGCGTCGATCACCGCGACGGTTCCTCGCCCCGGTTCACGCCGGGGCGGGGAGGTCGTTGATCGGCGGGGACAGCCTTGAGCGGTTTCGGCGGGGCGGGCCCGGGTCGGTGGGGAGTCGTCGTGGTGTGACGGCCTGGTCGGCGGGCCGCACGGTGCCCGCCGTGGTTACCGGTAGTGATCGTTCAGGCGACGAGTACGTGTCGGGCGGGGCCCCGGTGCGGCGCGATCACGCTGCCGTCGGGGAGCAGTTCGCCGGTGTCCTCGAAGACGATCACACCGTTGCAGAGCAGGCTCCAGCCCTGCTCACGGAAGCAGGCGATGACGCGGGCGGCCTCCCGATCGGTTGCCTCGGCGGAGGGACAGGTGGGTTGGTGCTGGCACATCGGGTTCTCCGGACTGTGGGGGTGCTGTGTCATGGTTCACATGACCAGTGACGCACGGTACCAAGCCGAACGGTGCTACATCGAGCAGGGATCGGACCCAACCGGGGAGAATCCACCCAACGGATGATGGAGAATGGGCCACTCGTCGTGGAAACGCTCCCATACAGGCCGGGGCCAGCCCCCGCGATGCCATCGACACATATCGACTCGCTGGCGGAACTCGACCGGCTCGAATGGCACGTCGGCCAACCCGGTGACCCGGCCGACCTCGTCGAACGGTTCCTCACCGGGCACCGGCTCGGCGCCGGGGCCCTGCACCCCACCCACCGTCCGCCCACCCCAGCGGGTGGGGCGGCGGTCGGCGCCACGCTGTTCGTCTCCGCCGCCGCCGGCGCCACGATGATCGGCGCACCACCCGGCCCACCGTCACCGGCCGCCGCCGTACCCGACGTGGTGGTCGTCGTCTACCGGCACCGCCCCGCACCACCACCGGCCGCCGGCACCCGCCCGGCCGACTGGTGGCTCGGCCCGTGGCAACCGAGCTGGACCCCGCGAGCCCACGCCGCCGCCGTCACCGCCGCCCGTACGGCGATCGGGCGCGGCGACATCTACCAGGTCAACGTCGTCGGCCACACCAGCGCCCGGTACACCGGCGACCCGGTCCCCGCCCTGACCCGCCTCGGCCGGCTACCCGGCGCCCGCTACGGCGGTGTCCTCACCGGCGACGGCTGGGCGATCGGCTGCGCCTCCCCGGAGACCCTGCTCGAGGCACGCGGCGGACGGCTGCTCACCCGCCCGATCAAGGGCACCCGCCCGGCCACCGACACCGGCCGGGCGCAGCTTCTCGCCTCGGCCAAGGAACGCGCCGAACACATCATGATCGTCGACCTGGAACGCAACGACCTGGCCCGGGTGGCGGCCACCGGCTCGGTCCGGGTCGACGAGCTGTACCGGATCCGCCGGTGGTGCGACCTGTGGCAGGCCGAGTCGACCGTCTCGGCCCACGCCGCCGACGGGCTCGGGCTGGCCGACCTGCTGCGGGCGATCTGCCCACCCGGTTCGGTGACCGGCACACCGAAGCTCTCCGCACTGCACCAGATCGCCGCCCACGAACCGGTCGGACGCGGCGCCGGCATGGGCGCGCTCGGCTGGGTCGGCCCCGACCACATCGACCTCGGCGTCACCATCCGCACCGCCGCCACCGACGGCGAACGGGTGCACGTCTGGGCCGGTGGCGGCATCACCTGGGACAGCGACCCGGACGCCGAGGTCGCCGAGGCGGCGGCCAAGTCCGGCCCGGTACGCGCCGCACTCGCCCCCACCACCGGCTGACCCGACCCGACGCCGGTACCTACTGGCCCCCGCCGACGGGAGCCGTACCGGATCGCCGGTATCGCCGTCGGGCCACGCGGTGCCCTACCGGTGGTGGGCGAGTATCGCGTGCGGGTCGTCACCGTGCCGGTGGTCCGGGTCGGCGTGGACCGACGCGGCGGTGAGCCTCGGCACGGCGTGGATCAACCGGTGTTCGGCCGCGACCGTGATCCGGTGCCCCTGCGCCACCGTCAGCCCACCGTCGACGGTGATCGCACACTCGGCGTGCAACCGGTGCCCGATCCACCGCAACCGCACCGCACCGACCCGGGTGACGCCCGGCGTGGCCAGCAGCGCCGCCTCGGCGGTGTCGACCAGAGCCGGGTCGACGGCGTCCATCAGCCGCCGGTACACCGAACGGGCAGCGTCGCCGAGGACCACCAGGATCGCCACCGTGATCAGCAGCCCGACCGCCGGGTCCGCCCACCACCAGCCCAACGCGGCACCCCCGGCACCGAGCAGCACCGCCAGCGACGTGAACCCGTCGGTACGGGCGTGCAGCCCGTCGGCGACCAGCGCGGCCGAACCGATCCGGCGACCGACGCCGATCCGGTACCGGGCCACGATCTCGTTGCCGACGAACCCGATCAGGCCGGCGGCGGCCACGTACGGCAGGTGGTCGACGCCACGCGGGTCCAGCAGCCGGGTCACCGCCTGGTAGCCGGCGAACACCGCCGACCCGGCGATCGTCGCCACGATCGCGACCCCGGCCAGGTCCTCGGCCCGACCGTAGCCGTACGTGTAACGGCGGGTCGCCGCGCGGCGACCGAGCAGGAACGCCACCCCGAGCGGTACGGCGGTCAGCGCGTCGGCGACGTTGTGCAGGGTGTCGCCGAGCAGCGCCACCGAACCGGACCAGAACACCACCACCGCCTGCCCGGCGGCGGTCACCCCGAGCACCAGCAGGGAGATCCACAGAGCCCGGATCCCGGCCCGGGAGGCGGTCAGCGCGCCGTCGACCCGGTCGGAGGTGTCGTGTGAGTGGGGGGTGAGCAGGTGCCGGACCCGCCGCGCCCACCCCGGCCCGTCGGGCCGGTGCGGGTGCCCGCCGCCCGACCGCCCGGTCCCGTGGTCCCGCCCGTGGTCGTGGTGGTCGTGGTGGTGGTCCATCGTGTCCTCCCGGTCGGCGAGTCAGCCCGGCGGCCGCCGGCCGGCAGGATAAGCGCCGGTACGGGTGTGCGACAACGCGGTAACCGCGAGTACTGGGCAACAACCGGCGACCTCCGCGACATTCTCTGACCTGAGTCAGAGAAAATTGGTTATGGTCGCCGGATGGACTCCACCACCGAACAGGTCGGCCTGGTCCGCGACTTCAACCGCTACTACACCCGCCGCATCGGCCTCCTCACCGACCACTACCTCGGCCAGAACCGCCCCCTCGGCGAAGCCCGGCTCCTGTTCGAAATCGGCGACCAGGCCGACGTACGCGACCTACGCACCCGCCTCGGCCTCGACTCCGGCTACCTCAGCCGGCTACTGCGCTCCCTGACCGCACAGAACCTCGTCCGGGTCCGACCACACCCACACGACCGCCGGGTCAGAGTGGTCGAACTGACCGACGCCGGAACCCGGGAACGCGCCGAACTCGACCGCCGCTCCGACACCGGCGTCACCGACCTACTGGCCCGACTCACCCCGACCCAACGACAACGGCTGATCACCGCCCAGGCACAGATCCACCGCCTCCTACGACTCGCCACCGTCTCGATCACCCCCACGCAACCGCACGGCACCCCGGCCCGGGACTGCCTGCGCGCGTACGCCGACGAACTCGCCCGCCGGTTCCCCGAGGGATACGACCCCACCACCCTGGTCACACCGGACGACCTCGACGGCGACAACGGGGCCCTGCTGCTCGCCCGGGAAGAGAACCGCCCGGTCGGCTGCGGGGCATGGCGGGCACTAGGCGACGGAGCCGCCGAGATCCGACACCTGTGGGTCGACCAGGCCGCCCGGGGACTCGGCATCGGCCGACTGCTGCTACGACACCTGGAAACCCACGCCGCCGAGCACGGCACCACCGTCGTACGGCTCGGCACCCACACCGCCCTGACCGAGGCGATCGCCCTCTACCAGTCCAGCGGCTACCACCCGATCCCGCCGTACGACAACTCGCCCTACAACCACCTCGGGTTCGAGAAACCCCTCACCTGACCACCCACGAGCACAACCGGCCGGTTGCGCAGCCCCACACCCACGGCGATAACCTTCCCCCATGACCATGCGGCCCATCAGGATCATCGGCGACGCCGTACTACGCACCCCGTGCGAACCCGTGACCAGCTTCGACGCCGAACTACGCGCCCTGGTCACCGACCTGATGGACACCCTGCTCGGCGCACCCGGACGCGCCGGCGTCGCCGCACCCCAGATCGGCATCAGCGCCCGCGTCTTCGTCTACGACGCCGACGGACACCGCGGCCACCTGATCAACCCCACCCTGGAACTGTCCACCGAACTCCAGGACGACGACGAGGGCTGCCTGTCCATCCCCGGGCTCTACTTCCCGACCCCCCGCGCCCTGCACGCCACCGCCCACGGCTTCGACCAACACGGCGAACCCACCACCATCACCGGCACCGGATTCCTCGCCCGCGCCCTCCAACACGAAACCGACCACCTCAACGGGCGCCTCTACGTCGACACCCTGCGCGGCGACACCCGCCGCCGGGCACTACGCGAGATCCGCGCCGGCCGGTTCGCCGCCCCCGGCACCACCACCTGACCCGCCCGGTCAGCCCGCCCACTGGTCGTAACCGAGCTTCGTCACCAACGCCAGCACCACCACCAGCAACACCACCCGGACAAACCCCGCACCACGCCGCAACGCCATCCGCGCCCCCACCGCCGCACCCACGACGTTGCACACCGCCATCGCCGCACCCAACGTCCACCACACCTGCCCGGCGGCCCCGAACACCACCAACGCCCCCAGATTCGTCCCCGCGTTGACCACCTTCGCCATCGCCGACCCGTGCAAAAAATCCGCACCCACCAGCGCCGTGAACGTCAACACCAGAAACGTCCCCGTCCCCGGACCAATCAACCCGTCGTACAAGGCGATCACCCCACCCGCCGCCACCACCGCCAGCACCACCCGCCCCCGGGTACGCCGCGACGGCAACGCCACCACCCCCAACCTCGGCCGCAACGTCACAAACACCACCACCAACACCAACACCACCAACACCACCGGCCGATACGCACCCGCCGGCACCACCCCCGCCAACAACGCACCCACCCCAGCCGTCAACACCGCCAACCCCGCCGCCGGCCCCGCCAACCACCAGTCAACCTTCGTACGCCGGGCATACGTCACCGCCGCCGTCGCCGTACCCGCGATCGCCGCCACCTTGTTCGTCCCCAACGCCACCGGCAACGGCACCCCCGGCGCGGCGATCAACAACGCCGGCAACAGCAACAAACCACCACCACCGACAACCGCGTCGACCCAACCCGCCACCCCGGCGGCCACCAACAACCCACCCACCGCACCCAGATCCATGGGCCGGGATTATTCCGCCGCCACCAGACCCGACGACGGCCCCTGTGAACAGCCTCACCCACCGGCACCACACACCCCGGCAACGAACCCCGAACCCCTACGACAGCACCCCGGACATCACCGCCGACGCACCCGCCGCAACGCGATACCCGCCGCCCCCAACACCACAAAGACCAACGCCGAACAGAGCAACAGCTTGAAGATCACCCAGAAACTGTCCCACACCACACCGTAAGGTGCAGAGGTGCGCCTGGTCACCTTCAACCTGCTCCACGGCCGCTCCCTGCACGACGGCATGGTCGACCAGACCCGACTCGCCGACACCGTCACCGCCCTCGACGCCGACATCCTCGCCCTCCAGGAAGTCGACCGCGACCAGTCCCGCAGCGGCCACCTCGACCTCACCGCCATCGCCGCCCGAGCCCTCGACGCACCCACCCACCGATTCGCCGCCGCCGTCGTCGGCACCCCCGGCGAAAAATTCCGCCCCCTCACCCACGAAGACGACGGCCACGGCGAACCCCTCTACGGCGTCGGCCTGATCAGCCGCTACCCAGCCCACTCCTGGCAGGTCACCCGCCTCACCCCGGCACCCGTACGCGCACCCATCTACATCAACGGACCCGGCGGCGGCTTCACCCTCCTGCACGACGAACCCCGAGTACTGCTCGCCGCCGTACTCGACACCCCCCACGGCCCCCTCACCGCCGCCGCCACCCACCTGTCCTTCGTACCCGGATGGAACCTGCGCCAACTCCGCCAGGTCGTCCGCGCCCTACGCACCCTGCCCGCCCCCCGCATACTCCTCGGCGACCTCAACCTCCCCGCCCGGCTCGCCACCCTCGTCTCCCGCTGGCACACCCTCGGCTGCGAACCCACCTACCCCTCCGCCGCCCCCAAGGTCCAACTCGACCACATCCTCGCCGACCCACGAGGACGCCAACACCTACCCGCCGTCACCGCCGTCACCACCCCCGCCGCCACCATCTCCGACCACCGCCCCCTCGTCGTCGACCTCGGCTGACCCCCGACACCCCACCCCGGGCGACCTCACCGCCGACCGCGAGCCCGGAAGCCCACGCCGACAACACCCACCCACCAGCGGCACCCCCACACACCGAAACCCGACAGCCGAGACCGATCCCACCCACCCACGCCCACCCGTCGCACCCACGCAGTAACATCGCCCCCCGGCGGCGACCCCCGCGCCCGCCGGAAGGTAGACAACGGTGAACACGACGGCCCGACTCGCCATCGACCTCGGCACCACCCACACCGTCGCGGTCATCCACCGCCCCGGCCAACCACCCCGCCCCCTCCTCTTCGACGGCACACCACTACTGCCCAGCGGCGTCTACCTCGACCCCACCGGCACCACCCACACCGGCCGCGACGCCCACCGACTCGCCAACGGCCAACCCGACCGCTTCGAACCACACCCCAAACGCCGCATCGACGAAGGCACCGTCCTGCTCGGCGACAACGAGATCACCGTCGACCGACTCCTCGCCGCCGGCCTACGACGCGCCGCCGACGAAGCCCGCCTCGCCGGCGCCAACCCCGCCACCGGCACCGTCCTCACCTGCCCCGCCGACTGGGGCCAACCACGCCGCCAACTCCTACGCACCGCCGCCCACCACGCCGGCCTCGGCGACGTCACCCTCGTCGACGAACCCATCGCCGCCGCCCACTACTGCCTCGACCTGCTCGGCCCACAACTACCACCCGGCGCCACCATCGCCATCTTCGACTTCGGCGGCGGCACCCTCGACGTCACCGTCGTACGCCGCGAAACCACCGGACCACGCGTCCTCGCCACCGGCGGACTCGACGACCTCGGCGGCGTCGACATCGACGCCGCCCTCGTCGCCCACCTCGGCCAACTCATCGCCCTACGCGACCCCGACCTGTGGCAACGACTCCACCACCCCCACACACCCGTCGACCGCCGCGACCGACAAACCCTCTGGGCCGAAATCCGCGCCGCCAAAGAAATGCTCTCCCGCACCACCACCGCACCCGTCACCGTCCCCGGCCGCACCGAACCCCTACACCTCACCCGCGAAGAACTCGACCGCATCGCCGCCCCACTCGTCGCCCGCGCCGTCGACGAAACCCGCCGCGTACTGCAACGCGCCGGCACCGAACCCACCACCCTCACCGCGCTCCTGCTCGTCGGCGGATCCAGCCGCATGCCCCTGGTCGCCAGCCGCCTACACGCCCGCCTCGGCATCGCCCCCGCCGTACCCGAACAACCCGAACTACCCGTCGCCTACGGCGCCCTACGCCACCCCACCACCCCCCGCCCACCAACCATCCCGCCACCGTCACCGCCAGCCGCTCCACCGGTAGCCGCCCCGACCCCACCGCCGCCGACCACCACCGCCGAAGCCCCACCCACACCAGCCGGCAAACCCACCCGACGCCGGGTCCGCCGCACCCTCGTCACCACCACCGCCCTCGTCGTCACCGCAGCCTGCATCGGCACCAGCATCACCAGCGGAGACTGGCTCGCCGAACGACTCGGCGGCCTCACCGAAAAAATCAACGACCTCCCGGGCCTGCCCGGCGCCAACACCACCGGCACGCTCACCCCCGGACAAACCCACCAGGCCACCGCCCCCGGCGCCGCCGCCATCACCACCAGCGGCCAAAGCGTCATCACCGCCGCCGTCGGCAAGGGCACCACCACCGTCACCGCCCTACCCGGCAGCGGGGGAGCGGCCCAATGGAACACCACCATCCCCATCGAACCCGCCGAACTCACCCTCACCACCATCAACCCACCCGCCGCCGGCAGCCCCGGGCTGATCATCGTCGACGGCGACGACTCCGCCACCGACGCCGGCAAACCCGTACGCGCCGTCCTCGACGCCAGCACCGGCAAACTCCTCTGGAAGAACACCTGGGTCAACCGGTACGACGTCGCCTACTACGGCACCAACGCCATCGTCGAAAGCCGAGGCTCGATCGACGGCAACGCCGTACTCAACGTCGACCTGCGTACCGGAAAACAACGCTGGCACCGCGCCGGCAACTCCGACCTGCTCATCATCGACCGCCACCGGATCGAAGCCATGCGCCAATGGCCCACCGGACCCGACCCCACCGCCGGCACCCTGCCCACCCCACAAGGCGCCCTCCGCGACGCCGTCACCACCACACCCACCGTCGTCGAACTCGACACCAGCACCGGCAAGGGCTACACCCTCGACGCCACCACCGGCAAGGTCAAGAGCAGCGGCAAACTACCCCTCGACGAAGAACGCTGGGTCGCCTACGACAACCTCGTCATCGGCAAACTCGCCAACGACGAGTCCGCCGGCCGAGACGTCCTCGCCGCCTACAACGCCACCGACCTCAAACAGAAATGGAAACAGGAACTCCCCGCCGGGGCCGACATCGAACACGTCAAACCCTGCGGACCCCACCTCGTCTGCGCCGCCATCGAAGAAGCCCGCAACAACCGCACCACCGCCATCGACACCCGCACCGGCAAGGAAGCCTGGTCCACCGCCACCGAAACACCCGCCGACGAGAACTGGTACGCCAACACCACCACCCTCATCTGCGGCGACGGCGACTTCAACCGCGTCTCCGACGCCCGCGTCCTCGGCCACGACGGCACCCAACAACGCCAACTCGACCAATTCACCACCATCAGCGCCACCGACGGCAACCGCATGCTCCTTCAGGAATACGACGGCATCACCTCCCAGTGGGAGATCTCCGCCCAGGACATCCCCACCGGCCGCACCACCCGCGGCGCCAGAATCGGCCCGGAACAACCCGAACAGGTCAGCATCGCCGGCGACCTCGTCGCCGTACTCACCGCCGACCGACGCACCCTCACCTTCACCGTCACCGACCTGGACCCACCCACCGCCAAATGAGCACGCCCCGCGCCGACGACACCCCAACCATCCTCACGAACCGCCACCGGCCAACCCACCCAACACCCGGTTCGTACGGTTGGCCCGCACCGCCGCCCGCTGCTGACCCGCGGTGACGTCGATGTAGTTCTGACTCGTCGTCAAACTCGCGTGCCCCAACAACCACATGATCTCCGAGGCGGTGGCACCGTCCTCGGCCAACCGGGTCGCGAACGTGTGCCGCAACGCGTGCAACCGCGCACCCCGAGGCACCCGGTCACCGATGCCCGCCCGCCGGTAACACGACTCGACCAGATACTGCAGCCCACCCCGACGCAACGGCTCACCATGCCGGTCCACCAGCAACACCGACCCCCCGCGTACGGTCCGGGCCCCGAACCGCCGCCGACGGCTGTCCAGGTAACGCGACACCACCGCGTCAAGCTCCGGCTCGACCGGAATCACCCTCGGCCGACCACCCTTACCGTCAACCTCAACTCGACGTTCACCCACCCGACCCGCCAGCGAACCAACCCGCAACGCCAGCAACTCCGACAGCCGCAGACCCGCGCAGAGCGCCAGGGCGAGCACCGCCAGGTCCCGCTCCGGCCACGGGTGACGCTGCCGCTTGTCCTCCCGGGCGACCGCCTCCAGCAACCGCTCCGGGGTATCCTCGCCCCGCAGCGGCTTGGGCAGGGGGATCGGGGCCGCCGGCTTGTCGACCGCCGGCATCGGGTTGCCGGCCACCACCCCGTCGGTGACCAGGAAGGTGAAGAAGCTGTTCCACGTCGACCAGGCCCGGTAGATCGAGGCGGCGGCTCGGGTGGCGGCGAAGGCCGCGAACGCCGAGCGCAGCGTACGGGCCGACATCGCGGACAGCGGCAGCTCGTCGAGGGGGAGGGGAGGGTCGTTCTCGTCGGCCACCAGCCGTCCGATCGCGACCAGGTCCCGGCGGTACGCCTGCAAGGTGTGCGGTGAGGGCTTACGGGTGGCCCGTGCGGTCAGAAAATCCTCCACCAGTAGCAGTAACGATATGTCACTTTTGTCGTGCATAAGGAATATTATGCATGTTTTACCGTTGGATCGGGAGGGGGAGCGACCCACCGATCCGTACGGCACCCGCCGGCCCGGCGTACCGCACACGCGGGGAGGGCGCATCCGACATCGGTCCCGGGCCGGCCGCCGGTGGGCTTGGATGGGCGTCATGGACGTCACCAAGGACGGACGCAACTGGCGGGTCGGCACGGCCGGCGACGTCGCCTGGCTCGCCAACCAGACCACGTACGGCTTGTCGGTCACCACGGCGATCCCGCCGGTGTTCGAGGCGTACGCCACCTGCCATCCACCCGACGGCGTCGACATCGCCATCCACGAACGGGCGGTGGTCGACGAACTCACCCGGCACACACCCGCGCAGCCCTGGTGGCTGGGTTACCTGGAGACCGGAGCGCACAACGTCGTCTTTCCCGCCGCGCCGAGGGTGTTCCTCTACGCCGGTTGGCCGTACGTGCTGGTCGAAGCCGGGCCCCTGGAGGCCCTCACCTGGCGGACGGGTCACATGCGCGGCGACGGGCCCCTGCCCGACCTGCTCTTTCCCGCTGATCATTCCTGGCTCGTCTCGGCCCTGTGGGACGACGCCTGGACCGATCTGGGCGGCACCGCCGAGCTGGTCACCGCGCTGCGGCGCAACCCGTTGGTCAACGCGCGCCCGGTCGGACCCGACGAGGACGCCCTGCCGCCGGGGCTGACGCGGGAGTGACCGTTTCGGCCTCCAGGGGAGGCGGAAACGCCTCCCCGCCCGCGCTAGTTGACATAATGTACATTATCGAACTTGCGCGCACGGTGCGGACGGACCTCTCACGTCAGAGCCGTTGACGAGTTCGGACCGCCCAGACCGGCTGCTGGGGCTCGTCGTTGTGCACGACGACGTCGGCGCGGTCGGTCGGGCCGACCGCCGCGAGGTAGAGCTGCTGGGCAGGGATGTAACGCTCGCGCCAGCGTCGTACGACGTCGGCCTGAGATGACACCTGGCGTTCTCGGATCACGGCGCGATCCACGGTTTTTTCGAGCGCGATCGACACGAAGATGCGCAGGTCCCACCGGTCGATGAGGTCTGGGCGCAGGAGGAAGACGCCGTCGAAGAGGAGGACGGCGTCGGCGGGCGCGGTGGCGACCGGCGGAGACAGCACAGTGTCCGCGGCGTGGTCGTAGACCGCGTGTTGGAAACGTCGGTCTCCGTCCGGGCCGAGCGGATCGAGCAGGACCCGGTTCAGCGCGTCGTAGTCGTGGGTGTCGAAGTAGCAGCCCTCGGCCGAGTATTCGCCGCGCGGATAGCGCTGTGCTCGGGGGAAGAGGAAGTCGTCGATCGTCGCGCGGATGACGTGACGGCCCTGGGCGCGCAGGATGGCGGCCAGTTCGTCGGCGAGGGTGGTCTTGCCGGCGGCGGGAGGTCCGTCGATGGCAACCCGCGTCGGGTGGGTGGCGGTGGCGGCCCCGACTGCCGCAGTCAGATGGCCGAGTAGCTGGTCGCGTGTGCCCTGGTCCATGTCCTGTCCTGGTCTCGCGAAGGTCGCCGGGTGGAGCCCGACTTCATGTCCGCCGGCTGTGGCCACGTCGTCCCTCGGACCGCCGGTCCCGTTCACGGTCTTGGCTCAACGTCTTCGAGTGCGGACAGCCGTACGGTGCGGGCGACCCGGAAGCCGACGTCGTCGATCCGCAGGGTCGGGTGGCTGCGGCGGCGTACCGACGCGCGGCAGCTCCAGTGCTCGTCGAACCACCCGCCGCCGCGCAGCACCCGGTAGGTGCCGTAGACCTCGGCGTCGTAGATGTCCCAGCACCACTCGAAGACGTTGCCGAGCATGTCGTGCAGGCCCCAGGTGTTGGGTCGCTTGCCGCCGACGTCGTGGATCCGTTCGTCGGAGTTGTCGCGGTACCAGGCGATCTCGTCGAGTGGTCCGTAGCGGGGGCCGGTGGTGCCGGCGCGGCAGGCGTGTTCCCATTCGGCCTCGGTCGGTAGCCGGTAGCCGTCGGCGGTGGTGTCCCACTCGACGTGCTCGGCGTCGACGCCGATCCGGTACGTCGGGGTCAGCCGCTCCCGTTCGGAGAGTGCGTTGCAGAACCGGACGGCGTCCCACCAGGAGACGCTCTCGACGGGCAGCCGGTCGCCGTGGGCGGCGCTGGGTCGTACGCCGGTGACGTGTGCGTACTGGGCTTGGGTGACCGGGTGGGTGGCGAGTTCGTACGGGGCGAGTTCGACCGGCCAGCGGCGTTGGGTGCGGCGGTCGGAGAGCGTGACCCGTCCCGCCTGGATCTTGATCATCTGGCTGTCGGTGCTGGTGTTCATCGACGGCCGATCGTAGCGGGCGTCGGTTGGTGACACCGGTGTGATTCGGTGTGGGTCTCCCCCGGGCCGATGCGTGGCCCGGGTGCGGGGTTCAGAGGCCGCCGGCGACCCGGAGGGTGGCGCCGGTGGTGTAGGAGGCGGCGTCGCTGAGCAGCCAGACGATGGCGGCGGCGATTTCGTCGGCTTCGCCGGCCCGGCCGAGGGGAACCTTTTCGGCGATTCGGGCGGGTCGGTCGGGTACGCCGGAGATGGTGTGGATGTCGGTCCAGATGGTGCCGGGCGAGACGGTGTTGACCCGGATCTGGCGGGGGCCGAGTTCTTTGGCGAGTCCGATGGTGAGGGTGTCGGTGGCGGCCTTGACGGCGGCGTAGTGGATGTATTCGCCGGGGCTGCCGAGGGTGGCGGCGGCGGAGGAGACGTTGACGATGGCGCCGCCGGTGGTCATGCGGCGGGCGGCCTGTTGAGCGCAGAGGATATAGCCGACGAGGTTGACGTCGATGACCCGGCGCAGGTCGGTGATGGTGAGGTTGACGAGGGGGCCGACCGGGCTGGTGGTTCCGGCGTTGTTGACCAGGCCGGTGATGTCGCCGAGTTGGGTGGTGGCGGCGGTGAAGAGGGCGTCGACCTGTTCGGGGTCGGTGGTGTCGGCCTGGACGGCGATCGCGCGTACTCCGGTGGGGTGGATGTCGCGCAGGACGGTGTCGGCGGCGGTGGTGTCGGTGCGGTAGCAGAAGGCGATGTGGTGGCCGGCGTGGGCGAGTTGGCGTACGGTCGCCGCGCCGATGCCTCGGCTGCCGCCGGTGACGACTGTTACCGGGCTCATCGTGTGCCTCCCCTGGGTTGGCGGTGACGTTACCGCTTGGGTACGGGGTGGTCGGTGTGGTGTGGGGCACGGCGTACGCTTCGGCGCGTTGTCGGCGGGGTGTTTTGCCGGTGGTGGGGTCGGTTCGACGTTGTCGGAGCGGGCTGGTAGGAAAGCAGGAAATCAAACAGGTGTACGGAAGAGGGATTTGAGCTGATGGCTGCCACCGATGTCCGAGGGTTGTCCACCGAGGAGTTGCAGAGCATTCGGGACACGTTGGCCGGTGGCCGGAAGCCGAAGGTGATGTTCACCGAGTCGGCGGGGCAGATCGCCGGGCAGATTGGTCAGGTGGTGGAGTTGACCGATCCGGCGACGTCGGACGAGTGGGTGGTGGTGCGGTTCGGGCGGGATGAGTTGCCCTTCTCCCCCACCGATCTGAGTATCCCGCCGCGCGGGGCGACGGGTCGGCGGGCCGAGCCGAAGGTGGAGCCGGAGCCGGTGGAGGTCGCGCCGGAGCCGGAGTTCATGGTTGTCAGGTCGCCGGTGCCGGCGCCGCGTGAGGAGGTTGTGGTGAGCACGGTGGACGCTGCTGAGGTTGCCTCGGTGGAGACGGATGCGAAGCCGGCGAAGCGGGCGGTGGCGAAGCCGGCCCGGCCGAAGGGTCCGGCGGGTTTGACGGTGACGTTGTCGTACGCCGATGGTGAGTGGACGTTGGGGGCGACGCAGGGCAGTAAGGCGTTGGCGAAGCCGTATGTGATCAAGCCGGTCGAGGCGTTGAAGATGGTGTCGTTGATCGACGTGCCGGGTGTGCACGAGGCGGTGGAGCAGATCATGTCGGTGGAGCGGAGTGAGGCGGAGCAGCAGGCGGAGAAGTTGCGGGCGGAGTTGGCCGAGATCGAGGCGCGGTTGGCGGAGTTGCGCGACGCGGGTTGAGTGGTGTTGGTGGTGGTGGTGCCCCCGGGATCGTGGATCCCGGGGGCACGTTGTTTTGTGGGGTCTCCCCCGGGTCTGGGTCAGTGGGGGATGTTGGCGACGCCGATGCGGCGGCGGAAGACCCAGTAGGTCCAGCTTTGGTAGGCGAGGACGACTGGGGTGAAGACGAGGGCGACCCAGCTCATGATTTTGAGGGTGTAGGGGCTGGATGCGGCGTTGAGGATGGTGAGGGTGCCGGTGGGGTCGGTGGTGGAGGGCAGGACGTTCGGGTAGAGGGTGGCGAAGAGGGTGGCGATGGTGAGGCCGATGGTGGCGGCGGTGCCGGTGAAGGCCCAGCCTTCGCGGCGTACCCGGGTCGCGGCGAGGGCGCCGGTGAGGGTGAGGGTCGCGGTGGCGGCGAGGGCGATGGCGGTGGTGTTGTGGTGGAGGGTGAGGGTCCAGGTGAGCCAGGCGGTGGTGAGGGCGAGGGTGGCGGGGGTGGTGCGGGCGGCGAGTTGGCCGGCGCGGGTGCGGATGTCGCCGTTGGTTTTGAGGGCGAGGAAGACGGCGCCGTGGGTGAGGAAGAGGGCGGCGGTGGTGGCTCCGCCGAGGAGGGCGTAGGGGTTGAGCAGGTCGGTGAGGCCGCCGGTGTAGTCGTGGTTGTTGTCGAGGGGTACGCCTCGGACGATGTTGGCGAAGACGATGCCCCAGCCGACGGCGGGGATGAGGGAGCCGATGGTGATGGCGGTGTCCCAGCGTTTTTTCCAGGTGGCGTCGGGGCGTTTGTGGCGGTATTCGAAGGCGACGCCTCGGGCGATGAGGGCGATGAGGATGAGGAGTAGGGGTAGGTAGAAGCCGGAGAAGAGGGTGGCGTACCACTCGGGGAAGGCGGCGAAGAGTGCTCCGGCGGCGGTGATGAGCCAGACTTCGTTGCCGTCCCAGACGGGGCCGATGGTGTTGATGAGGACGCGGCGTTCGCGGTCGTCGCGGCCGAGTACGGGTAGTAGTGCGCCGACGCCGAAGTCGAAGCCTTCGAGGATGAAGTAGCCGGTGAACAGGACGGCTATGAGCAGAAACCAGACGGTGGTGAGGTCCACTGTGGGCTCCGGGGTCAGTAGGCGAAGGCGAGGGGCCGGTCTTCGTCGGCGGTGTCGTCGTCGGGTTCGGGTGGTGGGGTGGTGTCGGGTAGTCCGGCGCGGGCGTAGCGGAGCAGGAGTCGGACTTCGATGACGGCGAGGGTGGCGTAGATGAGGGTGAAGGCGGTGAAGGAGGTGAGGACTTCGGTGAGGGAGACGCTGCGGGAGACGCCGTCGCGGGTGAGCATTTCGCCGAAGACGACCCAGGGTTGGCGGCCCATTTCGGTGAAGATCCAGCCGAAGCAGTTGGCGGCCAGGGGCAGGATGGGCATGACGATGGCGGCGCGTAGGAGCCAGCGTGAGGTGGGGGTGCGTTCTCGGCGGGTGGCCCAGAGGGCCCAGAGGGCGATGGCGGCGGCGGTCATCCCGAAGGCGATCATGAAGCGGAAGCTCCAGTAGGTGACCGGGATGATCGGGGTGTAGCTGCCGGGGCCGTATTCGGAGACGTACTGGGCTTGGAGGTCGTTGATGCCTTTGACTTCGCCGTGTGGGTCGCCGGTGCCGAGGAAGGAGAGCAGGTAGGGGATTTTGAGGGCGTAGAGTTCGCGGGTTCCGTCGAGGCTGCCGATGGTGAGTACGGAGAACGACGCGGGTTGTTCGGTGTGGTAGAGCCCTTCGGCGGCGGCCATTTTCATGGGCTGCACGTCGGTCATGATTTTGCCTTGGATGTCGCCGGTGATGAGGACGCCGACGGCTGCGACGAGGGTGACGACGGCGCCGAATTTGGCGGCGAACCGGAAGGCGCGGGTGTCGGTGTGGGTGCGTCCGGTGGTTGAGGTCGTGTCGGGCGTGGTGGGTTGGTCGGTGTCCGGTCGGTCTGCGGTCTGTTCGGCCGGCTGGTGGCGGTGGCGGATCAGGTGCCAGAGGGCGACCGAGACCATCAGGGAGCCGGCGACGAGGAAGCAGCCGGCGAGGGTGTGCGGGAAGGTGGCCAGGGTGACCTTGTTGGTGAGGACGGCGAAGATGTCGGTGAGTTCGGCGCGTCCGGTGTCGGGGTTGATTCGGTAGCCGACGGGGTGCTGCATCCAGGAGTTGGCGGCGAGGATGAAGTAGGCGCTGAGGGTGGAGCCGATCGCGGCGGCCCAGATGGTGGCGAGGTGGATGCGTCGGGGTAGTCGGTCCCAGCCGAAGATCCACAGGCCGAGGAAGGTGGATTCGAGGAAGAAGGCGAGCAGTGCCTCGATGGCCAGGGGGGCGCCGAAGACGTCGCCGACGAAGCGGGAGTAGTCGCTCCAGTTCATGCCGAACTGGAATTCCTGGACGATGCCGGTGACGACGCCCATGGCGAAGTTGATCAGGAAGAGTTTGCCGTAGAACTTGGTGAGTTTGAGGTAGCGCTCGTCGCCGGTGCGGTGCCAGAGGGTTTGCAGGATGGCGACGAGTAGTGAGAGTCCGATGGTGAGTGGTACGAAGAGGAAGTGGTAGACGGTGGTGACACCGAACTGCCAGCGGGCGACGTCCAAGGCGTCCACGGAAAACCCCCAGGTTCTACGACGGCCTGTAGTAAATACTACTGCTCGTCGTAGATGGGGGTCGGGTGGTGCCGGCGTGCGCTCGACCACACTCCCCCACCGCCTACCTGCGGCGGTACGGCACCGGCCGGACCCGTACGGCGCGGCGGCCCGGCCGGTCGACTGTGCAAAGATCGGCGGCTGATGGAAGAGACCGCTACCGACGCCCGCTGGCGGGTGCCCCGGCTCTGGCGCCTGCTGCAACTCGTCGGCCGTGGCCTGGTCGGGCCGCTCGCCCGACTGCGGGTCACCGGTGACGTGCCCGACGACCTGCGCCACGGGCCGCTGATCCTGGCCGCCAACCACATCAGCCCGTTCGACCCGGTCGTGCTGGTCGCCGCCTGCCAGGTACGCGGCATCGCGCCACGGATCATGGCCACCGGTGGCCTGTTCCGTGCCCCGCTCGTCGGTACGGTGATGCGGGCCAGCGGCCACATCCGGGTCGACCGGCGCGCCTCCGACGTCGCCCGGTCCCTGCGTACCGCCGTCGACGCGGTGGCGGACGGGTCGGTGGTGCTGCTCTACCCGGAGGGTCGGATCGGGCTCGACCCGGGCATGTGGCCCGAACGGGGCAAGACCGGGGCGGCCCGGCTCGCCCTGGCCAGCGGTGCCGTGGTGGTGCCGGTGGCGCAGTGGGGCGCGCACGAGGTCCTGCCGTACGCGGCGCCGAGGGGGCTCGGGCGGGCCGTGGGGCGGGCACTGGTCCGCCGGCCGGTGATCCGGGTGCATTTCGGCGCACCGGTCGACCTGTCCGGGCTCGACCCGGACGTACCCGGGGGTGCCCGGCGGGCCACCGCCCGGATCATCGACGCGCTCACCGCCAACCTGGCGCCGTTGCGGCCGGACGAACCGGACCTGCCGCGTTTCCGTGACCCGACCCGGCCGAGCGACCCGAGCCGGTCACACCGCCGTACCGACCCGGCCTGAGGGGTCCGCCGGCGCCTACTGCGGGCGGCGTTGGCGCAGGTAGGCCAGGACCGCCTCGCGGGTGGTCCGTACGCCGAGTGCCTCCCGGGCCTGGGCGATCCGCCGGTTCGCGGTCCGCAGCGACAGGAACTCGGCCGCCGCGGCGGCGGCGATCGTCTCGCCGTTGGCCAGCCGTTCCAGTAACGCCCGCTGCTCGGGGACGAGTTGCGGGGCCGCCGTGGCGCCGGACGGGTCCGGCCCGGTGCCCGGGTCGCGGTGGACCGGTCCCAGCCGGCCGAGGTCGGCCACGAGCGCCCGGCCGACGTGACCGGCCGGGTCGACGATCGCCACCACGCCGGCACCCCGGGCGGCGGCGAGCAGCACCAGCCGGACCGTTTCCAGGTCCGGCACCCGGCCGAAGAGCAGCAGCCGGGTCGAGGTGACGTCCCACCCGCCGTCGGGCAGCGCGAACCCGTCGCGGGTCGACCACCCCTGCCGGGCCAGCCGGCGCAGGATGACGGTGGCGTCGGTGCCGGTGGCGACCACGTACCGGGGTGGGTCGGGCGGGGTCACCGGCCGGGCTCCCGGGTGGCCACGGCCGGGGTGGCCCCGGTGGGCGCGGCGGCGCGCGGCGCCGGCACCCCGGCGAGGACCAGCGCCGCCGCCTCGGTACGGGTCCGGGCGCCGAGCTTGCGCATCCCGGACCGGATGTGCGTCTCCACGGTCTCGCCGGACACACCGAGTTGGCCGGCGATGCGCCGGGACGGCTCACCGGCGGCGACCAGCCGCAGCACGTCGTGTTCCCGGTCGCTGAGGGCGGTGCCGGCGCGGGGGCCGCGCTGGTCGCGGCGGACCGCGTGCCGGCGCAGTGCCCGCCGGGTCCGACCGAGCAGGACCACCAGGCCGGCGTCGGCGGCCAACCGTTCGGCGGTCAGCAGCGCCGGCACCGCCCGGGGCGAGTCGTGCTCGTGCAGCCCGTGCGCGAGCAGGCAGCGGACCTCCTCACGGACGACCGTCAGGTCGTGCCAGGCGGTGGCGGCGACGGTGAAACCGGTCGGGTCGTGGGTGGCGTTGTCCCAGGCGGCGAGGGAGAGCCGCACCGCGGCCGGTGCGGTGGCCGGGATCGTCGCGGTCGGGGCCCTCGGGGCGGGAGCGGCGGTAGCCGTGGTCGGCGCGGCGAGGTCGTGTCCTGCCCACCGGGCGGTGATCCGGGACAGTCCGTCGAGCAGCGAACCGGCCGGCACCGGACCGCTGGGGGTGGTCGCGCGTTCCGGTTGCCCGTCGAGCCAGGCCGCCTCCCGGGTCACCCAGTCGAGCACCCCGCCCGGTGGTGCGGGCACAGCCGCCAGCCGCGCCCGGGCCGGGGCGAGCAGCCCGCCGTCGGCCTCGACCAGGCTCGTCGCCGCCACCGCGTACGCGCGGGCGGGTGGTGGCAGGGTCCGGTCGGTCAGGTCGCCGGCCCGGCGCAGCACCTCGTCGGTGACCTGACCGGTGGCGCCGGACAGGGCGGCGCACCACAGCGAGGCGCCCACGAAGCGGGTCTGCCAACTGTAGGCGAGGTCATCGGCGCAGACCTGGGCGAACTCGGTCGCGGCCCGGGTCGCCTCGGCCAGGCGGGCGTCGGCGATCAGGGTCTCGACCAGCAGCCAGGCGCTCCACCGGGCGGTCAGCGGGTCGCCGGGGTCGGCGGCGGCGGTCCGCAGCGACGGTTCCCAGCCGGGCTGGCGGGTGGCGGCGCGCACGGCCGCGTACGCCGCCCGCAGCCCGGTGTGCTCGGGTGTGCTGCCGTGCCGGGCGACGACGCCGACCAGTGCGGCGGACGCGGGTCCGGGGCCGTCGGCGAGCGCGGCCAGTAGCAGCACCCGGTCGCGGGCGGCGACCAGGTGGGCGGCGGCGGAGTCGGGCACCGGGGCGACCGCCGTCCGGGCCCCGGGCAGGTCGCCGAGTTGGACCAGGGCCTCGGCGCGCAGCACCGAGGCGGCCACCCCGAGCGGGGCGGTGGTGGTCAGGACCCGCACCGCCGCCCGGGGGCGGCCGGCGGCGATCGCGGCGCGGGCGGCGGCGACCCGGGTCGCCGGTGCCGGGTCCGTGCCGGGCAGGTCGCAGGCGTACAGCAGCAGGTCGGCCCGGGTGCCGACGGTGTCGGCGTTGTCGGCGGCGGTGACCGCGACCGCGTACGCGGTGTCGGGGTGCCCGGCGGCGGCCAGGTGCCGGGCCGCCTCGGCGGGCGGGACCAGCGCGGCCAGCCGTTCGTGCAGTGCCCGCCGCCCGTCCGGGTCGAGCATCCCGGCGGCGACCTCGGCCAGGTACGGCGACGTCGGGGCGAGGGTGCCGGCGCCGGTGTCGTGGACCAGCCCGGCGGTGCTGAGTTCGTCGGCGCCCGCCCCGAGCAGTGCGACGGTCGCCGGGCGGCCGAGCAGGCCCAGGGCGGCCAGGGCGGTGCGCGCCGGGCGGGTCAGGTCGGCCAGGGCGGTCGCGACGACGTACCCGATCTGGTCGGCGTCGGTGGTGCCGGTGGGGTGGTCGGTGGCGTGCCGGGCCAGGACGGTGACCGCCAGCGGTGTCCCGCCGGAGCGGCGGACCACGTCGGTGACGGTGGCCGGGTCGAGCCCGGGTGCGGTGGCGCGGGCCACCGCGGCCGCCGTGTCCGGGTCCAGCGGCGGTACGGCCAACCAGCCGGCCGCCACGGCGCGCAGCTCCGCGACCGCCGTGGCCGGCAGCCGGTGCGGGGTACGCAACGCCACCGCCACCCGGCAGTGCCGGGCCAGCGGGACCAGGGCGGCGAGGGTGGCCGGGTCCGCCCACTGCAGATCGTCGAGGAGCAGCAGTCCGGTGCGGACCCGGGACCGGACCGCCTCGGCGAGCAACGCCGGGTCGTCGGTCGGCAACCGGATCCGCAGTGCGTGACTGAGCGCGAACCCCGGCACCGTGACCAGGGTGGCCAGCCCGTTGCCGGTGAAGACGGGGCCGTGGAAGGTGTCGCCGAGCCGGCGCAGGACGGTGCTGCGGCCGATGCCCGGGCCGCCGTGGACGACGACGAGGCCGGGTGTGGTCAGCAGCGTGCCCGCGTGGGCGACGAGGGCGCGCGTGGACGCGTCGACCGGGACGTGTCCGTCGAGGTCACCGCCGGGTGCGTGCCGCACTGGTCCTCCCGGGAGGGCTTCGCGGCCACCACCGGGCGGGGCGGTGGCACGAACATGGGATCCTGCGCCGGCAGGATATTCGTAGTGTGAGGCCCGGCAGGAGCGCCCCGCCCCGCCGCCTCGAGTCGGAGGGACGTCCAACGATATGAGCGAGCAAGACCGCCGTGACCATGCCATTGTCGCCGACCGTACCGCCGGCTGACGAGTCGTGGGGTCAGGTCCGCTCGGTGCCCGGGTCGCCGCGCTTTGCGACGAGGTGGGGCCCAGGCTCGGTGTTTCGTTGCAGGGACAGGTGTTCGGCGTACGTCGCCGGCTCGACGAGCCGCTGCGGGTGGCGATCGCCGGGCGACTCAAAGCCGGAAAGTCGACACTTGTCAACGCTCTGATCGGCCGGCGGGTGGCGCCGACCGAGGTCGGTGAGTGCACCCGGGTGGTGACCCAGTTCCGGTACGGCACCACCGACCGGGTCGACGTGGTTCGCCGCGACGGCAGCCGGCTCAGTCTGCCGCTGGACGAGACCGGGATGATCCCGTCCCGGCTCGGGGTGCCCCGGGCCGGGATCGCGTTTGTCGACGTGACCCTGACCAGTGACCATCTGCGGGATCTGACCGTGGTGGACACCCCGGGGTTGGGTTCGACGAACACGTCGGTCAGTGCCGGCGCCACCCGGTTCCTGCACGGTGCCCCGGCGGCGCCGTTCGACGACGACATCGACGACGACTCGGTCGGCGCGGTCTCCGGTGCCGAGGCGATCGTGTACGTGTTCACCCAGGCGGTCCGGGACGACGACGTGGAGGCGCTGGGCGCGTTCCGGTCGGTGTCGGCGCGGCTGGCCAGCAACCCGATCAACTCTCTGGGCCTGTTCAACAAGGTCGACAAGCTGGTGCACGGCACCTCGGACCCGTGGCCGGTCGCCGGGCCGCTCGCCACCGAGCAGGCGGGTGTGCTGCGCCGGGTGGTGTCGGACGTGGTGCCGGTGGTCGGGCTGCTGGCCGAGACGACCGAGGCCGGGCGGCTCACCGCCGCCGACTGCGAGGCGCTGCGTACGCTGTCGCGGCTGCCCGCCGCCGAACGGCTGATCCTGCTCGCCTCGGTCGACCTGTTCGTCGGCCGCGACTGTGCGGTGCCGAGGGCGCAGCGGGAACGGCTGCTGCGGCTGTTGGACCTGTACGGGATCGGGTTCGCCCTGGCGCAGTTCGCCGCCGCCCCGCAACTGGCCAGCGGTGACCTGGTCCGGACCCTGTTCCAGGCGTCCGGGTTCCCCCGGCTGCGGCACACCCTGGACCAGGCGTTCCGGTGGCGTACCGACGCGATCAAGGCCGGGTGGGCGTTGTCGGCGTTGGAGAAGATCGCCGGTCACGCCACCGCCCCCGCCGACCGGGAGCTGTTGCGCGACGCGATCGAACGGGTCCTGCAACAACCGGAGTACCACCGGCTGCGGCTGCTGGAGGTGGCCCAGCTCGTCGGGACCGGCACGGTCGAGCTGCCCGAACCGATGGAGCAGGAGTTGTCCCGGCTGGCGCTGGCCACCGATCCGCAGTGGATCCTCGGCCGCCCCGGCGCCGGGGCGGCGGAGTTGGTCGAGGCGGCGTTGTCGGCGGCGAACCGGTGGCGGGTGTACGCCGTCGCCGGTGCCGGCCCGGCCCAGTCGCGGGTGGCACTGGTGGCACACCGTGGCTTCTATCTACTCTCACAGCAGATCCGCGCCGGCATCCGACCCGAGTCGGTGCCGCCGACGGCCGGACCCGGGTACGGAGGGCAGGTGCGGTGACCGCGACCGCGGACGTACGACCGGAGGCGCTGGGCAAGCTGCTGACCGGGGCGGTGCAGACGTCACTGGCGTACCTGCGCAAGGTCGACCCGGACGCGGCCGCCGAGGTCGACGAGCTGCGGCGGCGGGAGCTGACCCGGCCGGCGATCGTGGTTGTCGGTGAGACGAAGCGGGGCAAGAGTTCCCTGGTGAACGCCCTGGTCGGGGTCCCCGGGCTGTCGCCGGTCGACGTGGCGGTCGCGACCAGCACCTTCCTGGAACTGGTCCCGGGGGCCGAGCCCGGGGCCCGGGCGTTCGTCCCCGGGCGTGCCGACCCGGTCGAGATCGGCCTGGCCGACCTGCGGGACTGGGCCACCACCCTCGGGGTGTTGCCGGAGGGGACCCGCCCGCCCCGGCGGGTCGAGGTACGGCACCCGGCGCCGCTGCTGGAGTACCTCAGCCTGGTCGACACCCCGGGCACCGGTGGGCTGGACCCGCTGCACGCCGAGATCGCCCTCGACGCGGTCCGGCGCGCCGAGTCACTGCTGTTCGTGGTCGACGCCTCGGCCCCGTTCGGGAAGCCGGAACTCGACTTCCTGGTCGAGGCGAGCAAGCGGGTCAACCTGGTGGTGTTCGCGTTGACGAAGACCGACGCGTACCCGGGGTGGCGGACGATCTGGTCGGACAACCAGGCGCAGTTGCGGGCGCACGCGCCCCGGTTCGCCGCCGCCGCCTGGTTCCCGGTGTCGGCCCGGCTGGCGGAGCTGGCCCTGACCGTGCCGGCGCCGGCCCGTGCCGAACTGCTGCGCGAGTCCCGGATCGGGGAGTTGCAGCACGCGCTGGTCGACCTGGCCGGCAAGGGGCACCTGCTGGCCCAGGCGAACGTGTTGCGTACGGTCCGCAGTGAGCTGATCCGGCTGGACCTGGGCATCGGCGCCCGGTTGGCGGCAACCGACCCGGATCCGGCGGAGGTGGCCCGGGCCAAGGAGGAACGGGCGGCGGTGGCGGCCCGTAAACGTACCGAGTCACGGCAGTGGTCGTTGGCGTTGAGCACCGAGACGCAGCGGGCCCGGGTCGAGGTGACCGGGCTGTTGCGTGGCTACCTGGGTGGGTTGCAGGAGGAGTTGCTCAACCGGATAGACAAGGGTCGGGGTGAGGAGATCAAGGGGCTGCCGGGGCTGGTCGACGAGTCGCTGCACGCGGTGTCGGTGCGGCTGTCCCGGGACCTGGAGGCACGGTTCGGCCGGGTTGCCGAACAGGCCCTGGCGCAGGTCTTCGCCCCGCACGAACTCCAACTCGTGCTCGGCCGGGTCAACGCGACCCTGCGGCACGCCCTGGCGAGCAAACCGCGACGCGAGGGCGGCGCGGACAACATGATGATCGCGATGTCGGCCGGTGGGATGGCGTTCATGGCCGGTCGGGGGGCGATGGCGGGTGCGTCCGCGCTCGGCGCGGGTGCGCTCGTCGGCGGCGGGCTGCTGGTCCCGTTCGCCGGCCTGGGGCTCGGGCTGGCCGCCGGTGCGTTCATCCTGTACCGGCGGCGGGTGCAGTCCGACCGCCAGCAGGCCCGGGTCTGGCTGCGGGAGGTCCTCGGTGACGCCCGGGCGGCGCTCGCCGACGAGGTCACCCACCGGTTCACCGATTTGCAGTACGCGCTGACCCTCGCCCTCGACGACGCGATCGAACGGCGGCTGCGGGAGCTCGACGCGCACATCGCCGAGATCGACAAGGCGTTGGCCGAGGACACGTCGAGCCGGGCCAGGCGCCGGGTGGCGTTGCAGACGGAACGGGAGACGCTCCGGGCCCGGATCAAGCAGGTCGACGAGGTACTGCTGCGGGCCAGGGTGCTCTCCCCGGCCCCGGCCACGGACGAGCGGGGATAGGTCGATGACCGACCACTGGGACGGCTGGGCCGACGACGGGTCCGGGTTCGACGACGGGTCCGACCCGGACGCGCCCGCCGACGACGGTTACCCGGTCGACGGTTTCGGTGCCGACGACGACACCGGCGGGGTCGGCGCGGGCGAGCAGGATCCCGGCGGGTCCGGGGCCGGGAGCTGGCCGATCGGGTACGGCGACGCCCCGTTCACCGACGACGGCGAGGTTGGGTTCGGGTACGCCGACGCCTCCCCCACCGACGGCGACGCGCACACCGGGTTCGGCGGTGCGGGCGACGGGGTCAGCGGATTCGGCCCCGCCGACGACGCCACCGGGACACCGGACGCGCAGGTCGGGTTCGGTCCCGCCGGTCCCCCGGTCGGCGCCGACCCCGACCTCGGGCTGTACGGCGACGCCGAGTCGTGGCCGCCCCCGGCGTTTCCCGAGGCGATCGAGGGCGGTGTCGTACCGGAACCGGTCGACGGTTTCCCCTGGGCCGACCCGACCACCCTCGGCGACCCCGACACCCCGTCGGCGCAACCGGCCCTCGGCTACGCCGACGCGCCCGACCCCACCGAACTGGCCGGGTACGACGCCCGGGAACTGCCGCCCGGCGTCGACCCGTGGGCGGCGCTCGCCGACTCCGACGACCCGGCGACGTCCGCCCTGGCCCGCTTCTGGGGGCCGCGCGGCACCTGAGCGTTCACCAGCGGCCACGGCAGGGCGTCGATCGCGTCGTGACGGGCCTGGTCGCAGTCGTCGGGCGGCAGCGCCGGTTTCCGGTCCCCCGACGCGTCGCCCGGGGAGCCGGCGGGGTGGTCCGGTCAGCGTACGGCGGCGACGGCGGCGTCCCGGCCGCCGCGCCAGACCAGCCCGGCCTGGGTGTAGCCGGCGCCGCGCAGCGTGTCGAGGTGCCACGACACCGGCGGCGTCCAGTCGGTGCCGTGGTGCTCGGCGAAGACCTTGCGGCGCTGCTCAACGAGTGGCCCGAGCAGCGGGTCGGTGGCGACATGGTCCCACCACGCCTGCCAGGACAGCACCGCCCCGGCGGTGTAGCGGGCCTCGCGACGGGCCCGGTTGACGTCACCGAGCCGGGTGGTGAGCTCCGGCAGACCGTCGTCGGCCATCTCGTCGGCGTTGACGAAGACGCCGCCGGGGCGCAGCACCTGCCGGATCTCGGCGTAGAGCGCGGTGAGGCGGTCCGGGGCGATCCAGTGCAGCGCGGTCGCGGTCAGCACCGCGTCGTAGTCGCGCCGGGGCAGGCCGGCCGCCCAGTTCGGGTCACGCAGGTCGGCGGTGACGACGGTGGAACGCTCGTCCAGGGACTCCCGGGCGATGGTCAGCAGCACCGGGTCCAGGTCGAGCAGGGTCGTCGTGGCGTGCGGGAACCGGCGCAGCACCCGTAACGAGATGCTGCCGGTGCCGCCGGCCAGGTCGAGCACGGCCGGTGCCGGCCCGTCGGCGGTCGCGGCGACCGTGTTCAGCAGCGCGGTGAAGCGCTCCTCCCGGTCGGGCAGGTACGCCTCCTGCTGGCGGTCCCAGCTCTCCTGCCACGCCCCAGCATCGAACCCGTAAGGAGTCATGGACACGAGGGTAGTTACCGCTGCGGGGTGTGTCGAGGCGCGCCCGTACCCCGGATCGGCGACAAGCCGGCCGGAGCAGGTCGAACGCCGGACACCCGGCGGCCACCTGAAACCGGCATACTGCGCTGCGTGACCGAGCACTTCGCCTACCTCGACGCGCCGACACCACTGGCCTTCGCCCACCGGGGCGGCGCGGCGCAGGGCGACGAGAACACCGCCGAGGCGTTCAGCCGCGCCATCGACCTCGGCTACCGGTACGTCGAGACCGACGTGCACGGCACCGCCGACGGGGTGGCGGTGGTCTTCCACGACCCGACACTGGCCCGCCTGACCGGCGAGCGGGGACGGATCTCCGACCTCACCTGGGCCGACCTGACCAGCGTACGGGTCGGCGGGTCGGCCGCCGTGCCACGCCTGGACGACGTGCTCGGCAGTTGGCCACAGGTGCGGTTCAACATCGACGTGAAGGCCGACGGCGGCATCGCCCCGACGATCCACTCGATGGAACGCACCGGCGCCGCCGACCGGGTGCTGCTCGCCTCGTTCAGCGACGCCCGGCTGGCCCGGCTGCGCGCCCTGGCCGGGCCGAAGGTCGCCACCTCGCTCGGCATGCGCGGGGTGGCCCGGCTGCGGCTCGCCTCGCTGACCGGTCGCCGGCTGGTGCTGCCGCCGTCGGTGGTCGCCGCCCAGGTCCCGGTCAACTACGGCCGGATCCCGGTGGTCGACCGGCGGTTCGTCGCGTACGCCCACCGCCTGGGACTTCAGGTGCACGTCTGGACGATCGACGAGACTGCCGAGATGCACGAGTTACTCGACCTCGGTGTGGATGGCATCATGACCGATCGCGTGGACGTGCTACGCGAGGTGTACCTCAGCCGCGGTCACTGGCCCGCCGACCGAACCCCCTAGGTCGGGCGGGACCCGGTAGCCCCCCAACCCCCGTCGAAGGACCACCGATGGCCGAAACCGTCTCCGTTCCCGTCACCGGCACCCCGCCGCCCAGCACCCGCCGGGAACGGACCGGCTGGTACTTCTACGACTGGGCCATGTCGGCCTTCTCCACCACGGTCATCACCGTCTTCCTCGGCCCGTTCCTGACCACGGTCACCGAACTCGCCGCCGGCTGCGAACTCGGCGCCGACACCTGCTCCGGGTCGGTGCACCCGTTCGGCATCACGGTCGCCGCCGGGTCCTACTTCCCGTACCTGGTGTCGCTGTCGGTCTTCCTGACCGTGTTCGTACTGCCGGTCATGGGCGCCATCGCCGACCGGTCGGCACACAAGAAGCGACTGCTGGCCGGCTCGGCGTTTGTCGGCGCCGCCGCCACCATCGCCATCGTCTTCGTCACCGGTGACCGGTACCTGCTCGGCGGTGCCCTGTTCCTGGTCGCCAACATCGCCTTCGGGGCCAGCGTGGTGGTCTACAACTCGTTCCTGCCGCAGCTCGGCGGCCCCGACGACCGGGACGGGATCTCCAGCCGGGGCTGGGCACTGGGCTACCTCGGCGGCGGGCTGCTGCTCGCGCTGAACCTGGTCGTGGTGACCGTGTTCAGCGTCGAGGGAGACCACCAGCGGACCCTGGACCTGGCCCGCTGGTCGATCGTCTCGGCCGGGGTGTGGTGGGCGGCGTTCACCCTGGTGCCACTGCTCTGGCTACGCGAACGCCCGGCCGCCGAGGCGCACACCGGCGGCAACCTGCTCACCGACGGGTTCCGCCAGCTCGGCCGGACCGTACGCGGACTCAAGGCGTACCCGTTGACGTTGTTCTTCCTGCTCGCGTTCCTGGTGTTCAACGACGGCATCCAGACCGTCATCGCCCTGGCCAGCCAGTACGGCACCGAGGAGCTGCGGCTGGAGCAGACCACCCTGATCGTGACCATCCTGCTGGTGCAGTTCCTCGCCTTCGGCGGGGCGCTGCTGCTCGGCGCGGTGGCCAAGCGGATCGGCGCCTGGAAGACGGTGCTGCTGAGCCTGGTGCTGTGGACCGTGGTGATCCTGGCGGCGTTCCGGCTGCCGGCCGAGGCGCCGGTGCCGTTCATGATCCTCGGCGCCGGCATCGGGCTGGTGCTCGGCGGCAGCCAGGCGCTGAGCCGGTCGCTGTTCAGCCAGCTCATCCCGGCCGGCAAGGAGGGTGAGTACTACGGGTTCTACGAGATCAGCGACAAGGGCACGAGCTGGCTCGGGCCGCTCGCCTTCGGTCTGGTGTTCCAACTCACCAACAGCTACCGGGTGGGCTTGGTCTCGTTGCTGATCTTCTTCGTGGTCGGGTTCGTGCTCCTGCTCGCGGTGCCGATCCGCCGCGCCATCGTGGCCTCGGGAAACACGCCCCCACGGGTGCTGTGAGGCGGCGTCACGGGCTGCTGTGAGGCAGATCGGACACGCCCCGGACGAGCCGAGCCTGGTGTTCACCATGCGTTAGGCTGCCCGACCGTGACCGACGACGTTGCTGCCACCCACGCCTGCTTGGCGCACCCGCCACACCGCGGGTCCGAGGCCGACCAGACCTACGCGGCCCGGTCGGCCGGCGACGGTCGGCCGCTGCACGCCGCGGCGTTGAAGTTCTTCTGGGGACCGATGGACTGTGGCAAGTCGACCATGGCCCTGCAGATGAACTACAACCACGCCCGGCAGGGCCGGGGCGGGTTGGTCACCACCCGGATCGACCGTTCGCTCGGCCCCCAGGTGACCACCCGCATCGGCCTGGCGCACGAGGCGATCGAGGTCGTCGACGACCTGGACCTGCGGGCCCTGGTACGTGGACGCCGCGCCGAGGGGCTGCGGGTCGACTACCTGATCTGCGACGAGGCGTGTTTCTACACCGTCGAGCACGTCGAGCAGATGGCCGAACTCGTCGACGACTACGACGTTGACGTGTTCGCGTTCGGGCTCGCCACCGACTTCCGGTCGGAGCTGTTCCCGGCGGCGCGGCGGCTGTTCGAACTCGCCGACGAGGTCACCCGGATCCAGGTCGAGGTGCTCTGCTGGTGCGGCCGGGAAGGACTGCTCAACGCCCGGGTGGTCGACGGTGTGGTCGCCCGGGAGGGCCAACAGGTGGTCATCGGCGACACCGTGGTCAGCGCCGACGTGCGCTACCAGGTGCTCTGCCGGCGGCACTACCGCAGCGGCAACCTCGGCCCGCGAAGCTGACCGCCGGCGGCCCCCGGACCGGGCGGTTCAGAACGGGTCGCCGCAGACCCGCCACCCGTCGTCGCCCCGGACCACCGGCACCTTGTGCTCGTCGACCGCGCCCGCCTGCCGGGCCAGCGCCACCGTCACCTCGGCCGACTGCCGCCCCCGCTTGCTGGAGATCTTCACGTCCCCGACCGTGTAGCCGGTGACGCTCGACGGGGTCTGCGCCCGTAACGCGAACCGGGGCAGGGTCCACCTCTCCCGGGTGGCCGGGCAGAGCCGCCCGTACGCGCCCGCGTGGTCACCGGCGCTGACCCGGTCGAGGAAGGTCTCGGTCGCCTTGCGCGCCGGGCCGGTGGCGAGCCGGATCGACTGGTAGTTCCAGGCGCCGAGCCCGGCCGCGCCGACACAGCAGACGAAGAGGGTCACCGCGACCACGAACAGCGTCCGACGCAGGGCCCGTCCCGGCCGGGCCCGCGACCTCGCGACCTCGTACGCCATGCCTACCGACGGTAGAGACCTCCCCCGCCCGGCGCAGGCACTCCCGTTGCTACCCTCGGTGAATCGCCTTCATCGAACTGGACCCGCACTCGCCGGTCCCACCGTACGAGCAGGTCCGGGCGGGGATCGCCGCCCGCGCCGGGACGGGTGAGCTGACCGCCGGCACCCGGCTGCCGACCGTGCGCCACCTGGCCGAGGAACTGGGGCTGGCGGTCAACACCGTCGCCCGCGCCTACCGCGAGCTGGAACAGGCCGGGCTGGTCGAGACCCGGGGGCGGCACGGCACCGTCGTGACCGCCCGGGCGGCCCGGGTGCCGGCCGAGGCGCAACGGCTCGCCCAGCGCTACGCACGGGACGCCCACCGGTTGGGCATCCCGCCGGACCAGGCGTTGGCGCTGGTCGCGGCCGCGCTACAGGCACCGGTCGAGAGTCACCCGTAGCGGTAGCGCAACCGTCCGGTAATAGATTGTCGACAATCCGTGGCCTGTCGCCACCGTCGACGCGTGGTCTACGGTCAGCGCATCCCGCCCCCACCCCCGAACGGCGCAGGAGCAGACGATGGCCCGCTACGTGCAGCCGGTGACCGCACCCGCAGACCCCTACACCGACGACCGGCTACTGCGTTCCTGGCTGGACCGGCAACTCGGCCCGGCCGGACACGCCGCCGCGAAGGACCGACTCGCCGCGCTCGCCGCCGATGTCACCGGGCCGCTGCGCGCCGCCCACGACGACGCCGAGACACACCCGCCGACCCTGGTCCGGTACAGCCCGTGGGGAGCCCGGATCGACCGGATCGACACCTGCGCCGGTTGGCAGACCCAACGTGCCGCCGCCGCCCGGCACGCCGTGGTGGCCCTGCCGTACCAGGAACGGGCCCGGGCCGAGTGGGGTGCGGCGGCCCGGGTGGTCCAGCACGCGCTGCTGCACCTGTACGGCCCCGAGTCGGCGACCTTCTCCTGCCCGGTGGCGATGAGCGACGGCGCGGCGGCGCTGCTCACCCGGCCCGAGGTCGACCCGACCGTACGGGACACCTGGCTGCCCCGGCTCGTCTCGACCGACCCGGACACGGCGGTCACCAGCGGCCAGTGGATGACCGAGTCGCAGGGCGGCTCCGACCTGTCCCGCTCGTCGACGACCGCCCGCCCCGCCGGGGACGGCTCCTGGCGGCTCTCCGGCGAGAAGTGGTTCTGCTCGGCCGCCGACTCGGCGGTGGCGATCGCCCTGGCCCGTCCGCAGGGGTCGGCGCAACGCGGCAGCCGGGTGCTCGCCCCGTTCCTGGTGCCGCGTTACGCCGCCGACTCGCCGCTGGCCGCCCCCGGGGTCGACCCGACCACCGCCGCGCCGGGGGTGCGGGTGCACCGGCTCAAGGACAAGCTCGGCACCCGGGCGCTGCCGACCGCCGAGGTCGGGCTGACCGAGGCGTACGCGCTGCCGCTGGGCGACCCGAACCGACCCGGCCTGACCCGGGCGATGACCCTGGTGGTGGTGACCCGGCTGCACAACGCCGCCGCCGCGGCGGCCGGCATGCGACGGGGCCTGGCCTACGCCCGCGCGTACGCCGACACCCGCCAGGTCGCCGGTGGACTGCTCGCCACCTCACCACTGCACCGGGCCACGCTCGGCACCCTGGCGGTCGACGCGGCCGGCGCGTTCGCCCTGGCCGGGCACGCGTTCTTCCTGCTCGGCCGGGTCGAGGTCGGTGCCGACCCGGCCGCCGCCGCGGAGCTTCGGATCGTGGCGCCGCTGGCCAAACTCGCCACCGGCCGGCTCGCCGTCGCCGCCGCCAGCGAGTACGTCGAGAGCTTCGGCGGCGCCGGTTACGTCGAGGACACCGGTGTGCCCCGGCTGCTGCGTGACGCGCAGGTGCTGCCGATCTGGGAGGGCACCACGAACGTGCTCGCCCTCGACGTGCTGCGCGCCATCGTCCGGGACGACGCCGCCGCGCCGCTGCTGCGCCGGCTCGACCTGGCCGTCGACACCGCCCGGCGGCTGAACCCGGCGTTGGCCGACACCCTGGCCACCACCGCCCGTCGGCTGCGTACCTCGGTCGACGAGATCAGCGGCGACCCGGACGCGGTGGCCGTGGTCGCCGGTGCCCGGGAGTTCGCCCTGCGCCTGGCGTACGCGCTGGCCGCCGCCGTGCTGGTCGAGCAGGCCGCCGCCGGCGACGAACTCGCCGAGGTGGCGGCCCGGTTGTGGGTACGGCGCCGGCTGCGCGGCGAGGAGATCGCCGCCGACGCCCACCACCACCTGGACGTGCTCTGCTGAACGTCGTGTTCCGTAACGGACACGGGCGCGGGGTCGATCCGACACGCGGACCGATCGGGTGGGTCGGGGTGCGATCACACCGGTCCGACCGCTCGTGCGGCCCACCGGTGGCTACGCTCGACCGCAACGGCGGGATCCACCGGGCAGCGGCGGCGAGCGGGAGACACGATGGAGAGCCAGCCGGTGGCGGTGATCGAGCTCGGCACCGAACGTGGGGCGCCGGAACAGGACCGGCCGAGGTCCGTACGGGCCCGACGGGTGGCGGTGCGGTGGCCGGTGCTCTGCCTGACCGCGTTGCTGGTGCTGGTGGCGGTCACCGGGGCGCAGCCGCTCGGCGGTGACCTGCGCCGGCTCGGTGAGCTGGACGTACCCGCCCGCGCCACCTTCTTCCTCGCCGGTGACCTGCTGCTGGTCGCGGACCCGTCGGCCACACCGATGACCCTGACCGGGTACGACCTGCCCGGCGCCCGCCGGCTGTGGGAGGTCCCGGTCGCCGCCGCGGCGTCGTTCGCCGCCGAACGCGTCGGTGACCTGCTGCTGGTGGCGGACGTGGACTCGTTGGGCCGGCGGGTCGCGACCACCGCCCGTTCGGTGCGGACCGGGCAGGTGCGGTGGCAACGGCCTGGTCTGCTGCTCGTCGACGGCGCCACCGCCTCCGGGGTGGCGATCTCCGAGGTGCGCAGCGTGTCCGGCGCCGGTCGCCGGATCGAGGGCACCATCGAGACGGTCGACCTGTCCACCGGCCGGACCCGGTGGACGCTGGAGGTGCCGTCGACGGCCGTCGGTGAACTGGTCCCCGGTGCCCCGGGCCGGCTGCTGGTGGTGCACGACAGCAGCGTGGTCGACCTGCACGACCTGCGTACCGGCGCGGTTGTCGGCACCGGTCGGCTGCCGGCGGCGGACTACGCGCCGGACAACCCGCTGGTGGTCGACGGGACGTTGGTCCTGCGGCATCCCGGTGGCGCCGGGGAGTCGATCATCAGCGGGTACGACCTGCCCGGGTTGACCCGGCGGTGGAGCCGGTCGGGGCAGCGGATCACCGGTGGGTTGCGCGACTGCGGTGGGCTGATCTGCCTGGAGGACCGGCAGCGGACCGCGGTGCTCGACCCGGCCGACGGCGCCCAGGTGTGGACCGGGGTGCCGCGCCGTGGCTGGGGCTGGCTGCCCCGGGGCACTACCAGCGGCGCCCGGGTGTTGCTGCGTCCGACCCCGCAGCGGCCGCTGATCGCGGTGGAGCAGGGCGCGGGCGTACGCATTCTCGGTGCCCTGCCGCCCGGGGTGATGGACTGCCGGGTCGGCACCGCCGACCTGGTGTGCCGTACCGGCGAGTCCCGGTTGGGGATCTGGCGGATGAGCACGGCGGCGCGCTGACCACCCCGGGTCAGACCGGGTCCGCGGGGCGGCGCCGGGCGCGGGCCGCCCAGATCGCGTACGCCGGGTCGCGGTCGAGGTTGTGCCGGTCCCGGTCGTAGCGGCGGGTGGTACGCGGGTCGGCGTGCCCCATTGCGTCCTGGACGTCCTCGAGCGGCACACCCTCGGACCGCGCGGTGGTGGCGAAGGCGTGCCGCAGCGAGTGCGGGGAGAGTTTCGCCCAGGCCGGGATGCCGGCGAGTCGGGCGAGTCGCCGGACCAGCCGGAACACCGCGTGCCGGTCGAGGCGACCACCGGTCCCGGTGACCAGGAGCGGACCGGTGAGCTGTTCGACCGGCACCCGCTCGGCCGCCGCCCGGGACCGCAGGTACGCGTCGACCGCGTACGCGGTCCCCGGGGTCAACGCCCGGCGGCGGGCCCGCCCGCCCTTGCCGACGAAGCGGATGCTGCGGTGTCCGCGCTCGTATCCGAGGTCGCTCAGATCCAGTGAGACCAGCTCCCCCACCCGCAGACCGAGATCGGCGAGGAACGCCAGCGCGACCCGGTTACGGGCGGCGGTCGGACCGGTGTCGGCCTCGGCGGCACCCAGCAACGCGTCCACCTCGTCCGGTGTCATGCCGACGGTGGCGGAGTGGTCCCGGCTGACCCGGGGCCGGTCGGCGCCGGAGACCGGGTTCGCCTCGACCGCGCGCAACCGGGCGAGGAAGTCGTACCAGCTCGACAGCGCCGAGAGCTTACGGGCCACGGTGGCCGGGGTGAGTGCGCGGCCACTGCGCGGGTCGACGGTCGACTCCAGGTCGCGGCCGTAGGAGTTGACGTCGAGGAACGTCACCCGCAACGGGTCGAGGTCGTGACCGGTGCACCAGGACAGCCAGCCGGAGATGTCCCGCCGGTACGCCGCCCGGGTGTGTTCGGACAGTCGGCGGTTGCGCAGCCACGCCTCGGTGAAGTCGACCGGTCCGGTGGGCAGGGCGGCGTGGGTCGAGGGGCGTGGTACCGGGGCGGAACGGGGCATGTGAAAAAGTTTCTCAGCCGGTTCGCGGTAACCGTCCGAGGCGCGCCCGCCGTAATCCAGATCGGACTGACGGCGGGTCCGGCGGCCCGGGGTCAGCCGGCGACCGGGGCCGGGTCCTGACAGGTCGAGACGACCGGGGCCGGGTCTCGGCAGCTCGACCCGAGGTCGTCCGGCTGGCACGCTTCCCGCGGCTGGCAGCCCTGGTCCGGCTGGCCCGGCGCCGGCTGGCACGACCGCGCCGGGCCAGCCGGGGCGGGTGTGTGGCCGACCGGGGCCGTCGATCGCGTCCCGAGCAGCCGGCGCGGTCCGGGACCCTCGGCGCCGAGCTGGTCGTTCGGGTTGATCAGCGGGCAGCGGTCGATCGACAGGCAGCCGCAGCCGACGCAGTCGGTGAACTCGTCGCGCAACTGCTGGAGATGGCGCATCCGCTGGTCGAGCTCGTCCTGCCAGCACTGGGCCAGCCGGTGCCAGTCCTCCCTGGTGGGCGTACGGTTGCCGGGCAGCACCGCCAGCACCTCGGCGACCTTCGCCAACGGGATGCCGACCCGTTGGGCGATCCGGATCAGCGCGACCCGGCGCAGCGTGTCCCGCCGGTAACGGCGCTGGTTCCCGGCGGTACGGCGGGAGCTGATCAGGTTCTGCCGCTCGAAGAAGTGCAGGGCCGAGACGGCCACGCCGCTGCGTGCCGCCAGTTCGCCGACGGTGAGTTCGTCCACGGTCGCCCTCTCCTCTGCCGCACCGCTCTCGACACGCTTGACCTTAACAAATGTTGAGGTCCTACCGTCCATGGTGTTGTCGACCGACGACGAACAGTCACTCGCCCGGAGGAGTGCACGCCCATGGACGCCGACCCACAGACCACGACTTTCCCATCGCCCCTGCGGGTGGCGGTCATCATCGGCAGCAACCGGGAGGGGCGATTCGGACCGACCGCCGCCCGGTGGTTCGTCGCCCACGCGCAACGTCGCGGCGACCTGGCCGTGGACCTCGTCGACCTGGCCGAGACACCGCTGCCCACCGCACTCACCAGCAAGCCGCCGGCCGAGGTGGCGCGGGCGCTCGGCGGCCTGACCGGGCGACTCGACCTGGCCGACGCGTTTGTCGTGGTCACGCCGGAGTACAACCACAGCTATCCGGCGTCGCTCAAGGCCGCGATCGACTGGCACTTCACCCAGTGGCAGGCCAAGCCGGTCGGCTTTGTCTCCTACGGTGGACTCTCCGGCGGGTTGCGCGCGGTGGAGCACCTGCGGCAGGTCTTCGCCGAGTTGCACGCGGTCACGGTGCGCGAGACGGTCAGCTTCCACGGCGCGTGGGCCCGGTTCGACCAGCAGGGACAACCGAAGGACCCCGACGGCTGCGAAACCGCGGCGACCGCACTGCTGGACCAACTCGCCTGGTGGGCGGAGGCGCTGCGCGAGGCGCGCGCCCGGTCGCCGTACGGCGGCTGACCCACCACCGGTACGGGGGGTGGGCGGCAACCGGGGTCGGAGGAGCAGAACGGGGGCCGACCCCGGTTGCACGCCAGTACGTAATTACGTAACCTTAAAACCATGGATGTCGAAGAACGTCTCACGGAACTGGAACGACGCCTGGGCGCCCTCGAACGGCAGGAACCGGCACCGGACGAGCAGGCCAAGGCCACCCCCAGCGGTTTCTGGGCCCTGGAAGGGATACGTGCCCTCTTCGCCGAGCACGGCGCGGCACACGGCGGTGTCCTGTTCACCGGCACCGTCCGGCTGCCGACCGAGGAACACTACGAGTGGCAGTACGCCCGACCGACCGGCGCCCTGCTCGAGGAGGACTGGTCGGAGGCGGCCGAGTCGTTCGCCGCACTCGGCCACCCCGTACGGATGCGTCTGCTCCACGAGATCCTCACCGGCCGGCGTACGGCCGCCGAACTGGCAGCGCTGGAAGATCTCGGCACCACCGGACAGGTCTACCACCACCTGCGTCAACTGACCGCCGCCGGCTGGCTGCACACCACCGGCAAGGCCCGCTACGAGGTCCCGCCGGGCCGGGTGGTCCCACTGCTGGTGGCGCTCGCCGCGGCCCGACCGTGAACACCCCGCCCGTACCCGGGCGGAAAGCGACCGCACGCAAGCTCGGCGCGGCGGGGCGCACGAGCGCTCACGAACGCGTACGGGTGCTCAGGCGGTCGGCGCGGCCGTCCCGTCGGTTGTCGGAGCCTCGGCCTCCGGGTCGCCGAACACCTCCTCGACCAGCCGCTGCTTGACCCGTTCGAACGTCCCGGCCATGGCGGCCAGGTCGAGTTCGGCGTCGCCGGAGGTCAGTGAGCCGGTCAGGGTCCTGCTGCCGTCGGGCGTGCTGTACATCAGCGCCGCCCAGCCCCAGAGGCCGCCGTTGTGGTGAAGGACGGTGCCGCCGAACTCCGTCTCCTGCACGAACAACCCCAGGCCGTAGCGGTAGTCGCCGCTTTTCGGGTGTGGCGTACACATCTCGGCCAGCAACGGCGCCGGCAGAAGGCTGCCGCCCAGCAGCGCGGAGACGAACGTGTGGAGGTCCTCGGTGGTCGAGACCATGTCACCGGCCGCGGAGACCCAGGAGGGGTTGAAACGGGTGGTGTCGACCACCTTCCACTGTCCACCATCCCGGTACCGGTAGTAGCCGTGGGCGTGTGGTTCGGGGAGTTCCGGCGAGACACCCGGCACCACCGTGCCCGACAGGCCGAGCGGCCGCAGGATCAGCCGCCGCATCTCCTCGGCGTAGGGACGGCCGGTGATCCTCTCGACCAGCAGCTTGGCCAGCACGTAGTTGGTGTTGGAGTAACTCCAGTCGGCGCCCGGCTCGAACCGCGCCGGCTTGGACAACGCCAGCCGGACCAGTTCCTCGTCCCGGTAGGTGTGGAACCGGTTGTCCACCCACTCCTTGTCGATCGAGGGAATCCCCGGCGCGAACGTACCGTCGTCGTAGATCTCGCCGGTGAAGTTGAACAGCCCGCTGGTGTGCTGGAGCAGCATCCGTACCGTGATCCGCGGGTCCAGCCGGAATCCGGGCAGGTGGTCGTTTGCCGGATCGTCCAGGCCGATCTTTCCCTCGGCCACCAGCCGCAGCACCAGGGTCGCGGTGAAGGTCTTGGTGGTGCTGCCGATCCGGAACCGTCCGTCCGTCGGCGGCTTCGCGGGCTTTCCCAGCTCACGGACCCCGGCGCTGCCGACCCACTCGCCCCGCTGGTCGTGCACACGTAGCTGCACCCCGGCGAATCCGGCATCGACGATCTCCTCGATGGCCTTGCGCAGTCGCGGGCGGTCGTGCCCGGCAGCGGTGTTCCCCGAGGTGTGGACGGATTCAGGCACGGTCGTTCCTCATTTCGTGACGGAGGCGTTGGCACGGTTCGAAGGCGCGTTGGCGGCCCTGACGACCGTCGGCCCCTTCGCGGCGGCCGTGCGATGAGCGTGCACCTTGACCTAAGGTCAAGGTCAACATTCGTTCCGACCACAGGAAGGTGCGCTGAGCCGATGTCACCCGGACTGACGATCGGTCAGGCGGCCGCGTTTGTCGGCATCACCATCAAGACCGTGCGGCACTACCACCGCCTCGGCCTGGTCGAGGAGCCGGACCGTGACGGTTCCGGCTACCGGCGTTACGGGTCGGCCGACCTGCTCCGCCTGGTCCAGGCCCGAACCCTGGCCGGGGCTGGCGTGCCGCTGGCCGAGATCGGTGACCTGCTCGACGCCGATGCCGTACGTTTCGCCACCGCCCTGGACGACGTCGACCAGCGGCTCACGAAACAGATCGAGGACCTGGTCGCGCGCCGGGACACGCTGCACCGGCTCGCCCATGGTGATCGGGTTCTCCTGCCCGACCGGGCCTGCGCGCTGTTGGACCGACTCACCGATCTCGAATTCAGTCCCGACTACGTGGCCATCCAACGGGAGGCCCTGGTGCTGACCCGGGCGTTGGTCCCGGAGATGTTCGACAGCTTCCTGACCCGGCTCGAACGTACGCTCGACGATCCCGAGCTGGTCGAGCTGACCAAACGCGGTTGCGACGCGATGTCCTGGGAGCCCGACGACCCACGGATCGAGGAACTGGCGACCGCGCTCGCCGGCAAGCTGCTCGCCGACCGCGCGCTGCTGACGATGCCGACCGGTTTTGCGCGCCACTCCGACGCCGCTTCCCGGTACGGACTGGTCAACCACCACCGGGAGGATCAGGGGCCCTCCGTCGCCCGGTTGAACGCGCTGGTCGAGGCGCACCTGCGTGCGGCCGGCATCGACGTCCCGTACCAGTGAGGACAACCGGCGGACCCGGTGCCGCAAAATGGTTTACCCAGGCATCATGGTCACCATGAACGGTGATTGGGTCACCATCGCGGCCTACGAGAACCTTCCCGGCTGTCGGCAGCCGCTGGCTACCGTCCGCGCTTGACTGCGTGACCGGGGCATCGATTGGATGCCCTTCGAGCCGAGCGAGGTCTACTCAGGTCTGGCATGCGGCATCGCCCCCGACGGTCACTGGCACGGCTGGTTCGACGTCCGGATCCGGGCTGCCGCTCTGCGCCGCCTCGGGCTGCACCCCGACCAGCCGACCGCGACGGTCACCGGGCCGACCCCGCCGGGCTGGTGGCACGCCGCCGCCGAACGCAACGCTCGGTGGAAACGCGACACTCGGTGAAACAGCGGCGATCACTATTGTTGATCCGGTGCACGGAGCCCGACCGGCCGAAAGGACACCATGCCCGCCTACGTCATAGCAAGTCTGCGAGAGGCCGCCCCGCACCCGGAGATCGCCGAGTACGTCGAGCGCATCGCCGGCACCTTCGAGCCGTACGGTGGCCGCTTCCTCGTGCACATCACGCAGCACGAGGTGAAGGAGGGCACCTGGCCCGGGAACGTCGTGATGATCGGCTTTCCCGGGATCGCCGAGGCGCGGAGCTGGTGGGACTCTCCCGCGTACCAGGAGATCGCACCGCTGCGCTCGCGGCACATCGAGGGCGACATCATCATGATCGAAGGCGTCCCCGAGGGCTACGACCCGACTGCCACCGCGAGGGCGATGCGGGAGGCTCTGCCCGCCGAGTAGGCGCAGACTCGGTTCCCCACACCCCCGACTTCTCAAAACGCGCGCTGGTCGGGTAGGTCGAGGTGCCGCAGCGCCGCCCGTACGGTCTCGGGCCCGGCCGGCAACAGCGGCGAGCGCACCCCGGCGGTCGGGATGCGACCCCGCGCGTGCAGGACCGCCTTGACGACGGTGGGGTTCGGCTCGGCGAACAACGCGCCCGACAGGGCGGCGAGGCGGTGACCGAGCGACCGGCCCCGAACGGCGTCGCCGGCCCGCCACGCTCGGACCAGTTCGACGAAGGACGCCGGGGCGACGTGCGCGGAGGCGAGGATGCCGCCGTGCGCGCCGAGCGCCAGCAGCGGCGAGACAAACGCGTCGTCGCCACCGAGCACCGCGAACCCGGCCGGTGGGTCCGCCATCAGCGCGATCGTGTCGGCGTCGACGCCACCGACGGCGTACTTGATCCCCACCACGGAGTCGACGGCGGCCAGCCGTCGGACCGTGTCGGTCGAGAGCCGCTGCCCGGTCCGGTACGGCACGTGGTAGACCACCAGCGGAACCGGACTCTTCCTCGCCAGGGCCGCGAAGTACGCCACCACCGCGGCCTCGCCCGGCCGCAGGAACGGCGGCACCAGGGTCAACGCCGCCGTCACCTCCGGCCGTCCGGCCAGTGCCGCCAGCGCCGACTCGGTGTTGGCGCCGACCAGGAGCGCGGCCGAGCGCTCCCGGCACACCCGGGCGAGCAGGTCGAGCACGGCGCGCCGCTCCCCGGGCTCCAACGACGCCGGCTCCGCCGTGGTCCCCAGCGCCACCACCCCCGACGCACCGGCCTCCAACACCTCGTACGCGACCGCCTCCAACGCGTCGAGGGCGACGGCACCGGTGGCGTCGAACGGGGTGATCAGCGGTACGTACACACCGTCAAGAGTCATGACCTCAGCCTCGGACAGCCAGACAGGTAAGGTCCAGTTCACGTTACTGAAGCAAACCGTAAGCTCCCCTTATGCTCGACGTGCGCCGCCTCCGCCTGCTCCGCGACCTGTCCCGCCTGGGCACCATCGCCGCCGTCGCCCAGGCGCACACCTACACGCCGTCGGCGGTCTCCCAACAACTCTCGGCCCTGGAACGGGAAGCGGGCGTACCACTGCTGGAACGGACCGGCCGGCGGGTCACCCTCACCGGCGCCGGCCAGGTCCTCGTGGCACACGCCGAGAAGGTCCTCACCGCCCTGGAACAGACGACCGCCGCGCTCGCCACGATCGCCACCGGCCTGTCCGGCCCGCTGCGCATCGGCGCGTTCCCGACCGCCGTCCGTACCCTCCTGCCGGCGGCGCTGGTCGAACTGGGTCGGCTCCACCCCGGGCTGGAACTGATGGTGACCGAACTGGACCCGGTCGAGGTACCGCCCGCGCTACGCGAACGACGACTCGACGTCGGGCTGCTGCACGACTACGACGTGGTGCCCGTACCACCGGACCCCGCCCTGGACACCGTGCCACTACTGGACGAGACGGTGTTCCTCGCCGTGCCCGACACCACGCCCGTCGACCGGCAGACCGACCCACTGCCGGCCGTACGCGACGCCCCCTGGATCGTGGCCAGCCCCGGCACCCTCTGCCACACCGTCACGCTGCACCTCTGCCGTAGCGCCGGCTTCAAACCCCGGACCCGGCACCAGGCCGACGACTTCACCACCGTGCTCGCCCTGGTCGCCGCCGGTCAGGGAGTCTCGCTGGTGCCCCAGCTCGCGGCCACGCGGCCACCCGACGGGGTACGACTCGTGCCCCTGCCCAGCCACCGGCGGACCCGGGTCGCGTACCGGAGGGGCGCCGGCACCCACCCCGCCGTGGCCGCGTTCGTGGCCGCGACCCACGCCTGCGCCGAGGAGTTCGCCCCGACCGGCCAACTGTCCACCGTGGCGCGTCCCGCCCCGTCGACGGTGTGACCGCCGCCGCTGCCCGGCAATTGTCCAGGGTGGATACTCCAGGCGGGTACGCGACCGGCGGGGCCGCGCGTACGCACCGACCGGGAACGGGGACGACACGATGAAGATCGTCATTCCGGGTGGCACCGGACAACTGGGGCTGCTACTCACCGACAGACTCAGCCGCGCCGGGCACGACGTGGTCATCGTCAGCCGCCGTACGGACCTGAACGTCCCCGGCGCGCGTACGGTCGCCTGGGACGGCCGCCACGCCGGGCCGTGGATGGCCGAGATCGACGGCGCCGACGCCGTGATCAACCTGGCCGGACGGAGCGTGAACTGCCGATACACCGAGGTCAACCTGAACGAGATGATGGCCTCCCGGGTCGACTCCGCCACCATCGTCGGCACGGCGATCGCCCAGGCGGCCACACCACCGAAGGTGTGGTTGCAGATGAGCACCGCCACCATCTACGCGCACAGCCACGACCGGGCCAACGACGAGACGACCGGGGTCATCGGCGGCGCCGAGCAGGAGGTGCCGGCGTACTGGGGCTTCAGCGTCGACATCGCCCGCCGGTGGGAACGGGCACAGCTCGACGCGCCGACCCCGAACACCCGGCGGGTGGCGCTGCGCACCAGCATCGTGATGGCCCCCGGCGCGGGCGGGGCGTTCGACCTGCTGTGGCGGATGACCCGCTACGGTCTCGGCGGCCCGGTCGCCGGCGGCCGGCAGTACATGTCGTGGATCCACGACGCCGACTTCGTCCGCGCTGTCGAGTTCCTGCTCACCCACGACGAACTCACCGGGCCGTTCAACCTGGCCTCACCCCGACCGCTGCCGTACCAGGAGTTCATGGCCGGGCTGCGGGCGGCGGCGGGCGTACGGGTCGGCCTGCCGGCCACCGCCTGGATGGCCGAGATCGGCGCGTGGCTGCTGCGCAGCGACACCGAACTGCTGCTCAAGAGCCGACGGGTGGTCCCGGGACGGCTGCTCGACGCGGGCTTCACGTTCGACCGTCCCGACTGGCCGCAGGCGGCCCGCGACCTGGTCGCCCGCAGCCGCACATCCCGGCCGACCTGAGCCGCCCCGCCGGGTACGCCCTACCGCGCGACCCGGCGGCAGTGCAGGCAGAGCCAGTCCCGGTGGCCGGCGACCCGACAGAGCCGACCCACCTCGAAACCGGCGTCGTCCAGCAGCGTGACCAGGTCCGGGAGCCGGTGGTAGGTGTACCAGCGTCGGTGGGTGGAGCCGTACCGATCCGCCGTCTCCCACTGCTCGCCGTCGCCCTCGGCCACACTCAGGAAGAGCGCCCCGCCCACGCGTACGACACGGGCGAACTCGGCGAGCACCACCGGGACCTCGCGGCGGGCAATGTGCAGCAACGCCGCCTGGCACCAGACGGCGTCGAGCACACCCACGCGTAGTGGTAGGTGACGCATGTCCGCCTGCGCGACCCCGGGCAGCCGGGCGGTGCGGAGCTGGCCGAGGGAGAGATCGAACCCGACCACCCGGAACCCGTGCTCGCGCAGAATCGTCATCTCCTGCCCCGGTCCGCAGCCGACGTCGGCGACGAGGCTCCCCGGCGGTACGGTCACGGCCAGCGCGCGCACGTCGTCGCGTACGTGCGGGTCGACCGACGACTTGCTGCGGGCGTACTCGGCGGTGATCGCGTCGTACGTCCGCCGTGTTTCCGACATGGGCTCCGCCATCCGACGACGCTACCCCGCGCCGACGGCCACGACGGCGGTGGGAGCCGGGCGGGTGACGGTCCCGGCCCCACCACACTGTCAGCCCCGGGAGGACGGGTGGGAATCGAGCCGCTCCGTCGAACCGGTCTCCAGGGCTTCGGCGACGTGTCGGATCGCGCCACGGATCAGGTCGCCGTACTGGTCGTCGGGCAGGTGCCCGACCAGGTCTTCCGCGGTGACCAGGTGTTCTCGGGCCAGCGTGGTGTTGCCCAGGCGGCGGTGGCAGTCGGCGAGGTTGAGGTGCAGCGACGGCAGGAAGTTCTGGACCTGCAGCGAGGAGAGGTACCGCTGGGCGCGTTCGTCGGTGAGATCGGCGACGGCCGCCAGGGCCCGCTCGTCCCACACCAGTTCGGCTTCCGTGGTGTCCTGCAAATCGGCCAGGTAGTGGGCGAGGGTGCAGCGGTGGAACGCGTCGCCGTCGGCACCGAGTTGGTCCCAGAGCGCGGTCAGGGCCTCGCGGGCCTGGGCCTTCTGTCCTGATCGGCCGAGTTCCACGGTGGCGCCGATGCTCGTCATCATCTCGTCGGGCACGGTCGGGCTGGGCTGGTTCACTGTTCTCCTTGTCATGGGTCTCTTGTCACGGGGACGGGGCGGTTGCCCTCACGGGCATGGCCAGGGTGGTGAAATCGCCGTCGTCGGCCGAACGGACGACCACGGGCAGATCGGGTCGACCGATCTGCAACATCACGTCGGGGCCGACGCCGGCCTGTACGGCCGGGTGCAGCGTGGTGAACTGGAAACTGATCGCCACCGGTCCGCCGACGACGTCGGCGGGGACGGTGACCGCCGGCCGGTCACGGACGGACGACCTGACGGTCAGGTCGTCGCCGACGGCAAGGTCGAGGCGTGCCCGCGGGTCGTCGCCGAGCGCGGCCAGCAGCAGCCTGCGGGGAGCGACCACCCGGGTCGGGGTCTCGGGCAGGTCGTCGAGGACGACCCGGTAGGCGGGGAACGTCTCCCCGATCGCTGGCAACGTCCGTTCCCCGCCGGGGGCGTCCAGACGGAGACGGGACTCGGCGAGGTGCAGCCGTACGCTGTCCTGCTCGCCGATCCACGGCCGTGCCCGATCGAGCTCGCCGGCGCCGACGACCACCGCCGTCGGTGTTCGTCGCCGCCCCCGGACGGAGACCGACCTGACCGCCAACCGGTACCGGTCGGTCGCCACCAGGCGTAGCTCACCCGTCGTAGCCTCGATCAGCACCCCGCCGAGCACCCGGACCTCACCCGTCGTGTCGGCGGCGGGAGCCACCTGCCCGATCGCCTCGGCGAGCACCCGCCCGGAAAGGCGTACGTGGTCGCCCGCCTGGTCCCGGATCATGGCCAGAGCGGTGCTCGCGTTGGCGCGGGCGACCTCGACCGCCCGCTCCATCGTGCGCAGGTGAGCCGTCAGCAGTTCCTCGGCCACCTCCACCGGGCCCGCCAGTAACCGCCGTACGTCTCCCAGCGGCAGTCCCGCCTCCCGTAGCCGGCGGATCAGGACGACCTCCTCGACCTGGTCCATGGAGTAGTACCGGTAGCCGGTGACCGCGTCGACCTCGTCGGGTCGTACGAGACCGCAGTCGTCGTAGAACCGCAGCGCGCTCGTGGTGACGTTCGCGGCCCGCGCGAACGTCCCGATCGTCATCCGGTCGTCGTGTTCCCTCACAGCGCCCATGCTGGGGCTTCAACCAACACGAAGGTCAACACCGGATCCGGCGAGTCGCTCCGACACCTCGGCCATCGGGGGCGAACACCCGGGCCGGATTATCGAATTATTAATTAATGCAATACGGCAATAGGGGTCCAGCGGCCCGCACGGTCAAACTTGGACAAAACGCCCTACACCATAATGACAGTTATGGTGTACGGCCTGCTCGGTGAAAGTGATGCCGCAGCTCGACGCCGAAGTTGACCACCGGGAGGCGGCGGCAGGTAACGACGTGGAGCGTGGGCTGACGGCGGGCGCTACCGGGGTGTTGGCGAGAACGGCGACACCAGGGGGCAGATAGTGGATCTTGGTAGGTGGTGTTGGGCTCGGCCGTCGGCGTCTCCGCTCGCGTCCCGTCGGGGATCCGTGGCCGGGCATCCTGCCGGTGATTACCGGGGCGGTGACGTCCGCAAGACAAAGGAAAAAAATATGACACAAGGTGTCAGACTTTGCGTCGAGTATGGCTTCACCGGTCGACGCCGATGGCGCGGACTGGGCACCACGATACATATGGGATGGATAAGGATCTCCATGCGCGAAACTTCAGAAGACCTCCAAGAGCTTCAGGCCCTCCTTGACGCCTCCCTCTCCCGCTCCACCTCGCACCTCCGCTCGATCATCAAGGCTGAAAGCACACTGACCGCGGAGCAGCTCACCCAGGTCCTCACCGGCATGCGCACCCTCGCCCTGTCCACCGTGACGGCGAAGGGCGAGCCACGGATCAGCGGTGCGGACGGGCACTTCCTGCACGGAAAGTGGCACTTTGGCACGGCGCGCAACGCCGCCAAGGCGCGCCATCTCGCGGCGCGGCCCGCCGTCAGCGCCGCGCACATGCGCGGTGAGGACCTAGGCGTGTTCACGCACGGCAAGGTGGAGATCCTCAACCCCCAGGACGGCGAGCTGGCCGCGGACTGGCCCGACCTGCTCGCGTACCTCAAGGACTTCTACGACGACGACCTCTTCGACTGGGAGAACGACGTGGTCTACTACCGGCTACATCCGCACTGGATGACCGTCTACGCCCCCGACATCGCGAAGCTCACCGTGGCGTCCCAGTCCTGATCCGCAGCACGGGCCGCATCGGGACCAGCCACGTGATGAGAGAGAGCTGCCCGCCATGGGATCAGCGCAGGGGCAGAGTCACCGGCGTACGAGCAACTCCTGCAGTTGCGCAAGTCGGCCGAACAGGACGGGGAGGCCGCGCACGCCGTTGCGTACGGACTCGTGGGACAGTGCGAGGTCCGGGCCGGTGCTCTGCTCGACACCGGCGAGGCAGCGCAGGATGTTCCACCTCGTGTGCCCCAGCCAGCCGCCGACCACGAACACGAACCAACTTGGACCCCACGACGGCCGCGTACGTCGCCGGCACCGGTGCTTCGGGGATCGTCTCGCCGTCGACCCACCGGTGGACGAGCGTGTGGTGACTCGCCGCGATCGGCTCGGGCATCGGGATGCCGGCGGCGAAGGCCGCCCGTTCGAACCCGAACACGTCCTCGGCGCGGTAGCTCCAGCGGCGGTCGAGGAGGTCCAACTCCTTCACCGCGAATGATCCCTCATCGGTGTCGAGCCGGTACATCCGGTTGGCGAACCCGCCGTGGACCCGGACCATCGGACCGGTCGGCGCGCCGAGACGGGAAAGGTCCACGTCACGGGATCTAGGTCTGGCGGTACGTCGATGCAACCACTTGCCCGGTATGCGGGTTAAGAGCAGGGTGGTCAGCGGACGCGAGTTCGGCGGTCCGACCCTGCTCCGTGCGGTGGGTTCGGCGAACGTTGTTCTTCTCGCGCGGGAGCCTCCCAGGTGGCGGTGATGTCGCGGGCGACATCGCGTAAGAGGTCGACGAGCAGGTCCGCGAGTGGGGTGAGGCTGGCGTCGGACCTGGTCACGGCGAAGATCTGGCGGTGCGGCCGGGGGTGGGCCAGTTCGCGGTGAGTGGTGCCGGGCGCATGGGTCAGGGCCAGGCGCGAGACCAGGGCCACCGCGATGCCCGTGCCGACGAGGGCCTGGGCGACGTCGTAGGACTCGGTCTCGAACCGCACGGTGGGAGTGAAACCGGCCTCGCGGGCAGCGTCGTGGAACTGCTCCCGGGCGGCATGGCCGGCCAGGATGGAAACCCACGATTCGTCGCGGAGCTGTTCCAGGTGAAGCTCGGTGTCCGCAGGCTGCCCGGTGGCCAGTGGATGGTCATCGGGAAGGACCACGACCATCGGGTCCAGCAGGAGCGGGTGGGCCCGTACGTGTGGGGGCGGCGCGAGCGGCGTGCCCCAGGACGCGACGATCGCCACGTCCAGGCGCCCGGCGCTGATCTCGTCCGCCCCGCGTCCGGACACCACGTCTGTGACGGAGACGTCGGCGTCCGGATGGCGGTGTCGCAGGGTCGTCAGGGCCGGTGGCAGCAGATGCAGGGCAGCCGCCTGGAACGTCCCGATCCGCAGGCGGAGCGAGAGGTGGCCGAGCAGGGCGGCCAGTTCCGCCTCGGCCCTGTCCGACGCCTCCTCCACGGTTCGGCCGTGAGCGGCGAGCAGTGCACCGGCCGCGGTGAGCGTCGCTCCGCGAGGACCACGGATGACCAGGGGCACCTGCCAGTCGCGTTCGGCCTTCGCCACCTGCTGGGTGATCGCCGCAGGCGTGAGTTGGAGTGCGTGAGCCGCCGCCGTCAGGGAGCCGTACCGCTCGATCAACGCGAGAAGCCGAAGCTGTCCCGGATCCACCAGCATTCACCGATGCTAACGCTGCACCTTCTCTTTTAACTTCTCTTCAAGGCGGAGAAGAGGAAGCCTGGTCGTACACCCATCGGCCGCACCCCCCGGAAGGGGTTCTTTGCCATGCCCACGCACGTACCCGTTTTCGTCGCCACCACCTTGCTGCTGGCGATGCTGCCAGGCGCGAGCCAGGCCCTGATGATCCGGCAGGTTCTCGAAGGCGGCCAACGTACGCTCCGAGGCACGCTCGCGGGCAATGCCAGCGGTTTCCTGCTGTGGTCCACGGCCGCCGCGCTGGGGCTGTCCGCCGTGATGCTGGCCAGCCCCACCGCGTACGCGGTGCTGCGGATCGCGGGCGGCATCGTGCTGATGATCCTCGGGGTGAAGACGCTACGGACGGCGCTCACCACCACCGTCTCCACCCGCCCCTCCGACGAGGGCGGGCGCGGCACCGGCTTCGCGAGCGGATACCTCACCGGCTTGATCACCAACCTCACCAACCCGAAGGCGGGCGTGTTCGCCATCTCGGTGCTGCCCCAGTTCGTGACCTCGAAAGGCCCGGTGTTCCTGTCAACCGTCGCCCTGGGAGCCCTGTGGGCGCTCGTCACCGCCTCCTGGTACACCTTGCTGACCTGGGCCGTCAGCCGAGGACGCGCCCTGGTGTCGCGGCCGACCGTACTGCGGGGAGTCAGCGTCACCACCGGCGTCGTCCTGCTCGGGCTCGGCGCCGCGGTGGCAGCGGGTCTCTGACCCGGCGGCGGGTCTCTGAGGGCCGACCCGGTATTCCTTCCGAGCGCCCGACCGGTGTCGGGCACGCGGGGCCGCGATCAGGGGCGCCGGGGCGGCGACAGCGTTCGCCTCTGTCGGGCACGCGGGGCCGCGATCAGGGGCGCCGGGGCGGCGACAGCGTTCGCCAGGACATCAGCGCGGCGATGACCGAGGCCGCACCGGCCAGTGTGACGACCAGCCCCGGGGCCACCGCCTCGCCCAGCGCGCCAGCCGCCCCGGCCGCCAAACCCTGCAACGTCATCGTTCCGGTCAGCAGCAGACCGAACGCCTGACCGCGCTGCGTCTCGGGCACCGCGTGGAGAAACCTGCGGGCCAGCGGGAGCTGGTAGGCGACGCCGAACCCGGACACTGCCATCAGGATGGCGGCGTAGGCCGGTCCCGGATGCGGCGCGAACCCCAGCAGCGGCAGTCCGAGCGCGAGCGCGAGCGGGCCGGCGAGCCGCTCCCGGCCCGCCGGGGACACCAGGCGGCCGACGATCAGGTTGCCGGCGAACATCCCGGCGGCGACCGCCGCGAACAGCAGCCCGGCCGCGTCGGGCGCGCCGACCCGCTCGGCGTACGGCACCAGCACGCCCTCGGCGCCGACCATCAGCGCCGGTGCCAGCCACTGCGCCAGCAGCAGCGCCCGGACCGTGGGCCGGCGCAACAGGGCCCGGTTCACCCGCCAGGTCTCGCTGACGCCGGCCGAACCGCCGGTGCGGCGGCACGGGTGGTCGGCCAGGCGCAGTCGCAGCAGGGCCGCCGAAGCCAGGCAGGTCGCGGCCGTGATCCAGAGCGCGCCCGGGGCGCCGACAGCGACGATCAGCATGCCACCGGCGGCGAAGCCGAGCACCTGCGTGCCGCCGGCCGCCATTGAGAACACCGCCCGGCCGAGCACGTAGTGGTCGCCGTCCAGCAGGTCGGGCAGGAGGGCGGCACGTGAGGCGGAGGCGACGGCACCGGGTAGACCCGTGACGAACACGAGCGCCAACATGGCCGGCACCGGCAGCAGCCCGGCGGCGAGCACCGCGCTGACCACGGCGCGCAGCACCTCGTACCCGACCATGACGGCACGCGGGGGCCAGCGGTCGGCGAAAGCCAGCAACAACGTGCCGCCCAGGGCGTACGGCAGGAAGCCCGCCGCGTACGCCAGCGCCGACATCAGCGGCGACCCGGTTGCCGCGTAGACCGTCACGGAGAGTGCGAGCATCCGCACCGTCTCGCCGATCAGGAAGAGCGTGTAGCTGCCGAACAGCACGCGAAACTGACCTACCGCGAACACCTCGCGGTAGGTGGCCGGGCGTGGCGCGACGACGGACGTGGTGGTCATGGTCGACAGCATCGGGGCAGTCCGGCCACGGTGACTATGCTTTCGCGTGGAGGCAAAACATGCTGGCCATCGAGGTGGGACCCGTCGACGTGGCGCGTACCCGCTACGCGATCTCACCGCTGGGCGAGGCGATGCAGGCGCTGCGCGTCGCGGCCGGCGTACAGGCCGCCGGCCCGCTCCGGCCGTGGGCCGAGCGCATCGCGCCACGGTACGAGCGGCTGCGCCGGCAGGCTCCCGCCGTCGGGGCGCTGACGGCGCTGTTCCGTCGCGGCGGTTACAACGCCGACTTCATCCACCCGCCGCCGTCGGGCTCCGGTGGCGACTTCGCCGCCGAACTGGCCGCCGTACGTGCCACGCCGCTGCGCCGTGCGCGCCTGGAACTGGCCCGCAACCTGGTGGGACTGCGGACGCCACCACGTTACGTGCAGCGCATCCTCGACGCCCCCGACGTGGTCACCCAGCTCGCCGACGCGCTCGAGGCGAGCTGGCAGACGCTGGTCGAGCCGGACTGGCCGAGGCTGCGGGCGGTGCTGGAGCGTGACCTGGTCCGCCGCGCCGGGCACCTGGCGATGTACGGCTGGGCGGCCGCGCTGTCCGATCTCGACTCGCGGGTGAGCTGGCGCTCCGAGGGGCAGACCGGGACCATCGAGGTGCGCACGGGCTCGCGTACCGGGTGGGACCGGCACCGGCTGGCCGGCAAGGGCCTGCTGCTGATGCCGACAGTCTTCGGCGCTCTGATCAGCTACGTCGAGCCGCCGTGGCCGTACGCCCTGGTCTATCCCGCCCGGGGCATCGCGGACCTGTTCGGCCCCGTGCCGCGTGCACCGGGCGGTGAGGCCCTGAGCCGGCTGGTCGGCCCACGCCGCGCGGACGTGCTGCGCGCGCTGGACGTGCCCGCGACAACAACACAGCTCGTCGCGCAGCTCGGCCTCAGCCTGGGCACCGTCGGCAGCCATCTGGCGGTGCTGCGCGACGCCGGTCTGGTCACCCGTACCCGCGCCGGGCGGGCCGTCCGGTACGAGCACACGCCACTCGGCGCGGCCCTGGCGGAAAGCTGACCGCCACCGGGCGACCCGCCCGCGTCCTCGGTTCGACGGCCAGCCGCTCAGGCTGTGGCGGCGCCGAACCACCGGGACAGGTGGTCGAGAAGCTCCCGCTGGTCGTCGCCGACCCAGGTCACGTGGCCGTCCGGCCGCAGCAGCACGGCCGGCACGTCCAACTCCTCGCTGACGTCGACGACGTGGTCGACCCGGTCCGCCCAGCCCGTTACCGAGAGCCGGCCGGTCTGGTCGAGCAGCAGGCCGCGACCGCCGTGCATCAGCTCGTAGAGGCGTCCCTGCTTCAGCCGTACGTCCCGAAGCCGGCGGCCGAGCAGGTCATGCCCTTCGCCGAAGTCGTACCGGATCCCGATTGCGGTGACCTTCTCGATCAGGTACCGGTTCACGTCCTCGAAGTCCATCAGTTCCGACATCAGCCGGCGTACCGCCTGCGGCCCCGGTTCGAGGGAGATCAGCTCCGTCTGGGCGCGGGTGTTGTCCAGTACGGCGGCGGCGACCGGGTGACGTTCGGTCTGGTAGCTGTCGAGCAGCCCGTCCGGGGCCCAGCCGTTGACCTCGGCGGCGAGTTTCCAGCCGAGGTTGAAGGCGTCCTGGACGCCGAGGTTGAGCCCCTGCCCGCCCAGTGGCGGGTGGACGTGCGCCGCGTCGCCGGCCAGCAGCACCCGTCCGACCCGGTACCGTTCGGCCTGGCGGGTGGCGTCGCCGAAGCGGGACAGCCAGCGGGGCGAGTGCACGCCGAAGTCCGTACCGGCGGTGGCTCGCAGTTGCCGCTTGAACTCCTCCAGCGTCGGCGGCGTACGGTCCTCGGACACCCCCGCGGCGGGCACCACGGCCCGGTACAACCCGTCCCCGATCGGTCCGACCCCGAACCGGAGCTGGGTCTTGCGGACCTCGGCCGTCACGGCGGCGACCTCCTCCGCCGGTGCGGTCAGCTCCATCTCGCCCAGCAGCGTCTCGACCGTGGTCGGTTCGCCCGGGAAGCCGACGCCGAGCAGCTTGCGTACGGTGCTGCGACCGCCGTCGCAGCCGACGAGGTAACGCGAGCGCAGTAGCGTGCCGTCGGCCAGTTCGACGATGACCGCGTCGTCGTCCTGGCGCAGCCCGACCAGTTCGCTGCCGCGCCGGATCTCGACGCCGACCTCGGCGGCGTGCTCGGTCAGCAGCCGGTCGGTGACGGGCTGCGGGATGCCGAGGATGTAACGGTGCGCGGTGTCGATGCGTTCCGGCGACGGTTTGATGATGCCGGCGAAGTGAGCACGCAGCTCGTACTGCTGGCCGTGCGCGAGGAAGCGGTCCAGCAGACCGCGCTGGTCCATCACCTCGACGCTGCGCGCGTGCAGGCCGAGCGAGCGGACGATTCTGGTCGGCTCGGTGTCCCGTTCCAGCACGACGACGTGCACGTCGTGCAGCCGTAACTCGCTGGCCAGCATCAGACCGGTCGGTCCGGCGCCGGCAACGATCACGTCAATCATGAGACCCCTCATTCGGCGGGTTGCGCGTCGGCCACCTGTGCCGTACGGGCGGGCGACCCACATACCCGAAATACTTCACGGATCGCCTGATTTCCACAGGTTCTGTGCTTCGACCGACGATTGTGCGGCACCACCCGGGTCTTGCCGCAAGGCCCCGGGTGCGATATACATTAGAAGTGGCGAGGAGTGCTTGATCTCCTTGCCTTTTCTTTTGTCGTCACCACCGCCGGCGCTTCCGATCCTCGGATCGATTCGGGGATGCGGACCGCGTTCAGGGCGACGGCCTGGGGCAGGGCGGGATGCCGAGCGGTGGGGTCGGCCCCTCGGACGTCGGCAGGTCGGTGTACAGGTCCGGGATCCAGACCCCTTCGACCAGCCGGTTCCACACGGGCGAGGTGAGGTCGCGGTTCGGGTCGGTGATCGGTCGCCCGGCGCGTTCCTGGCAGGCGACCTGGATCGCCCGTCCCTCCTCGTACGCGCCGACCTTGGAGCCACGGCCGGTCTCGTACGGGTCGCCGTAGACGCTGCTCCCCCTGAAGCCCTTCCACTCCGTCTGGGTCGCCGACCAGGTGTTGGCGACCTTCGCCGGCCAGGTGCGCGCGGACAACGTGGTCGGTGCGGTCGACGGTTCGCCCTGCGACCGTGGCCACTGCCAGAAGAACACGACCGCCGCGGTGCTGACCAGGGCACCGGCCGCCGTGGCGGCGGACAGTGCCCGACGCCGGCGCGGCTGTCCCACGCCGGTCGGCTGGGGCTCGCTGGCCGGCTCGGTCGCGGTGGGCGGCTGGGGTCCGGTCGGCGTACGTCCGGGTTCCTTCGTGGTGCCGCGTCGGGTCCGGCGGCGGTTCCGCTCGGTCAGCGCGGCCGTGTGCAGCGCCTTCCAGTCCTCGGCCCGTTCGGCGTCCAGGCAGACGATCAACGTGTGGAAGCTGCTCCACGCCGGTACGGCGCTCCAGTGCTCGAACCAGCCGCTGACGGTGCTGTCGGAGAGTCGGTCCACCCCCGGCAGTTCCACCGAGAGTTGCTCGATCCGCGCCGGTGACGGGTCTCCGGCGTCCGCCAGTGCCCGGCGTACCGCTGCCCACATCAACCCGATCGCCTCGGACGGGGACGTGTTGTCGGATTTGTCCACAGGGCGATTGTGCCGTCCACGTCGGTCCGAACTCGGTCCGACGTCGGCCCGAGAAGTTCGTGTCGGCGCTGCCCGCGCCGCTGTACTCGCAGCCGGAGAGCTCGGATCCGCCGAGCACCGGTTCCCCGAGCACCGGTTCCCCCGAGGACAGAGGAGCGCAGGACATGAACGGACGACGTATCCGCCGTACCAGCATCGTCGCGACCAGCACCGTCACACTGGCCACGATCGCCGGCACGCTGCTCGTGGCGGCACCGGTGCAGGCCGCGCCGGACCGTACGCACACCGCCCCGGTTGCGGTCGCGCGGGCCGACACCTCACCCAACGCGTGTTACGTGACGCCCAGGTCGGGGGTGGGTGCGGTGAAGATCCGGAAGGCGAAGTCGGTCACGAGTACCCCGCTCGGCCAGATCAACAAGGGCCAGCGCGGCACGGCGAGCTGCACCGCCAGCGAGGGCGGCTCGTACTCGGTCTCCGGTTGCCGCAAGAGCAACTACTGGATCAGGGCGACGTACCGGGGCGCCACCGGCTGGGTCGCCTGGGGTTGCGTGGACTGGTACCGGACCAGCTAAGTCGCCGGGACGCCGCACCGGCTCGGCGTCGCCGACCCTCCGCCCGGTGGAAGGTCGGCGGCGCCGGCCCGACCAGGGCTGGGACACGGTCGGACAGCCGGTCACCGGTGTCGGAATCGGTGCCGGTGCCAACGTCGGGATCGGGGCCGGGGGCGGGGCGGTGTGGACGGGGTTCGCGCACCCGTACCGATGACCCCGACGTCGGTCGGACGAGACGCTACGACGTGCCCAGATAGGTGTTGATCGCGCCGGCGCCGGCCAGCATCGCCAGGCCGCGTGCGGTCAGCCGGTCGCGCCACTGCCGCAGCGTCGCCTGGAGCGGTTCCGGTCCGCCCGCCGTCCGCACCTGCTCCAGCACCTGCGCGATCTGGGTGAGCCCGTGTCCGCCGCGACGCAGTTGGTGGGCCAGCAGCGCGTCGCGTACGTCGGACGAGGTGTAGACGCGGTAACCGGTGTGCGGGTCGCGACGGGGGACGACCAGCCCGGCCCGTTCCCACTTGCGCAACGTCGCCGCCCGTAACCCGAGCCGGCGTGCGAGCGGCCCGATGTACGTCGTACCCGGCTCTGGTTGCGCGGCCGGCACCAGGTCGCGCAGCGCCCGTTCGACGGCCTCGAGGGTGCGCCGGTCACCGGCCAACTGGGCGTGACTGTCGTCGATCAGCAGTAGCGCCCGCTCGACCGCGCCGTCGTTGACGGCTCGCATGATCGCCCCCGCGGTGGCGTGGCCGTGCGCGGGGATCAGCGCCAGGAACGTGCGCAGCGCCACGGCGTGACGCGGGGCGTAGACCCGGTAGCCGTGCGGCGAGCGCTCGGCCGGCGGCAGGAAGCCCGCCTCCTCGTAGTTGCGCACCGCCTGGGTGGACAGGCCGTGCTCGCGCGCCAGGTCTATGGGCCGCAACCGCATTTGAAGGTACGTCCTCGTCAGAAGCCGGAGATGCAGCCAAAGTTTACACAGAGGGTTCAACGATAGGGTTTAATGTATGACGGCCTTGACCGAAGCCGCCGCCCGTCCCTTCAGCGGCGGCGCCCTCAACGCGCTCCTGTCCCCCACCATCCGCCTGCTCGGCCTCGGCGAGCCGACCCACGGTGTCGACGCCTTCCTCGAACTGCGCAACGACCTCTTCCGGCACCTTGTCGAACACGAGGGCTACCGCTCCGTCACCATCGAGAGCGACTGTCTGATGGCCCTGGTCGCCGACGCGTACGTGGTCGACGGCGTCGGGACCCTCGACGAGGCGATGGACGGTGGTTTCAGCCACGGCTTCGGCGCCTCGGCCGCCAACCGTGAGCTGCTGCGCTGGATGCGCGCCCACAACGAGCGGCGTCCCCGGGAGGAGCGGCTGCGCTTCTACGGCTTCGACGCCCCGCTGGAGATGACCGGCGCGGCCAGCCCCCGCCCGGCCCTGACCGCGTTGTACGACTACCTCGCGACCGCCGACCTCGACCTGCCCTGGGGCCGGGACACCCTCGACGAGTTGCTCGGCGCCGACGAACGCTGGACCCATCCGGACGCTCTCGTGGATCCCGCCCGGTCGATCGGCGACGCCCCCGAGGTCGGGCGACTACGTCTGATCGCCGACGACCTGCGCGCACTGCTCACCGCGTACGCCCCGCACCTGGTCGCCGGCACGTCGGCCGAGCGCTGGTGGCTGGCCGACCTGCACGGACGTACGGCCGCCGGGTTGTTGCGTTACCACGCCGGCCTGGCCGACGCCGCGCCCAACCGCGTCAACAACCTGATGTGTCAGCGCGACGCGATGATGGCCGAGAACCTGGAGGCCATCGTGCGCCACGAGGCCCGGCGCGGCCCCACCCTCGCCTTCGCGCACAACAGTCACCTGCAGCGGAGCAGGAGTCAGTTGCGGTTGGGGGGTCTGCCGCTGCGGTGGTGGAGCGCCGGTGCCATCGTCGGCTCCCGTCTGGGCGACGAGTACGCCTTTGTCGCCACCACGTTCGGGTCCCGGGGCCGCGACGTCCCCGACCCCGGGACCATCGAAGGGTCACTGTTGACGCTTCCGTACGCCCGCGCCGTCGTCGACCCGGGCCGTCTCGACCGGACGGTGTCGGCCCGGGTCCCGGCCGACTACACGTATTCCTCGCTCGACCCGGCGACCACCGACCAGATCGACGCGATCGTCTTCGTCAGAAACCTCTGAGCTGTTCGCCGTGGCCCGGTGACACGCGCCCTTCGGTGACCTCGATGTAGTCGTTGAGGGCCTGGCGGGAACGGACGAGCGTGTCGATGCGTTCGTCGATCCCGCTCAGCCGGCCGCGCAGGGTGTCGAGCAGCGACGACAACCCGAGCGCAACCCCAAGTGTTCGTTTGACATCTGTCGGGCACCGGGGCCAGACTCCAAACATGTCCTTGGAGTCTGGCCCCGTACGGCGGGTCGTCCGTGACCCGCTAGCGCTGCGGGCACTCGCCCATCCGCTGCGTCTCAAGCTGCACGCCCTCGTCGGCCGGGAGGGTTCCGTCACCGCCGCCGGCGCCGCCCGGCAACTCGGCGTCAGCCAGGCACTCGCCTCCCACCACCTGCGCCAACTCGCCAAGTACGGCTTCGTCGAACCCGCCGACGCCGGCGACAACCGCGAACGGCCGTGGCGGGTCACGGCCGTCTCGCACCGGTTCGAGGCGGCCGACGGGTCACCGGAGGCGTGGGAGCCGATCGAACTGCTCGACCGCTTCCTCGTCGACCAGGCCGGCGCCCAACTTGCCGACTGGCAGCAACGCCGCGCCGACGAGGATCCCGGCTGGGCCGAACACGTCGGGGTCTCCCAGTCGCTGCTCTACCTGACGCTCGAGGAGTTCACCGAGCTCAAGCAGCGGTGGGACGAACTGGTGACCCCGCTGGCCGAGCGACGTCCGCTCGGCGACGCCGGCAAGCGGCCCGCCGACGCCGTACCGGTGAACCTGACGCTCGTGGCCGCACCCCTGCCCGCGACGCCCTCGGGCGGGTGACGTGCATCGGTTGTGGCGGATCCTCGGCGACAACCGCGACCTGCGGCTGCTGCTGGCCGCCAACCTGATCTCGCTCACCGGCGACTGGATCCTGCGCACCGGGCTCGCCTACCAGGTTTACGCCCTGACCGGCTCCACCCTCGCCTCCGCGGGATCGGTCCTGGCCTCGCTGCTGCCGCAGATCGTGCTCGGCTCGGTCGCCGGTGTCTACGCCGACCGCTGGGACCGTCGGGCCAGCATGGTCACCACCAACCTGCTGATGCTGCTCGCCCTGCTCCCCCTGCTGGTGGTGCAGCAAGCCGGCCAGATCTGGCTGGTCTACCTGGTGATCGGGATGCAGGCCTGCCTCGCGCCGTTCTTCGCCTCGGCCGAGGCGGCGCTCGTGCCGTCCCTGGTGCCGCACCAGCACCTGGTCACGGTCAACTCCCTCAACGCCCAGGCCGGTGACGTCGCTCGCCTGGTCGGGGCCGCACTGGGCGGGTTCGTCGCCGGTGTCGGCGGCATCACCCTGCTGGGCCTGGTGAACATGGTGACGTTCGCCGTCGCGGCGACGCTGCTGTGGCTGCTCCGCGCTCCCCGCACGGCCGGTGCGGCGAGGCCCGCGACGGCGACGCGGGAATGGGCCGAGGGCATCGGTGTCGCATGGTCCAGCCGGCCTCTCAGGGTCTTCCTGACCTTCACCGTCATCACCGGTGTCGGCGAGGCGACGATGGGCACGCTGATCGCCCCCTTCGTCCGCGACGTGCTCGGTGGCGACGCCCGTGCCTTCGGACTGATCATGGCGGCCCAGGCGGTCGGTGGTCTCGTCGGCGGTCTCGTCGCGACACTGGTCGCGCACCGTTTCGCGCCCCGGGCGATGTTCGGCTGGGGCGCGGTCATCTTCGGCGCGCTGGACCTGGTGCTGTTCCTGTACCCGCTGGTGACGGACGTGCTCTGGCCCGCGCCGGTGCTCATCGCGGTCGTCGGTCTACCGGTCGCGTTCCTCACCGCCGGTGGAATGACGATCTTCCAGAACGCCACCCACGACGATCACCGTGGGCGGGTGTTCGGGGCGACGGCCGCCGCTGGCGGCGCCGCGATGCTGATCGGAACCCTCGCGGCGGGCGTACTCGCCGAACGTGTCGGGATCGTGCCGGTCATCGCCACCCAGGGCGCCGCCTACTGCCTGGCGGGTCTGGTCGTGCTGGTCGCCCTCGTCGACCCGGCACCGGTACGCGAGGAGCCCGCACCCGCCCTCGCGGTGCCAAACCACCGGGCCGGGTAGCGGGCGACCCCCCGGCCTGCCGTCCCGGCGGTGTCCGCCGGCCGCGCCGGGGTGCCCCGCGAGAGCGGCGGCCTCACGCTGGCGGCGCGTTCCCGGTCAGCGCCACGGCTCGTCGGGCGTGCTGGTCCGTCGGTTGTGGTGGTCCAACAGCCTGGACAGCAGCTCGGTCAGGCGCTGTCGCTCCTCGGCCGACAGCGGAGCCAGCAGTTCGTCCTGGCTTTCGGCCAGCCGGCCCTCCAGCCGCCGTAGCTGCCGTCTGCCCGCCGTGGTCAGTGAGATGACGTTGCGCCGCCGGTCGGAGGGGTCCGGGGCGCGTTCGACGTACTCGCGGTCGGCGAGTTCGTTGACGGTCGCGACCATGTCGCTGACGTGGATGCCGCTGCGGCGGCCCAGCGCAGCCTGGCTGGCCGGGCCGAAGTCCTGGAGCGTCGCCAGCAGCCGGTAGTGGTAGCCGCGGGCGTCGACGGACGAGAACCCCTCGGCGACCAGCCGGTGCGCGTGGTTGCCGGTCTGGGTGAGCAGCCAGCTGGGCAGGCTCTCCCACCTGCTCGGTGTCGGGTCCGACGGGTTCTGCATGTGACAAGCCTAACGAGTCGTTGGGTGGACCAATGATTGGAGTATCGTTTGGGTGCCAAACGTTAGCCGCCCGAACATTTGGGCTCGGAACGGATTCCTCGGAGTTGACGCCATGATCAAGCCGTTTCGCATCGACGTCCCCCAGGCCGACCTCGACGACCTGACCGACCGGCTCTCCCGTACCCGATGGCCCAACGAGGTCCTCGACGCCGGGTGGGACTACGGCTTCCCGCTGACCCGGCTCAAGGAACTGGTCGAGCACTGGCGCACCGGCTACGACTGGCGCGCGCACGAGACCACACTCAACGAACTCGCACACTTCACCACCGAGATCGACGGCCAGAACATCCACTTCGTCCACGTACGGTCTCCGAAGCCGGACGCGCTCGCGTTGATCCTCACCCACGGCTGGCCCGGCTCGTTCCTGGAATTCCTCGACGTGATCGAGCCACTGTCGCGCGACTTCCACCTGGTGATCCCGTCGATCCCCGGGTTCGGCTTCTCCGGGCCGACGCACGAGCGCGGCTGGGACGTCGTCCGCGTCGCGCGGGCCTGGGCCGAGCTGATGCGCCGTCTCGGGTACGAGCGCTACGGCGCGCACGGTGGCGACTTCGGGTCAGGCATCTCGATGGCGCTGGGCGCGGTGGCACCCGAACGGGTCGTCGGCGTACACGTCAACTACCTGCCGACCCGACCGGACCCGGAGACCGACGTCGCACTGTCGGCGACCGACGAGGCCCGGCTCGACAAGATCAGACACCTGATGGCCAACCGTCCGCCGTACCAGGCGCTGCAGGCCACCACCCCGCAGACCATCGGCTACGCGCTGACCGACTCACCGGTCGGCCAGCTGGCCTGGATCGCCGAACGGTTCGCACACTGGACCGACCCCCGGTCGCCGGTCGACGACGAGCGGATCCTCACCGACGTCTCGCTGTACTGGCTGACCGCCACCGCCGCCTCCTCGGCTCGACTGTCCCGCGAGACACCGCGCGGGGGTGCGCCGTGCCCGGTGCCGGTCGGCGTGGCGGTGTTCGCGTACGACATCACCCAGTCGGTGCGACCGCTGGCCGAACGGCTCTACGACATCCGACACTGGTCGGAGTTCGAACGCGGCGGCCACTTCGCCGCGATGGAGGTGCCGACCCTGCTCGCCGACGACGTACGGGACTTCTTCCTCGCCCACGTCGGATAGGACGACCGGCCCGGCAAGTCCGGGTGGTACGGAAAACCGGTTGAGCCCGCCTGCCGCTTCCCGTACGTTGCCTGCGGCCCGTCGCCGTGAGGACAGAGGACAAAACCGCGTGACCCCGCCCGCTCTTTAGACCTGACACCGTTTCTCGCTCACCTGTAGCCGACCTCCCGTCGGTTCTACCGGGCTGCCCTTCTGCGCGCGCCCGGTCCTACAGCGTTTGAGGCCGCGCCCAATCGGCCTCGTGTCAGGTCTGGAGAGTTCATGTCTTCACATCCTCATATCGTGCTGCCCTGGGTCGTTCGCCGGACCAGGTTGCCCCTGCTGTCGAAGCGGTGCGTCGACTGCCGAGCGGAGTCGGCCACCACCGGGGAGGGCAGGTTCCGGGTCAACGCCAACGGCAAGCTGCTCGACGTGTGGCTGCTGGTCCGCTGCGTCACCTGCGACCGGACGAGCAAGCTGACCGTGCACGAACGCACACCGGTCAGCTCCTTCGATCCGGCCGAGCTGCACGGCTACGGCGTCAACGACCCGGAACTGGTGGCGTCCCGGCTGCTGGACCCGCTGCTCGCCCGGCGTAACCGGTTCGCCCTGGACTGGACGGACGCCTGGCGGCTGGACACCCCACCGGCACCGGTCGACCAGGCGTGGCCGGTCCAGGTGGAGGTCGTCTTCGCCGACCCGGTGCCCGTACGTCCGGACTGGCTCATCGCGCACGGGCTGGGGTTCAGCCGCAACGAGGTGCTGCGCCGGATCAAGTGCGACATCCCGCTGCGTCGGCCGACCAGCGCCGGATTCAGGTTCACCGTGATCGCCGGCAACGAGTAGAAAAAGAGGGGGGCCGGGCCCGCCCGGCCCCCCGCAAGCCGTGCCGACACCGCCCAACACGATCAGATCAGTCAGGAGGTCGGAGAGTGCGGGTCCTGCTGCTCGACGTCGACGGTGTCCTCCAGTTTCCCGATCCCGGGTTCGTCGAGGCGATCGAGCGTGAGCACCGCTGGCGGCACGGATACCTGGCCTTCCAGGACGCCCTGTTCGACGACCCGGGCTACCTGCGCACCCTCGTCGGAGACGGCGACTTCGTACGGGTCGCCGACCGGGTGCTCGCCGACCACGTCGAGGGTCTGACCGGTGCGGCGTTCCTACGCCGGTGGCTGACCGGCAACATCACGCTCAACCACACCCTGCGGGATACGGTGCCCGATCTCGGGTTCGGCCGGGTCTACCTGGCATCGAACCAGGAGCCGTTACGTGGCGCCCACGTCGAGCTGCTCCACGGCGACCAGCGGTGGGTACACGGCTCGTTCCTGTCGCACCGGGTCGGCTACCGCAAGCCCGACCCCAGGTACTTCGCCCACATCCTGCGCACGTTGGGCGGGCAACCGGCCGACTAGCTGTTCGTCGACGACAACGCCGCCTGCGTGGCGGGCGCCGAAGCCGTCGGGATCACCGGCATCCGGTTCGTCGACAACGACCAGGTGCTGTCGGACATCCGCCGGCACCGGCCGGGCGGACGACCACGGTCCTGATCAACCCGGTGGGACGGCTCCGAGCCGGGCCAGTTCGTCGTCGGACAGGGACAACGCGGCGGCGGCGACGTTGGCGACGAGGTGGTCGGGATTTCCGGTGCCCGGGATGGCGAGCACGTGCGGCCCCTGCCGGAGGGTCCACGCCAGACGTACCTGAGCGGTGCTCGCCCGGTGCGCCCGCGCCACCGCCCGCACCTCGTCGTCGTCACCGTGACCGGCACCCGCCTCCCGCCCGGTGCCGGCGATCGCGAAGAACGGCACAAACGCCACCCCCCGCTGTCCACACAGGCGCAGCAGGTCGTCGTGGCGCCGGGTGTCGACGCCGTACCGGTTCTGCACACAGACCACCGGGGCGATCGACTGGGCCTCGGTGAGCTGGTCGACGGTGACGTTGGAGACGCCGAGGTGCCGGATCAGCCCGGCGTCACGCAGCCGGGCCAGGGCGGCGAACCGTTCGCCGATTGACTCGGTGCCGTGGACCCGCAGGTTCACCAGGTCGAGGTGGTCACGGCCGAGTTCGCGCAGGTTCTGCTCGACCTGACCGCGTAGCTGCTCCGGCCGGGCCGGCGGCAGCCACTGACCCGACGGGTCCTTGCCCGGGCCGACCTTGGTCGCGACGACCAGGTCTTTCGGGTACGGCGCGAGCGCCCGGTTGATCAGTTCGTTCGCGGAGCGCAGCGGGGAGAAGTAGAACGCGGCGGTGTCGATGTGGTTGACCCCGAGGTCGACCGCCCGGCGCAGCACCGTCAGGACCCGCTCCCGGTCACTCGGGCCGCCGTCGGCGTTCGCGGTCAGGCGCATGGCGCCGAACCCGAGCCGGTTGACGGTCAGGTCCCCGAGTCGCCAGGTGCCGGCCGCCGCCGCGTCGACCGTGCCCGAAGTCATGATCGCCAGTGTGCCACCCGCGCGGCCCGGACGACCACCGTTCGTACGCGGGTCAGCGGCGTTCGGGTTTGGCCGACCGGGACATCAGCTCCTTGACCGCCAGCCGGGGCGGTTTCCCCTCGTGGACGATGTCGACGACCATCTCGGTGATCGGCATGTCCACGCGGTGGCGGCGGGCGAGGTCACGTACCGACCGGCAGGAGGTGACACCCTCGGCGGTGCGGGCGGTGGCGGCGACGGTCTGCGCCACCGTCAGGCCACGGCCGAGGCTGACCCCAAAGGCGGTGTTGCGTGACAGCGGCGAACAGGAGGTCGCGACCAGGTCGCCCATGCCGGCCAGGCCGGCGAAGGTGAGCGGGTCGGCGCCCATCGCCAGACCCAGCCGGGTGGTCTCGGCCAGTCCCCGGGTGATCAGCGACGCCTTGGTGTTGTCACCGAGACCGAGCCCGTCGGCGATGCCGACGGCGAGACCGATGACGTTCTTCACCGCGCCGCCGACCTCGCAGCCGACCACGTCGGTGTTCGTGTACGGCCGGTAGTAGCCGGTGTGGCAGGCGTGCTGGAGTTCCCGGGCGACGTCGGCGTCCCGGCACGCCACGACGCAGGCGGCGGGCTGGCGGTGCACGATCTCACCGGCCAGGTTCGGCCCGGACACCACCGCGATCCGGCCCGGCCCGGCGCCGGTGACCTCGGCGACGACCTCGCTCATCAGCAGGGTGGTGCCGAGTTCGACGCCCTTCATCAGGCTGACCAGCACCGTCTCCTCGGCGATGACCGACGCCCAGGCACCCAGGTTGGCCCGCAGGGTCTGCGACGGTACGGCGAGCACCGCGAACCGCGCACCGGCCGCCGCCCGGGCCGGGTCGGCGGTCGCGGTGATCCCGGTGGGCAGGGCGAACCCGGGAAAGTACTCCGGATTGGTGCCGGTGGTGTTGATCGCCTGGGCCAGTTCGGGGCGACGCGCCCAGAGGGTGACCTCGGCCCCGGCGTCGGCGAGGACCATGGCGAACGCGGTGCCCCAGGAGCCAGCCCCGAACACCGCGATACGAGTCGTCACCGGTACGCCTACCTCTCCCACGATCATCGAATGTCCGACGAAGCCTACGGCCACCGCCGCCGCTCCCCCACGGCAGAATGTTGCCCCCGGACCGGCTCGGGCGGCGCTCGGCGTCACCACCTACACCCGCGCCTGAGCCCAGCCGCCGTGGGGGGGGGGGGGGGGGGGGGCCCCCCCCCCCCCCCCCCGGCCCCCCCCCCGCCCCCCCCCCCCCGCGGGGGGCCCGGGGGGGGGGGGGGGGGGGCCGGGGGGGGGGGGGGCCGGGGCGGGGGGGTCTTGTCCGCCCCCGCCGCGTTGCCGTACGACGAGGGCGAGGGCCGACG